>JADJAE010000012.1 GCA_016704445.1 Deltaproteobacteria bacterium
CCATGGTCGACGTGCGGGTGCGCCTGCTGGACGGGTCGTTTCACAAGGTCGACTCCAGCGGGGCCGGCCTTCGAGATCGCAGGGTCGCGAGCCTTCCAGGAGGCCGCGAAGTCGGCAGGCATCGTCGGGCTCGAGCCCGTGATGTCGGTCGAGGTCACGGTGCCCGAGGACTTCATCGGCGAGGCCGTCGCCTCGGTGCAGTCACGCCGGGGCACCGTCCGAGACCTGCGCTCACTCGGGTCGCTGCGGGTCATCGACGCGACGGTCCCGCTGGCGCGGCTCTTCGGGTACGTGACCGAGCTGCGCAGCCGCACCCAGGGCCGCGGCTCGGCCGTAATGGCCTTCTCCCACTACGACGAGACCTGAGCGGGCCTGAGGCCCCAACGGTCAGCCCCTCCCCCCCGAATCCCACCCATCGAAGGCGCCACGCTCACGGGAACGACCGTGGGCGTGTCGTCTCCGCCATCGCCGCGGCCCGTCGTCAGGGGCCAGAGTCGAGTCAGAGAGCGATCGAGGTGGTTGGACTCCCCTGGTGGGGGGGAGGATGTTCACCCGGCCGACGGCGTAGGCCAGCACCGCCGCGGAGCGCCAGCCGGATATCGTCGCGGCGGACGCGGAGCTCGTCGCGGCCGATTGAACAGTCGGGCTATGGCAACCTGCTGGACGGGCCGATGGAGCAGCGGTCGGCGGTGAGGCCGTCGGGGCCGCCGAGCCAGATCCAGTCCTCGGAGGTCAGCGCGCCATCCCAGAAGAATCGAGCGACCCGGAGGTCGGGGTAGCCATCACGGTCGACGTCATCGGTCCACCCGTTGATGAACTGCCCCGGAGCGTCTCGCAGACCGACCGCGCCGCAGTGCGGGATGGCGCATCGATCGGGGAGCCAGCAGCGAGCGGACAACACCGTGATACCCGGAGAGTATCGCCCGTTGTCGATTACGACGAGCTCCTGGAAGCCGTCACCGTCGAAGTCGGCGCTGCTCATCGTCGTCGTGTCCCTCGGCCAGGAGCTCGTCAGCTCCACCGCAGGCGCTGCCCCTCCCAGAAGCAGCCTGACGATGCCGTCGGAACTCAGGTGCCGTACCTCGCCTCCGTCAGCAGCATATCCGCATAGCCGTCGCCGTTGATGTCGCCGATCGCATCAATGCTTTCGATGTTCCTGAAACCACTGCCCCCCACGCCCGGGGATACCAGGCCGACAGATGATCCAGAGCGAAGGCGCTCAACGTTGGAGACGATCGATGACCCGGGCATTCCCGGCGCTGGCGACGCGGTCCTCTGAACGATGAGCGCGTCGACATAGCCATCACCGTTGACGTCGCTCACGACGGCGAACGTGCACGGGTTCCCATAGTGACAACCGCCCCACGCCGCGCCAAACTCGGTCCCACCGATCATCCCGTCGCCGTTGAAGTCCGGCCGCGCCGGTCCAACCAGCGGCACGATCGAGTCCTCCGCGGGGATGAACACCTCCCACACGAACGTCGCCACGCGCCCCTCGCCCTCCCGGCGGACCCTCCACCAGTGTGGCCCCGGTGAGAGCATCGTCGGCCAGCGGAGTTCGCTCCCCATCGCCACGGTCTGCCTGCCCTCGATCGTCCGGCAGTCCCGCGACGCACACACCTCGACCACGACGGCGCCACCATCGGGCGGTGGCGCCCAACGGAACCTCGGTCGCCGAGAAGCGTTGAGGGTGCCCGACAGGGGACTGACGGGCCGGGGGCCCGGCGCGATGCATTCGCCCGTGACGCAGCGCTCGCCTGCCTCACAGGCGCGGCCGCAGGCGCCGCAATTCGCGGAGTCCGCCCCCGCCACTAGCACGCAGGGGCTTCGCGGCCCGCCGCACTGCGCATGGCCCACCTCGCAGCGGACCACGCAGCTGCCGTCGCGACAGAGCGACGAGGCGGCGTGCTCGTAGAGAGACAGGCCGCCCGCACGCGCCGCAGTCGAAGCGGTCGCTCTGGAGATTCGCGCACGAGAACCGATTGCACCGGGTCTCCCCCGGCGCGCAGGGGGGCAGGCACTCCCGCCCTTCGCAGACTTGTCCCGATGAGCATGCGCGCGAGCACGATCCGCAGTGGGCCGTGTCGGTCTCCAGGTCGAGACAGGCGCTTGATCCGGGACAGCGAACACCCGCTCCCGGACACGGAGCGACACACCTCCCCGCGTGACAGGCTTCTCCGAGCTGGCAGGCATTTGCACAAGCACCGCAATGCCCTTCGTCGGTCTGGACGTCGACGCAGGAGACCAGACCCGGGCAGCGCAGAGTGCCCTCGCGACACGAGGTCTCACAGATCCCCGCGATGCACCCGCCGACGTCCCGACAAGCGCTCCCGCAGCCGCCGCAGTGACGCGTGTCGGTCGTGAGGTGAACCCTCTCGCCAGCGCAGATCGCCTCGTCGCCCGGAAGCCTCTCGCAAGACCCAGCCAGACAGTCGCTCCGGTCGTCGCAGGTGGCATTGCACGAGCCGCAGTTCGCTCGATCGACCAGGAGATCGACGCATCTCGACGCTCCTACGCAAGGGCTCAACCCCGCGTCGCAGGGGTTCACCGACGGTCGATCGACCCTCCCCGCGTCGGGCCGCGCCGGCACGTCCGGCACCGCGAACGCGTCGACCTGCCAGTAGATCGAAACCTCCGGGAGGTCGAAGAGCGCCGCCGCATCCGCTCGCTCCGGCGTCGGCGCGCCGCAGCCCATCGTCGCCAGCACGACCCACGCGCCCGCAGCCCACGCTCGCCACATGCGGAGGATAGGTGCCCCCATCGCGAGCGACGTTCAACCGTATCGAGCGTCCGACGAGCGCTGCGGCGGCCCATGCCTCCTGACGGAGACCACTCAACGCGCCGACGCCGTCAGTCGCGGTCTGGCTCTGCTTGTTGACGACCCCGCGGTCGTGCCGGGGACTCCTCGCAGTCGACCTCGAGGTCGCGCCGTCGACCGCGGGCGCGAGCCTGCCGTAGGCGTAGCGGTCGGAGAGGTCGTTGCGGAGCCTGTGGGGGGGATCAGGTCGACCAACGCGGGACGGCTGTGGCGCTGCTTGCGACGCGGATTCGCGGGGATGTATCGTTCGGAGGCAATGGGCGCTGCGGAGAAGATCTACGACGAGATGATCGACCTGTTCGCGCGAGGCGGTGGGGCCGGGTCGGTGCTGGCGTTTCGACCGTCGGCGCAGGCGCAGGCGCGGGTCGCCGAACTCCTCGAGCGCCACCGCGAGGGAGCCCTGACCGACGACGAACGGCAGGAGCTCGATCGCTTCGTCGAGCTCGAGCGGTTGATGCAGCTCGTGAAGGCGCGGGCGCGTCGTCACCAGCCGTGACGTCCCGAATCTCCGCGGCGCTGCGCCGCGAGGTGCGTCAGCGGGCGCAAGGGCGCTGTGAGTACTGCCTCCTCGCCGAGGAGGACGCGTTCTTCCCGCACGAGCCCGATCACGTCGTCGCCGACAAGCACGGCGGGGCGAACGACGCGACGAACCTCGCGCTGTCGTGCCTGGAGTGCAACCGCCACAAAGGCTCTGACATCGCCTCCATCGACCCGGACACAGGAGCGCTGGTGGCGCTCTTCCACCCCCGATCGGACGTGTGGACGGCGCACTTCCAGAGCGCGGGCGACGGTCGGATCGTCGCGCTGACGCCGACCGGTCGCGTGACCGCAACGCTCCTTCGCTTCAATGCTCAGGCGCGCGTCGAGGTGCGACGCGAGCTGGCCGCTCTCGACCGCTGGCCACCACCGTAGGGCTCAGCGGCTCCCAGAGCTTTTTCCCATCGCCGGTCCCCCGGGGCTTCTCGGCTGGCGAGCGCGCGAAGACCACCACGAAGCGGAAGCTCCCTGCGGCGCTTCAGGCGAACGCCAGCGCGCCCGCGACGCGCACCGCGAGGCCGCCCGTGGAACCTTCGAGCTCGGGATCGCCCTCGGCGAGCTGAAGAAGCCTGGCATGAGCGAGGCGGCCCGAGTCGACGCGGTGCTCGACCTCGCGATGGCGACCGAGGCCGACGACACCACCCAGGTCATCGCCGAGAAGACGGTGGCGCTGTGGCGGGGATGCCAGTGACAGATCGATCGCGGGGGTCGGATCGTTCATCGCTCGGGCGCTCGACGCAGCGAGCACCTCGGCCGTCAACCCGCCGGTCCGATGCACCCGAGGCTCACCGGCAGCGCTGCTGGTACCGCCCGCAGGCGACGCTGCCGCGCGCCGTGCACGACGCGAAGTTGCGCCCCGACCGCGGGTCCCGCCGTGCGACGCACTGGCACGGAACCGCCGCGGCGCTCCCCGCCGTGAGCCCGTCACCCGCGCACGCCCCCTGAACCCGCACCCGCAGCTGCGCGCGCGCCGTTTCGCAGGCCTGCGCCTGGTCCCACTGCGCGCTCGTCGCCGCCGCGGTGTACGCCCGCACCGCCTCCCACCGCGAGTCGCACACCTGCGCCGCCGGGAACAACTGCGTCGTCGCCGTCGTCCCCGGACAGGCCGCGGGCGTAGGCCCCCCCTCCGCGACGAGCGACCGCGACGGATCGACCTCGCGCACCAGCGACCGCCACGCGCAGTCGAACACCTCGCACACGACCGGGGTCCCGGCGAGCACGGGCCCCACGATCGCGCGCAGCGCGCCGAACACCGACGCGACCGTCACCGTGCGTAGCTCCGCGACTGTCAGACCCAGCGACGAGGCCACGGCGTCGGCGTCGAGCGGCCGGGCGAAGTCCCTCGCGACCGAGGCCACCGGCAGGACGCTGACGTGCGACGGCCCCGAGGTCGGCAGCAGCTGGCTCAACGCCGTCGTGTACCGCGCGCGGTCGGCCTCCATGCGCTCGGCGGTGACGCCGTAGAGGCTCGCGACCGCGCGGCGGCGCTCGTCGCTCGCCCCGCGATGGAGCTGCACCGCGCTCACCTCGTCGACGTGCGGCTTGATACCGTCGAGTCCGTGGCACCCCATGCACGACACCGCGTTGTGCACGACCGGATCGTCGGGGTTGGTGCCGTCATGCACGATGCCCGTCGGGGCGTCGGCGATGCGGACACCGCCGGCGTCGACGAGGAGGTAGCCCTGCAGACCGTTGGGGAGGTTGAAGATGATCTCTCCGCCGGAGGGGGAGAAGGCCCCTTCGCCGCTGCCGGGGCCGAGCGGGTTCTCGAAGATGTTGTGCGGCCCCTGGTCGTCGGCGAAGTCGAAGCTCTGCCAGTACGCGCCGAACGGGGACTCATGGCGCTCGATGATGCGATTGTGGCGCGCCACGCCCGAGCGGCTGAAGCCCGCGCGGCGTGCGCTGAAATCGCGCAGGTTCGCCGCTACGTCGACGTTGAGGCGGTGCTCCAGCTCCGACCGCGTGCGCGGCAGGTCGAGCAGCCCCTCGTAGAGCGGCGACCGCGAAGCGTTGGCGACGAACCAGTCGCCCCGCAGGCAGGGCACCGCGAGCGCCGACGCGAGGCGCATGGGAGCGTCGATGGTCGCCGTGTCCTGCCCGCGAAGCCGCGCGGCGTAGGGGTAGGAGCGCACCAGGAGGTTCCATTTCTCGGGCGTCCAGCCGACCGCGCGCAGGTCGAAGCGCAGCACCAGCGCCTGCGAGAGTGCGTGCATCCGCACGAGGTCGCGGCGCCACGACAGGCTGTTGAGCAGAACCAGGATCGCGTCCTCGAAGCGCTGGCGCCGCTGCGGCCAGTCCGGCTCGCGCAGGCTGCGGTTGTGCGCGTCGTGCAGGGTGAAATAGCGGGTGAAGGGACGATCGTTCTCGGGGAGGGCGGCGAGGTCCACGGCGATTGCCTGGGACACCGCGAGCTCGTCGACAACCGCACGCGCGACGGCCGTCGTCACCGCGGTGGGAGCCCCCGCCCGAATCCACTGGATCAGTGTCTCGCGGTCGGCCACGCTGAGCGGCGGTCGGCCCACCGGCATGTCGCCCTCGGGCGCCAGGCGTTCGATGAGCGGAGAGTGGTCGGGGTCGCCGCGCAGCACGGTTCCGTTGCGCACGAGGCCGTCGACCGACAGCACTGACAGGTTGCCCCGCTGGAGACGCTCGCCGTGACACTCGGCACAGCTCGTCGCGAGCACGTGCTGCGCCTCGCTCGCGAGCAACTCTCCCGGCCCGGTCTGGGCCGCCAGGCGGGACGGAGCGACCAGAGCGACCAGAGCCACGATCGCCCAACCGTGCGACGAAGGGCTACGTCGACCCACCGCGTCCTTGTTGCTCACCTGCCCACCTCCAGGGCAGACCGCTACCATGGGGTCCGCCGCCGCGGGAAGACTCCTCGACTCCGCCCGCGAGCAAGAGCACGAGCACGAACACGAGCGGCATCGTGGCCAGGAAACTCCCGCGGCCGCCTCAACCCTTCAGGTCCCCTGTGGAGAGGGTCTAGCGATACCCGCAGGTCGGCGGGGCGCCGTTCATCGCCGGGAGGCAGGTGAGCGGGGCGGTGCAGTCGGCGTTCGTCCCGCAGGTCTTGAAGAGGCACTCGCCGAGGTTGTCGAGGCGCTCGCCCGAGTCGTCGGTGGGCGCCTCCGGGGCGATGCGCTCGGGCGCGTCGGGGCAGCGCGGCGTCACGGTGAGGTCGATGTGGCTGCCGCACTGGCCCTGGCTGGGCATGTCGCCGATCTGGAAGCAGATGCCGCGGCACTGGCGGTTGCGCGCTGGGGTGCCGGTCTCCACCGTCGGGTCGCAGGGCTCGCCGTCGGCGCGCGCGGCCATGTCCGCGGCCTCGCCGCACTCGCCCGTGCGCAGGTTGCAGCGCTCGGTGCCGCACTGGCTGTCCGCCGTGCAGAAGAGGTCGCAGCCCACCGCGTCGGGCTCGTAGGTCTCGTGCGTGAACCACCACCCGGTGCACGCCTGCCCCGGGCGGCAGGCGCCCGCGGTGCCAGGCCGCGCCGTCGGCGTGCAGGTGCGCGTGCAGTACGAGATCGCCTCGGCGCCGTCGCCGTAGCTCAGGCACGTGCTGCCCGCCCCGCCGCACTGCGACCGCTCGCTCGCCTGCGTCCCGCCCGTGCACTCCGCCGTGCAGAACCCGCCGGGGATGTCCACGTCGCAGGTGAGCGCGGCGCCGCACTCGCCGTCCATCGCGCAGGTGAGCCCCGCGCGCGACGGCCCGGCGTCCGGCGTCCCCGCGTCGGCGCGGCCCGCGTCCCGGCCCGCGTCGCCCGCCACCGCGTCGCCCGCCGCCGCGTCGCCGCCGCCCGCGTCGACCGTCGCCGGGGTGTCCGCCGACGAGCAACCGACCCCGAGCACCAGCACCAGCACCGCCGTCAGACCGACTCTCATGAAACGCCTTCTGCCATCGTTCGACGGCACTCTGAGGGTGGTGGAATGTACACGAATCGCCGCGGCGCGCGCCGGGTCGGGGAGAGCCGCGGGGAGGCGCCTCAGTGCGTGACGGAGGTGCCAGTGCCGAAGCGGGCCGTGAGCCGGCGCAGCACATGGACGAGGTCGACGTACTGCCGGAGCTGCGTCTCCAGCGCAGCCGCCCGAGCGGCGTCGCCGGCCTCGCGCGCCCGCAGCCGGAGGGCGTCGAGGTCGCGCAGCCGCAGGATCATCCGCGCCCCGATGCCCGCCTCGTCGGCCGCGGCGCCGGTCGCGGCGTGCACCGTCGCCGAGGCGCCCACGTCGGCCCCGGGCTCGCCCGCCCCGGTGCCGAAGTGCAGCGCGCGGTAGGTGGTGCGCGACCACGGGTCGGTGAAGCTCACGGTGTCGCGCGCCGGGTCGGCCACGACGAGGGCCTCGACGCTGCCGTCGGTCCAGACGCGGGCGAAGTCCATGAAGCGCTGGTCGAAGGTGGCGGGGATGTTCGCCGCGCCCATCACCGCCGCGCGGAGCTGCACGGTGAAGCCGGTCTGCGGGTCGATCGGGAGGTGCAGGTCGTCGACGACGCGGCCGCTGCGCCCGGCGCCGTCGCCCGGCGGGAGGTTGAGCGTCGCGAGGTGCGTGCGGGTGATGCTGCGCGTGCCGCCGGTCTCCACGAGCGGGGCGAAGTCGGCGTAGTCCTCGGCGAGCATTCCCCCCCACAGACGGATCGTCTGCGCGGGGTACATCGAATAGAAAGACAGCTGGAAGAGCCGCAGGTCGGCCGGCGTGTCGCGCTGCAGGAGCAGCAGCTCAGGGTCTGTGAAGGCGTCGAGCGCCATGACCTTGTCGTAGTACGAGCCCGCGCGATTGAGCTGCTCGTACCACCAGAAGCCCGCGTCGTTGCGCCAGTCGCTCTCGAAGCCTCGGCCCTGGTTGATCGGCACCGGGAACCCAGCGCCGGTCTCCAGGTTGAGCGTCGCGAGGCGCTGGCCGTCGTAGCGCTCGACGATGCGGTGGGCGCCCATCTCGGGCATGAGCACCATCGCCACGAAGGCGTCGGCCACGACGCCGGTCGCGGCCTGGTTGACGAAGCCGCCCAGGAAGGCCGGGTCATCGCGGAAGCGCCGCCAGTCGGGCGCGCTCCCGAGGAAGTCCTGGAAGGACACCAGGTCGAAGGCCAGCGTCTGCGACGACTGGCGCATCTGCTCGACGTAGCGGCCCCACATCCGAGACACGTAGGCGTCGGTGGAGAAGCCCGAGCGCAGCCGCGAGTAGCTGTTGGCGAAGTAGTAGTCGAGCCACCGGCCGGACACGTAGCGCATCGACTCGTAGGCGTCGGCGCCGGCGTCGTTGGGCTGGTCCTGCCAGACGAGGCCCGCGCGCTCGTCGCTGTCGAAGCGGTAGGGCACCAGCACGTGGCCGTCGGCGGTCACGTTGGTGAACGACGCCTCACCCCAGCCGGGCAGCGACTCGTTGCGCGTCTCGCGCAGGAAGACGTCGTAGCGGTTGTCTTCGCGCACGTCCGGCGAGCCGTCCGCGCGGCGCCCGAAGATCGCCGGGATCTGCGTGTAGTGCATCCCCCGCGGCGCTCCGCCGGTCGACCACGCGCGCAGGTCGAGCGGCGTCGAGAGCCCGGAGCCCGCGGTGTTGGCCGAGTACCAGAGCGCCGCCGGGCGGTCGGCCACGCGGCGGAAGGCCTCGACCATGCCGACGTAGCCGTTCTTGACGAAGGCCCGGTCGTAGCGGCCGAGACCGTGGGCGTCCTCGTTGAGGCCCTTGTAGTCCATGACCGAGGAGTACGCGTACTCCTCCACCCGGCCGCGCACCTCCTCGGGGCTGTAATAATGGCCGTCCGCGGGGTCGGCGAGGTACTCCCAGCGAGGGCGCACGCCGCCCGGGTGGCCCTGTCCGCGCGAGGCCCAGTAGCCGTCGTGGTAGTTCACCGCGTCGGCGCTCGCGGTGAAGTTGTGGCGCTGCCCCACCGAGTGCCCGATCTCGTGCGCGAGCACCCCGTGGTGGATGAACTGCGCCGCGTAGTCGCGCACCCGCTCGTAGTCCACGCGCCCGTCCCCGTCGCGGAACACCCAGCGCTGGCCGAAGGCCACCGGGGCGTCCGCGGGGTCGTCCGGGGTGATCGGCGCGCCCGAGGCGATGCGCTGCGCGAGGCCCGCGAGCACGTCGTCGTCGAAGGCCGCCTCGTGGCCGCACTGCCACGCCGTGAGCCGCGCCCGCATCCGCTGGATCACCCGCCGCCGCGACGGGTCCTGCGCTCGCAGCGGCGAGGCCGCGTCCCTCGTCGCCGGGAGCACCGCCGACGGGTCCTGCCGCGCGGTCGAGGCGAGCGACACCTGCGGCCCCTGGAGCAGCGCCGACTCGAGGTCCGTGTCCCGCAGCGACGCCCGGCGCGCCGCCGCGCGGTTGTCTCCGTCGCCGAGCAGCCGCCCCTGCGCGAGGCGCCGCGCCGCGAGGTCGAGCGCGCCGGGGGCGTCGGGGTCGTCGTTGCGCAGCCGCGCGCCGGGCCCCGGGCGCAGCCACCCGGAGCCGGGCAGCCGCAGCCGGTCGAGGGCGTCGCGCGAGGCCAGCGACACCGAGGCGAGCCCGCCCGCCCGGCGGAAGGGCGCATCCAACGCCTGCGCGCTGGGGGTGTCGCCGCTCCCGACCTGGCGCATCGACTCGATGACATTGCGCCCGTTGGCGATGGTGGCCGTGGTGGCGTCGCCGTTGAGCAGCCGCACGAGGTCGGTCAGCCACGCGGCGTAGGTGTCGGTGATGTTCTGCCAGACGGCGCCGCGGCCCGCGATGAGCTCGCCGGTCTCCGGGTCGGCGGCGATGTTGGCGAGGCCCCAGTAGCCCTGCGCGTCGTGGTCGTTGATCGACCCGATCATGTTGTAGCGGAGGTCGCCGAGGCGGGCGACGGTCCCCTGCGGGCCGCACTCGGGGAGGTCCCACCCTGCCGCCCTGGCGGCGGCGACGGCCGCGGCGTCGTGGTAGCCCGGCAGCGCGTGGTCGGAGCCCCAGACGGGGGCGTGGCAGCCGACGAAGACGTGCGCGGCGTCGGCCCCGAGGGCGGGGTCGGTGCCTAGCACCGCGGGCGCGTTGCAGGGGTCGTCCGCGACGGGCACGGCGGGGTCGGCGCCGCTCGCGAGCTGGCACTCGTGGCGGCGGGCGGACTGCACGGCGTCGGCGAAGGCGGCGTTCCACTCGGCGACGACGGCGTCGGTGACGGGCTGCATTCGCGCGGGGTAGTTGGGGCTCTCGAAGTACGAGATGGGCCGCACCTGGCGCTGCCGGAAGGGCAGCAGGCAGAGCCCGCGGTTGTCGCTGCGGGTGCGCGCCACGGCGAGGTCGCAGGTCGAGCGGGGGTCGAGCGCGCGGCAGGTCTCGTCGGCGCTGCACCGGACGTAGCGGTCGCCGCAGGTGCCCGTGGCTCGGTCGCACGCGGCCGTCGGGGACACCGCGGCGCAGTCGGCGTCGGCCCGGCAGGCGGGCTCCGTCACGCCCTCGAGGTGGGCGGCGCCGGGGGCGGCGCAGCGGCCGCGCGCGGTGGCCGAGCGGGGGGCGTCGCCGATGCGGCAGAGGCCGCCGTCGGCACAGTCGGCGTCGCGGTTGCAGTCGCGGCCCGCGTCGGCGCCATAAGCCGGTACGTGGTGGTGCACCCAGAGGTTGTGCCGCGCGGCGAGGTGCACGCGCTCGGTGTCGAGCACGGCCGAGCGGGTGCGGTCGAAGCCGACGTGGGAGACGTCGAAGAAGCCGAAGCGCTCCTGGTCGAGGGAGGGCACCGGGGCGGCCTGGCCGGCGATCGGGGGCGTCAGGCTGACGGGCTCGTAGTCGCGGCGCTCGGCGCGCAGAAACGACGTGCGGAAGGTGACCTCGGCGGGGTTGCAGGCGGTCTCGCCGTCGCCGAGGACGCAGACGGGGATGTTCGGGAGGTCGGGTCCGAGGTCGGCCTCCTCGGGGTGCAGGATGGCCCGGTGCACCACGTCGAAGTAGCGCAGCGCGCGCTGGCCGCCGATGGTGGCGTGCTCGAAGACCGGGGCGTTGGGGTCCGTCGGGCTGTTGACGAAGACGGGCACCGGCTCGGCGCGGATGCGGCCCTCCCAGCGCTCGTACTGGAGCACCGAGTTGTAGCCGTCGACGAGGTTGCGCGACCAGTCGACGCGCATGAACTTCCGCTGGTGCCACGGGCGGTCGCGGTCGTTCTCGACGACCACGTTGAGCTCCTCGCCGGTGGACTCGTTGTACGAGCGGCGGATGTCGAAGTGCGAGCTGATGGCGAAGGCGGCGACGATCTCGCCGGTGCGCGGGTTCTGCCCGATGCCGCCGGCGCCGCCGGGAGCGCCGCGCACGAAGTCGTAGGAGAGGCGCGCGAGCAGCAGGCGCTCGGTGACCTCCCAGCGCACCTTCTGGAGCTCGGAGTACGAGGTGAGCCCGACGAAGCCCGTGCTCGCCGGCTTCGCGATCATGGTGGTCTGCGTGTAGAAGACGGGCTCCCGGCGCAGCACCTCCGGGGTGACGGCCTCGGGGCGGCCGCCGGCCGCGAGCAGCGCGTACTCCGCGGGGATGAGGTCGGCCTTGTCCAGGTAGTCGGGCTGCACCTGGTTGATGGCCGGGCGCTCCTCGGCGCAGCCGCCGGTCGAGAGCGACGGGGCGAGGGCGAGCAGGGCGAGCGACGCGGCGCGCGCGAGGGGGGTGGGCTTCATCGTGGGGGGCTCCGGCGGGGGGGACCGATAGCTGGCACCGGTACCCCAGCGGAGGGCGCGGCGGAAGGACCGCCCCCCAAAGCATCGTTCGGGGGTTTAGGAGCTCGATGGCTTCGCTGTCGCGCGCTTGACCCGTATCTCACCATACGGTTAATTAACCGTGTGGTTCAGTTGCGCGATCCCCTCAGCCAGACCTTCGCGGCGCTCGCCGATCCGACGCGCAGGGCCATGCTCGCGCGGCTCTCACAGGGGGAGGCCAACGTCTCCGACCTGGCCCGACCGTTCCTCGATCAGATGAGCCTGTAGCGGTCACCAAGCACCTGAAGGTGCTGGAGAGCGCGGGGCTCGTGACCAAGACCCGGTCGGCGCAGTGGCGGCCCTGCACGCTCAACGGCGCCGCGCTCCGTGACGCCGCCGATTGGATGGAGAGCTATCGGCAGTTCTGGGAAGAGAGCTTCGATCGACTGGACCTGTACCTGAAGACCGTGACCGCGAGCGGGAGCTCGACGAAGAAGCCGAAAGGAAAGAGCCGTGCCCGAAAGAAGTAGGTCGAACGAGATCCGTATCGTCCGCGTCTACGACGCGCCCGTGCAGGCGGTGTGGGACGCGTGGACCGATCCGAAGCAGGTCGCGCAGTGGTGGGGGCCGCGGGGCTTCTCGATCACGACGCACAGCAAGGATCTGAGGCCCGGCGGTGTCTGGCACTACACGATGCACGGCCCCGACGGCGTCGACTACCCGAACAAGACGCTCTACCTCGAGGTCGAGCCGGGCAGGCGCCTCGTCTACGACCACGGAGGCAATGACGAGCGAGCGCCGATGTTCCGCGTCACCGTGGTGTTCAGCGAGGTCGGCGGGAAGACGAAGATGGACATGAGCATGGCGCTGCCGACCCCGGAGGCCGCCGAGGAGACGCGCGCGTTCGTCAAGAAGGCGGGCGGCAACGCGACCTGGGATCGGCTCGCGGAGCACCTCGCCGGGTCGGCCGGGGAGAGCTGCTTCGTCATCAACCGCAGCTTCTCGGCGCCCATCGAGACGATGTTCCAGATGTGGACCGACCCCGAGCACTTCTCGCGGTGGCTGGCGCCGACCGGGTTCACGATGCAGTTCATCAAGGCCGACATCCGACCGGGTGGCGCGACCTTCTACCTCATGACCGACGGCGGAGCGGTGAAGATGTACGGCCGCGCCAGCTACCTCGAGATCGAGCGTCCCGGCCGCCTCGTCTACACGCAGCAGTTCTGCGACGAGCACGAGAACGTCACGCGCCATCCCATGTCGCCGACGTGGCCTGCGACGATGCTCACGACCGTGACCCTGACCGAGGAGGGACCAGCGCAGACGCGAGTGACCGTGAAGTGGGAGCCGCACGGCGCGACCACCCGCGAGGAGCTGGAGACCTTCCTCAAGGCCCGAGGGGGCATGACCCAGGGCTGGACCGGCTCCTTCGACAAGCTCGACGACTACCTCGCTCGCTGAGGCCGCTGGTGAGGTACCGGGCGGTGTGATACCCGAACGGTCCATGCGAACCTTCTTGCGGGCGGCGGTTCTGGTGGCGCTCGGGTCCGTCGTGGGGTGCAGCGATCCGGCGCCCACGGGGCTCGCGGACAGCGGCGTGACGGCCGACGGCAGCGTCGCCGCCGACCTCGGCGCGACGCCCGACAGCGGAGTGCGCACGGAGTGCAACCCGCTGGGCTTCCCCGAGGCCTGCCTTCTGCCCTTCCCCAGCGCCTACTACCAGAACGCCGACGGTCGGCTGAACCTCCCAGCGGCCGCGATGCCCATCTCCACGGGCCGCACCTCCAACGGCGGCGACCCCGTCCCGGTGAACCCCTCGCACTGGAACCGCCTCGACGGCTTCTCCCCCTCCGGCGCCCTCACCGTGTACTTCCCCGAGCGCGTCGACCCCGCCTCGCTCGTCCCGCACACCGACCTCGCGAGCTCCCTCACCGCCACCGCCAGCACCGCCCTCGTCGACATGACCTCCGGGCAGCGCGTGCTGCACTTCGCCGAGGTCGACGCCACCGCGAGGGAGGGCCGTCCGCAGGTGCTCATCATCCGCCCGATGGTGCGGCTCATCCCGGGGCACCGCTACGCCGTCGCGGTCACCGCCGCCGCGCGCGCCGTCGGCGGCGGAGCGCTGTCGGTTCCGCCGGGCTTCGCGGCCCTGCGCTCGGGGACCCCGTCGAGCGACCCGCGCCTCGCCCGCGTCGCCCCCCGCTACACCGAGATCTTCGCCGCGCTCGAGCGCGCGGGCATCCAGCGCGGCTCGCTCACCGTCGCGTGGGACTACACCACCGCCTCGGAGCGCTGGCTCACGGGCCCGGTGGTGGGCATGCGCGACGCGGCGCTCACCATGGTCGGCGAGCGAGGCCTGGGCTTCACCGTCGCGCAGGTCGAGGAGGACTACAACGCCAACATCCTCCGCCGCATCAGCGGGACCATCCGGGTGCCCTCGTTCATCACCGGCACCGGCGACGACGCGCGGCTCTCCCGCAACGCCGAGGGCGCGCCCCAGTTCGTGCGCGTGGTGGACGTGCCCTTCGTGGCGATGATCCCCCGCAGCGCCATGACCCGCGGGCCGCTGCCGCTGATCCAGTTCGGCCACGGCCTGCTGGGCTCCGCCGTGGGCGAGCTCGGCGCCGCGACGGACACCAACAACTACATGCAGCGCTTCATCAACGAGCAGGGCTTCGTGGTGATCGCCACCAACTGGACCGGGCTGAGCTACCCCGACATCACCACGGCCATCCACGCCCTCTCGGACTTCAACTACTTCCCCGCCATCGCCGACCAGCTCCAGCAGTCGCTCGTCAACGCCCTGGTGCTCTACCGCACCGGCCGGGCGCAGTTCGGCGACCACGCGGCCTTCCAGGTGGGCGGACGCGCGGCCTTCGACCCGGCGCGCGCCTACTACTACGGCATCTCCCTCGGCGGGATCATGGGCACCAGCTTCATGGGCTACTCCACCGACTGCGCCCGCGGCGTGCTCAACGTCCCCGGCGCCAACTGGGGGTTGCTCCTCCAGCGCTCGTCGAACTTCGCCCTCTACTCCCTGGCCTTCAACGACTACGAGAGCCCCGCCGAGCAGCAGGTGCTCTTCAACCTCTCGCAGTCGCTCTTCGACGCGAGCGACCCGATCAACGTCGCGCCGCACCTGCTCGCCGACCGCCTCCCGGGCGTGCCCGAGAAGAGCCTGCTCTTCCAGGAGGCCGTCAACGACGGGGCGGTGAACAACCTCGCCACCGAGATGCTGGCCCGCGCCGGCAACATCCCGTTGATCGTCCCGTCGCCGCGCACGCCCTACGGGCTCACCACCACGATGGGCCCGGCGCCCTCCGGCCTCTCCATCTGGGACGAGCACCCGACGCCCGCCCCCTCCGGGACCAACCAGCCCGCGTCGAACAACCCCACGCACGGCACCGTGCGCGCGCTCGCCGCCGCCATCCGGCAGATCACCACCTTCCTCACGCCCACCGGCCAGGTCACGCACACCTGCGACGGACCGTGCGATCCGCAGTGACGGCCACCCCCCGCTGACACGGAGCCCCCGACGCCGCCATGCTCGCCCCCATCGCCCCCGGTCACCTGCCCCTCCTCGGCAACCTCTACTCCATGCGCACCGCGCCCCTCGCCACGCTCACCCGGGCGCTGCGAGAGAACGGCGACATCTCCCGCGTGGAGTTTCCCGGCGGGCTGCGAGGCCACTTCCTCTTCCACCCCGATCACGTGAAGACGATCCTGGTCGACCACGCGAAGCACGTGAGCAAGGACACCCCGGGCTTCGCCGCGCTGCGGCTGCTGCTCGGCAACGGGCTCGTGACCAGCGACGGGCCGGTCTGGCTGCGGCAGCGGCGCATCGCGCAGCCGGCCTTCCACCGCGCGAAGATCTTCGCCCTCGGCGGACGGATGGTGGAGCTCACCCGGCGCACCGCCGACGAGTGGAGCGTCGCGGCGAAGGCGGGCGCGACGGTCGACGTGGCCGAGTCGATGATGCGCCTCACGCTGCGCGTGGTGGCCGACACCATGCTGGGCAAGGACGTCGAGCGCGACGCCGCGGGCGTGGGCAAGGCCATCACCTTCCTGCTGCACAACCTCAACGAGCGCATCGTGCGGCCGTGGGCCCCGCCGGTGACCTGGCCCACGCCCAACAACCGGCGCTTCCTCGAGGCGAGGGACAGCGTGGTGCGCGTGGTGGACGAGGCCATCGCGAGCCGGCGAGCGAAGCCCGACGCGCCGGGGGGAGAGTTTCTGCGGATGCTCATCGAGGCGCGGGACGAGGAGACCGGCGAGGCGATGAACGACCAGCAGCTCCGCGACGAGGTGGTCACCATCTTCGGCGCCGGCCACGAGACCACCGCCAACCTCCTGGCGTGGACCTGGTCGTGGCTCTCCCGCATGCCCCACGTGCGGCGCAAGATGCTCGCCGAGCTCGACGAGGTGCTGGGCGACCGGGACGCGACCGCCGAGGACTATCCCAAGCTGCCGTACACCCGCGCCGTGCTCTCCGAGTCGCTGCGCATCACCCCCGTCGTGTGGCTGCTCTCCCGGCGGCTGCTGCAGGACATCACCGTCGGCGAGTACACCCTCCCCGCGGGCACGCTGGCCTTCCTCTCTCCCTACGCCACGCACCGTCACCCGGGCTTCTGGGACAACCCCGAAGGCTTCGATCCCGAGCGCTTCATGGAGACCGCGACCAGCAGCCGCCCGACGCTGGCGTACTTCCCCTTCGGGGCCGGTCCGAGGAAGTGCATCGGGGACACCTTCGCGCTGGTCGAGGCGACGCTGGTGCTGGCCACGCTGGCGCGCCGCTTCGAGCTCGAGCTCCCGCCGGGGATGGTGCCGGTGCCCGAGCCGGTGATCACCATGCGCCCGCGCGGCGGCCTCCCCATGAGGGTGCGAGAGCGCTCGTAGCGGGAGGGGGGCCGGCGGGGGCCGCGGGGGGGGGGGGGCCGGGGGGGGGGGCCCCGCCCTCAGCCCGCGGCGCGCTTCGCCTTCGCCGCCGCCGCCCGGCGGATCACCGCCAGCATCCGGTCGGTCTCCGCGCGCATGCGCTGGTCGTCGGCGTCGGTCTGGTGGTCCCAGCCGAGGAGGTGCAGCAGGCCGTGCGCGAGGAGCATCATCACCTCGTCGCGCGTCACCACCGCCCGCTCCTTCGCCTGCCGCGTCGCCGTCTCCAGCGAGATGATCACGTCGCCCAGCAGGTCGCCCGCCAGGTGACCGTCGTCGCCCTCGCGCATCGCGAAGGCCAGCACGTCCGTGGGCTTGTTCTTCTTCCGGTAGTCGCGGTTGAGCGCGTGGATCGTCGCGTCGTCGCAGAGCAGCACCGAGAGCTCGGCGCGCGGCAGCTTGAGCGAGCGCAGCATCGCCTCCGCCGCGGAGCGCACCTCCTCCGTCGAGACCACCCTGGACTTCGTCGCCTGTCGGGACACTTCGACTCGCATCGTGCGCGCGAGGGTGCCACGAAGTCGGCGCCCCGAGGGAGCGCCCATCGCGCTCAGCGGGCGTTGGGGCGGACGCCCGCGTCGGCGAGCGAGGGAGCGGCCGGGGCCGTGAGCGACGCCGCCATCGACCCCGCCGAGGGAGCGCGCGCGGCGGTGGTCACCTGCGGGCCGGAGCGCAGCACCACGCTGGCCACCACGCCCAGCACCGCGAGCACGCCCACCGCAAGCGCCACGGTGCGGCCGACCCGAGAGCCCTTCGGAGGGCCAGCGCTCACCGCCGGCAGCACCGCGGTCACGGCCCCCGACGCCGCGGCGACAGGGCGCTCCAGCGCCTGATCGAGCGCGGCGAGGAAGGACCCCGCGTCGGCGAAGCGGTCGTCCGGGCGCAGGCTGAGGGCGCGGTCGATGAGGTCTTCCCAGGGGCCCACGTCGACGCCGAGGTGGCCGGGCGTCGGGCGCCTCGGGTTGAGGGCCTCGGGGTAGAGCTTGATGAGGTCGGTGGCGACGTAGGCCGGGCGGTCGGTGAGCACCTCGGTGAGCAGCAGCCCGAGGGCGTGCACGTCCGTCCACGGGCCGGTGCGGGCGCCGGAGAGCTGCTCCGGGGCCGCGTAGCGAGGGGAGAAGGTGAGGTTGAAGGAGGTCGAGCGGCTGGCCCCGCTGCCCGCGACCTCGTCCTTCTGCATGGCCTTGGCGATGCCGAAATCCAGCAGCCGGACGCGCTGCGAGGCGCGCTCGATGAGGATGTTGGCGGGCTTCAGGTCGCGGTGCGCGATGCCCAGCGCGTGCGCGGCCTGCACCGCCTCGAAGATGGGGCGCAGCAGGTGGAGGGCCTCCGAGGGAGAGCGGCCGCCCTGACCGCGGCGCCGGGTGAGGGCGGCCTCCAGGGTCTCGCCGTCGATCCACTCCAGGGCGATGAAGGCCACGCCGACGCCGCTGGGGAGCTTCGTGGTGCCGAACTCCGCGACCTGCACCACTACCGGGTGGCGGATCTTCTCGATGACCCTCGCCTCCAGCGTGAAGCGCTCGAAGAACTGCTGCAGCTCGGTCGCCGCGTTGAGCCCCTCCGGGGCCTTGAGCAGCTTCAGCGCCACGTCGCGGCCGTCGCGCTGGTCGCGGGCGCGGTACACGGCCCCGAAGCCGCCTTCGGCGACGAAGCCTTCGAGCACATAGCGGCCCTCGAGGGTGATCCCCTCCAGGGCTCGCAGGTCTTTTCCGACCGGGCGAGCTCCCATGGACATCGTAGGCCGGGAAGCTACCACGGCGCGGCGGCCGCGCTTGATCGCGCGGGATCAATCCTGCCATCGTCCGCGCCACTCGGACTCGGAGGCGCACGGATGAAGCTCGACCTGGTGACCGTTGGATTCTGGCTGGAAGGCGTCGACCTCGAGGCCGACGTGCGCCGGCTGCGCTACGTCGAGGGCCTCTCGGAGCTGTGCGAGGCCGACCTCGTGCTCACGCTTCCGCAGGCCGACGCGGCGAAGGTGAAGCCCGGCGCCAAGGCCCGGGTGACCCTCGGGCGCGGCGTCGACCACGACAACGTCCGCTCGATCTGCGGGCTGGTGCGCAGCGTCGAGCACCTCGACCAGGGCGACGGGATGAGCCTCGATCGCCCGCTGCTGCGGGTCACCATCGTGCCGCGGGTGTGGCTCACCTCGCTCTCCCGGCGCACGCGGCCCTTCGTGGACCGTTCCATCGACGACGTCATCTCCGCGGTGCTCTCGGAGGTCGGGCTGTCGATCGCGGGGACGGCGTCGTCGGGGGTGAGCCCGCTCCTGGTGCAGTACCAGGAGACCGACATGGCGCTGATGTTCCGGCTGCTGGAGGACATCGGGGTCACCCACTACGTCGAGCACTCGGAGAGCAAGGACACCTGGACGCTCTTCAAGGCCGACCCCGCGACCACGCGCTCGAGGCCCCGCCGACGCCTCCGCTGGACCTCGCTCCAGGAGGGGCAATCCGACGACGAGGGCGTCGTGCGCGCGGGGCGCATCGACGGCATGACCCCGAGGACCTTCGCCGTCGCGGACATCGACCGCCGCGTCGAGGCGCGCCCGTGGGAGGGCACCGCCTCGCGACCGAAGGGCGAGTCGGCCCGGCAGGAGCTTCGTGAGACCTGGCGCGTGGCCGGGGACAGCCCCGCCCAGGCCGCGCAGCGCGCCTCGGACGAGCGACGCCCGGAGCAGGAGCGCTTCTGGCTGGAGACCAGCGACATGCAGCTCAAGGCGGGCGAGCTGATCGAGGCCGAGCTGTCGCGCGGCGACTCGGAGAACAACGTCACGACCGACCTGCTCGTGGCGCGGGTCGAGCACGAGGTCGAGACCGGCGAAGACGGGGTGGTGTACCGAAACCGCGCGGAGGCGGTCACCTACGCCAGCGCCTTCCGCCCGGCGCGCGTGACGCCGAAGCCCGTCATCCTCGCGCCGCAGACCGGCGTCGTGACCTCCTTCGCCGAGGGCAAGCAGCTCGTGGTCAACGTGACGATGGACTGGGGCGCCCAGGAGGGCTTCCCCATCCCGGTGCGCATGACCCAACCCATCGCAGGGAGCAACCACGGCGCCGTGCTCGTGCCCCACATCAACAGCGAGGTGGTGGTGCACTTCCTCGACGGCGTCCCCGAGCGCCCGGTGCTGATCGGCGCGCTCTACAACAAGACCCACCAGGCCTCGGTGAGCGCCGCCGCCGGGGCCGAGTCGTCGTACCAGTCTCGGCTGACCATGCTGGGCGCTCGCGGCCCGACCAACGTCATCGAGGTCGACGACGCCACGCAGGACTCCGAGATCGTCAAGATGACGGCCATCAACGACGTCTCGGTGAAGGTCGGCCGCAACGAGGCGCGCCTCGTCGAGGGCACCTACGACGAGACCATCAAGAAGGACGTCACCGTCGACCTCGGCGCCAAGCGCAGCACGAAGGTCGAGGCGGACGACACCTACGAGACCAACGGCAACGTCTTCGTGACGGTGCACAAGGCCGGCCGCGTGCTGGTCAACCAGACGCTCCAGATGACCGCGGACACCAAGCTCTCGCTCATCAGCGGCAACACCCGCGCGGACTTCTCCCCCTCGGCGGCGAAGATCACCGTCGGCGGCGCGGTGATCGAGATGACCGCGTCGGGGATCAAGATCTCCGTCGGGGCCGCGTCGGTCGAGCTCAACCCCGGCCAGGTGAAGATCGGGGGGCCGATCGTGGACATCAACAACGGCGCGCTCCAGGTGATGTGATAGCAATCCGCTGTCGACATGGACGCAGTCAATTGCCCAATGAGCAGGTCGATCGTTTGACGATCAGGGCTTGTGTGGCGGGGCAATCCGCCTGTTGACCTGGGGTTCGCGCGAGACAGTTCAGCGGTGGGGCAAGCCGTCTGTTTGACGCTGGGGTTCGCGCGTTGGCGCTCACCCCAGGCTATAACAAGTGACGACCCCCACGTTCGTGGGGGTCTTTCGTACCGAAACTCGATGGACCTTCCGGAAGCTCCAATCGATGTGCCGTGGGCTCCATCGAAGTGGCATTCCTGTTCGAAAGACCCCCACGGACGTGGGGGTCGTCACTTGTTATAGCCTGGGGTGAGCGTCAACGCGCGAACCCCAGCGTCAAACGGGCGGCTTGCGCCACTGCTGAACTGTTACGATCGACCTGCTCATTGGGCAATTGACTGAAGCAATGCGGCAATACTGATAGCGAATCAGTATGAGCGGAGGCCGAGGGGCGGTTCAGCGCCTCAGCAGCAGCGCCGCCAGCAGGGCGACGAGCACCGCGAGCGCGCCGACGATCGCCACCACCGGGGGCTTCTTCGCGGGCTCCGCGGCGGGCGCGGGGGCGGCGACCGCGGGCTCGGCGGGGCGGCGCGGGGCGCTGAGGGACATCCCCTTGGGGGACGTCTCCTCGCGGCGCTTGGAGGCCGCCATCTGCGCGCGAAACCTCGCGGCCACGTCGTCGAGCTCCGGAGGCAGCGCGCGCTCGACGGTGGAGAGCATGTCCTCGACGGCCTGCATGCGCGCGGAGAACGCCACGATGGTGCGCTCCTCGGGGAACTCCACGGGCTCCTCGCGTACCCTCGGCGCGACGGTGCGGGTGCTGCCCAGCGGGTCGACCGGGGCGGAGAAGCCCGGGAGCTCGGGGGCCTCGGAGAGCGCGACGGTGCGCTCGCCGAAGTCGATGTACTCGTCGGCCGCCGGGCCCGACAGCGAGGGCATCGCCCCGAGGATGCCGCCGGGAGGGATCGACGAGCGAGGCTCGTAGGGGTGCGCCTCCTCGAAGGCTGGCCTCGGAGCCATCATGGCCGCGGCGGCGAGCGGCGCCGCCACGAAGGGCGCGACATCGTCGGCAGCGGGAGCGGGAGCGGCGGGCTCAGGAGCGGGAGGCGGGAGGCTCACGCGATCGGTGGGCTCGACGACCGCGGGAGGGGCGGTCCAGGCGGGCGTGAGGAGCTCGAGGAAGGCCTCGATGGAGGGGCGCTCGGCGACGGGGATGCGGGTCGCGAGGAGCACCGCGTCCCAGACGGCGTCGGGCACGTCGGGGCGGCCCAGGTAGCGGGCGCCAGCAGGGGCCGTCGGGCTCGGCGGGGCGCGGAGGATCTCCAGCAGCAGGAGCCCCAGCGCGAAGGCGTCGGTGCGCGGCGTGAGGGCCTCGCCCGCGAACTGCTCCGGCGTGAGGCAGCGCGCGGCGGCGGCGCTCTCCTTAGGGGCGTCGGGGTCCTGGGCGAGGTTTCGCAGCCCCGCGTCGAGCAGCACCATCTGCGTCGGCTCGAGGTCGTCGGGGACCAGCACCGCGCGAGGACGCAGGGCGCCGTGGACGAGGGCCTCGGGCTCCTCGTGGCCGGCCTGCAGCACCTCCGCGAGGCGAGCGACCAGCGCCGCGATCTTGTCGAGCGGGAGCTCGAGCTCGCCCGCGCGGTGGCGGTCGAGCAGCGAGGCGAGCGAGCCCACCTGCGGCAGGTCGTGCACCACGAAGGGGCGGCCCTCGTACACGCCGTGGTCGGTCACCGCGAGCGCCCCCGGGTGACGGAACATCCGCAGCGCCTGCAGGCCCGCCACGACCTTCTTGCGCACGTCGTCACCGCTCGGGTCGAGCAGCTTGACCAGCACCCGGCGCCCCTCGATGCGCGCGTCGACCCCCTCCCAGGTCTCGCCGAGCCCCCGGTCGGCGACCGGCGCGATGAGGTGATAGCGCTGCAGGAGGATCGTGTCCGCGGTGAGGGCTGCCATGCGTCGGCGCGCAGGATCGCACGCCCGGGAGGCCGCCGTCAGCCGCGTCGTCGGCGCGCCCCGCTGCGCGAGGGAAGCGCGTCGTCGAAGGCCCGGGCCAGCGCCCCGCGCTCGTGCTCGTTGAGCCCCTCGGCCTCCGCCCGGTGACCCGAGAGAAGGTCCCTCAGCGAGCACGCCCAGCGCAGCGCGGAGGCCTCGTCGGAGCCCGTGCGAGTCGCCAGCGCGAGGGCGCGGTCGAGGTCCGGAAGCTCCCTGGCGCAGCGCAGCGCGGCGACGAGGTCGCCCGACTCCTCCCAGGCGAGCGAGGCCTCCCGGAGCTGGCCCAGCACCTCGTGACAGCGGGCCTCCTCCGCGCGGTCCCTGGGGTCGAGCGGGAGCAGCACGTCGAGGGCCTCTCGGCCGTGGCTCTCCTCTCTCAGCGCCACCGCCACCCGTCGCCGCAGCGCGCGCTCCACCCTCGCGGTCTCCGGCTGATCGTCCACGAAGAGCGCCCGCACCCCGCCCACCGCCTCCAGCAGCTTCACCCTCGCGGTGCGCCCCGTCGGGAGCAGCGCGGCCTCGCGCGACGCGGCCCACGACCGCAGCGCCCGGTCGAGCGGCTCTCGCAGCTCCGCGAACTCCGTCAGCACCTGCGCCCGAAGCGCCAGCAGTGACTCTGCGCTCGCTCCGCTGTCCGCGTCGCCCCTCACCAGGTCGCGCACCAGCAGCGAGGCCTTCGCGGCGACCTTCATCTCCCCGAGCTGAAGGGCCTTGCGGGCCTCCTCCATCAGCTCCGCGCCGTCGAGCGAGCCCTGCTGCGAGGCGTTGATCCACGCGGCGCGGCCCAGCAGCCGGTGCACCTGCCTGCGGATGGTCGTGTCGCTCACGCCGCAGCGGGAGTCGGCCCGGCCCAGCAGGCCGCGGGCGTGGCGCAGCCGGTCGAGGGCGCGCCGGGGGTGGGCGTGGAGCAGCGCCGTGGCCTCCTGGATGTACTCCAGCACCAGCTCCTGCGCGGAGGCGTCGTCGCGCGCCAGCAGCCCTAGCAGTGCGTCGGGGTCGATGCTCGCGACGTAGCCCTCGAGCGGTCCCTCCTGGTCGTCGACGCAGAGCCGGTGCAGGGCCCCGTCGCCGCTGGGGTCTTCCCCCACGTCGAGGAAGATCACCGTGTCCGTGGCGCGGCTGAGGGCCACGCGAAACTGGTCCGCCCGGGTGCGCGCCCTGAGGCTCTGGACCTGGTCGTTCTTGCGGGCGCGCAGGGCCTCGATCTCCCGGATGCGGCGGGCGCCGTCGACGACCGCCACCACGGAGAAGTCGAGCCCCTTCACGGCGTCGCTGCTCCACACGTCGAGCCCGTCGGGCTGCAGCTCCGGCGGCACCCTCGCCCCGGGGAACACCAGCACCGTGCTCGGCCGCTCCAGCAGCGCTCGCCCCACCCTGGCCAGCGTCGCCACATCCGGAACCCGGCACCGCAGCACCCGCCCCGACACCGACTCCTCGATCTCCAGGTCGGCCCTCCCCCTCGGGCGCTGCGCCTTGTCGAGGTGCTGGTAGAGCGACCACGAGCGCTCGACCAGCGTCGCGATGGCCCGGGGAGAGCGCACGTTGCCCAGCAGGTCGAAGGTGCTCCCTGGCCCCAGCGTCGGGGCCACCGCGTC
This sequence comes from Deltaproteobacteria bacterium, assembly GCA_016704445.1. GTDB lineage: Bacteria > Myxococcota_A > Polyangia > Polyangiales > SCUS01. The sequence goes on from JADJAE010000012.1 coordinate 24,244, forward strand.
GGCGAAGGCGCCCCAGTCGAAGTCCGTCGGGCGCACGGTCTGGCTCTCGTCGCCCGCCACCATCACGTCGAGGGGCGCCTCGCGGCCCTCGCTCGCGGCCGAGACCAGCGCGGCGAGCAGGGCGATCTCGACCAGGGTGAGGTCCTGCACCTCGTCGACGAAGACGGCGTGGAGGTCGGCGAAGACCTTGGGGGGCTTCGCTCCGGCGCGCACCTTGTCGAGCGCCCGGCGGGCCCACCAGGGGTCGCCCACGATCTCGGGCAGCAGCCTCGGGTCGAGGGCCTGCACCGCCTGCACGGCGTTGCGGGCGGCGCGCTCGTCGAGGGTCCTCGCCCGCAGCTTCACGAAGGCCTCCTCGCGAAGGAGCTGCCCCTCGCAGGGCGGCGCGCCGCGGAAGGGCGTCGGCAGCGCGGCCCCGGCGATCCAGGCGTGGAGCTCGCCGAAGAGCTCCTCGGGGTGCTTGTCCCAGGGGGCGAACTTCCTCGGCGCCGAGTCGAGCGCGCGGGCGAGCACGGTGATGCGCTCGGCGAGGGGAGCGACCACCGCCGGAGCGGCCGGGAGCACCCGGCGCAGCAGCTCGCCGAAGGTGAGCACCGTCACCAGCGAGGGGTCGGGGGCGAACTGGTCGAAGAAGTCCCGGGCGCGCTCGGCGAGGAGGGCGTTGTAGGTGAGGTAGAGGGTGCGCTGCCCCGGCGCGCCGAGGGCGGCCTGCTGGAGCACGGTGGTCTTGCCCGTCCCGGGCTGGCCTCGCAGCACCCGCAGCCGGACCTTCGACTCGATGGCGTCCTGCTGGGAGCGCAGCAGCTCGGGGAAGAGCCCGTTGTCCTTGAGCTCCTGGCCGGGCAGCGAGACCCACTGGTCGGGGCCGCCCGGGTCGAGCGCGGCGTGGGTCTCGTCATGGTGGCGCACCGCGCGCACCAGGATCTCCAGCGGATCGAGCGCCAGGTGCTTCACCGGCGGCGACCCCGCCCTCGCCCACCACAGGTAGAACTGGTGCCCGCTGTTGCCCCCGAGGTCGGTGCGCAGCCAGCCCCGGCCGAGGCCCTGGACGCCCTTCACCTGCGGCGGCATCCCCTGGGCCGCGAGCTGGGAGAACACCAGCCGGGCGCGCTGCTGGAGCTGCCGGTCGCTCCGCGGGTCGTCCATCCACTCGAGCACGTCCTGGTGGACGAGCAGCTTGCGGCGGCGCGGGGCTTCGGGCGGGCGCTGGGTCATCATCCCGAAGCCTACACTGCGCGGGCCCAGCTACCTCCCATGGCCTGCGGCAGCGCAGAGTTCGTCGAAGGCGGACTGCACATCGGCCGCGAGGGCCTCGACGTCGGGCACCGCGTCGGGGTCGGCGTAGAGCCCGACGTACATCCCGCCGTCGTAGCTCACGATGGCGACGCCGACGCCCTGGTGGGTGAAGAGCGGCACCACCGCGTGGATCTCGGTCATCCTCGAGCGCCCCACGTAGATCGGGACCTGCGGCCCCGGCACGTTGGTGATGGTGACGTTGAAGGCGCGCAGCATCGACGCGATGCGAAACACCGCGGTCACCACGTTGGGCCCGCCGAGGTCGCCCACGCGCTCGATGAAGGCCGCCCCCTCGATCTCGTGGGAGTCGTGCTTCAGGTGCTCGCAGGCGCGGTGCACCGCCTCGAAGCGCGCCCGGGCGTCGGGCTCGGAGAGGGGCAGGTGCACCAGCACCAGGGAGATGTGGTTGCCGACGCCGTCCTCGCCCATCCTGGGGCGGAGGTCGACCGGGACGAGCGCCCGGAAGTCCTTCATCGCATCCACGGGGTCGCCGCGGCGGCCCAGGTAGCGGCGCAGCGCCCCGGTGACGACGGCGAGGGCCACGTCGTTGAGGGTGCCGCCCAGGGCCTTGCGCGCCTCCTTGGCCCGGGCGAGGTCGAGCCGGGTGCTGGTGTACGTCCGATGAGGCCCCACCTCCGCGGGGTTGATCGACGACGGAGACGCGGGCCGCAGTCCGTCGCGCAGGGTGTGCACCAGGCCTTCGGCGATGTCCTTCGCCTGCGCCCCGTGACCCAGCGAGCCTCGCAGGTCGTGCAGCGCGTGGGCGACCGAGCGGGCGCTGTCGGAGGCGAGCGCCGTGGCGATCTGGAGGGTGTTGGGCGCGTGCCGAGGAGTCCACGGAGCGGGCGAGGGAGAGAGGTCGCCGGGCTCGGTGCGAAACACCGAGGCCAGCAGGCCGATGCCCGCGACGCCGTCGACCATCGCGTGGTGGAGCTTGAAGATGATGGCGAAGCGCCCGCCGGAGAGGCCCTCGACGAGGCTCGCCTCCCAGAGCGGGTGCCGCCGGTCGAGGGGCTGGGAGAAGATCCGCCCCATGAGCCGCATGAGCTGGGCGTCGTCGCCGGGGTGGGGGACGGCCGTGTGGCTCACGTGGTGCTCGATGCGGTAGCGCTCGTCGTCGACCCACACCGCGCCGAGGCCGGACACCTCGCGCACCACCTGACGGAACCGCGGGACCTCCGAGACCCCGGCATCCAGCAGCCGGGTGAGCTTCGCGGCGTCGAGCGACCCGTCGGGCGAGACGAGGCCGCCTCCCTCGAAGACCATCAGGGCGCCGATGTGCATCATCAGCGCGCCGCCCTCGATGTCGAAGAAGACCCGATCGGTGGCAGAGAGCTTCTCGATGTCCATGGCGGAGGTCCCCCTGGTGGCCCCTGAAGTCTGGCCACTGGGTCCCTCAGTCTCAAGCCGGAGCGTGGCGATCGGCAGCCGACCGACGAGGGGCACATGGTCCATGATGAGCGGGTGAAGCCCGACGAGCTGCCCATCCACGCTGTCCGAGCGGCCTTCGACGCCGCCCTCTCCGCCGGCCCGGTGGTGGTCTCCTCCCCCACCGGGTCGGGCAAGTCCACCGAGGTCCCCCGCTGGGCCACCTCGCGCGGCCGGGTGCTGGTCGTCGAGCCCCGCCGCGTCGCCTGCCGCAGCCTCGCCGCCCGCGTCGCCGAGCTCGAGGGAACCCCCCTCGGGACCACCGTCGGCTACGCCGTCCGCGACGAGTCGGTCTCCTCCGAGGCGACGCGTATCCTCTTCGCCACGCCCGGCGTCGTGCTCCACGCCCGCGACCTCGCGAGCCGCTTCGAGACCCTGGTGCTCGATGAGTTCCACGAGCGCAGCCTCGACCTCGACCTGCTGCTCTCGCTCTTCGCGGGCCTGGGCTCCCCTCGCCTCGTGGTGATGTCCGCCACCATCGACGGCGACCGCGTCGCCCGCCACCTGGGCGCGGTGCACATCACCGCCGGGGCCGCGCCTACCCCGTGGACGTGCGCCACCTCGACCCGGGGCCTTCGCTCCCCCACGCCGCCGAGCTCGCCTCCCGCGTCGCCCGCGCCGTCGAGGCCGCCGCCGACGACCCTGGCGACGTGCTGGTCTTCCTCCCCGGCAAGGCCGAGATCGACGCCTGCGCCCGTGCCCTGAGAAGCCACGCCTTCGAGGTGATCCCGCTGCACGGAGGGCTCTCGCTCGACGAGCAGCGGCGGGGCTTCGAGCGCAGCGCGCGGCGCAAGCTCATCCTCGCCACCAACGTGGCCGAGACCTCCATCACCCTCCCCGGCGTCGGGGTGGTGATCGACACCGGCCTCGTGCGCCGCACCCGCTACCACGCCGGCCGCGGCTTCCTGGCGCTCGGGGCCATCGCCCAGGACAGCGCCGCGCAGCGCACGGGCCGCGCCGGCCGCACGGGCCCCGGGGTCTGCTACCGCCTCTGGGGCAGGGTCGCGATGCTGGAGCGCGCGACGCCGCCGGAGATCCACCGGGAGTCGCTGGTGCCGCTGGTGCTGGGCGCTGCGGCGTGGGGTCGTCGCGTGGACGCGCTGCCCCTCTTCGACCCGCCGAAGGCCACGGCCCTCGACGCGGCGAGGGAGGAGCTCACCCTCCTCGGGGCCATCGACTCCGAAGGGGCGCTCACCCCGCGTGGCCACGAGCTCTACGGGCTGCCGCTCGACCCTCCCCTCGCCCGGCTGCTCATCGAGGCGCGAGGCAACGGCAGCCTCGACGACGTGATCGACCTGGTCTCGGCGCTCGCCGTGGGTCGCCCGCTCTTCCTCCCTGGCGGGCCGGGCGAGGACGACGAGCTGCGGCGGGGAGAGTGCGACGCGACGGCGCTGATCCGCGCGGTGAGGGAGGGCCGGGAGCGGGAGGACGGGCTGTCGTACATGGCCCTCGGCGAGGCCCGACGCATCCGGGCGAGGCTGCGCCGGGCGCACGGCCTGGGGAGCGCTCCGACGGTGGCTCCCATCGACCGGGAGGCCCTGGTGCGCACCGCCATCGCGGCGGACCCGCGCTCGGTGCACGTGGCGCGGGTGCGAGGGCGCAGCGTGGCCTTCAGCAACGGGGGGCACGGAGCTGGAGCTCGCCCGGGAGAGCCTCGCGCAGCGGGTGAAGGACCTCGACGCCATCGTGGTGTTCGAGTCGCGCGCCCTCGGGGTGGGCCAGGACGCTCGGGTGCTGGTGACCTGCGCGAGCCCGGTTCCGCTGGCCGCGGTGGCCCGGGCGGGCCTCGGCCGGGACCGGCTCGATCGGGTGCAGCTGGAGCGCGGCGTCATCGTCGCCCACGTCGAGCGGGTCTACGCCAACCGGGTGATCGCGACGAGGGAGGAGACGCCCTCGGGGAGCTGGCGCGCGAGGCCATCGCGACGCTGTTTCTCCGGGGGAGCCTGTTCAAGCAGGCGCTGCCGGTGACGCGCGACCGGCTGGCGCTCTCCCGGCTGTCGGTGAAGCTGGGCCACGCCGCGGAGCTCGCTCCGTCGACGCGGAGCGGGCCGACGATCGAGGCGTGGGTGGCCGCCCGGCTGGTGGAGCTGGGGGTGGAGGGCGGCGACGACCTGGCGCTGCTGTCCTCGGACGACCTGCTGGCGCCGGAGGTTCCGTCGTGGGTGCGCGACGAGGTGGAGCGCGACCACCTCGCACGGTGAGCGTGGGCGACGCGATGTACGAGGCCGACTACGACCTCGACCGCCGACGGGTCACGCTGCGCCTGGTGCGGGGCTCGCGACGGGATGCGCCGCCGTTGCAGTACCTCCCTCGCTTCGCGGGCCTCGGCATCGTCGTCGAGGGGCCGCGAGGCGCCACGGTGCTCCGGGGCTGAGCGGTCGCCCTCAGTACCTCGACACAGGGGACCTGAAGGGTTGAGACGGTCGCGGGCTCCGCGCGGTGAGAGAAGAACCGCAAGGGTCGCAAGGGTCGCAAGGGATCGAAGCATGGGCCGTGGGGCGCTCGCGTTCTTCGCCGCGTCGCCCCTTCAGGGCCCGACGGTCTCCTCCTCCTCCTCCTCCTCCTCCTCCTCCTCCTGCTCCCTTGTGGCCCTTGCGCCCTTGCGGTTCTTCTCACCGCGCGCGGAGCGCACGACCGTCTCAACCCTTCAGGTCCCCTGTGGAAAGGTGCTCAGTCGCCTCCGGCCGCGTCGGCGGCGTCGGGCCCGGCGTCGAAGCACGACGCCGAGGGATCCGTGTGCACCTCGTTCCATCGGCCAACGCGGCATGTCTGGGTGCGACCGCCGCAGCCAGGGACGATGTAGCCATAGCGGCACTCGACGCCTTCGAGGCCTGGGCAGGGCTGCGAGAAGAGCGGGTCGTACGAGAGGCTCGGACAGGAGTAGCCGACCTCGCTCCCGTCGGCGCCAGCGTCGGCGGCAGCGTCGGCGGCGGGCGAGGCGGACTCGCTACACCCCGCCGCGAGGGCCAGCGCGATCCACCAGGGAGCGTGGCGGGGGTGCATCAGAGGTCGAGCTTGTAGAGGTTGCCGTTCTCCTCGATGGAGTAGACGGCCTTGCCGGTGCCGAAGAGAAGCTGCGTGGCGCCGAAGTCGTCGGCCGAGCCGTACTCCTCCCACTGCCCGGTGGAGAGGTCGGTCTTGTAGAGCACGCCGCTCTCCTCGACCGAGTAGAGCTGGCCGCCGAGGGTCGCGAGGGTGCGCGTTCCCTTCCAGTCGCCCTCGTTGCCGATCTGCGTCCACGAGCCGTCGTCGCCGTCGATCTCGTAGAGGCTCCCGTCGCTCTCCAGCGAGTACAGCGTGTCGTTGTCCGCGAAGAGGAACCTCGTGTTCCACCCGTCTTCCTCGTCGCCCTCCTCTCCGAGCACCTCCCAGCTACCGTCCGACAGGTCGGTCTCGTAGAGCGTGTTGTCGCTCACCGTGTAGAGGTACCCGTCGATGGCCACGGCCGCGGTCGTGCCCTTCCAGTCGCCCTTCTTGCCGAGCTGACTCCACGCGCCGGTCTCCGGCTCGACCCGGTAGAGCGTGCCGTCGGCCTCGATCGCGTAGAGGTGGTCGCCGTCGATGGCGAGGTGCTGGGTGTTGTACCCGCTGCCGACCTCGTCCCAGCCGCCCGTGCGTCCGCTCGTCGCGTAGAGCTTGCCGCTGCTCTCCACCGTGAACAGGCGCCCCTTGCTGCCGACGCCCACCGTGGTGTTCTTCCACGCGCCCGCGTCGCCGATCTGCTCCCAGCCCGCCTTGCTCGTCATGCCCGGTCTCTCCTCCACCGCCGCAGCGGTGATGCGCGCAGAATCCCCTCCGCGCGCGACCGCGACATTGCCCGAGGCCGCGGTCGTGTAAAGAGCCCTCGCGCAGCGCGCCCGAGGCGACGACTCCTGCGCCCCCCAATCGCTTGACGCCACCCGTCGTTGGAGCCCCATATCGGTCACACTCATCCCCGATGGCCCGATCCCTCACGCTCATCGCCCTCTGCTCGGCGCTCTCCCTGGGGGCGACGCCCGCCCTCTCGCAGGTCGCCCTCTCGCCCGAGCCCAGGGAGGTCGCCACGCCGCCCAACGCGCGAGCCCGGCTCCCACGCGTGACGGTCAACGTCCTCGACGGCCGAGACTCGCTCGCCCGCGGCGTGGTGCTCCAGGACACCGGGCGCATCCTGACGGCGCTCGTCCCGGTGCGGGAGGCCCGCGACCTGCGCGTGGTCTACCCCGACGGGCGCATCGACCGGGCGCGCGTGGTGGCGACCGACCCCGCCTGGGGCGTGGCGCTGCTGGAGGGCAACGCGGGGCGCTGGGTCGAGGGGCTGCGCATCAGCGACCGCGACGGCAGGGCGCGCGACGAGGTGAGCTGGGTCCCCATCGCAGGATCGCGGGTGTCGAGCGGCCTCTTGCGACGGCGCCGGTCCTTCGTCGGAGGCAACGCGGCGCTGCTGCGCGACGCCTGGGAGCTCGACCCCATCCCCGCCAACAGCGCGGTCGGCAGCGGGGTCTTCCACCACGCGACCGCCACCCTGGTCGGGCTCATCGTCCCGCCCGACCGGGAGAGCGAGATCACCGGCGCGGACGTCGCGTTCGCCGTCCCTGCGACCGTGCTGCGGGCCCTCGCCAACTCCGCCGCGGCGGCCTCGCGCCCGTGGCTCGGGCTGGTGATGGTGGAGATCCCCCCGGGCGCGTCGGTGCGCTTCGCCACCGGGGGCCTGCGCATCTCGAGCGTCGCCGCGAACGGCCCTGGCGCCGCGGCGGGGCTGCGCGGCGGGCCCAACGGAGACGTGATCGTGGCGGCCGAAAACCGCGCGGTGCGCTCGCTCGCCGACCTGGGGGACATCCTGGAGGGAAGGCAGATCGGGCAGGAGGTCACGCTCCGGGTGACCCGCGGCGGGGCGACCTTCGACGAGACGCTCACCCTGGCGGCGCGCCCTGCGCCGAGGGAGGGCACCAACGAGCAGGCGACGCCTCGGGCGCCGGGAGAGTAGGATTCCCGCCCTCATATGCGTCTGGCGGATCGGTACCGGTTGGTTCGTCGGGTGGGAGAGGGCGGCGGCGGGGGAGTCTTCCTCGTGGAGGACCGCCTCGCGGGTGACGCCCTCATGGTGCTCAAGCGCCTCAACGCGCAGGCCCACGCCACGCTCTCGCAGTGGCTGGTCAACGAGTTCCAGGTGCTGGCCCAGCTCGACCTGCCGACGGTGGCGCCGGTCTTCGATTTCGGCCTCGCCAGCGCCGACGCCGAAGACCCCGGCGGAACCTTCTTCACCCGCGCCTTCGTCGACGGCTCCCCCCTCGACGAGGCCCTCCCCCTCCTCGAAGCCCCCCGTCTGCGCCGGCTCTTCCTCTCCGCCGCGGAGACCCTCCGAGAGCTTCACCGCCTCGGGGTGGTGCACGGCGACCTCAAGCCCGCCAACCTGATCGTCCCCAGGGGGGCCGACCACGTGGTGCTCATCGACTTCGGCCTCGCCCACGGGGCCATGGCCGCGGCCTCCCACGTGCGCGGCGGAACCCTCGGGTTCATGCCCCCGGAGCGCCAGGCGATGCTCCTCGCGGGCGAGTCGCTGCCGCCCGATCCCCGCGCGGACGTCTACGCCCTCTCGGTCTCCCTGCGCGTCGTCCTCTCCGGCGGAACCATCCTTCCTCCAGGCTCCCCTCCCCCCGCCCTGGTGGCCTCCGACGAGGGCCTGCGCGCCCTCTGGACGCTCACCGAGCGAGGCGCGGCCGAGCAGCCCGGCCGTCGCTTCGCCACCATGGACGACCTCCTCGCGGCCCTCGGGGACGTCGCCGATGGAGCTTCCCCCAGCCTTCGCCCGGCCTCGATGCCCAACCGCGTGGTGCTGCGCCCCGAAGGCCGAGAGCCCGAGCTCGGAAGCCTCCTCGACGCGGTGGCCCGCCGCCTCGTCCGCCGCGACGGGTCGCTCGCCGCCGTGGCCATCGTCGGCGAGGAGGGCAGCGGCCGCACCACCCTCCTCCGGGAGATCGCCTGGCGGGCCCAGCTCCGAGGGGTGCAGACCCTCCGGCTCCAGGGTGAGCCCGGTGAAGGCCCGCTGCGACGGCTGCGAGAGGGCGCCGCGGTGCTCTCCGGCAGGGCCCTCGCCCCGGACTCCCCCGAAGACCTCTCCGCCGCCCTCCGAGAGGCCGCCCGCACGGCGCCGGTGCTCCTCCTCGCCGACGACCTCGACCGGGCCGACCCCGCGGTGCACGCGCTGCTCCGCTCGGTGGCCTACGCGTGCGAGCCCGACGAGCCGCTGCTGGTGATCGCCGCGGCAACCAGCGCGGAGTCCATCGCCACGCTTGAGGCGACCTCTCGGGTGGAGCTCGGTCCGCTCGACCAGTCCGCGGTGGCGGCCCTCTGCGCCCAGACCCTCGGCGCGGTGGAGCCCGCCGTGGTGCTCGCGGTGCGGCGCCGCTCCGGGGGCCTTCCCCTGGCGGTGCACGAGCTGCTGGAGACGCTGGCCCGCTCCGGGGCGGTGTCGCCCGCCGACGTGGAGGCCGCGGAGTTCAGCGGGCGGGCCCGAGACGCGGCGACGCGGCGGCTCTCGGCGCTCCCGGCGAGGGTGGTGGAGGCCGTCGCGGTGGTGGCGATGCTGGGCGGCGAGGCCACGCCAGAGCGGGTGAGCGCGGCGCTGGGGGACGAAGGGGCGCTGGCCGAGGCGAGGCGCGAGGGGGTGCTGGGCCGCGAGGCCGACGGCCGCTGGACGCTGGCGAGAGGGGCGCTGGAGTCGACGGTGCGCGAGGCCGTGGGCGAGGGCCCCTGGGCCTCCGTGGCGAGGCGGGTGGCCGAGGCGCTGGAGGCGCAGCGGGCGCCGGTGACCCTGAGGGCGACGGCGTGGCTGAGGGCGGGCGAGGTCGAGCGGTCGAGGGCCCTGGCGCCGGACGCGGTGACGGCGCTGCGGAGGGCGGGGCTGCCGATGGCGGCGGTGACGCTGCTGGAGGCGCTGAGGGAGGCCGACCCCGGGCGAACGGACGCGGAGGCCCGCTACGAGGAGGCCGAGCTGCTGCACGAGGCGGGGCTGATGCCGAGGGCCGAGGCGATGGCGCTGGAGGTGTCGTCCCGCAGCGACGCGGCGGGCACCAAGGCGACGCTGCTCTACGGCCGGCTGCGACGCCTCGCGGGCGACCTCGACGGCGCGGAGGCGTGGCTCACCCGGGCCCACGCGACGGCCGCGGAGGAGCTCCCGGACCTGGCCGCCGAGGCGCTGACCGAGGCCGCGAGGGTGAGCGTGGCGAGGGGCGACTACGCGACCGCGGTGGGCCGCTGCGAGGCGGCGATGGCGGGCGCGCGGAGCCCCCGGGTGAGGGCGGGGGCTCGCTCCCTGGGGGGCCTCGCGCTGGTGCTGGCGGGCGACGCGCCGAGAGGATCCGCCTGGCTGGAGGAGGCCCGCGAGGACTACGCGACGCTGGCGCTGCCCCGCGAGGAGGCGACGCTGCTGGCCTACCTGGCCATCGCGAGGGAGCGAGAGGGCGACCTGGAGGGAGCGAGGGCGCTTCACGAGCGCTCGCTCGACCGGGCGCGCGCGGCGGGCGACCTGAGGGCGATGGTGACGGCCCGCATCAACGTGGGCCAGGTGGCGCAGCGGCTGGGTGACCTGGGCGCCTCCCTGGAAAACGACCAGGCGGCGCTTCGGCTGGCCCAGCGCTCGGGGCTGCGTCCTGCGGTGATCAACGCGAGGCTCAACATGGCGAGCCAGCTCATCCGCATCGGGAGCCTCGACCGCGCGAGGGCGGAGCTCGACGTGGTGCTCTCTCTCGCCCGGGAGACGCAGGCCCACGAGCTGGCGGCGGCGGCGACGCTGATGCTGGGGGTGACCCGGGCGCGAGGCGGCGAGGTGGACGCGGGGCTCGCCCTGGTGGCCGAGGCGGAGTCCCGCTTCGAGGCGATGGGCCAGGCCGACGACGCGGCGGACGCGGCCCTCGACGCGGCGGAGGCGCTGCTCGACCGGGGCGTGAGCGGCGACGTGGAGCGGGCGCGAGAGGCCCTCTCCCGCGCGGCGAGGCACGGGGAGCTGGGGCTGCGGGCGTGCCGGGCGGCGCTTCTGGAGGCGCGGTGCCTGCTAGCGGTCGGAGGGGCGCGAGAGGCGATGGCGAGGGCCTCGGCGGCGATCACCGAGGCCGAGGCGCAGCGCGACTGGGAGGTGCTCTCGCAGGCGCTGGCGGTGAGGGCCCAGGCGCTCTCGGCCACCGGGCGCCGACCTCCACGCCCGCCGCGACCGGGAGCGAGCGCTGGAGGTGCTGGAGGAGAAGGCGATGCTGCTCCCGCCCGACCTGCGCGGGGCTTTCTGGGGCGTGGCGAGGCGGGCCTCGCTGAGGGCCTCGCTCAACACCCAGGGGGTGGCGCCTGGCGCGTCGGAGATCGTGCTCGACCCGCAGGTGATGAAGCGCGCGACGGCCATGGGCATCGCGGGGGGGCGAGGCGCCACGGTGGGCGGCCCCACGCTGATGGCCAACGACGAGCGGCTGCTGCTGCTGCTCGACCTCTCGCGTCGGCTTGGAGAGGAGAACGGCCTGGAGCGGGTGCTCGACCAGGCGGTGCGCAGCGCGGTGGAGCTCACCAACGCCGAGCGGGGCGCGCTGCTTCTGGCGGGCGACGGGGCGCTGGTGCTGCGCGCCCGGGTGGGACCTCGGCAGGGCGACGGCCCGGACGACGTGGTGTCCCGCTCCATCGCCGACACGGTGTGGATCGACGGCGAGCCGGTGGTGACCCTCGACGCGAAGGGCGACCGTCGCTTCGCGGAGTTCCGCTCGGTGCACGAGCTCGGGGTGACCGCGGTGGCGGGGGTGCCGATGCGCTTCCGCGGGCGCGTGGTGGGGGTGCTGCTGGTGGAGAGCCGGCGGCGCAAGGTGGCCTGGGCGGCCTCGGACGTGTCGCTGATGATGGCCTTCGCCGAGCAGGCGGCCATCGCGGTGGAGCACCAGCGCCTGGTCGAGGAGCTGGAGGCCCGCACCGGCGAGCTGGAGGCGGCGCGTCGCACGCTGGAGTCGCTGCTGGAGTCTCGCGACCACGAGCTGCAGGCCACGCGCACCTCGCTGGTGCGGGCGCAGGACGCGCTCAGCCGCCGCTTCGCCCCGGCGGGGGTGATCGCAGGAACCGAGTCGATGCGCCGCCTCTTCGCGCTGGTCGAGCGGGTGCGCGACGCCGACGTCCCTGTGGTGATTGAAGGCGAGTCGGGCACCGGCAAGGAGCTCGTGGCGAGGGCGATACACCACTCCGGCGCGAGGGGGCGCGGGCCCTTCGTGGTGGTGCACTGCGGGGCGATCCCCGAGTCGCTGCTGGAGAGCGAGCTCTTCGGCCACGTGCGCGGGGCCTTCACCGGCGCCGACCGCGACCGCAAGGGGCTCATCGCCAGCGCCAACGGAGGCACGCTCCTGCTCGACGAGGTGGGGGAGATGTCCCCGCGGATGCAGGTCGAGCTGCTGCGGGTGCTCCAGGAGCGCCGGGTGCGGCCGGTGGGGGCCGAGCAGGACGAGCCCGTCGACGCGCGGGTGATCGCCGCCTCGCAGCGCCCGCTCTCCGAGCTCACCCGCGAGGGCCGCATCCGGGAGGACCTCTTCTACCGCCTCTCGGTGGTGACGCTCCGGGTGCCCCCCTTGAGGGAGCGCATGGAGGACATCCCCGCCCTCGCGGCGCACTTCCTCGCGACCTTCGCCGAGGCGCAGGGCACCCCCCGCAAGCGCCTCTCCCGCGAGGCCATGACCCGGCTGCTGGGGGCCGACTGGCCCGGCAACGTGAGGCAGCTACGGCACGTGCTGGAGAGCGCCTCGGTGCTGGCCGACGGGCCGGTGATCGAGGCCGACGCGCTGGCGCTCCCCCGCGCGACGCCGCTGGTGTCGCCGGCGGTGACGGCGACCGTGACGGCGGGGCCCGCGGTGGGCGGGGCGTTTACAGCGGTGCGTAAGGCCAGCGAGCGGCAGCGCATCGTCGACGCCCTGGAGCAGGTCAACTGGAACAAGGTCCGCGCGGCGGTGGTGCTGGGCATGCCGCGGCGCACGCTCTACCGGCGCTTGAAGGAGTACGGCCTCCTGGACGAGTGATCGTCCTGTGCCGTAGTGTGCCGCCGCGGTATGGAGACGAATCACCGACGGGGCGTGGCTGTCGTGGGCGGGGCATCGGCTCCGCGCCGCGGCGACCATGGCTCGTGCCGTGCACCTGACGGAGGGGTGCGGTCGGTGACGAAGCGCCTGTCGTGGGTGGTGGTGATGGTCCTCGGGTCGGGGTGCGTGTTCACGCCCCGGCCGATGATCCCCTACGCCGACGACGCGGGCGGCGGGCTCGCTGCCACGAGCGACTCCGCGCTGACGGGCACTCCCTTCGCCGACGCCGGGGCGACCTTCTTCGGCGACGCGGCGGCCTCGGACGCGCCCGCGGCCTCGGACGCGCCCTCGCCCGAGGACTCGAACTGCCGTCGGGAGAGCGACGCCGGGGACTCCGGCTACGTCGACCGCGACGGGGCGCCGTGCGATCCGACGGCCTCGCCCCGTGACGGCGGAGCGGGGGACGTGCCCGACGGGTCCTGCGACGCGGGCGACGGGGCGGCGGACGCGTCGTGTGACGGCGGCCCCAGCGCGGGGCAGACGGGGCTTCGGCGATGATCGGCGCTCGCTGGGTGGTGATCGGCTCGGTGCTGGCGGGCTGCGTGTTCACGCCGCGGCCGATGATCCCCCTGGAGGGCGACGAGACCGACTCCTCCAACCGTGCGAACGACGCCTCGGTGTCCCGCGACCTGGGCAGGCCGAACGACAGCAGCACGCCCCGGACGGACGTGGGAGAGGTCCCGACGGACACCGCGCCGCCGAGCGTCGACGCGAGCGCGGGGGCCGACATCCCTGGCGCCGCGACGTCGGACGCGGGCGGAGGCTTCGACGCGGGCTCCTTCAGCGACGCGGCCCCGGCGCAGGACGCCGACGCGAGCGCGGGGTGCGACGCGACGAGCGACGGCGGCGACGGCGGTCGCTGCGTCGAGGACGCGAGCTACACGGACGCAGACGCGAGCCCGACGGACGCGGAGGCGGGCCTCTCGGGGCGCTGAACCCGGCGGCTTCGTAGCACTGGTGATACCCTCCGCGACGATGGCTCGACGATGGTTCCTGCTCCTGGCGCTCACCCTCTCGGCGTGCGTGTCTGCCCCGGAGGCCGGGCGTGACGGAGGCGTCCGGTGCGCTCGCGACGAGGACTGCAACGCCGGCGCCTCCTGCGGGCGAATCACGCTCTGCGTACTGAACTACTGCGCCGAGGACGAGGTCTTCCGGGTGTGCCCGGACGGCGGCTACCCCGACGCCGGCGCGCCTCGCGACTGATCAGAACCGCCCGCCGAGGGAGACGCTCCCGGGGCCGATGCCGAAGCTCACCCTGGATCCCGCGGCGCGCTCCTGCGACGACGGCGCCGCCAGGAAGAGCACCATCGCCCCGACCGCGAGCACTCCTCCGGCGACGTATCCGCCGACCATCAGGTCGTGCGCGGTCGACACCATCACCCGGTCGTTGCTGCAGTTCTGCTCCCGGGTGCGCGACCCGGTGAGGCAGCGGGCGTCGTCGTTCCAGCGCTCGGCCGCGCCGTCGCGCAGCACCATCGCGATCACTCCCCCGCCGAGCGACAGCGCCGCGACGCCGAGCGAGACCCAGCCCAGCGCGCGGGTGACTCCACCCGAGCTGGAGGGTAGCTCCCTGGGCGGCGCGTCCCTCAGCACCACCCTCGTCGGCCCCACCGGGCGCACCTCGACCGTAGCCTCCTCCGCCGCCGCGCGAGCGCCCTCCAGCGGAGCGAGCTGCACCACGAGCCGCACGGTCTCTCCGGCGGCGATGGTCACCTCGCGTCGATCGGTCCGGTGCCCGGGAGCGCGCACCTCGACGGTCACCCGGCCCTCGGCGACGCGCACCGCCTCGGACATGGGGAGCACCCCCGCGGCGCGGCCATCGAGGGAGATCGTGGCGTCGGCCGTGGCGGTCTCCACACGCAGCGACCCCAGGTGGCGCTCGACCTCCTGGAGGGAGAACTCCAGCGCCCTCCGCTGAGCGACCACCCAGCGATCGGTCGCCGCGCCGAGGGCCATCCGAAGGAAGCGCGACGCCGGCTCCCAGTGCTCCAGCGCGTGCTCGGCGAAGCCGATCTGCCCGGCGGCCTCCGGCGTCGGGCTCAGCGCGTAGGCCTCGCGGAAGGCTTCGAGCGCCGCGGCGTTGCGCCCCGCCCTTCGCAGCGTGCGGCCCTGCTCGATGAGCGCTCGATCGCCCGTCGTCTGCGCAGAGAGCGCGGGCGTCACGAGCAGCCCGGCCATCGCCAGCGCGACGCCCCACCGCCTCACGGACACGGGACCCCGCCGCACAGCCGGAAGGGCGCCTGGGCTCCGGCGTCGGCGCGGGCCGCCACGCGGGACCTCACCGTGGTCACGGCCCTCGGACGCACGGCGGGCGCGGGCGCAGGAGCGACCACCACCGGAGCGACCACCACCGGAGCGGGAGCGGGCGCAGGAGCAACGAGCGCCGCCACCGGAGCGGGCGCAGGAGCAGCGAGCGCCACCGCGGGGGCGGCGACGGTGGGGCTGTCGCTCGTGCCCGGCGCGGGGGTACGCGAGGGGAGCAGCGCGGCGGCGGCGACGAGCCCGGCGGCGAGCACGCCCAGGGTGATGGCGGGAACCCTGGAGGTCTTTCGCAGGGTGCTGGTGACCTCGCAGACCTCGCGCACCCTGGGCAGCAGCGTGGAGGCGGGGCGGGCCTCCACCGGGGTCGGAGGAGCGACGAAGGCGGGCTGTTGCAGGGGGGTCGGGGCGGCCCCGAAGACCTCCCTCCAGAGGCCGCGGTTGGTGCGGCTGGCGAAGGGGAGCAGCGCGCGACCGAGGGCGTGCATGGACTCGAAGCGGCGGTCGGCGTCGCGGGCCATGGCGCGCTCGATGACGGCCTCGAAGTCGGCGGGGAGCTCCGGGCGCAGCGAGCGGGGGGCGGCGTGCTCGCCGAGCACGATGGCGTGCAGCAGGGGATAGAGCTCCGGGGCGTTGAAGGGCACGTGGCCGGTGGCGCACTCGAAGAGGATCACCCCGATCGCATACTGGTCCGACCGTCCATCGACGGCGGCGCCCTGTGCCTGCTCGGGGCTCATGTAGAGGGGCGTCCCGATCATGGAGGAGGCGCCGGTGATGCGCTGCGCGTTGGGGGCGCCGGTGACCTTGGAGATGCCGAAGTCGAGCACCTTGGGCTGGACGGCGCCGTTGCGGGTCTGCGCGAGGAAGATGTTCTCGGGCTTGAGGTCGCGGTGCACCACGCCCTCCTCGTGGGCGGTCGCGACGGCGGCGATGACCGGGAGGATCAGGTCGACGAGGCGCTCGACGGAGAGCGGACCTTCCCGCGCGATGAGCGCCGCGAGGTCTTCTCCCGCGAGGTGTTCCATCACGAGGAAGAGGGTGTCGTCATGCTGTCCGACGTCGAAGACCTCGACGACGTTGGGGTGTCGGATTCGCGACGCCGCCCGGCCCTCCCGCAAGAACCTCGCGCGCGCCTCGGGCTCGCGGGCCATGGAGGGGTGCAGGGTCTTGAGGGCGACGCGCTTCTCCAGGTCGTCGTGCACGGCCTCGTAGACGGCGCCCATGCCGCCGACGCCGATGCAGCGCACCACGCGGTAGCGCCCGAAGCGGGTGTCCGGCGCGAGGGTGGCTTCGGGCGTTGACGACGGGTGCGACATCGGAGCGGCGGTGTGTATACGACGAATCGGGCGGGGCTTCGAAGAGGCGGCTCAGCGGGTGCGGGCGCAGCGCAGCCCGATGCCGTAGAGCGGGAGCGAGCCGCCCATCTCGGCCCCGAAGCGCGACGCCGAGCGCATCACGCCGAGGGTGGTGAAGAACCACGACCCACCGCGGATGGTGCGGGCCCCGCGCTCCTCGACGTTGCAGACCGGGTTGACCCGGCCGCCCGGCAGGGCGCCCCAGCAGCCGCGGCGGTCGGGGCCGTCGTAGGGGACGAGGTTGTCCGCGGTCCACTCGTAGATGTTCCCGGAGAGGTCCCAGATGCGGGCGCCGGGGAGGTCGGGCGACGGGGCGTAGCTGCCCACCCGGCGGGTGCGGGCGCCGTCCTCGTTGGGGCAGGCCGACTGGTTCCAGCGGGCGCGGTCGCAGGTGGGGAGCGGGTCTTCGTTGCCCCAGGGGTAGAGCCTCCCGGCGCGCAGCCCTCCCACCTCGCGGCCGCGCGCGGCGAACTCCCACTCGGCGTCCGTCGGGAGGCGCCCCCCGTCCCACACGCAGAAGGCCTGCGCGGTGTACCAGTTGATGCAGTTGATCGGATGCTGCTCGCGCGCCCCGGGCGACAGGGTCCAGTTGCAGGCCGCCTCGAGGGTGGTCGGGTCGGGCTCCTGCACGCCCTCGGCGAGGTTCACCGCGCCGCCCGGGTACGCCACCGCGCGCACCATGGGCAGCCCCTTGGCCACGGCCCAGAAGCGACGGAAGCGCGCGAGCGTCACCTCGTGCGCGTCGATGGCGTAGGGCCCGACGGTGATCCTCGGCTGCTCGGGCGACCCTTCGACGGCGCTCAGGGCGTCGGCGACGCCCATGGTGAAGGTGCCGCCGGCGATCTCCACCAGGCCGCAGCCGGGCTCGCTCGGCTCGGGGCACGAGGTCTGCGACGTCACCGGCCGGGGCGCATCGACCGGAGCCGCCGCGTCGCGAGGGAGGTCGGCGGCGGGAACGTCACGGCCCGTGTCGGCGCTCGTGACGTCGAGCCGCGCGGAGGCGTCCGCGCGATCGGCTCCGGGCTTGAGCTCCGGGGCGCAGGCGGCGAGCGCGAGCAGCGAGAGGAGTGAGGTGCTTGGTCGGGGGCCCATGGAGGAGCTTTCAGTCGAAGCGGCTGGTACTACTCGAAGGCGCTGCGCGACGCGACCGAGGGGGTCGGCGCACGGGCGATATCCGACAGGGCGTTGGCGAGGACGCCCGCGAGCCGGGCGTGGGTGACCGCGCTGGGGTGCTGGTCGCAGCCGTAGCCCTCCACGGCGGGGTCACCCGAGTAAAGCTCCAGGAAGCGGATGTTGCCGTCCCCCTGCTGCTGGCGGGCGCTCACGAGGCCCTGGAGCGAGGAGCGCATCCGGGTGAGCCTCCCGGTCCCCGGCCGCGGATCGTCGTCGGCGATGAGCGGCCCCAGCGCCACCACGATGCGGGTGCGGGGGAAGAGCGAGCGCAGCCGGTCGAGGATCGCCCCGTAGCCTCGCTCGAAGGTCGCGGACTCGAACTCCGGCCGCGACACGTCATTGGTGCCGAGGTTCACCACGACGGCCTCCGGGACGAAGGCGCGCCAGTCCCAGGTGGAGTCGCGGTCCCCGGGCAGGGTGCGCTCCATCAGCGCTGGCATCATCTCGTCGGCCTCGGTGCTGTTGTTCCAGATGACCCCTCGGCCCGACCACGCGACCACGTGGACCTCGGCGTCCACGAGCTGCGCGGCGCGCGTCGCCCACGCACTCGACGCGTCCGCGAAGTCCGAGCTGTAGTGGCACCCCGCCGGACCGGCGACCCCGTAGCCCGCGGTGATCGAGTCGCCGATCGCCAGGATCCGATGGGGCCTCGGCGGGGGGGCGGCCTCCAGCGGCCCGTCGGTTCCGACGCCCAGGAGGGTGATCGCCCCGGCCTCGGGCTCGGTGAGCTTCACCAGCGACACGACGTGCTCTCGCTCGGGCAGCCGCATGGCCACGCGATACTCCGCGTCGCCCT
This sequence comes from Deltaproteobacteria bacterium, assembly GCA_016704445.1. GTDB lineage: Bacteria > Myxococcota_A > Polyangia > Polyangiales > SCUS01. The sequence continues at coordinate 42,618 of JADJAE010000012.1, forward strand.
CCCGAAGCCCGAGCCGTCGCACGAGCACCCCGTCGACGAACACCCCGACGAGGTCATGGTCCCGGATGCGGTCGTCGAGCAGGGTGTCCCGCACCCGCAGGTCGAGTGTCCGCCCTCGGAAGCGCAGGTGCACCGTCGACGCCGGCCACGCAAACTCCGGCCCTTCGGAGGTGGGGCGGGCGCGGCCCTCGACGCGGAGGCGAGGATCGTTGCCGTGGGTCCAGGTGATGGTGGGGAGGCGGAGGTCCGGGCGCCAGGGCTGCGCCGCGGGGCGCTCGGGGGAGCAGGCCGTGATCAGCGCAGCGGTGGCGACGGCCCGACAGGAGACAGTGAGCGAGGCGTGGAGAGACACCTGAAGGGCCTAGCACGGGATCGCCCTGCGGCGACGGGCTCCCTCAGTCGTCGACCTTCCAGCCGAGGCCAGAGATCAGCATCACCAGCCCGAGGGCGACGCCCACCGCGTCCCAGCGGTTGGTGCGCATCGCGGCTGCCGAGAGCATCATCGTGATCGCCCCGCCGCCCAGCACCCAGGGCTGCGCGCGCGGCCGACGGCGCAGCGCCCCGACGCCCACCACGCCGAAGATCAGCGCCTGCACGTACGACCACACGTCGAGCGGGATGCGCGACACGTTGAGCTGCTGCGACGAGCGCCACAGCACCACGAGGATCGCCGAGGTCGCGAACCACAGCGAGAGCAGCAGCGTGGCGACGCCCCCTACCAGGGGCCATCCACGCCACCGCTGGAGCCGGGAGGCAAACCCCCCGGTCATGGGCGACACCCTCCAGGGGTGTTATTGCGGAGGCGGTAGGATTCGAACCTACGGATGAGTTTCCCCATCGACGGCTTAGCAAGCCGCTGCCATCGGCCACTCGGCCACGCCTCCAGAGCTCGTTGGTCCCGAGCGGAAAAGCTACCTAGCACGACTCTTCCTAAGAACTCAAGAGACTCCGTGCGCCAGCTTCTTCACGCCGTCGCTGAAGAGCACCTCGATGCGGCCCCCGTCGACCGCGAGCACCTTGCCGCGCCCGAACTTCGCGTGATCGAGCAGGGTGTCGCGCTTGTAGGTCTGCGCGGGCGCGTAGGTGGTGAAGGTCTCGGACTCGAGCGCGCCGACGGCGGTGTCCCAGGTCGGCACCTCGGTGCTGGGAGGATTGAACCCGAGCGAGCCATCCGAAGCTCCCCCACGGGTAGAACCAGAGGCCTTCTTCGTGCGCTTCATCGACATGGCGTGCATCCCTCACACGGACGCCCCGCTTGCGCGCCCGTCTTTCGGCGCTGGCTCTACTCCCTCCCGTGCCCTCAGCGCAACCAGTGGATGCGCTGCGCCCCCTTCTACGGGCTACGGAGCGAAGCTGTCGAAGTCCGCGATCATCGACCAGAGCACGCTCGCCCCGGAGCCCCGCGAGGCGAGGCCCAGCTTGCGCAACTGCCGCGCATGGAAGGCCCGCCGGCCCGCGTCGTCGAGCGTCGCCACGTCGTCGCGCGCCACCGCCGTCGCGCCCTCGCACCACGGGCCGTCGTCGTTGGCCGGCTCGCTCTCGCAGTCGACCATCCACATGCCCTCGAAGCGCGAGAACACCAGCAGCACCCCGTCGAGTTGTCGCGTCACCACCGTCGCGCCTGCTTCCATCGCCGCACCTCCTCGTGAGCGCCCTCCGCGATGCGCCGCGGGGGACCACTGAACATTCGCACAGTACACCTCTCCGGCGCAAGTCCCCGGCGCGCGCGTGGCTGCATCGCGTTGATTGTCAGGGTCGTTGTGCGAGAGTGCGCCTCCCTCGCCCGTGACTGACCCCATCGCTCCTCGCTCTCCGCGGCCGCTGCGCCTCGTGGCTCCCACCGCGCCTCGACGGGCGCTGCTCCCCTGGCTCGTCGTCGGCGTCGCGCTCTTCCTCGCGTGGTACTTCCGCGACCTGCTCAGCCTGGTCGGGGCCTCCTTCGCGGTGGCCTACCTCCTCGACCCGCTGGTGATGCGCCTCGAGCGGCTGCGCGTCCCCCGGCCCCTCGCCATCGTGCTGGTGCTCACGGTCATCGGCGTGGTCTTCACGCTGACCATCTGGTTCGTGGTGCCCGACATCGTGCGCCAGATCACCGACCTGCTCACGTCGCTGCCGCGCAAGCTCCGCGACGAGTGGATCCCCTGGGCCAACAACCTCCTGGTCTCGCTCCGCCACCGCTACCGGGTGCGCATCCCGGTCACCGCGGAGTCGTGGCTCGCCCAGGCCGGCGTGCGCACCGACGAGATCGCGCGCCGCAGCCTCGGCATGGTGCAGTCCGCCGCCGACGTCTCGATCTCCATCATCGAGAAGGTGCTCGAGTCGGTCATCGTCGCGGCGATGGCCTTCTACCTGCTGCTCGACTACCACCGCCTGCTCGACGGCGTGTCCGAGCTCGTCCCCCGGCGCGCCGCCGACGACTTCTCCCGCATCGCCACCAAGGTCAACGCCGCGCTCGGCCGCTACGTCCGCGGCCAGGCGCTCGCGATGCTCATCCTCGGAACCCTCTTCGCAGTCGGGCTCACCGCGCTGAAGGTCCCCGCGGGCGTGGGCATCGGCATCCTGGCGGGCATCCTCACGGTCGTCCCCTACGTCGGGTTCTTCATCGCCCTCATCGTGGCGTCGCTGCTGGCGCTCCTCGACGGCGGCACCGGCGCCTGCCTCGCGGTCATCGGCTACATGGTCTTCGTGCACCTCGTCGACATCACCATCGTCACCCCGCGCATCGTCGGCGGATCCATCGGGCTCTCCCCGGTGTGGGTCATCCTCGCGCTGCTCGCGGGCGGCAAGGTGGCGGGCTTCATCGGGCTGCTCGCGGCGATCCCCGTCGCGTCGGTGCTGCGGGTGCTTGTCGGTGAGGCGGTGGACTACTACCGCACCACGCGCTTCTACACGGCGATGCCAGCGCCCGAGGGTGTCGTGCACACCGTCGAGCTCACCCCGGTCGAAGGCACCGACGCGGACTTCGCGCCGCCGCCGCCACCACCACCCGTGGCGGGGCCTCGGACGATGCCGGACTTCAGCCCCACCTCCCGTCACACCTTCGCGGACGGAACCCCCGAAGAGCCCAAAGGAGAACCGTAGAGATGTCAGGAGTCAGCGTTGAAGACCGCGGCGGCGCCCGTTGGATCACCCTCGACCGCCCGGATTGCCGCAACGCCCTCGACCCCGACGTGCTCGGCGCGCTGCGGGCGGGCGTCGACGGGGCCGTCCCCGCGGGCGCTCGCGCCATCGTGATCGTCGGGCGCAGCGGGGCGTTCTGCTCCGGCGCCGACCTGCGCTACGCGATCGCCCAGGGCCCCGAGCTCATCGCCAGCGTCGAGACCCACCTCGCCCACTTCCAGGACCTCGTGCGCGCCATCGTCTCCTCGCCGTTGCCCACCATCGCCGCGGTCGACGGCGTGGCGTACGGCTTCGGCTGCGACCTCGCGCTGGCGTGCGACCTCCGCGTGGCCACCTCCAGGGCCTACTTCCAGGAGGGCTTCGTCCGCATCGGCCTCATCCCCGACGGCGGCGGAACCTGGATGCTCCCCCACCTCATCGGCCTCTCCAAGGCCCTGGAATTGACCCTCCTCGGAGAGAAGCTCGACGCCGCCTCGGCGCTGCACTTCGGCCTGGTCGCGAAGGTGGTCGCCCCCGACGAGCTCGACGCCGCGGTCACCGCCATGGCCGACAAGCTGGTCAACGGCCCCCCGCTGGCCATCGGGCACATCAAGCGCCTGGTGCGCTCCGGCCTCTCCAAGAGCTTCGACGAGGCCTTCCGCGACGAGGGCCGCGCGCAGACCGAGTGCCTCCGCTCGCAGGACTGCATCGAAGGAATCACGGCCTTCTTCCAGAAGCGCCCCGCCGTCTTCACCGGCCGCTGAGCGCTCCCCCGATGCGCAGCGCGCTCCATCGTGCCCTGGTCCCCCTCGCCGCCGGTCCGCTCGCGGGCCTCGCGGTCGGTTTACTCTCCGCGGTAAAAGCCCCCCCGGGGCAGCACCTCGACCTCGGGCTCCGCCTCGCCGGCCTGCTGGTGATCCCCCGGGCTCGCGGTGGGCGCCGCGCTGGTCCCTCTGGCGCTGCTCGCCTCTCCGGCCATGCTCGACCGGCTGCGCTCCCGCATCGCCCCGCGCCTCCCGATCGCCGCCTCGCTGCTACTGCTCGCTCCCGTGACCGCCGTGCTCTGGATGGCCCTGGTCTCGCTCGCCGGGCGGCACTTCCTCACCGCCTACCACCACGTCGGGCTCGCGGCCTTCGCGCAGTCCTTCGCGCTGCTGCTGCTCACCCTCGCGACGCTCTCCCTCCTCGCCCTCGCGGCTCGCCTCGTGGCGCCTCGCGTCCCCGCGCAGCGACCGCTGCCTACGGTGCTGGGCGTCTCCGCCGCGGTGGGTCTCGCGCTCGCCCTCGCTACCGCCGCCCACGGCGTCTACTGGGGCAACCCAGACGGAACCTTCACCCGCGCCGCCTTCCTCCTCTCGGGCTTCGGCGTCTTGAAGAAGCCCGAGCTCGACCTGACCCCGGTGCTACAGCTCGGCGTCATCGGTGCGCTCTCCCTCGCGCTGATGCTCCCGCTGCGTCGCTTCGCCGTCCCCGCCTTCGCGCTCGCGGTGGTGTTGGGCGTCGCGGCGCTTGGCTTCGACGCCACCCGCTTCGAGCGCAGCCCCGTGGTGGTGGACATCGACGCCCGCCCGACGCTGCCCCGCGCGGTGCTTCGACTGCTCCGCAAGCGCACCGACGCCGACCGCGACGGCTTCGCCCGGCACTTCGGCGGCGGCGACTGCGACGACCGCAGCGCCTCCATCAACCCCGGCGCGACCGACCTCCCCGGCAACCGCATCGACGAGGACTGCTCGGGCTCCGACGCGGTGGCTCCTCCCCGCAGAGCCCGTCCCGTGGAGGCACCTCCCTCGCCCTCCGCGCCGGCGCTGCCTCGCATCGACAACCTGATCCTGGTGACCGTGGACACCCTCCGCTGGGACCTCCACTACGCGGGCAACCCCCACCCCATCTCCCCCCGTCTCGACGAGCTCGCGGCGCGCTCGGTGGTCTTCGATCACGCCTATGCGATCAGCTCGTACACGGGTCGGGCGATCGGCCCGCTGATGACCGGGCGATATCCCACCGAGTGTCCTCGGGACGCGCAGCATTTCACCCGATATCTCGCGGGCAACGTCTTCCTGGCAGAGCGCTTGAAGCAGGCAGGCTTTCGCACCGCGGGAGCGGCCTCGCACTTCTACTTCGAGCCCCGCTTCGGGCTGACCCAGGGCATCGACACCTGGGACATGTCCGCCCAGCCCTCCGGCGAGCAGGAGACCCGCTTCGCGGACCACCGCGTGGCCGATCGGGCCATTGCCTTGATGCAAGAGAGCGCTCGCGCCGACGGTCGCTTCATGTTGTGGGCGCACTTCTTCGATCCCCACAAGCAATACGTCGATCACCCCGAGCTCCCCCTCTTCGGCCGAGGGGAGCGGGCGAAGTACTTCCGGGAGGTGATGTTCACCGACGCGCAGGTGGGCCGGCTGCTCGACGCGCTGGCGGCGCTGCCCGGGGACGTCGCGCAGCACACCGCCGTGGTGGTGACGGCCGACCACGGCGAGGCCTTCGCCGAGCACGGGATGTCCTGGCACGGGGTGGAGCTGTGGGAGGAGCTGGTGAGGGTCCCGCTGATCGTCTACGTGCCTGGGATGGCGTCGAGGCGGGTGGACGTGGCCCGCAGCCAGATCGACCTGGCGCCGACCCTGCTGGGTCTATTGGGACTGGAGCGCCCGGCCGAGGAAGCGCCCGATGCGATGTCGGGAGAGAGCCTGCTGGGCGACCTTCGCGGCGAGACCGTGGCTGCGCGGCCGATCTACCTCGAGCTTCCGGAAGGGCCGTACAACAGCCTGCGCCGCGGGGTCATCGAGGGCGGTTGGAAGCTATTGGAGCGGGGCGTCGGTCGCTTCGAGCTGTATCACCTCACGGAAGACCCGGGCGAGCGCACCAACCTGGCGACGACGCGCCCGGCCGACCTGGCGCGGATGCGCGCGGTGTACGAAGGCGTCCGCGGAGGACTGCACCCGGTGGCCGCGAGGGAGTGAGCGGCCCTGATCAGGGCGTGCGAGGCGTGAGCGAGACCCGGCCTGCCTCGATGACGGTGCCATCGATCCGGCGGGGCGTGAGCTCCAGTCGGGTCATGGTGGCGTGCACCTCGACGATGTGGTGGGCGCTCTCGAAGTGGGCGCCCCAGGGCTGAAGGGCGCCTCCCAGGGTGGTGAGCGAGGCGCCCGCTCCACCGGTGACGACGTAGCGGGTGCCGCGGCGGCCGCTGACCTCCCGGCCCTGGCCGTCGATCTCCTTGCTGAGCTCGAAATCGTGCTCGTGTCCGTTGAGCACAAGGTCGACGCCGAACTCGTCGTAGACGGGCGCCCAGCCGCGGCGGACGGCCTGCGTGTCGATCTCGTCGGAGTGCGACGACGAGGCGAAGGCCGGCTTGTGGTGCGTCGCGATGATGAACGGCACGCGCGCCCGGTTGCCCGCGGCCCTCGCGAGGTCGGCCCGCAGCCACGCGAGCTGCGTCCCGAGCACGTCGCCCTCGTAGTCGCTGCGCAGCGGGGTGTCATTGAGCACCACGAGGTGCACCGGACCGTAGTCGAGTGAGAAGTAGAGCTCGTCTTGTGAGGAGACCCCCGACTGCGGCTGCGCCACCTGCATCAGGTAGTTGACCGACAGCCCCTCGTGGTTGCCGTGAACCATCACGAAGGGCACCGTCGACATTGCGGAGCGGGCGCCCTCGAACCAGCTCTGCCACTGGCCCTGGAGGAACCCGACGAGCACCGCGTCGCCGGTGAAGACCTCGAAGTCCGGAGGGTTCATGCCCCCCATCGCCCGCTCCTGGAGCTGGCGCCAGCGGCTGACATCGTCGCGCGAGTCTCCGGCCACGACGAAGCGCACGTCGTAGTCCGTGCGCCCGGGCGCGGGGCCCGTCTTGAAGCGCTGCACCGCGCTCCAGTGCCCTTCGCCGCCGACCCGGTAGTGGTAGGTGGTGTCCGGCCTGAGGCCGCAGACGTGCACCTCGTGGGCGGTCACCTGGTTGCCAGTGAGGCCCGCGGTGCCGACGCTGCCGACCGCCGTCTGGTCGAGGGCCGTGGGGCTCAGCCCGTACTGCACCACGGTCGCGCGGGTACCCGGGTCGGTGCGCCACAGGAAGGCGATGGTGCTCGACGGGTCGGCGGGCCAGTTGACGTGCACGTCGCGGGGATCAGGCGCCGCGCCGAAGGTGGTGCGGTCGTCGCGGGAGTTGTTGGTCGACCCAAGCGGGGCGCGGACCCGGTGCGTACAGCCCATGGGGACGTACGAGAAGCGCTCCGGCGCGGGGACGTCCTCGGGAGCGAGCGAGGCGTCGGCGGCGATCGCGACGTCCGTCGCGGCCGCGGCGTCGGTGGGGGTCGCGGCGAGCGATCCGGCGTCCGCGGTGGCGGGCGCGGCGTCGTTACAGGCGGCGAGTGACAGGAGCGTGGCGGCGAGGAGGAGAGTGCGTGGCCTGGTCATCGGGGCCGAAGGGTACGCCCGATCGACCCTCGGAGCACAGAGCGCCCACCGATCACCCCGGCAGGAGCCACCCCTCGCCGGTCGCCGCGAGCTCTCTCGCCCTGGCCAGTTCGTCTTCGGGCCAGTCTTCGGTCACCAGCGCGAAGATCCCATGGTCGAAGGGCTTGCCCTCCGCCGGGGTCTCCAGCACCAGGCGCTCTCGCTTTCCTTCCCGCAGCAGCTCCAGCGCCCGGTGGTGGCAGAAGGGGTTGTTGCCCGTGCGCCCGAACACCACGTGCGCCGTCCACGAGCACCCGCCCAGGCAGTCGTCGCCGTAGTAGCAGCCCGCGCAGTAGCCCCAGAGGTCGTCGCGGGTGCGCTCCCTGGTGAAGCGCAGCGCCCCGGCGCGCTCCCAGATGTCCACCAGCTTGTCGTCTCGGACGTTGCCGCCGACATAGTCCTTGGTCGGCAGTGAGGGACATCCCTTGATCGACCCATCGGCCTCGATACCCAAGGAGAGCCGTCCGGCGCCGCAGGCCGCCATGTGCCCTCGCGGCATCCTCCCCCGAATCTCCGTCTCATAGGGACCGAAATACCCGATATCATTCCCCGGCCAGAGCCTGATGCGGTGTTGCTTCAAGCGACGGGCCGCTCGGGCGATGAGCGGCATCACCTCCAGCACCTGGTAGGGCTCCAGGATCAACCCCGGCTCGTCCGCCGCCCGCCCCATCGGAACCGTCATCGACACCTGCCACGCGTGCATCCCCGCGGCGATGAGGTGTTCTAGCAACGGCTCGATCTGCCGCAGCGCCGGTCGGGCGATCTGCGTGTTGCAGCTCACCGGGATGCCCACCGCCTTCAGGTTGGCGATGGCCTCCATGGCCGCGCGCCAGCTCCCCTGCACGCCCCGCAGCGAGTCGTGCATCTCCTCCAGGGCGTCTACGGACACCGACGCGCTCTGGATGCCCGCCTCCTTCGCCTGGCGCGCCCGCTCGGGGGTCATTCCCCTGCCCCCGGTGGTCATGGTGAGCTCCATGCCGCGCGCCCTCACCTCCTGCCCGATGCGCACCCAGTCGTCTCTCAGGTAGGCCTCGCCGCCGATGACGGTGACCTCCTTGCAGCCGATCTCCTCGAGCTGGCGAACCAGGTCGAGGGCCTCTTCGGTGCTGAGCTCGTCGGGCCGGGAGCGCCCCGCGCGAGAGCCGCAGTGGCGACACGCGAGGTCACATTGGAGGGTGAGCTCCCAGACGGCGATGATGGGGCGAAACGCGCGGTCGACGTCCCGCGCCTCCCCCGCCAGCGGCAGCCGCCGTCGAGCGGGCTCGGCCTTCGGGGCGATGGGCAGCGTGCGAGGGCGAGGCGGGAGTTGTGTCATGAAGGATGATTGGCAATCACACGTCGGCGTCGGGGCGGGGCGGGGAGCCATACCGCACGCCGATGCTGCCGTCGCCAGCGTCCTGCGAGGGCTGCCCCGCGTCCGCCGGGAGCCCGTAGAGCGGCGCGATGCCGCCGTCGTCGGAGGGGCCGCCCGAGTCGGCGCCGGAGTCCACCCCGGTATCCGGAGGACCGCCGTACATCGCCAGCATGCCGCCGTCGTCGCTGGGGAAGCCCGCGTCGGTCAGGCCGGTGTCGGTGGTCGAGCCGGTGTCGGTGGTCGAGCCCGTGTCGGTGGCCGGGCCGGTGTCGGTGGTCGAGCCTGTGTCAACGACGGCGGCGTCGGCGGCGGGAGCCGGGTCATCGCTGCAGCCGGTGGCCGCGAGGCTGGCGGCGAAGGTGAAGGCCGCCGCGCGGGAGAGGCGCTGCGTCGCGCCGGGGATCACCCTCGACGCGATGGAGGCCGAGAGCGCCGTGCGGCAGAAAGGGCACGAGCGCTCGGTGGCGCGGACGTGCCGCGCGCAGGAAGGACAAGGAACCAGGGAAGACGCCATCAGTGAACTCTCCTACGAAGCAGGTTGTTGGAAGAAAGAGACTACAATTACCGTGGTTTTGTCAAACTCCAGCGTCGTCTGGACGCGGGGGTGAGCCATAGAGGGGGAAGATGCCGGCGTCCCTGACGGGGGGCGATCCGTAGTCGGCGTTGACGTTGCCCTCGTCGTCCGGGGCGCCGGCGTCGGTGGGCGGAGGGGCGCCGTACTCCGGGCCGGGAGCGCCGTCGTCGTCGGGCACGCCGGTGTCTGCCGGCCCTGCGTCGCGCGCTCCGTCGTCGGTGGCGACGGGGCGGTCGACCACCGCGGGGGTGTCGGTCGTGGAGGCGTCGGAGGCGGTGACGGAGCTGCTGCACGCGGCGCTCCCCACGGAGGCCGCGAAGGTGAAGAGGGCCGCGCGGGAGAGGCGTCGGCGAGAGTCGGCCGAGGGCCGTGGGGCGAGCGCGGAGGCGAAGGCCGCGCCGCAGAAGGGGCACGCGGCGTCATCGACCCTCACGTGACGAGAACAACCAGGACAGGGGCTTAGCGGTCGGTACATGGGATTCTCTCTTGTCCGTAGTGGGGTGTTCAGTCCGTGAGCCAGCCTTCGCCGGTCTCCGCAAGTCGTCGTGCCCTGGCGAGCTCGTCCTCGGGCCAGTCTTCTTCCACGATGTCGAAGAGCCCGTGGTCGAAGGGCTCTCCCGGGGCGGCCTCGATGCGGATCACCCGCTCGCGCCGGCCCTTGCGCAGCAGCTCCAGCGCCCGGTGGTGGCAATAGGGGTTGTTGCCGGGGCGCCCGAGCAGCACGTGAGTGGTCCACGAGCACCCGGCGCGGCAGGTGTCGTTGTAGTAGCAATCACGGCAGTGGCCCCAGAGGTCTTCGACCGTGCGGTCGCGGGTGAAGCGCAGCGGGGCCGAGCGCTCCCAGATGTCCTTGAGGGAGGCGTCGCGGATGTTGCCGCCCGTGTACTCCAGCGTCGGCAGCGAGGGGCATCCCTTGATGGATCCGTCGGCCTCGATGCCCAGCGTGGAGCGGCCCGCGCCGCAGGAGGCCATGTGCCCCCGGGGCAGCGTCCCCCGCAGCAGCGTCTCGTAGGGGCCGAAGTATCCGATGTTGTTTCCAGGCCAGATGCGAACCCGGTTGGCGTCCGCGACCGGCTTCAGTCGGGCCAGCATCGCGAGCACCTCGAGCATCTGGTAGGGCTCCAGCAGCAGCTCGGGCTCGTCGACCGCGCGGCCCATGGCGACGGTGATCTGCGTCTGCCAGGAGTGGATTCCCGCGGCCACCAGGCGGTCGAAGACCTCGGGCATCTCCTTGATGCTCTTTCGACCGAACTGCGAGTTGGCCGAGAAGGGGATGCCGCCCTTCTTGAGGTTGGCCATGGCCTCGAAGGCCGACCGGAAGCTGCCCTTCACGCCTCGGAGCGCGTCGTGGGTCTCCTCCATCCCGTCGACGCTCACGCTCACGCTCCGGATGCCCGCCTCCTTCGCGGCGATCACCCGCTCCAGGGTGAGGCCGCGGCCCCCGGTGGTCATGGTGCAGTCCATTCCGTGGGCGCGCACGGCGCGGGCGATGGTGGTCCAGTCGTCGCGGAGGTAGGCCTCGCCCCCAATGAGGGTGACCTCCTTGGTTCCGAGCTCGGCCATCTGACGGACGAGGTCGAGGGCCTCGTCGGTGGTCAGCTCGTCGGGCCGGGCGCGGCCCGCGCGCGAGCCGCAGTGACGGCACGAGAGGTCGCAGCGCAGGGTGATCTCCCAGACGGCGTAGATGGGGCGCCAGCGCTGGTCGATGGGGCGGGTCTCGTTGGCGAGCGGCAGGTTGCGCCGGGCCGGGGCCGCTGTCGGGGCGATGGGCAGCGAGCGGGGTCGGGGTCCAAGGTCTGTCATGGGTGTCGCGTAGGGTACTTCGGAATGTGCCAGCGTGGCTCACGCCGGCGTCGGCGTGCTGCGTCCGCGCAGGGTTGAGCAAGGCGCGGGCCGAAGGTCCAGATTCTTCACCCCATCGCCAACCCTCTGCTAACCGGTCGAGCCATCATGGAACGCAAGCTCCGCGTCGGCGTCATCTTCGGCGGTCGCTCTGGCGAGCACGAGATCTCCCTCCGCTCCGCGCGCTCGATCGTCGACGCGCTCGACCGCGCCCGCTACGAGCCGGTGCTGCTGGGCATCGACCCGGACGGTCGCTGGCACCTCCACGACGCCGCGAGGGCGCTGCTGGAGACGCCGGGCGCGCCGCTGCAGCTCGACCGCACCGCCCCCTCGGTCGCGGTCTCCCCGGGCGAGTCGTCGGCCTCGATGGTCACCACGCAGCCCTCGGCTCCGGCGGTGGGCTCTCTCGACGTGGTCTTCCCGGTGCTCCACGGCACCTACGGCGAAGACGGGACCATCCAGGGCCTTCTGGAGATGGCCGATGTCCCCTATGTGGGGAGCGGCGTGCTGGGCAGCGCGGCGGGCATGGACAAGGACGTCGCCAAGCGGCTGCTGCGCTCCGCGGGGCTGCCGGTGGTCGACTGGTTCGTGGTGCGCTCGCACCAGAACCGCAGCGCGGACGACGTCGCCCGAGAGGTGGAGTCGCGCTTCGGCTGGCCGGTCTTCGTGAAGCCCGCCAACATGGGAAGCTCCGTCGGGGTCTCCAAGGCGCGCAAGGCCGACGAGCTCGCCGCGGCCCTGTCGGCCGCCTTCCGATATGACACCAAGGTGCTCATCGAGCGCGGCCACGCGGTGCGCGAGCTGGAGTGCGGGGTGCTGGGCAACGACGACCCGAGGGCCTCGGTGGTGGGGGAGATCGTCCCGACGCACGAGTTCTACTCCTATGAGGCCAAGTACCTCGACGAGAACGGGGCGCACCTCCGCATCCCCGCGGTGCTGACGCCGGGGCAGTCCGAGGAGATCCGACGGATGTCGGTAGAGGCCTTCGCCGCGCTGGAATTGTCGGGCCTCGCGCGCGTCGACTTCTTCATGGACAAGACCGACGGGGCGCTCTTCATCAATGAGGTGAACACCCTCCCTGGGTTCACCAGCATCAGCATGTACCCCAAGCTCTGGGAGGCCACCGGGCTCCCCTACGCCGAGCTGGTCGACCGGCTGATTCGCCTGGGGCTGGAGCGCGCTGCGACCCGCCGGGGGCTCTCTACCAAGGTGTAGCGGTCACACCACCAGCTCGACGCGCTCCTCCACCGGGTCGGCGGGCAGCGTCTCGCCCCGCTCGGCGGCGCGCAGCAGGCGCCAGATGTGCCTGCCCAGCACGTCGATCTCCGTCGAAGCGAACTGCTCCCCCCCGAAGCGCTTCACCAGCGCGGTCTGGGACTTCAGCACCCGGGCGTCCTGCTGGAAGATCTGCATCGCCAGCGGCTTGATGGCCCGCTTCACCACCGCGTGCGGAACCCTCAGCCGGAAGCTCACCACCGCCCAGAGCCGCGTCACGAAGTCCGACACCGGGGTCATCGCCGTGGCCACCAGCAGGTGGTTCTCGTCCCCCATGCGGTATTCCACCTCCGCGATGCTCGGGAGGATGAAGCGGTCGAAGTGCGTCACAGCCCCTCCCGACGGGGAGAGCAGACGCGCCACCAGCCCCGGCGGACGAGACTCGCCGAGGTACTCCGCCTCGACCCGGTCGCTCCCCCGGCGCACCACCGCGGTGATGGTCAATCCCCGGCTGTCGCTGCGAAACAGGCCCTTGTGGAGGAAGGCCGTGTGCGGGACATCGAGCGCGTTCTCCGTCGCCGCGTGGAGGGTGCTCTCCGCGGTGACCATCGAGACCACGTGGTCGTAGCCCGGCGCGGACATCATCGTGAAGCGATAGGGCTCCGTCGTCGGGGCCGACTCGGGCGTGGCGTACACCCAGATGAAGCCGTCCTGCTCGCGCGTCGGGAAGGAAGGAACCTTCCGCGCGCGGCTCTCGGCCTCATCGGACACCCTCGACGGGATGAAGCGACAGCCGCCCTCCGCCCCGAAGCGCCAGCCGTGATAGCCGCACACCAGCTCGGAGCCCTGGAGGTAGCCCTCGGAGAGCGGGACGTTGCGGTGGGGACAACGGTCGAGCAGCGCCGCGGGCCGCCCGCTCGCCCCGCGAAAGAGCACCATCGGGATGTCCCAGACCATCACCGCCAGGGGCTTGTCGGCGAGCTCCTCGGAGCGCGCCACGATGTACCAGGCCTGGAGCACCCTCGCGACCGACACCTGGCCGCGCGTGAGGTTCTTCAACGGAACCAACGCCGCCGGGAGGCGCACCCGTGAGGTCTCGTCGTTCTCATCCATGACGCGGCGTTGTAGCGTACCTGCACCCCCCATGGCGACCGTCGCAAGCGCCACCCGGGCGCGCCCGCTCCTCTTCGATGCGCTCCCCCCCTTGGCGGAGACGGTGCCCTTTCTGCCGCTCGCGGTGGTGCCGACGGCGGTCGAGCGCTGCTCCGCCCTCTCCGGATACCTGGGCCGCGACGATGTCTGGATGAAGCGCGACGACCTCATCTCTCCCGTGTATGGAGGCAACAAGGTTCGTCGGTATGAGTTCGTGCTCGCCGACGCGAAGGCCCGCGGCGCGACCAGCATCGTCACCCTCGGCGGCATCGCCTCCACCCAGGTGATGGCCACCGCCCGCTTCGGGCAGCACCTTGGGCTTCCCGTCACCGCCGTGCTCTTCGATCAACCCGTCACCCGCTTCGCCCGGGAGGCCATCCTCACGGACGTCGACGCGGGTGCGACGCTCATCCACGGCGGCGGATACCTCCGCAGCGCGTGGAGGTTCTACAAGGCCCGAAAGACCCAGGGGGCCTATGTGATCAACCCCGGAGCGGCCTCGCCGAGGGCCAACCTGGGATACGTCGACGCCATGCTGGAGCTCGCCGCGCAGGTCGAGCGGGGAGAGATGCCCCGGCCCGACGTCATCGTGCTGCCCACCGGGTCATCGGGCACCCTCGCCGCGCTCGCCCTCGGCGCCGCCTGGCTCGGCTGGGACACGGAGATCGTGGGCGTTCGCATCACCCTGCGCATCGCCACCAACGCCCTCACCATCGGACTCATCAGGGAGCGCACCGCGCGGTGGATCACCGCGAGGGCGCCGGAGTTCGGCCGGGCGCTGGGCTCAAGGCGCGGGCGATATCGGCTGTTTTCATGACGCCATCGGGGAGGGCTACGGATACCCGACAAGGGGAGTCGGTAGAGGCCATGGAGTGGTATCGAAGGCTCACCGGGAGGCCCGGCGAGGTGACCTACTCCGCGAAGGCCCTGGTGGGGCTGCGGGCGGTGGCGCGGGACCCGGCCTATGCGAAGAAGACGATACTGCTCTGGCAGACGCTCTCGGACGTGCGCCCGGTGATCCCCGAAGGGACCAGGGAGAGGGTGCCGAGGGATCTTCAGTGGGTGTTCGAGGGGAGCGTGGTGGCGTAGGCGGGGAGCGAGAAGGCTGTCGTCAGCGATTGAGCATATGGACGGCCTCGCCGATGGCGGCCTTGGCGGCCTCCATCACGGTCTCGCCCAGCGTCGGGTGCGGATGGATCGTCAGGCCGATGTCCTCCACGAAGGCGTCCATCTCCATGGCGAGCGCGCCTTCGCTGATGAGGTCGGCGGCCTCGGGGCCGACGATGTGCACCCCGATGACCTTGTAGTCGTTGTGGTGCGGACCGGTCTTCTCGCCGATCACCTTCACGAAGCCGTCGGTCTCCATCACCGCCATCGCGCGGCCGCTCGCCGAGAAGGGGAACTTCCCGACCTTGTACTCGATGCCCTTGGCCTTCGCCTCGTGCTCGAAGAGGCCCACCGAGGCGATCTCCGGGTGCGTGAAGGTCGCCGCAGGAATGGCCCGCCAGTCGCGCGCGCTCTTCATCCCCGCGATGACCTCCGCGGCGATCTCGCCCTCCTTGCTCGCCTTGTGGGCGAGGTACGGGCCGCCCGCCACGTCGCCGATGGCGTACACGCCCGGCACGTTGGTCTCGAAGCGGTCGTTGATCACCACGTGGCCGCGCTTGTCCTGCGTGAGGCCGATCTTCTCGAAGCCGTTGCCCTCGTGGTTGGGGCGCATGCCCACCGCCACAAGCACCACGTCGGTGTCGACCTTCTGGATCGTGCCGCCCACGTCGAGCGTCACCTTCAGCGAGCCGTCGGCGTTCTTCTCATAGCCCTGCGCCTTGGCGCCGGTGATGAACTTGCAGCCCGACTTCCCCATCGCCTTGGTCACCACGTTGACGAGGTCGTCGTCCATCGTGGCCAGAACCTTCGGGAGAAACTCCACCACCGTCGTGTCGACGCCCAGCTTGGAGTAGACCCCGCCGAGCTCCATCCCGATGATGCCGCCGCCGATGACCAGCAGCCGCTTGGGCAGCGGATTGAGGCTCACCGCCTCCTTGGCCGAGATGATCTGCTTGCCGTCGTACTGGAAGCCCGGGATCTCCACGGGGCGAGAGCCCGTGGCGATGATGATCCCCTTGGTGGCCTTGACGGTCTGAACGCCCTCCGCGGTCTCGACCTCCAGGGTCTTGGCGTCGATGAAGCGGGCGTTGCCCTTGAGGAGCTCAGAGCCGTTGCCCTTCACCAGGCCCTGAACCCCGGTGGTGAGCTTCTTCACGATGCCGTTCTTCCACTCCTGCATCTTCGCGGAGTCGACGGCCACGCCCGACACGGTCACGCCCATGGTGCCCGCGTGCTTGGAGCGCTCGACGAAGTTCGCCGCGGCGATGAGCGCCTTCGAGGGAATGCAGCCCCAGTTGAGGCACACCCCGCCTCAGGACTCCTTCTCGATCACCAGGGTCTTCAGCTTCAACTGCCCGCAGCGGATCGCCGCCACGTAGCCGCCAGGCCCCCCGCCAATCACGATCGCATCGTAGGTCTTCGTAGTGCTCATTGGATTCCCTGTCTCACTCGGTGTTCAATGGAGAGGTCTGTGGGCCTCTTCGGGGTCTCGTCTAGTGTCCGCCCGCGTCGTGCGCGGGCGCCACGGGGGCGCGCTCCATCGCCTCGGCCTGCTCTCGCAGGTGCCACGGCTGCTCGGCGTACACGTCGTCGAAGAGCGTGGCCCGCTCCACCGCCGGGGCCGCCTCGGCCTCCGCGATGGCCGCGCGAATCTCCGCGTCGATCTCCGACTGCATCGCCGCCTCGCGCGCCTCGTCGTGCAGCCCATAGGCCACGAGGAAGCGCCTGAAGCGATCGAGCGGGTCTTTCTTCAGCCACGCCTCGACCTCGGCCTGGTCGCGGTAGCGCGTCGGGTCGTCGCTCGAGGAGTGCGCCCCGATGCGGTAGGTGACGCTCTCGATGAGCGTGGGCCCGCCGCCCTGCCGCGCCCGCTCGGCCGCGTCGCGCACCGCGCAGTACACCGCCAGCACGTCGTTGCCGTCGACCCTCACGCCCGGCATCCCGTAGGCGATGGCCTTGCTCGCGAAGGTCGGCGCCGCCGTCTGCTGGCTCGACGGGATCGAGATGGCCCAGTGGTTGTTCTGACAGACGAAGACCACCGGGGCCTTCCACACGCCCGCGAGGTTGAGCGCGTTGTGGAAGTCGGGCTGCGAGGTGGCGCCGTCGCCGAAGAAGGCCACCGCGACGGAGTCCTTCCCCTGCTTGCGCATCGCCCACGCCGTGCCCACCGCCTGCGGAATCTGCGGGCCGATGCAGCTGCTCCACGACACCTGGTTCACCGAGCGGCCGGAGAAGTGCGACGGCATCTGCCGGCCCTTCTGCACGTCGAGCCCGTTGCCCCAGCACTGGGCCACGTAGGTCGCGAGGGGGAAGCCGCGCACCAGCATCACCGCGCCCTCGCGCAGCCCTGGGAAGACCCAGTCGTCGGCGCGCAGCGCGAAGCCCGTGGCCACCGGCGTGGCCTCCTGCCCCTTCACCTCGCCGTAGAAGCCGATGCGCCCCTGCCGCTGCACGATGAGCATCTTCTCGTCGAGCGTGCGCAGCCGGCGGAGCTCGCGGTACATGCGCTTGAGCGTGGCGTCGTCGACGTTGGGGTCGCGCGACACGTCCCCCTCGTCGGTGAGCACACGAAGGAGTCCGAACATCGGGTCGTCCGCGGAGGCCAGCGTCAGGCTCATGGCGGCGCGCAAGCTAGCAGATCATCGGCCCCGAGGCGTAGGGCGCAATTCGCTGAAAATTACGGGATGTCAGAGCAGGTTGGGGAGCGAGAGCAGCACCTGCGCCCCGCCCGCCGTGGGGGCGAGCGAGGGCTGCACGGCGAAGCGGTCGAGGGCCGCGGTGCTCGAGCGCGCCGCGCGGGAGTCGGGCCGACCCAGCACGTAGCCGAGGAGGCCGCCGCCGATCATCCCGGCCTCGACGATGAGCGCGGGGCCGGTGAGCGAGTCGTCGACGGAGTCGGCGAAGAGCAGCACCGAGAGCCCGACGCCGACGAGGCCGCCGGAGAACACCCCGAGGTCCATCCAGCGCACCTGCGACTCGGCGGGGCGGAGGGTGTTGGCGAGGGCCGCCGCGGCGCCCGCTCCGACGAGCTCTCCCACCATGCCCGCGATGGGGATGTCGTTGTCGTCGGCGTTCACCAGACCCGCGGCGGTGAGACCGAAGACCGCGCCCCACAGACCGCCTGATCCCACGAAGGAGGCCGAGGCGGGACGCGACTCGGCCAGCGCCCCGATGGTGTAGCCGAGCCCGGCGCCCAGCACCGCGCCCGCCCAGACCGTGGTCGCCACGCCCTTCTCGTCCCAGCGCAGCTCGTCTGCGCCGTAGATGCCCAGCAGCACGCCGCCCACGAGGCCCAGCGTGAGGCCGCTGCCCGCCGCCGTCCCACGCCCTCGACGGATGGGGCCGCCGTTGCGCTCGGCCAGGTAGAGCGCTCCCGCCCCGGCGGCGCCAAGCACCAGCGGCAGAGACACCGCCGCGCGGACATCATCGATCTCGAACATCACATCGAGCCAGGCGCCGGTGCCGAGACCGAGGCTGATGGCCGAGGCGTAGAGCCCGACCGCCTCGAGGCTGCCCCGGGCCTGGTTGGGGTCCTCGTCGGGTGTCTCGGAGGCTTCGGGCGTGGTCGGTCGGGCGGCAAGGCGAGTGGCCAGCCGGTCGAGCACCGCGACGGAGGCGTAGGACTGACCCCAGGGGTTCTGCCCGGTGAGTCGAGACTGCAACACCCGCTGGGCCTCGGCGGCACGCCCTCGGGCGATGAGCTCGACGGCCTCGTCGATGGCGCGGCGGTCGTCGGCGCCGGGCTCGCACGAAGGGCACTGCAGCGCTGGAGACTCGACGGAGGGCAGGAGGAGGCGGCGGCGGAAGCTCGGCGGGAGCCTGCTGAGCCCACGCGAGCGCGGGGAGGAGGGACAGGAGCGAGGAGACACCCGCGACAGCCGAGACCCGGAAGGAAGCTCTCATGGTGTCGAATGGACTGCACGCCGCAGGCCACCGGCGTCAATGGAGGATTGAAGCGATGGGGCGAAGCGTGAAAGGATCCGCGGTGCTCCATGACGAGAACGAGGCGGTGGCTGGTGGGCGCAGTCGCCGCCTCGGCGGTGGGGCTGACGGGGTGCCCGAGCGATCCGAGGCCGAGGGAGGTCGCCGTGGGGTCGATGGACGCCGGGGCGCGCGACGTGGTGGCGCCCGCGACGCTCGGCGACAGCGACGGCACCGAGCAGCAGCCGCCCACCACCGGGCGGGCGGCGATGAGGGCGTGGCTGGCCGCGGGGTCATGGCGGCGGTGGCGCTGCGAGCCGGCGGCGCACCCGGCGCAGGGGCTGTCGCCGCATATGCTCAATCGCATCTGCAACAACGGCGTGCTCGCCGACGCGCCCGCGGGGACGCCGTGGCCGGTGGGCGCCGCGTCGGTGAAGGAGCTTCACCTGGAGGGCGAGCGCGATCCGGTGGTCGGCTATGCGGTGTACCTGAAGGTCCGCGAGGGCGCGGACGGGAGCGGCTGGTTCTGGTTCGAGTATGTGCGGCCGGGCGTGACGCTCGACCCGCCGCTGCCGAGCGAGGCCGACGGGACGGTCGCAGAGGGCTTCGGCGACCACGGCGCCGCCCGCACCATCTGCGTGGGCTGCCACCAGCGCAGCGGGGCGAACGACTCCGGGGTGATGGGCCATGGAGACTTCGTGTTCACCAGGGTGCCAGCGCCGTAGGGCCCGGGGGCGCCGCGACGGCCGAGAGGGGGGGGGGCCCCCGCCGCCGCGGGGCCCCCCCCGCCCCGGCGCCCCCCCCCCCCACCCGCGGCGCGGGGGGGGGGGCAGGGGGCGTCGGGGGGGGGCGCGGGGCGGCGCCGGGGCGGCGGGGGGGGGGGGGCCCCCCGGCCGCCCGGGCTGGCCCCGGGGGGGGCCCGGCCCCGCGGGGGGGGGGGGGGGGGGGGGGGGGGGGGGGGGGGCCCCCGGGCCAGCCATTAGAGCAGCCTCACCGTCGCGAAGCGCGGGTCGCGAGGCCAGCCCGATGCGGTTCGTGGAATCGGCGGCTCCACCCGACCGGGTTCAACCGCTCGACTCGGAGCGCAGGAGCGCGATTACGCATTGAGCTGGCGCCGTCGTACGCCGTCGCTTCGCCCCGCCGAGAGGCGCAACCCGGTTCGGTTGGAGGTGGCGCAGCCCGCGGCGTCCCGGGGTTTGGGCTTCCGCCGCCAGTCTAACGAAGGCGTGCGCGCGCTCGCGGGCGCCGGCCGCAATCCGATGGACCCCCGAGAGGCGATTCTGGAGGGCCGGATCGGGTTCTGTGAAGCCCGCCGCAGGGGCGCCGCCTTCGTTAGACTGGGGTGCGGGCGAACGCCCAAACCCCAGGGACGCCGTGGCGTTGCACCACCTCCAACCGAACCGGGTTGCGCATCTCGTGGGCTTCGCGACGGTGAGGCGCATTGGGCTGGCGCCGCGGTCGCTCCCCACGATGAGGTCAGGCATCAGGCGTAGGGGCGCCGGTCGCCGCTCAGAGCGTGCGTTGCAGCCAGTCGCTCGTGAGGCCGAGGACGCGGGCGGGGTGGCCGGTCTCGGGCTCGAAGACGTTGAAGATGTGGCTCGCCCCGCCGAGGATCACCGACTCCCTCGGGAGCCCTGAGGGGCGGTTGAGGAAGTCCGACTCGTTGGCAGTGAAGTGGTCGAGCGAGCCGCGCAGTGAGAGGAAGGCTCCAGGGTACCTCGCGAGCGACGCATCGACGTCGACGCCGCGGAAGCTCTCGTAGAACGCCCGCTTCGTGGTGATCGTCTTCCAGTGGGGCCACTCCTGGGTGGCCTGTCCTTCGCGCAGCGCACGCTGGGCGGTCTCGCTGGCCGTCATCGCGGCCCACTGGTCGCCCGTGGGGCTCGCCCACACGACCATGGTGCGAAACCACTCCGGGTGCGCCGCGCCCACGACGATCGCCGTCGTCGCCCCGAGGCTCCAGCCGACCGCGCCGACGCGCCCGACCGCGACGCCGGGCTGCCTCGCGATGAAGCCATAGGCCTGCTCGGTGTCGGCCGTGCGCGTGTCGAAGGTCGAGTCGATGTCCGTTCGCTCGTAGTCCCCTTCGCCGCGGAAGTTGATGCGCAGGCTGGCGATGCCCTGCTCGGCCAGCGCCCACGCGAGGCGCTTCGTCAGCTTGCCGACAGAGTCCATGTCATCGGCAAAGCCGTGCAGGAACAACACGGCCCGGCCGTCCCACGCGCCGCCCGGCTGCACCCACGCGCCGTGGAGCTCGGCGGAGATCGAGACCATGCTCTCTTCGAACTTCGTGCTCATGAGAAGACCCCTCATCGCTCATTCACTTCAAAGACCGATTCAACCGATATGGGCCGCAGGCGGCTCAGCCGAACCAGCGGTCGCCCTCCGGGGCGAAGACCACCACGCGCTCTCGAAGCCCCGGGGGAAGGCGGCTCTGCACCGCCTCGCGCACCCGCTCGGGCGAGGTTCCCTGACCGAAGTGCATCAGCACCAGGGCCTCGTTGTTGAACCTCGGCGCCAGCTCGATCAGCTCGTCGAGGTGGAGGTGGAACTTGCGGCGGGCGTCCTCGACGCTGCGCGTGGAGTCCACGAAGGTGCACTCGAGCACCAGCACCCTGCTCTCCAGCAGCGAGGGCTCTGTATCCAGCACCCGGGAGAGCGTGTCGGTGGCGTAGGCGAGCTCGAGGCGCTCGTGCTCCTCGAAGAGGCCGCGGGCGCCCTGCTTGCGCAGCCGGGCGATCTCCTCGGGGGCCTTGCCGTGGTGCTCCGGGCGAAGCTTGGAGACCCGCCGCACGAACTGGTATCCCAGCGAGGGCACCGGGTGGTGGGTCTGGAAGGCGCGGACGAATACGGAGTTGCCAAGCGGGCGCTCGTCGCCGGGGCGCATGGGCACCAGCTCCACGTCGAGCTCGGCCCGGGCGAGCGCCGTGTGGGCCCGCAGCAGGTCGCGCACCGGCCCCTCGATCTCCGCGGGCAGGTAGATCGTGGCCCTCTTGCCACCGACCAGGCCGCGGATGTTGAGCAGTCCGGCCAGGCCGGCGACGTGGTCCAGGTGGCCGTGGCTGAGGAAGAAGCGGCCGACGGTGGCGAAGGAGCGGAGCGGCAAGCCCGCGTCGAGCAGCACGTCCAGCTCGGGGACGTGCAAGGTCGTATAGACGCCACCGACCGAAATGCCGCGAAGTGTATAGGGACCTGCCCGTACCTCGGTAATCACCGGCGCACCCTATGCGGTCCATTCCGCTCGCACCAGCCCGAGAAGGGGGCCGAGGGGCGCGTTGCCACCGCTCTGCCATCGAAGCTCCCGACCCCTATCGGATAGAAAACCCTTCGAGGGCGAAGCGCGGGACATCGGGCCTGACGCCCTGGGAGATATTGGATGTCAGCAATGAAGAGCGCTGACGCCCCGCAAGGGAGCGTCGAGTCCGAACCGTGGAGTCGATGAGCATGGATCGTGGGGCCTTCAGCGGTGGATCGCCGGGCGCGACGCGTCCGAGGCGGACGCCCGCCGCGATGCAGGAGGCTCCGGGGATCAGGTTTCGTCGCGACGCAAGGGAGGCCTTCGAAGGCGCCGAGCCGTCGATGCGGGCCGACGCGAGCGCCGCGCTCGAGATGCTCTCGGCGGGCTTCGAGGTCTCGTGGTTTCGCCCGCTGGGGCCGCGGCTCTGGGCGGCCGTGATCAAGCCCTCGGAGGCCCTGGGCGAGGACTTCGGACTACGGCAGGAGTGCTACGTCGTCGGGCACGGGCTCCCCAGGGACTTCAACGAGAAGACCCTCCTCCAGGCGCCTCCGCCCGACGCGGGCTTCCACGTCGATCCGAAGGTGCGCTTCGTCGTCTCGGGCACTCCGCTCGCGGCCGCCGCCTGCGCCGCGTGGTCGGCGCGCAGCCGGACCAGCGTCGTGGTCGTCTCGCCCAACGCCCGCCACCGCGCCGTCTCCGCGGAGGACCATCTCTACAAGCTCCTCGGATCATCGAACCGCCGCCGCGACCTCTTCGCAGAACCGGGACCCGTTCGGTGTCCGTCGGAGTTCTTCGGGCGCGAGTCCGTCGTCCACGAGGTGCTCACCCACATCCTCGCGGGGAGCCCGGTCGGCGTCTTCGGCCTCCGTCGAATCGGGAAGAGCTCGCTGCTGAGCCACGTCGAGGGACTTCTCGAGAGCGACGACACCTCGGTCACCGCGACGTCCTTCCTGCTCGGCAACACCGCCCGCCTGGGGGCCGGGCGCTGGTGGCTCGCCGCGTCGGACATGCTGGCCGCCTGGCAGCAGAAGCTCATCCGCTTCGCGCTGAAGTGCGACTCGAAGATCAGGCCCAAGGCGGAGGCCTTCTCAGCGGCCATCAAGGGCAACGTCACGGATGCGAGGAAGCTCGCCTCGGCCTTCGAGAAGGACGTCCGGGGATTGCTCAAGGCCGCCGAGGCGCTGGCCAGGGAGAGCGAGAGGCCCTCCTTCAGGCTCGTCTGCTTCCTCGATGAGTTCGACCATCTCTATCCGGCAGGGGCCCACTGCGGCTACTGGCGAGAGGACTTCTTCACGCTCTGGAACACCATCCACAACGTGCGGTGCTCGCTCGATCACCCCGACCGCCTCACCTTCGTGGTCGGCGGGGTCAACCCGGCCGGGGTGGAGCACGGCACCTGGCTTCATCAGCCCAATCCCCTCTTCGAGACCCACGCGGTGTTCCTGGGCCCGATGCCACCGGACGAGGCGGCCGGGCTGCTGACGGACATCGGTCGTCGCATGGGACTCGCGTTCACCCGCGAGGCGACCGACGCGGCCTACTCCCTGGTAGGCGGCTATCCCCACCTGCTGAGGAAGCTCGGCACGCAGCTCCACAAGGAGAACCTCGGTCGGGGATCGAGCGTCGACGTCACGCCGCACCGGGTGGTCGGCGCGTTCAAGAAGTCCAAGCGCTCCTTCCTGTCGCAGATCGAGTGGACCCTCGGTCACCTCACGAGCGTCGCCCCCGAGGAGGTGAAGCTCCTCAGGGACCTCGCGACGGGCGGACCGCAGGCCTATGTCGACCTCTGGGGAGGGGTCGAGAACCGCGAGACCTTCGCCCATCACCTGGAGCGATATGGCCTCATCGAGTTCGACGACGACCGCCCGGCGGTCGCCACGCCGGTGATCCTGGAGGCCATCAGACGCCCCCTCCCGAGCGAGTTCGAGGAGCAGTTCAGGCTGCTGAAGGAGCTGGTCGACTCGGTGGAGGACGCCCTGCGGCGGAGGCTCTCGGCGGACCTCTCGGTCACCGCCCCGGAGGCGGAGCGCGGCGGGGCCGGCGCGGGGCACTCCGCGGAGGAGGCGCTGCACGCGCTGATCAACGCCATTCCGTCGGACGCCAAGAACCGGGCGCTGACGCGGCAGCAGCTGCTCGACATCGGCGCCTCGTCGGGAATCGGCGCCGTGCTGGAGTCCCTCGGCTGGAACGACTACGAGATCCTGCTGGCGAAGTTCTTCGACGCCATCGCGTGGTTCGGCCCCGCCATGGAGCGCGCGGAGCGGCTGAGGTTCATCCGGGACCGGGCGAACGAGTGCCACCTCGTGAGGCACAACAACCGTATCGAGCTGAAGGCCCTGATCGCGCGCGACGGCTTCGCGGAGGTGTTTCGGCGCATCGCCGACGTGCGGGAGATGTGCTCCCGATGAGCTGGATCCTCTATGGGGTCGCGAGCCCGGCGGTGTTCGCGGCGGTCAACCACCTCGACGCGCACATCGTCAACAAGCAGGTGAAGGGCCCGGAGGCGATGCCGCTCTACACGGCGATCGTCGTGTTCGTGCTGAGCGTTGTGGCGTTTCTTGCCGCCGGGCTCCCCAACCTGGGGCTCTCCGGCGTCGTCATCACGCTCTCAGGCTTCATCCTGATGATGGCCTATGTCTTCTACTTCCGCGCCATCGCCGTAGGGGACGCGGCCTTCGTCGCCGCGATGATACAGGTGAGCGCGCTGTTCACCCTGGTCCTGTCTGTCGTCTTCCTGCATGAGCGGCTGAGCGCGTCGCGCTGGATCGGGTTCTTCCTGATCATGGGCGCGGCGATCGCCCTCTCGCTCAAGTCCGTCGATGGCAAGCTACGGCTCGGCAAGGCGTTCTGGCCGATGATGATGGCCAACCTCTGCTGGGCGGCGGCGGCGGTCATCGTCAAGCAGGCCTTCGCCACAAGGACCTTCCTGCCCATCCTCGCGTATGAGGGCTTCGGCGTGGCCCTCGGTGGGGTCGCCATCGCCAGCTCCCGCACCGTCCGTCAGGCGTTTCGCACCAGCATCCGCGAGTCCGGACGCCGGGTGATCCTGCTGGTCTTCGCGAACGAGGGACTGAGCTTCCTGGGCAAGGCCCTCTTCTTCCTGGGGATCTCCCTCGGACCGGTGGCGATCGTCTCGGCGCTGGGAGGGGTCCAGCCCTTCTTCTCCATCGGCTACGGGTACGTCCTCGCGTTCTTCCTCCCGCAGGTCTTCCCGAAGCCCGAGGGAGGGAGAGACCTCCTGCAGCGGCTGTTTCTCTCGGGCTTGCTCGTCGCGGGAATCTGGCTCTGCCGGTAAGGGGGGCGATCGACCGCTCCCTACAGCCCTTTCAAGGTGCCGATGCGTCCGTCGCCGCGTGTTTCAACACTATCGATTCTACAGATCTCGGACGGGGTGCAACCCGCCGCGTCGCTGGGGTTCGGGCGTTGGCCCTCACCCCAGGCAATAACAGGACGGCGCCCCGGGCACTGCCCGGGGCTGGCGAACCGAAACTCCATGGACCATCCGGAAGCTTCGATCGAGGCCGCGAGGGCTGGAACGAATCGGCGTCCCTGTTCGACAGCCCCGGGCAGTGCCCGGGCGCCGTCCTGTTGCCTGGGGTGAGGCCCCGCACGCGGCGGGCTGCCACGCTCAACGATGTGTAGAAGGAAAGGGTTTCAACACGCGGCGACGGGCGCATCGGCACCTTGAAAGAGCTGGACGCTCCCACCCAGCGCGCCGGAGATCAGCCCCGGCCCCGCCGTCGACGCCTCACCGCGGCCAGGAGCGCCGCGCCCAGCAGGAGCCCCCACGGTCCGCGCGCGGCGGGCTCGCTCCCCACCACGCCGCAGCCGCAGCCGCCCTCCTCCGCCGCGGTGGGCCCCACGGGGTCGAGCTCGCTCGGATCAGGCTCGTCGTTGCCCACATCCTCGAACTCCACCACGTCCTCCTCGCCCGCGTCCTCCTCGACCCCAGCGTCGTCGATCCCGCCCGCATCGTCAATGCCGACATCAATGCCGACATCAATGCCGACATCACTGCCGACATCATTGCCGACATCATTGCCGACATCACTGCCGACATCGGTGACCGCGCCCGCGTCGGGGCGCGTCCCGGCGTCCGTCCCGCAGGCGCCCTCGTCGACCATGCCGTCGCAGTCGTCGTCGAGCCGGTTGCAGCTCTCCGCCCTCGGGACCACCTGACCCGAGCAGCCGCCCCACGCGCCCGCGGCGCAGGTCTGCGTCCCCCCGCGGCAGATGCCCCGGCCGGAGGTCCCCGCCGGACCCGTGTAGCAGCTACGGCTGAGACCATCGTCCACCCGGCCGTCGCAGTCGTCGTCGCGGTTGTTGCAGCCCTCCGCGCTCGGAACCACCTGCCCCGAGCACGAGCGCCACGCTCCCGCACCACAGGTCTGCGTGCCGTTGCGGCAGACACTCCGTCCCGCCGTTCCCGAGGGGCCCGTGTAGCAGCTACGGCTGAGACCGTCGTCCACCCGGCCGTCGCAGTCGTCGTCGCGGTTGTTGCACGTCTCCGCACTCGCCACGCACGCGCACGTCGCCCCAAGGCTCGCCCCATAGGCTCCCTGGTCGGTCCACGCGCCGGGCGAGCTGGTGCAGCGGCCCCGGTACGAGTCGATGGAGGCGCTCGTGCGCCGCCAGCCGAAGTGCAGGTGCGGCCCGGTGGAGTTGCCCGAGCTCGCCGAGCGGCCGATCGCCTGACCGCAGCGCACCCGCTGCCCCCGCGACACCATCAGCGAGTTGAGCTGCATGTGGCAGAAGATCGTGTACGCCCCGTCCGAGTGGCGGATCTGCACGTAGTTGCCGCAGCGACCGCCGCAGCTGTTGCCCAGTCCGCCGTAGTTGGCGCAGCCGTTGTTGGTCGCCGAAACCACCCCGTCGGCGCTCGCCAGCACCGTGGTGCCCAGCGGCACCGGGAAGTCCGTCCCCGAGTGGCCGTCGTAGCAGCGGCTGCCGCAGTTGTAGTCGCGACAGCCCGATGAGCCGCCGTTGTTGTCGTAGCCGTAGCGCACCGACGGCGCCGAACCGAGCGGACGGCGGTGGCGCACCTGCGCCGAGGCCCCCACCGACAGCAGCCCGAGGCAACAACCCACCACCCAGGCGCGCGTCGCCCGGCGGCTCATCGCGCCGACTCCAGGTCGCCCGCCGTCCATCGCAGCAGCGCGCCGTCACGGTGGGCCAGCACGCTGCGCCCGTCGGCCGACAGCACCGGGTGGCGCACGCCAGGGATGGAGCGACGAGGCGTTCCGTCGAGGCCCAGCGAGTGCACGCCCGTCTCGTTCTCGAAGACCAGCGCATCGCCAAAAACCACCGGCGCGTTGGGACCCATCGGCAGCGGGCTTCCCGGCGGGAGCACCCACGGCCGCGGAGCCTCCTGCCCCCTCACCCGGAAGAGCGCGGGGTGGCCCTCGGGGCTCGCCACCACCACCACCTCGCTCCCATCGGGAGAGAGCGCCGGGCACCACGCGGGCACCAGACCCGGCGCCATCGCCGTCGCCACCCCGGTGCGAAGGTCGAGGCGCACCAGGGAGAGCATCGGAGGATCGCCACGGGTGTACGCCACGGCCGTGCCCCGGGCGTCCAGGCTCAATGGGCCGAAGACCTCCCGGTCGAGCTCCACCGCCGGAGCGTCGGGCGACTCCCGGCGGGTCAGCGTGTGCGCCGTGGTGATCGTCAACACCGCCGTCGTCCCGGGGATCCACCGCGCCTCCAGCACGTCGCCGCCCCGCCACGGCCGCCGCCCCGCCCTGGTCAGCCAGGACGGGCTCAGCACCCGGTCGGCGTCCGACTCGGGCTCCGCGGGCAGCTCCCGGCCCACAAGCGCGTCGCCGTTGGCGGCCACGTCCAGCACCACCTCCGTCGACGCCCGGTAGGAGAGCGCCTCCGCCGGCCGAGGCGCCTCCGTCGTGCGAGCGCAGCCAGCCACCGCCATCGCCGCCCCGAGGATCATCGCCGCCGTCTTCATCCGCGTCGCCCCTTCTTCGCCTTCAACGCCAGCTTCGCGGCGCGCTCGGCCCGCAGCACCGCCTGCTGGTTGAGCTCGTCCCGCAGGGTCACCCAGGAGCGCACCCGCTCGGGGGCGAGGGTGCCCGCCCTAACCCCGTCGCGCACCGCGCAGTCGGGCGAGGTCATGTGATCGCAGTCGGTGAAGCGACACCCCAACGCCGCCTCGCTCACCTCCTGGAACATCGCGTCGAGCGCGGCGAGCGTCCCATCGTCCGCCCAGGGTTCGAGGCCGCGCATCCCGGGGGTGTCGACCACCACCCCGGCCCCGGGGACCACGAACATCTCCCGGTGCGTCGTCGTGTGACGGCCCTTGTTGTCGAAGGACCGCACCGCCCCGGTGGAGGCCCGCTCCCCTCCCATCAGGGCGTTGACCAGGGTGCTCTTGCCCACCCCCGAGGAGCCCACCAGCGCCACCGTCGAGCCCGCGGGGATCAGCGCCCGCAGAGCGTCCATCCCCTCGCCGGTGCGGGCGCTCACCACCACCGTGGGAGCCAGCGCCTCGGCCTGGCGGCGGTAGCTGGCCACGTCGGAGCACTGGTCGGCCTTGGTCAGCACCAGCGTGGTCGCGGCGCCGCTCGTGGCCAGCGCCAGCAGGTAGCGCTCCAGACGGCGGTGGTTGAAGTCCCCGTCGAGCCCGGTCGCCACCAGCACCCGGTCGATGTTGGCCGCGATCACCTGGGCCCGGGTCTCCTGCCCGGAGGCGTGACGGACGAACTGCGTCCGCCGCGGGAGCAGCCGCTGCACGGCCCAGTCGCCCGCGAGATCGGGGGCGCGCGCCAGCACCCAGTCGCCCACCGCGGGAGGCTCGGAGAGCGCCGCGGCCAGAGGGCCGTTGCGCACGCCCTCGCGGGTCCAGAGGGTGACCGCGATGCCGTGCGAGGCAGCCACCCGGGCGGGCAGGAGGTCGGACTCGTCGGGGCCGATGGAGCTCGCGAGCTCCGCCGTCCAGCCCAGGCCGACGAGCGGGTCGGTGGTCGAGAGGGGGGTGCTCATGCGAGAGGGTGCGACGACACTCTCACGGCCTCCGCGTCGGCCGCAACGCGAGGTGGCGGTGGGATGCTCCCGCCCGGGGCCGTCGGGGTCCCGGACACCGCCGCAGGGAGCGAGATGCAGAAGGTGGTCCCCAGGTCGCCGGAGGCGCGGAGCTCGATGCGGCCGCCCGCGGACTGGATCAACCGCTGGGAGATCGCCAGCCCGAGGCCCGTCCCCTGGGTCTTGGTGGTCGAGAAGGGGATGAAGAGGTTCTTCCGCATGGAGGCCTCGATGCCGGGGCCGCTGTCGCGCACCAGCAGCTCGACGAAGGAGCCGCGCGTGCGGGAGCGCAGCACGATCGAGCCTCGGCCCTTCATCGCCTCCATCGCGTTGCGGATGAGGTTCAGCAGCACCTGGCGGAGGTGCTCCGGGTCCATGCGCACCGGGGGCAGCTCGTCGCCGGGCTCGTGGGTGAGCACCAGCTCCGCGGGGATGTCGTTGCGCACCAGCTGTAGCGTGCGCTCCACCACGTTGGTCACGTCCAGCAGCGAGGGGTTGCCCCGGTAGGGCCGGGCGTAGTCGAGGAAGGAGCTCACCACCCGGTCGAGACGCCCCACCTCCTCGACGATGATCCCGATGAACTCACGGTGGTCGCTCTCCGCGGGCATCGTGGACTCCATCCACTGCGCGGCGCCCTTGATCGCCCCGAGGGGGTTGCGGATCTCGTGCGCCAGCCCGGCGGCCATCTCGCCCAGCGCCGCCAGCCGGTCGCGCTCCTTGATGCGCGCGTAGAGCCGGGTGTTCTCCACCACGATGGCCACCTGCGCCGCGAGGCCCTTGAGGATGGGGAACTCGTCCCCCGCGAAGGCGTCGCGCACCCGGTCGTCGCGCAGGGTGAGCAGCCCCAGCAGGTCGTTGCCCTCGCCCTCCAGCGGCAGCACCACCGAGGCCGAGAGCGACTCCATCGCGTGGGCGAGCTCCGCGATGGACTCCCCCTCGCGCGTCTCGCCGAGCTCGCGGCGGTCGTCGGCGTCGCGTTCGAGGTGCTCCTTGACGGCGATGCCGTGGGTGCGGGCGTGGTCGACGAGGGCGCGCAGCGAGGCCAGGTCGACGCGACGCTCCGCGGTGTCACCGAGCTGCGCCGTGAGGTCGAGGCCCTTGCGGTCGGCGTCGACCAGGTAGAGCGAGGCGGAGGTCACTCGGCGCGACCGGCTGAGCCCGTCCATCAGCACCCGGCCCATCTCGTCGGGCTCCAGGGCGTGCGCGAGGCGGCGGCGCAGCTCGTTGATGGAGGTCTCGAAGTCGTGGCGCTCGCCGAAGAAGAAGCGCCCGATCTGCTCCTCGACCTTCGCCCGCAACGGGTCGAACAAGATGAGGATGACGAGGGACGCCACGATGGCGTTGAGGAAGTACGGCCCCTCCTGGAGGCGCCGCTCGGTGAGCACCTGCCAGTCGACGAGGCGGTAGTAGATGCCCGCGAGGACGAGGGCGAGCGCGGTGAGCACCACGAAGCGCCCGGCGAGCTCGTAGAGGTCGATGACCCGGCGCCGCTCGATGACCTCGGAGAACATGTAGAGCACCGCCAGCACCAGGATCGACCCGATGGGCGGGAGGTTGGCGGCCACCACCCGGTTGACCATGAAGGGCACGAGGTCGGCGGTGGTGACCAGCGTGGCGAGCACCCCGAGGCCGACGAGGTAGCGGGCGCGGCGGCGCTCGTGCTGCGATGCGATGACCCGGCCGCGGGAGGAGAGGGCGCTCACCGCGGCGATGAGCAGCCCCACCACGTAGGCCAGGAGCACCGCGCGGATGACGGCGCCGGTGATCTTCTGGGTGAACCAGGGCGAGGCCACCAGCGCCAGCATCGGCACCAGGAGCCGGGTGGCCCAGCGATCGAGGGAGGAGGGCTGGTCGGGGGCGTCGAGGCTGAAGCCCCGGAGGAAGCGCACCCCGGTCTGCGGGAGCAGCACCGCCATCAGGCCCGCGAAGCGAGAGAGCAGCCCGCCCCCGTTGCGCGCCTCGAGGAAGGTCGCCAAATACCAGACCGCGACGTTGGTCGCGAACATGATGAACAGCCAGTGCGGGCGCCGCTTTCGGGAGCGCAGCAGCACCTTGGTCGCCATGGCGAACGCGATGAGGGCAGAGAAGAGCGGGGTCCAGAGGCTTAGACTCATGGCGGGCCGCAGCGTAGCGCGACGACCCCGCCGCGGGCGCGGGCCCTGCGAATCACCGACCGGGAGACACCGACCATGTGGAAGAAGCTGCTCGTACCCCACGATTTCTCGCCCTGCGCCGAGCGCGCGCTGCGCACCGCGGTCGAGCTCGCGAAGGTGCACGGCGCCTCGCTGGTGCTGGCGCACGTCTCCAGCCTCCCGGCCAACCTCCCGCCGAGCGCGCTCATCAGCCCCGCGGACTCCCCGGAGCCCCTGCGCGTCGACGAGTACACCACCCGGGGAGCGCGCCAGCGGCTGGAGGACATCGCCGCGCCGCTGAGGAAGCTTGGCCTCGTGGTGGCGACCTTCGCGGTCACCGGCGAGGTGACGGCGCAGATCATCACCCTCGCGAGGCAGGTGGAGGCCGACGCGCTGGTGGTCGGGACGCACGGCCGCACAGGGCTGTCCCACCTGCTGCTGGGCAGCGTCGCCGAGAAGATCGTACGGGCCGCGACGGTGCCGGTGGTCTGCGTCCGCACGAGCGCCCCGGAGGCCGCGCCGACCCGGGAGGAGAGTTCCGCCGAGGACGAGCTCTCCGGCTGAGCGAGCCAGACGGCCGCGCGCCCCCCCGCTACCGGACGCGAGTCCACCACCACACATTCGGCTGGTTCGCGTCCTCGATGGGGCTATTCATCTCCGCCCGAACTCACCCACCGCACCCGCCAGGACCATGCACGACTTCACCCCCATCCCTGCGCTGATCGGCGGCGCGATCATCGGCCTCGCTGCCTCGCTGCTCCTCCTCACCCACGGCAAGGTCGCCGGCATCAGCGGCCTCTATGGCTCGCTGCTCCGGCAGGGCACCAGCGACCGGGCGTTTCGTCTCTGGTTCATCGCGGGCCTCGCTGCCATGGGGATGCTGGTGCGGCTGACCTGGCCCGCCGCCTTCGCCTCGGCCTGGAGCGCCTCGCTGCCGGTCACCCTGCTCGCGGGCCTCATCGTCGGCTTCGGCACCCAGCTCGGCAACGGCTGCACCAGCGGCCACGGCGTCTGCGGCCTCAGCCGGCTGTCGGTGCGCTCGCTGGTCGCCACCCTCACCTTCATGGGCACCGGCTTCGCCACGGTCTTCGTGGTGCGCCACCTCCTGGGAGGCGCCCGATGAAGCGCAACGCCGCCGCCTTCGGAGCAGGCGCCCTCTTCGCCGTGGGCCTCGCCCTCTCGGGCATGACCCGGCCCGCCAAGGTCGTCGGCTTTCTCGACCTCGCGGGCGACTGGGACGCCAGCCTGGCCTTCGTGATGATGGGCGCCATCGCCGTCCACTTCGTCGCCTATCGGGTCGTCCTCCGGAGGCCGGCGCCGCTCTTCGATGTGAGGTTCCACCTGCCGACGCGCAAGGACATCGACCTGCGCCTCGTGCTCGGCGCCGCCCTCTTCGGCGTCGGCTGGGGCCTCGGAGGCTACTGCCCGGGGCCCGGCCTCGTCTCCGCCGCCGCCGGATCGCTCGGCGCCATCGTCTTCGTCGTCGGCCTGACCGCCGGGATGCTGATCGAGCAGGCCGTCGCCAGGGCCCTTCCCAGGAGGGAGTGATCGCTCCGCGAACCCTTCTGCCGACCGCCAGGCTCCTACGGCCATCGGGAGCCGCAGAGAGCCCTCTCGCAACCCTCAGGAGTCGCCCCCATGAACATCGAGACCTTCTTCGACCCGGCCACCTTCACGCTCACCTACGTCGTCTTCGATCCGAAGTCGCGGGACGCGGTGGTGATCGACCCGGTGCTCGACTACGACGTGCTCTCCTCGTCGACCTCGACGACCTCGATCACCCGCGTGGAGGAGTTCCTCAACCGCGAGAAGCTCAAGCTCCACTACGTCCTCGAGACCCACGCCCACGCCGACCACCTCAGCGGCTCGCAGTACCTGAAGAGCCGCTTCGGGGCGAAGGTCGCCATCGGCGCCAGGATCGTCGATGTGCAGAAGATCTTCGCGGGCGTCTTCGACCTCGCCAACGTCCCCACGGACGGCAGCCAGTTCGACCAGCTCCTCTCGGACGGAGAGAAGATCGAGGCCGGGGCGATGAAGATCGACGTGCTCGCCACGCCGGGCCACACGCCCGCGTGCCTCTCGTTTCAGGTCGGCGACGCGGTCTTCACCGGCGACGCGCTCTTCATCGAAGACTACGGCACCGGCCGCTGCGACTTCCCGAGCGGCAGCGCCGACGCGCTCTACACCTCGGTGCACGAGCGGCTGTACGCGCTGCCCGACGCGACGAGGGTCTTCGTCGGCCACGACTACCAGCCCAACGGCCGCGCGCTGCGCTTCGAGACCACCATCGGCGCCTCCAAGGAGTCGAACATCCAGCTCCGGGCGAGCACCTCCCGGGCGGACTTCGTGAAGCAGCGCACCTCGCGCGACGCCACGCTCTCGGCCCCGCGGCTGCTCTTCCAGAGCGTCCAGGTGAACATCGACGCGGGCCGGCTGCCGAAGGCCCACGCCAACGGCAAGCGCTACCTGACCATCCCCCTCGACATGAAGAAGACCACCCGGGACGACGGCTCGCCCGTCTGAGAGGATACAGATCACCCCATGACCACTCTCGAACAGGCCTCGACCCCGAACCCCAATGGCTTCCGCGAGATCGACGTGCAGCGCCTCGCCGCCTCGCGCGGCACCACGCGCCTGATCGATGTGAGGGAGCCTTCGGAGTACAACGCAGAGCTCGGCCACATCGCGGGCACCGAGCTGGTCCCGCTCGCCACCGTCGAGCACGTCGCGAAGGCCTGGGACCGTAACCAGGAGATCGTGGTCGTGTGCCGCTCGGGCGGGCGCTCGGGCCGGGCAGCGGCGGCCCTCGCGGCCATGGGCTTCAAGCACATCATCAACATGTCCGGCGGCATGCTCGCGTGGAACGCGGCCGGCCTCCCGGTAGAGCGCTGAGCCGACGATGGACCCCAAGAGCGCCCCGGCGGACGCAGCGCCCGCCCCGCGACCGAGCGACGTCGTCAATAGCTTCTCGGTGCGCGTCGAGCAGGTCGACGGCTTCGAGTTCAAGGTGAAGTTCGACAAGGAGCAGTTCGAGACGTTGAGCCTCGACGAGCCCCCGCCGCTCGGTCGCGACGCGGCTCCCAACGCGGCCCGCATCCTCGCCGCCGCCATCGGCAACTGCCTCGCCGCGAGCCTCGTCTTCTGCCTGCAGAAGGCGAAGGTCACGACCTCCGGGGTGAGCGCCGACGTCGACGTCGAGATCGTTCGCAACCCGCAGCGCCGGCTGCGCATCGGCAAGGTGAACGTGACGCTGCACACGAAGCTCCCCGCCGACCACCCCGCGCTCACGAGCTGCCTCGCGACCTTCGAGGACTTCTGCATCGTCACCCAGAGCGTGCGAGGGGGCATCGACGTCGCCGTGAAGGTGCAGGCCGACGGTTAGAGCGATTCTCTCCGGACGGAGCCTCCCCGACCTGAACTAGACTCGCGCTCCCGCGGCGGTGGTCTTCACCTCCCGGTGATAGCCGGTTCACGGTTGGGAGGTTCCAGATGATCAGGGTTCCAACAGGTCGGTCTTGCTTGTCGTGGCTGGCGATCGCCGCGACGCTCTTCGTAGCGGCGTGCGACGGCACGCCCGTCGTCGGCAGTGGCCAGGACGCCTCCCTCTCGGAGGCGGGCTTCGACGCCCCGACGGACACGCGCCCGACCTGCACCGGGTCGCAGATGCTCTGCGGCGACCGCTGCGTCGCCGTGAACGCCGACAACGCCAACTGCGGAGCGTGCGGAAACGCCTGTACCGGCGGACGGCAGTGCGACAACGGCGTCTGTCGGCTCTCGTGCCCGACGGGCCAGGTCGCCTGCTCGGCCGGAGCGAGCGACGGCGGAACCGTCGGCGCGGAGATCTGCGTGCTCACCGCCACCGACCGCGACCACTGCGGCGCCTGCGGCCGGCGATGCGGCCCTGGCGAGGTGTGCTCCGCGGGGAGCTGCGCCACCAACTGCGCCCAGGGCCTCAGCACCTGCATGGCCTCCGACGGCTCTCGCGCCTGCGCCGACCTGCAGCGTGATCCTCGCCACTGCGGCGCCTGCGGGACCTCCTGCGCGTCGGGCGAGACCTGCGATTCAGGGCGCTGCGTGACCTCCTGCACCATGGGCTTCACGGCCTGCATGGCCCCCACCGCGGGGGCATGGGCTACTGCGCCAACCTCCAGGTCGACCGCAACAACTGCGGCGCCTGCGGCACCGTGTGCGCGCGGGCCAGGTCTGCTCCGCGGGCGTGTGCGTGACGAGCTGCGCGACGGGCACCACCGACTGCTCGGGCTCGTGCCGCGACCTCCAGAGCGACCGCGCCAACTGCGGCATGTGCGTCCGTAGCTGCATGCCCGGCGAGGTCTGCGCCGCGGGCGCCTGCGAGACCTCCTGCCCCTCGGGCCAGGTCTCCTGCGGCGGCTCGTGCGTCGACCTCCAGAGCGACCGCGCCCACTGCGGCACCTGCGCTACCGCCTGCGCCGCGGGCCAGGTGTGCTCCGCGGGGGCGTGCGTGGTGTCGTGCGCCGCCGGGCTCGCCAACTGCGGCGGCTCGTGCCGCGACCTCGCCAGCGACCGCGCCCACTGCGGCGCGTGCGGGACGGCCTGCGCCGCCGGCCAGGTGTGCTCGGCCACGGCCTGCGTGGTGTCCTGCCCGGCGGGCCAGACCAACTGCGGCGGCTCGTGCCGCGACCTCCAGAGCGACCGCGCCAACTGCAACGCCTGCGGCAACTCGTGCGGCCCGGGGCAGATCTGCGCCGCGGGCGCGTGCGTGGTCTCGTGCAGCGCCGGGCTCACCGACTGCGCGGGCACCTGCCGTGACCTCCAGAACGACCGCTCCCACTGCGGCGGCTGCGGCACCGTGTGCGCCGCGGGCCAGGTGTGCTCCGCGGGAGCGTGCGTGGTCTCCTGCCCGTCGGGGCAGACCAGCTGCGGCGGAGCGTGCCGCGACCTCACCAACGACCGCGCCCACTGCGGCGCGTGCGGGACGTCCTGCGCCCCGGGCCAGGTGTGCTCCGGCAGCGCCTGCGTGACCTCGTGCGGCACCGGCCTCACCGACTGCGCGGGATCGTGCCGAGACCTCACCAACGACCGCAGCAACTGCGGGATGTGCGGGATGGCCTGCGCCGCCGGCCAGGTGTGCTCGGGCAGCGCCTGCGTGGTGTCGTGCCCCGCGGGGCAGGTCAACTGCGGCGGCGCGTGCCGAGACCTCACCAACGACCGCAGCAACTGCGGCGCGTGCGGGACCGCCTGCGCCGCGGGCCAGGTGTGCTCCGGGAGCGCCTGCGTGGTGTCCTGCGGCGCGGGGCTCACCAACTGCTCGGGCTCGTGCCGAGACCTCCAGGGAGACCGCGCCAACTGCGGGGCCTGCGGTCGCTCGTGCGCGGCGGGCGAGGCCTGCACCACCGGGAGCTGCGTGGTGTCGTGCCCGGCGGGGCAGAGCAACTGCTCGGGCTCGTGCCGTGACCTCACCAACGACCGCGCCAACTGCGGGGCGTGCGGGACTTCCTGCGCCGCGGGCCAGGTGTGCTCCGGGAGCGCCTGCGTGGTGTCGTGCCCGGTGGGGCAGAGCAACTGCGCTGGATCGTGCCGGGACCTCAGCACCGACCGGGGCAACTGCGGAGCGTGCGGGATGGCCTGCGCGGCGGGGCAGATCTGCGCCGGGAGCGCGTGCGTGGTGTCGTGCCCCGCGGGGCTCGCGTCGTGCGCGGGCTCCTGCGTGGTGACGGCCAACGACCCCGCCAACTGCGGCGGCTGCGGCGTGGTGTGCCCGGCGCGGGCGAACGCCGCGACGGTGTGCGTGTCGGGCGACTGCAACTTCGTCTGCAGCGCGGGCTTCGCCGACTGCGACCTCGCGGCGGGCAACGGCTGCGAGGCCTCGCTTCGGACCAGCAGCGCCCACTGCGGGGCGTGCGGCGTGGCCTGCGCCGCGGGGCGCTCGTGCGTCGCGGGGGCCTGCGTGACGACCTGCCCGGCGGGGTCGGTGTGCCTGAGCGGGACGCCTGATCCGTCGATGGTCTTCAACACCCCGGTGGCCTGCTACGCGTACCCCAACAACCTGGTGAACGGCATCTGGCACCGGGCCTCGAACCAGATCATCGCGGGCCACTACTCCTCCAGCGGGTACTGGTCGCACACCGCGGGCGCGAGCGGCTACCCGGGCTCGCCCGACAACGCCACGGGCACGGTCTTCGCTCGGATGGTGATCATCCCCGGGACCAACAGCGTGGTGCACACCGACCAGGCCCAGTACCCGTCGAACCACAACCGGCTCTACATCGGGACCATCAACCCGGTGACCGGCGCCCTCGGGACCTTCGCCCCGGTGGTCTTCAGCGACGGCTTCACCGGGCAGTGCAACCTGCTCTCGTCATCGGCGACGGAGTTCCTCTGCTTCGATGGGACCTCCATCCGGCACTACGCCACCACGGCGGGCAGCGCGGCGCTCACCTTCGTCCGCACCGTCACCCCGACGGGCCCCGCGCCCTACGCCTGCGGCGCCCACTGCTTCGGCGGCACCTTCGCGTGGGACGGAATGTTCTACTACTTCTCCGCCGACGGGGCCTCGTCGAGCAACCTGCTCTACGACGTCTACAACACCGCCGGGGCGCGCGTAGGCCGCTACACCGCCAACGGCAACGGCTCGCTCGACGGCCTGTACTTCGACTGGTCCATCGGCCGCTACGCCTCGCACGACGGCTACGGCGGCCGCACCGGGGCCGCCAACTTCACCCCGACGGGCATCGGCTTCGGCAACGACTCTCAGTGCTACGGCGCCGCCTCGCCCTACCACGCCCCTTGATCCCACCGGCGGCGGCAGTAGGGGTGAGCGCCCCGACGCCGCCCCGCCCCCTGCCTTCACCCTCCTTCCCCCCGATCGCCCCTCCGGTACGACATCTGCAACCTCGTCCGGTCATGGCACTTCACACCGTGATCTGGATCGACCACTCCCAGGCCCGCATCTTCGACTTCGACGCCGAAGGGGTGCACGAGGTCGACATCGAGGCCCCTCACCGCCACGTCCGCAGCCGCGCCGCCGTGAGCGGCCGCAAGGAGGACTCCTCTGGCTTCTTCCATGATGTCGCCGAGAAGCTCGGCGCCGACCACGAGCTGCTGATCACCGGGCCCTCCGACGCGAAGCTCGGGCTCATCAAGCACATCCACGCCCACCACGCGGCGCTCGTCCCCAACATCGTGGGCGTCGAGACCGTCGATCACCCCACCGACGGGCAGATCGTCGCCTACGCGAGGAAGTACTTCCGCGCCGCCGACCGGATGCGCTGATCCCGCGCACGCGCTGCACTCCGGCGCAGAACCTTCGCCCTGCCCCCCGTCGTCTCCCTCATCCCAACAGTCCTGGCAGCACCCCGGAGCCGGCGTCTCCCCAGGTGTCGACGTTCGCGCCCATGGCCTGGGCGATGGTGGCCAGCAGGTCGCCGTGGCGGCGGCCGTCGAAGCTCATCGCGCGCCCGGTGCTCACGCATCCGCCGCCGCGCCCCGCGAGGACGAAGGGCATGTCCTGGTGGCTGTGGGTGTTGCCGTCGGAGACCTCCGAGCAGAGCAGCACCAGGGAGTGGTCGAGCATGGTGCCGTCCCCCTCGGGGCGAGCCTTGAGCTGCTCGACCAGGTAGCCGAACTGCGACACCCACCAGCGCACCTGCTTCACGTAGTCGCTGAAGAGGCGGTTGGAGCGGTCCTGCCGGGCGCCGTAGTGCGAGGCCTGGTGGCTGCGCATGTCGAAGCCCGGGTCGTACATATCGGTCCCTCGGAAGCGGCTCATGATGAGCTCGCTGGTGTGCTGCGAGGCCTGGATCACCCCCACCCGGCTCATCCCGCAGGCCATGGCCAGCACCATGGTGTCGATCTGCGCCCGCAGCACCGCGGGGAAGTTCTCCGGAGCGAAGAGACCTGCGCCCGTCGGGGCGTCGAAGGCCATGGAGGGAGCGTCGCAGCGCAGCGACGGCGGAGGTCGCAGCCCGGCGTCGGCGACGGTGACGACCCCGCCCGCGTCGGCCATGGAGGGAGTCATCGAGGAGGGCATTCCACGGAGGCGGTCCTGCACCTCGTGGAGCGCGTCGAGGTGCACGTCGAGGCGGGTGCGCTCTGCGACGCCGAGGGAGGCGCGGAGGTCCATCAGGTCGGCGAGGGAGGTGTCGAGGGAGAGGCCGTCGGCGCCATCGTCCACGCCCGCCACCGGGGCTGCGGGGCCCGCGTCGGAGGAGGCCACGCCCGCGTCGACGCTCGTCGTCGGCGGACCCGAGGTGGCCCCCGAGAAGATGCGGCGGAAGGCGCTGACGGGGTCGTCCTCCGGGGCCACGGTCACGCCCGCGCTCGGGTACGAGATGAACTTGTCCCCCGAGGCGTTGTTCTGCGTCGCCATGGCGCCGAGGTAGATGTGACGGAAGGGCGACGAGCGGCCGACGGTGCGGGCGAGGTACTGATCGACCGACTCTCCGTTGCCGCCGTCCACCGCGGTGAGGAGCTTCTTCGCGCCGCCCGGGTGGCTCCCCTCGTCGGTGCTTCCCATGGAGAGCCCGCTGAGGAAGACGCAGTCGCCGGCGATGGAGGAGAGCGGGGAGAGCAGCTCTCCGAGGGCGATGGAGGGAGCTCGGCCGGAGGCGCTCCACAGGCTGGGCTCGCCGTTCTGCGAGCGACCCGCGATGCCGTCGGGGTAGTAGAAGAAGATCACCCTGCGAGCGAGGCCGCGGGGGTTGGCGCTCGCGAGGCGCCGGGTGGCCATCGCGAGCGGCAGCGCCGAGGCGGCCCCGAGGGCGCCCTGGAGAAAGCGTCGTCTGGAGCTGAGGCTCACGGGGACCTCCGGGTCGCGAAGTCGGGGCTGAGGGTCACGGCCACCATCAGCTCTCGCAGGTCGTAGCCGCTCTCCCGGAAGCGGCGGGTCACGTCGAGCACGGCGCAGCGCTGGTCGGCGGTCTCCCGGAAGCCCCGGGCGAAGCGGTAGTACTGCCGCGCGAAGCAGGAGCGGGCGGCCTCGCTCTGCGCGATGGCCCCGGCGAGCTGAGGGAGGGTGGCGTAGTCGAAGCGCGTGTCGGAGCCGAAGCGCTCGATGTCGAAGACGGTTCCGGTGGCGTCGATGGGGTGGCCGTTCTCCGTGGAGCGCAGCCGGCCGACGGCGTCGAAGCGCTCGAAGCCGAAGCCCACGCCGTCGATGTAGCGGTGGCAGGTCACGCAGGCGGGGTTGGCCGTGTGCTGGCGGAAGCGCTCGCGGGTGGTGGCGCGCGGGTCGACGTCGGGGACGCCCCCGGCGTTGGGCGGCGGGGGCGGAAACTCCTCGCAGAGCAGGGCCGAGCGGACGAAGAGGCCGCGGAGGATGGGCGATCCCTGGTCGCTGTGGGCGTAGCGGGTGAGCACCGCGCCGAGGCTGAGCACGCCGCCCTGGCGAGCCTCCGGGAGCTCGACCCGCTGGAAGGCGCTGCCGCTCACTCCGTCGAGGCCGTAGTAGCTGGCGAGGGTGGCGTCGACCCAGGTCGAGCGGGTGGTGAAGAGCTCGTCGAAGCGGTGGGTTCCGTCGAAGGCGACGGAGGTCACGAGGCGGCGGGCCTCTTCGAGCATCGAGGCGCGCACCGCGTCGGTGAAGGCCGGAAACAGCGCGGCGCTCCGGGGCGTGGTGGCGACGGTCTCCACGCCGAGCCACTGGAGCGCGAAGGTGGCGAGCTGCGCCCTGGCGCGGGGGTCGGCGAGGAGGCGTCGGGCCTCGCGCTCGGTGCCGGCGGGGGTGGAGAGAGAGCCGTCGGCAGCGGCGGCGAGGAGGGCCGCGTCGGGGGTGCTTCCCCAGTAGGTGTACGAGAGCGCGGCCGCGACCTCGTAGGGGGTGAGCCGGAAGGTTCCGTCGGGCTGCGCCGCGCCCATCTCCGAGCGGTAGAGGAAGGACGGCGAGAGCAGCATCGCCCGCACCGCCCTGGACACTCCCTAGTCGACGTCGCGCGCCCCGGTCACCAGGGCCCCGTAGCGCTGCATCTCCGCGGCGCTGAGGGCTCTGCGGAATACCCTGGTGCCGAAGCCCCGCACGAGGGTGTTGGCGCAGGCCGCGCGGTCGGCGGAGGCCTCGCAGC
This sequence comes from Deltaproteobacteria bacterium, assembly GCA_016704445.1. Taxonomy (GTDB): domain Bacteria; phylum Myxococcota_A; class Polyangia; order Polyangiales; genus SCUS01. The sequence goes on from JADJAE010000012.1 coordinate 83,767, forward strand.
CGACGACAGCGCGGAGCCGCGAGGAGACGGCGGCGGTGAGCGAGCGGCCCGCCCGGAGGTACTCGTTGACGTGCACCGAGGTGACCAGCGCGGTGTCGGCGTTGTCGTCGAAGGCGAAGCCCTGGGGGCGCGACTCGACGGGCAGAGAGCGAGTGGCCTCCTCCACAGGGTCTACCCCGCCAGGAGGCGCGGGCGCAGGCGCTCCGGCGTCGGCGCAGCGGAGCGTGAGCACGGAGTTCTGACCGCCGAAGCCGTCGGGCATCGAGGCGGTGGCGCGCGGGTCGCTCACCCACTGCGAGCCGTCGACGACGAACTTGTACTGGTAGGTTCCGTCGGGGAGCTCGCGCTCGGACTGCCACTCTCGGACGCCCTCGACCCAGGTCATGGGCCACGCGGTGGGGGACCAGCCGTTGAAGCTCCCGGCGACGTGGACGCTGCGCGCGGCGCTCGGAGGCGAGTACGCAAAGCGATGGCGCCCGCACGAGGGATCGGTGCCGGGCGGCGTGGTGGGAGGCGTCGAGGGCGCTGGGAGGTCGAGCAGGTCGCGCACGGTGGCGCGGTACTCGCGACGGGTGAGGAGGCGGAGGCGTCGCGCCGAGGGGGCGACGGTGGCGCAGGAGAGGGCCTGAGAGGTGAAGCGGGTCTTGATGTACTGCGCGATCGACGAGGCGCAGGTTCCGCGGCAGGCGCCGGGGTTTCCCTGGGGCATGCGCTCGTCGATGATCTGCGTGAGCTGCTCGACGGAGCGGGCGGAGTCGACGAGCCGTGAGCCGAGGCCCCCTTCCCCTGCCTCGCCGTGGCAGGACGCGCACATCGCCGCGTAGCGCAGGGCGGGGTCGATGGTCGCGCCGGGGCCTCGGGTGTCCGAAGAAGGGGGCGCCGGGGCCACGTCCGCGGAGTCGCAGCCGAGCGACAGGAGACCGCACAAAAAGACCACCGCGGAGGGGCGCATCGTGAGTGGCGCCGATGCTAACGCACGATCGGGCGGGGATGAGCCTGAGCGGTGCTTGACGGTGGGGTGAGCGGTGTCGATATCGCCACGATGAGCACCGCGGAGCTTCGGGTGAGGGAGGAGGGCCTGGAGGTCCTCGGGCGGGGCGCGAGAATCTTCCATGGAGGGGCCGGGCCTGCGGTGCTGCTGATCCATGGCGGCTGGGGCGGGGCGCGGTGCCACTGGGAGACGGTCTTCGAGCCGCTGGCGGAGAGCTTCGAGGTCGTCGCTCCCGACCTCCCCGGCTTCGAGGACGGCGTCCCCGGAGGGCCTCACAGCGTCGACGACTACGCCGACTGGCTCGTCGCGCTGCTCGACGCGCTCGGCGTCTCTCGGGCCGTGTGCGTGGGCAACTCCTTCGGGGCCTCGGTCGCGTGGTCCCTCGCGTGCCGCCACCCCGATCGCTGCGAGGCCCTGGTCGTGGTCAACGGCATCCCCATGCCTCGCACGCCTCTGCCGCTGCGCCTGCTCGGCGCCCTCGATCCAGCGCGCGCCGTGCTCCGCCGTCAGGTCAAGCGCATCGGCTTTACGCCCGGGGCGCTGGCGAAGGCCTTCCGCGACCCGTCGCGGGCCCCCATGACGCTGCGCCACATGCTCTCGTCCCCTCGCCAGCCTCAGCTCGAGCGCACGGTCGACGCGATGATCCTGGGTGGCTCGACGACGGCTCCACCACACGCCCGCACGCTGCTGCTCTGGGGCGCCGCCGACCGGCTGCAGCGAACGACGCCGGAGGACGCGGTGAAGCTGCAGCGGGCGATCCCTGGGGCCATGCTGATGCTGATCCCCGACGCGGGGCACCTGCCCCAGAGAGAGCGGCCGGAGGAGTTCGTCGCGTCGCTGCGGGGCTACCTCGCGACGAAGCCGAGGGGCTGAGCGGCGGCATCCTGTATGGTCGGCGCCATGTTGGACCGCGTCGATCGTCCACTCGGCGCGCGGGCGCACCGCGCCGTCCTGGCCACGCTCTTCACCCTGTCCGGGGCGAGCGGCCTCGCGTTCGAGGTGCTGTGGACGCGACAGCTCTCCGTCGTCCTCGGAGGGACCCACCGGTCGGTGACCTTCGTCGTCGCCCTCTTCATGGCGGGCCTCGGCCTCGGGGCCGCCGCGGGCACCCGGCTCGCAGTAGCGTCCCCCCGGGCGACGCGCACCTATGGGCTCGTCGAGCTCGGCATCGCGCTCGCTGCCGGCCTCGCCACGACGATCCTCCCGCGGCTCGAGACCGTCTCCTCCGACGTCATCCGGGTGGGCGCCGCGATGCTCCTGGTCCTCGCGCCGAGCGCGCTGATGGGGGCGACGTTTCCGGTCGTGGCGACCGCGTACGCCTCCCGCGTCGGGGATGACCGCGCCGACGAGCAGGGCCCCGGCCTTCTCTACGCGCTCAACACCGCGGGCGCCGTCGTCGGGTGCCTGCTCACGGGCTTCCTCGCCATCGGCGTGCTCGGGCTCCGCGCCACCGGCCTCGCGGGCGCCGCGCTCAACGCCCTCTGCGGCCTCGGGGCCCTCGCGCTCTCCCGCGCCTCGCGCTCGACGTCGCCCGCCTCCGCCGCGCCCGAGCCGACCGCCCACCGCGCCGTCGATCGCCCGGCCCTCGCGCTCGCGCTCGGCCTCGCGGCGGCGGCGGGGTGCGTCGCGCTCGCGGAGGAGATCTTCTGGGTGCGCGCGCTGCTGCCGTACGTGAACTCCTCGACCTACGCGTTCAGCGCGATCCTGGCGACGTACCTCCTGGGGCTCGCGCTCGGGGCGGCGTGGGCGGCCACGCGGGTCTCGCCGGCGCGCGCGGCGATCGCCCTGTCCGCGGTGCAGGCAGCCGCAGCAGCGGCGGTCGCGGCGACGCCTCACCTCCTGCGCGTGGTCGACGTGCTCTTCCCGCAGTACGTGGGCGTGCAGCGCGCCCGCACGCTCGGCGCGTGGCTCGGCACCGTCGCGGGGGTGTTCGGCAAGACCTCGCTGGTGCTTCTGCCGCCGACGCTGCTGCTCGGCGCCACCGTGCCGCTGTGCATCGCGCTGGCCGGGCGGGCGGGGCTGCGCGGCGGCGCGCGGGCGGGGCTCACCAGCGCCTTCAACACCGTAGGCGGCATCGTCGGCACCGTGGCCGCCGGGCTCGTCGTGCTGCCCGCCGTCGGGGTCGTGCGGGGCATCCAGCTCGCGGCGGCCGCGCACCTCGCGATCGCGGTCGCGGCGGCGTCGGCGGCGCCCGGGGTGCGCGCGCTGCGGGTGGGCCTCGGGTCGGCCGCCGCGGCGCTCGCGGTGCTGGTGGTGACGGGCGACGCGGCGCCCTTCGCGGGGCGCGTCGCGGAGGGCTGGCGGCTGCTCCTCACCGACGAGGGGCCGCAGGACACGACGACGGTCGTCGAGCGTCCGCTCGGGCGCGGCCGCACGCGCGGCATCCTCTCCAACGGGGTGATGTACGCGGGCGACTCGATCTCGTCGCGCCGCTACATGTCCCTGCTCGGTCACCTGCCGGCGCTGCTGTCGCGCGACCCGTCCGCGGCCATGGTCATCTGCGTCGGCACCGGGACCACCGCCGCCGCGCTGGCGGCGCACCCCGCCGTGCGCTCGCTGGAGCTGGTCGACATCAGCCCCGCCGTGCACCGCACGCTGCCCTTCTTCGTCGACGTCAACCGCTCGGTGTGGCGCGACCCCCGCGTGCGCTTCCGCGAGGCCGACGGGCGGCGCTTCATGGTGGGGCGCGACCGGCGCTACGGGGTCATCACCCTGGAGCCGCCGCCCCCGCGCATGGCCGGCGCGGCGAGCCTCTACACCCTGGAGATGTACGAGCGCGCCCGCCAGGCGCTGACCGACGGCGGCACCATCGCGCAGTGGATCCCCCTCCACGGCATGACGGCGCGCGAGACCTTCATGCTGGTGCGGACCTTCCAGCGGGTGTTTCCCTCGGCGGCCCTCTTCCTGCTGACCGACGACGAGGCCGCCGTGATCGCCCGCAGGGACGGCCGCGGCTTCTCGTCGGCGACGCTGGCGGCGGGGCTCTCTGCGCCCGCGGTCGCGCGCGACCTGCGCGAGCTGGGCTTCGACGGCGATCGCCTCGCCGCGGCGGTGCTGGCGCTCGGGGTGGCGCAGGGCGTCGCGCTGCGAGAGCTCGTCGGCGACGGCCCCGTGGTGTCCGACGACCGCCCCCTCATCGAGCACTTCGCGGTGGGCCTCGGGGCTGGCGGTGCGGGCGACGACGGCCGGCTGGCGCTGCTGCGGGCGGTCGCGTCGCGCGGCGTGACGCCGGTGCGCATGGACGGCGAGCGGCCCGCGGGCGCGGACGAGGCGGCGGCCGCGCTGCACGCCCGCATCGCGCGGCTGGTCGCACCGTAAGGGGGCGGCCGACCATCGGATCACCCAGAAGGGTGATGCCTTCAAGGGTCGCGTCCTGTGGTAGGGCTGCGCGCCAGAATCGCTGTGATGACTCGCTTCGATCGCTGGGTCACCGTGCTCAGCCTGCTTGTGGCAGCCGAGTTCGTGGTCTGCTGGCGCTACGACTGGACCGAGGTGCTCGATGCGCTGCTGCCGTCGGTCTACGGCCCGCTGTCGACGATCCTCCTCCGGCAGTACCTCGCCCTCTTCGCGGCGCTCGCTGCGGGCGTCGGTCTCGCGCTGCCGACGCTCGCCGCGGCCGACGCCCTGCAGCGGCTGCTCGCTCGCCCGCTCACCTGGCGTTCGGCCGTCGTCGTGGTCTCCGTCGGCCTCGGTACGCTCTGCGTCACCTTCGGCAATAGACACTTCGGAGGCTACGACCTGAGCGTCCTGGTCGACGTGGCCTGGCGGTACGCCCGGGGGCAACGCCCCTACTCCGACTTCATCTGCACGCTACCACCCGCGTTCTTCGTCCCTCCAGGGCTCGTGTTCAGGGTCTTCGGCCCGTCGTGGGATTCGCTCCTCGCCCTCCACGCGCTGCTCACCGCCGCGGTGACCGCGGTGACCTGCGTGCTGCTCGACCGTCTTGGCGTCCCGCGATGGCTGGCGCTGCTGCTGAGCGTCGCCACCCAGGTGATCTCACCCGCGCTCACGGCGCACTGGTGGCACAGCGTCCAGGCGCAGCAGGCAGGTCTCGTCTACGTGCTCGCGACCCTGCTCCTGGCGCGGGCGCCCCACCGCCCCGGTCGTCTCGCCCTCTACGCCGCTTCGCTCGCAGCGCTCCTCGCTACCAAGGTCAACCTGGTTGCGGTGCTGCTCCTCGTGGTCGCTCCGGTAGCGCTCTGGACCCCATCGTGGAGGCGGGTCCTGCTCGTGCACGCCGCGGCCATCACGTTGCTCGCGTCGGCGCTCGTGGCGGCGGGCGTCTCTCCCGTCGGCATGCTCGCTGCGTATCGCGCGATCGCTGGGCGCTCCCTGCCACGCTTCGGGTTTCCCCCGGAGTCGCTGCTGGGCTGGCACTACGCCTTCGTCGCGCTCGCTACCGCGCTCGCATCGTGGTCGGCGGTGGTCTGCTGGCGCCGCGGCGAGCACCGCACCGTGCTGATCTGCCTGGGCGGGGTCGCCTCTGCCCTCTATGCGATGGCGACCAACTGGGACACGCGCTTCAACGATTATCCATTGGCCCTGTTCTCGGTGACATTCCTTGCCTGGACGGCGACGAATGGCGAGGAGGGGCAGCGGCGGAGGCTCATCCCGTCGATCGCTCTGCTCTGGGTGTGCATCACGGTGGGCCTCGTGTTGGGGCATGCCCGCCATCGCAACCGGCACGTCGGCTACGCCACCTTCTTCGAGTGGAACTACCAGGCCGGCACGATCGACCACCCGTTCTTCGCCCACCTGCGCGCCGGTCCGAGATTGCACCGGGTCGTGCGCTCGGCAGACCGCCTCCTGGCTGCGGAGCAGGGGACGGTGTTCTTCGGCCCACGATTGGAATTCATGTATGCGATGTTCGAGCGCCCGTCGCCGCGCGGCCTCCCGATCTGGTGGCACGCCGGGACGTCGTTCCCGTTGGCCGACACGGCCCTGGTCGCGGATCGCTGGAGCCGGGCCCGCTTCGACCTGCTGGTCTTCCTGCGCGACGACGACTCTCGGATGCCCGCCGAGGTCATCGACCGCATTCGCCGCGACCATGTGCGGGACCAGGGGGATCCTGAGCTGACGGTATGGCGCCGCCGCTGACGGGGCGGGCGTGCTAGGCGTGCGGGCGATGAAGTACGTGATCCCTGGGGGGACGGGGCAGGTCGGTGCGCTGTGCGCGAAGCGGTGGCGTGCGGCGGGGCACGAGGTGGTGGTGCTCTCGCGCGGCGGGGCGAGCGAGGCCCGGGTGGTGCGCTGGGACGGCAAGACCCTCGACGACGCGTGGGCGCGCGAGCTCGACGGCGCCGACGTGGTGCTCAACCTCGCGGGGCACTCGGTGAGCTGCCGCTACACCGAGGAGAACCTCGCGGCGATGATGAACTCCCGGGTCGACTCGACGCGCGTCGTGGGCGAGGCCATCGCGCGGGCGAAATCGCCGCCGAGGGTGTGGCTCCAGATGTCGACGGCGACGATCTACGCGCACCGCTTCGACGCCGCCAACGACGAGGCGACGGGGGTGATGGGCGGCCACGAGCCGGGCGTCCCGGCCTATTGGAAGCGCTCGACGGACATCGCCGCGGCGTGGGAGCGCGCGCTCGACGAGGCCCCGACGCCGTCGACCCGCAAGGTGGCGCTGCGCACGGCGATGGTGATGTCCGAGCCGGGGGCGCTGTCGTCGACGGAGAACATCTTCGCGGTGCTGTCGCGCATCACGCGCGCGGGCCTCGGCGGCCCCATCGGCGGAGGGAGGCAGTACGTGTCGTGGATCCACGGGGACGACTTCGTGCGGGCGTGCGACTTCCTGGTGGCGCACGACGAGCTCTCCGGGGCGGTGAACGTGGCTGCGCCCGAACCGCTGCCGCACGGGGAGTTCATGAGGGCGCTGCGGGCGGCCTGGGGCGTGCGGGTGGGCCTGCCCGCGACGGCCTGGATGGCGTCGATCGGATCATGGGCGATGGGCACCGACCCTGAGCTGGTGATGAAGAGCCGGCGGGTGGTTCCGGGGCGGCTGCTGGAGGCGGGGTTTCGCTTCGAGCACCCGACCTGGGCGGAGACCGCGAAGAGCCTCGCCTCGCGGGGGTGAGCGGCTACGGCGCCGTCGGACCAGTGATGCTATTCGACGGGCCATGGAGCCCACCGCACCGCTCGCATGGGAATCGAGTGGTTAGAGCGGTTCCCACCCGGTTCTGGGCCGCCCACGCCCTCAGTCCCCGGCCTCGCCCGAAGGGCCGAGACCACCCACGTCCTCAGTCCCCGCGGCTCGGCCGACGTCCGCGACGATCGGAAGCACTGATCGAAACGCGGGTGGGCTCGGCCCTTCGGGCGAGGCCGGGGACTGTCGGCGTGGGCGGGCGCGGGCGGGTCCGCGCGCGTGAGGCCATCACCGCGGCGCGACGCTCGCGTGGCTCTCGGTGACCCGCCGCGCGAGCTCCTTCCACGGCACCTTCGCCGAGTCGACGCGCATCGCGACCCACCCCTTCGCGCCCACGTAGGGCGGGCGATAGTAGCGCCGCGGGGCCCGCTCGATGAGCGCCGCGGCCTCGTCGGACGCCACCCGGAAGCACACCGACACGATGCCGTCGCGGTGCTGGTTGTCGAGCAGGTACGCGAAGGTCTTCCTGCCGACGCGCCACGTCGTCTGCGACGCCGACGACTCCGCGGACGCCCCGGGCAGCGTGGCGCACAGCGCCGTCATGCGGGCGAGCGCGTCGGCCACCACCGCCGGGTCGGTGGTCGCATACACGGGCGGCGGCGGCGGGGCGGAAGGCGCGGCGTGGGCGAGGCGCTTCGGGGCCACCGCGCGCCACGCCTCCTCCACGAGCATCGAGAGCGCCTCGAAGTCGGTGCCGGGCCGCTCCAGGCGCACGCCCACCCAGCCGCTCACGCCCACGTAGGGCGGGACGAAATACACGTCCGGGTCCGAGCGCACGAGCCGCTGCTGCTCATCAGGGGTCGATTTGCACCACACCGCGACGCGCCCGTCGCCGTGGTGGTCGCTCGCGAAGGAGAGCATCCCCTTGCCCCGCACGTGGAAGAAGGGCGCGCCGTGGGAGAGCTTCTCCTCGGTCCCCGCGAAGTCGTAGCAGATCGCTCGCACTCGGGAGAGCAGGGCCTCGGTCGCATCGGTAGGCGTCGACACGCGCCGACTCTACCGCCAGGGATTGGACGGCGCTGACTTCGGCGCACGGGCGCCGTGGGAGTGGCGGAGCGTGGCCGGGTACACGGGGCCATGAGGCGCACAGACCGCTCGACGTGGCCGATGGAGTCGTGCGACGACGACCGCGGGTCCACGCACGGGCCGTCACCGCCGCATCGACCGGATCGGGCTGACGTTCCCGCTCCGGCGCTCCGAAGGAGATCGCTGATGCCCCCTGTCCACCTGCCGCACGCCCGTCCACTCGCGTGGACGATCGCGCTCGTGGCGCTGCTCTGCTGCCTCGCGCCGCAGAGCGCGTGGGCACAGCTCGTCGACGCATCGGCCATGACCGATGTCCCCGATGTCTCCGATGTCCCCGATGTCTCCGATGTCTCCGATGTCCCCGATGTCCCCGATGTCTCCGATGTCTCCGATGTCCCCGATGTCTCCGATGTCCCCGATGTCCCCGATGTCCCCGATGTCCCCGATGTCTCCGATGTCCCCGATGTCTCCGATGTCCCCGATGTCCCCGATGCGCTCGACGCGGGAGCCTCCGTCGCCGCCACCGCCTCGCCCTCCCCGCCCGAGGCGCCGCCTCCCAGCGCGGGGACCATCGCCCGCGTCACCCTCGGATTGATGGCCATCCTGGCCCTGGCGCTCCTCGCCGGGCACCCCTCGGTGCGCGCCTGGGAGCGGCGCTCGGGCCTCGCGATGGTGACCGGCAGCGGGCTGCCCTTCCTCGTCCTCGGCCTCGTGGCCCGCCGCCCGGAGATCGGCATCCTCAGCCCGTCGGTGCTCCAGGACCTCCGACCCCTGCTGGAGTTCGGCCTCGGCTGGATCGGCTTTCGCGTAGGCACCGACTTCGACCTCCGCCAGGTGGAGCGCTGGCCCGCGGGGACCGTGCGCGCCATGGCCATCGAGAGCGGCAGCACCGCCCTTGTGGTGGGCGTGATCTCCGCCTCCGTGCTGGCGCTGGTGCACCCCCCGGGCGAGGCCCTGGTCGCCGCCAACATCGTCCGCAACGCCGTGATCATCGGCGCCTGCGCGGCGGTGAGCGCCCCCACCGGAGCTCGGCTGATGGGGCTGCTCGGGCTGCTCGAGCCGTCCGCCGCGAGGAAGCTACGGAGGGTGGCCGCCCTCGACGACGTGATGGCCCTCCTCGCCGTGGCGCTGGTCACCGCGGCCTTCCGTCCCATCGGCGGCAGCGCGTGGCAGCTCCCTCCGCTGGGGTGGGTGTTCTTGCAGGTGGGGATGGGCGTCGGGCTGGGGCTGCTGATCTGGGTCGTGGTGCGCAACGCCCGCAACCCCAACGAGGACGTCGCCATGACCCTTGGCGCGCTCGCCTTCTCCGCAGGCATGGCCGGCTACGTGGGCTTCTCCCCGCTGGCCGTGTGCTTCGTCTCCGGCATGACGGCGGCCAACGTCCCTGGCAGCGCCGCCGCGGGCTCGTGGCTCTCCCGGCCGCGCTTCCGCGACCTCGAGCGCCCGATCTACATGGCCTTCTTCGTGGTCGTCGGCGCCCTCTGGTCCCCGCACGACCGCCGCGGCTGGATCATGCTCCCGATCTATGTCCTGGCCCGCGCGGCGGGCAAGCTGCTGGGCGTGCGCGCGGCCCGCGTGGCGCTCGCCGAGTCCTCCGACGGGGCCCAGCCCGGCGCGATGCGCCTCGGCCCCAACGCCTCCACCTGGCTGGCCCTGCTGCCCTCGAGCGCGGTCTCCATCGCCGTCGTGGTGAGCGCGCGAAGCTCGTACCCCGAGATGCTCAAAGGGAGCCTCGAGACCGTGGTGATCGGCGGCGCGCTGCTCTCCGAGCTGGTCTTCCGCGTCTCGGCCCGAGCGCTCGCGGGCCACGGGACGAAGCCCGGCGAGGACGCGGTGGGCGCCCTCTCCATCGACCACGACGACCCCGACGACGATCGACCGACGATCCCCTCGATCCCTCCCGGCGCGCCGAAGGCACCACGATGATCCGCTCGCTCATCCTGCTCATCCTCGTCGTCGCGCTGATGGCCTCGGCCCGCAGCTTCCTCGGCCCCGGCGCGGTCGCATCGAGCGACGCCGGCACCGCCCTGGCCTTCGGCTTCCTGGTGCTGGCGGCGATACAGAGCGGCGAGATCGCGGCCGCCGCGCGCCTCCCGCGGCTCACGGGCTACCTCGCCTGCGGCCTCGCCTGCGGGCCGAGCGCCGCCGGGCTTCTCACCGCGCCGATGATCTCCAGCCTCAAGCTGGTGAGCTCTGTCGCCGTGGGGCTCATCGCGCTCTCCGCGGGCTGCGAGCTCGACCTGAAGCACCTTCGCCCCCGGCTGCGCTCGGTGGCCTCCATCGCCGGGATCTCCCTGGTGCTCGCGCTCGTCGCCGTCGCCGCGCTGGTGATCGCCCTGAGCCCGTGGATCCCCTTCCTCCGCGAGCTCACTCCCCCGCAGCGCCAGGTGGTGGCCTTCAACCTGGGCGTGCTGATCGCGTCGCTCTCCCCCTCGGTGGTGCTGGCGCTCCTCTCGGAGAGCAGCGCCCAGGGGCCGGTGAGCGAGACCAGCCTCGGCGTGGTGGTGCTCTCCGACATCGCCGTGATCGTGCTCTTCGCCATCGGCAGCAGCGCGGCGCAGCAGGTCTTCGGGGGAGTGCACGAGGCGATCTCCCCGGCGACGAAGCTGGCCATCGAGATCTTCGGCTCCATCGCCGTGGGCGCGCTGGTGGCCCTGGCCATCCGGCTCTGGGTGCGCCACGTCCGCCGGGGACTGGTGCTGTTCATCCTGGCGGTGTGCGTCGTGGCGGCGGAGGTCGGCTCGCGGCTGCACCTCGACCCGCTGCTCATCAACCTGGCGGCGGGGCTCATCCTGCAGAACGTGCTGCGCGTCTCCGGCGAGGAGATCGCCCACGCCCTGGAGCCCGCCTCGCTGCCCATCTTCGCGGTGTTCTTCGCGCTCGCTGGCGCGGGCCTCGACCTCGCCGTGGTGCGCACCCTCTGGGTCGCCGCGCTGGCCTTCGCCGTGGTCCGCGGCGTGGCGCTCTCGGCCGGCGCGGTGGCGGGCGCCCGCCTCGCCCGCGCGGAGCCCGTGGTGCAGCGCTGGGCGCCCTTCGCGCTGATCCCCCAGGCGGGCGTCTCCATCGGGCTCGCGGAGATCCTCAGCCGCCACTTCCCGACCTGGGGCGTCGGGGCGCGCGCGCTGGTGCTCTCGGTGGTCACGATCAACCTGGTGCTGGGCCCGGTGCTCCTTCGCATGGCCCTCGTGCGCTCTGGCGAGGTCGGGAAGAAGGGCGCCGCCGCCGAGCTCAGCGCGCCCTCGACGGCCCCAGCGCCCACGGCCGGGTGATCGCCGCCAGCGCCCGCTCGGCCCCTTGCGCCGCGGCCCCGACGCCCATCCCCTCCAGCGCCTCGAAGCCCTCGACGCTCCCATCCCGGAGCGCCTCGTCCAGCCGGTCGAGCCTCCCGGTCACCGCGGCCTCGTGCGCCGCCCGGGCGGCCGTCACGTCCTTCGTCCATGGCAGTGGTTGTCCAATGGACATCAACAGCTCAGGTCGCTCGCTCCCCCGGTGCTCATATCGAAGTCCGATGGGGACCGTCACGCACTTCGCCACCCTCGCCACCTCCGCGCTCCCCGGTCGGAAGCCCAGCGGGCGCTCCTCTCCAGCGACGCCGGGCATCGTAGACAGTCAGGCCGCGAGGACGACCAAGTTGGACGGTCCGCGTGGGTATGACGGGAACAAAAGATGCTTGATCGGAAGAGGGACTTGATCGCCGACAGCCTCGGCATGCCGATCGCCCAACTGGTCAATTCGGCTAACGTTCATGGTTCGCAGCCGACGCTGGATCTCATTCGCCAGGCGAAGCGTAGGGAGCCCGATCTCACGGTAATCAGTCGGTGACAAGGCATGACAAGGCATACCGTGGCGAGCCGCTCAGGCGGGTTGCCGCTGACATCGGCGTTCGGATCGAGATCGTTGAGGCAGAGGCCGCATCTCGAGATCCGTTCCTCTTCGACATCGCTGAGGTGCCGAGCGCTTCGGTTGCCTGGCATGGGAGGAACCGGAGGCGGAGCAAGGACTCAAGGACTACGAGCGGACGATCGAGTCCAGTGAGACCGCGATGACCGAGGCGTCGATCGCGATCCTCCTCCGGCGGGACAACTCAAATTCCCCGAGAAAGCAGTCAATCAAGCTCTGAGCCAGGTCGGAGTGCGAAGTTGACCAGGAGGTTGGGCCTCTTGGGCGATTGCTTCGTCGTGACGCATCGGGAGTTCTGCATGAGCCGAGAGGTAGCCCCAACCGTGCGGAAACTGCAGACTACGCATGCGCTCGTCCCGTAGTGAGGACAGAGCCATGAGCCGACTGAATGAGAGGTCGGCCAGCCCGGCAACAGACGGGAGAGACTTGACAAGGTCGCCAAGACCGGAGAGCCTCGACCGTGATGAGATATGTAGGGGGCAAACCAGCCCAAACCATCATGGTGGCGTCTCTGCTGGCGGTAGGGACAGTCTTGCTCAGCCGAGAGTCCGTGGCTCAGATCCCCTCGACCTACCCCAACTCAATGGTCTGCCCCTCGCCGGTGACCACGGAGATACCGGTCTACTTCAATGCGGGCCTGCTGATGGCGTATCACTATGACATCGATCGCTTTCGCCACGCCGTAGTTCGCGTGCTGAATCTCTGGAACGAAGAGTCCAGAACGGGGCGACGATTCCGCTACGCCGGCGACCTGGTCGGCGCTCAGCCCATGGGCTCGATCGTTGTCACGCACGGCGACCAGATCAGTGATCCCGTCTATTGCGACTGTCTGGGCGGGCCTTCGCTCGACATGACTGCCGCGCGAGCAACGATCAGTGGTGCTGCCTGCTTTCCGTCTTCGCAAAGCACCATCTGCGTGCGAATGCACAAATGCGATGGCAGCCCACTGCTCTGGAACGAGGGCATTGCGGCGTCCAACCAATACTCTTACGAGGGCATGCTCACGCACGAAATGGGGCACGCGGGCTTTGGCATGGGGGACAGAAACGAGGACTGGGGAATCATGCGCGGAACGCTTTCCCTGGGCCCGGCGGCTTCCGATCTCCACCTCTATCCGATTGATCAACGAACCGCGTCGAGTGCGGTTCACACACCGGAAACTCGCCAGGCGACCCTGGTGGACTACGACTGGAATTCCGCCTCCTGGTCCAGTGCCTACAACCAATCCGCCGGAGTGTTCTCGACGTTCGCGCCCGCGGTAACGCCCTACTGGACCGGCCCGGTGCGGCCCTACGTTGGCGTGATCTCGTTGCCCCCCGCTCCGGCCACCCCGACCACAACGAACTATCTCCCCCCGGCGCGGATCCTGGCGGGGCAGCCCACCGGCCCCTGGACGACCTACACCCCCTACCCGTCGACGGCGTCGCCCTTTCCCTTCGCCCTCCCGACGCTTGGGGTTCGGGTGGCCGTCAGCGACTACGGGGAGGTCATGGCGACGTGGGTGAGCTGTACGGACAACTCGCTCTACGCGAAGCACAATCATTGCGGGTGCAGTTATGCCTACAGCAATACGCCTTCGGTCGCGAACACGCCGTCTTGGATCATCGGTCACGTCCGTACGACCACGGGCAACTTCGACCAGGACGAGGGGCGTATCACCTACGCCCCGTGCGCGGTGGCCTACTCGCCTCGCAATGACCATTTCGTGATCGCGTACCTCAACGCGAACGGCATGAACCCCTTCACTGCCTTCACGCCTGCCTATCGGCCCTACTTCGAGGTGACTCTGGCGGCTGACGCGCGCAACGGCAGCGGGTCCTGGCCGCTGCGCTACATCGGCGACCTCGCCTTGACCCGGGAGTCGTCGAGCCCTTCCTTTGGCGTGCTGACTGCCGCCGCCGCGCCCGACTACGCCTCCGGCCGGGTCATCGATATCGTCACCATGGACCTTACCTGGAACGGGTCCAGGTACCAGACGTTGGAGCCGGTCGAGGCGGCCCCCGAGGGCGTGGCGCCCTACCAGACGACCCGGCATTTCGGGACGCTCATGCTGGGCTCGATTGACTCCGCTGTGATGTTCTGGCCAGACACCGTCTCGAGCGGCGGCTCACTTGTCGGCACGATCAGGGGCGCAACCTCTTGGCCTTATTATAACCCGTTCACTCTTGAGCCGAATGTGCTCACGCCGCCTGCGCCGACTCTGTCCTCAAGCGTTAGCGCCCGCGCAAACCACGCCACTCAAGATGGGCACATCGTGATCGCGTTCAGCCGGGAGTAAAAACAGCGATGAATAGACTCAAATTCACTCCGGTCCTCGCGTTCCTCTCCCTGGGTGCCTGCGGCAACAATGCGCCGCCGGAGCCGGCTGTTCTAGCTCCTTCCGCCATCGAAGTTTCTCCGCCCATCGTCGGCTACTTCTCGATCGGCGACATGGAGGTGCCTCCGGTGGAGTCCCGCATGGTTTCGGCGCTGCAAGAGCCAGCAAACGCCTTGGTCGTCGCGCGAATCATCAGTCGGGATGAGGCGACGACTTCGCGCGTCACCTTCCCGAGTTCCGGCGGCGGCCTCACCGAGTACGAGGCTCGATCGGTCCGGCTGCGCGTCGTCCGGGTCGTTGACGATCCGTCCCGTGTTCTCGCCGCGACTAGCGTTGCGCGGGAGGAACTGACCCTCCACGTCGTCAACCCTTCGGCCGTTCGACACTTCGACCGTGCGGGAGGGCTGCATCTCCCCTTCCCTGGTTCACAGTCGCCCCTCGAACAGGCTGATACACGCGCCGCGCATGCCGAGTCCGAATTCGCGGCGGTCGTTTCGATGTCCCCGCGGGGTAGCTTTCTGGTCGAAAGCGCGGAGATGTCCGGCGACACCTTGGTGGGCGACCACGAGCGTATCCCTCTCATCGAATTGGTCCAGAGGGCGAGCGCGCTGCGAGAAGGGCGGCACTGACGGGATGCGTGGCGGGCGTTGGAGCGCGCTACTCTTGCTGTCCACCTCGTGCTCGGTTCCAACAGTGAGCATCGTCGAGGGTGCCCGCGACGTTGGAATTTCCGATCGGTTGGACGGCTCCTTTGACGTACTGACCGGGGACGCCGCGGCCCAGGATGCCTCCGTATTCGACGTTGCGTGGTACGATGTAGGGACCAGTGACGGAGGCGGAGTCGGCTGTATACGCGACGGCGCGGCCGATCCGGCGGCGCATGTCTACGCCGGCGCCTACCACGCCTGCGCGTCCCGACCGGGCGGTGGGGTGCTGTGCTGGGGGCTCAACATCGCGGGCGAATTGGGGGCGGAGTCCGCGTCGGGATATGTTTTGATTCCGCGGGCGTTGTCGCTCCTGCAAGGTGCTTCGGTCTCACTTGGCAACGCGGCGACGTGCGGAACCGCGAGCGGCGAGGTGTCCTGCCAGGGCTCCAACAGCAATGGCCTGTTTGCCGCGGGTTATTCCGACATGGAATTCCACGCGGAGCCCCGCGTCGTCCCAGGGCTGACGGGAGCGACGTCGCTGGCCGTGCTCGGCCCGCGTCCCTGCGCGATCGGCCCCTCGGGGGAGGTGCTCTGTTGGGGTGGGATCGGACATCCCGACCCCACCAGTCCGACGGGCGTGGTGGGAGCCGGATTGCCCCCGGCTATCGTCCCCGAATTCGGAGCGTGCCGTTCAATCGCTGCGGGTTCGCAGCATCGTTGCGCGCTCCGATGTGACGGTCGTGTGCTCTGCACCGGCTCGAACCGGAGCGGGGAGTGCGGTCAGCCGCCATCGGACGAGGTTCCCTCGCCGACGGTCGTCGGTGGTCTCGACCAGGTGATTGATCTGGTCGTCGGTGATGGGGTGTCGTGTGCGCTTCGTGCGGATCGCTCGGTGTGGTGTTGGGGGTCCAATGCATGGAGCGACATTGGGGGTAACTGATCGACCGACTAGCTGGACCCCGGTCGCCGTCCCCGGCCTCGCGGATGTCAGCAGCATGGCGGTGTCGCTATCGTACACGGGCGGCGGCACGACGGTCTGTGCGGTCAGTGCGGGGCGCCTTCGTTGCTGGGGCCGGGCGCTCGGCGTCGCGGACGGGCCGCAGACTCGCGTTCCCGCGCCGGCCGCCGTCCCCGGCTTGACCGGGGCAGTGGCGCGTGTCGCTCTGGGCAGGCAATTTGGTGTCGCGATCTCTCCGGGCGGAGAGGTTTATTGTTGGGGAGAGGCGGGCAACTGCGGCCGCGACCCAGGCCCGCATGCGCTCCTCCTCCCGCAAGCCGTTCGTGTTCAGTTCCCCGACTGATACTTGCGAGCGAGAGGTCACTCCCTCGCGCGAAACACATCAAGCGCTCACCCCTGCGGCATCGCCGCCCATCCATCCAGTCAGCGCGCCCTCGACGGCCCCAGCGCCCACGGGCGGGTGATCGCCGCCAGCGCCCGCTCGGCCCCTTGAGCCGCGGCCCCGACGCCCATCCCCTCCAGCGCCTCGAAGCCCTCTACGCTCCCATCCCGCAACGCCTCGTCCAGCCGGTCGAGCCTCCCGGTCACCTCGGCCTCGTGCGCCGCCCGTGCGGCCGTCACGTCCTTCGTCCATGGCATCGGTTGTCCAATGGACATCAGCAGCTCCGGCCGCTCGCTCCCCCGGTGCTCATATCGGAGTCCGATGGGGACCGTCACGCACTTCGCCACCCTCGCCACCTCCGCGCTCCCCGGCCGGAAGCCCAGCGGGCGCTCGGTCACCGGGCGCTCCCTCCCCTGGGGGAAGACCCACACCATCCTCCCCGGGGCGTTGAGAAGCCGCGCCGCGTAGCGCATCGCGCTCGCCCCGTCCGCCGGGTCGGAGAGGTCGACCCCGAAGGCGCCCACCATCGCGAAGAAGGGCAGCCTGCGGAGGTTGCCCGCGTCCATCATGGCGTGCCCGTCACAGCGCAAGACCCGCTCGGTGAGGTAGAGCACCACCATCGGGTCCCACCACGAGGTGTGGTTGGAGACGATGAGCACCGGGCCCGAGGAGAGCGCGGCGCGGAGGTGGTCCATCCCCTCGGCGCGCACCGCGGAGAAGCTCGCGCGGATGCGGGAGCGGGCGTGCCCCGAGAACCACCACCGGAAGAGCCGGTTCTTGCGAGCGGGGATCACCTTACGGCACCGGCTCCTTCGACCAGAGCGCCTGGAGCACCCCTGCGCCCCAGCGCCCCACCCCCGCGGCCCCCAGCACCCTGAACACCCACGGGTAGACCTCCGGCCTCCTCATCGAAGTCGAATGAAGAAACCTGAAGAAATCCCCTCCGGACATCTCATCCCTCAACAGCCTCCCATAGGCCTCATCGCCCATCGAGTGAAGCGAGCCGAAGGCCGCGTCGAGCAATCCATTGAGCGCCCCCGCCTTCGCGGGTTCCCTCGGAGGCGAGGCGATCATGTGGGCGAGCGCTCCGGTCCCCCGGTGCAGTGGCGTGTCGTGCACCACCGGGTCGAGCGACACGCGCTCCTCGGACAGCGCCGCCATCACCCTGGCGCTCGCCGACTTCACCGAACGCAGCGTCGCCCCGAAGCCGCAGTAGGTGAGCGGGGAGTGCCGCGCCGCAGCGTCCCCCACCAGCACGATGCGCGACGACGGAGGGCGGGGCGCGGGCGTGAGCCTCGACCAGCCGGGGATGTACCCGAAGGTCGGCCGCTCGAGCTTCGCCTCTCCTCGCTTGTATCGGGGGAGCGTCTCGAAGAAGCGCGCATAGAGCTTCACCAGCGAGCCGTCTCCCACCGCGGTGCGCTTGTCGTAATAGAAGAGATAGACGGTGGTCTCTCCGGGCCTCCCTGGAAAGCCCTCCCAGATGTGCTGTCGGCCCTCCTCCACGCCCTCCGTCGTCACCAGTATCTCCCCTACCCCCGGGTCGACCTCTGCGGGACCATCACCCTGCGCGAGCCCGGTGAGCACGCCGCCCACGGTGGGGCAGATCAGGTCGGCGGTGGCCGAGGGGCTCGCTGCGCCGCGGGCGTCGATCATCAGCCGCGCGACCACCTCGCTCGATGCCCCGGCGCCGTCGATGAAGCGCAGGGCGATGGAGCGCTCTCCCGAAGCGTGCCCGATGAGCGAGTGACCATCATGGAAGACCACCCCCAGCGACTCCGCACGACGGCGGACCAGGGAGAGCAATGCGCCCGCGTCCACCGAGCGGTCGAGCACCCTGGTGACAGGCCAGGTTCCGCCCTCGTGCCAGCGGCAGAAGCCCTCTCGGTAGCGGGCGATGATGAGGCCGTCGAGCTCGTCGTGGGTGAGCAGCCCCATGGAGACCAGGGCGTCGAGCTCTCGCTCCGAGGCGTTCCACTCCCGGTGCGTGCCCCCGGCGCGGGAGCGGTCGAACACATGCACCTTCGCCCCCATCGCGGCCAGCACCGGGGCGTAGAGCAGCGACAGGCCGCCGCCCACCAGCGCCACGTCGCAGTCGACGGCAGTACTGACATCGGGCGCGCTCTCGGGGGGGCGGTCGTCGACCGGAGGGCGGGAGCGCGTGGCGTCGAGGTGCTCCAGCCTCTCCAGCAGCTCGGGCCCCGCGGCGTCTCGGACCCTGGCGCGGGCTTCCTCCGGGCTCATCCGGCGTCGACTCCTTGCACCGCGTCCACGAGAAACTGCACCGCGGGCAGCGCCGGGGCGTCGCCCTCCTTCGGCTCGCGATCGGCCGAGAAGCGCGCCCCGAAGGCCCTCGCCAGCAGCCGCAGCTTGCGCGCCCCGGGCACCACCGCGCGAGAGCTCACCGAGTCCCCTCCCCGCCTCCGCACCTCTTCACCGATGTTGGAATAGAGCAGCGCCGCCGCGCGAATGGCCATCCGACAATCGCGTGGCAGCATCGCCACCCCGTCGGCCGATCGCTGATAGAGCCGGTCGGCCTCCTTCAGGGTGCGCTCGATCACCAGGCCCAATGGGGCGCTGAAGCTCGGGGCTCTCAGGAGTGCCTCCACGTCGACCCCGGCCTCCGCCAGCCAGTCGGCAGGGAGGTACACCCGGCCGTTGCGGGCGTCTTCGCCCACGTCGCGACAGATGTTGGTGAGCTGCATCGCCACGCCCAGGTCGCAGGCGCGCGCCAGCACCCCGGGATCTCGGCGTCCCATGAGCACGGTCATCATCACCCCCACGGTGGCCGCCACCCGGGCGCAGTAGCCCTGGAGCGACTCCATGTCGGCATAGCGTCGCCCCTCGACGTCCCACTCGAAGCCGTCGAGCATCGCCTCGGGGATCGCCCTCGGAAGGTCATATCGCTTCACCACCACCGAGAGGGCGCGGTCGACCGGGGTGTCGTTGGGCTCTCCCGCGTAGATCTTCCCGAGGCGCTCCCGCATCCGGGCGACGGCCTCCGGGGCGTGCTTGGGGGAGACGAGGTCGACCGCGTCGTCGGCCACACGGCAGAAGGCGTAGAGCACCGAGGCCGGGCCCCGCACCCGGGCAGGGAGGAAGAGCGACGCGGCGTGGAAGCTCTTCGACCCGGCGCGGAGTATCTCCCGGCACCGCCGGACGTCTTCGTCGTAGGGGTCAGGCAGGCGTAGCATCGGGGACCACGCGATCGAGCACGCGCGCGGAGGAGAGCACGCCGGGCATGCCCGCGCCGGGGTGGGTTCCGGCGCCGACGAGGTAGAGGTTCTCGATGTCCTCGCTCTGGTTGTGCGGGCGAAACCACGCGCTCTGGGTGAGCACGGGCTCCATCGCGAAGGCGGCTCCCTTGAAGGAGAGCAGGTCGTCCTGAAACTGCTGCGGAGTCAGCACCCGCGAGCTCACCACGTGCTTCGCGAGGTCGGGCATCACGGTCTTGGAGAGGTAGGCCTCGATGGACTTGCGGTAGGCCTCGGCCCGCACCGACCAGTCGATGCCCGCGTCGAGGTGCGGCACCGGCGACAGCACATAGAAGGCGTCGCAGCCCTCCGGGGCCATCGAGGGGTCGGTGGCGGTCGGGCGGTGGAGGTAGAGCGAGAAGTCGTCGGCGAGCACCTTCTTCTCGAAGATGTCGTCGAGCAGCTCCCGATAGCGCGGACCCAGCAGGATGGTGTGGTGCGCCACGTCTTCGTACTTCCGGTCGGTGCCGAAGTACCAGACGAAGAGGGACATGGAGTAGCGGGAGCGCTCGATGCGCGAGTCGGTCCAGGTCTTACGGGCCTCCGGGGCGACGAGGTAGCGGTAGGTCCACGCCGAGTCGGCGTTGGAGACCACCACCGCCGCGGGGATCACCTCCCCGTTGGCCAGCTCGACCCCGGTGGCCTTGCGGCCCTTGAGGGTGATGCGCTTCACCTCGGCGTTGCAGCGCACCGTCCCCCCGACCGACCCCTCGATGAGGTTGACCAGGCCCTTGACGAGCTCCCCGGTGCCGCCAATAGGGAAGTGAACTCCCCACTTGCGTTCGAGGAAGGCGATGAGCGTGTAGATCGATGTGGTGCTGAATGGATTGCCGCCCACCAGCAGCGGATGAAAGCTCATCACCTGACGAAGCTTCTCGTGCTTCAAGAACTTCGACACGAGCCCGTACACGGTGCGATAGCTCTGCAGCTTCACCATCTCCGGGACGATCTTCAGCATCGAGCCCAGGTCGAGGAAGGGCACGTGCGCCAGCTTCTCGAAGCCCACGCGGAAGATCTCCTCGCTCATCTTCACGAAGCGCTCGTAGCCGTCGACGTCCCCCGGGGAGACCTTCGCCACCTCGGCCCGCATCGCCGCCGCGTCGCCGGTGTAGTCGAAATGCGTACCGTCCTCGAAGCGAACCCTATAGAAGGGCGTCACCGGGCGCATGTCGATGTCATCGGACATCTTTCGCCCGCACAGCGCCCACAGCTCTTCAAACAAGAAGGGAGCCGTCACCACCGTGGGCCCGGCGTCGAAGACGAAGCCGTCCTGTCGGTGCACGTAGGCCCGACCTCCCGGCGCGTCGGCCTTCTCCAGGACCGTCACGCGATACCCCCGAGCCCCGAGCCGCACCGCGGCCGCAAGCCCACCAAACCCGCTGCCGATCACCACGGCGTGCGGTCGTCGATCGGCCGTACTGCCCTGCGGAGTATTGTCCATCATTGCTCTGCCCGTAGGCCCTCTCTTATCATCGACCGCGGAACTTAAGCAGCGGCACGGTCGCTCACGCGATGCCGCTCGCAAGAATGGATGCATGAAAGACGCGCTCGGTCGCTACCGAATCAACGTGGTCGCGGAATTGACCGGCGTGCCTGCGGCGACGCTGCGCGCCTGGGAGCGGCGCTACGGCATCCCTACCCCCGCCCGCACCGCCTCGTCGTACCGCCTCTACAGCGACGTCGACGTGGTGGAGCTCAAGCGCCTGCGCGACCTCTGCAGCAGCGGCATGGCCATCGCCGAGGCCGCGCAGTTGGTGCGCGTCGACCGCGAGGGGAAGGCCCCCTCGACGCCTCCCCCGGCGGGCGAGCTCGCCAGCGCGTCCGCCATGGCGCTCGACGCCCTGCTCGCGGCGGTGCGCGACTTCGACCCCGAGCGCATCCAGCAGGAGGTCAGCCGCGCGCTCTTCGTCGGCAGCGCCCAGGAGGTCTTCGAGGGGGTCTTCGCGCCCGCCCTGCGACAGATCGGCGACCTCTGGCACCAGGGCCAGCTCTCCGTGGCCCAGGAGCACCTCGCCTCGGGGTACATCCTGGGCGTCGTGGGCTCGCTGGTGCGCCTCGTCCAGCCGAGCGATGCCCGCTGGCGCCTGGTGCTGGCGAGCGTCGAGGACGAGGAGCACGCCATCGGATTGCACGGCGTCGCGATCCAGATGGCGGGCTGGGGCATCCAATCGACGATCCTGGGTGGGCGCACTCCGCCGCAGGCCATCGCCGATGCCATCGAGCACCTCAACCCCGACGCCGTCGGCCTCTCGATCACCATGGGGCGCTCCCCCGCGGCGGCGGTGGCCATGCTCGACGCCTACGCGCTGGCCTGCGGGAACCGTCCCTGGTTCGTGGGCGGCAGCGGGGCGGCCTCCGTGGCGGCGCTCGTCCGCGCTCGCGGGGGCCTCTGCCTCGTGGGCTCTCCCTCCGATCACCGCGTGGCGATCGAGCGGGCGCTCTCCCGGCGCAGCCCCGCCTGACCCTCCCTCATGGGGTAGAGTCACCTTCTTGGACTGAACGATGGAGCGACCATTGAATACAAGGTTGTGGTGGACTCTCGCCCTGGCACTGGCTCCGTTGGCGACGCAGGCCGACCCGGTTTCACCGACGGTCGCGCCGCAGGTGGCCCCTGCCCCGCCGCCTGCTCCGCCTGCTCCGCCGCCGCCGCTGGCGCCGGACTTCGCGCTGGAGGGCACCAGCGGACAGACCCGTCGGCTGCGCGACTACCGGGGGCGGGTGGTGATCCTGATCTATGAAGACAGGGACTCCAACCAGCAGAACAACGAGCTGAAGCGGGAGCTGGCCGAGCGCGCCCGCTCCCAGGACCTCAGCCGCGACGTGGCGGTGGTGCCGGTGGCCAACCTGAGCTCGTACAGCTTCTGGCCCGCCTCGGGCTTCGCTCGCGACGCCGTCATCGACATCGCCAGGGAGCAGCGGATGGAGATCCTGATCGACTGGTCCAGCAGCATGTCGGGGGCGTATCGGTTTCGCCCGTCGACCAGCTATGTGATGGTGCTCGACCGCGACGGCCGGGTGCTCTTCCGCCACGCCGGGATGCTGCCTCCGCGCGCCCGCATGCGCTTCTTCTCCGTCATCGGCGAGGCCATGGCCGACCCGGGCTGATCGGGGCGAAACAGCACTACCTACGAGCGCATCGCCCTTCGGCGTAACAGTTCAGAGGGCGCAAGCCGCTCGTTTGACGCTGGGGTTCGCGCGTTGGCGCTCACCCCAGGCTATAACAGGTGACGACCCCGCGTTCGCGGGGTCTTTCGTACCGAAACTCGATGGACCTTCCGTAGGCTCCAATCGATGTGCCGTCGGCTCCATCGAAGTGGCATTCCTGTTCGAAAGACCCCCGCGAACGCGGGGTCGTCACCTGTTATAGCCTGGGGTGAGCGCCAACGCGCGAACCCCAGCGTCAAACGAGCGGCTTGCTCCCCTCAACGGCTGCCCTTCGGCGGCGCAGCCCCAGCGCCGCCAGCGCCAGCAGCCACGGCCCCGCAGCGCCGCCCCGCGAGGGGAGCGTGCGACACCCGCAGCCGGCGTCTTCCACGGGCGGCGTCGCCGGAGTGGAGGCGTCCTCGCCGCCGACATCACTCCCGACATCGCTACCGACATCCACCAGCGCCGAGCCCAGATCGCGCGCCGTCGCAACATCGCTCCCGATGTCTCTCGGGACATCTCTCGGGATGTCCGTCAGCGCCGCAGCGTCCGCGCCGGTGTCCAATGGGACATCTCGGGACATCTCTCGGGACATCCCTCGGGACATCCATCACGGCCACGACGTCAGGGCCGTTGTCCCTGGGGATATCTCTCGGGACATCCCTCGGGACATCGATGGGGGTCCCGGCGTCCCGGGGGGCGCCGCCGTCCGGAGGATCGGTCACGCTCAGCAGGCGCTGGTAGGACTCGATGAGCGCCCCGTAGGTCGGCGCGTAGACCGTGCCGAAGCCCGACACCGCACGGTTGATGTTGAAATGGAGGTGGATGGTGGTGGCGGTTCCGCCGAAGTTGTTGGAGACGCGGCCGAGCCGGTCGCCGCGCACCACGCGGGCGCCTGCGGCGACCTGCACGCTGCGCATATGGAGATAGTCGTAGCGGGTCCCGTCATCGGCCATGAGGTAGACCGAGTACGAGCCCACGTTGGTGATGCGGCCGGTGGCGGCGGCGACGACCCAGTGGACGTTGTCCTGGCAGTTGGCGGCGCGGATGTCCTGTCCCTGGTGGCCCGTTCCGGAGGGGCACATGGGCATGTCCCAGGAGCGGCTCTCGCAGTAGTTGTCTCGCCATGGATAGGAGCGATTGCGGGCGTCGCACTGCGACCCGCTGGGGCCGTAGTTGCCCCCGACGCCCCACACCTGCGAGTTGGCGTAGGCGGGCGCGCTCTCGGTGGGGAAGCGCATCCCCGGCGCGTAGCTGGTCATGTCGGGGCGGCCCCGGCCGCTGCCCGAGACGAGCTCCCCGGCGGGGCGATAGGTGAACTGCGCCAGCGCGGGAGAGGCGCAGAGCGCGACCGAGGCGGCGAGCGCGACGGCCCTCACGGGCGCACCTCCACGAGGGAGTCGGCGAGGGCGCGGAGGTAGTCCTCCTGCACGCAGCGGGCGTCGAGGTCGGGGCGGTTGCTGCACTCGATGTCGAGCGACCAGGCGACGCCGCGCTCCTCCCAGGTGGCCACGCGGATGAGCTCGTTGCGGGAGACGGTGGCCGGGACGCCGCGCAGCGTGGAGGCGTGGCGGAGCACCTCGCCAGGCGGCGGCGGATGGCGGTTGGCGTTGCCGTGGATGGCGATGGTGAGGTCGGAGAGGGGAATGGACGCGGCGACCCAGCCCGGCCCGGCGGTGACGACAGCGACGGCGACCATGCGCTCGTCGCGCGGCAGAAGCAGCGGGATCGTGGAGGCGTCGAGCTCTCGGCGAGACTCCGGGCGAAGCAGGTCGCGCAGCCGACGAGCATCGGCCGGAGCGGTGGGAGAGGCGGGCGTCGGGGCGACGACCGTGGGCGGCGTCACGGGCTGCGACGAGGGCGTCGGAGGGTCGCGGCGACAGGCGAGGAGGAGCAGCGGCAGCAGCAGGGCGGGAGGGCGCATGGAGGACGCCGAGAGGAGCCCGGAGGGAGCGCGGCGGTCAAGCGGCCCGCGGGGGGTCAGACACACTCTCAGTCGGCCTCGTCGACCTCGTCCATGGACTCGTCGGAGGCTTCGTCCTCGGGGGGCGCTGGAGCGCCAGCGTCGGCCATGCCGGGAGGGAGCATCCCCGACGGCGGAGGAGCGATCGCGTCGGGCGGGGCGAGCGTCTCGCCGTTGACGGCGATCTGGTCGAGCTCGCCGCCGCGCTGCTGCGCCTCCTGCTCGAAGCGGGAGCGCGCCGCCGCAGGCACCGGGTGGCGGCCGCCGTGGAGGCTCAGCGGGTCGATGAACACCCCGTCGCGCTTCACCGAAAAATGAAGGTGCGGGCCGGTGCTGCGGCCGGTGGTCCCGACGTAGCCGAGCACCTGGCGGGCGCGGACCCGCTGGCCCGGGTGGAGCCCCGCGGCGAAGCGAGAGAGGTGGCAGTAGCCGGTCTCCACCCCGAGCTGGGCGTGGCGCACCCGGATGAGGTTGCCCGACGGGCCCGCGGGGCCGACGGAGAGCACCTGACCCTCGGCGGGAGCGTAGATGGGCGTCCCGATCGGGGCCGCCCAGTCGACGCCGTTGTGGGGCTTGAGCACGTGCAGCACCGGGTGCATCCGCCGCGGGTTGAAGCGCGACGAGATGCGGGCGCTCGGCACCGGCGAGCGCAGCGGGCCGCGCTCCCAGGACATCCCCTGCGCATCGAACCACTCGCCCGCGCCCGTGGAATACGTCACCAGGTAACCGCGCCTCCGGCCGAGCGCCCCGCGGTAGTCGAGCGCCAGCACCCGCCCGTAGCGGAAGAACTGACCGTTCATCCGCTCCTCCTCCACGATGAGGCGGAGCACGTCGTGGGCGAGGAGGCGGGGCGGGAGGTCCATCGCCTGGAAGGCCTCGGCGATGCGAGGGACCACCTCGGGGTTGAGCCCCGCCGCGCGCAGCGACGCCTCGACCGAGCCCTCCACCCGGAAGCCCGCGCGCACGGTCTCCGTGCGCATCACCACCTCGACGCGCTCGCCGCGCCACTGCCCCGCGTCGTCGCGCACCGCGGCCCACACCTGCGTCGCCGCGCGGCGGTACTCCACCCGTCGCAGCGTCCTGGTGTCGGGCTCGCGCATCGCCGCCACCCGGTCGCCCGGCCGCAGCGAGCGCATGTCGAGGAAGGGGTCGAGCGCCGCGATGGCCCGGCCCACCTCGGCGCGCGGAACCCCCACCGCCCGGAGCGCCGCCGCCAGCGGACGCCCCGCCCCGAGCGACTGCTGCACCGCCTCGAAGCGAGGCCCCGGGGGGACCGCAGCGCCGGCGTCCACCGGGACCACCGCCGCGAGCGCGTACACCGCCGGAGGGGCCGCCACCGCGGGAGCCACCGGGGCTCGCAGCGCCGCCGCCGAGGCGGTCGCTGGGAGCGAGCGGGTGGCGTGCACGATGCCGAGGCCGACGGCGCCGAGGCTCGCGCCGAGGAGAGCGCCCATCGCGGCGACCGCGAGCACCAGCCGGGTGCCGACCCCGGAGGGCTCCTCGGGGGGGAGCGCCGCCATCCGCTTGGGCATGCGCACGACCGGATCGGGCCCCTCCATCAGGGGAAGCTCCGAGGCGATGCGCTCCGGCTCGACGGTCATCCCTCGCACGACTAGCAGTCCCCCGGAGGCCCCCGCAAGCGACGCCCTCCCCCGGCCCGGTGGCCGTGATAGACCACCGCGCTCTCACCGATGCTCCTCCCCCTCGTGCTGCAGCTCGCCGCGACCGCAGCCACCGCCCGCCCGACGGCGGTGTTCACCGAGTGGTCCCTCGTGGAGCGAGCGCCCCGCTCGGAGCACGTGACCGCCCGCGCGGACTACCGCCGCCGGGACGGCTCGCTGGCGCTGCTGCCGAGGGTGTTGCAGCGCTCTCCCCGCCCCAGCGCCCGCGTGGCCGGGACGGGGCAGCTCCTCCGGGTGTCCGCCTGCGGTGGGCGCTGGTGCGTCGAGCTGCCGCCGGGAGAGCGGCCAGAGCTACGGGTCGTGGCGCAGGTGACGCGCGCCATCGAGCGGCCGAGGGCCTTCCGCACGGCGTGGCCGCGCTTCGTCGACGAGGGGGTCCCGAGCCGCAACCTGGTGGTGCTCCACCGCTCGCTCGTCGAGTACGTCCCCGACGGGTGGACCTGCCCTCAGGAGCCCGCGGAGGAGGTCCCGTGCGTGACCCGCGTCGAGCACCCGGAGCCGCTGGTGCGACGCCTCCCGGCGCTGCCGTCGTCGCCGTGGTCGCGGGGTCTCGCGGCGGCCCTCGCGGCGCTCTCGCTCGCGGTGGCCTTCGCCCCGCGCAAGGGTCGGCTGGAGCGCTTCGCGGGCGCCCTGGGCGGCGCCACCGTGGGCCTCTCGCTGGCGCTCGCTCTCGTGGGCGCGTCGGTGCTGGGCTGGGGCCCGGCGGTGGCCGTGGCGGTGCCGGTGATGACCGCCGTGGGCGCGCTCGCGTCGGCCTCGGGGATCGGGCGGGCGATCGGGGGGGCGGCGCTGGCGGCGGTTCCGCTGATGGCCGTGGCGGGAGCGAGGGTGGAGTGGATCGCCGGGCTGGTGGCCCTCGGGAGCGCCGCGGTGGTCGCGGCGATGGGGCTCGGTCGGACGCCGCTCAGCGGTCGTGCGTGAGGTCGTCGAGCAGCGAGCGCAGCGCGTCAGGGAGGGGCACCGCGCCGCTCAGCGCCGCGGCGGTGAGAGCGAAGCCAGCGTCGACCATGCGGTAGGCCGATCGGGCGGTGGATCCGTAGCGCTCGGTCAGCGCCCGGCTGAGCGCCTCGGCGGCCTCCAGCACCTCGTTCGGCGCCGCGGGCGCGGTCTTCAGCGCAAACCAGAACTGCGCCCCCATGGTGTATCCCCTGGCGCTGCCCTGGGTGAGCGAGGTCAGGAAGCGACGCTCCTCGGGCTTCGCCAGCCGCGAGGGCGGCAGCCTCGCCGCGAAGAGGTAGCGCGTCGGAAGCTCCCTCGCCTCCGGGGTCACGAAGCCCTCCGCAGGCGTCAGCGCGCTCGGAGGGCGCTCGCTCAGCTCGTGCACCGCGCCCATCGAGGCGGCCTCGACGGCGGCGTCGAGCTGCGAGGAGAAGTCCCCGGCGGTCACCGGGCGCTGCTTCGCGTCGAGGGATAGCGCCTCCATCAGCACCTCGATCACCTCCCTCGGCGGCCGGGGCATCCGGCTCGGGACCACCACCGGAGGGGCCGGGTTGCCCACGCGCATCAGCAGCTCGGAGAGGTCACCGGAGACGTAGGGGAGCTGCCCCGTGAGCATCTCGTAGAGCAGCAGCGCCGAGGTGTAGATGTCGCTGCGGAAGTCCGCGGGCGACCCGAGGAGCTGCTCCGGGGCCATGTACTCGGGCGTCCCGAGAATCTGCCCGGCGCGCGTCAGCTTGGGGGCGTCGTCCATCGGGCGGGCGATGCCGAAGTCGATCAGCTTCGGCACCTCCACGCCCTGCTCGCTCTTCGCCAGGAAGACGTTCGACGGCTTCAGGTCGCGGTGCACCACCCCCGCGGCGTGGATCGCCCCGAGGCCCTCCAGCATCCCCCGCTGTAGCCCCAGCGCCTCGCGCCAGGGGAGCGTCACCCTGCGCACCAGCCGGGCCTCCAGCGACTCGCCCTCGAGGATCTCCATCACCAGGCACGGCGCCCCGTCGTCGAGCAGCCCGTAGTCGAACACCCGCACCACGTTGGGGTGCTGCACCCGCGACATGAGCTGCGCCTCGCGCTCGAAGCGCTCCACCAGGTCTTCGCGCTCCTGGCGCTGCATCACCTTTACCGCGACCGGTAATCCCAGGCTCGCGTGCTTCGCCCGGTAGACCCGGCCCATCCCTCCTTGGCCCAGCAGGTCTTCGATCACGTACCGCCCGAGCACCGTCTCGCCTGCTGCCACCACGCGCTATTCCTCTACCCCGGGCAGCGACGGCGCCGCCCGTCCGACCTTCACCGCTGCGCCGGTGAACACCATCGGCTTCGTGCTGCTCCCCCCCAGCAGCACGCCCGCCTCGCCGTCTTCAAGCTCCACCTTCATGCCCGGCGCCCAGCGCCCGACGATCTCCGCCAGCGCCTGGAACCACCCCGGGTCGTCCTGCACGAAGGACCGCGGCGCCAGCGCCGACAGCAGGTCGACGGCGCCCAGGTCGAAGCTCGCGTCCGTCGGGCAGCGCAGCACCTCGTGCTGGTACACCAGCTCCATCAGCCGCGCGACCGGGTGCCACCGCGACCGGGCCTCCGGACGGAAGGCCGCGTCGTGCACCAGGGCGCAGGTGCGGAGGCGGTGCGGGTCGATCTTCGAGCGCCCGGTGCTCAGCGTCGATCGGAGCTGGTCGAGGGCCCTCGTCGCCGCCACGGGGAAGGCGTCTCCGCCGCGAGCGCGCAGCCCCGTGAGGGCCACCGCCAGCGTCGCGTGGCCGCCCACCCGGCGCGTCGCCACGTCGAGGCCCACCAGGCGCATCGCCGCCAGCGCCAGCGCCGTCGCCTGCACCGCGCGACGGGGCACGGTGAACTCCCCAGGGGCCGCCTCGAGGAAGCGGGTGCTCGTCGGGGCGTCGGCGTCCGTGGCGCGCTCCAGCCGACGGAGGATCGCCGCCCCGCGCGACCACGGCCACGCCCCGCCCCGGGAGGCGTCGATGTGCTCGGCGTCCATCAGCGAGCGAAGGAGCATCACCGCCGCGAAGCGCGCCGGCTCGACGGTCTCCCCGGCGGTCCCGGTCTGGCCGTCGAGGATCGCCCGGAGCTGCATCCCGGGGATCTGGAGCGCCGTGCCGTGCCCCGAGGCCAGCTCGGAGCCCAGGGCGATGAGGTCGTCCACCGAGGGCACGGAGTCGACCGCGATCTGCTGGACGCCGATGGCCGCCAGCGCCGAGGCCATCCTCAGCGAGCGCTGGAAGCCTCCGGGGTCGAACATCACCAGCGCGTGGTCCTGGAAGACCGCCTGGCGCACGAACTGTAGCGTGAAGGGGAGCTCGGCCGACGCGATGCCGTCCGCCACCGCCTGGGCGATCTGCACGCTCACCGGGTGCGACGGCCCGTGCACCGCGAGCGTGCGCATCAGCACGAAGAGCCGCTCGACCATCATCCGCGCGGTGGCCCCGCGGGCGTCGTCGGGCATCCCCGACGAGCGCCGGATCGTCAGCGAGTCGCTCATCTCCGCTGCCCCTCGAGCTCCCTCAGCGACTTGAGCCGCGCCCGCAGCTCCGGCGGGTCGAGCAGCTCGCCCGGGTGCCAGCGCGACACCGCCGCGGCCACCTCCGGGTCGGCCTCCGCGGCGTCGCAGAGGGCGACGCGCACCGCCGCCGCGACGCGCTTGGAGCGCACCAGCGGGAGGCAGAGCTCGGTGAAGAGCCCGGCGCTCACCAGGGCCCGGCCGAGCATCCGCACGCTCTCCGCCGACCAGCCCTCGCCGTGCTGCGCGAGCAGGGCCTCCGCCAGCACGCGCGCCCCCGCGGCGCCGGCCTCGATGAAGAGCGGCGCGAGCTGCGACTCGACGAAGCCGCCGGAGAGCTCGGCCCAGCGGGAGCTCAGCGAGGGCGCGAGCCTCGGGCGCACCTCCGCGGGGAGCGCGCCCAGCAGCTTGGGGAGCGCGGGCCTCGGCACCCTCGCCATCAGCGGCGCCAGCAGCTCGACCGCGTCGTCCCGCTCGGCCAGCAGCGAGCCCAGGGCGTGCGCCTCCGGGGGCCGCAGCGAGGGGACGTCCAGCAGCGCGATGAAGCGCTGGACGCCGAGGGAGGTGATGATGCGCAGGGCGATGTCGACCAGGGCGGTGTCGGCCGCTGCGCCGTCGAGGAGGGCGTGGGCGACGCGCGAGGCGAGCTCCGGAGAGACCGCCGCCAGCAGGTTGGCGAGCACCCGGTGGCCGTCGGCGTCGTGGGCGAAGGCGCGCACCGCGGCGGTGGGGAGCTCGGGGAAGTCGAGGCCCTGGAGCACCGCGCGGGCGAAGGGGTCGTTGCGGCGCACGCTGGAGGCGAGCAGGTCGATCACGTCGACGTCGAAGTGCTCGCGCAGGGTGTCGGCGAGCTGCCGGGCGAGCGCGTCGGGGGTGTGCTCCGCCTGCAGCGCGGGGATCGCCAGCACCGCAGTGGCCTCGCACAGGCTCCAGCGGGAGGCCTCCTCGCAGCGGAAGCGCAGCGCGGCGCGCAGGGCCTCGTGCATGACCGGCGGCTCGTCGTCGTGCTCCGCGTCGAGCGAGGCGTCGAACTCCTCGCGCGTGGAGACCGCGTCGAGGTCGAGCGCGGCGAGCTCGATGGAGTCCTCCTCGAGGGCCATCACCCCGCCGAGCCGGCGGCGCACCGCCAGGAGGCCGCCCTCCAGGAAGCCGTCGGGCGCCACGGCCGCCTCGGGCAGCTCGGCCTCCACGGCCTCCATGAAGCTGGTCTGCAGCTCGACCTCGAAGCCCGTGGCCGCGCCTCCGCCCCAGAGCCAGTCGCGGAAGCGCTCGAGCGAGGAGACCTCCGGCTCGCAGCGGGCCAGCTCCTCGGCGAGCTGGCAAAGCTCCTGGACCGTCACCGTCTCCCTCGGCGTCACCAGCCGCAGGCCCGCCATGAAGATCGGCAGCAGCCAGCGCACCTCCTCGTCGCCGCCGCCGAGGGCCACGTCGTCGCGGACGTACAGCTCCGTCGCCCCGAAGCGGAGCGGCGCCCGGTCGACCGCCAGCCACGCGTCGCGGAGCCGCAGCCCCGCGGCCTCGACGGCTGATCCGTGGGTGCGCGCCGTGCGCACGAGGGCGTCGAGCGCGCGGCCGAGGGTGCGGACGTCCTTCGGCGACACGCCAGGGATGATAGCGGACCCGACGCCGCGGTGGGACGGGCTTCGTCGCCCTCACGCCCTCGGAGGCTCCGGGAGGGGGGAGCGGAGCTACTGGTCGAGCCCGGCGCCCGCGCGCAGGAGCTGCAGCTGCTCTCGCACCACGGCCCGCAGGTTGCGGAGGTTGAAGGGCTTCTCGATGAGGGCGTTGGGGGCCTTGTCGAAGAACGCGCGCGCCTTCGGGGTGAAGGTTCCGCCGGTCACGAAGATCATCCGCTCCTGCTGGTCGCCCGCGAGGCGGCCGAGCTCGGCGTGCAGCTCGATGCCCGTCATCTGCGGCATCATCACGTCGCAGAGGATCACGTCGTAGCGCTGCCCCGCGCCGATGAGGGTGAGCGCCTCGCGGCCGCTCTCGACCACGATGACCTCGTGGTCGCGCTCGAGCACCCGGCGCAGCGTGGTGCCGACCATCGGGTCGTCGTCCACCACCAGGATGCGCCCCTCGCGCTTGCGCGCCTCGGTGGCGGGGCGGGGCAGCGTCGAGGGGCTCACCTCCACCGGCACGCCGGGGAGCGACACGGTGAAGGTCGTCCCCTGGCCGGGCTCGCTGGTGACGGTGATGTCCCCGCCGAGGGCCGGTGACGATGCCGTGGCAGATGGAGAGCCCGAGGCCGACGCCCCGGCCCACCGGGCGCGTGGTGAAGAAGGGGTCGAAGATCTGGGCGCGGTGCTCCGGGGCGATGCCCACGCCGCTGTCGTGCACCTCGATGAACACCCGGCCGGCAGGGTTGGTGCGCGTCACCACCCGGATCGTGTTGCGGTCGCCAGCCCCCTCGGGCAGCGCCTGCGCGGCGTTGAGCAGGAGGTTGATGAACACCTGACCGAGGCGCGCCTCGTCGGCCTCCACCGCGGGCACCCACTGGTAGTCGCGCACCACCCGCGCACGGCGGCGCAGCTCGGTGGACACCATGTTGATCGAGAGGTCGAGCACGCTGTGGACGTCGAGGCGCACCCGCTGCTCCTCGTCGGCGCGGGCGAAGGTCTTGAGCGCCCTCACGATGCGGCGGACCTTCTCGGCCCCCTGACGCCCCTCGCTGGCGAGCTCCTCGATCTCCCGCACCCGGTCGGCGGGCAGCGTCCCGGCGAGCGAGCGCACCTCCTCGACGATGAGGTCGAGGTTGGCGGTGAGGTAGGCGAGCGGGTTGTTGATCTCGTGCGCGACCCCGGAGGCGAGCGTGCCCACGGAGGCCATGCGGTCGTTGAAGAGCAGCTGCGCCTGGGCCTGCTTGCGCTCGGTGATGTCGAGGGCGGTGGAGAGGTAGCCCACGATCTGGCCCCCCTCGTCGCGCAGAGCCACCGCGCCGCAATGGACCCAGACGATGCGCCCGTCGGCCACGCGGTAGCGGTACTCCATCGAGAACTCACGGCCCTGCCGCTCGCAGAGGAGCCACTCCGCGGCGACCCGCTCCCGGTCGTCGGGGTGCAGCACGAGGTCCCACGGCTTGCCGACGACCTCGGCGGCGGAGTAGCCGGTGAGCTGGCACCAGCGCTCGTTGACGAAGGTGCAGGATCCGGCGAGGTCGGCCTCGAGGATGCCCACGGGCACCTGTCGGCAGAGCGTCCTGACGCGGCGGTCGCTCTCGCGGCTCGCGCGCTCGGCCCGGCGCTGCGCGGTCACGTCCATCACCTGCCGGATGATCTGCCGCGGCACCCCGTGCTCGTCGGGCACCATCGACGCGTGGACCACCGTCTCCAGCACCTCGCCGCCCTTGCGGATGAAGCGCTTGGAGAGCTCGTAGCGATCGATCTCCCCGCGCAGCAGCCGCTCGTGCAGCGCGATGTCCGCCGCGAGGTCGTCGGGGTGGCTCACGTCCCTGAAGGACATCGAGCGCATCTCCTCGACGGAGTACCCGAGCAGCTCGCTGAGGCTCCGGTTCACCTGCAGCCAACGCCCCTCGGCGCTGGTGAGCGCCATCCCGATGGGCGCGTGGTCGAACGCGAGGCGGAAGCGCTCCTCCGCCGCGCGCAGCAGCTCACCGGGCTTGTCGATGTCGTCGATCACCTTGCAACCTTTAGCGTGCGCAACGATTTCAGGCATCCCCCCCCCGGGGGCGGTCTTGAAGGTCCTGGCGACGAGTTCGACGCGAGCCCCCTTACCAGTGCATAGGGTGCGGGCTCCAATGTCCACCCCCAGGCTGCGACTCGTGCTCGACACCAACGTGCTGGTCGCCGCGCTGCTCACGCCCGGGCGCACGCCCGACCGGGCGCTCTCGGCGATCTTCGCCCGGGGCGACGTGGTGCTCTACGACGCGAGGCTGGAGGCCGAGTACCGGGCGGTGCTGGCGCGACCGAAGTTCCGCGGCATCGACCCGGGGAGGGTGGAGAGGCTGCTGGCTGCGGTGCTCTCGGACGCCGAGGACGTGGGGGCGGTCGAGCGCTGGGAGGGGGCCATGACCGACGCGGACGATCGGGCCTTCGTCGAGGTGGCCCTCGGGGGGCGGGCCGACGCGGTGGTCACGGGCAACGCGCGGCACTACCCCACGCAGCTCTCCTTCGCGGTGCTCTCCCCCGCGGCGCTGCTGGAGAGGCTCGGCGGGTCACTGCCCCTCGACGATGGCTCGCACGAAGGCGTCGTAGGCGTCCTTCATGGGGAGCTCGTCGCGCACCGTGAGGCGGCGGCGGACGGTGACGCTCTCGGCCCCGGAGCGAGGGTCGATGGCCACCTGCGGGAAATCCTCCCAGAGCGTGCCGATGCCGCGCTTCTGCCAGGCGGGGACGTCGTTGAAGTTGATCCCGTTCTGGAAGAGCAGCTCGTTTCGGTCGGCGACGGAGACCCCGCGGAGGCGCTGCGTGGCGGCGTGCTCGTCTAGACCCTGAGAGCGCAGTAGCCAGTAGCAGTGGCCGTTGAGGGCGTTGCGGTGGGCGTCCTCGTAGCGCCAGCGGAAGTAGTCCACCACGTCGTCGGCGGTGGGGAGCTGCGAGATGCGGCAGTCGAAGGCCGCAGGCGAGCCGAGGCGCACGGAGAAGGCCCCGCTGGCCTCGCCCGCCAGCACCGAGAGCAGCTTGCGGAGCTTGCGGCCGAAGAGGGACTCGTCCCGGCGCAGCAGCAGGGACATCTCGTCGCTCTGGGTGTAGCCGTAGAGCACCGAGAAGCCGCAGCTCATGAGGTGCTGCAGCGTCGCCACCATGTGATCGCGGAAGCGGAGGTCGTAGGGGGCGTCGAAGCCCTGGGCGACCCGGGTGAGGTGGGAGAACGAGCGGCCGTCGATGCGCGCCACCATGTGCACATGGGGCAGGACGCAGTGGTCGTGGGCGGTCTCGTAGACGCGCATCCGTCGGTCGAGCTGTTCGAACTTCATGGCGGCGCGGCGGACGCTAGCACGCGGGCGTAGAGACCCTTAAGAGGGCGGTGCGGGCGCGTGATAGGGTGCTCCGACCCTACCGATGACCGCCGCGCCCGACACCGACGATCGCCAGCCCAGCTCGACCGATCCGGGAGCGTCCGACAGACGGAGCGGCGAGCTGATCGCCGGGCGCTACCGGCTCATCGAGCGCATCGGCGAGGGGGCCATGGGCACGGTGTACCTCGCGCGCCACGAGGGGCTGCAGCGGCAGGTGGCGGTGAAGTTTCTCCAGGAGGAGTTCACGGGCAACCGGGAGATCGCGGCGCGCTTCGCGAGGGAGGCCATCGCGGCGGCGAGGCTGCAGCACCCCAACGTGATCTCGGTGTACGACTCCGGCGCCGACGAGCTGGGCCGCTGCTACCTGGTGATGGAGTACGTCGGGGCGGAGTCGCTGCGGACGGTGATGGAGCGCGAGGGAGCGATCCCCCGCGAGCGGGCCCTCTCGCTGGCGAGGCAGATCGCCGCGGCGCTCGACCACGCCCACTCCCTCGGCATCGTGCACCGCGACATCAAGCCCGAGAACGTCCTGGTGCTCGACGTCGAAGGGGTCGAGTGCGTGAAGGTGATCGACTTCGGCATCGCCAAGGTCTTCCACCCGGAGGGCCCTTCGGGCCCCGGGCTCACCCGCAGCGGCATCGTCCTCGGGACGCCCGAGTACATGGCCCCCGAGCAGGCCGCCGGGGCGGAGGTCGACCAACGCGCGGACATCTACGCCCTCGGGGTGATCGCCTACGAGATGCTGGTCGGGAGGCGGCCCTTCGAGAGCGACGACGTGATGTCCCTGCTCATGGCCCACCTCAACGCCACCCCTCCGCCGCCGTCGACGGTGCGGCCCGACCTGGGCTTCGGCCCGGAGGTCGACGAGGCGCTGGCGAAGGCGCTGGCGAAGTCCCCCGCCGCCCGGCCGCAGCGAGCGGCGGAGCTGGTGGAGCAGCTCGACGCGGCCCTGCACGCGCCCGTCGTGGTGAAGACGCCGACGGTGCCGGTGCCGCCCGACGAGCCAGCGACCGAGCCGGTGCCGCCCGACGAGCCAGCGACCGAGCCCGCGAAGACCGAAGCCTCGAAGACCGGGGCGGGAGGGAGGTCGCCGGCGCTACGGGCGTGGGCAGGGCTCTCGAAGAGCGGGCGCATCCTCCTGAGCGCCGCGGCCCTCGCGCTCGCCGGGGGGGCGCTGTCGCTGGGGCTTCGGGGCGATCCCGACGAGGCGGGCGGGCGACCGACGCTCACCGCCCTCCCCCGCTCCCCGACGCCCGTGAACCCGGAGGGCACCGGCCCCGCGGAGGACGACGACCTCGACGATCGCATCGACGCGCTCCGAGACGGACCGGAGTTCACCGTCGCCACAGCGCGGCAGCGCCAGGCCGCCGCGCGATCGCTCGAGGCGCTGCGAGCCCGGTCTCCCAACGACGCGGCGCTCGCCTTCGTGCTGGGCTCGATCTACGCCCGCGACCGCTCGACGCACGCGCAGGCGCTCGGCTCCTACGGGGACGCGCTGCGCCTCGCTCCAGGGCTCGGCGCCAGGGCGGCCCTCGTCGACGACGTGGTGCGCATCTTCGCGGCGAGCTCGGCGCACTCGGCCGCGGCGGGCGAGCTGCTGAGAGGGCCGCTCGCCGCCCGAGCGCTCGACCCGCTGGTGGAGGTGCTGCTCCGCGGCGGAGCGGGGCGATCGAGGGTGGCAGCCCTGCTGGGTGAGGCGCCCTTCTCGGGGCGGCTCGACCCGACGCAGCGGGGGCTCATCGCCCTCTCCGAGGCGCGCTCCTGCGAGGCGAAGCGCTCGGTCGTCGAGACCCTCGGGCGAGAGGGCGACGCGAGGGCCATCGCTCCGCTGCGGCGCATCCCCATCGGCTCGGGCTGCGGCTTCCTGGGCCTCGGCACCTGCAACCCCTGCCTCAGCGCGGCGGTCCCTTCGGCCATCCGCGCCATCGAGGCGCGCTCGCCGGACGCGGGCTGATCCGCGACGACCTCACCCCCCCCAACCCGACCGACCACCGCTCCTAATGGGAGCCTCGGAGAGCCGATGAACGAAGCGACCTTTGCACGCGCCCGCGCCCTGGCCGATGGACTCGCCCCCGCCCTCGACGCGCTCTGGTGCCGCGGTCACTCGGTGGCCGTCACGGGCTGCGCGCAGCCGACCTTCCACGAGGCGAAGCGCTTCGTGGAGATGAGCCTCTGGATGCCGTGGCGCGCGCCTCACGTGATGCTGGTGCCGTGCGTGCTGACGGGCGATCGACCCGCAGTGCTGGTGGCGACCTGGGACTCGCGAGGCGTGGTGATCCGTCAGACGGTGACCTCGGCGGCGCAGTTCGAGGCCGAGGTGGCCGCCGCCGCGGCGACGCTGCGCGCTCGCTCCACCGAGGAGGAGCTCGCCGTGATGCGCTCTCAGCACGGGGACGGGGCGGAGGCCCCGGAGCTGGAGAACGCGGAGTACTGGCCCGAGGTGCTCTCCCAGGTGCAGGCCGAGACGCCCGCTTCGGGGGAGCCAGACGACCCTGGGACGCCCATCGCAGCGCCCATTGCCGAGCGCATCTGGCCCTCGCGCCTCGAAGACCTGCGCGAGCTCCAGCGCGCCCTCGACGACTGAGCCAGCGGCCTGTCCCCCGCCGGCCATTGACGATGCGCTCGGCGATGCACCACCCTGACGCGCGATGCCCTACCGCGCGCCGACGCTGAGCTCGCCGACCTCCCCCCGAGGGCGGCGACGGTGGGTCGGCGTCGGGGTCCTCG
Source organism: Deltaproteobacteria bacterium (assembly GCA_016704445.1). Taxonomy (GTDB): domain Bacteria; phylum Myxococcota_A; class Polyangia; order Polyangiales; genus SCUS01. The sequence continues at coordinate 121,329 of JADJAE010000012.1, forward strand.
CGGCGGCGGTGGTGGGCGCGGCCTTCGCGGCGTGGCGGATGCGCGTGACGCCGCCGACGAGCGCTGAGCCCGTCACGACGGTTCGTCCCCTCCCGTGGCCGACGCAGGCGCACGCGTGGATGGTGCATCGCGCGAGCGACGGGTCGCGGCAGATCATCTACGGGCCGCTGCGCTTCGAGGAGAGGGCCGGGCGCGTCGTCGAGGTGGCTCCGGTGCGCTTCGAGGCCTCGCTGGTGGCCGCGGTGCCGGTGACGACGGGTTGGGTGTTCGTCGCGGCCGACGGCGCGGTCGCGGCGAGCGAGACCTTCCTTGGAACCCCGCGCCCGATGGGGCGCTTTCCCTGCGACTTCAAGGTTCCTCAGAACCCCCTGGGGCGCGCGGCGCTCATCGGCGAAGACGGCTCTCTCTGGACCACCAGCGGATCGAGCCCGCTCTCCCGCAGTCCCCTCCCCAGCGAGGTGCGCGCGGCGACCTTCATCGACGGCCTCCGCGGCGCCGCGGTGCTGCGCGACGGCCGGGTGATGCTCACCGACGACGGCGGGCAGCGCTGGGAGCCCCGCCCCATCGCCCCCGACGTCGCCTGGAGCGCCTCGCCCGAGCCGGGCGGCGTGGCGATCGAGACCACCGGTGGGAGGCTGGTGCTTCGCTGGAACGCGCCGCCGGAGCCCGCCCGTCCGGACGCCGCGAGGCCCCAGCGCACCCAGGAGACCCGCGAGTCCGAGAGCCGCCTGCGGCCCTTCATCAACGGTCGCTACGAGCTCTTCCAGGCCTCCGGCTCGGTCGCGCGCTGCGGTCGGTCGGACGTGTCGCCGGAGCCCTCGCTGGCCACCGAGCAGCGGCGCTACACCTGCCGCGCCGATCGCCCGCTGCGCTCGCTCATGCTCCTTCCGCTGGCGTTTCAGCGCAACGTCGACGCCACCGACCTGCTGACGGGCACCGAGTCCGGGCCCGTGCGAGGGCGCTTCTGGCGACCGCGCCCCGACCGCACCGGAGAGACCCTGGTGCGCATGACCTGGATGGGCGTCGACGAGCTCGGGGCCTTCCGCGGCGTGACGCACCCCTCCGGCCGGGGCCTCGGGGTCCGCTGGCCCATCGAGCAGCGAGGACCGATTCGCGTAGAGGCCTCCTCGCGTCGCGGCGTGCTGGTGTCCTCGCACGACCCTTCGTCGGGCCCGGTGCTGGCCTGGGGCACCGGCTCACGGCCCTTCGTGCGCGTACGCGAGGCCTTCGTGGAGCTGGGGCTCTCGGGGATGCGATCGTTCTTCGTTGCCTCCGCCGACGGCGGGGTGATGGCGGTGTTCTCCAGCCCCCTCTTCGAGGAGGGTCGCGAGACCTGGTCGACGCGCTACGCCGAGCGAGGGCCGCAGGTGGGCGTAGGCCTCTCGCTGGGCCCCGACGGCGCGGTGCGGGGGCGGCGGGGCTACGTCGGCGACGACCCGGGGCTGATGATGATCGGCCGCGACGGCGTCTCGGTCGGCCCGGTGGTGCGCGACAACAGCGAGCCGCCGCGGTGGCGCATGCTGTCCGTCGAGGACGGCAAGACCCCTGGGCTGCCGTCGATACGCTGGGAGCACATCGCCGCCTGCGCCTCGGGCCCGGGGGACGGCCCGACGCTGTCGGTGGCCTATCCGCCCATCGCCCTCGAGGGGGTGGGCGCCGCGGGCGCCGCGACGGTGGTCTCGCGCGCCGAGCTCGAGGTGCTGCACGTGGGGGCGGTCTGCGTGCGCTCGCTCTCGCTCTCCGGGCGACGGCTGACGGCGCTCGCGGGCGACCGCTTCGATGGCGCGTTGCGCTGCGAGCCCTCGGGCGCGAGGTAAGAGTTTCAACCTGCGGAGAGCGCAGGAGGAGGAGTCAGGACTCATGGCAGACATCGACTCTCGCGGCGGCAGGACCTATTTCGACAAGTTGATCCTCGAATGGGTCGACGGGGTGCATCACCCCCACGACGCGGGCCTGGAGTACGCCTTCGCGGCGCCAGGCATCCACGGGATGCCCGCCATCCAGGTGGGCAGGGCGGAGGGCGCTCTCATCGCGATGCTGCTGCGGCTCGCCAACGCCAGGAAGGTCGTCGAGGTGGGCACGCTCGCGGGCTACTCGACGATCCACCTGGCGCGCGCGGTGGGCCCCGAGGGGCACGTGTGGAGCGTGGAGTACGACACCAAGCACGCGGGCGTGGCGCGCGACGTGCTGAGGAGCGCGGGCGTCGACGACCGGGTGACGGTGGTCGAAGGCGCGGGGGTGGAGATGCTCCCGACGCTGGAGGAGCACGGGCCCTTCGACGCGGTGTTCATCGACGCCGACAAGGTGAACTACGACCGCTACGGGCGCTGGGCCGCGAGAAACCTCCGGCCCGGGGGACTGCTCATCGGCGACAACGTGTTCCTGTTCGGGAGGCTGCTGGAGGACGGGGACGACGCGGTGGCGATGCGGCGCTTCCACGAGGACGCGCGGGAGCATTTCGACACGGCGTGCGTCACGACGCCCGACGGGCTTCTGGTCGGGGTGAAGCGCCTTCCTCCGGCGTAGGCTGCCGGACGCCCTCTCATCCCTCCGCGGCGCGCGCGTCGGCCAGCAGCCGCTCGATCTCCCGCAGCGTCTCCACGTCGTCGCCCACCATCGATTTCATCGACTGGATGCGCCTGCACACGATGGCCGCGATGCGCTCCTCGATGGTGTCGTCGGCGTAGGCCCAGTAGACCTGCGCGAAGCGGCCGTCGCGGTGGCACCGCCCCTCGATCTGCGCCATCTGGATCGCCGACCACCGCAGGTCGTGGATCACCTCCGAGCGCGGCACCTCGTTGTGCTCGCCCTGGTGCAGCGAGATGCCCTCCTCCACGGTGAAGAGCACCACCTTCGCCTCGCCCCGCTGGAAGCGCATCCGCTCGGCCTCGCGCTCCATCATCGGGGTGCCGCCGTGCAGCGCCGCGCAGGCGACGCCCTCCTTGACGAGCCCCTCGCGCAGCGCCTCGAGCGTCTCGATGAAGGCCACCGAGACCGCCACCTGATGACCGTTCTCCAGCAGCTCGCGCACGAGCTCCGCGGTGCCCTCCACGCGGATGAGCGAGCCCTTCTGGCGCAGGCGCAGCGCCGCCGCGAGCGCGCCGCGAGGGTCTCGGCCGCTCGGCGCGAGCTCCATGGCGGCGCGAAACTCCGTCCAGGCCTGCTCGTAGCGCTCCCGCGCCGACGCATCGAGCCCGATGGGCGTGAGGATGCGGTTGATCTCCGGCCACCCGGCGATGTCCTCCGGGCGCCGTCGCAGCCCGCGGGGGAGCGCCCGTCGAAGAGCAGCGCCCGCACCTTCTCGCAGTCCTCGCGGCCGCCCCGCCAGTCCCAGCGACCGAAGGTGCCGCGGGTGACGCCGAGGCCCTGGTCGAGGCACCAGCGCTCGAAGTCCTTGAGGTCGCTCGCGCGGCTGCCGGTGAGGCTCGCGAGCAGCGGCGCGAGGTACGAGAGCTCGAGCGGGTTCTGCCCCGCGGTGGCCGAGAGCCAGAGCGTGAAGCCCGCGCGCGCGTTGAGCTTGGCGGCGAACTTCGACCGCGCCGCCGCGGGGTTCTTGCAGCGGTGGCTCTCGTCCCAGATCACCACGTCGAAGGCGAGGGCGCTCCCGGCGCGGGCGAGGCCCTTCTTCGAGCGCACCTTGCGGCGCGCCTCGGCGGTCACCTCGAAGAGCTTGCCCAGGCGCTCGTAGTTCATGAGCACCACCGAGCGGCCGGCGTCCCCGAGGGCCTCGATGGTGCGCCGCCAGTGGGCGATCACCGCGAGCGGACACACCACCAGCACGGTCTCCGCCGAAGGCATCGCGCGCACCGCCTCCCAGGCGCTGATGGTCTTGCCGAGGCCCACGTCGTCGGCCAGCAGGAAGCCCGGCCGGCCCCCTTCACCGCGAGCCCGATGGCCTTCACCGCCGCGCGCTGGTGGTCGCGCAGGGTGATGTCCCCGGCGGGCTTCGAGGGGGCGGCGGGCGCGTCGTCGTTGAGCTCGCGCTCCACCCGTCGCTCCCAGGAGTACGGGGCCGCGCGGAAGGCGTGGAGCGAGCTCGGGAGGGTTGCGCCGCGGTAGACGAAGACGCCGTGGTCGGCGTCCCAGCGGGCGCCCCCTGCGGTGGCGGCGGAGCGCATGGCAAAGGGCACGTCGAGCACGTGGGCGCGGGCGGGCGCGGCGGCGGCGGGCGCGGTGCGGCGCGGGGCGGAGACGGTGCGCTTCGTGAGCATGGTGGCCATCGCGCGAGGGGATAGCAGCGGGGGCGCGCGGTGGGCCAGAAGCCGACGGTCTCCCGAATGAGGAGGCGCGCAGGCCCTTCCACCCGACCCCGTAGTGCGTGGTAGGGTCGCGAACCCGACCATGGACACCGAGTGGCGACTGACGAGAGGCGGCGAACTGCTCGCCGTGCTGCGGCCCGACGGACAGGCGTTGATGACCGATCAACAGGCCGTCGAGGGTCGCTACGAGCTCACCCCTGCGTTCGAGTCCGTGCGCCGTCTCTTCGAGCGGGAGACGGCGCTCCTCGACGTCGACAGCGAGCAGGAGAACGCCGAGTGGGCAGACATCTGGGAGGAGCTCAGCGCCCCCGGGCTGTTCATCGAGTCGCCTGATGGCAAGAAGCGCATCGACATCCTGTGGATCCACTTCAAGAACGACCGCGCGTGGTGGTTTCCGCTCTACCGCAGCCCGAAGACGCTCATCCGCGAGGGCTGAAGCGCCTCCTCAAGCGGCTCTGACCTCCCTCGGCGAGGTACCCTCCCTCGCATCGCCATGAAGCCCGATCTCGCCCCGAACCCCCTCCTCGTGTTGCGCCTCCGCGGCTCGCAAGCCGAGATGGGCGCCCAGCACGGCGCCGTCCTGCGACGCCTCGGCGGCTACGAGCGCCTGAGCGCGTTCTACCCCACCATGGCGGCCCGGATGCTGGCGCTCGCGGTCCCTCACGCCGCGAGGCGCCCGATGGAGCTGCTCGTCGGGCCGCTGCTCTCCGCCAAGGCCCAGGTGCTCCACGCCTACCGACGCCGGCGCTTCCCGGAGTACCTCGCCCGCAACGAGGCCATGCTCGCGGCGGCCGACGTTCCTCGGGGCGTGGCCGCGTCGATGCTCACCATGGACGTGCTGCAGAACACCGTCGGGCTCCTCGGTCGGGCGGGCGCCTTCCCGGCGCACGTCGGCGCCTTCGCGGCCATCCCCGCGTGCTCCAGCCTCGCGGCGTGGGGGCCATCCTCCTCCGACGGGGCGCTGCGCCACGCCCGCAACTTCGACTTCCCCGGCGCCACCATCTGGGACCACAGCCCCGTGGTCGCCTTCTGCGATCCCGACGAGGGGCTGCGCTACGGCTTCGTCACCACCCGCGGCGCCGACCTCCCCGGCGTCACCGGCTTCAACGAGGCCGGGATCACCATCACCGCCCACACCCGCTTCCACCGCGACGTGGCCTGGCAGGCCGCGTCCATCGCCGACCTTGGCCACGAGATCGTGCGCCGGGCGCGCACCCTCGACGACGCCGTCGCCGTCGCCCGCGAGGTGGGCTCGGCCTCCACCTGGGGCCTGCTGGTGTCCTCCGCCGAGGAGCGCTCCGCCGTGGTGATCGAGACCACCGGCCGAGCCGTCGAGGCGACGCCCCCCTCCGCCGGAGCGAGCCACCTCGCCTGCACCAACCGCTACCTCTCCTCGTCGCTGCGCGAGGGCGAGGTCACGTCCAGCCCGGCCTTCGCGGTGGACTCCGACGCGCGCTACCGACGCCTTCAAGAGCGGGTTCGCGAGGCCACCGAGGGCCTCTCCGCCGACGACCTGGAGAACCTCCTCGGCGACTTCCGCTCGCCCGGCTCGGACGACCTCCACGACGGCGTGGAGCGGCTCTCGGGCGACTGCGTGGTCTCGGCGATGTCGGTGCAGAGCGTCGTGACCGAGGCCGACGCCCGCTGCATCCGGGTCTCCGTGGGCAGGGCGCCGACGGGCATCGGACCCTATGTGACGGTCCCCTGGTCGTGGGACGGAGCGGTGGGAGAGGTGCCCTTCGACGGAGCACTGGGGAGCCCCACCGGGCGCACCCACCGGGGCCATCCGCTGAGCTCCGGAGAGCGGGAGACCATCCGCGCCTACACCGAGGCCACCCACGCGCACCTGGAGGGAGCCTCGCCCCGCGTGGTGCGACCGCTCCTCGAAGACCTCGTCCGCCGCGCCCCTCGGGAGCCCGGCTTCCGCACCCTCGCCGCGCACTTCGCGCTGATGACCGACGACCTCGCGGCCGCCAGCGATCACCTCCGCGTGGCGCTCACCCTGGAGGCAGGGGCCTTCCGCCGGGCGAAGCTGCTGCTGCTTCGGGCGCGGGTGCTCGGGGCGCTTGGCGAGGCGAGGGAGGCCGACGCACTGCGCGCTGAGCTCATGGCCATGGGAGGCGCGGAGACGAAGGTCACCCGCGACGAGGCCGCGCAGGACGAGCGACGACCGGTGTCGAGGGCGAGGCTGCGACGGATCGTGCCGGATGTGTTCCTGATCGACGCGGCGCTGCTGCCCTGAGCGGGAGGTTCAGCCGCCCCGGGTGAGGATGGGGGTCATCGCGAGGGACCACACCGAGGCCCCGCTCGCCCCGAGGCCCACGGCCCAGGCCGAGCCCGGCGAAGGGGTCCCGGAGACGCGCGCGGAGCCTTTGGTGTCGCCGCGGGAGCGCAGCCACGCGCTGGCCTCGACCGGGGACAGCAGCGCGACGCTCCCTGCTCCGTCGGGCGCGGTCGAGACCCACACCACGGAGGTCAGGCCCAGCGCCGCCCTCGCCAGGAACATCGGCACCCACTGCCCCTCGTGACGCAGCAGCGCCTCGGCGAGCAGCGGGTCTCGGACATCGGCACTTCGTGGAGTCGCCATGAAACCTCTCCCTTGGGGTTGTGAACCCGCTACGGGCAGCGGGCGCCGTCGACGCAGGTGGTGGCGCTGCGATCGGGCGTGGCGCAGCAGGTCTCGCTCGAGCGGCAGCCCGTGCACGGACAGGTGAGGCAGGGGTTGACCGCGTAGTAGGGCTCGCAGTTCCCGGCGACGCAGACCTCGTTTCGAGCGCAGCCGTCGCCGCAGCCGCCGCAGTGGAAGGGGTGCGTCCGGAGGTCGACGCACCACCCGCCGCACTCGGTGTTGGGCGACGTGCACGAGCGATCGCTCACGCACGCGCCCCGCAGGCAGGCCTGGTTGCTGTTGCATCGCCGCCCCAGCACGCCGCAGTTGTTGGGGCTCGATTGAAGGTCGGTGCAGAAGGTTCCGCCGCCTCCGGAGGTGAGCCCCGGGCGGCAGACGCAGGCGCCCGCGGTGCACACCTGGTCGGCGCGACAGGCGTTTCCCACCCGGCCGCAGTTCAGCGGGTCGTAGCGCAGACTACGGCACACCCGGCCGTCGGAGACCGATCCCGCCGGGCACGCGCAGCTCCCGCTCGAACAGGTCGCGCTCACCGGGCACACGCGCCCGCAGGCGCCGCAGTTGGAGGCGTCGGTCTGCGGGTTCACGCACTGCCCGCCGCAGGTGATGCGAGGCGCCGCGCACACGCAGCGGCTCGCCGCGCAGGTCTGGCCCGGGGCGCAGCCCACGCCGCACCCGCCGCAGTGGGCCGGGTCCGTGGCCGTCGACACGCAGCGCCCTCCGCAATAGGTCTGCCCCGTCGGGCACACGCACGCCCCGGCCGCGCACGACTGCCCCCCCGTGCATCCGCGGCCGCAGCCGCCACAGTTGCTCGTGTCCGTCCTGGGGTCGACGCAGGCCCCGCTGCAGGTGATGCGAGGCGCGACGCACGAGCTCACCGCCATGCAGGCGCCGCCGACGCACTGCTGCCCCGCCGCGCAGGCCCGGCCGCAGCCGCCGCAGTGCGCGGGGTCGGTCTGCGTCTCCGCGCACACCCTCGACCCCCCGCTCGGGCAGCACGAGTTGCCGGGAGCGCAGGCGCAGGTGCACGTTCCGGCCGAGCAGACCAGGCCCGCGGCGCAGGCGTTGCCGCACGCCCCGCAGTGGGCGCTGTCGGTCTGCACGCGGACGCACGCGCCGCCGCAGAGCGTCTGCCCGGTCGGGCACGCGTCCCGGCACGCGCCGGCCTCGCAGAGCAGGGAGCCCGTGCACGGGGCTCCGCAGGCGCCGCAGTTTCTCGGATCGACCCGGGTGTCGACGCACGCGCCGCTGCAGAGGGTCTCTCCGGTCGCGCACACCGATCGGCACGCGCCGCCCGAGCAGACCTCGCCCGCGGCGCAGGCGCGGTCGCACGAGCCGCAGTGCGCCGCGCTCGTTCCCACGTCGACACACGCCCCGGAGCACAGCAGGTTGGGGGCCGGGCAGGTGGCCGCGCACTCCCCGGCGGAGCACACCTCCCCCGCGGCGCAGGCGTTGCCGCAGGCGCCGCAGTGGGCCGCGTCGCTGAGCACGTCGATGCACGCGTCGCCGCAGAGGCGCTGAGAGCCGATGCACACCCGCACGCAGCTTCCGGCGGAACACTCCCGGTCGGAGGCGCAGGCGTTGTTGCAGCGCCCGCAGTGGGCGCCGTCGGTCTGAGGGTCGATGCACCCGTCACCGCAACGGAGCGAGCCCGTGGGGCACGCAGCGTCCAGCGCGGGCGCGTCGAGCGCAGGGACATCGAGCGAGGGGACGTCGGGCGCAGGGACGTCGAGCGAGGGGACGTCGGGCGCGGGGACGTCGGGCGTGGGGACGTCGGGCGTGGGGACGTCGGGCGCGGGGACGTCGGGCGCGGGCTTGTCGAGCGGGGGCGCGTCCGCCGGGGGCGTGTCGGAGGGGACCGCGGCGTCGGGTCGAGGCCCCGGTTGCAGCCTCGCCTCGTCGGCGTCCACCAGGAAGGAACAGCCCGTCAGTGCGATCGCGAGGAGCGCGAGGAAGGGAGGGGTTGGTCTGCGCATGGTGGTCCGCCCTGTGGGGGAGACATCCGCGCACCGCGCGCGGCGCTCTCTACGGACGAATGTACATGGGCCCGAACGTCGTCGTCCGAGACTCTGCAGCCCGATGGGCCACTCGACGAGACGACGATCACCGCGGGAAGCAAGCCGCGTCCGTTCGCGGAGGATGTCGGCGCGCTCTAGCCTTCGTCCGTCGAGAGCGGGAGGGTCACGGTGAAGACCGATCCCTCTCCTCGGCCCTCGCCCGGGCTCTCGCCGGTGACCGTCCCCCCGTGCATCTCCACGATCTCCCGCACCAGGAAGAGCCCCAGCCCGAGGCCCCCCGCGGAGTTGTGAGCCTGGTTCGCCTGGTGGAAGCGATCGAAGATGCGCGGCAGGTGCTCCGGCGCGATGCCCACCCCGGTGTCGGCCACCCGCAGCGTCGCGACCCCGTCGGCGGAGGTCAACGTCACGGAGACCGATCCGCCCGTGGGCGTGAACTTCAGCGCGTTGGCCAGCAGGTTGGTGACCACCTGGGAGAGCCGCCACCCGTCGCCCTGCACCACGCAGCCGGCGACCACCGCGCAGGAGAGCGTGATCCCCTTCTCCGCCGCTCTCGGCTGCGCGCCGTCCGCCACCCACCGGACCACCTCGGACAGGTCGAGCGGCAGGCGCTCGATCTCCACCCGCTGCGCCAGGAGGCGCGAGGCGTCCATCAGGTCGTCGACCAGCGCCCGCTGGAGGAGCGCGTTCTGCTCGATGACCTCCAGCGCCCGCTCTCGCTGCTCGGGGTCGATGCGAGGGTGCCTCAACAGCCGGGTCCACCCCAGGATCGCGCTCATCGGACCCCGAAGCTCGTGCGCCAGCACCGCCATCGTGACATCGCGCTCGTGCTGCGCGGTGGTGAGCTCGCTGCACTGACGCCTGCTGTCTTCGAGCATCCGCTCACGCTCCTGAAGCGCGAGCTGGAGCGCGTCGACGGGCTCGACCGCCGGGGCCTGCTGCACGGCGCGGATGCCCGAATCCATCGACGCCCTCCGAGCGCACCAGGAGAAGCTCGCGGTGTCCCCGGCGCGGGACGCCGACAGCGTGACCAGCACGCTCGCTCCCACCCGGCTCACCAGGTGGAGGTCGACCGCCGTCGCCCCTTCGCTGGCGAGCGCCGTCAGCGCCAGACGGAAGCGCCCCTGGTCATAGGGAGCGACGAAGGACGCCAGCTTGTGCCCCCGCAGCAGACCCGCCTCGAGGCCCAGCAGCTCGGTCGCGGCGACGTTGGCGTCGGTCAGCACCGCGAGGTCGTCGGTGACGAAGCGCGCCTCGGGCGCGAGGTCGAACACCACCCGACTGCGCCGTCGCTCATCCTCTTCCAGCAGTCCCGCGCCGTCGTCGTCGACCACCAGCAGCCCCTCGCGCCGCAGGCTCAGGCTCTCCAGCGCCTCGGCGCTCGGCGATGCGAAGTCCGTCGCGGCGTCCTCGTCGGAAGGGACCGCCGGCTCGCGCAGCCGCTCGGAGAACGCCCTTACGCGCGCAGCGAGGTTCGTAGGCTTCGCGGTCGGGAGTGACTCCCGTCTCTTCGCGTCCATCGCTCGTCTCCCATCCAACGGCCGCAGCCCGCCGCAACCTCCGCCCCGGAGGCCTTACCGCTCCCCAGAGCGTAGGCCACCCTATCACCCCTCCTCCGGGATGTCTGCATCGCATAGCCCGCCATCACCGCCGTATTCACGAGCGCTTCAACCGCGGTTGTTGGAATTGATTCCAACTTCGATCGATGCACGCCTGGAGCAGTGTCCGCGCTGCGGACAGCACCCCATGCCGGGGCTCATTGGCGTGCCCATTGGGCACTCCCTTGTCGATTGAGTGTCGGCAATCACCGACTCTGCGGAGGCGGCAGCAGCGCCGTCAGCCGGGGGCGGGCGAGCTCGTCGATGCGAGAGAAGAGCGAGGGCTGATCGGGGTCGTCGAAGAGAGCGCGGAAGCCCTCCTCGCTGAAGGCCCTCGCGAGCCTCGCGGCGTAGCTCTCCCTCAGCAGCCTCGCGTAGTGCTCGCCGTCGTAGTCGCGCGGATCGTCGCCCTCCACCCGGTAGCCCTCCGGGTCGTCGGGCAGCAGCCCCGCGCGCCTGCCCGAGGCGCGGTACACCCGCACCCGCTCGCCCACCGACCACGCCGTGCGGCCGTGGGAGAGCAGCGCCTCGTAGGGGAGCTCCCTCCGCTTGTCGCGCGTCGCGAGGTACTGCTCGGGAGTGCGGGTCAGGCGCACCCTCGTGGTCACCTCGGCGGTCGCGATCTCCCTCCGTCGCAGCGAGCGCGCCATCGCGGAGTAGGCCGAGCGCACGCCCGCCACGTCGCCCACCAGCAGCCGGCCGATGGCCTCTCGGAGGAAGCGCTCCCCGAAGGGCTCCGCGCGGCTCGATCGAAAGGCCACGCCCCGCAGCGTGAGCGCCCCGTCGTAGCCGAGGAGCGCGTAGTTCTTGGGCTCGTGCGAGAGCATCGCGGCGTAGCGCCCGTCGAACTCCAGCCTTACCTGGGCGGGTAACAGCGCACCGACCTCGCGCACCACGCGGCGCTCGTCCTCCTCGCTCCAGCCTTCGGGGACAGCGAAGTACACGCCGTCGGTGTCGCCCTCCAGCAGCGTCACTCCGCGCTCGGCGAGCCCTCGGCAGATCTGGTCGAGCACCTCGCGGCCCCGGCGGGTCACCTCGTTGGCCGCGTGCACGTCGGCGCAGCGGGTGAGCCCCACCGCGCCCAGGTAGCCGTAGGCCGAGTTCACCAGGATCTTCATCGCCGCCGAGAGCGCCTCGGCGGTGTAGCGCTCGGGAGATCCGGGAGGCGACGAGCGGCCGAGGGCCTTGGCGGCGAGGCGCTGGTCGACCAGGCGGTCGACGAGGGCGAGCAGCGCGCCCAGCCGGTCGCTGCTGGGGCCGATGCGGTACTCGCGCATCAGCGAGGGGTAGAGGCTGGCCACGTCGGCCTTCACCACGCGCTGCGCCACGCCCGCGGCGAAGAGGTAGAGCGCCGCGCCGGTGTGCACCGTCCCGTCGCCGCCGGAGCGGGCGGGCAGCGCGGCCCCGGAGCGCAGGTAGGCCCGCACCAGCAGCGGGTCGAGCACGCCGGTGGCGGGTCCGGCGTCGGCGAGGCGCTCGTAGCGGCGAGGGGCCATGCGGGCCAGCGCGAAGGCCGCGCCGCCGAGGAGGCGAGCGAGCCCGGCGGCCTCGGCGACGTCGTCGAGGGCGTAGCGGCGGACGCGCTCCGGGTCGGTGAGGAAGGTCGCGTGGATCTCGGCGCCAGGGACGTACTCGCGCTCGGGTCCGGCGAGGCCGAAGTGGCGGGCGACGGCCTTGAGCCCGTGGCCGGGGAGGTCGCGCGCCGAGAAGTCGTGGCGGCGCACGGCGTCGAGGGTGTCGATGAGCTCCCGGCCGGGGGCGACGTAGCGGGTGCGCCCGCGAGGTCCAGGGCGGGGGCGGAGGGGAACGCCGTCGAGGCGGCCGAGGAGCAGCGGGATGCGGAGAACCTTCGCTCGCTGCGCGAGGAAGGGGAGGTCGAAGCCGTGGAGGTTGTGGTTCTCGATGACGTCGGGGTCGGTGGCGCGGATCAGGGTGATGAGCTCGCGGAGGAGCTCGGCCTCGTCGGCGTCGGTGTCGCCGCGGGCTTCGAGGGTGGTGGCCAGGCCGCGGTTGTCGCGCACGGCGACGAGGAAGACGCGGCTGTGGGCGGGGTCGAGCCCGGTGGTCTCGAGGTCGAACTGGAGGCGGTGGAGGTCGTCGAAGGCGAGGTCGCGGAAGTAGTTGCGCCCGGTGGCGACGAGGTACTGCTCCTCGGGAGCGAGGGAGAGCACGGCTCCCTCGTCGAGCTCGGAGAGGCGCTGGAGGCGGCGGCCGGTGCGGCGGGCGTGGCCGTGGAGGACGGCGGCCGTGAGGGTGCGGGTGTCGGGGGCGGAGACGACGAAGCGCAGGGCGCCGGGTCCGTGGAGGGCGCGGAAGGTGATGGCCTCGGGCGGGGCGTCGGGCGACTCGGGGACGAGCGCGGGGCCGAGGTGAGCGAGGTCGGAGAGCGAGGCGAGGAGGATCCACGGGCGGAAGCGGAGCTCGTCGCGGACGAGGCCGGCGGGGGTGCGGCGCCAGACATAGGCGAGGCCGTCGGGGTCGGCCCAGACGGAGACGATCGCGGGGGTGGAGTCCCAGCCGAAGAGCCACTCGTCTTCGGGGGATGCAGCGGGGGAGAGGTGGACACGGCAGGAGGGGATGCGTCGCACACGACCTGCCCACCCCGCCAGGTGATGATCTCGCAGGACGATGCCAGAAGCGGTCTCGCGCATAACTTCGACACGCCCACCCAATGCGCCTCACCCGGAGCGAAGCGGAGGGGCGTGACGCTCACGCTTCGATCAACGGTCCGGACCGCATTGAGACGGGGGGCGGGCGCGCCCCTCCGCTTCGCTCCGGGTGAGGCGCATTGGGTGGGCGTGTCGAAGTTATGCGCGAGACCGGCCACGCCATCACGGAGCGCCAGGAGGCCGAGGGCTGGGGCGCGCGGGTGATCGACCAGCTCGGGGACGAGATCCAGCGGGCCTTCCCCGGCGTCGGCGGCTTCTCGCGCCCGAACATCTACCGGATGCGGGCCTTCTACCTCGCGTACCCTGCGGCGGAGAGCGCGTCGGCAATCGTCTCACAGGCCGTGAGACACCCGCGGAGCCGCTCCCGCCCGAGGTGCCGGACCTTCCCTGGGGCCACATCGTCACCCTCCAGCGCCTCAAGGACCCCAGCCTGAGGCAATGGTACGCGCGGGCCGCCGCCGAGGGAGGCTGGAGCCGCGCCGTGCTCCTCGCGCAGATCGACACGCGCCTCCACGAGCGCGAGGGCGCGGCGATCACCAACTTCGCCCGCACGCTCCCGCCGCCGCGGTCGGACCTCGCGCAGCAGTCGCTCAAGGACCCCTACGTCTTCGACTTCCTGACGCTCGGGCGCGACGCGCAGGAGCGCGACGTCGAAGCGGGCCTGGTCGCGCACGTCGAGCAGCTCGAAGCCGAGCTCGTGACCACCGACCTCTCCGAGAAGGGCCTCGAAGCGATCATCATCGCCGACCGGAGCTCATCAAGGCCGACAAGGCGTTCCAGAACGCGGCGGCGAACAGCGACGCGCGCAACGCCGCGGGGCGACGTGCATCGGCCGCTCAACCATTCACTTCCCCTGCGGCGAAAGGGGTGGCGACGCGAGACAGGGGTTGGGGTCTACACGTGTAGAGCTGGAGGGCTACACGTGTAGACCTCGTCCTAACCAGGTCGGCGACGGGGGCGGCGGAACGGGTACCGATCGGCAGGGCACCGCCAGGGTCAGCGTCGGCAGCGGGCGACGATCCCGGCGAAGGTCTGCGCGGCATCGATGGCGCTCTCGCGGGGATGAGCAGGTAGCCCCAGGGCTTGCCCCCGCCCTCGGCCGTGAGTCGCGGCCCGCTCGCACCAGGCCACCGCGGCGGCGTGCCTTCTCGATGACCTCCACGGAGGCCATCTCGCTGTCGCGTTTGGGCTCGCAGAGCCAGCGGCCGGTCGTAGTCTCGACCACGAAGTCAGGCTCGTACAGGTGCTCTTCCCGCCAGTGGATGCGGAAGCGACCGGGCGCGGGCTTCACCCACTTCTCGACGGTTCGGTCGTCCTCCAACAGGATCGCGAAGCGCCGCTCGGGATCGGATTGGAAACGCTGCACCGGGTAGAGCGCGCGCTGGAAGCCCACGAAGAGCATCCGTCGGATGGCCTGCCGCTCGTCGACCGGCGTACGGAAGGGGCGCAACGGCTCGCCGGGAAGCATCTCCACCACGTCGGGCTTCAAGATCTCGAAGCCCTGCACCACCCGGTCTTCGAAGCGGGTGGCGTTTACCCGGCGGTGGGCCTTGAGCTGCGCGTAGACGAGCGCCCCGAAGTCGGCGGCGTGCTGGCGGACTGCCCGCTCCACGGCGTCGGGGTCGTCCACGTAGCCCGCCACGAAGGACACCACCTGACCGGCGAGCTTGTGCAGCAGCGCGCTCCACGGCTCCTGGTACGGGATCAGCGGCATGTCCATGAGGACGTTGACGATGTGCTCGTCGGGCGTGGTCGCGACGAAGACCCCGCCGCGGGCCGAGATGACCTCCTGCTCGTTGGAGTCGAGGAGCTGCACCCTGATGTCGTCCTCCATCGGCCTGAGCTGCGGAAAGGCGCTCACGTCGAGGTCGAAATCTTCGAAGCTGACCTGCACGTCTCGGCTGGGCACCACCACGATGCGCGGCACCTCGATGGTCTGGGCCACCCAGCTCCGCACGATGAGCTCGATCTTCTTCTGCAACGCGTCGGGGTCTTCCTTCACCCCCGGAAGGTCGGGCTGCGTCGGGCGGAAGGTCGCCATCGCCTCGCGGATCACCCGCTCGGTCCGGCTGCCGCCCGCCGTCGCGCCCGCCCCGTACGGCTGCGGCGCGCGGGACTCCTGGTCGATCACCGTCCGCACGTGCCGCACGAGCGCGCGGTCCTCCTCCGTCGCGGGCCGGTAGGCGGGCGTCGGCGGCGTCAGCCCTGCGTCGACGAGCGCTTGCGGGAGCGTCGCCGACCCCATGAGCAGGTCGGCCATCGAGGGCACATCCACCGCCCGCGATGCGCCGCCCGCGCGCACCACGTCGTCGAGGTAGACCCGCTCCATCGCCCGCACCGGCGAGTCGGGGGCGGTTGGCCTCGTCGACGATCTCCTGGAAGCGGTCGTGCGCCACGATGGTCAGCCGGTCGACGGCGGCCACGTTCACCCGCTTACCGAAGGGCAGCCGCAGCCCGCGCCCGATGGACTGCTCCACCAGCGTCCGCGACTCCCCGGCCCGCAGCGGGATGATCGTGTAGAGGTTCGAGACGTCCCAGCCCTCCTTCAGCATCTCGACGTGGATCACCACCTCCGTCGGCTCGTCGGGGCTCTCCACGTTGAGCAGCCGCTGCACCGTGTCGTCGCGCTCGGTGCCTGTCTTGGCGGCGTGCACCGTGATGACCTTCCCCGCGTACGCCCCTCCCATGAACTCCGCGCCGCTCAGCAGGGCGTGCAGCCGGTCGGCGTGCGCCAGGAGCGTGGAGCGACGACGGGTCCGCAGTGCGCTCGGGCGGTGAGAGACCGGGAGGCCTGAGAGGTCGAGTTCCGTAAGAGAGACCACGTCCGGAGCCAGCGAGGCTACGTTGGAACTCTCGGCGACGCACCGCCGCTCCACGATGGTTCGCACAACCGGTGATGTGGCAATTGGAGCAGCTGGGCTAGAGAGGTCGGAGCGTTGGACGCGCTATCCGCCGAAGCCTAGGGGAATAACTGTCGGGTGTTTGTCAGAAAATCAGTTAAAGGGAAGCTCAATGGAAGCAAGGCCATGTCGGAGGATCGAATTCTTCGACGGCACCAAGCAAATGTTGGTGCCGCTGTTTCAACGACCGTACGAGTGGGATGTTGGTAGTTGGCAGACGCTCTGGGACGACATCATGGAGCACTACAACCGTGCCGAGGATGATCCGCCCGACGCGAGTCACTTTACGGGCGCGATTGTGACGGCGCCCGCACGTTCAGTGCCGGTGGGGGTGAGTAAGTACCTAGTTATCGACGGTCAGCAGCGGCTGACGACGCTGGCGATCCTACTATGTGCGATTCGGAATCGAATGCCGACGGAACACCGCCAGTATCGACAGATCTCCCGACTGTTGCTTAATGAAGATTACGAGGGGACCGACCTATACAAACTGCTTCCGACGCAACCCGACCGCCCGGCGTGGGTGAGCCTACTGGAGGACCCACGGCGCTCGCCCGCTTCTCGGTTCTTGCGGGCATTTCGGTTCTTCGTAGAGCGACTGGAGGGTAAAGACGATGACGACCTACCCATTGACCCACACCGACTCTTCGAGACGGTACAGCAGCGCCTCCATGTGGTGTTCATCAACCTCGGAGAGAATGACGATCCCTACCTAATCTTCGAGAGTCTTAACTACAAGGGCACACCGCTCACGCAGGCCGACCTCGTGCGCAACTACCTCCTGCTGCGACTCCAGACGGGAGCCCAAGAGAAAATATATCAGCAACATTGGCTCCCGATGCAGGAGCGTCTTCGCGACGCATTGCCAGAGTTCGTTCGCCAATACCTGATGCAGAAAGGGGAGGAGGTCGCGAAGGGGGACGTCTATAGTGTTCTCAAAAAGCGGACGCTGGCGGTGTCAGATGCGTTGATGCCGGCGGAAATTGAACGCCTCAATGCCGCTTCTGTGCACTACCAGTACATCATCGACCCGCGGACTGTGAAGAATGCGCGCCTCCAACGGAGCCTTACCCGACTTCTCCGCTGGGAGATGGCGACGTGTCATCCATTGCTATTGCGTCTCTATACTGGTCACGCGACGGGCGACGTGACGGACGCAGAACTCATCGATTGCCTAGAGATAATCGAGTCGTTTGGGGTGCGTCGATACATCTGCGGGGTACCGACCAATCAATTGAAGCGGATCTTCCTCTCTCTAATGGGAGTGGTACAGCGTGGGCAGACCGCTGCGAACCTGCGTGCGAACCTCGCAAAAGGCTCCCTCGGACGACGTTGGCCGAAGGACGTGGAGTTCAAGGCTGCATGGTTGAAGTTCCGGCTGTACTCCCGTCCGGTGGACCGTTGTAAGTTCATCCTGGAATCGCTGGAGGATGCTCACGGGCATCGCGAGGGGGGCGACCCGTCGGCAGCGACGATCGAACACATCATGCCTCAGACGCTGTCTCCTGCATGGCGCGAAGCGCCAGGAGCGAACGCAGAAGCGACGCACGAGCAGTGGCTTCACACCGTCGGAAACCTCACGCTGAGCGCGTACAACAGCGAACTATCGAACAGCGCGTTCGGGAGGAAGAAGGATATGTTGGCAGACAGCCATTTCGAACTGAACAGGTCGGTGGTCGCCCAGGCAGACTGGGACGCCGTGGCGATCGAGCAGCGCGCGGGAGCACTATGCACGCTGGCCCAGAACGTATGGGCGCGTCCGCCGTGACTAGTGAAGCGCTGCATGGCGGTGAAGGTCGATGAGCACTGTGGGCGCAGCGGCGTGGCGGTGGCCATCGCTAACGCCAGGGAAGCAACGGAGAGAGACATGACAACGCTTGGAGAGGCCATTCGCGAGGCGCGAATGGCGCGCGACTGGAGCCAAATCGAGTTGGCGCGACGGGTCGGAGTATCCCAGCCCGCAGTATCCGTATGGGAGCGCAACCGCGCGGTACCCAACGAGACGCTACGGAAGCGCTTGGACGAGCTCCTTGGAGGGCTATCTGTCGCGACACCGACCGTGGTGCCGGAGGGCAGCGAATCCAGCGAACCGGATGAGGACGAGGAACGGATCGAGGGGCTCGAACTAGCCGGCCAGTCGGGGTTTGGCGAGTACCCGATCGACTCACTGATGATCCGTACGGACAGCCGGAGCGTGCACGAGGTGCTACGGCGGATTGAGAAGGGTCAGATGGTACTGACCCCTGACTTCCAGCGCGACTTTGTCTGGAGTGAACTCCAGCAGAGTCGACTAATCGAGTCGGTGCTGATGCGCATCCCGCTGCCCGTGATGTACCTGGCGGAGAACGCTGACGGAAAGCTGGTGGTCGTAGACGGCCTTCAGCGCCTAACCACGTTCTGGCGATTCGTGAACAACGACCTCGCCCTAACGCTCGACCAGAGCGAACTCAAAGGTCGGCGCTTCCGCGACCTCGACATGCGCCTGCAGAATCGGATCGAGGACACCTCGCTGACGCTGTATGTGATCGACGCAAAGGTGCAGGAGCGCGTACGCCTCGATATCTTCGAGCGCGTAAACAACGGCGCGCCGCTCACCCGGCAGCAGATGCGCAACTGCATCTACAACGGACCGGGCACCCGATGGCTGCGTGATCGAGCTACGTCGGCTGAGTTCGCTCGGCTGTTCACGAAGAAGCACCTCGACGACCTGCGCAAGGCGATGCGCGATCGGGAAATCATCAACCGATACGCCGCATTCCGCCTTCTGGGCTGGCAGAGCTATCGAGGTGACATGGACGGGTTTCTCAGCGACTCCTTGAAGAAGCTCAACGCAGCAAGCGACACGGAGCGCGATAACCTCGCGAAGGAGTTCGATCGCAGCATCGTCAACAGCATTGCGTTGTTCGACCGAATGGCTTTCCGGCGTCACGAGGAGTACCAGACTCGTGGGACCCGCTTCAACGTCGCTCTCTTCGACGTGATGTCGACGTTCCTCGGACGCTATGAACAGGACCGCGTCGAAGACGGCCGCGAGCCACTCCGCAAGGCGTTCTACGCGTTGATGAAGGATGACAGATTCTGGAACTCGGTTGCCTACGGCACTAACCAGCGCGACCGCGTACAGATCCGCTTCGAGGGAATCTCCCGCGCGTTTGAGGAGGTGCTTGGTGATCCGTGAAATTTATCTCGAGCACTTCAAGTGTTTTGAAAGGCTCTCCCTGCCTCTGGGCGGTCTCACACTGCTGTCCGGTGTGAACGCATCGGGCAAATCGACAGTGGTCCAGTCCCTAGCACTGTTGAGCCAGTCAGTTGTCGAGGCGGAGTGGTCGGGCGCGCTGTTGTTGGACGGCGCGTCGGTGCAACTCGGCGCGGTCACGGATGTGGTCGACAAGGTCAACGGTCGGCGGTCGTTCCGGCTAGGGTTGGCGGGAGATGGGTTCATGGTGCGATGGCGCTTCGGCGACCCTGACGAACAGGCACGCGAGGCCGTGACGCTGCCAGTGCACGAGGTCGAGTGGACCGAGGGCGGCGCCACGGAACGTTTCGTAGGAACCACCGTCGGGGCGTTCCGCGCACTTTTGCCGGCGACGCTCACGAGCGACCACGCGAAGCGCCTCCAGACCACGCTCGCCCGACTGGACCACATCGGCGCCGAGCGCCTGGGTCCGCGTGAGATCTACCGTCTCGGACACGATGACTTTCACCAAACCGTGGGCATCCATGGCGAGCGGGCCCCGGGGGCACTGTGGTGGTTTGGCGACGACGCGGTCGCACCATCGATGTGCCTCCCGGACGCACCGCCGACTGTGCGCGCCCAGGTGCAGGCGTGGTTAAGTCACTTCTTTCCTGGTGTGGTGTTTCAGCTTGATCGGGTGCCGAACGCCAACGCACTTACCCTGGGTTTTCGAACCAGCAACGAGACCAACTTCCATCGACCGCAGCACGTCGGTTATGGTATTACACACGTCCTCCCGCTGTTGGTTGCGGGCGTGCGGGCGGTGCCGGGCCGAGTGCTGGCGGTGGAGAACCCCGAGGTGCACCTTCATCCGGCGGGGCAGGCTGCGATCGGGGTGTTCTTGGCGCGGGTGGCGGCGCAGGGTGCGACGGTGCTGGTGGAAACGCACTCCGACCATGTCCTCAATGGCATACGGCGCGCGGTGCGGGAGGGGACCATCTCCTCCGAACAAGTGGCACTTCATTTCTTCCGGGAGCGGGCGCTCGCCCGGGCAGACAACATCGCGCAGGTGGTGAGCCCACGGATCGATGCGGAGGGCAATGTCGACCAGTGGCCCGCGGGGTTTTTCGATCAGTTCGACCGCGACCTCAACTACCTGGCTGGTATCGGGAGCTGAACCGTGCACGTAGGCTTCAACGAGTTGTCGCTGCATGGCCAGGTCCCATTAGCCGATGCCCCGAAAATCCTCGCGATGATGCTGGAATGTCGGGAGATGGTGCGACGCTTCGGTGGCGCGCTGCGTCTCCGGCGAGAGGTGCTGTCGCGACCATTGGGCGGCACCATAACTCTGCTGGACTTCATCCAGCGCATCCCCAGTCAAGACAGCCGGAAGCGTCTCTTGCTGTCATGGCTGACCAAGGAAGGACCCTTTTTGGAGGATAGTCGCGAACACCTGCCAGATACTTTGTATGAGTGCTTGGGAGTGGTTGTCACGGACTGGACTCTCGCGGAACTTGCTCACCGGCACGGGATTTCCGGCGGTGCGTCGATCTCGGCCGTTAGTTTGCACCCGTCGAACATGGACACCAACCCTCTAGAAGTGATCCGTCGCTACGACGAAGACTCCGCGGTCGCAGTCGCCGTGCACAACCACACCGACGCGCGGGCACTGGGTTCGTGGCTTGCCGCGATCGAGCGACCGATGCAATCGTGGAAGGATCTCGTGCTGCGCGCGCGCAGGGAGTGTTCGAGTTTGTATTTTTCGAACGACGCCTTTGATTCACTTGAGTCGCAGAGTTTCTTTCCTGGCGCGGCATCGAGTCTGCTTGATGTTCTGACAGTGCTTGAACGGCTGAAACGGAGCATCGGCCCAGACGGTGCTCGTAGCGCCGAGGGACAGGAAATCTACCAAAACCACATCATGCGGCAACTGGCTTGCTCCACGGACTCAAGCGAGGGAGAGAAGTCGAAGTTCCGCGACCAACTTACCTTCGCGCATCCCGAGCGACATGGGGAGAAGCTCTTCTGTCCGTGGCACGGCAAGGTGCAAACACCACAGATGCGGGTCCATTACAGTGACCCGATCACCTACGACGAGCCGTTATACATCGTCTACGTAGGGCCGAAACTCACAAAGTAGCAAGCAGCTCAAGGCCGATGTCAGGATGCGCCATGCGGAGCGGCCGTGGAGGATGCGGTGATCGCCTTCTGTGCCGCAGGCCAGATCCTCACCTACGAGTATCCATCCACCGCTTTCACTCATCACGTGCCAGCGAGGCCACCCCTCGGCCGCCAGCGGGCAATCCGACGGCCACGGCCGGAGTTCTGTAACCGCCCCGTAGTCGCTGTCACGAAGGTCGTCCCGCGGCCCGGGCCGCGTTCCAGCGTCTTGGTAGCGTCGAGTCCGTGAGGGCGAGGTGCAGGCCGCTCCGAGGGGCCTTCGCCTGCACCGCCCAAACACGAGTTTCGTATAGCAGGCAATCTGTCAGCCCGCGCAATCTCGTGTTTGAGCGCAGTCGCGTTGGATGTTCTCTGCGCCCACTGCGCCCGCGGGGAGCGCTACGACCTGCGCGGCGCCCGCTTCGCGCGAGCCTGCTTGAGCTCGGACCGGAGGCGCGCGACCTCCTGCTCCGCCGCCTGCCGGGCGCGGCGCTCTTCGGACGCGACGGCCTCGGCGGCCTCTCGGGCGCGCCGCTCTTCGGACGCGACGACCTCGGCGCTCTCCCGAGCGCGACGCTCCGCTTCATCGGCCGTCGGCCAGAGCTTCGCACCCGCGGCGTCGTCGGCGATGCGCAGCCGCGCGCCCTCGTCGGTGGCGACGATCCACGCGCCGAGCTCGCGCGAGAAGGCCGACGCCTCGCCCGCGTGCACCCGGACGAACTGCCGGCCCTTCACCCGACGCCACACCTGCAACGCCCACGGGCCACCGCCGTCGGCGGGCCCGAGGCGCAGCGGGTCGAACACCCACAGCTCGCGCACGCCGCTCGCGGCGTAGCGGGCGGGGCCGTCGTGGTAGTCCTTGTCGGCGGTCTCCGCGCTCACCACCTCGATCGCGACGCGCGGCGCGTGGTGCCCTTCCTTCCAGAGGCACAGGCTCTTCTCGGCCTCCCCCTTCGGCGGCGCGGGCTCCACGAGGTACACGTCCGGGTCGACGCCCGTGGAGGGCTTCGAGCGATCCCACCGCAGCGCGATGTTGCTGCCCGCCATCGCGTTGCGCCCCGACCTCGCGATCCACGCGGAGAGCACCATCACCAGCAGGTCGATGATCCGCTGATGGAGCGGCGTCTCGGGCATGTTCTCCTCCTCCAGGACCCAGCGGTCATCGCTCGCCGGGACCGGGACCACCAGCTCCATCGTTCGCGCGCCTGATCGCACCATCGTGCCCGACCGTACCACCCGCCGACGTGGGAGCGGGAGCGAGCTGGAGTTCGGAGTACGAGCGCGAGGCCTCAGCGGACGATTCCCCGGTACGACCGCGAGGCCGTCAGCGACCAGAGCCAGACCGCGACCGTGAGGGAGCGGGTGCGACCTACCACGCTGCCAGTCGTCGTCCGGGAGCGCGGCGACGTCTGGTTGGGCCGACCGGCGGGGTGCTCCTGATCAGGGAGCCGTGCCGCAGTCCGGGAAGTAGGGGAATCCCCCGTCGAGCTCCTCTACCCGCCGACCGAAGTCGCCCACCCAGACGAGCGGGCCGCGGAAGTCGGCGCGATGCAGGATCATCTCCCGCCCATCGTTCAGGGGACGGGCCTGGGAGTAGTCCCAGGACACCGCACGGCACGGCGCAGTCAGGCGATACGCGATGACCCGCTCGCCGGGCGCGGGAATCACGGCCTCCACCAGGCATACCTGCGTGGGATTGGCACCGAAGGCAACGAACTCACAGTAGCGCTGTCCTGGCGGGCATTCACCCTCCCGATCGAGCGTGAACACCATGCCAAATGGAACCGTCACGATGCCGCTCGCCTCGCCGACGTGCATCGAGTTCTCGACGTAGACCCGGGGTCGGGGAGAGCGCGGGGGAATCGGAGGATCACCGACCGTCGCGACGATGGAATTGCCTCCATAGCCGTGACGGCGGCAGCCCAGCGAGAGAACGGTTCCACGAAACTCCACGCACTCTCGCACGCGGCGACCATTGGCGTAGGTGACGTCCAGGTCCATCTGTCCATCGGGGCACGCGCGCATCGACCCGGGCGGGGCGCTCACCGGTTCTGTGACGCACCCGAACACCGACAGCAGAACGAGCGACAGGCCGCGCATGACCCTCACCACGCCGGCATCTCCGCGCCGGGGATCTGCGTGCGGGCGATCTGGAGGCGATACCAGGCGCACGAGGTGCCGGGTTGCTGCCGGACCCGGAAGGTGTAGGTGCCCGCCGTGATGGCCCGGATGTACCCGCCCGGCCCCTGGCCCCAGGTGTTGCCCGACTGTTCGCTCACCGCGGCGCCGTCTCGCCAGCGCAGGACCTCTGTCTCGGCGCCCTCACGGCGCACGTTGGTGTGTTCGATGGGTGGAATCATCGCGATTTCCAGGGCACATCCGCTCGCTGCGTCGGTGATGGACGTACTGACCCCCTCGGTCGCGGGCAACGTCACCCGGTAGTCATGCACCGCCGTCTCCGACGCGAACTGCCCGGCGTACTGATCGCCCCAGGCGTTGCGCGCATCGCGCGCGGGAAGCACCGAACTGCACGGCCCGCCGGAGCAGGTGAGGGTGCCGCGGGTGGAGAAGGTCCCCGAGGACTGCGGCCAGACCTTCCAGGTCCACCCGCCCGTGCTCGCGAGGTTGGACACCGTGAAGGGATTTGTCGGCGTGACCGTCCCGCCGGTCACGTACGAACCACTCGGGTCGTACACCAGCACCGTGGCGCTCGCGATGCCTGCCAGCTCGATCGCCAGCGAAGCCCCACCGGGAGCCCATATCTGGAAGGCATCGAGGTCCGAGGGCGAACCCACCGCCGTCTCGGTCATGCCGCTCACCATCGGCAGCGCCTCGGCCGGGTCCGCGCTCAGGTCGTCGCCGGCCGAGCGACGGAGCGTGCCCTGCCACCTCATCGGGCCGATGCCGCCCCAGATGTAGAGCGCGTACCAGGCGTTGGAGGGCAGAGGGCCGATCGTGAGCGTTCCGCTGCTCCACTCGGTGGCTACGTAGGTGTAGGCCCCGTCGAGCCGCCAGGCCTCCAGCACCGGCGAGCCCGAGGTGTCCATGAACTGTCCCGTGACGGTGTAGCTGGCGCCCTGCACGCCGCGGAAGAGCACGACCTCGGCGTCGAGCCAGTCTTCGAAGCGCGGGTACTCGTATGCGCCGTTGCCCCACCAGAGGGGGACGACGTTGCTGCCGCGCAGCGCGACGGGGGTGCCGTTGGTGAGGCGATCGGGATAGTCGTCGCCGCGCACCCAGTTGGGGCCGATGTACACCGCATCGACGGCGCGCGTGGCCTCGAAGCGGGTGGCGGGGTCGAAGAGCAGCCGCTGGTAGTCGCTGTCGGCGCCGAGCACGAAGTCCCTGGTGCCGTCGCCGGAGCGACCGCTGATGGCAGTGAGCACGTTGCCCAGCCCATTCTGCCAGTCGGTGGTGTAGACGAGCCGCGTGCCGACGTTGTCCAGGAAGTGCATCTCGTAGCCGTTGGGCCAGCAGTAGGTGCCATTGCAGAACAGACCACGGGGACACACCCCGTCGGTGCCCACACCGTCCGTCGTCGATGAGGTGCAGTCGAGCGTGCAGAAACCCGCCTGACTCGGCGGTGATGCAAAAGGGACGTAGTCGCGGTGATACGGGTGCGGCGTACAGACGTAGCCGTTCCCGCAACTCGTCGTGCCGCAGTTCGCCACCCCCGGGTGAAGTTGCGTCGGCGTACCGAAGTCGTCGTCGCCGCTGTCGTAGGTGTCGTAAGTCCAGTTGGCGTTGAAGGGCACCCCGATCCGGTTCGAGTCGTAGCGGAACCCCGTGAGAACCTTCCCGAGCAGGACGGCGCCCGGCTCGACGTGGCCCCAGCTCGCGAACGGGCGCCAGTTGCTCCCAGCGGTTTGACGCACAGCAGCCATCGCGTTCTCGGGACCATTGTCGCGGCAACTCGTGCCCGGGGCAGCCGCGCAAGCCACGACGCTGTGCCCGTACTCGTGGGCCGCGCTCTGGCGCTCCTCGCCGAGCCGGCCCCAATCGACACCGGTCGCGAAGTCGTCGCTCATGCCGACCCCGAACCGGATCGTCGAGTGGGTGGTCGCGCCGTTCGCATCGGATGGGATGTCATCAGTGTTGTTCTTCGAACCGATCAGACCCGTGGTCACCCAGCCGGGCTGGCACACCACGTCACTGGAGTTCCACACTCCATCATTGTTCGTATCGATTCCCATGTAGCAGAACCGATCACAGTTGGTCGTGCAGTCGCAGTTGCAGTCAGACCCCGTGCACACGCAATTCGCGAACGTAGTGTCGCGGTACTGGTCGAACACCATCTCGATTCGATCGGGGATCTGCCGGTATACGTGGTTGCGAAAGAGGTCCTGCCAGTACGTCAGCCAGCCATAGGCCAGCGCGGTCGAGTGAACGTACGGGTAGGCCGGGTCGCTGTTCGGCGCCCACACGTCGGGCGAGCCAAAGGTGGCCGACGGGTCCGAGGCAGGCGTCCACGGCCGGCGGAAGCGGACATCTATCCCCACGCCGCCGAGGTAGTCGCGTCGGTAGACCCGGCCGCGCGCATCGGGGTTGCTCGCTTCCACCGGGCCCTCCAGGGCGATCCAGGAGGGGTTCGACGTGGTCAGCGTGTGCGTCCCATCGGACGGGTTGGTGTGCCCGAGACTGACCGAGCTGTAGTACGAATCGACCACGTTGGCGCCGCGAAGCCGCACGCTGGTGGTCGATGTGGCGCCAGGCGGCAGCCCCGCCTGGGTCACCGGACCCAGGGCGTGGGACTCGTCTCGAGCGCCCGCAGTGGTCCCGTCGATGGCATCGACCCGAGCCGACCATCCATCCTCCCAGGTCAGCATCCAGTACGGTCGGCAGCGATCGCCACAGCTCAGGCGAAGGTGAGCCCCTCGCGCTCGCGAACCCGCGTGATCGACCCTCCCGCGCGCCGCCTCGGCGCCGAGCCAGCGGTCGCGAGGCTCTGCGGGCAGCGCCGGGCGGGTGCGCGACACGGCTGCGTTGATCCGGTGCAGAAGGCCCGCCCCCACCGGCGAGGCCGCGGTCGTCACCATCGCCTCGAAGAACTCCCCATCCACCGGAAGCCCGCCCAGAGTGCGCTCGCCGCGCGCGATCGTGAATTGCTCGCCCAGCGGTTCGGTCTCCGTGACCGTCAGGTCCGCGAGGCTCTCCACTCCCCACAGGCGCCCCAGGACCTCCCCGCGCTCCAGCGCAAAGGCTTCCCACACCTGCCGAGCGTCACCGCCTCGCCGCCAGAACCCGACGTTCTCGATGGAGCCCGGGGCGTGACGGACGTCGTCCCAGCGCACCCGAAGCGTCCCCCACGCCGTCGTAGCGAGCACGTCGAGGGCGCCTCGCTGCACGGACGTCGCATCGCTCGCCGCCGCCCGGTCGCGCACGATCTCCACCGCGTCGCCGCGCGAACGGGCGAGCTCTCGGAGAGCCCCGCCCACCCGACCGAGCTGCCCGTCCGAAGCCTCGCGTAGCGTACGGCGGACGTCCCAGCGTCCGCCGCCGATCTCACGCAGCACGGACGCCAGCGGCGAGGGCTCGCCACGATGCGCCGCGGGTTCGAGCGGGCGCGTCTCCTGGACCCTCTCTACCCCCCCCCCCGACGATCGCTTGCGAGTACTTGTGCGTTGATGCCGATCGTCGATGGCCGCAAAGGGGCGGTGGTGCCCTCCCGAGACGCGCGGCCATCGCAGGAGCCAAGTCCCCGATGGCCGCAACGAAGCGCAGCAGCTCGAAGCTCATCACCGCCACGAAGCAGGCGGCGCTCACCCAGCGTCGCGCCCGGCTCGCCGCGCTGGAGAAGCTGATCCGCCGACGGATCGCCAGCATCGTCGACAGCTTCTATGACATCGGCCTCGCGCTCGACGAGGTGCAGAGAAAGAAGCTCTACGCGGGGGGCGGCTACGCGAGCCTCGACGCCTTCCTGGAGGCGAAGAAGCTGATGTCGCCCGCGCAGGCCGCGAAGCTGATCGCCATCGTGCGCAACGTCCCGCGCGAGCAGGCGCTCTCGGTGGGCCAGGAGGCCGCCTACGCCTTCGTGGCGCTGGCGCGCGCGACGCCGGAGCCCGACAGCGCGGCCGAGCTCATCGCCCACGGCACCGTCGACGGAGGGCCCGCCGCGAAGGCCCCGGTGAGGGCGATCAAGGCGGAGGCGAAGGCCCTGCGCGCCGCGGCCCCGAAGAGCCCGGCGCAGCGCGCGCGAGCGAAGGCCGACGCGGCGATCGCGAAGGGCGTGAAGGCGCTGCTGAAGGGCGCCGGGGTGACGCCGACGGGGGTGAGCGTCGTGCGCGACGAGGTGCGCGTGGTGCTCTCGCGCGCCGCGGCCGCGAAGGCGCTCGGCGTCGACGAGGAGTGACGCCGGGTCTACACGTGTAGAGTTGGAGGGCTACACGTGTGGACCTGGAGGGCGTCCCTCGTCGGTGGCGCCCCACCCATCGCATCGGCGCGCGTCCTGTGCTGGACTCTCTTCCCCCCTACGAACACCCCAATGAGCACCACCGTACCCGAAGCCGCCGCGCGTCTCCGCGACGCCCTCTCCCTCGCCAGCCGCGGGCTCGTCGAGCGCGAGGCCCTCGTCGAGCTCGTCGCCCTCGCCGCCGTCGCTGGCGAGCACGTCCTGGTCATCGGCCCGCCCGGCACCGCCAAGTCCGAGGCCGTGCGACGCGCCGCCCGCTGCCTCGGGGGCCAGTACTTCGAGTACCTCCTCGGGCGCTTCACCGAGCCCGGCGAGCTCTTCGGTCCGGTCGACCTCCGGCGGCTCCGCGAGGGCGTCATCGAGATCGAGACCGCGGGCATGCTCCCCGAGGCCGAGGTGGCCTTCCTCGACGAGGTCTTCCTCGGCTCGACCGCCATCCTCAACACCCTCCTCACCATCCTCAACGAGCGCACCTTCCGCCGTGGATCCACCCGCCGCGCCTGCCCCCTCCGCGTCTGCGTCGGCGCCAGCAACGCCCTCCCCGAGGACGACGCCCTGGCCCCCTTCGCCGACCGCTTCCTGGTGCGCGCCTTCCTCGACCCGGTCGCCGACGCCCGCCTCGAAGACCTCCTCGCCGGTGCCTGGGGCCTGCGCACCGACGCGGCCCCCGCCGCCGCGCCCGCCAGCATGGCCGACGTCGACCTCCTCGCCGTCGCCGCACGCGGCCTCGACCTCGCCCCGGTGCGCCCCGCCCTCGCCCACGCCATCCGCCTGCTGCGCCGCGCCCAGGTGAACCTCTCCGACCGACGCGCCGCCCGGGTGCAGCACCTCGTCGCAGCCGCCGCCGTCCTCGCCGGTCGCACCGCCGCCACCGAGGAGGACCTCTGGCCGCTGCTCACCGCCGTCCCCACCCGGGAGGAGCAGGCGACCGCCCGCGATGTCCTGCGCGACGTGCTCGCCCGCAGCCGCAACGGCGCCCTCCGCGCCGCCGCCGAGGACGCCTCCGCGGGCCCCCTCGCCCGCGCCCGACGCCTCGCCGCGGACGCCGAAATTTTCCTCGCCCGCGGCTCGGACCTTCCCCCTAGCGACCTCGCGAGCGACCCGCAGGTGAGCCCTCCCGACCCACGAGAGGGCTTCCGCCTCCGGGTCGAGGGGATGCTCCGGGAGATCGACGCGGGCTTCGCTCCGGGGTCGGTTCCGTCGGAGCTGGCGGCGGTGCGACCGAGGCTGGTCGCCGCCCTCGACACATGGCGTAGCTGACGTGCTGCCCTACCGCGCGGCCCCCGACGCGCCCGCCTCCGACCGCGACGCCGTCGCCCTCGGCTGGCAGCCCCGCGCCGCGCCCCGCGCCGTCACCGCCCTCGCCGCCGCAGGACCCGTCGCCGCCGCCCTGCGCCTCCGCCTGCTCGCGCTCCCCGACGAGGCCCTCTCCGAGCTGCGAGGCGTCGCCTCGGCCGACTGGATCGTCCTCCTCGGCGCGGCCCCGAAGCTCCCCTGGATCGACGGGCTCATCTACCTGGGCCGCTGCCCCGAAGCGCCCACGCTGCTCCTCCCCACGGCGCTCGATGCCACCGTGCCGATCGGGCTGCTGGAGCGCTCCCTCTCCGCCAGGCTCGCTCCCCTCGCCCCGCCCTTCGCCCTCTGGCCCTCCCTCCGCGGCGAGACCCTCGCGTGCTCCCTCGCCGAGGCCCGCCCCCTCGACCGGGCGCTCCTCGCCCGGAGCCCATCGCCGTGATCGCCCCCGACGGACCGTGGGCCCCGCTCCTGGGCCTGCTCCCCCCGGAGCTCGGGCGCTCGCTCGGTCCGTGGCTCGACAAGCTCGCGCTGGCCATCGGTCCGCTGCGAGCCCGGGCCCGCACCGGGAGCGGCGTCCCCGATGGCTTCGAGGGCCTCTCGCTCCGAGGCCCCTACGACCGCCTGGTGCTCTCCGAGTGGGCCCTGGCCGACGCGCTGCCCGAGGAGTTCATCCGGAGGGCGGCGCAGGGGGAGCACGCGTTCTACCAGCTCGCCCGGCGTGAGGAGGCGAAGGCGAAGACCTCCGTGGCCCTCTTCGACCCGGGGCCGATGCAGCTCGGGGGCCCTCGCATCGGGCAGTTCGCGGCGCTGCTGGTGCTCGCGCGCAGGGCTCGCGAGGCAGGGGCGAGCTTCGCGTGGTCGACGCTCCAGCAGCAGCCCGAGAAGGGCGACGCGAAGGCAGGGCTGCACCTCGGGCTCGATGCCGCGGGGCTGCGTAGCTTCCTGGTGGGACGCACGGCCTTCGCCCCCACCCCGGCGGACATCGAGGCCTGGTTCGAGCGCGCCCGCCGGGCCGACTGGGAAGACCTCTGGGTGATCGGTCCGCCCGCGACGCTGAGCCCCGGCCGACGCATCTCCGGGGTGAAGACCCCTGTGGGGCGCATCGAGCTCAGCGACGTCTTCGAGCCCGGCGTCCGAGCGCTGGACCTCACCGTCGTCCGAGGCGCGCACCGTCGCACGCTGCGCCTCGACCTCCCTCCCGAGCCCGAGTGCCTCCAGCTGCTGCGCGGCGGCGTCGCGCCTCCGCCGAAGCCCGTGACCCCGGTGCCCCTCGGCCGCACCCCCGGCGTCGCCCGCCCGGTGAGCCCGCCGATCCTGCTGGCCGATGGGCGCAAGGTGGCCTTCGTCGACGCGGGCGACAGCGTCACCGTCTACACGGTTCCGGACAGCCCATCGCCCAAGCGCGGGCGCTACCTCCGCTATGCCATCGAGCGCGGCAGCCTCCCCATCGCCCTGGCCTGGACCCGCCGTCGCCTGGTGATCGTCTCCGAGCGCGCCGGCGAGCTCCATGTGCACGACACCCACGGCGACGTCTTCCCCTCCAGCGCCTCGGTGCGCCCCTTCGACGACCCCTCGGCGTGGCAGCCCTCGACGCGCCCCGCCCTGCTCGCCCGCGCCGAGGTGCTCTCCGTGAGCGACCCCTTTCCCTCGCGGCCTCCGACGCTGGCCTTCCTCGACGGCGCCTCGCGGCTCATCGGTCTCTCCCCCGAGCGCGCAGAGGTGCTGGCGTCGGGACCGATCGCCCCGCTCAAGGCGTTCGCCACGGCCTGCGTGCCGCTGCGCCTCCTCATCGACCGTTTCGCCCGCAGCGCCGCCGCCACGTCGGGACCACCCCTCCCGATGCCCGTCGGCGACACGGTGCTGGGCTTCGCCGTCGCCACGCGACCCGCTCCCAGGCTCGGGCTGCTCACCCTCGCGGCCGACCGGCGCACCTTCCACCATGTCACCGGCGCCTCCGTCAATCGGCTCTTCGTGGTCGACAGCCCGGTGCGCTACGCCACGGCCTCGCCGAGAGGCGACCGGGTGGCCCTCGTCTCCGACGACGGAACCCTGGAGGTGTGGTCACTGCCCGCCGCGCAGTGCCTGCTCCGCGTGGTGACGCCGACATGATCCTCCGCCCCCGACGCCTCGCCCACCGCGGCTTCGTCGACGCCGTCGGCCTTCTGATCGACCGCTCCTCCGGCGAGCGCGACGCCCGCGCCAGGGTGCTCTCCCGCTGGACCCCGGGCACCGCCGTCTACGCCCTCGGCGGCCGATACGCGGTGATCTTCGCCGGGACGCGCCGGGTGCGCGCGGAGCAGTGCGAGGGCGCCCCCCTGGTGCGCTGCCCGGGAAGCGCATCGGGCGCGTCGCTCTCCTCGACGGCCGCCCTCTCCCGCGCGGAGGTCGACGCCCTCCTCGACGACGGCACCCGCCCTGACCAGCTGGCCATCGTTCGCGGCGGGCTCGTGGAGACCCTCTCGCTCTCCACCGCCAGCCTCGTCGACCCCGGCGCTTGGATCGACCTCAGCGCCATCACGGTCCTCGAGGTGACCTCCCTGGGAGCGCCGCCTCGGGTGGTGGTCGCTCCCCCCGAGGAGGGCGCCCGCCCCGCACCCTCGGCGCTGCGCCCCAAGGACCCCGCCGCGATGGCCTCGGCGCTCTCCCAGGCGCTCGGAGCGATGGTGGCCCGAGGGGAGCTTCCGGCCAGCGCGCTCAGCCACCTCGACGCCCTCGAAGGCTCCCCGACGGTCGCGTCGGCTCCCGCCCCTCTCGGCCTCGGCGCGACGCTGAAGGCCCTCTGGTCGTCGCTGATCTCTCCTCGGCGAAGAGGCGCTCCCTCCGACGAGCTCGTCCGCGCGCTGCCGCCTCCCGCGGAGGCCGGGGGCGCCCTGGCGAAGCTCCCGACGCAGCCCGCGAAGAGCCGCTGGTGGGATCGTCTGCGCGGGTGGTTTCAGCAGCGGGTGGCGCGCCCTGCGGCGCAGCGGGTGCTCGGCGACGCGCAGGCCCGCTACCTCGAGCGGATGATCGAGATGTTTCGCAAGGGAGACCTCGACGAGGCGCTGCGCCACGCGCTGCCTCTGGGCGGAGCCTCGCCTCCGGGCGCACCGCCGAAGCCGGTGACCTGGGGGCCGCCGCAGGCCCGCGACGCGCTGACCATCAAGCTGCAGCCCTCCACGCACAGCACCGCGACGGGAGGCAGCTCCCTTCACGCGCTGCTGCGATCGCTCTACCGCGAGGCGGTGACGGCGCTGGAGGCCGAAGGGCGCTTCGAGGAGGCGGCCTTCACGCTGGCCGAGCTGCTGAGGGAGCCCGGAGAGGCCGTCGCGCTGCTCGAACGCCACGGGAGGCTGCGCCTCGCGGCCGAGCTCGCGGACACTGCGGCCCTCGCCCCGGAGCTGCGGGTGCGGCAGTGGCTGCTGGCGGGCGAGCCCGCGAGGGCGCTGGGAGTGGTGCGGCGACACGGGGCCTTCGACGCGGCGCTGACGAAGCTGGCCGACGACCCGGCGCACTCGGAGGCGCTGCGGCGGCTGTGGGCGAGGCACCTCGCGTCGGTGGGCGACCACGCGGCCGCGGTGGCGGTGGGCTCCTCCGTGGCCGACCTCGCGGACGAGGTCGAGGCGTGGACCGACGCGCTGCTCGCCCTGGGAGGCCCCGCGGCGGTGAGGGTGATGGTGCACCGCCTCGCCGATCGACCGGAGCGCTTCGGGGCGCTGCGCTCTCGACTGGAGGCGCTGGCCTCGGACGAGGGGGTGGGCGCCCGGGCCGAGCGCACGGTGTTCGCCCGGGCGGCCTCCGAGGCGAAGCCCAACGAGGCGCTGGCGCTGGCGGCGAGGATGCTGGCGCGAGCGCAGGCCAGGGACGCCGCGCGCCACGGTGACCCCGACGACCTCCAGACGCTGCGCACCCTCGTGACCCTCTCCAGGGATGCGGCGCTGAAGGAGGATGTTCCGACCTGGCCGACCTTCGCGAGGGTGCCGCTCGCGTCGCGCCCGGCGGCGTGGAAGCGCACCATCACCGCGGCCGACACGGGCCCTCGCGCGGTGTACGACGCGGTGGCGCTGAGGGACGGCGGGGTGCTGCTGGCGCTGGGCGAGGCCGGGGCGTCGCTGCGAGACCGCGACGGGAGGGAGCGGGCGAGGCTCGACGAGCCGACGCACCGGATCGTGTGGTCCGACCACGAGAACAGCGCGCTGCTGCTGGGAGCGCGAGGGACGAGCTGGAGGGTGGCGAGGCTCGACGTGGCGCGGGCGACGAGCTCCCCGTGGGGGGAGTGCACGCTGGACTGCTTCGCCCAGGACTACGACGGCGACTCGTGGGTGGTGGGGCAGGAGGGCGAGGTGCTGGCGCTCGACGCGACGGCGGGGGAGATGCGCGCGATGGCGGGCCCGGGGCGCACGCCGCGCACCGACCACGCGAGGGTGCGCTGCGTGGGACGCGACCGCACGGGCGTGGCGGCGGTGCGGGTGCTGTCGGTGATCGAGCGCTGGCGCTGGTCGCTGCCAGGCTGGGCGCTGCTGGAGAAGCCCCTGGAGCCGCCGCGCCCGGCGGACACGGTGGCCGTCGCGGTGCACCCGACGGGGATCACCGCGCGGCGCAGCGACTCCGGGGCCGTGGAGGTCGACCGGGGGAAGTCGCAGCCGCTGGTGGAGCTGCCGCACCCCGCAGGGACGCAGTCCGAGGTGACGCACCTGACGAGCAGCCAGGTGGCGGTGGTCCAGCGCTCTCCGGAGGCGGTGACGGTGCTGCTCTGGAGCCTCTCGGCGGGTCGCTCGCTGGCGGAGCTTCGGCTGGAGGGCGCCACCGCGGCGAGGGCGAGGATCTACGGCGAGGTGCTCATGGCCTGCGACGACCGGGGGAGGGTGCTCTCGCTGGACCTGCGCTCCGGGACGGTGCTGCTCGACCTGCGGGCGTGAGGGAGATCTACTTCGCCAGCCGGGTGTGGAGCATGTCCGC
This sequence comes from Deltaproteobacteria bacterium, assembly GCA_016704445.1. Taxonomy (GTDB): domain Bacteria; phylum Myxococcota_A; class Polyangia; order Polyangiales; genus SCUS01. The sequence goes on from JADJAE010000012.1 coordinate 155,371, forward strand.
GAAGGCGGTGCACACATCGACGGTGGTGAAGATGCCGACGACCTTCTGGTTCTGCATCACCACCACGGAGCCGTACTTGTGCTGCGCCATCTCGCGCACCACCTCGTCGACGGGCGTCTCCGGGTCTACGGAGTAGACGTCCGTCACCATCGCGTCTTCGACCGGGACCTTCGACGGGTCGACGTCGCGCAGCGTCTCGATGAAGCGCAGGTCGCGGTCGGTGACCATGCCGACGAGCTTGCCCCCGACCAGCACCGGGAGGTGCCTGATCCGGAACTCCCTCATCACCGCATGGGCGTGCGCGAGCGTCTGATCGGCGCCGATCGAGTGCGGCGTCGTCGTCATGAACTTCTGGATGGCAGGGATGGACTTGGACATGTCTGCACCCAATGCAGCGGTCATGCCCGATGGATTTCCGCGAGGCATCTCGCGCCCTCGCGGCCCTCCTCCCTCCGCGAACAGCGCGCACTTTGCGCCACCCCGCTGCGGTTCTTGCGCTCACCTCCCGAGCACGATCTCCACCCGCCCCGGCAGTAGTCCGGCGCCCTCCGGCACCGGCTCCGTCCCGGTCGCCTGCCCGTACACGCAGAGCCCGTTGGCGAGCGGCCCCGCAGGCACCTCCAGGCCCAGCGTGTGCACGCCCGGGCGGCGCATCGTGGCGAGCACCGAGGGGGCGTCGCTGGTCAGCTCGATCCATCGCCCGGCGCCGTCGTCCGTGGGCACCTCGATCTCCCCGAGCGCCACGCCGTCCACCGAGATGCGCAGCCTCGACTCGTCCTCCGCGGTGCTCCCCTCGCCCCGCCCCGGCAGCTCCGAGCTCGCCCTCAGCCGCACCCTCACCCGCCCCGCGTCGAGCGCCACCCGCCTCGCCGCCGGGGACACCCGGAAGCGGTACGTGAATCGCGCCGCCCCGCTGCCATAGACATGCATCACCGAGAAGCCGTCCCAGCGCCCGACGTTCTCCGCCTCGATGGCCCCATATCCCTCCGGGCGCATGGACCACCGCGCCTCCGTTCCCGCCACCGTGGCCGCGCCCACCCTCCCCGGGCCTGGCACCCTGCGCCGCGTCGCCCAGAGCGGAGCCTCTCCCATCGCCTCGCCGAGCCTGGGGTTGGGGGGCGGCAGCAGCCCTGAGTTCCACCGGGACGCGGAGCGCGCCAGGACGTCGCGCACGTCGCGCGTGCGGGTCGCCGCGAGGCCGTCGACGTAGAGCCCGTGCTCCTGCGGGCGATCGCCGGCGACGGTGTAGATCCAGGCCAGCGCGCCGTCGACGCCGTCCGCCTCGGAGCGGGAGAGGAAGCGCTCGAACCACCGGGCGCGGCGCTGCCCGTAGTGGATGCGCTGGTTGGTGCTGAAGCCGAACTCGCCCCACACGAAGGGCTTTCCCACCACGTGGTGGGCGAGCTGCACGTGGTCGTCGATGAAGTCGTCGAGGGCCGGGAGCGTGCGCACGCTCCGTAGCAGCGTCGGGTACGCGTGGGCGTCGGCGTAGTCGACCTCCGGGAGCCGCTGCACCGCCAGCCAGGTGTCGCGCTGCTCCTGCCGCGTGTACCCGATGTGCCCCGCCGCCACGAGGTGCGCCGGGTCGAGCGAGCGGACGTAGCGGGCCATGGAGCGGGTCCACCCGAGGAGCCCCTCGCGGCCGTGGCGCGTGGCCTCGGACTCGTTGATGAGCTCCCAGGAGATGATGGTCGGGTCGTCGCGGTAGGCGAGGCCCGTGCGAGGGTTGACCCGGGTGACCACGCGCTCGACGTGGGCGCGGTAGAGCTCGCTGGCCGAGGCCTCGCCGAAGAAGCTGCGCAGCACCGTCTCCGGGAGGGCCCCCCGGGTGAGCGGCAGCGAGACGCCCGCCCAGTCGAGGTAGCGGGGGATGCCGCCGTAGTCGCCCCAGCGGTTGGCCAGCACCACGATCACCTTCAGCCCCCGGGAGCGCGCGGCGTCCAGCACCCTGTCGAGGTGCGCGAAGCTCCCCTCTACCCAGCCGTCGCGGCCGATGCGGAAGGCGTAGTCGCGGGTCCATGGCTCGGAGCCCTCGGGCTGCTCTCCGAGGGCCCACACCCTCACCACCTTCAGCCCGTCGGCGGCGATGGCGTCGAGCGTCGACTCCACGGCCGCCCGGTGCGGCGCCCCGTGCATGATCGAGGCGTTGGCCCCGATGAAGCGGAAGGCCCTTCCCTCCAGGACGAAGCGCCTCCCCTCGACCTGCACGAAGCGCGAGCGGTCGACCGGCGCGGGGGCGACCCGGGGAGCGGGGGAGCCGGGCTCCTGGGCGAGCGCGGTGCCGACGAGCGCCAGGAGGGAGCCGAGGGCGACGTGGAGGGGTCGGAGGCGGAGCCGCATGGGCGGCGGACGGTACCCTGGCACGCCGCGCATCGTGACCCACGCTCTGTGAGAGGGCACCCCCGAAGGCGTTAACCGTCGATCGCCCGCCGTGCCCGCAGGTTGAAACCCTATCGCTTCTACAGATCTCGGACGGGGTGCAGCCCGCCGCGTCGCTGGGGTTCGGGCGTTGGCCCTCACCCCAGGCAATAACAGGACGGCGCCCCGGGCACTGCCCGGGGCTGTCGAACCGAAACTCCATGGACCATCCGGAAGCTTCGATCGAGGCCGCGAGGGCTGGAACGAATCGGCGTCCCTGTTCGACAGCCCCGGGCAATGCCCGGGGCGCCGTCCTGTTATTGCCTGGGGTGAGGGCCAACGCCCGAACCCCAGCGACGCGGCGGGTTGCCACGCTCCAACGATGTGTAGAAGGGAAAGGGTTGAAACCTGCGGCAACGATGGGGTCGTTGGTGAACGCCACGGAAGTCCGCCGCGGACTTCCATCGAACCCTCGGGCAGGGGGACTATCGTTGCCGCAGGTTTCAACCTGCGGGCACGGCGGGCGATCGACGGTTAACGCCTATAGGAGGGCACCCCGGGCGTCATGGGAATTCGACTGTTTTCCTTGGCCCCCCGGGACTGCGATATCGGACCTCGGCGTTTATACTGCCAGGTATGAAAACGGCACTGATCGAAGGGTTGAAGCGATGGTCCGGGGCGGCCTTCGACCGGGGCAGATCGCTCCTCTCGGGTGACCGCCTCTTCGACCTGCGCGTCGAGGCATCGACCCTCCGTGGCGCGGCCCGAGGGGTGCGCCAGGCCTGGTACGCCATCGAGCTCGAGCTCGACGAGGCCGACGAAGCGCCCAAGCGAGCCCGCTGCACCTGCCCGGCAGGGGCCGACGGTCGCTGCAAGCACGTCCCCGCGCTGGGGCTGGCCTGGGCCACCACCCCGGGGCGCTTCACGGTGCTCACTGGCATCGAGGCGAGGCTCCATCGGCGCTCCTATGAAGAGCTGGTCTCGATGGTGGCGCTGATGGTGCGCACCCACCCCGAGCTGGAGGCGCTCACGCTGGCGCCCGTCCCCGGTGGGCACCGGGAGGCTCCCTCGGTGACCCGCTGGCGCACCGTGGCCGACGACGTCTTCCGCCGCCACGGCGACGACTGGACCGCCGTAGCCGGCCTCATCCGGGAGCTGGAGTCGGTGCGCAGCCTGGGCGACGACTTCAACCGCCAGGGAGAGCGGGCCCACGCCGCGGCGGTCTACGAGGGGCTGATGGACTCGGTGGTGGCCAACGCCTCGCGCTTCCCCTGGCCCGATGTGCGCTCGCGCTTCCGGGCGATGATCGAGCAGTGCGTGCAGCAGCTCCCCGGGCGCCCGGCGGCGAGGCAGGCGCTGGCGACGCTCGAGTCCCTGCCTCTCCTCACTCCCCGGCGCTCCCCCAAGTCGATCGCTGCGGCTTGAGATACGATGAGCCACGCCCACCGCAGCAAGGACGCTCCGCCGTCCGAGAGCCACCTCTTCTCGCCCCTCCGACTGCGCTCGGTGACCTTCAAGAACCGGGTCTTCGTCTCGCCCATGTGCCAGTACTCTTGCGACCACGACGGGCTCGCGGCCCCGTGGCACCAGGTGCACCTAGGGCGCTTCGCCCTCGGCGGCGCGGGGCTGGTCTTCACCGAGGCCACCGCGGTCTCCCCCGAGGGGCGCATCTCCCCCAACGACCTGGGGCTCTGGTCCGACGCGCACACCAGGACGCTTCGGCCCATCGCCCACTTCCTCAAGGCCCACGGCGCGGTGCCGGGCATCCAGCTCGCCCACGCGGGGCGCAAGGCCAGCACGCCCGCCCCGTGGGTGGGCGCTCACCGGGTCGACGCCGAGCACGGAGGCTGGGAGCCCGTCGCGCCGAGCCCGCTGGCCTTCTCGCCCACGCACCCCCGGCCCGCGGCCCTCGACGCCATGGGCATCGGCGAGGTGGTCAACCAGTTCGTGGCCGCGACCGCTCGCGCTCACGACGCGGGCTTCGAGGTCATCGAGCTGCACCTCGCGCACGGCTACCTGCTGCACCAGTTCTTGTCGCCGCTCTCCAACCAGCGGGAAGACTCCTGGGGAGGGGACTTCACCCACCGCACCACGCTGCCGCTCGCGGTGGTCGCCGCGGTGCGCGACGCCTGGCCCGCCCACCTCCCGCTCTTCGTTCGCCTCTCCGTCACCGACTGGGCCGACGGGGGGTGGGACCTTCCGCAGAGCATCCGCTTCTCGGCCATGCTCCAGGCGCTCGGCGTCGACCTCGTCGACTGCTCGAGCGGAGGCCTCGTCGCCGGAGTGATGCCCCCCCTCGCGCCGGGCTACCAGGTGCCCTTCGCCGAGGCCATCAAGCGCGAGGCAGGCGTCGCCACCGGAGCCGTCGGCCTGATCACCGAAGCCTCTCAGGCCGAGGAGATCATCGCCTCCGGGCGCGCCGACGCGGTGCTCATCGGGCGAGCGATGCTGCGCGACCCCAACTGGGCGCTGCACGCCGCCGAGGCGCTGGGAGCGGACGTCGCGTGGCCGGTGCAGTTCGAGCGCGCGAAGCACGAGCACCACCCGCCGCGGTAGCGCCTGGATTGGGGGTGTCGACCTCCCGGTGGGCGGCCCTAAGGTTCAGCGAGTGACGGCGCGGCCCGCGGCATGCGGCGGCGGGCTGCGCCACCTTCGTCCACGGAGGAGCAGAGCGATGAACCACACGACGACGGCCTTGATAGCAGCGGCAGTGCGGGCAGAGCGGGAGCGCTGCGCGGCGGTATGCAGGGCGATCGCAGACGCCTATCCCGACGCCTATGACCAGTCGCGCGACGCGGCCTTCGACTGCGCGGCGGCGATCCTCGCCCGAGGCGACTCGGACGCGGTCGTGACCTTCATGGTGAGCAACTACCGCGACGACTCGGACAACGTCGCGGTGCGCATCGCCATCCTCGATCGGTAGGCCCCTAAACCCCATCCCTCTCGAAGGTGCCGCTGCGCTGTCCCGGGTCAGCGCCCGACCTTCAGCGACCACGCATCGATCGCCGCCCAGGCGGCCCTCAGCTCGTCGATGCCCGCTCCCTCGGCGAGCGAGCACGCTCCCTCCGCCAGGAACCACACCGCCACCTCGGGCAGCTCTTCGTCGGTCGCGCGCTCATGGCTCCAGGCGATGACCGAGGGCGGCGGATTGCGCCCGGTGCTTCCCAGCGCGAGGGGGAAGGGCGACGGGTCGCGCGAGTCGACCGCGCGCCGGAGCGCCGCCACCCGCCAGCGCAGATCTTCGTCGATGCCCACCCGAGCGGCCACGGAGACCAGCACGTCCACCAGCTCGGAGAGCGTCTGCCAGCCCTGCGGGGAGATGCGGGCCTCGGGCTCACGGCGCATGAGGTCAGGGTTGCTCAGCCGCGCCACGGCCTCGAACATCTCGTCGCCGTCATCGTCGAGCGAACGGGCCGGGATCGGGGCGACGGGGTCGTTGTCGTTGCCGGCGTGCGCCTCGTCGACGCTCCCATCGCCATCGCCACCGTCTCGCTTCACCCCGGAGGTGTTGCCCATGCGCGCCTGCATGGAGCCCCCGCTCGCTTCCCACAAGCGCCCGCCGACGCGCTCAGTCCCGTACCTCCGCCGCCCACGCCTCCAGCGTGAGCGTGGCCCCCTCCAGGACCTCCACGCCCTCCCCCTCCGCGAGGGAGCACGCGGCCTCGGCCACCGACCAGATCGCGATGTCCGGGAGCTCGTCGTCGACCTCCGTGGGCGTCGCCGTCGCGGAGCCGGAGCCGTCGAGCGCGACCTGGAAGAGGTCGGGGTTGCGCTGCTCCACGGCCCGCTCCAGGGCGCGGATGCGTCGACGGCGCTCGTGGCTGACGCCCGCGCTGTCAGCCAGCGAGGCGAGCGAGTCGACCACGGCAGAGAGGGCGTTCCAGCGATCGTCGGTCATCGACACGGGGAGCGAGGCTATCAAGAAACCGGGCGCTACACCGGCCGAGGGGGCCGGAGTTCGCGCACCACCCCGCCGTCGCCCACCAGCACCAGGCTGGCCATGTCGAGGAAGATGCCAGTGTCCACCACGCCGGGGATCTTCCTCACCTGCGCGTCGACCGCGGCCGGGTCGTCGAGGGGATCGAAGGCGGCGTCGATGATCCAGTTCTGGTTGTCGGTCACGAAGGGCCCCCCTTCGGGTCTGCGCCGCAGCACCGGCCGTGCGCCCAGCTCCGCCAGCAGCCTCAGCGCCAGCAGGTTGGCGAAGGGGACCACCTCCACCGGGATGGGCGTGCGCGTGGCGAGCCGGTCGACGAGCTTCTCGGGCGTCACCAGCACCACGAAGCGCTCGGCCTCGAAGGCCACCACCCGCTCCCTGAGCAGCGCCCCTCCGAGGCCCTTGGTGAGCGCGAGCTCGGGCGTCACCTCGTCGGCCCCGTCGAAGGCCACGTCGAGGCGGTCGATGTCCGCGAGGGAGGCCACGTCGAGGTTGAGCCTGCGAGCGAGCTCGTCGGAGCGCGTGGAGGTGACCACGACCCGCACCCTCAGCCCCGCCCTCGCCCGTGCGCCGAGCGCGTGGATGAAGGCCTCCGCGGCGCGCCCGGTGCCGAGCCCGAGCGTCATGCCGTCGGCCACCATCCTCAGCGCGTGGCGGGCGACGAGGTCGAGGTCGCGGGGGTCAGGGGCCATGGTCATCGGGTCTCCTCATCGGCGATGGGGGGGAAGCGCACGCTAGCGCCCCGAGAGGAAGGGCAGCCACTGGAAGACCCGCTCGGGCGTGTGCTTCACGAGAGGCATGATGGCAGCCCACACCGCGGGCACATAGGCCTCCGGGACGCCCCGGTCGATGGCCGCCACGATGCCCCGGGCGACGGGCGCGGGCTGACCGAAGAGGAGGTTCTTGGCGTGGTCGCGGGTCATGGGGGTGTCGACCGGACCGAGCTTGAGCGTGGTGACCTTCACCCCGGCGGCGTGGAGCCGTGAGCGGAGCCCCTGGAGGTAGATGTTGAGCCCCCCCTTGGCCGCGCCGTAGGTGTAGTTGCGCGGCCGTCCCCGGTCGCCGGCCACCGAGGTGATGACCCCGATGCGCCCGCTGCGACGCGCCTCCATGTGGTTGGCCAGAGGGATCAACAACGACACCACGCTGGTGAAGTTGGTGCGGAGGATGGCGTCGGCCTCCTCGAAGGATCGCTCGCTCCGTAGCTGATCGCCGAGGTCTCCGTGGGCGATGAGCACCCGGTCGACGTGGTCGAGCGCGGCGATGGCGCCGGCGATCACGGCCTCGTTGGCGCCGAGCTCGGAGAAGTCGGCCTGCGCGGTGGTCACCTCTCCCAGGGCGCAGCGGCGGGCGACCTCGGCGAGCTTCGCGGGGTCTCTTGCCACGAGGTGGAGCCGGTCTCCGCGGGCGGCGTGGCGGACGCTCACCTCCGTCGCGATGGCCGAGGTGGCGCCGAGGATCAATACGCGTTCCATCGTTGGGGGTTCTCTCCTGTCGAGGTCTGCCGAGGCGGCGTGCGACGTCGCCAGACAGGCTGCACCAGCGTAGCCCAGTCGGAGGTCGTCGGGTGCGCTACGCTGGGCGACCGATGCCGCCACGACGCCGACCCGATGAGCCGACGGAGGGGTGGGTCCGTGAGGAGGAGCGACGGGCGCCGCAGAGCTGGTGCACCGAGGAGTTCGACCGGGTCGACTTCGCGCGACGGGTGCTCGATGTGCTCAAGCCCCGCGGGGTGCGGGTGCTGCTGCGCGACGGGATGACGGAGTTCGTGATCGAGCAGGGGAGGCTCTGGTCCGCCGGCGACGCGCGCTGGGCGATGGTCGCCATCCCGAGGCAGGCCAGCCGCGAGGAGATCATGTGGAACCTCGTGGAGGTCGTCGGCTACACCCCGGGGCCGTATCGCTTCGATGTGATGCGGGTGATCGGCGCGGCGCTCGCCCAGGAGGAAGAAGCCCTCGCAGCACGCCAGGGCGAGGACTGAGGGGCTCGTGCCCCCGATGCCGGTCAGCCGACCTTGCGCGCTGGAGCGTCGACCTTCGGCATCACGCCGGAGATGCTCGCGGCCGGACGCCAGGCCCTCGGGGGGACGCTGAAGATGTTCCAGAAGGAGCTGTTGCCCGTGGCGACCCAGAGCCCGCCGTCGGAGCGCAGCACGACGCACGAGCCGCCGGGCTGATCGGGCCCGACCTCCAGCAGCACCTCGCCCTGCTCGTCGAGGTCAGCCTCGAGGAGGCTCAGCACCCAGGTGTCGACCCGCACTGCCGTGAAGGGCACCGGGACGCTGCGCTGAAGGTTGGTACTGCGGTGATCGCTGACCATGTTCGGGCTCCTTTGGAGCGAAGGACGCACACCACCCGTTCGACGTGCGTGTCACTCCGATGCGAAGGATCACCTTAGCCGCGTGTATTGAGCCGAGGCAAACCCACACGCCCCCTGGTTGAGCGCACAGACGCCACGGGCTCGCGTGCCAGCGCCGCGGTACGCTTATAGAGAATGAACGAACGACTATGGTCCTGGGCGCGGCGTGGTGGTCTCGCGATCACCGCGTCAGCCGCGCTCACCGTCTTCGGCCGCGAACCCGCGCGCACCGTGCGCCGAAGCCCCCTCTCCCTCGACGCAGGCGCCCCGGCGCCGCGCCGCCACGGCCCTCCCTCCCCGGCGCTCCGGCCGCTTTCGCGCCGCTCGTGTCGCTCCGGTCGGCTCCCGAGCGGACCTTCCCCGATTCCCACGGACGCTGCCGCCGCGCCTCGCGGCAGCGGGCTCGATGACCCGACCTCCTCAGCGTGGCCCGGGGTCGTTCGCTGGGACGACCGCATGGAGCGCGACTGGTCCGCCTTCATCGCCCGCCTCGGCCGCGCGGTGGAGTCCCGCCGCTGCAACCGCCTCGACCGATGCCTCCGCGACCCCGAGGCCAACAGCCTCTGGGACGCGCAGACCGACGCCCGGCTGCGGCTCGACGACATCGACTGCGCCGACCTGCCGTACATCCTCCGCGCCTACTACTCGTACAAGCGCCGGCTGCCCTTCGGCTTCGTCTCCAACGTCCGCTCCGCGCAGCAGACCGACACCCGCTACGCCCTCGGGCTGCGGCCCACGCGCTGGTCGTCCTGGCGCGACTACCGGACGCCGCGCGCGGTGTTCCACAAGGTCGTCGAGCTGGTGCACTCGGGGATGTACCGCACCACCGCCGAGGTGCAGGACGGGGACTTCTACCCCGTCGCGGTGCGCCCCGGAGCGCTGCGCCCGGGGTCGATCTACTACGACCCCAACGGCCACGTGCTGGTGGTCTCCGAGGTGCGCCCCGACGGCGTGGTGCACCTCATCGACGGCCACCCCGACGGCGGCCTCACCTGGAAGCGCTTCGGCCCGCGCTACGCCATCGGCACCGCGCGCGTCGGCGGCGGCTTCAAGAACTTCCGCCCGCAGCGCATCGACGGCCGCTACGTGGTGCGCGCCCGAGACAGCGAGCTCACCGACATCGACTCGCGCTCGCAGTGGGACCCGTCGGCCTGGGTGGCCAACGGCCAGCCGGTGAGCTTTCACGACTGGGTGCGCGCCGCGCTCGCTGTGCCCGGAGCGCCGAGAGACCCGGAGAGCGACTACCGCGAGATGGTCGGGTCGCTGTGCCGCGACATCGTCGACCGCGTCGACGCCGTGGACCTCGCTCGCACCGCGGGCCTCCACCTCCGCCCCCACCCCAACTACCTCCCTTGGAACATCTACGGCACCAACGGCGACTGGGAGACCTGGTCGACCCCCTCGCGCGACGCGGCCCTCAAGGTCGTGCTGCGCGACCTGCGCGACACCGCCGCGGCGCAGCCCCCGGGCAGCCCCCTGAGGGCGGCCTTCGCGCGCGCCTGGTCCGAGGAGATCGCCAAGCCCGGGTGCCATTTCCGGTACATCAACTCCGCGGGAGCGCCGGTCGAGCTCACCGTCGACGACGTGCTCGACCGGCTCTTCACCATGAGCTTCGACCCCTACCACTGCCCCGAGCTGCGCTGGGGCGCGCCCGAGGGATCACCCGAGCGCGCGACCTGCGTCGACGACCCGGTGCGGCGCGCCTGGTACCGGGCCGAGCAGCGCCTGCGCAACCGCGTCGACCGCGTGTACGGCGTCGCCACCCCCGTCACCTTCGGCCCCGAGACCCCGCCCGACGTCGACCCTCGCCCGGTGCTCGGCGTCAGGTAGGGAGAAGAATCCACAGCCGCGCCACTTGAGACACGGCCCGATTCGAGACTTATGCATGGCCTTCGATGAAAGGCCCACTCCTCTCAGGCCTCGTCGCGCTCGCCGCGGCGTCTTTCAGCAACTCCGCCCACGCGCAGCGCCGCCCCCCTGGCGTCAGCGATCGTCCCATGGACGAGTCGTGGCCCGTCACCCGCTCCTGGGACGCTGCCGCCGAGGCCGAGTTCGGCCGGTGGGTGCAGACCATCGGCCGCGCCGTCGAGGCCCGCCGCTGCCGCACCCTCGCCTCCTGCCTCGACAGCCCCGCGATCAATCCCCTCTACGTCTCCGGGCGTCGCTCCACCTTCCGGGCCGACTGCGGCGACGTGCCGTACATCCTCCGCGCGTACTTCGCCTGGCGAAGACAGCTCCCCTTCCTTCACACCGCCTCGGTGCGCGGTGAGAGGGCCAGCCGCGACGGCCGCTACTCGTACACCAACCGCCCTGCCTCCACCCGACGCTGGAGCGACTACGCCACCCCTCGCAGGCTGCTGCACGACATCGGCTCCTCGGTGCACTCGGGCTTCTTCCGGATGCGCCCGGAGCTCGACGACAGCGACACCTACCCCGTCTGCGTCGACCGCGGGGCCATCCACCCCGGCACGGCCTTCTATGACCCCGACGGCCATGTGCTGACCGTCTACGAGGTGCGCCCCGACGGGGAGATTCGGCTCATCGACGGCCACCCCGGAGGGAGCTTCACCTCGCGCCGCTTCTCCTCGCAGCTCACCCTCGGCTCGTCTCGCCAGGGCGGCGGCTTTCGCAACTTCCGCCCGATGCTCCTCCGCCGCGGCGCGATCACCCGGCCCCGCAACGCCGAGCTCTCGGACTACGACGCGATGGTGCAGCACGACCCCGCCCGCTGGGTCGTGCGCGGCCGTCAGCTCGGCTACCACGACTGGGTGCGCGTCCGGCTGGGAGCGCCGCTCCCGCCCGGCGCTCCGCCAGCGGCGACGAGCGCGGTCGCCGCGGCCTCTGCCCGAAGGTGAGCCCTGGACGGTAGACGCTCCCCCCGGCCATCGCGGTGATAGCGTCCGCCGCCATGCTCGCATCCCGAAGCTCCCTGCTGCTCGCCGCCCTCGCCCTCGCCTCGTGTCATCGCTCGCCCTCGCGGCCGACCACCCCCGCGGCGACCGCCGAGCTCACCCCCCGCCGCCCGGTGGTCGACCGCTATCACGGCGTCGAGGTCACCGACGACTACCAGTGGCTCGAGGACACCGACGCCCCCGCCGTGCGCTCGTGGGTCGCCGCGCAGAACCGCCGCACCCGCGCCGCGCTCGACGCCCTCCCCGGGCGCGAGGCCATCGAGCGGCAGCTCACCACCATCTACAACGCCGAGGTCGCGAGCTACAGCCGCGCCGTGCACCGCGGGGGCAAGCTCTTCGCGATGCGCACCCGCCCAGGAGGGCAGCAGCCCTTCCTGGTGGTGATGCCCTCCGCGGACGAGCGCGCCGCCGAGCGCGTGGTGCTCGACCCCAACGCCCTCGACCCCAGCGGGCAGACCGCCATCGACCTCTTCTCCCCGTCGCACGACGGCCGCCGCGTGGCCGTCGCCCTCGCCCGCAACGGCAGCGAGGTGGGCGAGCTGCACGTCTACGACGTCGAGACGGGCAGGGAGCTCGGCGACACCATCGAGCGCGTGAGCAACCCCACCGGCGGCGGCAGCCTCGCGTGGGCGGCCGACAACGCGGGCGTCTACTACACCCGCTACCCCCGCGCCGGAGAGCGCCCCGCGGAGGACATGGCCTTCTTCCAGCAGGTGTACTTCCACGCCCTCGGCACCGACCCCGCGACGGACCGCTACGAGCTCGGCCGCGAGTCGCCGCGCATCGCCGAGACGGAGCTCAGCACCTCGGAGGACGGCCGCTGGATCCTCGCGGCGGTGGCCAACGGCGACGGCGGCGAGTTCGCCCACTACCTCCGAGGACCGACCGGCGCGTGGCGTCAGCTCACCCGCTTCGAGGACGGCGTCACCGCGGTGGAGTTCGGCCCCGACGCGCTCTTCCTCACCTCGCACCGCGGCGCTCCCCGCGGCGCCGTGCTGCGCCTCCCGCTCACCGCCGCCAGCCTCGCCGAGGCCACGGTGGTGGTGCCTCAGAGCGACGCGGTGATCGAGCAGGTGGTCCCGACGCGCACCCTGCTCTACGTGGTCGACCTCGTCGGAGGGCCCTCGCAGGTGCGCGTCTTCGACCACCAGGGCCACGCCCGCGGGACGCTCTCCCTGGCTCCGGTCTCGTCGGTGCGCTCGATGGTGGGCGCCGGCGGCGACGCGGTGCTCTTCCGCTCGGAGACCTACCTCACCCCGCCCGCGTGGTACCGCGCCTCGCCCGAGGCGAGCGCCCCGGCGGTGACCTCACTGCGAGACGAGGCCCCGGTGCGCTACGACGACGCCGAGGTGGTGCAGGAGACCGCCACCTCGCGCGACGGGACGCGGGTGCCGGTGATGGTGATCCGTCGGCGGGGGACGGCGCTCGACGGGCGCAACCCCACGCTGCTCGGCGGCTACGGTGGCTACGGCGTGAGCATGACGCCCTCGTACTCGCTCACCAACCGGCTCTGGCTCGACCGCGGGGGCGTGGTGGCGGTGGCGATCCTGCGGGGCGGAGGGGAGTTCGGCGAGGACTGGCACCGGGGAGGCAACCTCACCCGCAAGCAGAACGTCTTCGACGACTTCATCGCCTCCGCCGAGCGGCTGATCGCGCTGGGCTACACCACCCCCGCGCAGCTCGCGATCCGCGGTCGCAGCAACGGGGGATTGCTCATGGGCGCGGCGCTCACCCAGCGGCCGGAGCTCTTTCGCGCCGTGTACTCCGGCGTCGGCATCTACGACATGCTGCGCGTCGAGCGCGACCCCAACGGGGCCTTCAACGTCACCGAGTTCGGCAGCGTGAGCGACGCCGACCAGTTTCGCGCCCTCTTCGCCTACTCGCCCTACCACCGCGTCACCGACGGCGGGCGTTACCCCGCGGTGCTGCTCACCACCGGCGAGCACGACGGCCGGGTGAACCCCGCGCACTCCCGCAAGATGACCGCCCGACTCCAGGCCGCGAGCGCTCCCGGACGCCCGGTGCTGCTGAGGGTGAGCTCCCGCGCGGGGCACGGGATGGGGAGCTCGCGCAGCGAGGTGATCGCCGAGCAGACCGACGTGTGGGCCTTCCTCTTCGATCAGCTCGGGATGCCCGCGCCGCGCTGAGATGCGCAGGAAACGCCGCGCCACCGCTGCATAATTTTCGTTTTGAATATCGTGCGAGAGGCGCGAGGCGCGCTCGGCGTAACGTGCGCGGAGAGGGAGCCGCAACGGGTGCGGTCTACGGTGAAGCGATGCGACGATCGACGGAGAAGATGGTGGCCCTGCTGGTGCTGTCGCTGGGGGGTACTGGCGCCGCGTGCAAGCGGGCGGAGACGGCGATAGCGGCGCCTGTTGCAGCGCCGACACAGCCGCAGCTTCCGATGCAGCCTCCTGCGGCGCCGATCACCTGGGCGGCGAACGCGACGAGCTTCCGGCCGCAGGCCGGCGCGATGTTGACCTTCCAGTGTCCTCCCAACGGCGCGCCCGGGACGGTGTGGGGCTCGGACATCTACTCCGACGACTCGAGCATCTGCACCGCCGCGGCGCACTCGGGCCGTATCACCCGAGCCGCGGGCGGCGTGGTGCAGATCCAGATCGCGCCGGGGCAGCCGTCGTATCCGGGCACCATGCGCGCCGGAGAGACGACGCGGCATTTCGGCGCCTTCCCGGGCAGCTTCACCATCGTCGGAGGGCCGCAGCCGGGCCTCGTGGCGGTGCCCGTTCCGCAGCTGAACGGCGGCGGAGTGAACATCGGCGGCGTGCAGATCCGCATCGGCGGCGGCGACGCCGGGGCGCCCAACCCGTGGAGCGCGAAGGCCACCAGCCACCGCGGCAACAACGGCAGCAGCTTCACCCAGGAGTGTCCTCCCAACGGCACGCTGGCGTCGGTCTGGGGCACGGACGTCTACACCGATGACTCGTCCATCTGCTCGGCGGCGGTGCACGTCGGCCAGATCACCCTCGCCCAGGGCGGCAGGGTGACGGTCTTCGTGCACCCGGGTCAGCCGAGCTATGCGGGCAGCGCCCGCAGCGGCGTGACCTCGATGTCCTTCGCGTCCTTCCCGGGCAGCTTCGCGTTCACGTCGAGCATCGCGCCGACGGTGAGGGCGCCGGAGGGGGTCGAGGCCATCACCTGGGCGGCGAGCGCGACGCGCTTCCGCACGGCGGGGCGCGCCCGGCAGGAGGTGTGGTGCCCCCCCGGCGGAAGGCCCGGAACGGTCTGGGGACGCGGCCCCTTCACGGATGACTCCAGCATCTGCACGGCGGCCGTGTTCGCGGGGAGGATCACCTTCGAGGAGGGCGGCGTGGTGCGGCTGCGTCCCAAGCCCGGCCGCGCGCACTACGAGGGCGACACCCGCAACGGCGTCACCACCCGCGACTACGCGGTGTTCCCGGGCTCCTTCGACATCACCCGCTGAGGCACCCCCCGCCCGTAGCTCAGGGCATCGTCCGCAGCGCCCTCACCGCGTGCGGCGGGACCACCACCGACGCGCCCCCGTTCGCCATCGTCGTCACGGTCGAGCGCGCCACCAGCTCCTCCGAGCGGGGGCCCAGCACGCCCGGCGGAACGGTGATCGTCGCCTCCTCGTCGCCCCAGTTGAAGAGCACCGCCCAGGCCTCGCCCGAGGAGAGCGTCGCGCGCCAAACCGACGGCGGCCTCGCGCTCGTCGAGCGGAAGCGGTTGAGGGCTCCGTCGAGGATCGGGCTCAGCGCGAAGCGCGACCCGACGCCCTGATCGAGCGGCGCGGCGGGCCCGGTGAGCCCGTCGCGGAGCCGGGTGAACCACGCCTCGCGGTACACGGCGGACTGCGCCCCGGTGAGCGCGGTGAGGTCGTCGCCGTAGCCGAAGGCCCCGCCGGAGAGGGCCGCCATGGCGAGCGCGGCGCGGCCCTCGTCGGGGGTGTACCCGCGCAGCACGGGCTGGTCGGGGTCGGCCAGCACGCCCCAGCGGATGGACTCGCGACGCGCCGCGAGGTTGCGCGCCGCGGCCGCGACGGCGGCCCAGAAGGGGGGCGTCCCGGAGAAGGTGAGGTCGGCCCCGACGCGCATCGAGTCCACGTACGGAACCGCCGGGAGGATCACCGCGCCGCAGCCGTTGATGTGCGCGTCGCCGGCCCCCTCGGCGATGGCCGCGAGGCCGAGGCGGTAGGCCTGGAGGCTGGTCACCGAGGGGTCGGAGCGCACCGCGGGGAGCGCCGCGGCGAAGAGGAAGTCGATCTTGAAGAGCGAGACGCCCCGAGCGCGGAGGCTCGCGAAGAGCGCCCGGAGGTGCTCCCTCGCGGCGGGGACGGTCATGTCGAGCACCTGGAAGCGCCGCCCCGGGACGAGCTCCGCCAGCAGCGCCGCGCCCCGCTCGTCGCGAACCATCCACTCGGGGTGCTCCGTGGCGAGGGGGGCCGCCGGGTCGACCGCGAAGGGAGCGAGCCAGAGCCCGAGCGTGACGTCGCGGGCGCGCAGCGAGGCGGCGAGGTCGGCGAGGGTTCCTCCGAAGGCGTCGCGCTCCCTCCAGTCGCCCCAGGCGCGCTCCCAGCCGTCGTCGATGGTGATGTGGCTGGCGCCCGGGTCGAGCGCCCTCATGGGGTCCACCTGGGCCTCGGCGCGGGCGCGGGTGACGGCTTCGAAGAGGGTGTTCCAGCTCCACCAGCCGCGGGGAAAGGCGGAGGGGGGCCGGGTCCTCGCGGGCGGAGGGGCGTCGTCGCTGCACGCGAAGGGATGGCCCGACCGCGCCGGGGAGAGCACCCACGAGCCTTGGAGCGTCGCTCCCCTCGGGCCGGGGCTGAGCGTCACGGCCTCGTCGCGCTGCACCCCGGTGGCGATGCGAAGGCTCCACTGCGTCGTGGGGCGCTCGGCGAGCACGGCGGTCCAGCGGTCGTAGGGCGCGTCGGCGCAGAGCGAGAGCCCGCCGTCGCCCCAGGCGAGGTCGCCCCGGAAGAAGCCCGTGGTGGCGGTGTCCTGGGTGACGTCCCCAGCGGCCGTGGGCCACGCCACGCGACCCATCGCGTCGCGAGCGCGGAGGGTTCCTGGGGCGGTGGCGAGGGCGCCGGTGAACGACCAGCTCTGCGCTCCATCGAGCATCGCGTGGGCGTCCGTGGGGAGCGTCACCGGGGGCGATCGGAGCTCGACCCCGAGGAGCGATCCGGCGCCCCTCACCTGCCACGCGACGCGTACCGACTGCGCCGCAGAGCCCGCGAGGGGAGAGACGTCGAGGGTGACCGACCAGCCATCGGGGCTCTGCCCGACCAGGCTCGACGGCGTGGGCCCTGGGCTGAGCGCCATGGCCGAGAGGGCCCGCTCGCTGCCGTCACCGAGGCGCAGCACGAGCTCGATGCCCGAGATGGCGACGCGGGTCGACTCGACGCGCAGCCGGGCGTCGGGGCCGAGCGTCACCCGAAAGCCATCGGGAGCGGACTCCACGGGGGCGACGTCCGAGGCGGCGACGTCCGAGGGCGCGACGTCGACGGCGGCGTCGATCGGGGCGGTGGGCTGCGCCCCGTCGCAGGCGACGAGGAGGAGCGAGGAGAGCGGGAGCAACCAGCGGAGTCGACGGGGCGGCATCGGGGGCGATGGTAGAGCAGGCGCGGTCCCATCGGAGAGTACGTGCTGTCGTCGAGGAGAGAGCGCACGCTTCGGGGGAGGTGAGCTGATGGGTTGGTCCTGGAAGATGGGTCGGATGTTCGGGATCGATGTCTACGTCCACGCGACCTTCGCGGTCTTCCTGGGCTGGGTGGCCCTCTCGACGTACCTGCGCACCCACGAGTCCGCCGAGATGGTCGTCGGGGTGCTCTCGATGCTCGCGGTCTTCGGCAGCGTCGTGCTCCACGAGCTCGGCCACGCGCTCACCGCGAGGCGCTTCGGCATCAAGACCCGGGACATCACCCTGCTCCCCATCGGCGGCGTCGCCCGCATGGAGCGGATGCCCGAGAAGCCCTGGCAGGAGTTTCTGGTGGCCCTCGCGGGCCCCGCGGTCAACGTGGTCATCGCGGCGGTGCTGCTCGTCGGCCTGACCGTCGCAGGCGCCACCCTGGTGCCCGACCTCGCGAACGCCCGGGGGATGGACTCGTTCGTCGCGCGGCTGCTCTGGGTCAACGTGGGCCTGGCGATCTTCAACCTGGTCCCGGCCTTCCCCATGGACGGCGGGCGCGCCCTCCGCGCGCTGCTCGCCCTGCGCGGCGACTACGTGGCGGCCACGCGGCTCGCGGCCAGCTGGGCCAGGGCATCGCCCTCCTCTTCGGCGTGCTCGGGGTGCTCTACAACCCGATCCTGGTCTTCATCGCGCTCTTCGTCTGGATCGGCGCCGCCAGCGAGGCCGCCGGGGTGCGGATGAAGGCCGCGCTGCACGGCATCCCCACGAGGACGGCCATGCAGACGGAGTTTCGCATCCTCTCGGCGGACGCCACGCTCGGCGACGCGGTGCGCTCGCTCCTCGCGGGCTCGCAGGTCGACTTCCCCGTGGTGGGCCACGACGGCCAGGTGCTCGGGGTGCTCACCCGCTCAGGGCTCATCAAGGGCCTCGCCGAGAAGGGCACCGAGCACCGCGTCTCCGAGGTGATGGACCGCCGCTTCGTCATCGCGCACCCCTACGAGATGCTCGACGTGGCCCTCGCCCGCCTCGATGACCTGGAGTGCCGCTCGCTCCCGGTGGTCGCCGAGGGCCGGGTCGTCGGGATGCTCACGCCCGACAACGTGAGCGAGCTGATGATGGTCCGCTCGGCGCTGAAGACCCCGCCGTCTCGCGCCGAGGTGTAGCGATGCTGTGACCGTTCAGGCGGGCCTCGTTTGCGCCGGTTGGCGCGTTGGCGGCTGGGTGAGCCCGCTGCGGGGGGCCGGGTTGGGGCGACGCCGGCGGCGCGCGAGCAGGGGAAGGCCGCCTTCCCGGCCGCGTGGGCGAGGTCGCGGCGGTGCGCGTCGAGCACCCTCCTGGCGATCTCCGCGAGCTCCCTTCGCACGGCGCGGCGCTCTCCCTTCACCTTCGCGATCTTCATCGAGTCGTAGGCCGTCGTCTGGTGGCGCATCCACGCGATCACCGCCGACTCCGCGCGCTGCTCCACCGGGATGCGCTGCGTGCGAGCGACGGTGCCGCTGCCCACCGGCGTGGCGTGCTCGGTGACCGCCGACGCGAGCGCCCGCCCCTGCTCCGCCCAGGTGGGCGAGAAGCGGAGGAAGCCGAGCACCTCCTCCTCGAACTCGCGCACGTACTCGCCCTGCGCGGCGTCCCGCCGCTTCGCGTCGGAGGCCAGGCGACGGGCGTACGCGGGGGTCGCCCGCTCGGCCTCCAGCGCGCCTCGGGCGGCCTCGATGTGCGCGCCCGGAGCCCACACGCCGCGGGAGAAGTTCTTGTTGCCCCTGCGCTCGACGACCGTCCAGGAGGGCCCGGCGGCCTTCACGCGACGGGTGAGCCCGGCGTCGCCAGGAGGCAGCAGCGCCCACCCCTCGGGGGCCGAGAGCACCGCGCCGTCGGACGAGCGCACCCGGGTCGGATCAGCAGTGGGAGCGACGGTGAGGGTTCGATCGGAGGGCGTGGCCATGCGCGGCGACGCCTACCACCGCCTCCGGGCGGACTCCGCCTTTTCGGCCGTCGCGACGCGGGCGACGGGACTCTCCCCGGTACGACCGCGGGCGATCTCGCACTCTCGCTCGCTATCAAGGACCCCCGTCGACGTCTGAACCTCCCCGGATGTCCCCTGCGTGCGGCGGATGCAGCCGCCCCTCGACGGCCGACGCACCGAGGCCCAGCGCCCCTCCGAGCGCGAGCCAGAGCAGCCACCCGACGCGCGGCTCGTCGGCCCCTCCCGGCGAGTGCGGAGGAAACTCCAGCGAGTGCACCCGACCGGCGTCGACGTCGACGAGGAGCACGCCGTCCACGTCGAAGGCCACCCGGTACTCCAGCAGCTGCCGTCGCGTTGCGGAGGTCTCCAGCCGCGGCGCGAGGCGGCCCGTCTTCACCTCGGCCACGTAGCGTCGGCCGTCGCGCTCCAGCAGGAAGTCCGCGCGAAGCGCGATCTCGAAGGGCTCGCCGTCGACCGCGACCTCGTAGCTGACCGGCGCCTGACGAGCGACGACCGCGTAGCCCTGCGCGCGCAGCAGCGGCTCGGCCCGAAGCTCGCCGTCCGCCCCCGCCGCGCGAGCGACCGCGATGCGATGGCGAGGGAGCCAGCGGGTGAACGCGAGCCTCGCCGTTTGCACGAGCGCGAGCAGCAGCGCCGCGACGCACACCGCGACCAGCAGCTCGGGAGGGATCGACGAGAGGGACACCAGGGCCCCGACCGTCGCCGCCGCAGCGGGAGAGTCCAAATTATCGGGGGACGCGCTGTGTCGAGCTTGCGCAGCCGCCTGTAAACGCACCGCACATCGCACAGCCCGAGAGGGCGACGATTCACCGAGGAACAAAGCCTCCGCTGCGATGGCTCGCTCGTTGCGACGGGGCCCGCAGAACCGTCGGCGTCGACGACCGCGAGCGCTGCTTCGCGGTGACGACCCCACTCCAACTCCCTCTTAGGAGTCTGTCGATGAAGATTGCCTTCCTGTCCGTCCTCGCCCTGAGCGTGCTCTGCGCCTCGGGGTGCGCCGAAGAGATCACCGGCCCGCCGCTCTCTCTCGATCCTTCCGTAGCGCCCGCCACGGTGTGCAACGCCTCCGACGGGGAGAACCAGGCGCTGCAGACCCGCGTGGTGTTTCGCGCGGCCTCCGGCGGCTCCTTCGCTCCGCTGCCGATCGACACCTTCACGCCCGACGCCTCGCTGGCGATCCCCCGGGTGACGCTCCGCTCGGCCGACGGGCGCGAGGTGCCGGTGCGCCAGGTGGAGTTCGTCAACGCCCGGGAGATGGCGCTCTGGGTGACACGGATCACCGGCGGCAGCGGCGCGCTCGCGCCCGGCTCGTACACCGTGTCGGTGACCAACCCCGACGGCCAGGGGGCGCTCACCATGACGGGCTCGCTGCGCGTGGTGCCTCCCCCGACGGTGGCCTCCGCGGCCCGCCTCGACCCGACCGTTCCCACGATGGGCGTCGACGCCGACGAGGCGCAGACCGTCTGCAACGCCGCCGTCACCACGCTCACCGTCACCGGCACGGGCTTCCGCCCGATGGACCCGACGCCCGTGGTCGAGGTCATCAACGCCCGCGGCGCCGTCGTGCGAAGGGTCGCCGACCGGGACATCCGGGTGACCTCCGAGCGCGAGCTGCGGGTGACCCTCCAGGCCCCGATGGACCCGGCGCAGCGCCTCGCTCCGGGGCGCTACGGCTTCCGCGTCACCAACCCCGACGGCACCTCGTCGACGGGCGCTCCCTCGGGCGACGCGGGCGCTCCCTCGGGCGACGCGGGCGCCGACCTCACCGGAACCCAGTACCCGCAGGGCTGTCACTCGACGGCCCCGTCGCTCTTCAGCGTCGTGCCTCCGCCGGAGGTGCGCTCGGTGGCGCCGGTCTCCGCGTGCAGTTCCCTGGAGCAGCGCTTCATCGTGCGCGGCGCCCACTTCCGCCACGGGCTCACCGCGACCATCGCCGCCATGACCCCCTTCGAGGTGCCCGCGAGCAACATCGTCTACGCGAGCTCCACCGGCAGCACCAACGACTTCGACACCCTCACCCTCACGGTGCCCGCGAGCGCCGTGGCGCCGGGCGGCGGCTACGCCCTGGCCATCCGAAATGCCGACTCCTGCGGCACGGCCTTCATGCCCCAGTGCCCCGAGGAGACCTCGCCCACCGGCGCCGACAACGAGTGCCAGGGCATGGTCGGCACGGCCTCCGGGACCGGGCCCCGCTCCATCACCTACTACGCCGACCCGGTGGTCACCTCGATCATGCCTCGCGGCGTGTGCACCGCCCGGCTCGTCCCGGTGACCCTCACGGGCATGAACTTCCACAGCACCTACGGCGTGCAGCCCACGGTGCGCATCCACGACGTCGCGCTCGAGAACGTGCGCGTCACCTCGCCCACCACCATCACCGCGGACATCCCCATGTCCCTGATGGCGGGCGCTCCGCTCGGCACCCCCTACGACGTCTCGGTGACGGTGCCCGAAGGCTGCGGGGGAAGCCTCCCCCGGGGCTTCACCCTCTTCCCCCCGGTGACCGCGAGCTCGGTCTCCCCGGGCGCCGTCTGCGTCGACCGACCGGGCACCACGCTCACCGTGACCGGGACCAACTTCCACTCCTTCGAGGGGGTCGGCCCGACGGTCACGCTGGGCTCCACTGCCCCCACCACGCTCACCAACGTGCGCGTCGTCTCCCCGACCACGCTCACCGCCGACCTGCCGATGGCGACGCCCCCGGGCGGCCCCTATGACGTCACCGTCACCAGCCCGGTGGGCTGCGGGGCGACGGTCTCCCGCTCGTTCACCTACTACGCCGCGCCCACGGTGACCGCCGCGGTCGCGCAGGCCTCGTGCACCGGGGCTAACCCCGTGCTGGTGATCACCGGCACCAACCTCCACGCGACGGGCGCGACGCAGCCCACCGTCACGCTCGACACGCCCGCCCCGACGGCGCTCACCAATGTACGAGCGACCTCCGACACCACCGTGCTCGCCGAGCTCCCGCTCGGCCTCCCGATGGGCAGCTACACCGTGCGGGTCACCATGCCCGAGGGCTGCGCCGCGAGCTCAGCGCCCTTCGTCTACAACCCCGGTGCGCTCGTCACGCCCACCCTCGCGGGGATGATCCCCTCTCGCGGCTGGAACGGCATCGACATGCCCGTGACCATCGTGGGGACGGGCCTCGCGACGCTCACCAGCCTCTCGCTCCGCGGCGCAGGCGCTGCGGGCGGCGACCTCGCCCTCACGGACATCTCCGTGGTGGGCTCCGACCTGCTCAACGCGACGATCCCCTCCGGCGGCCGCGCGGGCGGACCCTACGACCTCGTCTCCACCGTGGCGGGCTGCCCCCTCACGCTGCCGCGGGCCTACACGATCAGCGACGCGCCCGCGATCACCATCACCGGCGTCACGCCCCCCTTCGGCTGGACCGGCGGCTCGACCCCGATCCTTCTCCAGGGCACCGGCTTCGTCTCGACGCCCCGGCTCTACATCATCGTGCCCTCGCTGATGCCCCGGATGCGCCCGCTCTCCAGGCCGGTGTTCATCAACCCCAACAGCGTCTCCGCGGTGGTCCCCTCGGGCCTGCCGCCGGGCACCTACGACCTCGCGGCGATCAACCCCGACGGGGGCGGCGGAGTGATCCGCGGGGCCTTCCGGGTCACCATGCTCCCTCCGCCGACGATCAACACCGTGACGCCCGGCGCGGGCACCACGCAGTCGCCCACCCCGGTGACCATCACCGGCGCCAACTTCCGCGCCTCCCTGGTGACGCTTCGCTCCAGCGCGGGCGCCTCCTTCAACGGCACGGTCACCGCGGCGACGGCCACCAGCCTCTCGGTGACCCTCCCCACCAACGCCATGTCCACGGGCGCGTACATCGTCCGCGTCAACAACCCCGACGAGAGCACCTTCGCGGACTTCGGCTCCTTCGTGGTGACCAACCCCTCGGTGAAGCTCGGCCCCTTCGCCAGCGCCTCGGCGCTCACCACCGCGCGCCGCGGGGCCGCCGTGCTCGCCAGCCAGGTCAACCCCGTGACCCGCTTCCTCCACGCCATCGGCGGCGACTCCGGCGCCGGGGGCACCACCCACGCGAGCGTCGAGTTCGCCTCCGTCGACCTCTTCGGTCGCCTCGGACCGTGGCGCCTCCAGCGCTACCGGCTCCCCTCTCCCCTCACCGGCGTCGCCACCTCCGCCATCGAGCGCGGCGGCTTCCTCTACGTGCTCGGCGGGGCCAACGGCTCCGGCGCGCCGCAGTCGACGGTGCTCCGCGCCAGGGTGCTCGACTTCTCCACGGCGCCCGTCATCGCCGACCCGGAGATCACCCGCACCTCCTCCGCGGGCCTCGCGGCCGGCGCGTGGATCTACCGCGTCTCCGCCGTGATGGGCGCGACCGACGCCGCCAACCCCGGCGGCGAGACGCTCCCCAGCGACGAGGTCACCGCGTACTTCGTC
This sequence comes from Deltaproteobacteria bacterium, assembly GCA_016704445.1. GTDB lineage: Bacteria > Myxococcota_A > Polyangia > Polyangiales > SCUS01. The sequence continues at coordinate 178,946 of JADJAE010000012.1, forward strand.
TTCGGCAGCACCGTGCGACTGCGCTGGAACCCCATCCCCGGCGCGGCCAGCTACCGCGTGTACCGAACGCCCACGGTCAACGGCGCCTCGGGCAGCGAGGTGCTGCTCTCGACGACGCCATCCAGCGCGACGACCTTCGTCGACGACGCCTCCGCGACCCCATCGGGCGCCGGGCTGGAGACGCAGCCCCTTGCGGTTGGCAGCACCGGCGTGTGGGCGCCGCTCACCACCTCGCTCACCACCGCGCGCGCCACGACGGCGGCGGCGATCGCTCCCGACCCCTCGGGCAACCTCTTCGTGTACGCGCTCACCGGCCGCGGACCTTCGGGCCCGCTGGCCACCTACGAGTACGCCTCGCTGAGCGCCGACGGCTCGACGCTCGGCGCCTTCACCGCGGGCCCGTCGCCCTTCCCCACGGCGCGCGAGCTCGCGGCCTCGGCCGTAGCCACGCCGCAGTCGGCCCCGTCGGTCTCCTCGGCGGTCTTCGTCTACGTCACCGGCGGCTTCGGCACGGGGGGCTCTCTGCGCACGACGGAGTCCGCCCGGGTCTCCTCGGGCGGGGCGCTCATGTCCCCCGCGGACACCAACTCCTACGCGATGCGCCGAGGGGCGCTCGCCAGCATGATCGTCAACGGCGAGTTCTACGCGATGGGCGGAACGAGCGGGATGAACCCCACCTCGTCGGCCCTCGACTCGACCAACCTCTCCACGCTGGCCTCGTCGGGCACCCCCGGCAGCTTCTCCAACGCCTCGGTCTCGATGATCACCGGGCGGCAGAACTTCGGCCTCGCGCTGGCCAGCGCGTACTTCTTCCTCGTCGGTGGGACCAGCACCGGCTCCAACGCGCTCACCTCGGTCGAACAGACCATCTACTAAGGCCGTGACGACCGTGAAGCACCTCACCTTCCTGCTCGTGTTCCTGGTGCCTGCGCTCGCGAGCGCGCAGCACCACCGACGGCATCACCGCCGCCACCATCAGGGCGACGCCGCCGCGTCCCCTGCGACCAGCGCCACCACCGAGGCCGCCCCCGCGCAGCCCGCGGTCACGACGGCCCCGACGACGCCGCCCCCCAGCGAGCCGGCACCCCCGCCGCCCCCGCCGCCTCCTCCGACGCCCGTCGTGGTCGAGACGCCCGCTCCCGCGCTGCCTCCTCCGCCTCCTCCGCCTCCCTCGGAGCGGAGATTCGCGCTGGAGTTCGGTCCGGTGCTGGGGCTCGACATCGCGACCCACGCGCTGGGCATCGGGCCAGACCTGGGCGTCGAGGTCGGCGGACGCATCGCCGTCGGCAGCGGCGTGTTCGCCTTCGCCCTGCGCGGAACCTGGCAGCGCTACACCATGGCGCAGTCGGCTGCCGCGCCGTGCTCCCCCAACGGCAGCGGAGCCTCCAACGCGGCCGCCGCTCCGGAGGCGCCCTGCGTGTCGTCGCCCTCGGGCGGCGCCTACGACTACTCCCTCTCCGAGGACGTGGTGCGCGTCTCGCTGCCGCTGTCGTACCGCTTCCTGCGGGCGTCGAGCGCCTTCAACGCCTACGTGGGCGTCGCCCCTCAGCTCGTGCTCCAGCGCGCCGAGACCACGGCATGGAACCTCCTCACCACCGAGACCGCGACCCGCTTCGGGGTCGGCGGCTTCCTCGGCGCGCAGTACCGCCTCGGCCCCGGCTCTCTCTGGTTCGAGGCGGGCTACGCCTGGTCGCCGGTGAAGCACCGGGTGACGGGCGACTCGTCGATCAGCACGGTCACGCTCGCCCTCGGCTACCGCATCGCGCTCTGAGCGCCTCTCCCCTCTCCTCCTCTCGGGCAGCGTTGACACCCGCCCCCCCGCCATGGCGGCATCCGCGCCATGATCGACGCCCCCGAGATCGTCCAGACCGCCGCGCAGCCCGCGGCCATCATCCACATCACCTGCGCCCGCACGGAGATCGCGGGCGCCATGGACCCGGGCATCCAGGAGCTTCTCGCCGCCGTCACCGCGCAGGGCATCGGGCCCGCCGGTCCGATCTTCTCCCACCACCTCCGGCTCGCCCCCGAGCTCTTCGACTTCGAGCTGGGCATCCCCGTCACCGCGCCGGTCACCCCGGTGGGTCGGGTGACGGCGGGCGAGCTTCCGGCCGCGAAGGTGGCTCGCACCGTCTACCACGGCCCCTACGAGGGCCTCGGCGCCGCCTGGGGGGAGTTCATCGCCTGGGTCGCCGCCAGCGGTCACGCCCCCGCCGAGGACTTCTGGGAGCGCTACGTCTCGGGCCCCGAAGCGTCGCCCGACCCGGCGAACTGGCGCACCGAGCTCAACCGCGCCCTGACCTCGTAGCGCCTCAGCGAGCGACCACCACCGTCGCGTCGTCGTTGGCGCGGCCGAAGCGATCGAGGAGGTACTGCGCCACCACCAGCGGGTGGCGCGAGCCCAGGTGCCGCGCGGCCTCGAGGTCGAGGCGCGAGCGCAGCCCGTCGGAGCAGAGCGCGACGAGGTCCCTCGGGCGCAGCGTGATCCGCTCCTCGAGGGCCCGCTGCGGCCGGAGCGAGCCGGCGCCCAGCACGCTGTGGCTGCCCGTGAACGACCGCCCCTCCTGTCCCCCGCGCACGATGGTGGTGATGTTGCCGACCGCGGCGTGCACCAGCTCGCCGGTCGCCTCGTCGATGCTCACCACCCCCATCACGGCGCCGCGAGTACCCCGCAGGCCCTCGCCCGCGTCCCTCAGCAGGTCCGCCAGAGGGGCCTCGGGCGCAGCCCTCACCACGCCGATCGCCCTGCGCGCAGGCTCCTGGGCCTCGGGCCCGTGGCCCAGCCCGTCGGCCAGCGCCAGCACCAGCGATGCCCCCCGGCGCTCGAAGGTCGCGTCGTCGCCGCTCACCCGCTCTCCCTCGCAGCTACGCCCCAGGATCGCCACCTCCCGGCGGTGCGCCACCCTCGCGGCGTAGCGCCTCGCCCTCACGCAGGTGCCGATGCCCAGGCGCACGTCGAAATCCAGCTCGTCGGCGTGGCGCTGCACCCCGGAGAGCCCGATCCCCGCGCCCTCGTCGCTCCCAGGACCGCCGTCCAGCGAGGCGCCCGCGTTGCGTATCCCCTCGCCCCCATCGGCCGCCACGACCTCGACCCCGTCGACGCCGTCGCGCTCCACCGCCCTCAGCGCGATCACCCCGTAGCGGGCGTGGCGGATCTGGTTGGTGGCCAGCTCTCGCACGACCAGGGTCAGCGACCCGATCACCGCCTCCGGGAGGCCCAGCCGTAGCCCCAGGGCGCGCGCGGCCTGCTGGGCGACGGTCACATCGGCCTCGTCGTGGATGGACGTGCGATCGCCCCCGCCCACCCAGCGCTCGATCAGAAGCGCGTCCATTTGGTGATGACCACCACCGTCCCAGCGCCGGGCCGGGTGTCGACGGTGAACTCGTCGACCAGGCGTCGGGTGCCGGAGAGCCCGAGGCCCAGCGAGCGCGCGGTGCTGAAGCCCCCGGCCAGCGCCCGCTCGAGGTCCGCCGGGCTCATCCCCGGACCGCTGTCCCGGAAGGTCATCCGCACGCCGGAGCGCTGGCCGTCGGAGAGGTCCTCGACCACCGCCGAGCCGCCTCCTCCGTGGACCCACACGTTGCGCGCGAGCTCCGAGGCGGCCGTCGTCAGCGCGGCCGTCGCGAAGGAGTCGAAGCCCCTCGACTGCGCCAGCGCGCGCGCGCTCCGCCTCACCTCGGCGATGTTCGCCTCGTACCGGATCGGCAGCTCCACCGCGTCGAGCACCCGCAGCCCCATCGGACGACGCTACCGGTCCCCTCTCGGCGACGCGAGCCGCGCGATGCCCCGGTCGACGTCCAGCGCCGTCTCGACCCCTTCCATCCCGTAGCCCATCCGCACGAGCGTCGCGGCCACCTCCGGGCGCATGCCCACCAGCACCGAGCGGGTGCCCATGAGGGCCGCCATCCGGCCGGTGTCGGCGAGCACCCGGGCGACGTAGGTGTCCACCTCCTCCAGCACCGAGATGTCGATCACCAGGCCCCCGGCGCCGGTGCGCTCGATCGCCCGGAGCACGTCCTGCTGGAAGACCTCCGCGATCGTGTCGGTGAGCTCCACATGGATGGTGGTCAGCAGGTTGGGACCCACCTTCAGGATCGGGATCGGGCCGCCCATCTCACACCGCCTTCGGCGCGATGGTCTTGCCGACGATCGAGAGCGCGAGCTCGATGCCGTCCGCGAGGCGCGCCCGGGTGGGCATCGCGGAGATGTCCACCCCGAGCTGGATGATGGTGCGCGCGACCTGCGCGGTGATGCCCGTGAGGATGGTGCGCGCCCCGAGCAGCCGCACCGCCGCGGTGGTCTTGAGCAGGTGGTCGGCGACCTCGGTGTCGACCACCGGCACCCCGGCGATGTCGATGATGATCACCTCGGCCTTCTCCTCGGTGATGCGCATGAGCACCGTCTCCATCACCTGCTCGGCGCGCTGGCTGTCGATGGTGCCGATGAGGGGCAGCAGCAGCACCTGGTCGTGCACCCGGATCACCGGGGTCGAGAGTTCCCGAATGGCCGCCTGGTGGCGTCCCAGCGTCTGGAGGTTGGCGTCGATGTACGAGTCCAGCGCGAGGGACATGTCGAAGGCCACCAGCTTCTGCACGCTCTGATACGCGGCGCGCGCCTCGACGGGGTCGCCCATCTCGACGAAGACCCGGTCCAGGATGAGCCCGAGGTAGCGCCGGTACGCGCCGATGTACCACTTGGGGGCCATGCCGATGCGCTCGTGCGCGGCGCCGACCCGCAGTCGGTTCTGCGCGTACGCGAGGTCGCAGCGGCCGTCGAAGAGCCCGAGGAAGTACTGCCGCTGCATCGCCTTCACCCGACGGACGGTGGCCTCGTCGGGGAAGAAGCGCCGGGTCTCCAGGTGCCCCAGCAGCAGCTCGTAGAAGGCCTCGGTGATGTCGTCCAGGTGGCGCTCGGCGAAGGGGCGCAGGGCCGCGAGGCGCCGCAGGTCGTCGTCGGTGAGCTCGAAGAACGCGCGCCGGCTCTGCAGCTCGCGCTCGTCGACGGAGAAGTGGGACGCGTCGTGGACCATGTCGGCCCACTAGGTACCCCAAAGCCCCTCCCGACGGCGAGGCCCCCTTCGGAGGGGGTTGCGCGACCTGCTCCTTCCGCACCAAATAGGTATCGATGCTGCGTTCTCAACAGTCGGACGAGGGGCGGCGCGCCCTCGGCGCTCTCGTCGCCTTCAGTCGGCTGGTCACGCACAGCGCCACGCCCGAGGAGATCCTGGCCGGGCTGGCGAGGGCGGTGGCCGCGGAGGTCGACGTCGCGGCGGCGGCGGTGCTCGAGGTGACCCCCGACGGCGGCTCGCGCCTCGCGGCGGCCGCGGGGCTGCCTGACGAGCTCGCCGGCTTCCTGGTGAGCGAGGAGCTCGTCGGGTCGGAGCTCGGAGACGCGCTGCTGACGGCGCTAGACGGGGCCTTCGAGCGGGCGGAGACGATCCCGCTGGTGAGCGGCGGCGACGTCTTCGGCTCGCTGGTGCTGCTGCACCGCAGCGCGCGGGGCCTGGGGCCGGAGGCCCTGGTGCTGGTCGAGGGCCTGGTCGACCTCGCGGCCGCAGGGCTCGCGAGCGCCGCCCGGTACGCCGAGCTGGCCCGCTCGTACACGCAGCTCCGTGACTCCCGCGCGGCGCTGGAGCGGGGCGAGAGGCTCCGCGCGCTCGGCCAGATGGCCGCCGGCATCTCGCACGACCTGCGCAACATCCTCTACCCCCTGTCGCTGCACCTTCAGTTTCTCCGACGCTGCGTTTCCAAGGAGGCCGTCGACGCGCAGGACTCGATCGCTCAGATGCAGGGCGTGCTCAAGCGCGGCCTGGAGACCCTCGAGGCGCTGCGGTCGTTCAGCCACCAGGCCCCGTCGGGCCGCCCCGAGGCGGTCGAGCTCGACCGGATGGTGCGCGAGGCCATCGGCATCGGGAGGGCGAGGGCGAAGTCGAGCGTGAGCTACCGCATCGTCGAGGACCTCCACGCCCCGCCCCCGGTGACCGTCGCGGCCAGCGAGTGCGTCTCGGCGCTGGTGAACCTCCTGGTCAACGCCATCGACGCGATGCCCACGGGCGGCACCATCACGCTCTCCACGGGCGAGTCCGGCGGCGGCTCGTGGGTGCGCGTGGCCGACGACGGCCCCGGAATGTCCCCGGAGGTGCAGCACAAGGTGTTCGAGCCCTTCTTCACGACCAAGGGCGACGAGGGCACCGGCCTCGGGCTCGCGATGGTCTACGCCTTCGCTCGAAGAAGCGGCGGGCGCGTCGACCTGGAGACCGCCCCCGGAGCGGGCGCGGCGTTCACGCTCTGGTTTCCCCGGGCGGCCTCGTAGGTCCCTCGTAGCTCGCTTCTCCCCTTGTCGGGCGTGCCCCCGGCTCCTATCCGTCCGCGATGAACGAGTCCATTCACGAGTTGGATCTTGGAGACCTGAACCTTCCCGAGCGCCACGCCCAGGCCCGAGCGGCCGTCGACGCGATGACCCCCGGAGACTCGCTGATGCTGGTCGGCGCGAGGGTTCCGCGCGAGCTGCTTCACGAGCTGCTGGGAGAGGTGCCCGGGCGCTACGAGTGGAGCCGCCTCGAAGGGGGCCCCGAGCGGGCTCGCGTCGCGCTCCGCCGCCGCAAGAGCGAAGGGCCGCGCAGCGTGACCCGCTACCTCCAGTCCGACCACGAGCGCCTCGACGCGATCGTCCCGGAGGTCGTGCGCCTCGCCAACGAGGGCTCCTTCGCCGAGGCCCAGCGGCGCTTCGGGGAGTTCTCCTGCGGCCTCGGGTGGCACATCGACGTCGAGGAGCAGGTGCTCTTCCCCGCCTTCGAGAGCCTGACCGGCATGACGCGCGGTCCCACGACGGTGATGCGCGTGGAGCACGTGGACATCCGAGAGCGCATGCAGCACGTCCACGACGCGCTCGCCGCAGGAGACGCCGCGGCGACCGTCGCGGGGCTCGGCGCGCTCACCGCGGCGCTCGGGGCGCACAACGTCAAGGAGGAGCAGATGCTCTACCCGATGACCGACCGCGCGCTGGGCACCCCCGACGCGCAGGAGAAGCTGGTGCGGAAGATCGAAGCGTTCTGAGCCTTACGGGCCCCGGCGGTCAGGCGTGGGGCTCGTGCACGACGAGCACCGGGCAGCGCACCGCGCGGATCACCGCCGACGCGCTGCTGCCCAGCAGGCGGGTGAGCATCCTCGGGAGGCTCGTCCCGACGACGACCATCTCGGCGCCGGTCTCGGTCACCAGCTCGGCGATCGCCTCGGAGAGCTCGCCGTCGAGCAGCCGGGTCGTGATCTTCACCCCCGTCGCGCGATGCTGCTCTCCGGCGATGCGGTCGAGGTCGCGCTGGAGGTTCTCCGTGTGCTCCGCCTGGAAGCTGCCGGGCACGATCACCGTCGTGTCGATCACCGTGATCTCCGCGGGCCGCCATGCGTGCACCAGCAGCACCTCCGCGCCGAGGTCGCGTGCGAGGCCGACGCCATACGAGACGGCGCTCTGCGAGGTCTGCCCGAGGTCGGTGGCGATGATCAGGGTTCTCATCGAGCAAGTGGGTATCACGCCCCTACGGCCCGCGGGAGCGCTTCCTCGACGCGAAGCCCTCATCGGGGGCTTCCGCTTCGAGCGCTGCGACCTATAGGCTCCCCCGGTCTGCATCCGACCGGAGGGAAACACACCAATGAGCACGAAGATCATCGCAGTGACCGGCGCCACCGGCGCCCAGGGCGGCGGCCTCGCCCGCGCCATCCTCAATGACCGCAGCAGCGGCTTCACCGTCCGGGCCATCACCCGCAAGCCCGACAGCGACCACGCCCGCGCGCTCGCGAAGCTCGGGGCCGAGGTCGTCGCGGCGAACCTCGATGATCGTCAGAGCCTCGAGAAGGCCTTCCAGGGCGCCCACGGGGCGTTCTGCGTGACCAACTTCTGGGAGCACTTCTCGGGCGAGAAGGAGGTCGCCCAGGCCCACGCGCTCGCCGACGCGGCGAAGGCGGCGGGCGTGGCGCACGTGATCTGGTCGACGCTCGAAGACACCCGCAAGCGCGTGCCGCTCAGCGACGACCGGATGCCCACGCTGCACGGCAAGTACAAGGTCCCTCACTTCGACGCGAAGGGAGAGTCGGACGGGTACTTCACCTCCATCGGGGTGCCCACGACCTGCCTGCAGACGTCGTTCTATTGGGACAACATGGTGGGCTTCGGGATGGGTCCGAAGAAGGGCCCCGACGGGAAGCTCGCGTTCGTGCTCCCGATGGCCGACAAGAAGCTCGCGGGCATCGCCGCCGAGGACATCGGCAAGTGCGCGTACGGGATCTTCAAGCGCGGCAACGAGTTCATCGGCAAGACCGTGGGCATCGCCGGGGAGCACCTCACCGGAGAGCAGATGGCCGCGGCCATGAGCCGCGCGCTCGAGCAGCCGGTCGCGTACAACTACGTCCCCCCGGAGGTCTATCGCACCTTCGGGTTCCCGGGCGCCGACGACCTGGCGAACATGTTCCAGTACTACCGCGACTTCGAGGAGGAGTTCTGCGGGGCGCGAAGCGTCGAGTTCAGCCGCTCGCTCAACCCTGAACTCCAGTCCTTCGCGACCTGGCTCTCGGCCAACAAGTCGAAGATCCCGCTGGGCTGATCGCGGCGCCCACGCGATGGGGCGTGGCGTCCGTGCCGCCTTGCGTTTTCCCGATTCGCTCTCGACAGTGGGGCACCGCCTGGGTTCATCCCCCCGATTGGCGGGCTCATGGAAGACCGCAAACAGACCATCGAAGAATTGACCCGCGAGGTCACCGCGCTGCGCCTTCAGGATCAGCGCCTGCGCCTCATCCTCGACGGCGTCCGCGACCACGCGATCACGATGCTCGACCCCGAAGGGCGCGTCGAGACCATCAACGCGCCCGCCGTACGCATCAAGGGCTACTCCCTGGAGGAGGTGCGGGGGCGGTACTACGGGATGTTCTTCACGCCCGACGACCGGGAGGCCGGGCTGCCCGAGACGGAGCTCGAGGTCGCCCGCACCCACGGGCGCTACGAGGGCGAAGGGTGGCGCCTGCGCAAGGACGGCTCCCGCTTCTACGCCATGGTCTCGCTGTCGGCCCTGCGCGAAGGCTCCGGGGAGCTCGTCGGCTTCGTGAAGGTCACCCAGGACATCACCGAGCGCAGGGCCCTCGCTGACGAGGCCCGCCGCGCCCGGGAGGAGTCCAGCGAGGAGCTCGAGGTCGTGCTCCAGGGCATCACCGACGGCGTCACCATGCAGGACGCGACGGGCAGGATCGTCTACGCCAACGCGGCGGCGGCCCGCATCATCGGCCTGGGCTCGCCCGCGGAGCTGCTGTCGAAGCCCGCTGGGGAGATCGTGCTGCGCTTCGCGCTTCTCGACGCCGAGGGTCGACCCCTGATGCCCGACCGCCTGCCCTCCCGACGGGCCCTGCGGGGCGAGCGGGTGAGCGAGGAGCTGGTCTGCTTCCGCGACGACGCCGGCGGGAGAGCGCTTCACCATCGTGTCGTCGACGCCGATGTTCGACCCGGCCGGCCGGGTGCGCTTCGTCATCACGGTCTTCAAGGACGTCACCGAGCGGCGGCAGGCCGAGCGGGTGATGAAGTTCCTGGCCGAGGCGTCCGCCACGCTGGCGAGCTCGCTCGACTACCGGCGCACCCTGGCCACGCTGGCGAAGCTCTGCGTTCCCGCCATCGCCGACTGGGCCGCCGTCGACATGCTCGACGCCGACCGCACCCTGCACCGCCTCGCGGTCTTCCACGTCGACCCCGCGAAGGTCGAGCTCGCGCACGAGATCTACCGCCGCTGGCCGCCGCAACTGGACGCCCCCATGGGCGTCCCTCACGTCCTGCGCACCGGCCGCCCGGAGGTCATCTACGAGATCAGCGACGCGGTGCTGACGGCGTCGATCCCCGACCCGGAGATGCGCGCCATGCTGCGCACGCTCGGGCTGTCGTCGTCGATGTGCGTGCCGCTCACGGTGCGGGGTCGCGTGGTCGGCGCCATCACCCTGGTCGCCGCGGAGTCGGGTCGGCGCTTCGCGGCCGACAGCCTCGCCGTCGCCGAGGAGCTGGCGCTGCGGGCCAGCATCGCCATCGAGCACGCCTCGCTCTACCGGGAGGCCACCGAGGCGTCGAAGCTGAAGGACGAGTTCCTGGCCACGGTCTCGCACGAGGTGCGCACCCCGCTCACGGCCATCCTCGGGTGGGCGAACATCCTCCGCACCCGGCAGAACGACCCGGCCTATGTGAGCAAGGGGCTCGAGACCATCGAGCGCAACGCGAGGGTGCAGGCGCAGCTCATCGAAGACCTGCTCGACCTCTCCCGCATCATCACGGGCAAGCTGCGCCTGGAGGTGCAGCCCACCGAGGCGGGGCCCCTGGTGGAGACGGCGCTGGACTCCATCCGCCCGGCGGCGACGGCCAAGGACATCAAGCTACGCCCGGTGATCGACCCCACGGCGGGGCTCGTCATGGGCGACCCGGGGCGGCTGGTGCAGGTCTTCAACAACCTGCTTACCAACGCGACGAAGTTCACCCCCCGGGGCGGAACGATCCGGATCTACGTCCATCGCGCGGAGAGCTCGGTCGAGATCGTGGTGCAGGACGACGGGGCGGGCATCGAGCCAGACTTCCTCCCCTACGTGTTCGAGCGCTTTCGCCAGGGCGACGGGAGCATCACCCGCGCCCAGGGCGGCCTCGGCCTGGGGCTCGCCATCTGCCGCTCGCTGGTCGAGCTGCACGGCGGCACCATCACCGCCGACAGCGCCGGGCGGGGCAAGGGGGCCACCTTCACGGTGCGCCTCCCGGTCGCCCCGCTCCGAGCGACGCCCTCCATCCCAGCGCCCCTGCCGGTGAGCCTCGAGGAGCAGCCGCTGCCCGAGGAGCGCCCCACCTCGCTCGACGGGGTCCGCGTGCTGGTCGTGGATGACGAGCCCGACACGAGGGAGCTGCTGGTCGCGGTGATCGAGCGCTGCGGAGCCGTGGTGAGCTCCGCCTCGTCCGCCGCCGAGGCGATGGAGATGCTCCGGCGCTCTCCCCCCGACGTGCTGGTCTCCGACGTCGGGATGCCCGGCGAGGACGGGCTGACCTTCATGCGCAAGGTGCGCGCGCTCCCCCCGGCCGAGGGCGGCCGCGTCCCGGCGATCGCGCTCACCGCCTTCGCCTCGAGCGGCGACCGCACCCGGGCCCTGCTCGCGGGCTTCAACCAGTTCGTCTCCAAGCCCATCGAGAACCAGGAGCTGGTCATCGTCATCGCCACCGTGATCGGGCGCTTCTCGGGCTGATCCGATCTTCGGCTATGCGGGTCTGCGCCCGCGCTGCGCTGATCGGGCGCGCACGAGGTCGACGCTGAAGATCACGAGCGCCAGCCAGATGAAGCCGAAGGCCGCCCAGCGCGCTGCGGGCATCGGCTCGCCGAGCACGAACACCGCGATCAGGAATTGTAGCGTCGGCGCCACGTACTGAACGATGCCGAGGGTGCTGAGGGGCAGCGCCCGCGCGGCCCTCGCGAACCAGACCAGCGGCAGCGCCGTGAGCGGTCCGGAGAGGGCCAGCAGGGCGAGGGTCGAGGGGCCGAGGGCGAAGGCCCCAGAGTGCGAGGACGCGAGGTGGCCGAGGTACGTGAGCGCGAGCGGAGAGAGCACCAGCGTCTCCACCAGCAGGCCCACCGCCGAGGGCACCGGGGCCAGCTTGCGGATCAGCCCGTAGGCCGCGAAGGTCGACGCGAGGGCGAGGGCGATCCAGGGGAAGGAGCCGTTGAAGGCGACGAGGATGACGACGCCCACCAGCGCGGAGGCGATGCTCGCGCCCTGCCCCGGGCGCAGCCGCTCACGGAACACCGCCACGCCGAGGGCCACGTTGACCAGCGGGTTGATGAAATAGCCGAGGCTCGCCTCGCTGAGCCGGTGCATCTGGATGGAGGCGATGAAGACCACCCAGTTGACGCCGATGAGCAGGCTGGAGGCGCCGAGCAGCGCCCGGGTGCGGCGGTCGCGCAGCGCGGCGCGGAGGCTGTCGCGGTCGCCCATCGCGAGCACCGCGGCGCCCACGAAGACCAGCGACCACGCCACGCGGTGCGCGAGGATCTCCACCGGCGAGAGCGCCGAAAGCAGCCGCCAGTAGAGTGGAATCACGCCCCAGGCGCCGTAGGCCCCGAGTGCAAAGGCGAGCCCGGAGCGGTGCTTCACGACGGGGCGGGACGTTAGCCGGAGAGGAGCGCGCCCGGCGAGCGGAAGCGTCACGCGGAGGAGCAGCGCCGTGACGGAGCGGGATATAACCGCCGCCATGCAGCGATGGACGCTTCTCCTGGCGACGCTCCTCCTGGCCGCCTGCACCGGACGACGTGGGGGTGATCTCCCTCGACGCGGGCACCAGCACCGATCGAGGCGCGGTGGTCGACGTCGCCCCGGTCGACCTCGGCCACGACGCGGGCAGCGACCTCGGCGAGGACATCCCCGTGGCGGCGGATGTGCCCGTCGACAGCGGTCCTGCGTGCGGCGTGCTGGGGGCTTCGTGCTGCGCCGCGGGGGAGGCGTGCGCCGACGGGGCGGCCTGCCGCGAGGGCCGCTGCGTGGCGTGCGGCGAGCGGGGGGCGCCGTGCTGCAACCGCGCGACGCGGTGTCTCGGGGTGTTTCTCTGCGTGGAGGGGAGCTGCGTGGCGTGCGGCACCCGGGGCGCTCCGTGCTGCGCGGGCGACCGCTGCAGCGGCGCCGGGGACGCGTGCGTCGCCGGTCGGTGCGCGCCCTGCGGCCACGCGGGCGAGCGCTGCTGCGCGGGGTCGTCGTGCTTCGACGGCGCCACCTGCGGCGGCACCGGCTTCTGCCGCGGGTGCGGCGACCTCGGCCAGGCGTGCTGCCCGGGTGGAGCGTGCTCCGCCGCGGGCTCGGCCTGCGACGCCACGGGCACCTGCTCGCCCTGCGGGGCCACGGGCCAGCGCTGCTGCGGCGGGACGACCTGCGCCGCGGGCAACGTGTGCCGCGCCTCGGGCTGCGCGGCCTGCGGAGGCCCCGGCCAGGCGTGCTGCGCCGGGTCGATGTGCGCCGTCGGGACGACCTGCCTCTCGGGCACCTGCGGCACCTGCGGCGCCGCCGGGCAGGCGTGCTGCGAGGGCGACCGCTGCGCCGCGGGGGGCGTGTGCTCGCTGGGTCGCTGCGTGGCCTGCGGCAGCGCGGGGAGCGCGTGCTGCGCCGGGAGCGGGTGCGACGTCGGCGCGGTCTGCGAGGGCTCGGCCTGCGTGGGCTGCGGCACCCAGGGGGCGCGCTGCTGCTCGGGCGATCGCTGCGGCGCGGGGCTCTCGTGCGCGGCGGGGCGCTGCGCTCCGTGCGGCGGCGCCGGGCAGGCGTGCTGCGGGGGAGCGAGCTGCGACCCTGGCGCCTCCTGCGTCGGAGGCTCGTGCCAGCGCTGCGGCGCGGTGGACCAGGCGTGCTGCGGCGGATCGACCTGCGCCGACGGGGCGGTGTGCTCGGGCGGAAGCTGCCGCGCGTGCGGTAGCCCGGGACAGCCCTGCTGCGCCTCGGAGCGCTGCCTCTCGGGCAACACCTGCGCGGGCGGCACCTGCGCGGCGTGCGGGGCGCGGGACGGCATCTGCTGCACCGACCCGCTCCAGTTTCCCTACCCCTGCGAGAACCCCAACAGCTGCGTGGCCGGGCGCTGCGTGGCCTGCGGCTACGCCAACGAGCGCTGCTGCGCCGGGTCGTCGTGCGGCACGGGCTACACCTGCGACGCGCGCACCAACGTCTGCGTGCGGCGACTGATGCCGTAGCCGGGGGGGGGGGGGGGGGGGGGGGGGGGGGGGGGGCTTGCCTGGGTCGGGGCGCCCCGCAGGGGGGTCCCCGGCGCGGGCCGGGCGAGGCGGAGGCCGATCTCGTGCGAGGCGCCGCGAAGCCCAGGCGACGAGTCAGCGGCGGGACGAAGGACCGGGGCATGAGCACGCGCCCCACCCGCCGGGAATGGCACGGCGCCCGCCCTGAACGATGGGACCCCCCAGGGAGGCCACCCGGGGCTGCGCTCAGGGGCCGCTGCAGGCGCCGCTGCCGGTGGTGTACGTGTTGATCGGGGTGACGGTGCAGGTCGTCGCCGAGGTCATGGTCACCTGGGCCACGCGCCAGAAGTCGTTGTTGGCGCAGTTGCCCGAACCGCCCAGGGTGAAGGCCCGGCTCATGAGCGTCGCCGTGGGGGTGGTGCTCGTGGTGCTGCCGCAGAAGATCTGCACGGTCGCGACGCGCCCCGCCGCGCGGGCGTAGTTGTGCACGCCGATGGTGTAGGTCGCGCCGACCGCGGGGGAGTCGAGGCGGGTGTTCTCCGGGCCGACGTTCGAGGTGTTGTCGAAGTCGAGCACCGCGCCCCAGGCCGGGCGGAGGTTGCCGTAGTAGCAGTCGTCGCCGTTGAACCACGCCGTGCGGTTGGCGTTGTGGACGTGGAGGTCGACGTCGCCGGTGCCGTTCCAGGAGAGCTGCACCCGGAGGCCGTGGGGAAGCGCGGTGACGGTGAACATGCACGTGATCACCCGACCGGAGACGTCGGTGCCGCTCACCCGCAGCACGTAGGCCCCGACGATGAACGGCGTGAAGGTCTCCGTGAGCGCGGTGGGCGGCGCAGGCGCCCAGACCACCGACCCAGCGCCGCCCGTGGGCGCCGAGACCAGCGTCCACGAGACGTTGCGCAGCCCGACCCCCATCGCCGTGAGCGCGATCGGCGACCCCGCCGGAACCGTCTGGTCGCCAGGGCAGGTCAGCGTCCCGCCGCAGCCCTCGTCGACCGCCCCGTTGCAGTTGTCGTCGACCCGGTTGCTGCACACCTCCGTCCCGGGCAGCGCCTCGCCCGCGCACGCCGTGGCCCACATCGAGCGGCCCCCGGCGACCACGCACGACTGCATCCCGTCCCGGCAGGCGCCGACCCCGCGGGTGCCCGCGGCCCCCGAGTAGCACGGCCTCGTGGCCCCCGCGGCGCACTCGCAGCCCTCCGTCGCGCTCCCGGTGCACGCGCGGTCGATGCCGTCGCAGAGGTTCATCGCAGGGAGCACCTCACCCGCGCAGGGACCCCACTCCGAGCCGGCTCCCCCGGTGACCGCGACGCAGCGAGAGACGCCCTCTCGGCAGGTGCCCACCCCGGCGGTCGCCATCGGGCCCGTGTAGCACCCGCGGCTCGTCCCCACGGCGCAGCCGCAGCCCGTGAGCGCGTTGCCGTCGCAGTCTCGGTCGAAGCCGTCGCACTGGTCGGGCTCGGGCGTCACCTCGCCCACGCAGGCCGACCACGCCGCCACGCCCTTGGTCACCCTGCACGACTGCGTGCCCCCGCGGCAGGCGCCCACCCCCCTGGTGCCCATCGGGCCGCCGTAGCAGGGCCGCGACGTGCCCGCGGCGCACGCGCACCCGTCGTCGACCACCCCGGTGCAGGCGAAGTCGAGCCCCTCGCCGCAGCGCATCGGCTGCGGCTGCCCGGAGCCCGTGCACGCGCCCCAGCGGCCGAACTCGCCGTCGCCCTCGCAGCGCTGCGTGCCGAGGTTGCAGACCCCGACGCCCGCCCGCGACGGCGGGCCGTCGTAGCAGGAGGTCGTCGTCCCGGGGATGCAGACGCAGTCCTCGTCGATGCGTCCGTTGCAGTTGTCGTCGAGCCCGTTGTTGCAGACCTCGCGAGAGCCGCACGGAGCCGCCACCGAGCCGTCCGCACGCGATGCGTCCGCCGTAGATCCGTCCGCCGCGGCCCCTCCGTCGCCCTCGACCGGCGAGCCGTCGAGCGTCGTCGCGTCGCCGCCCGTCGCCGCCCCGGCATCGCCCTCGGCGTCCCCCGCCATCGGCCGGTCGAGCACCACCAGGGGACCGAAGCTCCCCCGTCGGAGCGCGGTCGCCCAGGGCGCCGTCCACGGTGCGTCCGCCGTCGACACCCCTCGAGGCGTCGAGCCCGTAGACGAGCCCGTCGGTCGCAGAGCAACCCACGGCGATCGTGAGCAGGCAGACGAGAACACCTCGCGAGAGACCGGGCATCGTGGAGTCCTCTCCGATCGGCCGAAGCAGCCGACGACCCCATCGTCTGTATCACGACCGCCCTCCTCCCCACCCAACAGCGGCGAAGGCGCGCTTCGCCAACAGGACGACGGAAATCCCCCACCAGGCCTTGCCTTGATTTGGGCGAGCGCCTAAACCTTCTGCCCAAGGGACGAGGCGCGACGATGAGACCCGAAGAGACCAGGGCGAAGATCCTCGATGCGACGGACCATCTGTTCGGGGCGCTCGGCTTCGACGCGACGACGACGCGCGACATCGCGGAGCGCTCCGGGGTCAACAAGGCCCTCATCCACTATCACTTCGGCAGCAAGGACGAGCTGCTCTCGGCCCTGCTCGACGGCTACTACGACCGGCTGAGCGCGACGCTCATCGAGGCGCTCCAGAAGAGCGCGGAGCCCGAGCTTCAGGCCGGGGACGTGATCGACGCCTACGCGGACTTCCTGGCCCGCAACCGAACCTTCTGCAGCGTGGTGCAGCGCGAGGTCGCGAGCGGGCGTCACGTCGAGGCGATCGTGGCGCGCACGCTGCCCTTCTTCCGGCTGGGCTCGACCTGGCTGCAGGGGATCGCGCCTCACGCTCCCCCGGAGCTCGAGCTCACCCAGGTGCTCACCAGCGTCTACGGGATGGTCGTGACCTGGTTCACCTACGGCCGGGTGATCGAGCGGCTCACCGGCGAAGACCCCTTCTCGCCCGAGGCGCTCGAGGCGCGCAGACGCCACGTCCGCCACGTGGTGGCGCTGCTGTTTCGAGAGCTCAACGGCGGCGCGACACCGAAGGAGAGAGAGAAGACATGGCAACGCTCCACCCGAAGAACGCAGCGCAAAAAGAGCGGCTCCTGACGGCGACGCACTGGCTCTGCATCGAGCGCGCTCGCTACTACACCGAGGCGCACCGGGAGACCGAGGGGATGCACCCGTCGCTGCGCGCCGCGAGGGCGCTTCAGCGGGTGCTGGAGAAGATGACCGTGCGCATCGAGGCCGACGAGCTGCTGGTCGGCAACCGCTCGTCGAAGCTCATCGCTCCGCCCATCGCCCCCGAGCGCGGCGACTTCAGCTTCGTCTTCGAGCACCTCTTCGACGAGATGAAGCGCTTCGGCTACCGCATCGAGGCCGACGACGAGCGGGTGCTGCTCGACGAGATCATCCCCTATTGGAAGGGCAGGACGGTGCGCGACGCGAAGATCTCCGCGCTCCGCGCCCACGGCCTGACGAGCGAGCTCGACCTCTCCCCGCGCGTGCTGCGCCGCAAGCTGCGCGCCTTCGGCCCGGGCCGCTGCTGCGCCTCGTCGCCGAGGACGACGAGCCCGGCAGCACCCTGCTCGACCGCGCCCTCCGAGGAGGGCGGCTGGCTGCCCGGCTCCCGGGACTGCTCAAGGCCGTGCGCGCTGGCGCCGGGGACAACGTCAAGGGCCGCGGCCGCTGCACGGACACGCAGGCGCACATCGTCCTCGGCCACAAGAACGTGCTCCGGCTGGGCTTCTCGGGCATCCAGGCCGAGGCCAGGGCGCGCCTCGAGAGCGCGCATACCGAGGGAGAGCGAGCCTTCCTCCAGGGCGTCGCGCTGAGCTGCGACGCGATGCGAGCCTTCTCCGAGCGCTTCGCCTCGCTGGCGAGGGCGCAGTCCGAGGAGACCCGAGACGCCGGGCGTCGGGCGGAGCTCGAGCTCATCGCGGAGACCTGCGGGCGGGTCCCGTGGCTGCCGCCGAGGAGCTTCGTCGAGGCCGTGCAGTCGCTCTGGTTCACGCAGAACGCCGCGATCATCAGCTACGGCGCGGGCAGCGGCATCACCCCGGGGCGCGTCGACCAGCTGCTCTTCCCCTACTACGAGGCCGACCTCGCCCGGGGAGAGCTCACCCGGGAGCACGCGCTGCGGCTCCTGGAAGAGCTCATCATCAAGCTCAACAACAACGTCATCATCTGGCCCAACCTCGGGGGGGTGAGGCTCAACCACCTGGGCTCGGACGTGGAGAACATCACCCTCGGCGGCCTCGACGCCTCCGGCGAAGACGCGACCAACGAGCTCTCGTCGCTCTTCATCGAGGCCATCACCCACACCAGCCTGGCGACCACGGCTTCGTTTCGCATCTCCAAGAAGAGCCCGAAGGAGTTCGTGCGCAAGGTGGTGGCGATCCACCGGGAGACGAGCTCGCCGGCCTTCCTCAACGACGAGACGGCCATCGCCGCGATGGTGCGCGACGGATACAGCGTCGAGGCCGCGAGGGAGTACTGCCTCGTGGGCTGCGTCGAGCCGAGCGGCAACGGCGACTCCTACGGCGCCACCGGGGGGTCGAAGGTGTACTTCCCGACCGCCCTCGACCTGGTGTTCAACCGGGGGCGGACGACCTTCTTCGGGGCGCAGGACGGCGTGGACACGGGCGATCCGTCGCGCTTCGAGAGCTTCGAGGCGCTGCTCTCGGCCTTCTACCGTCAGCTCGAGTCGATGGTGGGGTGGGTCGCCGAGGCGACCGACCTGCGCGACGCGATCTGGGCCGAGCGCTTTCACAACCCGCTGATCTCCAGCACCATCGACGGCTGCATCGAGAGCGGCAGGGACATGACCGCCGGGGGCGCCCGCTACAACTTCGGCTCCGTGGGCGGAGGCGGCCTCGGCACCGCGGTGGACTCGCTCGCCGCGATTCGCGCCTTCGTCTTCGAGCGCGGGCAGGTGTCCATGGGCGAGCTCTGCGAGGCGCTCTCTACGGACTTCCGGGGCCGCGAAGACCTGCGCCAGACCCTGCTCGGGGGCCCGCGCTTCGGCAACGACCTGCCGGAGGTCGACGCGCTCGCGACGGAGCTCGTCGCGCGCTTCTGCGCCATGGTGACCGCGCGCAAGACCGCCTGCGGCGGCCACTACAAGGCCAGCCTCATCTCCTATGGATTGAACGTCTACGAGGGCGCGCTGGAGCCCGCGACGCCCGACGGCCGCCACGCCGGGGAGCCGCTCTCCAACAGCATGTCGCCCAGCAACGGGGCCGAGCGCCGGGGACCTACCGCCGCCATGAACTCGGTCGCGAGGATCGATCACACCCTCATCGGCTATGGCAACTCGCTCAACATGCGATTGCCGCTAGGGATCTTGAAGTCGGAGAAGGGGGTCGAGAGCGTGGCGCACCTGGTGCGGGGCTATTTCGACAAGGGCGGCTTCCACGTGCAGTTCAATACTGTCGACACCGCGACGCTGCTCGCCGCGCAGCAGCGCCCGCAGGACTACGGCGACCTCATCGTGAGGGTGTCGGGCTACTCGGCCTACTTCACCCGGCTGGGGCGGCGCATCCAGGACGACATCATCGGGCGCTCGGAGCTCGCGCCGTGTCGCTGAGCGCTGCTACGGCGTGTCGGGTCTTCGACATGCAGCGATTCTCCATCCACGACGGTCCGGGCATACGCACCACGGTATTCCTGGAGGGTTGTCCGCTGCGCTGCGCCTGGTGCCAGAACCCGGAGGCCTTCCAGAGCGGAGCGGCGGACGAGCTCTCGCCCGAGGCCGTCATCGCCGAGGTGCTCAAGGACCGCGACTTCTACGCGGTGAGCGGCGGGGGAATGACCGTCTCGGGAGGCGAGCCGTTGCTGCACCTCGCGCCGGTGAGGGCGCTGCTGGAGGAGGCGAAGCGGCACGGGATCGACACCTGCGTGCAGACCTCGGGGGCTGTTCCGGAGGGGCACCTCGCGGCGGTGCTGGGGCTGGTGGACCTCTTCCATTTCGACCTGAAGCACATGAGCTCTGCGAGGCATCGGGCGCTCACCGGAGCGGGCAACGAGCGCATCCTCCAGAACGCGGCCTTCCTGATGGAGCGCGGGGCGGCGGTGCAGTTTCGGATGCCGCTGGTGCCTGGGATCAACGACGACCCGGAGCACCTCGCCGAGCTCGCCCGCTTCGTGCGCAGCATCGGCGCGAAGGAGCTACGGGTGCTCCCCTACCACCGGCTCTATCTGGACAAGTACACGGCGCTCGGGCTCGTGGCGCCCCTGCGAGGCACCGAAGCCCCCTCCGCCGAGAGCCTGCAGCGGGCCGCGGCGGAGCTGGGCCGCCACGACGTCACAGCGGTGCTGGAGGGCTGACTACCGCTTCGTGACGTAGCGAGCGCCGACCAGCGAGAGCACGAAGAGCCCCAGCGCGACGGCGTTCGCGACGCCGCCCCACTGTCGCAGCGAGGCCACGCCGGCGAGGTCTCCCGCGATGCGCGCGGCGAGCCCGAGGTGCAGCACCGAGAGCGGGAGGTAGTAGAGCTTGCTGAAGGGCACGCTCACCCTCGCGACCGCAGGGAAGATGATCGGCGCGTGGGCGAAGACCATCGAGAGCACGTAGCCCACGAAGACCCCGTGGAGCGCGGCGTCGTAGAGCGGCCCCGCGGGGACCCATCCCCTCCACGCGAGGAGCACGCCCGTGAGCAGGAGCCACCCTGCGCCGAGGAGCACGCCCGTCGCCGCGAAGCGGGGGAGACCGGGCCTGCGCAGCGTGCGGCGAGCGAGGTCGTAGCGTAGCTGCCATGCGGCGGTGAGGGCCATGGTGAGCCCGAGGGCGCGCATCGAGGGCTCCACGCCCAGGGCGCCAGCGAGGGAGAAGAGCGCGAGCAGGGAGGCCAGCACCACCAGCGCGACGGTGGCCCAGCGGGGCGTCGGCGCGAGGCGAGAAAGCTCCAGGCGTTCGGCGACGATGGTCAGCACGAAGAAGCCGATCCAGGTGGGCGCCGCGCGGGAGACGGGCCAGCCGAGGGCCCAGCCGGCGTCGCCCAGGGCCAGCACCGCCGAGCCCAGGAGCATCAGCCAGGTGAAGGCAACGGCCTGCCTGCGGACGATGGCGGCGTTGAGGGCGACCAGCGCCAGCGCCGAGGCCGTCGCCGCCCATGGAGACCACGAGAGCCCTGCGAGGGTGGCCACCGCGCCGACCGCCCCGAGGAGCGGTGCGAGGAAGCCCCATGGACGACCGAGGGCCACGGCGCGCTCCAGGGCGATGACCGTCCCGAAGGTTCCGAGCACCAGCAGCGGCCCGTGCTCGAAGGCGTAGGTGGGGCCCCAGCCGACCAGGATCCCGAGGCGTCCGAGGCCCGCCAGCACCCCGGTGAGCGCCGAGGCCGCGACCACCAGCAGGAGCCCACGCCGGAGGGTGAGCTCCCGGTCGGGAGCTACAGGCCCCACCCGAGCGCCTCCTTCGCGGAGGGCAACATCCGCGAGGGCTCCCAGGGGGGCTCCCAGACCAGCTCGACCTCGGCCTCACCGACGCCCTCGCAGGCGAGGATGCGCTCCCGGGCGTCGCGGACGATCTGCTCCCCCAGCGGGCACGCGGGGGTGGTCATGGTGAGCTGCACCCTCACCCGCCCGTCGTCTGCCTGGACGCCGTACACGAGCCCGAGCTCCACCACGTTGAGTCCGAGCTCCGGGTCGATGACCTCTCGCAGCGCGTCGAGGACGGCCGCGCCAAGGCCCGTCGGCTCCGAAGCCTCTTCGCTCATGGGCGGAACTCCGAGTGGCAGCCCTGGCAGCCCCGCAGCACCACGCCGAGCGCCTCCGCGGTGGCGGCTACGTCGTTGCGTCGGCTCGCCTGCACCAGGCCCCCGAGGCCGCCGTGGAAGGCCTCGTCCAGCTCGCGGAAGCGGTCGACCCGATCGGGGTTCCTGGGGAGGCGGTAGGAGCCGCTGCGGATGGCGGCCTCGGTGGTCTCCTTCGCGGCGTGCAGCCGGTGCAGCTCATGCTCCACCGAGCGGACATCGCCCGCGCCGATGCCCCGCACCGCGGACTGGAGCGTCGCGCTGAGCAGGCGCATCTCGGCCTGCACCGGGTTGGCGGGAGGAGCCTGCGGCGCGGGCGGCGGAGCGTGCTGGGAGTGCTCGGTGCATCCCGCGGCGAACAACAAGAGCAGCAGCGAGAGCGGCTTCATCAATGGAGTATTGGCTCCTTTCAAGGAATGTTCACGACGGCCGGAGCGGGCGATCGAGCAACGGGGGTCGCCCGATGCCAGGAACCCGAAGAGCACGGTGCGGGCCATCGGCGGCGTCGCCGCCCGATGCAGGGGAGTCCAGGCGGCGAACCTGGGAGCAAGGCGATGGGACGTTCCATCGGGCGTTCCAGATTGGAGCAGGTGGAACGTGGCGATGGGGCCGTGATACCGGGAACCGCGCTAGTAACAGTTCAGGGGTGCAAGCCGCTCGTTTGACGCTGGGGTTCGCGCGTTGGCGCTCACCCCAGGCTATAACAAGTGACGACCCCCACGTGCGTGGGGGTCTTTCGAACAGGAATGCCACTTCGATGGAGCCCAAGGCACATCGATTGGAGCTTCCGGAAGGTCCATCGAGTTTCGGTACGAAAGACCCCGCGAACGCGGGGTCGTCACTTGTTATAGCCTGGGGTGAGCGCCAACGCGCGAACCCCAGCGTCAAACGAGCGGCCTGTACCCCCATCCATTTCACGGTGACGTGACAGTAGTCGGCAGTGAAGACAACAGTCGACCGTCCCGCATCTCGGGGGAGAGTGCAGTCGATCGAGTGCGCAAGATCTGAGATTGCCCTGCGAGAGCTCCGGGAGGATACGGGACCCATGACGCCCGACAAGCCCCCGTCGATCATGCAGCACGTCCTCAGCCGGTACACGGCGGGTTCCCCGCTCTCGCTGATGGTCCGCATCGGCCTGGAGCACTGCTTTTCGAGCGCGGCGCTCGACGAGGTTTTCGAGGGGAGCCGCACGAAAACGTACACCAACGAGTTGGCGTTCTCGGCCACGGTCGACCTGCTCGGTCTGGTCGTGACGGGTGGCCAGCCGTCGGTGCGCGCCGCGTACCCGCACGGCGAGGTGGGGGTCACCCTGAAGGCGGTCTACGAGAAGCTCCAGAACGTCGAACCGGCTGTCAGCGCCGCGATGGTCCGGGGCACAGCGGACCGCGCCGCCATGCTGATCCGGTCGATGAAAGGGGAGCGAGCGCCGTGGCTGTCGGGGTTTCGGGTGATGGTGCTCGATGGCAACCATCTCGCGGCGACCGATCGTCGCCTGGCCGTGCTTCGGGGAAGCGTGGCCGGTCCGCTGCCGGGCCACTTGCTGGCGGTCTTCGAGCCCGCCCTGGGACTGGTGCGGGCGGTGGTTCCTTGCGAGGACGGCCACGCTCAAGAGCGGCTGATCCTGCCGCAAGTCCTGCCGATGGTATCGCCCGGCGACTGCTGGATCTGCGATCGGAACTTCTGCACGCGGGCGTTCCTCTGGGGCATCCAGCAGCGACACGGCGCGTTCGTGATTCGTCAGCACGCGAACCTGATCACTCGTCCGTTCGGCGCACTGATCTCGTGCGGCCGGATCGAGACCGGCGAGGTCTTCGAACAGGACGTGAGGATGGAGATGGAGGACGGCCGCACCCTCGACCTCCGTCGGATCACGATCCGGCTCGACCAGGCGACGCGCGACGGCGACATGGAACTTCACCTCCTCACGAACCTCCCGAAAGAGATGGCCAGTGCCATTGAGATCGCGGATCTCTATCGGAAGCGCTGGAGCATCGAGACGGCGTTTCAACAACTCGCACTCTGGCTCAACGCGGAACTCGCGCCGCTGGGATATCCCAAGGCCGCTCTCTTTGGATTCTGCGTGGGACTGCTCTCGTACAACCTTCTGGCCACCGTGGTGGCGTCGCTGCGGGCCGTGCACGGCGAGAAGAAGGTCGATGAGGAGGTCTCGGGATACCTGATCGCGAACGATGTTCGAATGAATGCGCCGGGACTGGACGTCATGGTCGAGGCCGAAGAGTGGACCGCGCGATACGGCGGGCTGTCCGCCGAGGAGATGGCCATCGTCATGCTGACGCTGGCCCGGCACGTCGATCTTCGGCGGCTCCCCAAGGCGAAGACCCGGGTGAAGAAGACGCCTGCTCCGCGCACTCGCTTCAAGGGCGAAACCCACGTATCGACCAAACGCTTGCTCGACGAAGCGCGAGCTCGGAAGTCACGAGATTGAACACTCGAGTCGGCACGAATGGTGGCCCCAGCGAGAATCGATGTCACTGCACCGTGAAATGGCTGGCCTGTACCCCCTGAACTGTGACCCACCCTTAGCGCGGTGCCCACCTGGGTTTGGGACAGCGGCGAGTTGCCCCCTTCCCCGCTGCCGCGCGCCCTAACCCCCGCCTCGGCTTCTCTTTACCCAAATCCGTCGTTTGATGTGGGCATGTGCCCGTTCGCTCGCAGCATCGCGACGACTTCTGCGGCGTCGGCGACGCGATCCATCCCTCGTCCGAACGTCTTGATCCCGGGAGGACCTCCGGAACTCTTCCCGATATAGCCGCCGAGTCGCGCGATGATGTCGACCATCGTGCCGAGCAACGGGGTCGATCCGAGGGCCGGGGCATCCTTGCGATGCTTCTTGAAGAGCAGCAGCGCTGCATCAATCTCGTCGCGCGCGAAGATCTCGTCTGCCGGCAGCTCGGGCTGCGTGCGTGAGAGATGCAGGATGTGCTGACGATGCGCGGCCACGCTCAAGTGCAGGGTAGCCCACTTGCACAGGGCGTCGAAGGACTCGAGCTGCGAACTCTCCACACCGCACGTTCCGGTCTTCCACGTGTAGTGAAGCCGCTCGATCAGCCAGCGCTGCGTGTAGGCCCGTACGACGCGGATCGCGTCATCCAGCGTGTGCACCGGAAACGTCGTCAGCAGCAGCCAGTCGAGCGGCTCTTCTCCGTCGGGGCACGTGCCCGCCTCACGGGCCTGCACCGCCGTCACGTGAACCTCTCCGAGCCGCTTCTTGGACCACAGCGCTCGCAGCTCGAAGCCCACGCCCACGGTGCGCAACTCGAGACGGGCGATGCGGGGAGTTCTCTTGGGACCCCGGGGCACCTCGATGTAGATCGCCGCAAGATCGGGCGCCGACGCGATGGCTTCGCGGAGCTTGAGGTGCCCGCGACGGAGCGTGCGGGCGTTGACGAGGCGGTCCTTGTTCGAGCGAACGGTCACCATCTGGCCGGGCTCGACGCCGCGCAGCAGAACGTGGCTGGCGTCCCCTTCGCGATCGATCTGATACCAGACCCGCGTGTCCGCGCCTTCGGCCCGAAGAACCGACTCGAACTCCTCTTGCAGCCCCGTCCAATGACGGCTCTCCTTCTCCGCGAGGGGCGCAGAGCGTCCGACGTGCCGGCGGTGTCTGGCCTCGACCAGAGCACGTGCGCCCCGACGCCGAGCGGAACGCCGTCGAAGCTCGCCGCCAGCAGGATCATGCTCTTGATCCCGCGACCGCCCATGCGGCGTGAGCCGACGGACCCGACGCCGTCGTCACCGCGTCGATCGGTATGCGCGATGCTCGAACCGTCCACGATGCCGATCACCAGCGCGTGCCTGCTGCATCGGCGCGCGGTGGCGACGTGAACCGCTTCCGCGAGCGGCTCCCACCGAACCTTCGACGATTCCAAGAAGCGGTATGCGCCCTTCCGCTCCGCCGGTACCTCGAAGACCGCCGATACGGTCCCGGACGGGTGGGACGACAAGCGCTCCCACATCTGCATCACGCGAGTCGTCCGGGCCCAATGCCCGAAGTGCGCGTGCGCGAACTCATGCCAGGCCAGCGAGACGGGAGCTTTCATCTTCGAATGAGAGCTCTCCCCGCCGGAAACGCCACCGACCTACACTTTTGGGTAAAGAGAAGCCGCCTCGGGGGCAGGGCTCAGGGGATCGAGGACGTGAGCTCGAACGGGCACCGAAGAAAACCTCCAGTACGACCCCTGCGTTGGCAGTCGCCGAAGCCCTGCCCCCGAGGCGGCTCCGTTCGGCACACAAGTCACGATTTGCCTTCAATTCAAGCCGATGCGTACGATGGATGGCGGTGCCCGCTGTGCCCGCGGGTTGGAAACCCGCGGCAACGATGGGTACGGTGGGGCCGTGACACCGGAAGTCCGCGAGCGGACTTCTCTTCGCTCGTGAGCGTCGACGCAACGCCCTCGCGGGAAAGGCCTCACTTGGAGATGGCGCGACTCTCCAGAGCAGTCCGCCTGCGGACTTCCGGCGAGCTTTCACCGAACCCATCGTTGCCGCGGGTTTCCAACCCGCGGGCACAGCGGGCACCGCCATCCATCGCACGCATCGGCTTGAATTGAAGGCGAATCGTGACTTGTGTGCCGAACGGAGCCGAGGCGGGGGTTAGGGCGCGCGGCAGCGGGGAAGGGGGCAACTCGCCGCTGTCCCAAACCCAGGTGGGCAGCGCTCTAGCTCTGGCAGACACCATTGATGCAGTTCATGCCGCTCGGGCACGAATTCGCGCAGCGTCCGCAGTTCGCGCGATCGCTATCCGGGTTGACGCAGTTGCCGGCACAGATGATGTCGCCAGAGCCGCAGCCTGCTCTGCACGTCCCTCCAACGCACGACTGGCCGGTCGGACACGCGTGACCGCAGCTCCCACAGTTGAGCGTCTCACTGGTCAGGTCGATGCACGCTCCCGAGCAGTTTGTAAGGCCGGTGCCGCAACCCGCCACGCAGGTTCCCGCCACGCAGTGAGTGCCGGCCGAGCATGCGTGGCCGCAGCGCCCGCAGTGCATCGGGTGTGATTGCAGGTCAGTGCAGCGGCCGCCGCAATTGACCTGTGGGCTGGAGCAGGCGAAGGGGCGGCAGATTCCGAGCTGACACTCCTCCCCGACGGAGCAGGCGTGGGCGCAGCTACCGCAGTTGGCCAGACTCGTCTGCATATCGACGCACGCAGAGCCGCAGAAAACAAGGTCAGGCGGGCAAGGTGACGTTGACGTATCACATCGACCGCCATTGCACCGCTGCATGTCCGGACAGCGGTTGCCGCAGCGACCGCAGTGCAGGGAGTTGAGGAGTGTGTCGGTGCACATGCCGTCACAAACGGTCTCGCCAGTCGCGCAGGAGCACGAGCCGCTCACGCACATGCGACCACTGGGGCAGGCATTGCCGCAGCGACCGCAGTTCATCGGGTCAAACTGGACGGGGACGCACAGGCCGCTGCAGCGAAGGAGGCCGGGCGGACAGGCCGCGAGGGGGAGACACATCCCTCCGCTGCACGCCTCCTCGGCGGAGCATCGGTGATTGCACATTCCGCAGTTCTCGCGGTCGAGCATCACGTCGATGCAGAGGGGGCCGCAGAGCATCATCGGCGCTGTGCAGCCACCATCGACAGGCATCGACGCGTCGGGGCGCGGAATGATCGTAGCGCCAGAATCGGCGGTGTCCGAGGGCACATCGGGGGAGATCGCAGGAGCGTCCTTGCCGGGGATCTGAGCGTCCTGCATCGGGGTGACGGGGACGTCCTGCGTGGGGAGAACGCGGTCCTCGGGGGTGTCGGTGGACACATCGCGGGGGCCGGGAGGGACGTCCTGCGTGGGGTTGCCCGCGTCGCTGGGCAGCTCCGACGGGATGACTACCGGGCGTGAACTGGTGGTGCAGGCGAAAGCGCCGACCAATGCAAGGAGAGCGACAAGAGATCGCGGGTACATCGCCTCAGCTCCGATCAGGGGACAGAGAAGACCGTGTAGTTGTTGCCGACCTGGCCACCCCATCCGTCCTGGTAGAACGCCCGGATGCCAGGACCCGTGCTGACGCCTACCGACAACGAAGACCGGAGGCCGCAGGAGTCGTCGTTGCACGCGGCGCCGCCGCTCGTCCCGTCGAAGTACTCCAGCGCGGTGTCGTAGGTGGTGTAGCCAGAGCAGGTGTTCGCAGAGAAGGTTCCGCCGCCGATGCCCGGGCAGAGCGTCCAATAGAAGGTGATATCGCCTCCGGAGGCGCCACAGCCGAGGTTCACCATGTTGGCCTGTCCCGCGGTGCTGTAGTAGGCGACCTGACCGCCGCCCCGGCCTACCTGGATCACCGGGTTGGAAGCAGGAACGGCCTGGACGCGGAGGGTGAAGTTGCCGCAACTCCCAACGAAGCCGCCCACGGCGATGTAGTAATAGCCGGGATTGACCACGAAGGGCGATCCCGGCGCGATCTGGCTCTGCAGCGTACCGCACGAGTCATCGTTGCAGAAATAGCTATTGTAGCCGTCGCTGCTGACGTTGATGACGGTGTCGAAGGTGCTCCCGAAGGTGTCGACATAGAGCACCGAGCGCCGGGTGACATAGACGTAGTAGTAGATCTCCGCCTGGCCGTTGCACCACGCGGAAGGCTGCGTCGAGGCGCCGCAGGTGTTGCCCGAGGTGACAAGCTGACCGGCAGGGAGGCTCCCGAGGTAGGTCGCGTTCTCCGGGCGGTCGTTCGTGGGTCGACAGGTGCCCGCGCCGTCGCAGCGGCCACCCGAGCACGCTGTCCCCACCGGCGAGTTGCCGCTCCAGGCGCACAGGGTCGAGGAGCCAGAGCAGTACGTGTACCCGCTCCTGCACGCGCCGGGGCTGCAGGCCGAGGAGGCGATGTTGTCGACGGTCCAATCGCAGTTGTCGTCGACGCCGTTGCAGACCTCCGTCGCCGGAGCGCTGTTGCGGTTGCAGACCAGGGTGCCGCCGGAGCAGAGCCTCGTGCCCGCCGAGCAGAGGCCGGGCTGGCCCGTGGTGCAGGCGCCGCCGCCGCCGGGGTTGCCCTCGTCGATGACGCCGCTGCAGTTGTCATCGACGCCGTTGCAGACCTCCGTCGTCGGAGCGCGGGTGATCACGTTCGTCGGGCACAGCGCCGACGAGCCGGTGCAGCTCTCCGCCGGGTCGCAGGCCGCGATCGAGCTCGACGCGCGGCACACCGTGCTCGAAGGCCGGAAGGCGTCCGCAGGACACGCCGAGCTCGCGCCGTTGCAGGTCTCCGCCACGTCGCAGACGCCCGCCGAAGCGCGACACACGGTGCCCGCCGCCGTGAGCGTGTTGCCAGGGCAGGCCGCAGCCGAGCCCGTGCAGCTCTCGGCCGGATCGCAGGGGCCCGCGGAGCCGCGACACAGGGTGCCCGCCGCCGTGAAGGCGTTACCCGGACACGCCGCCGCGCTACCGGTGCAGCTCTCGGCCGGATCGCAGGGGCCCGCGGAGCCGCGACACAGCGTTCCAGCGGTGGTGAACCCGTCCGCCGGGCACGCTGCCGAGGAGCCCGTGCAGTTCTCGGCCACGTCGCAGCCAGCGCCGCTGTTGGCGCGGCACACCGTGCTCGAAGGCCGGAAGGCGTCCGCAGGACACGCCGAGCTCGCGCCGTTGCAGCTCTCGGCCACGTCGCAGACGCCCGCCGAGCCGCGGCACACGGTGCCCGCCGCGGTGAGCGTGTTGCCCGGGCAGGCCGCCGCCGAGCCCGTGCAGCTCTCGGCCGGATCGCAGGGGCCCGCGGAGCCGCGACACACCGTGCCCGCCGCCGTGAAGGTGTTGCCAGGACATGCCGAGCTCGACCCGTTGCAGGTTTCCTGCGGATCGCACACCCCCGCCGACCCGCGGCACACCGTGCCCGCCGCCAGGGCGCTGTCCGCCGGGCAGGCCGCCGATGCTCCCGTGCAGTTCTCCTGCACGTCGCAGCCGCCGCCGTTGTTCGCGCGGCACACCGTGCTCGACGGAGAGAAGCCATCCGCCGGACACGCCGCC
The DNA here is from genome assembly GCA_016704445.1 of Deltaproteobacteria bacterium. Taxonomy (GTDB): domain Bacteria; phylum Myxococcota_A; class Polyangia; order Polyangiales; genus SCUS01. The sequence continues at coordinate 208,361 of JADJAE010000012.1, forward strand.
GATGCTCCCGTGCAGCTCTCCGCCACATCGCAGACGCCCGCCGACCCGCGGCACACCGTGCTCGACGCGACGAACACGTTCGCCGGGCACGCGTTGCTGGTGCCATTGCACAGCTCCGCGACATCGCACGCGCCCGCCGAGGGACGACACGTCGTGCCGCCCGACGTTCCCGCGTACGTGATGACCACTCGCCCGGCGCCGGCCTGCACGCCCGCCGTGTTGGTCTGCGAGGAGCCCGAGTTGTACGAGCCGCCGCCGCCGCCGTAGGTCGAATAGCTCGACCAGTTCCCGGCCGACGCACCGCCGGAGTAGCCACCGCCGGCGCCGGGACCACCGAGCTGACCGCCACCGCCGCCGCCGTACCCGCCGTAGTTCGTCGTGTTGTAGCAGGTGTTGCCCGCGCCACCGGTGCCACCCGCCAGGTAGCTCAGGCCGCCGTACGCCAGCGAGCAGTGGGTGCCGCCGTTGGCGCCGTTGCCCGTGAAGCCGCCGCCGCCGCCGCCCTGATAGGCGCCCACCGCGCCGCCGCCCAGCAGCTCACGCCCACGCCCGAGGTGCCCGCCTGACCGGACGCGCTGGACGCCGTCCGCGAGCAGGCCGTCCCGTAGCCGCTGGCCGGAGCGCCGCCGCCGCCGCCAGCGATCACCAGCGGAACATTGCCCGTGCGCTGCACGACGAAGGAGCCGCCGCCGCCACCGTTCTCGTTGCCGTGCGGACCACCGCTCGAGCCGCCCGCCTGGCCCACCAGGATGTCGATCACGCTACCCGGCGTGACCGACACGGTGCCACGCACGTACGCACCGAGGCCGCCAGCGCCCACGCTGGTGCCGTAGATCGTCCCGCTGCCACCCTGCGCGCCCCACGCCTCGACCGTGATGCTCGTCACGCCCGCAGGAACCGTCCAGCTCTGCCGCGTGCCCGTCGGGCCCGTGCTCGTCGCGTTGAACACCGCCACGACAGGCGTCGGAGCGGCGACAAGCGCGTCGGTCGGACACGCCGCGCTCGACCCGGTGCACGCCTCGGCCACGTCGCAGACGCCCACCGAAGCGCGGCACACCGTGCCAGCCGCCGTGAACGTGTTGCCAGGACACGCCGCGCTCGACCCGCCGCAGGTCTCCTGCGGATCGCACACACCCGCCGAGGCGCGGCACACCGAGCCCGCCGCCAGGGCGCTGTCTGCCGGGCAGGCCACACCAGTGCCGGTGCAGTTCTCCGCCACGTCGCAGCCGCCGCCGTTGTTGGCCCGACACACCGTGCTCGACGGCAGGAACCCGTCGCCCGGACAAGCCGCGCTCGACCCGGTGCAGCTCTCCGCCGTGTCGCAGACGCCCGCCGCCCCGCGGCACACCGTCGTCGACGGCACGAACACATCCGCCGGGCACGCCGAGCTCGCTCCGTTGCAGAGCTCGGCCATGTCGCAGACACCCGCCGAGGGGCGACACACCGTGCTCACCACCCGCGCCGTCACATAGGCCCGCCCGGCCACCGCGCCCGAGGGCGAGCACCCGGCCGCAAGCGGCGGGTTGAACGAGCCCGTCAGCGAGCACGTCGCCGTCGTGGCGTTGATACGGATGCGGCCGAGACCGCCAGTGCCGCCAGGGTTGTTGATGCACGAGGTCGTCACGCCACCCGCGCCGCCGACCGCCGACACGCTCCCGCTCACGCTCAGCGTGGGCGAGTCCAGGTAGATCACGCCCCCGGAGCCGCCGCCGCCAGCGCCCGAGCCGTACGCCGTGTTGCCCCCAGCGCCTCCGTTGGCCCGTAGCGCGCCCGTCAGCGTCAGCGACCCGTTGGTCGCGATGCGCAGTGCGCCGCCGCCGCCGCCGCCACCGCCGCCGCCCGGCTCGGCGCAGCTCGCGCACTGACCGCCGCCGCCGCCGCCGCCCGAACCCGGCTGGAAGGTCGTGTCCACCGCGAGGTCCGCCGCCGCGACCGCGCCGATCGACCCGCCGCCGCCGCCAGGCAAACCGTTGCACGAGCTGCCATTGAAGACGCCGTTGGAGCCCGCATAGACGCCCGGACCGCCGCCGCCGCCGCCCACGCCCCACGCCCACACGCCACCAGCGCCGCCCGACGACCCGCCGCTCGATCCGCCTGCGCCGCCGTTCACGCCCCAGCCGCACGCGCCGCCGCCGCCCGCGTACCCGCCGCCGCCTGCGCCGCCTGCGCACACGCCGCCGCCTGCGCCGCCGCCGTAGCCGCCGCCAGGCGCGCTGCACGACTGCACGCCGCCACCGCCGCCGCCCGCGCCGCTGCCGCCCGTACCGCCGCTGCCGCACGAGTTGGCGCCCGCCGCACCAGGAGACCCGGGGCGTGCCGTCGCGCCGCCAGAGCCGCCGCCGTAGTAGCAGCTCGTGCGGGCTCCATCGCCGCCGCGCGATCCGCTCACGTCGATGGTGCCCGCGATGGTCACCGCGCCCGTCGCCCGAAGGTCCAGCGTGCCGGTACCGTTGGTCGTGACCGTCACACCCGCAGGGATGGTGATGGTCGTGAAGTTGTAGACGCCGGGGGCGAGCACCGTGTTGGTCGACGGAGCAAAGGCCCCGCTGGCGCCGCTGCTCGGGAACGACGTACCGCCAGGCACCACCGCGTCGGTCGGACACGCCGCGCTCGAACCGTTGCACGCCTCGGCCACGTCGCAGACGCCCGCCGACCCGCGGCACACCGTGCCCGCCGCCGTGAAGACGTTGCCAGGACACGCCGCCGCGCTACCCGTGCAGCTCTCGGCAGGATCGCACACACCCGCCGAAGCGCGGCACACCGTGCTCGATGGAGAGAAGCCATCCGCAGGGCACGCCGCGCTCGACCCGGTGCAGCTCTCGGCCACGTCGCACACGCCCGCCGAGCCGCGGCACACCGTGCTCGACGCGACGAACACATCCGCCGGGCACGCGCTGCTGGCGCCGTTGCACAGCTCCGCGACATCGCACGCGCCCGCCGAGGGCCGACACGTCGTGCCGCCCGACGTTCCCGCGTAGGTGATGACCACGCGCCCGGCGCCGGCCTGCACGCCCGCCGTGTTGGTCTGCGAGGAGCCCGCGTTGTACGAGCCGCCGCCGCCGCCGTAGGTCGAATAGCTCGACCAGTTCCCGGCCGACGCACCGCCGGAGTAGCCACCGCCGGCGCCGGGACCGCCGAGCTGACCGCCACCGCCGCCGCCGTACCCGCCGTAGTTCGTCGTGTTGTAGCAGGTGTTGCCCGCCCCACCGGTGCCACCCGCCAGGTAGCTCAGGCCGCCGTACGCCAGCGAGCAGTGGGTGCCGCCGTTGGCGCCGTTGCTCGCGAAGCCGCCGCCGCCGCCGCCCTGATAGGCGCCCGCCGCGCCGCCGCCGCCGCCGCCCGAACCGCCAGCAGCCGCCGCCCAGCAGCTCACGCCCACGCCCGAAGTGCCCGCCTGACCGGACGCGCTGGACGCCGTCCGCGAGCAGGCCGTCCCGTAGCCGCTGGCCGGGGCGCCGCCGCCGCCGCCAGCGATCACCAGCGGAACATTGCCCGTGCGCTGCACGACGAAGGAGCCGCCGCCGCCACCGTTCTCGTTGCCGTGCGGACCACCGCTGGAGCCGCCCGCCTGGCCCACCAGGATGTCGATCACGCTACCCGGCGTGACCGACACGGTGCCGCGGACATACGCACCGAGGCCGCCCGCGCCCACGCTGGTGCCGTAGATCGTCCCGCTGCCGCCCTGCGCGCCCCACGCCTCGACCGTGATGCTCGTCACGCCCGCAGGAACAGTCCAGTTCTGACGGGTTCCCGATGGGCCCGTGCTCGTCGCGTTGAACATCGCCACGATCGGCGTCGGGCCTGCGACAAGCGCGTCGGTCGGACATGTTGTGCTCGACCCGGTGCACGCCTCGGCCACGTCGCAGACGCCCACCGAAGCGCGGCACACCGTGCCAGCCGCCGTGAAGGTGTTGCCAGGACACGCCGCGCTCGACCCGCCGCAGGTCTCCTGCGGATCGCACACACCCGCCGAGGCGCGGCACACCGTGCTCGAAGGCGAGAACGCATCCGCAGGGCACGCCGTCGAAGCGCCGGTGCAGCTCTCGGCCACGTCGCAGACGCCCGCCGACGCTCGGCATACGGTGCCCGCCGCAGTGAGCGCGTTGCCTGGGCACCCTGCGCCACTGCCGGTGCAGGTCTCCTGAGGATCGCAGGCACCCAGCGATGCTCGGCACACCGTGCCCGCCGCGGTGAAGGCGTCGGACGGACATCCCGCGCTCGCTCCGGTGCAGCTCTCGGCCACGTCGCAGACGCCCGCCGACACGCGACACACCGTACCAGCCGCGGTGAAAGTGTTACCCGGGCAGGCCGCGCTCGACCCGTTGCAGGTCTCGGCCGGATCGCACACACCCGCCGACCCGCGGCACACCGTGCCTGCCGCCAGGGCGCTGTCCGCCGGGCAGGCCGCGCCCGCGCCGGTGCAGTTCTCCGCCACGTCGCAGCCGCCGCCGTTGTTGGCGCGGCACACCGTGCTCGATGGAGAGAAGCCATCCGTCGGACACGCCGCGCTCGACCCGGTGCAGCTCTCCGTCGTGTCGCAGACGCCCGCCGACCCGCGGCACACCGTCGTCGACGGAACAAACACATCCGCCGGGCACGCGTTGCTGGTGCCATTGCACAGCTCCGCCGTGTCGCACACGCCCGCCGAGGGCCGACACACCGTGCCGCCCGCGACCCCGACATCGAGCGCGACGTACGCGCGGCCGGCCACCGAGCCCGACGCGCCGCACCCCGCCGCAAGCGGAGGATTGAACGAGCCCGTCAGGCTGCAACCCAACGACTGCGTGCTGATCCGGATGCGCCCCAGACCGCCGGTGCCGCCAGGGTTGTTGATGCAGCTCGTCGTGACGCCGCCAGAGCCGCCCACCGCGCTGACCGTGCCGCTCACGCTGAGCGTCGGCGATGCGAGGTAGATCACGCCACCCGATCCGCCGCCGCCTGCGCCCGAGCCGTACGCCGTGTTGCCGCCCGCGCCGCCGTTGGCCCGTAGCGCGCCCGTCACCGTCAGCGAACCGCCCGTCGCGATGCGCAATCCGCCGCCGCCGCCGCCGCCGCCGCCGCCGCCGGGCTGCGCGCAGGACGCGCACTGCCCACCGCCGCCGCCGCCGCCCGAGCCAGGCTGGAACGTGCTGGCCACCGCAAGGTCCGCCGCAGCCACCGCGCCGATCGAGCCGCCGCCGCCGCCAGGCAGGCCGTTGCACGAGCTGCCATTGAAGACACCGGGGCTGCCCGCGTAGACGCCCGGCCCGCCGCCGCCGCCGCCCACGCCCCACGCCCACACGCCACCAGCGCCGCCCGACGATCCGCCGCTCGATCCGCCAGCGCCGCCGTTCACGCCCCAGCCGCACGCGCCGCCGCCGCCCGCGTACCCGCCGCCGCCCGCGCCGCCTGCGCACACGCCGCCGCCCGCGCCGCCGCCATAGCCGCCGCCAGGCGCGCTGCACGACTGCACGCCACCGCCGCCGCCGACCGCGCCGCTGCCGCCCGTACCACCGCTGCCGCACGAGTTGGCGCCCGCCGCACCAGGAGACCCGGGGCGTGCCGTCGCACCGCCCGAGCCGCCGCCGAAGTAGCAGGACGTGCGGGCGCCAACGCCGCCCGCCGATCCGCTCACGTCCACCGTGCCAGAGATCGTGACGTTGCCGGTCGCGCGCAGATCAAGCGTGCCCGCGCCGTTGGTCGTGACCGTCACGCCCGCCGGAATCGTGATCGTCGTGAAGTTGTGAACGCCCGGCGTCAGCGTCGTGTTCGTCGACGGAGCGAACGCACCCTCCGCACCGCTGCTCGGGAACGCCGACAACGTCGGCGAGGCGGTGAACCCATCCGTCGGGCACGCCGCGCTCGACCCCGTGCACGCCTCGGCCACGTCGCACACGCCCACCGAAGCGCGACACACCGTGCCCGCCGCCGTGAAGGTGTTGCCAGGACACGCCGCCGCGCTACCCGTGCAGCTCTCCTGAGGATCGCAGACACCCGCCGAAGCGCGGCACACCGTGCTCGAAGGCGAAAACGCATCCGCAGGGCACGCCGTCGAAGCGCCGGTGCAGCTCTCGGCCACGTCGCAGACGCCCGCCGACGCTCGGCATACCGGGTGCCCGCCGCAGTGAGCGCGTTGCCCGGGCACCCTGCGCCACTGCCGGTGCAGGTCTCCTGAGGATCGCAGGCACCCAGCGATGCTCGGCACACCGTGCCCGCCGCCGTGAACGCGTCGGACGGACATCCCGCGCTCGATCCGGTGCAGCTCTCGGCCACGTCGCAGACGCCCGCCGACACGCGACACACCGTGCCCGCCGCCGTGAAGGTGTTACCCGGGCAGGCCGCGCTCGACCCGTTGCAGGTCTCGGCCGGATCGCACACACCCGCCGACCCGCGGCACACCGTACCCGCCGCCACGGCGCTGTCCGCCGGGCAGGCCGCACCCGTGCCGGTGCAGTTCTCCGCCACGTCGCAGCCGCCGCCGTTGTTGGCCCGACACACCGTGCTCGATGGAGAGAAGCCATCTGCAGGGCACGCCGCGCTCGACCCGGTGCAGCTCTCGGCCACGTCGCAGACGCCCGCCGACCCGCGGCATACCGTCGTCGACGGCACGAACACATCCGCGGGGCACGCGTTGCTGGTGCCGGTGCACAGCTCCGCGACATCGCACGCGCCCGCCGAGGGCCGACACACCGTGCCGCCCGCGACCCCGACATCGAGCGCGACGTACGCGCGGCCGGCCACCGCCCCCGACGCGCCGCACCCGGCCGCAAGCGGAGGATTGAACGAGCCCGTCAGGCTGCAACCCAACGATTGCGTGCTGATCCGGATGCGCCCCAGACCGCCAGTGCCGCCAGGGTTGTTGATGCAGCTCGTCGTGACGCCGCCAGAGCCGCCCACCGCGCTGACCGTGCCGCTCACGCTGAGCGTCGGCGATGCGAGGTAGATCACGCCACCCGATCCGCCGCCGCCTGCGCCCGGAGCCGTACGCCGTGTTGCCGCCCGCGCCTCCGTTGGCCCGTAGCGCGCCCGTCACCGTCAGCGAACCGCCCGTCGCGATGCGCAGTCCGCCGCCCGCGCCGCCGCCGCCGCCGCCGCCCGGCTGCGCGCAGGACGCACACTGCCCACCGCCGCCGCCGCCGCCCGAGCCAGGCTGGAACGTGCTGGCCACCGCCAGATCCGCCGCCGCGACCGCGCCGATCGAGCCGCCGCCGCCGCCGGGCAAACCGTTGCACGAGCTGCCATTGAAGACGCCGGGGCTGCCCGCGTAGACGCCCGGAGCGCCGCCGCCGCCGCCCACGCCCCACGCCCACACGCCACCTGCGCCGCCCGACGACCCGCCGCTCGACCCGCCAGCGCCGCCGTTCACGCCCCAGCCGCACGCCCCGCCGCCACCCGCGTACCCGCCGCCGCCCGCGCCGCCTGCGCACACGCCGCCGCCCGCGCCGCCGCCATAGCCGCCGCCAGGCGCGCTGCACGACTGCACGCCACCGCCGCCGCCGACCGCGCCGCTGCCGCCCGTACCACCGCTGCCGCACGAGTTGGCGCCCGCCGCGCCAGGAGACCCGGGACGCGCCGTCGCGCCGCCCGAGCCGCCGCCGTAGTAGCAGGACGTGCTGGCGCCAACGCCGCCCGCCGATCCGCTCACGTCCACCGTGCCAGAGATCGTGACGTTGCCGGTCGCGCGAAGATCGAGCGTGCCCACGCCGTTGGTCGTGACCGTCACGCCCGCCGGAATCGTGATCGTCGTGAAGTTGTGAACGCCCGGCGTCAGCGTCGTGTTCGTCGACGGAGCGAACGCCCCCTCCGCACCGCTGCTAGGGAACGCCGACAGCGCCGGCGAGGCGGTGAACCCGTCCATCGGGCACGCCGCGCTCGCCCCGTTGCACGACTCGGCCACGTCGCACACGCCTGCCGAAGCGCGGCACACCGTGCCCGCCGCCGTGAAGGTGTTCGTCGGACACGCCGCGCTGGTTCCGCCGCAGCTCTCGGCCACGTCGCAGACACCCGCCGACCCGCGGCACACCGTGCCCGCCGCCACGCCCAGATCCGACGGGCACGCCGCAGCGCTACCCGTGCAGCTCTCCGCCACGTCGCAGCCGCCGCCGTTGTTGGCGCGGCACACCGTGCTCGACGGAGAGAAGCCATCCGCAGGGCACGCCGCCGATGCTCCCGTGCAGCTCTCTGCCACGTCGCAGACGCCCGCCGATCCGCGGCACACCGTCGTCGACGGAACGAACACATTCGCCGGGCAGGCCGAGCCGGTACCGTCGCAGCTCTCGGCCGTGTCGCAGACGCCCGCCGACGCACGACACACCGTGCCCGCGGCCACGTTGCTCCAGGCCGTCGGACCCGAGAGGGTGGCCGACGCGACCGTGCACACCTGGCAGTTGTTCGCCGGGTTCAGGTCGCCGTTGCTGAAGCAGACGCCACCGATGCGGCAGAAGCCCTCGTCGATCAGGCCGTCGCAGTCGTTGTCGATCCCGTCGCAGACCTCCGCCGTCGCCGTGGCCGCCACCGCCGTACACGCGGTGTTGAGACCGTCGGCGCGGCAGACGTTGGTCCCCATGCGGGCGCAGGCCCCGACGCCCGCGGTGCAGCTGGTGCCCAGCGCCGCCGGGCAGCCGAAGACCTGGACCTCCGCGATCGAGAGGTAGTCCACCGTGCGGCGCTGCAGCCGGACGTAGCGGGCCGCGCGTCCCGAGAAGGCGTTGGTGGAGCTCGGCACCGCCGTCGCCACGGTCGCGATGGTCGTCCAGACCGCGCCCGTCTCGGACACCTGGATGTCGAAGTTCTGCGACTGGCTCGGGCTGGAGTCCGTGCGGCCCCAGACCACGACGCGGTTGATCTGGTAGCGATCGCCCAGGTCGACCTGCCACCAGCCCAGGCTGCTCTCGACGATGGCGAGGTTGCTCGGGCAGAGGCCGTCGTAGAAGCCGTTGGTGACGTTGTTCGTCGCGATGTTCGGCCCGAAGCACGTCGCGCTCGAGTACTGCGTCGACAGCGTCGCCGGGCGGCCCAGAGCGAGGTTGCTCTCCAGGGTGCACGTCGAGGCCGTGCCCGTGAAGGGCTCGTCGACCACGCCGTCGCAGTCGTTGTCCGCCGCGTCGCAGACCTCGGTGCTCGGCGCGCGAATCACCGTGTTGGACGGGCAGACGCCGCTCGACCCGGTGCAGCTCTCGGCCGGGTCGCAGTAGGTCTGGCTCGTCGACGAACGACACACCGTGGTCGACGGCTGGAACCCATCCGTCGGACACGACGCCGCGCTGCCCGTGCAGCTCTCCGCCGTGTCGCAGACGCCCGCCACCGCACGACACACCGTGCTCGACGGACGGAACGTGTCCGCAGGGCACGCTGCGCCCGCGCCCGTGCAGCTCTCGGCCACGTCGCAGACGCCCGCCACCGCACGACACACCGTGCTCGACGGCTGGAACCCATCCACCGGACACGCCGCGCCCGAGCCCGTGCAGCTCTCGGCCGCATCGCAGATGCCCGCCGAGGCACGGCACACCGCGCCCACGGCCGTGAAGGTGTTCGACGGACACGCCGCGCTGGTTCCGCCGCAGCTCTCGGCCACGTCGCAGACACCCGCCGACGCGCGGCACACCGTGCCCGCCGCCACGCCCAGATCCGCCGGGCACGCTGCACCCGTGCCGGTGCAGCTCTCCGCCACGTCGCAGCCGGCGCCGCTGTTGGCGCGGCACACCGTGCTCGACGGAGAGAATCCATCTGCAGGACACGCAGCCGAGCTGCCCGTGCAGCTCTCGGCCACGTCGCATACGCCCGCCGAGCCGCGGCACACGGTGCCTGCCGTGGTGAACCCATCGGCCGGACACGCCGAGCTCGCTCCGTTGCAGCTCTCGGCCACGTCGCAGGCGTCCGCCGAGGGGCGACACACGGTGCCACCGACCAGCGCCGTCACATGCGCCCGACCCGCTGCGCTGCCGGGGTTGCAGCCCGACGCAAGCGGCGGGTTGAAGGAACCCGAGAGCGAGCACGAGGCCGTCGTCGCGCTGATCCGGATGCGCCCGAGACCGCCCGCGCCGCCGTTGTTGACGCACCCGCCGCTGCCCACGCCGCCAGCGCCGCCCACGGCCTGCACCGTGCCGCTCACGGTGAGCGTCGGGGCTTCGAGGTAGAGCGCGCCGCCTGATCCGCCGCCGCCTGCGCCAGAGCCCAGTGCCGTGTTGCCGCCAGCGCCGCCATTGGCCCTCACCGCGCCGGTGATCGTCATCGAGCTGGACGTCGCGATGCGAAGCGCGCCGCCGCCGCCGCCTCCACCACCGCCGCCGTGCCAGCCGCAGTTGTAGCACTGGCCTCCTCCGCCTCCGCCCGCTGATCCGGGGCGGAAGGTCGTGGCCATCGCAAGGTCGGCCGCCGCGTCGCTGCCGATCGAGCCGCCGCCGCCACCGCCCGCGTAGTACGAGCAGTAGCCCGCCAGGCCGTTGCCGCCCGCGTACACGCCCGGCGAGCTGCCGCCGAGGCCCGCTCCCTGGGAGCTCGCGCCGCCCGCGCCGCCGTAGACGCCGCCGCCGTTGCCGCCGTTGCCGACGTACCAGCCGCCGCCACCGCCGCCGCCGCCGTAGCCGCCGCCGCCGCCGCCGGAGTCACACACGCCGCCGCCCGAGCCGCCGCCGTAGCCGCCGCCGCCCGCCGAACACGACCGACCAGGGCCGCCGCCGCCTGCGCTACCCGAGCCGCCCGTTCCACCAGCGTGGCAGGAGCCTCCGCCGGAGGGACCTGCGCCGCTGACGTTGGCCGTCGCTCCACCGCCGCCGCCGCCGACGTAGCAGCCCACCGCTGCGCCGTCGCCGCCGCGAGCGCCGCTCACGTCGATGGCGCCCGCGATGGTCACCGCGCCCGTCGCCCGAAGGTCGAGCGTGCCCGTGCCGCTGGTCCGCACCGTCACCCCCGAAGGGATGGTGATGGTCGTGAAGTGATAGACGCCGGGAGCCAGCACCGTGTTGCTCGACGGAGCAAAGGCCCCGTTGGCCCCGGTGCTGGGGAAGGAGGTTCCACCCGGAGCCACCGCGTCGCTCGGACACGCCGCGCTCGACCCGTTGCAGGTCTCGGCCACGTCGCAGACGCCCACCGAAGCGCGGCACATCGTGCCCGCCGCCGTGAAGGCGTTGCCTGGGCAGGCCGCCGCGCTACCCGTGCAGGTCTCGGCAGGATCGCAGACACCCGCCGACCCGCGGCACACGGTGCTCGAGGGAGAGAACGCATCCGCAGGGCACGCCGTCGAAGCGCCGGTGCAGCTCTCGGCCACGTCGCAGACGCCCGCCGACGCTCGACACACCGTGCCCGCTGGAGTGAGCGCGTTGCCCGGGCACCCTGCGCCGCTGCCGGTGCAGGTCTCCTGGGGATCGCAGGCACCCAGCGATGCTCGGCACACCGTGCCCGCCGCCGTGAACGCGTCGGACGGACATCCCGCGCTCGATCCGGTGCAGCTCTCGGCCACGTCGCAGACACCAGCCGACACGCGACACACCGTGCCCGCTGCCGTGAGGGCGTTGCCCGGGCACGCCGCGCTCGACCCGTTGCAGGTCTCCTGCGGATCGCAGACGCCCGCCGACCCGCGGCACACCGTGCCCGCCGCCACACCCAGATCCGCCGGGCAGGCCGCACCCGCGCCGGTGCAGCTCTCCGCCACGTCGCAGCCGCCGCCGCTGTTGGCGCGGCACACCGTGCTCGATGGAGAGAATCCATCTGCAGGACAAGCAGCAGCGCTGCCCGTGCAGCTCTCGGCCACGTCGCACACGCCTGCCGATCCGCGGCACATGGTGCCTGCGGTGGTGAAGCCATCGGCCGGACACGCCGAGCTCGCTCCGGTGCAGCTCTCGGCCACGTCGCAGGCGCCCGCCGAGGGACGACAGACGGTGCCACCGACCAGGGCCGTCACATGCGCCCGACCCGCCGCGCTGCCGGGGTTGCAGCCCGACGCAAGCGGCGGGTTGAAGGAGCCCGAGAGCGAGCACGAAGCCGTCGTCGCGCTGATCCGGATGCGCCCGAGACCACCCGCGCCGCCGTTGTTGGAGCAGCCACCGCTGCCCACGCCGCCAGCGCCGCCCACGGCCTGCACCGTGCCGCTCACGGTGAGCGTCGGGGCTTCGAGGTAGAGCGCGCCGCCTGATCCGCCGCCGCCTGCGCCAGAGCCCAGTGCCGTGTTGCCGCCAGCGCCGCCATTGGCCCTCACCGCGCCGGTGATCGTCAGGGTGCTGCCGGTCGCGATGCGAAGCGCGCCGCCGCCGCCGCCTCCACCACCGCCGCCGTGCCAGCCGCAGTTGTAGCACTGGCCTCCTCCGCCTCCGCCCGCTGATCCGGGGCGGAAGGTCGTGGCCATCGCAAGGTCGGCCGCCGCGTCGCTGCCGATCGAGCCGCCGCCGCCACCGCCCGCGTAGTACGAGCAGTAGCCCGCCAGGCCGTTGCCGCCCGCGTACACGCCCGGCGAGCTGCCGCCGAGGCCCGCTCCCTGGGAGCCCGCGCCGCCCGCGCCGCCGTAGACGCCGCCGCCGTTGCCGCCGTTGCCGACGTACCAGCCGCCGCCACCGCCGCCGCCGCCGTAGCCGCCGCCGCCGCCGCCGGAGTCACACACGCCGCCGCCCGAGCCGCCGCCGTAGCCGCCGCCGCCCGCCGAGCACGACCGACCAGGGCCGCCGCCGCCTGCGCTGCCCGAGCCGCCCGTTCCACCAGCGTGGCAGGAGCCTCCGCCGGAGGGACCCGCGCCGCTGACGTTGGCCGTCGCTCCACCGCCGCCGCCGCCGACGTAGCAGCCCACCGCTGCGCCGTCGCCGCCGCGAGAGCCGCTCACGTCGATGGCGCCCGCGATGGTCACCGCACCCGTCGCCCGAAGGTCGAGCGTGCCGGTGCCGTTGGTGGTGACCGTCACCCCCGCAGGGATGGTGATGGTCGTGAAGTTGTAGACGCCGGGAGCCAGCACCGTGTTGCTCGACGGAGCAAAGGCCCCGTTGGCCCCGGTGCTGGGGAAGGAGGTTCCACCCGGAGCCACCGCGTCCGCAGGGCACGCAGAGCTTGCTCCGTTGCAGGTCTCGGCCACGTCGCAGACGCCCACCGAAGCGCGGCACATCGTGCCCGCCGGGGTAAGCGCGTTGCCTGGACACGCCGCGCTCGATCCGGTGCAGCTCTCCGCCACGTCGCAGGCGCCCGCCGACCCGCGGCATACGGTGCTCGAGGGAGAGAACGCATCCGCAGGGCACGCCGTCGACGACCCGGTGCAGCTCTCGGCCACGTCGCAGACGCCTGCCGACGCTCGACACACTGTGCCCGCTGGAGTGAGCGCGTTGCCCGGGCACCCTGCCCCGCTGCCGGTGCAGCTCTCCTGAGGATCACATGCGCCCAGCGAAGCGCGGCACACCGTGCCCGCCGCCGTGAACGCGTCGGACGGACATCCCGCGCTCGCTCCGGTGCAGCTCTCGGCCACGTCGCAGACGCCCGCCGACACGCGACACACCGTACCCGCCGCCGTGAAGGCGTTGCCCGGACACGCCGCCGCCGAGCCCGTGCAGCTCTCGGCCGGATCGCAGACGCCCGCGGAAGCGCG
>JADJAE010000013.1 GCA_016704445.1 Deltaproteobacteria bacterium
GAACGTCGAACCGGCTGTCAGCGCCGCGATGGTCCGGGGCACAGCGGACCGCGCCGCCATGCTGATCCGGTCGATGAAAGGGGAGCGAAGCGCCGTGGCTGTCGGGGGTTTCGGGTGATGGTGCTCGATGGCAACCATCTCGCGGCGACCGATCGTCGCCTGCCCGTGCTTCGGGAAGCGTGGCCGGTCCGCTGCCGGGCCACTTGCTGGCGGTCTTCGAGCCCGCCCTGGGACTGGTGCGGGCGGTGGTTCCTGCGAGGACGGCCACGCTCAGAGCGTTGATCCTGCCGCAAGTCCTGCCGATGGTATCGCCCGGCGACTGCTGGATCTGCGATCGGAACTTCTGCACGCGGGCGTTCCTCTGGGGCATCAGCGGCGACACGGCGCGTTCGTGATTCGTCAGCACGCGAACCTGATCACTCGTCCGTTCGGCGCACTGATCTCGTGCGGCCGGATCCGGGACCGGCGAGGTCTTCGAACAGGACGTGAGGATGGAGATGGAGGACGGCCGCACCCTCGACCTCCGTCGGATCACGATCCGGCTCGACCAGGCGACGCGCGACGGCGACATGGAACTTCACCTCCTCACGAACCTCCCGAAAGAGATGGCCGGTGCCATTGAGATCGCGGATCTCTATCGAAGCGCTGGAGCATCGAGACGGCGTTTCAACAACTCGCACTCTGGCTCAACGCGGAACTCGCGCCGCTGGGATATCAAGGCCGCTCTCTTTGGATTCTGCGTGGGACTGCTCTCGTACAACCTTCTGGCCACCGTGGTGGCGTCGCTGCGGGCCGTGCACGGCGAGAAGAAGGTCGATGAGGAGGTCTCGGGATACCTGATCGCGAACGATGTTCGAATGAATGCGCCGGGACTGGACGTCATGGTCGAGGCCGAAGAGTGGACCGCGCGATACGGCGGGCTGTCCGCCGAGGAGATGGCCATCGTCATGCTGACGCTGGCCCGGCACGTCGATCTTCGGCGGCTCCCCAAGGCGAAACCCGGGTGAAGAAGACGCCTGCTCCGCGCACTCGCTTCAAGGGCGAAACCCACGTATCGACCAAACGCTTGCTCGACGAAGCGCGAGCTCCGGAAGTCACGAGATTGAACACTCGAGTCGGCACGAATGGTGGCCCCAGCGAGAATCGATGTCACTGCACCGTGAAATGGCTGTCCTCGGGGGCTCTTCTCCCCTCTTCTCAGAGGTCGATCTGCACCCCGAGCTCGACCACCTTCTCGGCGGGCACTCCAAAGTACATCGGCGCGCTGTGGGCATTCCGGTTCAGGAAGGCGAACAGTGACTCCGTCCACGGCCCCATCTTCCCCTTGGTGCCCGCGATGAAGGTCTCCCGCCCGAGGTAGTAGGTCACGTCGGCCAGCTTGATCGGGAGCAGCCCCTCCTCGATGGCCTGCGCCAGCATCGCCGGAACCTGCGGGGTCTCCATGAAGCCGCAGCGGGCGATCACCCGATAGACGCCCGGCGCGATGTCCTCCACCTTCACCCGCCCCGCCTTCGACACCATCGGGATGTGCTCCGTGGTGATGGTCAACAGCACCACGCGCTCCTGCAGCACCCGAAGGCGCTCGACGTGGTGGAAGAGCACCGGCGGCGTCCCCGTGGCGCTCGACGCCAGGAAGACCGAGGTCCCCGGGGTGCGCGCCGACACCCGCGATGCGAGGCTCTCCAGGAAGCCGCTCAGCGGCGGCGAGCGCTCGGCGAAGTAGTCACCCAGGTGGGTGCGGCCCATCTTCCAGACGATCATCACCACGAAGAAGAACGCGCCCACCAGCACGGGCAGGTATCCCCCATCGAAGAACTTCAGCAGGTTGGCGAGCAGGTAGGGAATGTCGAAGGCCAGGAAGAGCAGCAGCAGCGCCCAGGACTTCCCACGGGACCATCCCCAGGTCTCACGGATGACCGCGAAGTACGTGATGCTGGTGATGGCCATGGTGCCGCAGACGGCGAGGCCATAGGCGGCGGCGAGGGCGCTCGACTCCTTGAAGGCCAGCACCAGCGCGATGCACGCGATGGCCAGCCCCCAGTTGACCGACGGGATGTAGATCTGCCCCTCGGCGCTGCCGGAGGTGTGTCGGATGAGGACCCGAGGGAGATACCCGAGGCGCACCGCCTGCTGGGTGAGCGAGAACACCCCGGAGATGAGCGCCTGCGAGGCGATGACGGTGGCGGGCGCGGCGAGCGCCACCAGCGCGATGGTCGCCCCGCCCACCGGGACCATCCCGAAGAAGGGCGTCCGCGCGAGCTCCGGGTGCCCGAGCACCAGGGCCCCCTGGCCCAGGTAACAGAGCACCAGCGCCGGGAAGATGAATCCCAGCCAGGCGTATCGGATGGACTTCGCTCCGAAGTGGCCCATGTCGGCATAGAGGGCCTCGCCGCCGGTGACGCAGAGCACCACCGAGCCCAGGAGCTTGAAGCCGTGCCAGCCGTGGTGTGCGAAGAAGCGCACGCCGTACAGGGGTGAGAAGGCCGCGAGCACCGTGGGGTTGTGGACGAGGTGCCAGAGCCCGAGCGACCCGATGACCGCGAACCACAGGATCATCACCGGCCCGAAGAGCCTGCCGATGCCGGCGGTGCCGTGGCGCTGGATGCCGAAGAGCCCCAGCAGGATGACCACCGTGGTCGGGACCACCCAGTGCTCGAAGGAGGGCGCGACCAGCTTGATGCCCTCGACCGCGGAGAGCACCGAGATGGCCGGGGTGATGATTCCGTCTCCATAGAGGAGCCCTGCGCCCACGAGCACCGCCAGGGCCACCGGGGTGAAGCTCACCCGGCCGGGGGTGCGGGCCCTCTCGGGGAGCAGCGCCAGCAGGGAGAAGATGCCGCCCTCGCCGCGGTTGTCGGCTCGCATGATGAAGCCGAGGTATTTCACCGTGACCACCATCATGAGCGACCAGATGATGAGCGAGAGCACGCCGAGCACGTTCTCCCGGGTGGGGGCGACGCCATGGGGGCTCCCGACGCACTCCTGGAAGGCGTAGAGGGGGGAGGTTCCGATGTCGCCGAAGACGATGCCGATGGCGCCGATCACGAGCGCCTGGAGGCTGCCGCCGTGGTGTCCGTCGTCCGAGGGATGCTGTGGGTTGGTCATTCGGGGAGCGGCAGTTGAACCCGTTCGACCCGGCCTCCGCAAGGTGTACCGTCGCCCTCCCATGAAACTCGGATACGTGATCGTGTATACGCAGGAGCCCCGCCGGCCCGGGGGCCGCGGGGGGGGGGGGGGGGGGGGGGGGGGGGGGGGGGGGGGGGGGGGGGGGGGGGGGGCCCGCGGGGGCGGGGGGGGGGGGGGGGGGGGGGGGGGGGGGGGGGGCCGGGGGGGGGGGGGGGGGGGGGGGGGGGGGGCCCCCGGGGGGGGGGGGGGGGGGGGGGGGGTGTCCCGCGGCGCGCGGGGGGCGCGGGGGGGCCCGGGGGGGGGGGGGGGGGGGGGGGGGACGGCGTGTCTGGTGGAGCTGTGCTCCCCGATGGGGTGATGAGCCCTACAGCCGGATGTCCATGGTGGCTCCGAAGGTGAGCACGTCCCTGGAGACATCGGCGTCGTCGATGGCCGCCAGGATGCGGTGATATCCGAGATCAGCACCGAACACGAGCGCCGCTCCGGGGTTGAGGTGATAGTGCACCTCCACCCCGCCGCGGGCGCCCACGCCGAAGGCGCCCGACCCGGATGCCCCGTCGGGCGCGAACTGCCATCGATCGAAGGATGCGCCGATGACGGGTCGCACCGTGGCTCCTTCGAGGAAGCGGTGCGCCACCTCGGCCCCGATGCGGTAGGCGCTGCCCTCGCGGTTGGAGAGCTGGGCCATGGAGCGGTCGGCGATGTCGGCGCGCAGCCCGAGCTCGGTGGCGCCGAGGCCGAGGCCGAGGTGCAGGCGCCAGGTGCCGGCGGTGCCGCGGTCGCTGGTCATGCCGCCGTAGCCGGCGCCGACGAAGACCGAGGCGCGGGGGTCGCGGCGCTCCTGCGGCTGCGGGTGCGTGGGCGGGTCTTCCGGCGCGGGCTCCTCGACGATCACCGGCCGCGGCGCGATGCGCACGATGGTGGTGGGTTGGGCCTGGGTGACGATGACCCGCGTCGGAGGCGGGGCGGACCACACCAGCGGCGACTGCACATAGACGGTGCGGGGCTGCGGGGTCGGGTCGGAGACGTAGACCTCGACCGCGCCTGCCATCGGCGCGAAGCCGAGGGCCGAGAGAGACAGCACACACGAGACGATCGCAGGCTTCATGGGACAAACCTTCCCTTCGAGTCAGCAACAGGCGTTGAGGAGAGACGTTCCGCCCGGCCATGGCGGTCTGTGCGATCAGCGGAGGAAGGCCTCGATCTCCGAGTCGGCGGTGTCGGGAGCGGCGTCGCTCACCTCGATGATCCGGCCGTTGTCGAGGCGGAACCGCAGCGAGTGACCCACGGAGAGCACCTCGCGCAGGGCGGGGCGCAGCCGCAGGAGGGTGAACCAGCTACGGGCCATCGCTCGGACCCGCAGCACCCGGGCGCCGGTGGGGAGGTTGTCCTCGGTCCAGGTACCGCCGCGGAGCATCAGGGAGTGACCGGCGACGAAGCGGGCGCCGCCAGAGCCGACGTTGACCTGCTCGGCCTCGCGCATGTCGCGCAGCCGATTGGCCACGCGGCGCCCCGCCTCGCCGGTGGCATCCACCGAGGGCGGCGGAGGCGCGGCCTGCATCACCGGCGCGGCCGAAGGAGTGGCAGTGGTGGTCGTCGGCCGGGCCAGGCCCGCGGAGGCGCCCGAGCCGCCGCTCACCCGCCCGCCGGGGCCGGCGCCGTTGAGCGACTGGAAGGCGCGGAAGTCGTCGCGGTCGCGGTCGGGAGCGCGGCTCGGAGCCGGGGACGCGGCCGCGGGGCCTGGGCGCGGCGGTTCACCAGGTCATTGACGCTGCCGTGGCGACGCCCGGTCTGGATGGTCTGGGACATGGGCACGTCCATCACGGGCTGCTCCGGCGCGGGGGCTGACTCCTCGGTGACGAGGTAGCTCGTATAGGGAGTGACGATGCCGAAGCGCCGGGCGAGCTGCACCACGCTCTCGCGAATCTCGGGGTTCTCCCCGCGCAGCCGGATCTCATCCAGCAGGTAGCCCACCTTCCTGGTGGCCCACACGCGGGGGATGAAGTCGTTGGCGGGCTCTCTCGCGGCCATGCTCACGGGCCACTCGAAGGTGCGCGGGGCCTCCTGCGTGCGACGGTGGCGGTGAGCGCGACGGTGGCGCTGCCTGCGGTGCGGTAGCGCCCGGTGACCACGAGCTGACCGCCGCGGTAGAGGGTGCCGAGGTCGCGGGGGTAGATGTCGAAGGCGTCGGCGCCGCGCAGGGCGAGGCGCAGGTCGGCGAGCACGGGGAAGGCGATGCGGTTGTAGAAGCCGTCGAGCAGCGTGGCCATCTCGGCGCCGGAGCGGGCGTAGTCCGCGGCGCCGCGGTTCTGCTGGGCGAGGAGGTCGAGGAAGGTGGTGTTGACGTCGTCGCCGAGGCCGAAGACGAAGATCTGCGCGCGGCCCCCGTTGCGCTCGGCGGCCTGGCGGATGATGGCGGTGGTGTTGGTCTCGCCGACGGTGGGCATGCCGTCGGTGAGGAAGACGATGGTGCGGGGCGCGCCGCGGCGCACGGGCACCGCGAGGGCCTGGGTGAGGGCGGGGGAGATGGCGGTGCCGCCGGAGGCCTCGAAGCCGTCGATGAAGCGGATGGCGCGGGCGCGGTTCTCCGGAGAGGCGTTGATGGACGACTCGGAGAAGCTCTCGACGTCGGTGCTGAAGCGCAGGACGTTGAAGGTGTCGTCGGGGTTGAGCCGGTTGACCCAGGCGCGCAGGGCCTGGCGGGCGTGGGTCATCTTCTCGCCGGCCATGGAGCCGGAGGTGTCGCAGACGAAGAGGATGTCCTTGCCGATGACCTCGCGCTCGGTCGACTCGCTGCGGGGCGCGAGCATCATCAGGAAGTAGCCGTCCTCCCCGGCGCCGCGGTGGGTGAGCACGCTCATCCCGACGTCGCTGTCGGCGAGCGTGTAATAGAGGTCGAAGTCGCGGTCGAGGACGGCGTTGCCCAGCTCGAAGCCGACGGTGGCCTGGCGGGCGCCGCGGCGGGTGGTGTCGATGCGGTGCGTGGGAGAGTAGACCGCGCGAATGGGGGCGCTGGCCTCGAGGGTGGCGCTGAGGGTGAAGTCCTCCATGGTGCGCGCCTGCGGCCCGGAGGTGCGCAGGGGGTAGCGGTAGTGGATGGTGCCGCCCTGGTAGTCGACGGTCTGGGTGAAGCGCAGCTCCACGGTCTGGTCGCCGCTCGCGGGAATCGGAAACACCCGCGCCCGGAAGAGATTGCCGCCCATGTATTCGACCAGGCCGGGGTCGCGCATCCGGGCGACGATGCCCTCGTAGATGCTGCGGGCCTCGTTGGCCTCGAGCACCGAGCCCTCCACCCGCCGCCCGTTGACGGTCATGGCGAAGCCCGAGACGGACGCTCCGGGGGGCAGCGGGAAGATGTACGTCCCTTCGAGCACCCGGTTGGTCTGGTTGCGAAACACCTGCACCACGCGGGTCTCGGCGACGCGCTCGTGGATGGCGACGCTCACCCGGTGGGAGCGGATCGCGAGCGGCCCGAGGGAGCCGTCGGCGGGTAGGAGGAGCCCGGTGGCTCCGGCGTGGCGCACCTGACCGAAGAGCGAGAGGGCCATCGCGAGGAGGCCCAGGGCGAGCCGTACGAGTCGGAGGCGGGTGGGAGGTGTCATGGGGGGGTCTCGTGCTCCTGAGTTCTTCGGACTCGGACGCACAACGATCCTTGGCGGTCTGGACTTACACCTCCCCCGCAACCTTTCCCCGGGGGGTCCCCGACAAGGCCGCGTCCCGCACCGATCTCTCTCCCCCTGACGGAGGCCGCGATGAGCCGACAGCCCACCAACCCCCAGCACCTGATGGGCGCCCTGGAGCGCGCCGCTCGCGCGCCCCTCCCCGAGGCGACCTTCTCCTTCAAGGTGCTCTCCGACGATCGCTGGCAGGTGCTTCGCTTCGAGGGGCGCGAGGCGCTCTCCGAGGGCTTCGAGTACGCGATCGAGCTCGCCACCACCGACGCGGCGATGGGTCCCGAGGAGTTCATCGACTGCGCGGCCGAGCTCACCATCGAGCGCGACGGTCACTCGCGCACGGTGTCGGGCGTCGTCCGAGCAGCGAGCGACCTGGGCGTGGCGCACGGCCACCGCCTCGCGAGGGCGGTGCTGGTGCCGGAGCTGTGGTGCCTCTCCGAGCGCTTCGACTCCCGGGTGTTCGTCGACCGCACGGCGGTCGAGCTCGCGAGGGAGGTGCTGCGCCTGGCCGAGCTCTACGCCGACCGGCTGGAGGTGCAGGTCACCCGCTCGCTGCCGAAGCACGAATACCTGGTGCAGTATCGGGAGAGCGACCTCGACTTCGTGAAGCGCTGGCTCGAGCGCGAGGGCATCACCTTCTTCGTCCGCCACGAGTCCGGCCGCGGGGAGGTGCTGGTGCTGAGCGACCACGCCGAGCCGTGGCAGGAGACCCCGACGCTCGACGGCCATCCCGTGCTGCTGGCCGGGCCGGAGGGGGCTACCCACGCCGCGGAGACCTTCCGATCATGGCAGTGGGAGCGTCGGGCGACGATCACCGCCGCGCTGGTGGCCGACCATGACTGGACCCGACCGGACTACGACCCCAACGCGGGGAAGGCGCGCCCTGGGCGGCGGGTGCGGAGGGAGTGCGCCTCGGGGCTGCGCTTCGGCGGATATGACCAGAGCGGGTCGCACGCGTACTCGCAGGACGACGCGGCGAGCCAGTCGGCGCTGCGGATGGAGGGGGCGCGCTCGCGCTCTCGGGTGGCGACGGCGACGGGCAACGTGACGGGCCTCGGGGCGGGGCAGCGGCTGTCGGTGGAGGGCCTCGACGGCGACGAGCGGGCGATGCTGGTGATCGCGGTGACGCACTCGGGCCACGCGCCGGAGGTGCTCACCGAGCGGGCGGACGGGCGGGAGGACGCAGCGCGCTATGCGAATACGGTGGTGTGTATTCCTGGGGCGCAGCGGTTTCGCCCCGAGCGGGTGACGCCGTGGCCGAGGGTGTCGGGGGTGGAGCTCGCCCGGGTGGAGGGACCGGACCCGCACGCTCCGTCGACGGAGTGTCACGGACGGGTGAAGGTTCGCTTTCGCTGGGACGAGCGGGGAGAGAGCCCGTCGAGGGAGAGCTGCTTCGTCCCGGTGGTGCAGGCGTGGGCGGGGGCGCGGTACGGGTTCACGTTCGTCCCGAGGGCGGGGATGGAGGTGGCGGTGGACTTCGTGGGCGGAGATCCCGACCGGCCCATCGTGGTGGGCGCCATCTACACCGGCGAGAACCGCCACGCCGAGGAGCTGCCCCGGCACCGCTCACGCAGCGGGATCCGCACCGCGAGCCTCGACGATGTGACCCGCTACAACGAGCTGGTCTTCGACGACGAGACGCACCGGGAGGAGGTGTTTCTGCGGGCGCAGCGCAACCTGCGGGAGCAGGTGCTGAGCGACCACCTCGCGACGGTGGGCCACGACCGCACGGAGCGCATCGGGCACGACCACGGGGAGACCATCGGGCGCGACCACCGGATCCATGTGGGGAGGGACGAGGATCAGGTGGTCGAGGGGATGCGCGACGCCGTGGTGCACCAGCACGACACGCTGACGGTGCATGGAAACCGGGTCGAGACGGTGATCGGGCGGGAGTCGATCAGCGCCGAGAGCCGCTCGGTGACGGTGGGCCACGTGGAGGCGCAGCCGCTCGCGAGCGGGTGCCAGACGGTGGACGTCGCGGTCGATCACCGCATGAAGGTGGGACAGCACGTCACCATCGAGGCGGGGGCGTCCATCACGCTGAAGGTGGGGAGCACCTTCCTGCTCATTGACCACAACGGCATCACGCTCCGCGGAGAAAACAGGGTCACGGCGATGACCCACGAGTTCGCGGCGCTGGACATCCACCACGCGGACGCCGAGCTGCGCGACGCCCACGGCGCGACGGTCAAGCTCCATGGCGGCTTCGTCCGACTCAATAGCTGAAGGGGAAGAGACTTCCATGGATTTCCTCAATGACACCGGCTGGGAGGCGAGGCTCTTCACCGGAGCGATCGACGATGAGCAGATCGGGGCCTGGCTGGTCGCGAGGGCGACCTTCGAGGTGGACCCCTCGCGAGGGCGGCTCACTCCCTCGGCGGCGCGCTGGCCGGTCTTCCACGAGAAGGTCGATACCCGATATGGCACCTTCCCCTCGGACAACCACCCGATGCACCGTGGGTGCGACCTCGTGGTGCTGGGCCGCGCCCGCTGCCGGCAGCCCGTGGAGCGCTGCGACGCCTCGTTCTCCGTGGGCGACTTCCATCGCACCATCCGGGTGATCGGCGATCGTCGCTGGGTGCGCGACGCCCGAGGAGAGCTGGTCGCGTCGACCCCGACTCCCTTCACCGAGATGCCCCTCGACTGGAGCCGCGCCTATGGCGGGCGGGCGGAGTCCCGCGGAGAGCCCGTGGAGCACCCGCTCAACCCGCAGGGGAGGGGAGTCTGCCTCGACGAGGCGAGCGCGGAGGGGGTGAGCCTCCCCAACCTGGAAGATCCATCGATGCCTGTGGCCACGTGGATGGACTCGCCGGTTCCGGCGGCGTGGGGGCCGGTGGACCGGTCGCTGCCGTGGCAGCTGGGAGATCGGGTGAAGCAGGAGGGATGGGGACCCGGCAACGAGCCTGGCCAGGAGCGCTTCAACGCGCTGGTGCGGGCGTGCACTCCGGCGGCGAGCGTGCCCCGCAACGTGGCGCCTGAGCTGCGGGGCGACGAGCGGGTGCGCATCGCGCTGGGCGACAACCGCTGGGACTTCGCCCTCCCCGGCTTCAACCTCCGGGTCGACGTCCAGGTGGGCGACGAGCGCTTCGTGCGACGAACGTCCGTCTCAGGGCTGTGGTTTCTCGCCGACACGCAACTCCTGGTGGTCACCTTCCGATCAAGGTGGCGCTACCGGATGCGCCCGCGCGAGACGCGGGCCGCGAGGCTCCACGCCATGTCGGCATAGAGCCCTCGCTGGATGGGTGGCGCAGGAGACAGCACCCGATGCCCAGTCGACTCCGCCGCCGCCCACCCACCGACGTGATGACCCAGGTCGTCCGACCCGACTGCGAGGTCGTCGGCCGGCTGGAGATGCACGCCTACCTCGGCCCGGGAAAGATCGCCGGACTCGTCCCCTGTCCCTCCATGTTCACCCCCAACGCGTTGTGGTCCTCCCAGGGGACGGCCTGGGACGCGGACCCGGCATCTTCGAAGAAGTCGCGCAGCGTCTTCGCCTCCAACGACCCGCTGTTGCAGCAGTGGTCGCGCACGAAGAGGCGCCGTCATCACCTGATCGCCGCTGGCGGCCTCTCCCTGCTGCCGCTCCCGGGTCTGGTCGCGGTCTGCAACGAGGACTCCGCGGGCGCTCAGCTTGGGCCCTTCGAGGGCAACGCCGAGGGCTCCACCACCGCGATCTTCGGGCCGCGCCACGTGGTGGCCTCCATCGACGGAGCGCGAACCGTGGCGACCCTCCGGTACCGCGCCGGAGGCTCCGCCGGGTGGTGCAACTTCCTGGTCTGCAGCGATCCCATCGGGGTCCCGAGCTCCTTCGCCACGCAGACCCCGAACACCGTGCTGCTCGGCATGACCGCGGGGGACACCGCCTCGGCGATCAGCAAGGTCGCGAGCCGGATGGTCCTCGACCTCGCCATCGCCTTCGTCATCGACGAGCTCACAGGTCACCTCGCCGACAAGCTCCTCGGTCGACTGCTGCGTCAGCTCGAGCGCCGCGTTCCGGCGCTGGTGGCGAGGGTGCTGCGACCGCTCAGCAAGCCCCTTGCGGACGCCGCCGCGGGCGCCGCCTCCGGCGGGCTCGGGCTGCTCGATCAGGCGATTCGGGGCGAGCTCCAGGCCGACGCGAGCGACGACGCCTTCGCCGATGACTGGGACGAGTACATGGTGTCGCCGTGAGCGCCGCCTCGCTTCTCACCGTCCACCGGGGCGAGCGCGGCGCCCCCTGCGCCTCCGTCGTCACCCGACGCGTCTACGCGCTCCCTGCCTTCGACGGCGCTCTCTCCATGGGAGCCCCCGCGCCGCTGGTCCCCGCCGACCCCGATGATCCCACCTGCGCGGGCGGCGACCTCGTGGCCATCGCCCGCCCCGGCACCGACGTCATCGTCCGCGCCCACGCCCACAGCGTCGACGGCCCGGTGCCTGCGATGGACGTCTCCGTCGCCGTCCACGACCGCAGCGCCCCGATGACCCCGCGGCTCTTCAAGCGACTCCGCGTGTTCGGCGATCGCACCATCACCCTCGACCCCTCGACCGGCGAGCCCGCGTTCAGCGCCCCGGCGCCCTTCGTCGAGATGCCGCTCACCTGGGAGCGCGCCTACGGAGGCTGCGACGAGCGCGCCCTCGCGGCCCACGTCCCCTCGGAGCTCGACGCCCTCCTCGGCACCGATGACCTCTATCGATATCCCCGCAACGATGTCGGTTGTGGCTACTGCGTGTCGGGTGAGCTCGGCGCGACACGCCTCCCCAACGTGGAAGACCCGATCGACCTGCTGACCCCCTCGCGGCTCCTGCTCTCCGACCCGGACGCCTGGGTCACCGCGCCCGTGTCCGCAGGCTTCGCGGCGGTCCCGGCGCACTGGTGGCCCCGCTCGGGGTGGCTGGGCCTCGGCTCCGGCTCCGACGCCCCCTCCGCCGACTTTCCGGAGGTCCGCCTCGGGATCATTCCCCCCGAGCGCACCGCCTGCGACTCCCTCGAACAGGGAGCAGCCCGCCGCGACCGCCGGTGGTTTCAAACCGCCGCGCCGGGCCTCTGGGGAGAGACCTTGAGCGGCAATGAGACCGTGGTGTTGACGGGAATGCACCCGCGTCGTCGCCAGGTGATCGTGAACCTCCCCGACGAGCGACCGGGGGTGACCGTGCTCCTCGGCGACCGGCGGCTCCCCGCCGAGGCCTCGCTGCGCACCGTCGAGGTCGACCTGGAGGCAGGCACCGTCTCCCTGGTGTGGGTGGCCTCGGTCGAGCTCCCCTGGGGCCTCGCCCGTCGCGAGCTCGAGGGGTTGTCCCATGAGATCGATTGGCGATGACCGCAACCGACATCCAATCAAGAAGGGATCGAACTCCAATGAACAACCACCCGACCGCGACGCTGCTCTCCCGCGCACTCAACCTCCATCAGTCGCGCGAGGTGCTCCCCTCGGGGCGCTCCGTGACGGTGATCGCCGACGACCACGGCGAGCGCGTCGAGGTGCGCGCCCTCCACGGAGCCCTCGAGCTCACCATCGAGCTCACCCCCACCGGAGCGAAGCTCCACCTCGACGCCGTCGACATCGCCCTCCGCGCCTCCGGGACCGTCTCCGCCGAGTGCGACCGCTTCGAGGTGCGCGCCCGCTCCGAAGCTCGGGTGAGCGCCCCCGCCACCACGGTCGAGTCCACGGAGGGTGACCTCACGCTCACTGCCCACGACGACGTGCGCGCCAGAGGAGAGCGCGTGCTGCTCAACTGCGACCGCGACGACGAGGTGCCCGACTGGATGCGCTCCGCCGTGGACGCGAGGCTCCCGCCCCGTTAGTGCGAGCGCCCGGTGGCGGGGAGGCTCAGCGTCACCCGGGCTCCGCGGCCCTCGGTGCTCTCCAGGTCGATCGCTCCTCCGTGGCGCTCGACGATCTGTCGCACGATGGACAGCCCGAGCCCCGTGCCCGCCTCCTTCGTCGTGAAGAAGGGCTCGAAGACCTTCTCCAGCGTCCCGGTCGGAATACCCCGCCCGGTATCCGCGATGGTCACCGTCGCGTCGGGGTCGTCCGCGCCGCGGTGGCACGACACGGTCACCACGCCCCCGTGCGGCGTCGCCTCCATCGCGTTCACCAGCAGGTTGTGAAACACCTGTTTCAGGCGCTCCCGGTCGCCCACGGCCCTCGCGTCGCCGATGCGCCGCACCAGCCTCACCCCCGCCGCCACCGCCGCCGGCTCCTGAAAGGCCGTCACCTCGTCCAGCAGCTCTGCGAGGTCGATGGGCTCCCTCGCCATCGGTCGCGGCCTCGCCAGCTCCAGGAAGTCCGACAGCAGCCGCTCCAGCCGCTTGAGCTCCCCCTCGACGATGCGCGCCCTCCCCAGCAGCGGATCGCGCTCGCCGGTCGTCGCCTTCGCGATCCCCCGGCTCAGGAGGTGGAGCTGCAGCAGCGCCGCGTTGAGCGGGTTGCGCACCTCGTGGGCCAGGCCCGCGGCGAGCGTGCCCATGTGCGCGAGGGCCTCGGCCTCCGCGGCGCGACGCTCCAGCGCACGGCGATCGGTGACGTCGGTGCCCACCGCGTAGGCGGCGATCTCGTCCTTCGCCGTGGGCAGCTCGGCGCTCGCCACGACCACGTGCCAGCGCACGGTGCGCGCCCTCCCGTCCTTGACCAGCAGCGGCGCCTCGAACTCCCCTGGAGGCGCTCCCGCCAGCGTGGCCCGCACGTGGCTCTGCACCCGCTCTCTCGCGTCGGCGGGGATGAGCACGTCGAGCGCCGAGCGCCCGAGGGCCTCCTCGGGAGACAGCCCCGTGAGCTCGGCGGCGCGCCGATTGAAGAGGTGCATGACGCCGCGGGAGTCGATGCCCACCACCAGCACCTTCGACGACTCCACCACGTCGCGGTAGCGCCGCTCGGAGGCCGCGAGCTGCTGCGCCAGGGCCTCGCGCTCCCGACGCAGCGTTCCCTGCCGGAGCGCGGCCTCGACGGTGGCCACCAGCTCGTCGACCTTGAAGGGCTTCACCACGTACTGGAACGCCCCGCCCCGCACCGCGGCCACGGCGGAGTCGAGGGTGGCGTGCCCGGTGATGAGCACCACCTCGCCCAGGGGAGAGGCGTCGCGCAGCGCGGGGAGCAGGTCGGCGCCGCTGGCGTCCGGGAGGTTGACGTCGACCATGGCGAGGTCGAATCCCTCGGCGCGGGCCATGGCGAGGCCCTCGCGAGCGCTCGGGGTGAAGCGCACCACGAAGCCGCGCGGCTCGAAGATGTCCTGGAGGTTCTCCGAGAGGTCGCGGTTGTCATCGACGATGAGGAGCCGCGGTCGACGCTCGGAGTGAGGGCTCACGGGCCCTCGACGGAGTGGCGCGGGAGCGTGAGGGTGAAGCGCGCGCCGCCGCCCTCGGCGGGGGAGACGGACTCCGCGCGCAGGTCGCCGTGGTGGTCGCGCGCGATCTGACGGGAGAGCGCGAGACCGAGCCCGGTGCCCTCTGCTCGGGTGGTCACGAAGGGCTCGAAGAGCCGCGGCAGCAGCGTGTCGGCAATGCCAGGACCATGGTCGCGCACGGAGACATGGGCAGCGCGCTCGTCGAAGTCCAGGGTGACGGCGATGCCGGGGGAGTCGTCGTGGCCGTCGAGGCTCTGCACGGCGTTGGCGACGAGGTTGACCACCACCTGGCGGATGCGCCGGGCATCCCCGGGGACGACCACCGGGTCTTCGGGGAGGCGGAGCGCGATGGCCAGCCGCGGCGGTCGCGGCACCCAGGCGACGGCCTCGCGGACGACCCGCGCCAGGTCGAAGGTCGCCGTGGGGGAGGGCGGGGCGTTGCGGCCGCGCACGGTGTCGAGGAGGTCGTTGACGATGGCGCCCGCGATGCGGAGCTGCTCGGTGATGCGACGGAGCTGGCGGGCCGCGCGCGGGTCGTCGCCCACCTGCTCCTGGAGGAGGAAGACGGAGGTCTCGATGACTGCGAGGGGGTTGCGGAGCTCGTGAGCGACGCCCGCGGCGAGCTGTCCGACATGGAGGAGGGCGTCAGCGCGGAGCGTGGGAGCGGGTGCGTCGGGTTCGTCCACGATCGGGAGGAGTACCGCGTCGCGAGGCGGCGGGCGATCACCCCGGTGGCCCCCTTGGTGCGGTACATCGTCGCCTCCGCCATGGACATCCTCCCCCGCGGTCGCTTCGCCCCGACGCCCTCCGGCGCGCTCCACGTCGGCAGCGCCCGCACCGCCCTGGCCTCGGCGCTCTCCGCGTGGTCCGCCGGCGGCCGCTGGGTGCTCCGGGTGGAGGACCTCGACGCCGTCCGCGCGGCCCCAGGGGCCACCGCCGCCATGCTCGACGACCTGCGCTGGCTGGGGCTCGACTGGGACGAGGGCCCCGGCGTCGGCGGCCCCTCCGCCCCCTATGCGCAGCGCGACCGCGCTCCCCTCTACGCCGCGACGCTCGACTGGCTCCGCGCTCGCGGGCTCGTCTATCCCTGCGCGTGCAGCCGCCGCGACATCGAGCTCGCCTCGCAGGCCCCGCACGGCGCCGAGCCCGTCTACCCGGGAACCTGCCGCGACCACGACCCCGACGCCGTCCTCGCCCGCGCCCGCTCGCTGGGACGCGGCGTCTCGTGGCGCTTCCGCACCTATCCCGACGCCTCCCCGGTGGTCGTTCGAGACCTCCTCCGCGGGTTCTTTTCCCAGCAGGTGCACCGCGAGGTCGGCGACTTCGTGGTGATGCGCGCCGACGGGGTCGCCTCCTATCAGCTCGCGGTGGTGGTCGACGACGTCGCCATGGACATCACCGAGGTGGTGCGAGGCGACGACCTGCTGGCCAGCACGCCGCGGCAGGTGCTGCTCTACGAGGCCCTCGGCGCGACGCTCCCGACGTGGGCGCACCTCCCGCTGGTGCTGGGCGGCGACGGCGAGCGCCTCGCCAAGCGCAGCGGCTCGATGGGCATCGCGGCGCTGAGAGAGAGGGGTGTGAGCGCCGGGTGGCTGCGGGGGTGGCTGCTGGAGAGCCTCGGGGCGCGCGATCAGGGCGCGCTGCGGGCCTCGGCGGAGGGCTTCTCGCTCGCGGCGGTCGATGCGTCGCCGGTGGTCTGGAGGGCGCCGGGCTGATCGTCGTCCTCGTCGTGCGAGAGCAGCGTGGGCGGAACCCTCCGGGTGATGAGCCGCGACCCCCGGTTGAAGGTCACGTACGACCACGCCCAGGAGAAGATCACCGCGACGCGGTTGCGGAAGCCCACCAGCGCCATCACGTGCACGAAGAGCCACATCAGCCACGCGAAGAAGCCCGTGAACTCGGCCTTCCCGATGGCCGCCACCGCGGCGTTGCGGCCGATGGTCGCCATCGAGCCGAGGTCCCGGTAGCGGAAGGGCGCGAGCTCCTGAGCCCGAATCGAGCGCATGATGTTGGCCGCCGTCTGCTCGCCGCCCTGCAGCGCCGCCTGCGCCACGCCGGGCACCGGAGCGCCGTCCAGCACGACGCTCGCGAGGTCGCCCAGTACGAAGATCTCCGGGCGCCCGGGGACGCGCAGCGAGGCGTCGACCTTCACCCGCCCCGCGCGGTCGAGCGGCGCACCGAGGAACCTCCCCAGCGGCGAGGCCGCGACGCCCGCGGCCCACACCACCGTGCGCGCGCCCACCAGCTCGTCGCCCATCATCACCGCGTCGTCGTCGATGCGCGTCACCCGGGTGTTGAGCCGCACCTCCACCCCGCGCTCGTGGAGCGATTTCAGGGCCGCCGCGGAGAGGTCCTTGGAGTAGGTCGGGAGCACCCGGTCGAGGCCCTCCACCAGGATCACCCTCGCGTCGGCCGGGTTGATCGCGCGGAAGTCCTCCTTCAGCGCGTGCCGCGCCACCTCGTACATGGCGCCCGCGAGCTCGACCCCGGTCGGGCCCGCGCCCACCACCACGAAGGTGAGCCACGCCTTGCGGCGCTCCGGGTCCTCCTCCCGCTCCGCCGCCTCGAAGGCCAGCAGAAACCTCTGCCGGATCTCCACCGCGTCTTCCAGGCTCTTGAGGCCCGGCGCGCGCGAGGCCCACTCGTCGTGCCCGAAGTACGCGTGCGTCGCCCCGGTCGCGACCACCAGGTAGTCGTACGAGATCGACCCCTCGGTGAGCAGCACGGTCTTCGCCGCGGCGTCGATGCTCGTGGCCTCCGCGAGCAGCACCGTGACGTTCTCCTGGTGGCGCAGCAGGTGGCGGATGGGCGCGGAGATGTCGCTCGGGTTCAACCCCGCGGTGGCCACCTGGTAGAGCAGCGGCTGGAAGAGGTGGTGGTTCTGCCGGTCGAGCAGGGTCACCCGCACCGGCGAGTCGGCGAGGGCGCGCGCCGCAGCCAGTCCCCCAAAACCGCCGCCAAGAATCACTACGTGTGGATCGCTCATCGGCATGTCGCCCCGAGCGTAGAGACCGCGCCCCACCCTGGGAAGGGCCGCGATGCCCGCCGTGGAACATCGCCCGCCTCTGGGGGTACGCTCCGCCGACGATGGTCCACACGCCCGAACTCGCAGAGATCTATCGCGACGCGCTCCGCATCTGCCGACCCTTCGTGGTCGCGCCGCGCGGGCACTGGGAGCACCTCGACCTCGCGCCCTTCGGCATCAAGATCCCGAAGACGCTGCGCATCGACCCGACGGTGCTGGCCTCGCAGCGCTTCCTCACCTGGATCGAGCGCCTCGACGCGCAGACCTTCGGCCCTCAGGCGATGGCCATGGAGCGCTGGGTCTTCTACGACTGCGCCGAGTGGCCGAGCGCCCTCTTCGGCCTCGCGGTGCGCCCGAGGGACGTCTCGCCGACGCTCCGCGAGCGCTTCGAGGTGGCCCCGCAGGAGAAGGTCTGGGTGCCGCTCTCGCTGCACGTGGCGATCCCCACCGTCGCCCCGGGGGAGTTCTTCGAGCACAACGTCGGGTCGCTCGGGAAGGAGGCCGGGCTCAAGGGCCTCGGCACCTTCACCAAGGCCCTCGGGTGCCGCGTGCTGCGCGCGAAGACCCTCGTCGGCGCCGCCCAGTGGAACGGCCGCGCCCTCACCATGCACCGCCGGTTCGGCCCGTTGGAGCTCTTGACCGCCTTCACCCCGGCGCACTCCTACCCACGTACGCTCACCTATCGACACGGCACTGACGCCGCGCTCCTCGGCCGGGTTCTCGAGGACGGCGAGGCCCCCTCGGTGGAGTCCACGCAGCTCGTGAAGGTCGACGAACGAGGGCTTATCGGGCTCCAGCGCCGCATCGAGCGGGGGGCCCGCTGCACCCTCGCGGGGCCTCTGGTCGAGCGCGCCCGAGGGCTCTTCGCGCCCATCCGGGTGGAGACCTGAGTCAGCACCGTTTCGCCGTTGCCTTCCGGCAACGCGCGGCAGTGTGGTAGGTTCGGCAGACCGATCGCATGAAAGCCGGTGCTGCACGCAACAGCCTCGTCGGATCCCGCATCGGGCGGTTTGAGGTCATTGCGGAGATCGGCACCGGCGGCATGGCCTCGGTGTACGTCGCGCGCTCCACCGGGTCGGGCGGCTTCCGGCGCCTCGTGGCCATCAAGGTCATGCACGCGCACCTGTCCTCGGACGAGTCCTTCGTGGACATGTTCCTCGACGAGGCGAGGGTCGCGGCGACCATCCACCACCCCAACGTGGTGCCCATCATCGACGTGGGCTTCGAAGACGGCCTCGTCTTCCTGATCATGGATTACATCGAGGGCGACAGCTTCTCCAACGTGGAGAAGGTCGCCATCTCGCTGCGTCGCCGCATCCCGCTGGGCATCACCCTGCGCGTGGTGCTCGACGCGCTCGCTGGCCTGCACGCCGCGCACGAGCTCTGCGACCTCGAGGGCAACCACCTCAAGATCATCCACCGCGACGTCTCCCCGCAGAACATCGTCGTCGGCGTCGACGGCGTGTCGCGCATCGTCGACTTCGGCATCGCCAAGGCCGAGTCCCGGGTCACCACCACCAAGGTGGGGATGATCAAGGGCAAGCTGAACTTCATGGCCCCCGAGCAGCTGCGCAGCGCGCCGCTCGACCGCCGCGTCGACGTCTTCGGCATGGGCGTCACGCTCTGGGAGGCCGTCACCCTGCGCCGCCTCTACGCCGGCGAGAACGACTTCGACACCGCGCGCCGCATCCTCACGGGCGAGTACCCCCCGCTGCTGGACTTCGACGCGCGCCTCCCGCCGGTGCTCGACGAGATCTGCAAGAAGGCCCTCAACCCCGACCCCGACCAGCGCTTCATGTCGGCCGACGAGTTCGCCGACGCGATCGAGACTCACCTCGGCGGGTCCGTGGCCTCGGGGCGCGACGTGGCGGCGTTCATCTCCGGCGTGGCCTCGCAGAAGCTCGAACGCGAGCGGCGCGCCATGCGCGAGAGCGCCAACAGCGACATGGAGATGGACCCGCTGTCGTCCACGGTCATCGAGCCCGCGCGGCACGCGATGACCGACCCCGGCGTGCCGAGCTCCATCCTGCCGTCGACCTCCGCGCCGCGCGTCCGCCAGGAGGAGTCGGGGCCGCGGCCGTCGTCCAAGCTGCGCCAGCCCACGATGGCGATGCCCGCCCCCGCAGACAGCTCCGCTCGCACCTCCAACGTTCGGGAGCGCACGCCGACGGTGAAGGCCGCGCCCCTGCGCCCCTCGCGCCCCTCGCGCCCGGCGGCCCCGCCCGCGGCGGACGACTACGAGGACGACGGCGAGACGGCCCTCTTCAGCCACGGCTCGCCGGTGATGGCGCAGATCCGCGGTCGGCGCTCGCCGCCCCCGGCAGCCGAGCACGAGGCGCAGCAGGGCGCGCGGAAGAGCCCGGAGCCCGCGCAGAGC
Source organism: Deltaproteobacteria bacterium (assembly GCA_016704445.1). GTDB lineage: Bacteria > Myxococcota_A > Polyangia > Polyangiales > SCUS01. Next base: position 19,526 of record JADJAE010000013.1, read on the forward strand.
TACGACCCGTACCGCGACGCGACGGCCCAGGCCAAGGCGACCACGCGCGACGTCGGGGCGCCGCCCAACGGATACAACGAGGCCCCCCAGCAGCAGCAGCAGGGGCAGCAGCAGTTTCATGGGCGCCAGGAAGAGGCCGCCACGCTGCAGGATCATCCGTCGCAGGGCCAGGCCGCGCCCACGCCGATGGCCCCGATGGCCGACCCCTTCCCGATGGCTCCGCAGCCGACCTACGGGGGGATGAACCCGCAGGCCACGATGCCGCCGGGATGGACGCCCGGGGCCGCGCCGCTCGCGCCGCCTCCGCCGCAGAAGTCCTCCTCCGGGGCGCTGCTGCTGCTCGCGTCGCTGGGCTTCCTCGTGCTCGCCAGCGGGGCCCTCTGGTACGTGCTCCACGCCACGCGCTGAGCGCGATTGCGTCTGTAGACGCTTGCGGGTATTGGCCTTCGGCGAACGGACTTCCCGCGCGAAGAAGCGCCCAGAGTCCCAGTACCCGAGAAAAGGATCGCACTCATGGCCGTACCCGTCGTCATGCCGCAGCTCGGTGAGAGCGTCGTCGAAGGCACCATCACCCGCTGGCACGTCAAGCCCGGTGACACCATCGCGAAGGACCAGATCCTCGTCACGGTCTCCACCGACAAGGCCGACACCGATGTGCCGTCGCCGGTCGGTGGCGTCGTCACCAAGCTCCTGGCCGCCGAGCAGGCCGTGGTGCCGGTCAACGTCCCCATCGCGGAGATCGACACCGCCGCGAGCGCCTCCGCCGTGAAGCCCGCCGCCGCCCCCGCGGTGACGCCCGCCGCGCCCGCCGCCGCTCCCTCGCGCGAGCCGCCGACCACCCCCGTCGTGCGCAAGATCGCCCGCGAGAACGACCTCGACGTGAGCGCCATCAAGGGCTCTGGCGAGAACGGCCGCGTCACCCGAGACGACGCGCTCGCCGCCGCCGCGGGCAAGGTCGTCGCGACGCCCGCCGCTGCGCCGTCTCGCCCGGCCACGACGCCGCCGCCTCCGTCGGTGGAGCAGCCGAGGCAGTCCGCTCCGGCCCAGGCGCCCGCCGCGCCGCGCGGCGGCTTCAGCGTGAAGCCCTACGTCCAGGCGCCCGGCGACGAGATCGTCCCCTTCAACCGTCGCCGGCGAATCATCGCCGACCACATGGTCTACTCGAAGCACGTCTCTCCGCACGTCTACACCTTCGCGGAGATCGACATGCACAAGGTCTCCAGGCTGCGAGAGGCCCGCAAGGACGCGCTCAAGGCCGAAGGGGTCTCGCTGACCTTCCTGTCGTTCATCGCCGCGGCGACGGCGAAGGCGCTGCGCGAGAACCCGGTGCTCAACGCCCGCGTGCTCGACGACTCCTACGTGAAGATCAAGCAGATCAACCTCGGGGTCGCGGTGGAGACCTCCGGGGGGCTGCTCGTTCCGGTGGTGCGCGACGCCGACGAGCTCACGGTGAAGGGCCTCGCCAAGGGCATCGACACCGTCGCCCGCAAGGCCCGCGACGGGAAGATCGAGGCCGACGACCTCGCCGGGCTCGACCTTCACCATCTCCAACCCCGGCACCAAGGGGAACTTCGTCGGCGCCGCGGTCATCTCGCAGCCCAACGTCGCCATCCTGCGCACGGGCGAGATCGTGAAGCGCCCGGTGGTGGTCGAGGTCGACGGCGTCGACACCATCGCCATCCACCCGGTGATGTTCGTCGCGCTCTCGTACGACCACCGCATCGTCGACGGCGTCGCGGCCAACAACTTCCTCTACCGCATCACCGAGATCCTCGAAGCAGGCCAGTTCGAGGTCTGATCCAGCGAGGCCCGCGTCGAAGGAATACCCCCTAAGGTATTCCCTCGACCGGTTTCGCTACGCTCAGCCGCCGTCCGCGGGGGCGTCGGTCACGCCCGCGTCGCTGGCGCTCGGGGCGTCTGCGCTCGGGGCGTCTGCGGTCGCGTCGGCGCTGGCGTCGGTGACCGCCGCGTCGCTCGCCGGCGAGCGCACGCAGAACCCGCTGGTGGCAACGCCCGCGTCGTCCGAGCGCGTGGTCTGGCACGTCGCGTCGCTCGGGCAGGTCTGGGTCATGTAGTGGCAGTTGAGCGGGGCGCAGTAGCCGTTGTTGTAGGTTCCTGCGTCGGCGCCGCGCGAGGGCTTGAGGCAGATGTAGCCGCCCCGGCAATCGGAGGTGCTGGTGCACGACCCGCGGCAGAGCGCCGTCTGGCCCGCGACCTGGCCCGCCTCACGGACGCACACGCTGTTCTCGGGGCAGTCGCTGCGGGGGTAGGTCGGGCCGTTGTAGTCCGCGGCCGGCGGGACCGTGCAGCGCGAGTAGCACTGCCCGCCCAGGTACCCGCTGGGGTTGCCGCTGGTCTCGTTGAACTCCTCGAAGCAGCGCCCGCTGCGACAGTCGAGGTTGCGCTCGCAGGTGGCGCCGTTGTCCGCGCGCGTCGCGTCGAGCGTGCCGCAGAAGCGCGAGTAGCGGTTGCACGCCGCGCCGGGGCACTGTGCGTCCTCGGTGCAGAACGGGAAGCACGCGCGCTCGGCGGCGTCGCCCTCGCCGCGCCCGACGAAGCAGTTGTAGCCCGCGCGACAGCCGGTGACGTCCTCGCAGCGCTTGAAGCACACGCGGCGCGTCCCGAAGTCGAGGCAGATGCCGCCGGCGCCGCACTGGGCGTCCATGGTGCACGCTCGGGTGCACTGTCCCATCGGGTAGCCGTCGCCGACGGCGATGCACTGCGCCGAGGGGATGCCCCGGCAGTTGGCGACCGTGGAGCAGGGCGTGAAGAGCGGCGGAGACCCCGCGTCGGTGCCGACGTCGCGAGGGACGTCCACCCCGGTGTCGAGCACCACAGGCAGGTCGGACACCGCTGGGACGTCTGCGGGAGCGCCCGAGTCGGTGGTGCTGGCGTCGTCGTTGTTGCAGGCAAGCGTAAGGGCGGTCAGCGCCGCGAGAGGCCAGTGGAGTCGCATTCCGCGGACGATACTCCACACACGCCGCGACCCGGTAGGGTCACGGCGCGGGAGCGTCAGACGACGTTGTAGTCGTCGCCATAGGGCGCGCGGACGGCGCCGGTGGCGGGGTCGATCATCCAGACGGGGGCGAGCTTCGAGGGTACCCGCAGCGGGGCCGACACCGGGGCCACGGTGTTGAACACGTGGTCCCAGATGGGGGTGGTGACGCCGTGGTTGAGGCGGGGCGCTCGGAAATGGTGGAGCAGGTGGTGCTGCCTCGCCCAGCGGCTGTACGGGCCGGTCGGGGGATGCGTGTGGATGACCCGATGGAGCACCTCGTAGGTCACGTACATGGCCCCGAAGCCCACCGCGAAGGAGCACCCGCGGCGAGGGCCCACCAGCGCCGAGAGCGCTGCGCCGACGAGGGTGGTGCTCACCACCGCGGCGACGGCCTTGCGCGAGGTCGGCGCGAAGTAGGTCGGGTCGGCGTGATGCGCGAGGTGCTCCTCGTTGAACTCCGCGAGCAGTCCCGAGGGTGAGATGCGCTGATACCAGCGCGCCGGGCGGCGCCGTCGGGGGCCGTGGCCCACGAGGCGGTGGAGGGCGTACTCCGCGGCGGTCCACCCGAGCGCGCCGACAGCGAATGCGAGGGGCGAGGTCATGCGTGGCATCGCGCGGAGCATAACCCTCGCGCGGAGGTGTGGGGCGTGGTCAGCGAGAGTCGATGATGCGCAGCGACGGGAGCTCGACGGCGGTGAGCACGCCCGCGCGGCCGCAGCCGGTGTCGATGCCCACCAGGTCGCCGCGGAGCCACACCCGGTCTGACTCCTTCGGGCACGCGTCGGGGAAGCGGCGTAGCTCCTGCGGCAGGTCGCGGGTGTGCGTGTGGCCGAACACCACGCGCTTGCCCGCGTAGCCGTTGTAGAAGCCCTTCTCGCGCATCCACATCAGGGGCTTCTGGCGGCCGTCCTTGGGGTGCTTCCACTCCGCGTCGCGGCCGTCGAGGCCCGCGTGCACGTAGAGCGCGTGGTCGTCTTCGTACCAGAGCGGCAGCGACTCGAACCAGTCGATGACGTCCTTCGGAAACCACGAGCCCACCTGGAGGTACTGCACGAACTCCTCGGCCCTCAGCGGCTGGCCCTCCTCCAGCGGAGGCGCCGCGGTGAACGAGCGGAACGAGTCCATGCACCCGTTGCTGCGCGGCAGCAGGAAGCCCGCGTTGGGCTCCTTGAAGCACTCGATCCAGATGTCTTCGTGGTTGCCGCGGAGGGCGACGGCCTTGCACGGCGCGTCGTCGACGAAGGAGCGCACGCGCTCGATGGTCTCCTTGGACTGGGTACCCCGGTCGAGGTAGTCGCCGAGGAACACCACCGTGTCGTCCTTCTCCGGGGCGATGCGGGCGAGGAGGAGGTCGAGGGCCTCCAGGTTGCCGTGAATGTCGCCAATCGCGAAGGTACGCGCACCCATTTGGAGCTTTCTAACCTACCGCGCCGTCCTGTGCACGGGAAGCGGGAGCCCTCACATCCGCCGCCCCGGCGCCTCTGGGGCCATGCCCACGATGCACTCGCCGTTGACCACCGTGGCCGCCTCGTACTTGCTCGGGCACTTGGCGACGATCTCGTCGCTGCGGAACACCCCGTCCTGCCCCAGCACCCCGCGCACCGTGACGCCCGCGCAGTCGCGGAAGGTGTCGGGCACGATGCCGCTGTACGTCACCGCCAGCTCGGCGTGGTTGCGCGACACCCGGAAGCGGAAGTCACGGGTGCCCGGGCGATGCTCGATGGAGGCCGGCACCACCAGGCCCTCGACGCGCAGCGTGCGGCCGATCCAGCGCGCTCGCTCGGCAGGACGGGTCACCTCGTCGACGTACTTCGAATACACCATCGCCGAGCCTCGGAAGGTCGAGGCGATCATGGCGATGACCCCCGCGAGACCCACCAGGATCAGGTAGCGGGAGTAAGCCCTCTTACGGCGCGGGCGAGGGGCCGCGACCGGGGCAACGGTCTCGGTCGGGAGCGGCGTCTTCGGATCGTCAGACATTGGCATGGCGATGATGACGCGGACCATAGTGCCCGTCATCGTCAGAGTCCACGCGTCGGACCTTTGCCCCGAGAGCCCCCGGGCTGGCACCATCCGCGGCAATGCGCCGTCTCCTTGGCCTCGCTCCGCTGCTCGTGGCCTGCAACTCGTCCTCGACCGCCGCCGACGCCGGCGCGGCGCGGGACGTTCCCGAGGTGGGGCTCGACCTGCCGGCGGCCAGCGATCTCGGCGACGACCTCGGGGCCAAGCCCGACGTCGGGGCGCTCCCGCCTTACGTGGACCCGTATGCGTGCCCCGCGGCGACCGGGCCACGGGCCCTCGATGACTCCCTCGACGCCTCCGAGGCGCGCGCGGGGGTGATCACCCACGAGCGGGAGCTGCTGGGCGGAGAGGCCGCGGCGGGGCGCGTCGGGCACCTGCGGATCTACAACAACAAGGTTCGGGTGATCGTGCAGGGGAGGGTGCGGCCCGGCGTCGCGCCTCGGGCCGCGGGCTACAACCTCTACGGCGGGAACATCATCGACATGGACGTGGCGCGCCCGCGCGGCGAGGCGGGCGGCGACCTGTTCCGGGAGATGTTCCCGATGTTCGGGTACCGCATCAGCGACGCGGATGAGGTGAGCGTCGCCTGCGACGGCTCCAACGGCCGCCCGGCGGCGATCAGGGTCGTCGGCCGGGACGTCCCCACGCGCCTCATCAGCCTCATCGACAACCTCGCGCGCGACCGCGACGTGCGCATCGTCACGCACTACATCCTCCGCCCCGACAGCTCCGTGCTCGAGGTGCGCACGGAGGTGCAGTCCAACAGCAACGCCGCCGTGCCCACCTCCGCGACCGGGGAGTTCTACGGCGCCGGCTCGGCGCTCACGCTCTTCACCGACGCGACGGGCTTCGGCGACGCGACCCGCGCCATGGCCCCGCCGCGCTACCTCGTGGGCGTCAGCGACCCGGGGGAGAACCACCGCCGCGTCTCCTACGGCATCTCGCCCGCCTCGGGCACCATGAGCGTCCCCGTCGTCGACGCCTCGGGCACCGTCGCGCTCTACCCCACGCTCTCCGCGCGCCGGGGCGAGCCGGCGTCGTTCTCCCGCTACATCGCCATCGGCACCGGCGACGTGAGCTCCGTCGTCGAGCCCCTCATGAACGCCCGCCGCGACCCGCACGGCGTCGTCTCCGGAGTGAGCTCGCCGGGCGCGCTGGTCTACGCTTACAGCGATCCGTATGTCGCCGGGGCGGCGGTGCGCTCCGTGGCCCGCTCGGCGGCGGACGGGGCCTATCGCCTCGCGCTCGCGCCGGGCCGCTACGCCCTGGTGGCCGTCGACGAGGGGCGCAACCGCGGCGCCCCGGTGAGCGTCACCGTCACCGACGGGGGAATGGTCACCGCGGCCCCGACTGTGGGGCAGTCCGCGACGCTGGTGCTCGACCTGCACGCCGTGGAGCGCGACGGCATGACCGTGCGCGCGCCCATGAAGGTGAGCCTCCGGGGCGTGGCCGCCGAGGCGCCGGACCCGGGCCTCGGCGACCTGGAGGGCGAGCGCGAGTCCCACGGGCTGCACCGGGCGATCTACTCGCTCGGCGGCACCGAGCGGGTGGCGGTGAAGCCCGGGCGCTACCGGGCGATCGTCTCGCGCGGCGAGGAGTACGATTCGGTGGAGAGCGAGGTGACGCTCACGGCGGGCGAGGACGCCACGCTCATGGCCACGCTGCGCCGAGTGCTCGACACCCCGGGGCAGGTGTCGGGCGACTTCCACCAGCACACCGTGGGCAGCATCGACTCCGGGCGCAGCCTCTGCAACCGCGTGCTGGAGAACACCGCCGAGGGCCTGGAGTACGCCGCCACCACGGACCACGACAACGTCACCGACTTCGGGCCGTGCACCCGGGAGCTCAACCTCGGGCGGTGGTTCGGCTCGATGATGGGCAACGAGATCTCCGTGGTGGGCACCGGGCACTTCAACGCGTACCCGCTGACCATCAACCCGGCCGATCCGACGGCCCTCATCGGGGCGCAGTACTGGGCCGACCAGACCGCGCAGCAGATCTTCACGCGCGTCCGAGGGGAGGCCGGCAACCCGCTGCTGCACCTGTCGCACCCGCGCTCCAACAACCTCAAGGGCTACTTCTCCACCATCGGGCTCAACCCGCTCACCGGCGCCGGGAGCACGCCCGCGGGCGCGGTCATCCCCGTGGCCACGGGCTGGGAGGCGCTCGAGGTCAACACCGAGGTCGGCGAGCCGCGGGACTACCTCGCCTCCAACGACGCCGCGCTGCGCGCCCTCGCGATGCGCAACGCCCCCGCGGTGCCGACGATGCAGGACTGGTTCGGGTTCCTGAGGAGGGGCGAGCACCCGTGCGCGCTGGGCAACAGCGACACGCACGAGCGCAACGGCGGATCGGGCTGGCCGCACAACCTCCTGCGCGTCAACGAGGACGCGCCGGAGCGGGTCACCCAGGCGATGGTCACCGACGCCATCCGCGCGCAGCGGGTGGTCGTGGCCGCCGGGCTGGTCTTACAGGTTCGGGTAAACGGCGAGGCCCGCATGGGCTGGCGCGAGGTGGTGCGACCCGGCGGCGATGGCACCGTCCCGCTGGAGATCACCCTGCAGGCGCCGCCGTGGGTCACCGCGCGCGACCTGGTGGTCTTCGAGAACGGCCGACCCCTGGCGCTCACCCGAGTGTCGGGCCAGGACGCCTTCACCGCGGCGGTGGCCACGGCGGCGACGGAGACCTTCCTGCAGGAGCTCGGCGACGCCTCGCCCGGTCGCAGCGGCGTGGTGCGGTGGCGCGCGACGGTGCGGGCGCGGCCCTCGCGGGACAGCTTCTATGTGGTGCTCGCCCGGGGCGGGTCGCTCGCTCCGATCGGCAGCGGCAGCGCCATCGGGTACACCAACCCGGTGTACGTCGACGTCGACGGAAACGGCTGGCAGCCGACGCCGGTGATGCCGTGAGCGCGCCCGCTCGCGCCGTCGTGCTCACCGCGCTTGCGCTGGGCTGCGCTCCCGAGGAGCCCATCACCGAGGCCGACGCCTCGCGCCTCGACGCGAGGCCCTCCAGCGACCTCGCGGGCGATCGCCCCGCCCCACGGATGTCCTGCGCCTCGACGCCTCGACGGACATCGTCCGCGTGGACGCGGTGGTCGATGCCCCCGCGGACGTGCTGCGCGACGCGGCGGGCGATCGCCCATCGGGCGACGCCGGTCCGCAGCGGTGCACCGTGACGCCCTCGGCGGAGCCCTTCCGCAGCCCCGCGCTCAGGCTGCACTGGAGGGCCACCGCGGGGACGCCCTTCGCGGGCGCCGACCAGGTGTGCTCGACGCCCGTGGTGGCGGACATCGTGAGAGGAGCCGCCGGGGAGGAGCCAGTCCCCGAGGTGGCCTTCATGACCTTCTCCTGCGAGACGAGTTACTCCCGCTCGGTGCTGCGGGTGGTCTCCGGGAGGGCGCCGCATCGGCTGCTCTGGTCGCAGAACGGCGTCGGCGCGCCCAACGACGAGCGCGCGGCCTACGGGCTGCGCTGGGACGGGCACCCCGCGGTGGGCGACCTGGACGGCAACCCGGCCAACGGGCTGGAGGTCGTGGCGGTGACGGCGCGCCTCGGGCTCGCGGCTTTTCGCAGCGACGGCCGGCTCTACTGGCAGTCCATGGAGCCCCTCGCGGGGATGAGCGGCGCTAACCCCTCCATCAGCATCGCGGACCTCGACGGCGACGGCGTGGCGGAGGTGATCTCCGGCGGCGCGGTGGTGAACGGCCGCACCGGCGCGGTGCGCTGGCAGGCGGCGACGCGGGGCAGCAACGGGCAGGGTCCGCTGAGCGTGGTGATCGACCTCGACGGCGACGGGAGTCTGGAGGTGATCACCGGGTCGGCGGTGTACGACGCCTCCGGGCGGGCGCGCTTCCGGATGGGGACGGGCGAGGGCTTCGCGGCGGTGGGCGACCTGCTGGACGGGCGCGGCAACGCGGGGACCGACGGCGTTCCGGAGGTGGCGGTGATGGCCGGCGGGACGCTCACGCTCTACGACGGGCTCAACGGCTCGGCGCGGTGGACCGCGAGGCTGCGGGGCGCGACGGCCCTCGGGGGCGCGCCCACGGTGGCGGACTTCGACGGCGACGGCCGCGCGGAGATCGGCGTGGCGGGCGGCGACCAGTACACGCTCTTCGATCCGGACTGCCGCGCGGTGGGGCCGGAGTGCGTGGCGGTGGGCGTGCGCTGGGCGACGGTCACCGAGGACACGTCGAGCAACGTCACGTCGAGCACGGTGTTCGACTTCAACGGCGATGGGGCGAGCGAGGTCGTTTACAACGACGAGGAGCGCTTCATGGTGCTCGACGGGCGCACCGGGCGGGTGGTGTTCGAGGACTGGAACCCGAGCCAGACGCGCACCGAGCAGGCCATTGTGGCGGACGCGGACGGCGACGGTCAGGCGGACATCATCTTCGGCGCCAACCAGTGCGCGGCCTTCGCGGGCAACACCATCCCCGCGGCGGTGGCGGCCACGCAGCGCATCCCGGGCCTGGAGATCTGGACCTCCGGCGACGGCTCCTGGGTGGCCGCGCGCCCGCTCTGGAACGAGCACGGCTACCACATCGACAACATCAACGACGACGGCACGATCCCCCGGCGCGAGGCGCCTTCGTGGAGGACGCACAACACCTTCCGGCTCAACCGGGCGCGCGACCGCACGCTGCTGGCGCCCAACCTCTCGTCGGTGCCCGCGGCGCCCACCTGCTCCGGTCGGATGGCGAGCGTCTGCACCAGCGTGAGCAACCGCGGAGACGCCCCGGTGGGAGCGATCAGCGTCGGGGTCTGGGACCGCGACCCCTCGGCGATGGGCGCTCGCCGCCTCGGCACCGGCGCCACGACGAGGGTGCTGATGCCCGGTCAGTCCGAGCGGGTGTGCGCGACCATCGACGCCCCGTCGGTGGAGACGCGGGTCTGGGTGCGGGTCGACGACGGGGCCTCGGCGCGAGAGTGCGACGAGGGCGACAACGTGGCCGAGGTGACCGTCTCGTGCGGCCCGGCCTGAGCGCCGCTCAGAAGAGCCGGAAGCCCAGCGAGAGCGAGAAGGTGGGCAGGAAGACGTACGATCGCAGCACGTGGTCGACGTACTCCTGCGCGGTGCGGCGGGCCTCCGCGGTGCCGGGGGTGGTCGAGGCGAAGCGCGGGGTGATCGCCGTGCGAGAGTCGACGGTTCCGACGAAGCCCACCGCCATCTGGAGCACCAGGCGGTCGCCGAAGAACAGGAACTCCCACCCCAGGTCGGCGTTGAAGGCGTGTAGCGTCGAGGCGATGGAGTAGACGCCGTTGGCCTCGGGCACGTTCGGCGGCGGGGGGCGGCCGGTGACCGAGGTGATGAGCTCGCTCGCGCTTGCGGTGCCCGAGAGGTCGAGCCTCGCGTAGCCTCCCATCAGCAGGAGCCCGGCGTTGGGGAAGGGCCGCCAGCCGCCGTGGATGCGCCACATCGAGCCGCTGTCGAGGCTGATGCCGTAGAGGCCCGAGGAGGTCTGCGAGCTGGTTCCGGCGGCGGAGATGATGCCGTTGAAGGCGTCGCGGTAGAGCGCGGGGGTCGTGCCGACCGAGGCCATCACCCTCAGCCGGCCGGGGAGCTCGATGTCACCGCGGAGCGAGAGCGCCAGCGGTACCTCGGTGCCCGCGGCGACCTGGAAATGGAAGGGGTCGGCGAGGGCGATCGCCGGCGCGCACCCCATCGAGGCAAGCAGGGTGAGGGCGGCGGCGGTGCGCATCGGGGGCCTCCATCTCGCGGTCGAACCATTGGTCCATCCACGGGACTGGTGCGCCCGCCGGGCGCGGCGTTCATTCTCGGCTCAGGCCTGAGGGGTGGGCGCCGCGGTCGGAGGTTCGGGGACGAAGAGACGGACGGTGGTCCCTTCGCCGCGGCTGCTCTCGATGTCCACGGCGCCGCGGTGCGCGGTGAGGATGCGGTCGACGATGGCGAGCCCGAGCCCGGTGCCCGTGGTGCGCGTCGTGAAGAAGGCCTTGCGCGCGCTGTTACGGACCTCGGTATTCATCCCCTCGCCGGTGTCGATGACGGCGATCTCGCGCCCGGCGACGCCCTGCCGGGTCTTGCGGGTGAGGGTGATGGTGAGCGCGCCGCCCGTTCCCATGGCCTGCACGGCGTTCTCGATGACGTTCTCGAGGGCGTGCCGGAGCAGGTGCGCGTCGCACTGGATGGGGGTCTCCGCCTCGGGGCTGGAGCGCAGCTCGACCTCGGTGCCCGCGCGCTCGGCGGGCCCGAGGCAGCGGATGATGAGCTCCTTCGGGAGGATCTCGCGGGCCTCCGGGTGGAGCGGCCGGGCGAGGGTGAGCAGGTCGGTGACGATGCGGTTGATGCGGTCGGCTTCCTCTTCGAGGATGCCCAGCAGCAGGTCGCGCTCTCTCGTGGCGATGGGGCGGCGCAGCGAGGCGACGGCGTTGAGGATGATCGCGAGGGGGTTGCGCACCTCGTGGGCGACGATGGCGGAGAGCTCCCCGACGGCGGCGAGGGCCTCGCGCTGCTGGAGGGCGTCGCGCACCCGGGCGAGCTCGTCGTCGCGGCGGGAGAGCTCCTCGGCGAGGCGCGCGGTGAACACCAGGGACAGCGCCCCGATGTGGATGAACATGAAGTGCTCGAGCAGGAAGGGTGACGGGAGGTGCGTCACGCCGGTGGTCGAGTCGTGGACGACGCCGCAGGCGACGAGGAGGTAGCTGAGCGCGACGCCCCACATCCAGCGGCCCTGGGCGCGGGCGGCGCGGAAGAAATAGAACGAGGTGGAGACCAGCGCCGCGAGGATGGCGGGGAACATCGCGACCTGCGCGGCGGGGGCGATGTGCGCCTCGCGGTAGATGATGGTGAAGGGCCCGAGGACGACCCGCTGGACGTACTCGTGGTCGTGCACGACGACGCCGAAGAGGTTGAGGGCGAAGAGGACGGCGAACCAGGCGTAGGCGGGCTTTAGCCAGCGCCGCGCCTGCGGGGGGGCGTCGGCGAGGCGCATGGCGAGGTCGAGGGCGACGGGCATGGAGCCGAGGCCTGCGGCGATGCGGACCTGCTCCCAGGGGATGGGGCCGACGGGCTGGTGGCCGTAGCGGAGCACCGAGGCGAGGTCGTAGAGGACGCTGAGCACCAGCAGCGCGCCGAAGCAGCGGGCGTCGCCCAGCAGGCGACGAAACAGCCCGAGGAACACGAAGTTCGCGAGCAGGAAGACGTAGACGGTCAGCCACGCGAAGGTGACGCTCGCGAAGGGGTTCACGATGCTCGACCGGAGAGTGTAGGCGAGGAATGCTGTGGGGAGGGATGTGGAGATGTGCCGCAGGCCGTGCTGCGAAGTTGGCAGCGACTGTAGGGCCGTGATGGAATCGTGGGCGATGAGGTACTCGATGCGGCAGTGGGGCTTCGGGCTCGCGATGGCGGGCGTGGTCGCGCTCGGGGCGACGGCCGCGCAGGCCCAGCAGGGCGGGTACACCGTGGTGGGGGGCACCCCGAACGGGACCTCGTCCATCGGGGTGGTGCCCTCGGCTGGTCAGGATCCGGGCCCGCGCCAGGTGGGGACGCGGCGGCTCGACGGCGCGAGGGCGCGTCGGCCCGAGGAGTACGGAGGCGTGACGCCGGGGGTGGCCTCGCTGGCGCCGGGCCTCCGTCGCCTGGCGCGACAGGGCAGGACCCAGGCGCCCTTGGTGGCCTGGCCGGGCTTCCAGATGGTCCCTGGGGGGAGCCGTGTGTTCGTGGCGATGACGCGCCCCGGGGTGGTCACCGAGACGCGCACTCCGCTGACGCGGGTGTTCCACATCGCGGGGGGGAGGGTCGGGCTGTCGAACAACCGCCGGCCGCTCATCACCGAGGCCTTCGACACCCCGGTGACCCGCGCCTTCCTCCGCAGCGTCCGCGGCGGCGTCGACCTGGTCGTGCAGGTGCGCGCCGAGGTGGACCACCGCATGTCCCAAGAGCCCGGCCCGCAGGGGCTCCACTTCGTCTACATCGACTTCCCCCCCTTCCAGGCCCCGGAGACGATGCGCCTCCGCCTGCCCAGCGGCGCCTTGCAGCAGGTCGAGGTGGGCTCTCCCGTCACCACCAACGCCGTGGTGCCGCGCGAGCCCGGTCCGCGCCTCGGTGGTCCCGCCGTGGTGGTACAGCCCGGCGCCGACGCCGAGCGCCCGCCCGCGATGCGCTAGTCGCGCGCCCCACGGCTTTGTTCCTCATGGAGCCGACGCTCCGACAGACCCCCATCACCGCCCGATCGCCGCGCGCCGCTGCGGCGCTGGGAGACGCCCTCCTGCGACGGGCCGACCAGGGCGAGGCATGGATCGCCTGCTCGCTCGTCGAGGGCCCGGCGGTGGTGCTCGGCGCGCGGCAGAGACGCTCGGCGGTGACGGTGTTCCCTGAGGTGGTGCGTCGTCGGACGACGGGCACCGCGGCGTGGATCGGTCGCCGCCCTCCTGGTGCGCGCTTGCAGCTCCCGTCTGTCGACGCGCTCTATACTGGGACGCGACGCTCGCGACGCTGCTTCAACCGCAGCGTGCGCCCGTGGCTCCGAGGTTACCCGGTCGGGTA
>JADJAE010000014.1 GCA_016704445.1 Deltaproteobacteria bacterium
AGAGGATCAGGTCGCGGCGCTGGGCTTGCGCGTGCGGTCTTCCCTCTTTATGGCCTTGCTTTACGCTGGCGAAGCGGGCGGCGCGCTCGGCGAGCTTCTTGGCGGTCGCCCTTCTTCTTGCGCTGACCCGCGCGCTGAATCGACTTCTGCGAATGACGGCGATCGCCCTTGCCCATCGTGATGCTCCGGTAGATTGACTGGTAAGTCGATGGTCGACGCGCACGGCAGTCCCGGCGCGGAGTCGATGTGGCGTGGAACCACTCCGCCCCGCCGCGCTGTCAACGCTGGCGGGAGCGTAGAGAGCGCGTCAGTGCGACGAGGCCGAGCTTGCTAGGCGGAGAACCATACGCCCGTGATCACCGCCGCCAGCAGGATCACCAGCACCACGGCGCCGGGCGTGGTCGTCCTCGGGTCCTCCATGGTTCACCGGGAGCATGTCCCCGCGGTCGAGGACCGCGTCCTTCGGGAGGTCGGGCACGAAGGCGAACACCGCGCGATGGGGCGGGTGATGGTCATGTGTATGTTGACCGCCCAGCCGCTGGCCTCAGCAGCAGGGGGTTAAGTCGCAGCGCCGCAGCTTCAGCCAACCGAGCAGCGCCGAGACGCCCATCACCGTGAGCACCACGCCGATGATGGCGAGCCAGCCCGCGAGGCTGCTGATCACGCCGAAGATGCCGTGAGCACCGCGCCGATGTCCGCGAGGGCCATGCCCCTCCCGAGGATCAGCGAGTTGGGGTTGAGCCCCGGAGGCCGGTCGCGCGGGCCCCGACGGCGCAGGGTCGCGGGCGGCGGCGTCACCGTCCGGGGGCCACGCCGACGCCGGTTCCCACCTGGGTGGCGCCCGCTTCGACGCGGGTTTCGGCCTCCGTCACCCTGCCCCGGCGCGCGCGCCTGCATGGCGACTCCCTGCGAGGCCCGGGCAGTGGCGACGTACCGCTCGATCTTGCTGGAGATGGCCGCCGCGGCCCGTCGGAAGGGCGCGAAGGCGGCCTGCTTCACGGAGATGGGGTTGTCCACGATCTCCGTCACGATCGCGTCGTACTCCTTGTCCTTGAGGTCGATGAAGAGCCCGCGCTTGCCCACGCGCAGCCTGCCCGCCTCGCCGCCGGTGACCGGCGCCATGAGCTGGTAGACGACCGCGCCGCCCTCCTTCTCCAGCACCTCGACGTACACGAGGTAGATGTTGCTCAGCACCGCGACGGCCTTGTGCGCCGCGCGGTTGGCGACCTTCAGGCAGAAGTCCAGACGGCGGCCGTCGATGACCAGCGAGCCGGCCTCGACCAGCGCGGTCTGCTTGGGCATGTAGATGGCCGAGAAGTTCACGAAGTTGTTCACCAGCTCGATGAGCCAGCGCACGTAGAGCAGCAGCTTCTCGAGGTCGTCGATCTGCCCGATCTCCTTGGCGGCCGCGAGGTCGAGCGCGATGTACGCCTCGACCTTCGCCGGGAGCCCGCCGTCCAGGTAGGCCTTCATCTTGTCGTCGCCGAGCTTGTCGAAGGGCTCCGCGGGCTTCGCCTTCTCCCATGCGGTGTACCCGTCGAAGGTGGCCTTCACCTTGCGCCAGTCGGCGCGGGAGAGCGCCGTCGCCCCGGCGCCGAGCGCCCGGCGGATGACCGTGTCGCGCAGCGCCTCGAAGCGGTCGCGGTAGAGCTCGTTGACCGAGGCGTCGAGCGGGAGCGCGCCGTCGACCCTCGGGGCCGAGAGCGGAGCGCCCTGGAGGAAGAGCTCGATCTCCCCGATGGCCTTGAGGCGCAGCGCGCGCAGGTCGTCGTCCTTGAGGCGCAGGCTCTCGGGCGAGGGGGCCTCGGTGCGCAGCAGCTCGCAGTGGATGAAGTACGCCTCCAGCTTCGGGTCCATCTCCCGCACCAGGGCCAGCGCGGCCTCGGTGTCGTCGCCCCAGGGCTTCGCCGCGGCCCCCTTGGCGCGCCACTCCTGCCAGACCTTCCCCTGGGTCACGAAGAGCTTCAGCCGATCGGCGTCGACGCCGTTGGTGCCGCCGCGGTCGGGGGTGCCGCCGACCACCTCCATCACGTCCTTGATGAAGCCCTGCACGTCCTCTTCGGGCACCACCTCCGCCGGGACCACCCCGTCGCCGTTGGAGAGCAGCTTCGCGTAGGCGCCCTTGAAGGCCTGCACGTCCGCTACGGTGATGACCTTCGCGTCGGCGACCTTCTGCTCCCGGTTGACCCGCTCCGCGGCGGCGCGCAGCCCGGCCCCTGCCTCGCCCTTGTCGTCGATGGCCGTGACAGCGATCGCCTCGACGCGCTTGCGAAGCACGTCCCTCTGCCCGAGCCGTGAGAACAGCCAGTCGCGGGCCTCGATGATCTGCGCGACGCGCACCCGCCCGGTGGTCTCGTGGTCGATGTAGCGGAGGAAGGCCGGGTCGCAGTGCAGGTCGCTCAGCGGCGCGCTCGTGGCCGCCCAGCGCGCGGGGTCGAGGTCGTCGATGCGAGCGAGGTCGTCCTCGTTGCTGACCATGAACTGGTGGATGCCGCCGAAGTTCCTGAAGCGCATTTCGGTCATTGAGCTCTCCGCGAGGAATGAGAAGGGACGAGTGCCTGGGACAGGGGGACCCACATTCCCCGGCGCGACCATATCTCACCTCCCTTCCGCCGCGGGGTAGCGTTTTCAACCTCCGGGGAGGAGCGCGGGCGAGGACGTGATAAGTCCATCCTTCGAGGCGAATGAGCGACCCTGGGAGACGATTCAGCGAGGCCGAGGTGGACGCCATCCTGAAGCGGGCGGTCGCCCGTCAGGAGCACGGCCAGTCGCTGTCGAGGGCCGAGCTCGCCGACGTGCTGAAGCAGCTCAACCTCGACGAGTCGGTGCTGGACGAGGCCATCGAGGAGCAGGACGCCGAGCGCGCCGTGGCCGAGGAGACCGCGGCGTGGAAGGAGCGCCGCCGCCGCGGGGTGCTGGGCCACGCGGCGACCTTCGCGTCGGTGATGACCCTGCTGGTGGCCATCAACCTCCTGGCGACGCCGCACCTGCTCTGGTTCGTGTGGCCGCTCATCGGGTGGGGCTTCGGGCTCTTCTCCGACTGGCGTCGCTACCAGCAGGGCCCCGACCCGAGGGAGCTCGCGTCGTTTCAGCGGCAGGAGGCCGAGCGGGCGAAGAAGGCCGAGCGCAAGGCCGAGAAGGAGGCGCGCAAGGCGAGGAAGCGCGACGCCGACGAGGCCGTGGCGAGGGCCTCGGAGGAGCTGAAGGACGCCGTGAAGGTGGGCGTCGCGGGGCTGCTGGAGAACGTCGGGAGGGCGCTGCGGAGCGCGGCGGAGCCCGAGGAGAGAGCCCCGCCCAGGGCGCGACGGGAGCCCCGGTCGGGGGTGCGCGTCGACGTGGCGCCGCCGGTGAGCGACGAGGACGTGGAGGAGGACCTCGCGGCGCTGAGAGAGCGCGTCGCTCGGAAGGGCGAGCGGCGAGAGTGACGTGATAGCGTGCGAGCCGTCGTGAACATCAAGACCATCGCGCTGGGTGTGCTGTGCTTCGGGGCCGTGGCGTGTCAGGCGCCGACGGCGAGGCTCTCGGGCCGCTGGGTGTACCTGTCGGGCAACGCGCCCGTGGCGGTGGGTCAGGCCGAGGGGCCGACCGCCGGAGGGCCGATGCGGCTGGTGCCAGGATCGCCCGCGGCGGGGGCGTGCCTCGCGGCGGAGGAGTACGTGCAGATGTTCGGTCCGGTGTGCGCGCACGAGCCCGAGGCGGGGCCGCCGGGGTCGGACGTCGACGTACGCTGGTACTGCCACGGTCACCTCGCGGTGCGGGTGCGCTTGGAGCGCTGCCCCCAGGCGGGGCGCTTCCGGGTGGCCGAGCTCGCGGTCGCCACCTCCGAGCGCTGAAGGGAGCCCGACCAGGGTCGGGTTTCGGTTACGCTCCCGGGACATCAACGATGTCCTACGACCCCCAGGATGATACCCAACCCGTCCGTCCGACCCGCGGACCGCGCATCGTCGAGGGCGTGCTCGCGGCGCTGCTGGCGATGTCTCTCGTGGCCAACGTCGTGCTCTACCGCCGCCCCCCGCGCGTCGTCGAGCGCCCGTCGCCCGCGCCGGTGGCGGTGATCCCTCCGCCGGCTCCACCTGCGCCGATCTGTCCGCCGGCGGTCGAGTGCCCTCCGCCGCCTCCTCCCTGTCCCACCGTCGCCGCGACGACGCCAGGTCATGGTCCAGGCCACGCTCCCGGCCCTGTCGTTCCGCCGGAGGACCTCGCGATGGCGCAGCAGGGCGAAGGGCACATCGCCACCGCCGCTGAGCACGGCGAGCGCGACCCGATCCACCGCGTGGCCCAGCGCAACGTGGTCACCGGCGTCGACCAGATCGTCACCTCGCGCAGCCCCGCGGCGGCGGAGCGCTTCCTCCAGCGCAACCTCCCCTCCATCGCCAGCATGGACTGCGCCTTCCGCGACCCTGCGATGGCCGAGCACGTGCGCATGCAGCTCCGGCCGATGAACGCCCTCGCCCGTCCGGCCAACCGCCTGTCGGAGGCCGACCTGGTGCGCTACGAGAGGGAGCTGCGATGCCCACGCGAATGAAGGTCTCCACGGTGCTCCTGCTGGCCTTCGCGGCCTCCTCCGCGGACTGCGCCCGCAACATCCCGCCGCCCTGCGTCGGCGACGCGTGCCGCCAGTGGCCGCACGTCGAGGTGCGCTTCTGGCGCAACCACGGTCCTCCGCAGGGGCGGCGCTACACGGGCGCTCTCTGCGTGCAGGTCTCCTACGACTGCCCCGAGGAGGGACGGCACCAGGTGTGGATCGAGCCTCAGGCCCCACGATGCACCACCATGCTCAACAACGAGGGCGGCGCCGAGTGGCTGCGCGTGGAGAACGGCCGGCTTTCCATCCCGTGGCCCGCGCGCTGCCGGGCTCAGCGCGTGGAGATGTACGTGAGCGCCCAGCCCAACTTCGCGACCTGCACCGCGGTCAACAACCAGCTGCTCACCGTCGACCGCGCCACCCTCGGCGCGGACATGACCTTCCAGTGCCGCTGAGCGACCCGTCGGCCACGCGCTTTCGCTGATGTCCCCGTCGCTCGCACCGCTCCTCTCCCAGGCGCTCTCTTCCCGCGCCCCGCTCCTCGAAAGACTCCACGCCGAGCAGACCGACGCCTATCGGCTCTTCCACGGCAGCGTGGAGGGGGCGCCAGGCTCACCGTCGACCGCTACGGCGACCTGGTGCTGGTGCAGTCCTTCCACGCCCCGCTCGACGCCGGGGCGCTCAGCGTCGTCGAGGGCTTCTACGGGGGCGCGCTGCCCGGCTGCGCCGTGGTCTACAACGACCGCAGCGGAGCGGGCTCACGCGTGGGCAACCCCCTGGAGGGCGAGGCGCTCTCGGCGGCGATGGCTCCCCGGGTGGCGAGGGAGATGGGCGTTCGCTACCGCATCCAGGCGCGTCACTCGGGGCAGGACCCGTGGCTCTTCCTCGACCTGCGCGCGGGTCGTCGGTGGGTGATGGCGCGGGCGGCGGGGCGCTCGGTGCTCAACCTCTTCGCGTACACGGGCGGGGTCGGTCTTGTGGCCGCGAGGGGCGGAGCGAGCGAGGTGCTCAACGTGGACTTCGCCGCGTCGAGCCTCGCGGTGGCCGAGGAGAACGCGAGGCTCAACGAGCTGGCGGTAGCGCCGAGGTGTCTGCAGAGCGACGTGTTTCCCGCGGTGAGGCAGCTCGCCGGGCTGAGTCAGCCCGAGGTGGTGAGGGGGCGACGGATGCCGCCCTTTCCCAAGCTGGGGCAGAGGCGCTACGGGCTGGTGTTCCTTGATCCGCCGAGGCTGGCGAAGAGCCCGTTTGGGGTGGTCGACCTGGTGAACGACTACGCCGCGGTGTTCAAGCCGGCGCTGCTGGCGACCGCCGAGGGGGGGACGATCGTGTGCTGCAACAACGTGGCGGGGGTGAGGCCCGACGAGTGGCTCGACCGGCTGCGGCGAAGCGCCGCCAAGGCGGGGCGCGTGGTGCGCGACGCGGAGTGGATCACGCCGGAGGAGGACTTCCCCAGCCGGGACGGGCAGCACCCGCTGAAGATGGTGGCGCTGGGGGTGTGACGGGGCGTCGGTACGAGCGACCACGTCTACCCGCTGCGGCCTCGCCCGGAGGGGAGCGACCGAGCACGTCCACCCCAATGCGGCCTCGCCCGGAGGGGAGCAACCGAGAGGCCCTCGGCGGGGAGTCCCCGGTACGACCGCGAGGCCGTCGGCGGGGAGTCCCCGGTACGACCGCGAGGCCGTCGGCGGGGATATCCCCGGTACGACTGCGAGGCCGTCGGCGGGGAGTCCCCGGTACGACTGCGAGGCGCTCAGTAACCCGAGCCAGACCCCAGCCCGTAAGGGCGGGGGTGCGACCTACCACGTGGCCAGTCGTCGTCCGGAAGCGTAGTCGGTTTCCGGGCAGAGGCTGCGTCAGAATTCCGCACTGGGAGGGCGTGGTAGGTCGCTCCCGCTCCCTCACGGTCGCGGTCTGGCTCGGGTTACTGAGCGCCTCGCGGTCGTACCGGGGACTCCCCGCCGTCGGCCTTTCGGTCGTACCGGGGATATCCCCGCTGACAGCCTCGCGATCGTACCGGGGACTCCCCGCTGATGGCCTCTCGGTCGCTCCCCTCCGGGCGAGGCCGCATTGGGGTGGACCTGGTCGGTCGTACCGGGCGTACGCTCGCCCGCGGGAGGCGATGACCGCGATGGCGAAGACCAGGGCAGCGACGAAGACAGCGGGCGTGAAGAAGAGCGGTGGCAGCGACAAGCTCATCGCGGCGACGAAGCGGGACGCGCTCGCCGCGAGGAAGAAGAAGCTCAGCACGCTGGGGGCGCTCATCCGCCGACGGCTGACGACGGTGGTGGAGAGCTTCTACGACATCGGCGTGGCGCTCACCGAGGTGCTGAAGACCAAGCTCTACGCAGCGGGCGGGCACGCGAGCCTCGAGGCGTGGCTGGAGGCGGAGGGGCTGCTGTCGTTCTCGCAGGCGAAGAAGCTCATCGCCATCGTGAAGAGCGTCCCGCGCGAGCAGGCCCTCGCCGTCGGGCAGGAGCGGGCCTACGCGCTCGTCGCGCTGTCGGCCGCCACGCCCGAGCCGGATAGCGCCGCGGAGCTCATCGCGCACGGGGTGGTCGACGGCCAGCCCGCGGCGAAGGCGCCGGTGCGGGCGATCGAGGCGGCCGCGAAGGTCGAGCGAGCGAAGGCGCCGAAGACGGCCGCGGCGAAGGCGAAGGCGAACGCCGACGCGGCGGTGGAGAAGACCGTGCGGGCGATGCTGCGCGCCAGCGGGCTGAAGGCGACGGCGGTGAGCGTGGGGCGCGACGAGGTGCGGGTGGTGGTTCCGCGCAAGCAGGTGGAGAAGGCGCTGGAGGACTGACCGCGCGCCGGGGCCATACGCTGAGCCCCCGGGGGCTCGACGTCTGGCCCCCGGTGGACTCGACCGAGGTGCTCGGTCACGGACTACGATCGGAGATCGAAGCGATGACCTCACGCCGCATCGGGCTCGAGTTGGCGCTGTCGCTCGTCGTCGGGCTCGCCGTGGCGTGCACCGGCTCGGCGGGGACGAGCGCCGCCGATGCTGCGGCGCCTCTGGACCTCGGCGTGGTCAATGACCTCGCGCAGGACCTCCCCGAGGCTGCGAGGGACGCATCACTGACCGACGTGCGCGTGGGAGACCTCGATGCCGCGGACGTCGCGACGGATCGGGCGCTCGACGTGGGCCCGGACCGAGGCCCCGATGCGCGGTCGGACGTCCCAGGCGTGATGATGGCGGGCTACTTCATCCCGGTGGACCCCAACGCCGTGCCTCCACCAGGGAGCGAGTGCGTGGGCGATGGCGGTGTGCGGGAGGGTGATCCGACGATTGCGCCGCCGCGGCCGATTCGCCCGCTGTCCGTGTCCCGGGTGACCTCGCAGCGGCCGACCTTCCAATGGGTGTTGCCTGCGGGGACGACAGGCGCGCGGGTGGAGGTCTGCGCCGACCGCTGCTGCACCCGGGTGATCCGGACCTTCGATGCGGAGGGGACGACCCGGCCGATGGCGACGCTGCCGCCCGGGGTGGTGTTCTGGCGGATGTTCGGCCGGCGCGGGAGCGTGGTGGGATCGCGGCCGTCGTATACGTGGGAATTCGAGGTGCGTCGGCGCGATGCGCCCAATGACACCACGTGGGGGACGATTCGGGACTTCAATGGCGACGGGTATGACGATCTGGTGGTGCTGGCCTGGCAGACCACCAGCGGAAATGCCTCGGATGTGCTGCTGGTGCCCGGCTCAAGCCATGGCTTGCAACCGCCCCTGAGGAGCGGGATTGTCGTCAGACCGTTGCCCCGCTTTGGCTCTACCGGGGACTTCAACGGTGACGGCATCGCAGATGCCGTGTGGGGCAATCTCCTCTCCGATTCGACGTCCGAACCGGGTTGGATCGACGTGATCGCCGGTACCCGCGAAGGGTTGCGGCAGGTCGCTCGCCTCGACAACAACGGCATCGGCGGCTGCGCTTCGCCCGGGCTGCCACGTGCGACCGATTGGGATGGCGACGGTTACTCGGACATCATCGTGTCGGTTGACATGAGGTGCGACCACTTTCTGCCACCATCCGCAGCGTTCCTGTTCATCTACCGTGGATCGGGCCGAGGGCTCGCTACGGTCCCCCAGGCTGTGGTGAGAACCGACCATCTATTTCTCCACCCAGAATCCTATGTAGAGAACACCCTCGGAGATATCGATCTCGACGGCTATGGTGACGCCTACCTCATCAGCAGGTTTACCGGGAGCGGTTCGACCGATGTCGTCGCCGAGCATTTCATCGCGTACGGTTCACCCGATGGCACGCCACGGTACGAGCGGGTCGTGGGGCCTTCACAGGTCGGCTGGGTGAAACCTTTGGGGGACCTGGATGGTGATGGACATGTGGACTGGTCACTGTATCTTGACTTTCGGGTCGGCCTGGCTGTGTACCGCTATGCGGCAGGTCGAGGGGCACCCAGCGACATCCTCTTTGATACCGTCTCACCCCACCCGGGGGGCCTATTGGGCGTCGACAATGACTGTGGTGACATGAATGGGGACGGCCTGTCAGACGCTATTTTGACAGCGCCGTTTGCCTATGATGACGAGCTTGATGGTCACCCTGTCGATCGGGGTCGAGTCAATGTATACGCGGGGAGAATCGGTGGGATATCCAGCGCCCCGTTCATCGTCGTCGCACCACCCCACGCCGAAGATGGAGGGGTTCGCGTGGGATTATTTGGAAACAATCCGATGTGTCCTGGAGACGTGAACGGAGACGGTGTGGATGACATGGTCATGATGGATCAGGTCGGCAATAGCCTGTGCTTCGTGTACGGAAGGACGACTTCGCCCCCAACCCGTCCGGATGGATGCGTGTCAGGATGGTGGCCAAGGTACGAGCTGTTCCTGTGAGGGGGCGGTGATGCGCGCTCGCAGATGGACTTAGCCGCTGGAGGCCATGCAGGGCCATACGCTGAGCCCCCGGGGGCTCGACGTCTGGCCCCCGGCGACGGTCGTACCCTGTCCGCGCGCACCCCCGATCGTTGCCGGTCTTATCGGGCTCCGCGCGTTCGGCCTTACCATCCCGCGCGTGAGACCGACCCACCCCCTGCGAACCCTCGCGACCCTGCTCGCCCTCGGCGCGCTCCCCGTGGCCTGCGCCCCCAGGTCGCTCGGCGGCGGCCCCCTCGGCGAAGCCGCGGTCCTCGACGACGCCACCGACGTGGGCACCCCGACCGACGTGGTCACCCCGACCGACGCGCCCTCGATCGACACGCCCTCCGCGACCGACGTGCCCTCCGAGATCGACGCGCCCCAGGTCGATGTCCCCTCGACCCCGGACCTCGGCGTCGATGTCCCCTCGACCCCGGACCTCGGCGTCGACGCGGGCCCCTCGTGCCGCACCGACCGCGACTGCGCCCTCGGCCTCGTCTGCGACCGCAGCCGCAGCCTCTGCGTGGAGTGCCTCTCCGCGGTCGACTGCGGCGACGCCGGGCGCATGTGCGTGAGCTCCCGCTGCGTCACCCGCATCCCCTGCGTGTCGTCGCGGATGTGCAGCGGCCAGGTGTGCGACCCCGCCCGCGGCTACTGCGTCGACTGCCTCACCGCCACCGACTGCGCCCCCGGCCAGACCTGCGCCCCCGACGCCACCTGCCAGGCCCGGCTCTGCACCCCCGGCGCCGCCGAGTGCGTCGGCGCCACCCGCGCCCGCACCTGCGACGCCCGCGGCCTCGCGTGGACCGAGCTCCCCTGCGCCTCCGGAACCACCTGCTCCGGCGGCATCTGCCGCGCCCGGGTGTGCACCCCCACGGAGGCGAGCTGCGCCAACCCCAGCACCCGCCAGGTCTGCAACGCCGACGGCTTGGCCTACACCCCGATGACCTGCCCCGCCGGCACCACCTGCTCCGGCGGCGTCTGCACCACGCGTGTGTGCACCCCCGGAGCGACCGACTGCTCCGGCGTCACCGCGCTGCGCATCTGCAACGCCGAGGGAACCGGCTACACCGCTGCGGCCTGCGGCGCGCGCACGACCTGCCGCGCGGGCGCCTGCACCCCGTGGATCTGTTCCCCGGGTGAGCTCTCCTGCGCCTCGGCGAGCGCCCGCCAGGCGTGCAACGCCGACGGCCTCGGGTACACCGCCACGGCCTGCCCCGCGGGGCAGACCTGCGCCTCGGGGACGTGTCGCGTCGCGACGGTCTGCACGCCGGGGATGGCCTCGTGCGCCTCGGCGACGATGCTCAACGTGTGCAGCGCCGACGGCACCAGCAGCACCACCACGACCTGCCTCAACGCCCCCAACGCCACCGGGCGCTGCACCGGATCGGGCTGCGGCATCGCCTGCAACACCGGCTTCGCCGACTGCAACGGCAGCACCTCCGACGGCTGCGAGACTCCCACCGGGACGACCACCAACTGCGGCGGCTGCGGGGTGCGCTGCGCCTCCGGTCAGACCTGCTCGGGCGGCGCCTGCGTGACGGGCGGCTGCGCGGGCGAGGCGTGCGGGTTCTTCATGGGCTGCTGCGCGGGCTACACCTGCTCGGACGGCCTCGTCGGCACCTGCGTCTCCAACGTCTGCCCGACGGCGGGGCAGTCGTGCGCCCTCCCAGGCCGCTGCTGCGCGGGCCTCACCTGCCAGGGCCGCGTGTGCGTCGCGTCCTCCTGCGACGTCGCGGGCAACCCCCGAGAGACCGGCGGAACGTGCTGCTCGGGGCTCTCCTACCGCCCGTCGCCGACCACCTCGCTCTGCTGCAAGGAGGCCAGCGTGTCCTGCACCGACAGCAACGAGTGCTGCGGCCGGATGCTCTGCACCAGCGGCCGCTGCGCCTGCGTGGCCGCGGGCTCGGCCTGCTCGGCCTCGGCGGACTGCTGCAGCCGCTCGTGCAGCATGGGCACCTGCCTCTGATCGGGGCGGAGCGGGGAGAGCGACCCGCCGCCTGACCCGACGCGCCGGAGCGACCGCCACGTCCACGGTCGACGCCTCACCGGAGCGGAGCGACGGGGCGACCGCGACGTTTCCCAACGCCCCTCACCGGAGCGGAGCGACGGGGCGACCGCGACGTTTCCCAACGCCCCTCACCGGAGCGGAGCGACGGGGCGACCGGCCACGTCACCCCAACGCGCCTCATCGCGGAGCCCGCATCTTCTCGATGATTGGACTCGATGACGGTTCATGTCATCGCGAACCTTCCGTCTCTTCCCTCTCGCGTACCACTTCAGCCTTCAGGCTTATGGCCGCTGGCTTCCTGGCGATCCCCGTGGGTGGCATCGACGTGGGGACGGCACAGCAGCCCCTCCGCGCTCCGACGACCCGATCATCTACGGGCTCTCACGCGAACTCCAACGCTACCCGTCCGCAACGATCACTGAACCGGCGGGCGCGACGATCCTTCAAACGCTCTCTTCGATCGCGCTCGAACACGAATGGCGCGTCTACGCCGTGGCGACGACCCCCACTCACCTTCACGCGGTGGTCTCGGCTCCCCTGAAGGGCATCGACATCCTTCGGCTCATCCGAGACGAGAGCCAGCGTCGTCTCGTGGAGAACGGCCTGATCGAGCCATCGCGTCCCTTCTGGTCGGCGGGCGGCTACTTTTCAATGGTTCACACCGTCCGGGGTCTCGAGCGCGCTTGTCGCTACGTAGCTCTCCATCGGACGGAGGCGTTGACCGTGGACGTGGCCGGTCGCCCCGTCGCTCCGCTCCGGTGAGGGGCGTTGTGAAACGTCGCGGTCGCCCCGTCGCTCCGCTCCGGTGAGGGGCGTTGGGAAGCGTCGCGGTCGCCCCGTCGCTCCGCTCCGGTGAGGGGCGTTGGGAAGCGTCGCGGTCGCCCCGTCGCTCCGCTCCGGTGAGGGGCGTTGGGAACGCGTCGCGGTCGCCCCGTCGCTCCGCTCCGGTGAGGCGTCGACCGTCGACGTGGGCGGTCGCCCGTCGCCCCCTCCGGGCGAGGCCGCATCGGGTTGGCGTGGTCGCTCGCTCGGGCGGCCCCCCTCACCCCTCCCGATAGCGCCAGTTCAGGGTCTCCGCCGCGCCCGTCTCCGCGAGCACCTCCACGGCCGACTCGCGGTCGCAGAAGTCCATCGCGTACGAGCGGATGCGCGACGCGCAGGCCATGATGTCCCGGTCGCCCGGGATGTAGTCGAGGAAGGTACGGCTGCACAGCAGCAGCATCTTCTGCTTCGCCCGCGAGGTGAGCACGTTGAAGCGGCTGAGCCCGTAGATGAACTCCTCCTCGGCCATGAGCTGGTCGCGCGCGGAGATGCCCATCGAGGCCACGATGAAGGTCCGGTCCGAGCCCTGGAACTTCTCCACCGAGTACACCGTCTGGCGCAGGCAGCGGTCCAGCTCGGCGTCGTCCAGCGAGCTCCTCCTCGCCGCTCCCTCTCCGCCCCCCAGCCTCGCCTTGATCTCCCGGATGATCTGCCTCCCCTGGGCGTTGTGCGGCGCCACCACCCCGACGTGCTCCGCCCAGAACGCCCGCTCCTCCGCCGCGCTCTTCACCCCCATCTGCGCGAAGAAGCCCGCCACCACCTCCGCCGCCAGCGTCGCCTCCAGCGGGCTCGTCGCCCGCTCCCCCTCTCGCCGATGCACCAGCGTGTGCACCTCGCGCGACGGGTCGAGCACCGCCCGCACCCACGGGCTCGTCACCTCCAACGGAACCTCCGGCAGCAGCGCATACGGCCGCTCCTTCCGGAAGGCGCGCAGGTCGGCGTAGATCCCCAGCGTGCGGGTGTAGTCCACGATCATGTCCGTGGAGCGGTAGTTCACCTGGAGCTGGTGCGCGGGCATCCGGTGGCCCTCCAGGAAGTAGTGGAAGAGGCTCCCCAGCACCTTGCGCAGCTTGCGCGGCGGCTTCACCTGCTGCACCGGCGGGAGCTGGTGCTGGTCGCCCACCACCACCACCCGGGTGCGCCTCGCGGGCATCGACGCGATCGCCATGGACTCCAGCAGCCGAGGCACCGGCCGCTCGTAGTCGGGCGTCGCGTCGGTGTACCGAAGCGTCACCTCGCCGGGCCAGAGCACCTCGGCCGCCGCGAGGAAGTGGTCCGTCGGGAGCTGCGAGGCCTCGTCGACGATGATCAGGTCGAAGCCCGTGTCGTTCTTCAGGAAGTCGTAGGTGAACTTCGCCGCCGCGCTCGGCCCCGTCAGCTTGAAGAGCGAGTGCGCGTTGGCGAACATCACGAAGGACGGCGGCAGCGCGTCCTCCATGCGCCTCCCCCCGGTGCGCTCGACCTTCACCCCGTCGAGCGTCATCGTGACGCCGTTGATGGTGAGTCCGTGGGCCCCCGGGACGGGCACCTCGCGGTCGCCGGAGAGCATGAACACCAGCGGTAGCTTCGCCGCCGCGGTGGGCTGCTGCTGCGCGTCGCGGTGCTCGGAGAGCTTGCGGGCCAGCACCACCATCGCGTCGTAGGAGAAGGCCGTGACGAGCACCCGCACCGGTTCGTCGGCGCGGAGCGCGAACTCGTCGACGAGGGCCGCGAGGGTCTGCGACTTGCCCGTCCCCGGAGGGCCCTGGAGGCAGGTGATGGTGCTTCCCAGCGCGAGTCGGATGGCCTCCTGCTGCGACGCATCATCTCCGCCATGCTGAAGGTGAGCGAGGGGGGCGGCGGCAGCACGGGCTCCGGGTGCAGGCCCATCAGGTACGAGGCGCGGAAGCCAAGCCACGAGTGCCCGGTGCGCCACGACCAGCGGCGTAGCAGGCCGTTCTTGTTGTCGAGCAGCCGCCCCGACCAGATGTCCATGGCCGTGGGGTAGAGGTAGATCGGCTCTTCGGTGAGCGCGTCTCCGAGGGCCGAGAGCGCGGCGCCGAAGTCCTTCTCGTTGGCCGCGACGACGCACTCGTAGCAGCGGCGCGCGGCGTCGTAGCGCATCTCCACCAGCTCGACGCCCCACTCCTTGAGCTGGCTCTTCGAGCGCTTCGACTCAGGGACCAGCAGCGCCCGGTCGCCCTCCTTGAAGCGCACCTCCGCGGACATTCCATGGAGCTCGAAGCGCGCTCCTCCGTGGGGCATGTCCTCGTCTGGGGGGAGCGGCTGGAGGGCGGTGACCTCCGCGGCGTAGAGCCTCCCGATCCCTTTGGAGGGGTAGCTGTAGCGCACGTCGTCGACCGCGAGCTGCGCCGCCGTCGCGTTGAGCCGCGCGAACATGTACCAGGTGCGGGCGATGGCGTGCAGCCCGCCGAGGGGGAGGGTCTGGCGCATCCGGCGCACCTGGATGGCCTCGCGCAGCATCAGCGACTCGCGCATCTCCGAGCGCACCGTCTGAAGGATGCGCTCGAGCCCGTGGAGCTTCACCTCGAGCTGGTCGCCGATCTGGGTGAGCTTCTGGTTGCGCTTGTTCTGGTTGCCCTCCTCGATGGCGGAGTGCCAGACGGCGTAGTCCATGTAGTTGAAGTGCGGCGCCCAGTAGCGGTTGGAGACGCTCCAGCGGAAGTCGCTCTTCAGCATCCCGTGCCAGGTGCAGTTGATGACGTGAGGCAGTCCCTGCGTGGTCTCCACGAAGGAGCGGAGGTTGAAGAGCTTCTGGTGCCGCGTGGCGTGCACCACGCCCGACTCCGTGGGGGCGAGCCATTGCAGCAGCTCCTCGAAGCGGCGGCGCAGCGTGGGGTCGGCGTTGATGCGGTCGACCTGGCGCTCGAGCATGTCCTGCGCGTGCTGCACCTGGTCCTCGGACCAGTAGAAGATCGCGAGCGAGGGGGCGGACGGGGCGTTCCAGGTGCGGCCGTCGGAGAGGAGCACCGGGTGGATCACGCCCACCAGCGACTCCATCGCGTTGCAGAGGGTCACGCACGCGGAGAGCTGGTTGAGCAGGTCCTGGGCGAGCTCGAACTCCTGCAGCGGGGTGACGTCACCGGCCACGTAGCGCCAGGTCCAGCGCGCCTTGAGGGGAGCGCCCGGGTCGTCGTCGCGGGAGAGCAGCTCCAGCTTGCCGGAGTCGTGGAGGGCCGAGAGCGCGTGGCTCGCCTCGGCGATGAGCTCGTCGGCCGCGCCGGAGGTGACGCCCGCGTCTCGGAGGAAGGCCTCGTCGAGGGAGGGACGCAGCCCGTTGGCGGCCTTGATCATCACCGCCGCGCTGGCGTTGGACTCCAGCAGCAGCCGGAAGTGATCCCACCAGGCGTCGTAGAGGCCGCGGTGCGCCGCGTTGGGAGCGCAGGTGATCTCCAGCCGCAGGGCCGCGCCGAAGACCACGTCGTGGGTGGGGTCGGACTCCAGGTCGACCAGCAGGGTCAGGTCGCTGTAGCGAGGGAGCGCCATGGAGAGGTGGCGCTGACCGCCGAGGTCGAGGGCGTGGGCGGGGACGCGCTGCTGCTCCATGAGGGCGCGGGCGCGGAGGCGGAGCATCGGGCGCTCGGCGTAGATGGGGTCGTAGCCCGACGAGGGAGGCACGACCGCGAGCGAGGTGGCGACGTCGCGCACGGTGTCGAGGTGTTCGAGCGTGCGGAGGAGCTCGGCGGTGGTCGGGGAGGTGTAGGGGATGAGCCGGAGGTCCCAGTCGCCGGGGTCGGTGGAGCCGCGCTCCAGGGAGATCTTGCAGTCGTTGAGGTAGCGGCACGCGCCGCACGCGGGCTGCACCCGGACGTCCACCGCGTCGGGGTCGTGGGGTCGCTTGGAGACCAGCGCCCGCACCCTCGCCGTCGCTCTCTCGAAGAGCACCCGGGCGTCGTCCCACACCAGCGGGACCATGAACTCCGCGGTGAGCTTCTCCAGGGTCAACCCCGCGAAGGGATCGTCGATGAAGGGGAGGATCCCGTGGCCGTCGGCGGAGACGAAGAAGCGGTCGGCGAGCCCCTGCGCGCGGAGCCAGTGGGAGAGGCCGTGGGCGTAGAAGAGGAGCTCGACGAAGTGCGAGCGGCCGACGCCGTGCTCGCTGGTGTGCTTCACGTCGAGCACTCGGAGCGAGAGCCGGGCGCGGCGCTCGTCGGGGGAGAGCACCCGGAGGCGCCCGTCGGGGAGCACCTCGCGGGCGACGGTGGCGTCGTCGGCCGTGGAGGAGACCAGGAGCACGTCGGGGCGGAAGTTCTGGTCGGGGAGGGTGACGGGCATCGGGCCGTCGGAGGGGGCGTCCACGAGGAAGCGATAGAAGCTCTCCGGGAGGGTGGCCTCGTGCTCCAGCAGGATCAGCGGCCCGGCGGAGGCGTCGGCGTGGAGGGCTCCGAGGGAGCGGCCGTCGAGCTTGCGGGGCAGCACCTCGCCGGCCTGATCGAGCTCGGCACGGGCGCCGGGGAGCTGGCGAAGGGCGCGGTAGACGTGCTGCTCCCAGACGTGGCCGAGGCGGGCGGCCTCGTGGCGCTCGAAGTCGGGCTCGACCAGCTCGCGGTAGGGCGAGAGCAGGGCGGGGTCGGCCTCCGCGAGGTCCCAGAGGAGGCGTCGATCGCACTCGGTCTCGACGTAGTGCTTGAAGGCCAGCTTGTTGAGTCGCGCCACGCGCCGGACAGTAGCCGAAGCGCCGGGTGGAGAGAGGGAAGGCGTGCGGTAGCATCGCCCGCGCGATGAAGCACAAGCCCCATAAGCGCCCCTCTCCCCCGAAGTCCCGACCGCTCTCCTTCGCGCCCGAGCTAGGCGCCGACGAGGCCGCGGCGATCTGCGCCCTCAGCGACGCTGCGATGGGAGCGCGCGACGGGAGGGCCATCGCGGCGCTGCTCTCGTCGGGAGCGCGGGCCCACTGCGTCGAGCACGCGAGGGAGTTCCACGAGGGGATGCGGCCGATCGTGGCGACCTTCGCGAAGAGCCCGACGGCGGAGCGGTTGTTCCGGAGGTTTCTCCCGGCGGCGCTCGACCCGGCGCGCGCCACGGACGACGAGGTGGCCGTCACCGAGCAGGAGGTGACGGTGCAGGGCGTGGTGAGGTCGATGGTCGAGGCCGACCGCGACATGGCGGAGATCTTCGACGCCGCGCTGCGCATGCTCGACCCGCTGGTCGGCGCGACCGTCGACGACGTGCTCGTGGGGCTACTCGCGCAGATGGCCGACGACCTGCACGCCACGGGCTGGTCGAGCACGCCGCTCGGCAGCCGCGTGGAGGGCGGGCACGTCGTGCTGACCGTGAGCGCAGCCGGGCCGCAGGGAGAGCGCCGGGTCGAGGACTGGCGGGTCGTGCGCGAGGCGGACGGCTGGCGCATGGACATCGACTGCACGGAGTGCCAGGGGACCCGAGCGCAGCGCGGCTGATACCCAGCAGAAGCTATGCGGTGGCGGCGCGCTCTGCGAGGAGCCTCTCCAGCTCTGCGACCCGCGCTTCGAGCTCGGCTTCGCGAGAGCGATGGCCCTCCAGCCAGCATCCCTTATCGAGGTCGTACCAGCCGTGCTTCTTCGTGGGGACCTCCACCGAGACGCCGACGGTCGCTCCACGGGTCTGCACCGCCTGAGCGAGCTCGCGGCGGGCGTTGTCCGTGCCGTGCGTGATGAACACCGTCTTTCCGGCGAGGCAGTGGCGTCCGTTGTGCTCCCAGATGAGCCAGTCGAGCAGGTCGTGCTGATCCGCGTGCGCCGAGTAGCCGTCGATCTTCTCGATGCGGGCGACCATCTCCGAGAGAGGGAGGCGGTGCACGGGGCGCTTCGGATCGGCGTCGGCCCAGGTGAGCTGATCGCTCACGCGGCAACGATCCTCGGTGGGAATCTGCACGTGCTGCAGGAGCCTGCCGCCGTTCGTCGCCGGGGCGACGAAGCTGGTGAACAGCAATGTGGTGCTCTCCCGGCGGAGCAGGGCGTCGAGGTAGGCCATCACCATCCCGCCTTCGCACATCCCGCTCCCGGTGATGACGACGGCGGGAGCGCCGCCCTCGATCACTTGAGCGATGGGCTTGTCGTGGACGCTGAAGCCCGCCGCGCCGAGCTTCCCACGCAGCAGGCTGGTGAGCCGTGCTTCCAGCTCCCTTTCCCCTTCGGCGGTGTCGGGGAGCCCGAGCACGGAAGCGAGCTGCTTCGCGCGCCAGACGGGCTTGAGGCTGTTCTTCAGGCTGAGCTCCTTCCGGCACATACCCTCGGCGTAGATGCCATTGGCCTTCGCGGCCATCGGAGCGTTCAGGTACATCGGGATGCCCCGATACCGCGCGGGGTCGGAGCGGAAGACCTCGTGGAGGTCGAGCAGCACCGACTGCGTGCGATCGACCGCGAGGCAGGGGATCAGCAGGATGCCTCGCTGCTCGAAGAGCGTGCGGTCGACGATCTCACGAAGGCGCTCGACGCGGGCGGCGCGGCTGCGCTGCTCCGGAGGGCGGCTGGTGGCCCCGTAGGTGGATTCGACCACGGCGTAGTCCGCGAACGCGGGCTTCATCCGATGTCGCAACAGCCCGAGGTGCTCGTCCCCTTCGGCGTTGGTTCCGAGGTCACCTGAGAAGGTGATGGAGCGCTGGGTTCGCTGCCCACGAACGGTGGGCTTCGGACCCCAGACGATCTGCACGGATACCGCGCCGAGGATGTGACCGGTGCGGCAGAACGTGAAGAACAGGTCGGTGCCGAAGGGGTGGAGTTCGCCGAAGAGGCGTCCCGACGGTTCGTGGAAGAGGGGGGCGAGGGCCTCGACGTCGGCGCTGGAGAAGGGGGCTCCGGGCTGTCGCGCGGCGTCGGCCAGGATGAGCTTCGCGAGCGCGGCGGTCTCGCGGGTGCAGTAGACCTTGCCGCGGAAGCCCTCCTTCACGAGGCGCGGCAGCAGCCCGCAGTGGTCGAGGTGCGCGTGCGTGAGGAAGACGCACTTCAGCCGGGAGGGGACGAACTCCAGCGGACGGTGGTTCCAGTCGCGCTCGCCGTGCTCGCCCTGCATCATCCCGCAGTCGACGAGGAACTCGATGTCCTGCGCCTCGTGCTGGAGCCAGTAGC
Source organism: Deltaproteobacteria bacterium (assembly GCA_016704445.1). GTDB lineage: Bacteria > Myxococcota_A > Polyangia > Polyangiales > SCUS01. The sequence continues at coordinate 19,271 of JADJAE010000014.1, forward strand.
AGGAGCCGGTGACCTGCTCGATGGGGTTCAGGAATCGGACCTTCACCGCGCGACCTCCTGCGTGGTGGTGTCGTCGGCCTCGTAGCAGAGCCGGAAGCCGATCTTGCAGGCGCGGTACTTCCCCCAGCTCGACGAGGGGAAGAAGTCCCGCGCCACGGGGAGCCCGTCGTGGATGCCCTGGAGGCTGGCGGTGCTGACCGCTGCCGCGCTGGTCTCGTTGTGCTCGAACAGCCACTCGCCGAAGCCGATGGCGGCGATGAATCGCAGCCCTCCCGCGCCTTCGCGCCAGGCGAGGCCCGGCCGGAAGCGGGCCTGCTCGTTGCGCCCGACGAAGCCCCACTCCGTTCTCGGGGTGCCATCGGGCTTGATGAAGTCCACGCAGCCGTTGGTCAGCCGCGCCTGCATCGGGTCGGTGCCCGGCGCCCGCCGCGGGAGCGCTCCGGCCGGCAGCGCGCCCGGGTGCAGCTGCAGGTACTCCGCGCAGCGAAGCAGGCGCACCGGACGGTGGTGCTTCTGCTCGAACCAGCGCGCGTAGGCTTGCGCGTCGTACCAGTTCACGCAGGCCGGCAGCTCGTCCGGGTCGTGGTTGGGAGCCGAGAGGTCGTCGATCTTCTCCGCGCGCCTCACGTCGTAGCCGGTCTCCAAGAGAAACCGACGCAACTCTGCGATGGTCACCAGGGGCGACACGAAGAGCGTGCCTCCACCGTCGACGGCGACGGGCACGAAGCCGTCGAGCGCGGTGCGATCTGCAGGCAGGGTCGGAGCCTGGTAGATCCCCCGCGCGACAGCGCACCGGCGGGCCACTTCCACGCTGCCTGGGTGCTGGGCGATGCGACCACCCCCATCGTAGTAAGCCGTCTCGGACTCCCACTCATCGCGGTCGCTCCAGCGCTCGACCTGGAAGTAGCGCCAGCGCTCGAAGCGAGCGTGGATCATCAGCACATCGGGGATGTCCAGTGGGGACAGGTTGCCATCGAAGGGAGCGGCGGGCGGGGGACGGTCGCGGAGACCCCAGAAGACGAAGTCGTACGCACCGTCGGGGGCTCGCAGGAAGACCAGCGAGCGGTTGTAGCGAATGAGCTCGACCCACCCGCGGCGGTCACGATCGATCCATTGCTGGAAGAGACGGAAGGACTCGGTATCCTCGCGCTGGATCTCCTTCACTTCGTCGGGCGGCGTGGTCGGGTCGAACCACGTCGTCAACACGAGACGATCATCGGCTCGCGGATCGACGAACCCATCATGGAGAAGGTTGAACCCCGCAGTGACGTGGGTGTGGAGATGGCGCGCGAGGAAGGGGGCGACCTCCGCGGGGTCGACGACCGGGAGGGCGTATCTCGCCTGGAAAGGCCCGGACATGAACGGGTGGGACTGCACGTCGAAGGGCGCCCAGTCGAAGTCGTGGCCGGTGAAGATGCGCTTCGGGAGAGGGCGTCCGGAACTGAAGATCCGCTCGGCGAGCGACTGCCGCCGAAGGGTGAGGACCGACCAGGCCTCGGGCGGAGGGGCGAGCAGGTTCTTCCGGTGGAGGAGCCCGTGCTCTCGCATGAAGTCGCGGAGCGAGGGCCACTGCTTCTGGTAGCCGTCGAAGCCGCCGCGGAAGCCGAGGCGCTTCGAGACCGCACTCAACGCCGCGGCGTGGCGAATGCCCTCAGGGCTATCGGGATTGCGGATGAGCTCGTCTCGAACAGCGACGCGGATGGCCTCCGGGGCGAGGTCGTCGAGCGGGACGACGTGCTCCTCGCGGAGCGGCAGGAATTGAAGAACGGTGTGCTTGGACTTCTGGACACGAGGGATCATCGACGACCTCCGTGTGTCACTTCGAGCAGCGGTGCTGCTCGATCCCCATCCGTGGATGGTCGCCCTTGGGAAGACACACAAAGAAGGGTTGATGAAACCTGGAACTACAGGTCCAACTCCGACTTCAGGGAATCTCTTGCTGTGATCGCAGGCGACGACGATCCAGGGCAGGTGAGATTCGACGCGAGGCTGTCTGTAGTCAGGGACGATGCCGCCGTCAAGGCTTCGCGTCGGGCAGCTGTCCGAGCTCGATGAACATCGGCAGCGCCACGGGCCGGTCGCCGAGCTCACCCGCGACGAGCTCGAGCCGCATGAATCCCAGCTTTTCGTAGAAGGCGATCGCTCCGGGTTTCGCATCCACGACTAGACCGACGCAGCCGAGGTCTTCTGACATCTGTTGTGCGAGGACCAACACCGCGCGCAGCAGCACGAGCCGTCTGCATCAGAGGCGTCAACCGCCGTCATCGCAGCTCCGCCCGCCGCTCAGACTTCGAGGGGCTTGCCTGCCATCAGATCGCGCAGCGCCTTCGTCGGACTGCGCGGCTTCTTCACTACCGCCTCCACCGCATCGAAGGACCTCGCGGTGACCGTGACGCTCGGAGGAATGGCGATGTTGGCAGGCAACTCTCGCAGCGCCGTCTCGACCAGGTGCCCCTTCTTGACGTTGTCGGCCATCGGGGAGTCACCTCGCTTCTACAAAAACGTAGACGCGCGTCCCGCCCTGAGCAAGCCGCGCCTACCGCATCCGCCGCGAGCGCTCCCGCTTCACCGCCGGGTCGCCCTCGTCCTCGCGCTGCGCCTGCTTGCGCTCCGCCGCCGTCGTCGCCAGCGCCCTCCGCCAGCGCCACGATCGCCACCCCACATCCACCGCCGCCACCCCTGCCAGCGCCGCGCCCAGCCTCGTCGCGAGGCCCGTCATCGAGCCCGCGCTCGCCCACGCCGCCGCGCCCACCGCCAGCACCACCGCGCCGTAGGCCGTCGTCGCGAGCGCCACGCTCCACGCCCCAGGCTCGCCGGTGCGCCCGCTCTCCTCCGCCGATCGCCTCGCACCCCGCGTCTGCGCCAGCGTCGCCGCGGCCGCCGCCACCACCGCCGCGCCGAGCGCCAGGCCCAGCGGCGCCACCACCGGCCCGGCGATGGCCGACGCCGCGCGCCACGGGTCGACCTCCTCTCGCGCCGCCTGCGAGAGCGCCTCCCTCACGGCCCCCTGGAGCGCCGCCCCCACCGCCGGAACGGTCGCCACCACCGCGGCCCATACCGCGGCCAGCACCGCGAGCTCCGAGAGCGGCGCCCGGCCCTCCCTCCGGGCGCGGGCGAGCTCGCTCTCCGTGGGCGGCTGGGTGCTCACGACGCCCGACGGTACAGCTTCAGCCGAGGCCCAGCAGCCCCGCGACGCGCGAGGCCACGAAGGCCGCCACCCAGGCGAGCGCGTAGGTGTAGACCACGACGAAGCCCACCCAGCGCCACGAGCGGGTCTCCCTCCGGATGGCCGCGAGGGTGCTCATGCACTGGCAGGCGAAGACGAAGAACACCAGCAGCGAGACGCCCGTGCGCGTGGTGTAGCGGGGGCGGCCCTCGCTGTCGCGCGCGGTGCGAAGGCGCGTGGCGAGCGACTCGGGGTTCTCGTCGGCGTTCTCGATGCCGGAGATGACGCCGAGGGTGCCGACCATGAGCTCGCGCGCCCCGAAGGAGCCGAGGAGCCCGACGTTGATGCGCCAGTCGAAGCCCAGCGGGCGGGTGACGGGCTCCAGCGCCCGGCCGACGGAGGCCCCGACGCTGCGCTCCATCGCCGACGCGGCGGTGGGGTGAGGGTCGGCCGGTGCGCCGGGGGCGGGGACGTGGAGCAGCACCCAGAGGACGGCGCCGCAGGCCAGGATGACGGTTCCGACGTCGCGCACGAAGCGCTTGCCGGCGACCCAGCAGGCGCGGGCGATGGCGCGAGGGTCGGGCGATCGGTACGCGGGCATCTCCAGCACCAGCGGGAGCCGGCGTCCCTTGGTGGCGGAGCGTCGGAGCACCATGGAGACCACCACCGAGGCGACGATGCCGGAGAGGTAGAGCGCGACGAAGAGCGTGGCCTGGAGCACCGGGCGGCCGCCGAAGAAGGCCGCGAGCACCAGGCCGTAGGTGGGGATGCGCGCCGAGCAGGCCAGCAGCGGCAGCGCCAGGATGACCGTGAGGCGCTCCAGGGGGTCGCGGACGATGCGCGTCGCGGCGATGGCCGGGACGGCGCACGCGTGGGCGGTGAGCATCGGGACGAAGGCCCGGCCGCCGAGGCCGAAGGGGCGCAGCGCGCCGTCGATGAGGAAGGCCCCGCGGGCGAGGTAGCCGCTCGCGTCGAGGAGCTCCATCGCGGCGGTGAGGATCACGATCTGCGGGAGGAAGGCGAGCACCGTCCCCGCGCCGCCGAGCAGGCCGTCGGCCACGAAGGACCCGAGGAGCCCGTCGCCGAGAAGGCGCCCCGCGAGGGCCCCGAGGCGCTGCACCCCGACGTCGAGCACGGAGGATACCGGGTCGGCTACGGCGTAGACCGCGGCGAAGAGCCCGATCATCAGCCCGAGGAAGAGCACCGGACCGGCCACCGGGTGCAGCAGCACGCGGTCGAGCTGGGCGGTGCGGTCGCGGCGCTCCAGGGCCTCCTCGGTGACCACCGCGGCGTCGGTGATCGCCTTGTGGGCGAGCTCGTCGGCGCTCCAGGAGGGCGTCGGGCGCTCTCCGGGGAGAACCTCGGCGACCAGCGCCGCGATGGCCGCGAGCAGCGTGGCGCGCGACGAGGGATCGTGCGCGTTGATGGCCACCACCGGCACGCCCAGCGCCTTCAGCAGCGGCTCGACGGAGAGCAGGCGCCCCTCGTCGAGGACCACGTCGCGCTGGGTGAGCACCACCAGCAGCGGCAGCGGCCGGGCGAGCAGCTCTCGGGTGAGCGCGAGGCCCGCGGCGAGCTGCGAGGCGTCGAGCACCTGCACCAGCACCGCGCGGGTCTTCTCGGCGATCACCCGGTCGAGGAAGGAGCGGGCGACGCCCTCGTCGGTGCCAGGGTCGAGGGTGACGTCGAGGCTGTACACCCCGGGCAGGTCGAGCACCCGCGCGGGCTTCTGGGAGCCGGGCAGCGGGAGGTCGGCGGAGAGGATGTCGACGGTGACGCCGGGGAAGTTCCCGACCTTGGCGTGGGCGCCGGTGAGGCGGTTGTAGACCGACGACTTGCCCGCGTTGGGGCGGCCGAGCAGCAGCACCGCGGGGGCGTCGTCGCCCAGCAGGTGCTCGTCGCCGTGATGGTGGTGGCTCACTCGGCCGCTCCGGCGGGGTCGACGTCGATGCTCCCGGCCAGCGCGCGGTCGATGGCGAAGGCGGTACGCTCGCCGACGCGCACCTGCAGCGGGCCGCGAAACGGACCCGCGCGCAGCACCGTCACCGCGACGCCCTCGGCGACCCCGAGCGCCCGCAGCCAGCGGGCCTCGACCGGGTCTACGCGCAGCGCGACGATGCGCGCGGTCTGGTGGTGGGTGAGCTCGCGGAGGGTCATCGGTGCGACCGAGCGGGCGGCTTATCACGGTTCGCCCGGGGAGTGGGCACGGGCCTTGTAGAGCGCTCTCTCGCGGCGCGCGGCTGCGGCAGTAATGGGCCACCGTGCGCCAACCGCGTGATCGCCACGCACAGGAGCGCCGACGCCATGACTCGATACTTTTCCAGGGTGACCTTCGTTGCGGCGCTCTTCGCCGCGGGCGGCTGCGGCAGCACGGTGGTGGTCGCTCCGCCCCCGGTCGACGGCGGCGTGGCGTGTCGCTTCCCCGACGGCACCGAGTGCCGCCAGGGGCAGAGCTGCCCCTCTCCCGACGGGTGCAACACCTGCGCGTGCTCGGGCGATGGCGTGCTCGCCTGCACGGCGAGGGCGTGCGTCGACGGCGGTCCGGCGGACGTCCCTGCGAGGAGGGCGTGCGTGTCGAGCGCGGAGTGCGCGCTCGGCGAGGAGTGCCACATCGTCGAGGGCTGCGCGACGCCGAGCTACTGCGGCCCGATGCTCGGCCGGGCGTGCACCGGCGACGTGACGCCCTACTGCGGCTGCGACGGGCGAACCTTCTTCGCGAGCTCGACCTGCCCCACGCGGACCTATGAGCGCCGCGGCCCGTGCGGTGCGGTCGACGCGGGCTCGCCGACGGACGGGGGAGGGACGTGCCGCAGCACCGGCGACTGCCCCCCGTCGATGATGTGCCAGGGAGCGCAGGGCTGCAACGTCCCGTGGCGCTGCGTCCCGGCCACGGCCTGCACGCCGGACATCGCTCGCTTCTGCGGCTGCGACGGGGTCACCTTCGAGGGCAGCTCCACCTGCCCGGGTCGGCCCTACCGCGCCTCCGGTCGCTGCCCCGCGGCGGACGGAGGGACCTCCTGCGCCCCGATGGACGCCGTCGGCGAGGGCCTCTGCGACGGGTACTTCGGCGTCGCGTGGAACGGCTCCGCCTGCGTCTCCATCACCGGCTGCCGCTGCGTCGGAGCGGACTGCGCTCGGGCCTACCGGGACCGCGAGGAGTGCGTCGCGGCCTGCGGCGGCTGACGGGTCGCGCGGGCCTTGTGGGCGTCCCCCACCGGTGCCAGATTCGCACCGCGCGGGGCGCAGAGGAGTTTCCCATGAGCGAGAGCGAGATGGCCGACCGCATCGATGTGATCACCGACCTCCTGATGGGGGCCGCGTACTCCGACGGGTCGCTCGAAGGCCGCGAGGAGGCCACCGTGCGCCGACTCCTGGGTGAGCTGCTCGACGGTGCGGCGCTGCCGGCGGCGACCGACGCGCGCATCGCGGCGTTCTCCACGGAGGGCTTCGACCTGGAGGAGACCGCCGCGCACTTCCGCGACGACAGCCCCGAGCGCAAGCGCAAGCTCCTCGAGCTGGTGGTCGCGGTGCGCGACGCCGACGACGTCTTCGACACCGACGAGGACGACTACATGACCGCGCTGGCCAGGGCGCTCGGCATGAAGCCCGAGGAGTACGCCGACCTCGCGCTGCAGATCGAGGAGCTGCGCAGCTCGCTCGACGAGGTGCGGCGCTCGATGCCGCCGGTGCTGCTCACGGCGCGCAAGAACTGACGAGGGCGGAGAGGCGCCCCGCTCAGTGGATGCGGTGGGGGTAGGCCGCCACCACGTCGCGGGCCGGGCGCTCGATGCGCTCGACCACGGAGGTGACCAGGTCGCGCTCGCCTCGGCGGAAGTACACCGAGTGGCCAATCTGCGGGTGCTCCAGGGTGGGGATGATCCCGCCCTCGACGTGCTTGAGCGCGCCGGCGAGGCGGCGCCCCACGGCGGGGTGGTCGTCGCGCCAGCGGTCGACGCCGCGGTCTCTCACGGCCACGCAGACCTCGGCGCGGACGTGATACTCGGTGTTGCGCGTCACGAACACCCGGTGCACCCGCCGCTCTGAACCTTCGTACGACATCGTCGGCCTCCTGCGACTCGCAGCCGTACGCCCGACGGGTTCGACCCGTCCAGAAACCCGATGGATCCCGCTGTGGCGGCTCAGTGGTCGTCGATCGTCTCGGGCGCGGCGCGCGGAGCCTCCTCCTGGGCCGCCTCCCCCTCCGGCGAGAGCAGGGCGAGCGCCCACCGCTCGGTGCGCGAGCTCTCGTGGAGGAACATCGTCGCCCTCGCCCGGATGCCGTCGAGGGCGCGGTCGGCCGCGCGTAGCTCCGCCGCCACCGCCGGGGGAGCTCCCGCGGAGACGCCCGGGTAGAGCGAGCGCAGCTCGTTGGCGAGCGCCACCGCCCGCTCGAAGATCATCGCCTGCGCCGCCGAGCGCCGCAGCACCCTCACGAGCTGCGCGAGCACCGCAGGACCGTCGGCCCCCTGGGTGCCCTCGATGGCGCCGGGCTCGCAGCGCGGCTCCGGGGGCGGCGCGGCGGAGGTGGCCGTCAGCGGGGTGGGGGCCGTCCCGGACGGCGTCGTCCGCACCACCCTCAGCGTCTCCTCCAGCGCGACCAGCACATCGTTCTGCGAGGCGTCGCCGGCCGCGCTCGCGGAGGTCTCGATCCATCGGGCGAGGGCCGCCTCGGACTCCAGCGTGCGCCGCAGCCGGGTGGGGGCCCGCTCGATACCGGTGTGGCTCATCCTCGCCTGGGCCACCTCCCCGACGCGCGACAGTGAGCCCTCCGCCGGGATGCAGAGCATCATCTGCAGCGGCCGGAGCACCTCGATGCGCCGCAGGTCCGCCGTCGCCAGCTCCTGCTGGAGCGAGTACAGCGTGGCGAACCATCGGGTGCGCGCCTCGCTGTCGGCCACCACGCGCTGCTCCCGGTCGACCCTCGTGGCGCGCTGCGGGCGGCCCGACGCGCAGGCCGTCAGCGCCACCAGCAGGAGACCCAGGCGCACGCCTCGGCCGCTCAATGGTCGACACTCCGGGACAAGAAAATACAAGTCGGCGACAACTTCACGGGGCTCAAAACGCTATCACCACAGCGGTTTCTACGCGGTGCCGAAAACGTGAGGCAACGCCGCATGAGGCGCTACTCACGACCTCGTCGAAGCACGGAGCGTTCATGGCCACCTATCTCATCGCGGTCCCGTATCTCTCGGTCTTGCTGGCGCTGGTCTTCTACGGGCTGCATCGCAGTCACCTCGTGTGGCTGCTGTGGAAGCACCGGGAGTCCCTCCCCCCCGCGGCGCCGCGCAACATCCCCGACGCCGAGCTCCCGTACGTCACCGTCCAGCTCCCGCTCTTCAACGAGCCCGACGTGCTCGAGCGCCTGCTCGAGACCGTCGCGAAGATCGACTACCCCGCCGATCGCTTCGAGATCCAGGTGCTCGACGACAGCACCGACGACAGCCGCGAGCTCGCCCGCGCCAAGGTCATCGAGCTGCGCAACCGCGGCGTCGACGCGGTGTACATCCACCGCCACGACCGGGTGGGCTTCAAGGCCGGCGCCCTCGACCACGGGCTCACCCTCGCCAAGGGCGAGCTGGTCGCCATCTTCGACGCCGACTTCCTCCCGCAGCCCGGCTTCCTCCGCACGGTGGTGCACCACTTCGCCGACCCGAAGGTCGGCTGCGTGCAGGCCCGCTGGGGCCACCTCAACCGCGAGGTGTCCATCCTCACCCGCGTCCAGGCCCTCATGCTCGACGGCCACCACATGGTGGAGAACCGCGCGCGCTTCGCCGCGGGGCACTTCTTCAACTTCTCGGGCACCGGCGGCATCTGGCGCCGCGAGGCCATCGGCGACGCCGGCGGCTGGCAGCACGACACCCTCACCGAAGACCTCGACCTCTCCTACCGCGCCCAGCTCGCGGGCTGGAAGTTCGTCTACCGCGAAGACCACGTCACCCCGGCCGAGCTCCCCGAGGAGATGGAGGCCTTCCGGGCGCAGCAGTTCCGCTGGGCCAAGGGCACCGTGCAGACCGCGCGCAAGCTCCTCGGCCGCGTCTGGGCGCGCACCGACCTGCCCTTCAGCGTGCGCCTCGAAGCCATCTTCCACATGACCCCGCACTTCGCCTACCCCCTGATGGTGATGCTCGCGGTGCTCCTGCTCCCGATGCTCCTGGTGATGCCCGCGAGCTCCACCGTCGGCCTGGCCCTCGACCTCTCGCTGATGTTCGCCTCGACGGGCTCGCTGCTCACCTTCTACGTCGTCGCCGAGCGCTCGCAGGGCCGCTCCGCCTGGGGCGCCCTCCGCCGCCTCCCCTGGCTCCTCGCCATCGGGTCGGGCATGAGCCCGTGGCTCACCAAGGCCGTCTGGCAGGGCCTCACCGCCGAGACCGGCGAGTTCGTGCGCACCCCCAAGAAGGGCGACAAGGCGAAGCAGGGCCGCTACCGCGCGCGCACCAGCCTCCCGTGGGTCGAGATGCTCATCGGCGCCGAGAGCGCCGCCGCGGTCGTGGCCGCCATCGTCACGCACCACTACATCGCGGCCCCCTTCGCGATGCTCTTCCTCATGGGCTTCGGCTACGTGTCGCTCACCGTCACCCGCGAGCGCCTCGGGCTCAACGTCCCGGCCGCCGCTCCCCTCGCGCAGCCCGAGCGCATCTCCGAGCCCTCGCTCGGCACCATGCCCGGCTTCGAAGAGGGCGCCCGCGCCACCGACTCCGCGGCCGCCTGATCGCCGCCCCCTGTCTCCCCCCTCGCCATCCCTCCCGCTGCGCGCCGTCTGGTGTAGGGTGCCCCGCCCCTAAGGTTGGGCCCCGACACCCTCCATGGACCTCCGCCGCCTCATCCGAAACATCTCGTCCCAGTGGCTCAGCCTCGGCGCGCAGCTGCTCATCAGCGTGCTGATGACGCCCTTCATGGTGAAGCGGCTCGGCGACGACGGCTACGGCATCATCGCGCTGATCTCCGGCCTCGTCGGCTACTCCGGCATCCTCTACTTCGGCCTCGGCGCGGCGGTGGTGAAGTTCGTCGCGGAGCACCACGCGAAGGAGAACTACGACGAGCTCAACGCCACCTGCTCGACCATCTTCGGGGTCTACCTGGCCTTCGGAGCGCTCTGCTTCGTGCTCGCGCTCGCGCTCCTCGGCCCGCTGCCCTGGATCTTCAAGATCCCTGCGCATCACGCCAACGACGCGAGGATCATGATGCTGATGATGGGCGTCGGGCTGCTCGTGCAGTTTCCGGGCAGCGTCTACGGCGGCATCCTGATGGGCCTCGAGCGCTTCGACGTGATGAACAAGTACAACTTCGTACTGCTCATCCTCCGCAGCGCCGCGGTCTTCACGGTGCTGCTCGTGCGCCCGACGGTGGTGCTCGTGGGGGCCGTCACCATGGCCTCGCTCATCGCCGAGCAGCTCTTCGCGTACGTCTACGCCCGCCGCACGCTCCCGCGGCTGCAGCTCTCCCTCGCGCGCTACGAGCGCGCCCGGCTCAAGGTGCTCTTCACCTTCTCGGGGCAGTCGTTCCTGTTCACGCTCTCCGAGAAGCTGATCAACTACACCGACGAGTTCGTCATCGCGCAGGCGCGCGGCCCCGACGCGGTGACCCTCTACGTGATCCCCCTGCGCCTCGTCGACTACGCCCGCGACGCGCTCGACAAGGCCACGCTGGTGCTGATGCCCGGCGTGTCGGCCACCGCGGCGCGCGGCGACCTCGAGGCGCTGCAGTCCCTCTGGCGCTTCGGCAACAAGGCCATCATGTGCCTCGTCGCCCCGGTGGCGCTGGTCTTCCTGATGTGGGGCGAGCACGTGCTGACGCTCTGGCTCGACCCCGTGCGCGGCCACCGGGGGATGCCCGTGCTCTTCTGGCTCGCGCTCGCGTTCATCGCGCAGGTGGCAGGGCGCGGCATCGCCCGCCCCATCTTCGAGGGCCTCGGCGAGCTCTCCACCCCGGCCCGCATCACCGTCGCCGAGGGCGTCGTCAACCTGATGATGTCCGTGGTGCTGGTGCGCCTCTGGGGCGTCGAGGGCGTGGCCTTCGCGACCTTCGTGCCCGCCGCGGTGACGGGCCTCGTGGTGATGCCGTGGTTCGTCTGCCGGCGGCTCAAGACCTCGTACCTGAAGCACTTCGCCAACACGTTCCTGAGGACGCTGCCGCCGCTCGCGCCCTGCGCCGGGCTGCTGCTGGCGGCCGAGCACTACGGCTTCCACCTCCGCGTGCTTACCATGGGCGCGACCTGCCTCGCGGTGCTGGTCACCTACCTGTTCTTCGCCTGGTGGATCACCTTCAATGCCGAGGACCGGCGGGTGATCAAGGAGCGGATCGGACGGGGCTGAGCACCGCGCGCAGCCCGCTGGTGTACTCCGGCGGGATCTTCTCCCACTGGTACGACAGGTCCTGCTTCGGGAGCTTCGTGTCGTAGTCGCGCACGAGGCGCACCATGAAGGCCTTCATCAGCAGCGTGGAGAAGTCCACGCCCGCGCACTTGTGGCCCTTCAACGGCTCGCCGACGCCCTGCGGGAAGAAGCCCGTCGGGTGCTTCTGGTCCTCCGCGCGCCCTTCGGCGAAGCGGTCGGGGTCGAAGCGCTCGGGGTCGGCGAAGATCTCCGGGTCGTTGCCGCTCGCGAAGTTGCAGAGCATCACCATCCACCCCGCGGGGACGGTCTTCCCCTCCAGGGTGAACTCGCTCTTCGCCTTGCCGAAGCTCACCGCCACGAAGGGCGCGCGGCGCTTCATCTCCCGGGTGATGTTCTCCAGCAGGGGCATCCGGTGCAGCGCCTCGACGGTGATCGGGCCCGCGCCGACGTGCTCCGCGATCTCCGCCCGCAGCCGCTCCCGGAGCTTGTCGTCCTGGGCGAGGGCGACCAGCCCGTGGGCCATGTGCGCGAAGGTGATGTAGCCCGCGAGGTTGAAGTGGTGCAGCTCCTTGATGGCGTTCTCGCCGGCGATGCGGGTGCCGTCCTCCGCGGGCGTCGCCAGCATCCGGGAGAGCCCGTCGTCCGTGGGCTTCGCCGCGCGCTCGGCCAGCACCTTGCGGTAGCGCTCGAAGATGCGCCCCTGCGCCGCCTTGGCCTTCGCGAAGGCCGTCCCGGGGATCGGCACCGGGATCGCCGTGAAGGCCTTCACCATCACCTTGAAGTCCGCGACGTTCTCCTCGAACTCCCGACCCCCCTCGGAGCCCACCATGGTGCGGGCGATGACCTCCAGCGCGAGCTTCTTCAGATCCTCGGTGAGGGCGCTCTCTCCAGCGGCGGACCAGCGCCCGAGGTAGCGCGCCACCACGGAGTCCATCACCGGCAGGTACTGCGTGAGCGCCTCTCGGGTGAAGGCCCCCATCACCTGCTGCTTGCGCTGCCGGTGCGGCTCCCCGTCGAGCAGCGGCAGGCTGGTTCCGCCGAAGAGGTCGGCGATGTGCGGCGCCATCCCTCCGCTGCGCTGCACCTTGGACTCGTCGTTGAAGATCCGCGCCCCCTCCGCGCCGACCAGCAGCGCCGTGTCCTTGAAGAGGATGTTGCTGCGAAACACCTTGCCGAAGCGCGCCTGGTGCGCGTCGACGAAATGAAACTGGTCCTTGAGGAAGTCCAGGGTCTCGCCCAGCAGGGGAAGGCCCCGATCGCCCGGTGGAAGCGTCGTCTCGCTCATTGGTCTGTCTGTGTCCCTCTCGCGCCGGAGGATCGTCCCCTGGGGCCCCCGTGGGAAGCCCCTCCGTCGAAGGTTCCCGTACCATCGCGCGCCGTGGAGACCTCCCTCGACCCGACCTCCCTGGCCCCGCTCGTCGCTCGCCCCGCCTCTCCCGAGGAGGCGTCCCCCTGGTCGCCGGTGCACACCGTCTACGGCGGCGCCCAGCGCTTCAGCCACGACGTGGTGGCCCGCGTCGGACGCAACGCCCTCGCGCTCCTCGACACCCTCGCGGGATCGCTCGCCGAGCTGCGCTCGCTGCCCTTCGGCCTCGACGAGCCCCTCGACGACGCCGCGCTCGACCGCATCCACCGGGGGCTTCGGGACAAGCTCACCCGCGAGCCCGTGGAGGACTACCGCGTCGACTTCGAGGACGGCTTCGGCCCACGCTCCGACGCCGACGAGGACCGCGCCGTGGTCGAGGCCGCGACGGCGATGGCCCGCGCCCGCCGGGAGGCGACGCTCCCGAAGGGCATCGGGCTGAGGGTGAAGGCCCTCTCTGGCGAGACCGCGGGGCGCTCGGCGCGCACCCTCGACGGCTTCCTGACGACGCTGGCAAAGGCCAACGGTGGAGCCCCCATCGAGGGCATGGTGGTGACGCTGCCGAAGGTGACGGCGCGCGCCGAGGTGGCCGCGCTGACCGAGCTGCTCGGTCGCATCGAGCGGGCGCTGGGCTGGGCCGAAGGCTCCGTGGGCGTGGAGCTGATGGTGGAGACGCCGCGCTCGCTGCTCGCCGCCGACGGCACCGTGGCCTTACCGGGGCTGGTAAGCGCCGCGGGCGGTCGCTGCCGGGCCGTGCACCTTGGCGCGTGGGACCTCACCGCCGCGATGGGCGTCGGCGCCGCGCACCAGACGCTGCTGCACCCCTACTGCGACGCGGCGAGGGCGCTGATGGTTCTCTCGCTCTCGGGCACCGGGGTGCGCGTGGTGGACGGCGCGACCAACGTGATGCCCGTGGAGCCGCACCGGGGCTCAGAGCTCACGGCGGAGCAGCGGGCGGAGAACCGTACCGCGGTGGTGGGCGCGCTCTCGGTGATGACGCGCCACTGGCTGCACTCGACGAGGATGGGCGTGCACCAGGGGTGGGACCTTCACCCGGGGCAGGTGATGTGGCGGCACGCGCTGGTGATCGCCCACGCGCGAGCGGCCTTCCCGGCGACGGCGCGGAGGCTCGGGGCCTTCATCGGGCAGGCGGCGCAGGCGGTGCGGGCGGGGGCGGTCTTCGACGACGCGGCGACGGGGCAGGGGATGCTGGGCGACGTGCTGCGCGCGGTGGACTCCGGGGCGGTCTCGGAGGCGGAGGCCGCGGAGGCCGTCGGGGTGGCGGTGGGATCGCTGCGGACGCGCTCGTTCGCGGCCATCGTGGGGCGCTGAGGGAGGGCGCCCTGGAGTTCGGAGCAGGCGATCGGTGAGCGCTTCGACGGGGCCGTCCGTTGCCGGTTGGGGGTGAGGTCACGTCCCGCACGCGAACGCGCTCCGCTCTCGAAAAAACGAAAGAACGGGTGCTGTTGAGGTCATACCCTGGAAAAAATTCACCCGATCAGGGGTCGTTCGGGTCTTGTCGGGCTGTTGCGGGGAGCGAGCGGGGGTCGTTCGGGCGTCAGGCGGTGGGCGTCGGGTCGGCCGGCGGGGTGTCCTCGTCGGTCTGGACGACTCCAGAGTGGCGCGTCGAGGGGCGGGTGCGTTCGGCGAGGGCGCTCTCGCCCACGAGGTCGAGGAGCGCCGAGGCCGTCCCGGCGACGCCGTCGAAGGTCTCGACGGCGCGCTCGATGGCGGCGTTGCGGGCGGCCTGGGTCTGCTGGAGTTCGCGCGCCTCTCGGAGCGCGTCTCCGGCGAGGGCGTGCACCTTGTCGCGGGCGGGCTGGAGCCGCTTGACGAGCTTCTTCACGTCGACCGAGGCGCCGTCGTCGGCGGGCGTGAGGGTGTGCGAATCGAGGGCAGTGAGGACGTTGGTGACGAAGCGCACCAGGGTGTCCGGCGCGCGGGGCGTGTCGCCCTTGAAGCCGAGGGAGCCGAGTGCCTTCGCGGTGAACGCCCCCGCGAGCATCTCCCTCGCGCGGACGGTCGCCTTGTAGAGCGAGTCGTTGGCCTCTTCCAGCGCGCGGAGCAGCGCGGGGTCGTCGAGCTTCTCGGCCTCGTTGGCGTCATCGGCGGCGGCGAGCTCGCTCGCCTGGGCGGCCAGCAGACGCCCCATGAGGGTGAGCGCGAGGGCGAAGTCGGGCATCTTCTCGCCAGCGCGCAGGTGAGGCTTCAGCAGGGCTTTGAGCCTCTCGTCGAGGCGCTCGGCGTTGGTCTCGATGTGCTGGACCACGGAGCGGTTGCTCCTGAGCAGGCGGGTCACCACGGGCGACGTCATGTTGGGCCTCCACGCGCAGCGGAGCGCGACCACCGCGCGCCGACTGCGGCGCGCAAAGTGTCCACGGGCGCGCGGAGGCGAGGCAAGCGGGATCTGACACCACCGCCGCGGTACTGGCGCAGGGTCCATCCGCCGTCGGAGCATCGAGTGTAATGCTCGGCGTGGGCGTCGCAGCGATCGAGGTCTCCGCACGCGTCAACTGCGCGCGCGACGCTATGGGGCGCCCGCGGGCGCCGGCAGCACCCGCAACACGCGGCGCGTCCCCGGCAACAGTTCCGTGCGCAGCCCCGCCCACGAGAGCGACCAGGGCCCGCCGTGCACGTCTTGGATGACGTAGACCGCTCCGCCCGCGGCCAGCCAACGCCGCGCCCGCGCCTCGGAGCGGGGATGCGCCCCAGGGTCGAGCCCGAGGTTGACGAACTGCAGGGGATAGGTGTTCCAACGCGGCACCCTCCCTGGCACGGATCCGCTCGAGGCGACAGAACATCCAGTGTACGAAGTACAACGCGCTCCCGTGAGCGTCGGCGGGAGCTCCCGGGACGCCGCCTTGGCGGGCCGGGGGCGCGACGGGGTCGAGGGCGTCGTACACGTGGGAGTTCGAGGTGCGCCGGAGGGACACGCCGGGTCTGCGTGATACTCAAATGCGGCCCTTCAACGCGATCCTCCACAACGTCTGAGGGGATAGGGGGATAGGAAAGCCGACCCGGCACCCTCGTGGGCACGATTTCGCGTGAGGTTACGGAAGAGATAGCGATTTGGTGAAGCGCCCCCCGCGGGCAGGTGACCGCCGACGGTGAGGCATCGGGCGCTTCGTCAAGGCGCGGTTGAACGAAGCCGCGGAGCCTCCGCTCGGCCGTCAGTCCAGAACCCTATGGGGAAATTAGCCGAAGCCCTTGTTTCCCAGCGATTCAGTCAGTAGCGGGGAGGGAATTCGGCGGGTGTTCAGGGCGGCACATGGGGCGAAGGTCGGACACATCGTAACGCGGTCCGGCCTGCCGCGAAGCGGCTTCGTTCAACATCCCTTATCCGAAGAAGCCCGCCACGCGGCCCCTCGCGGATGCGCCCCGGACGCCGCCCTGGCGAGAAAACGAGATGGCTGGCATTGTGGAAGCGCAAGCCTCTGGTATTGACGTAGACGGCGCGCTCGAGGTGGAGCACGCGGACGAGAGATCGAATGAAACTTCAAGAGAGAAATGCTTCTGAGCGCTCGCGGGCGGCAAGCTGCCGGAGGGCGACTGGGTTCGGGATCGCAGCGCTGGGGCTGCTGGGTGCGTGTAACGGTGCGGCGCCAGAGCCTGTCGGAGCTACGCAGGTCGTGGAGGCGGTAATGGTAGCGGACAGGCACTGATCCCGCGCGACGCGAGGCTAGGCCTCCCCAACGGCGCCATTGAGTGCAACATCACCCCGGATGGTGAGGAACTCCAGTGATCTGCCCGCCGCCGCTCTTCTGACACATTGGGAGGTTGTGGAGGTCGAACTGATCCAGCCGTCAGCGACCTTCGAGACGGGTGTGGCTCCCATCGTGCTCATGCGACACGGCGGACATCCCGCCGCTTCGCCTCCAGCGTGAGTTCGAGTGCAGCCACCCACCGATGGCTGAGATGCAGTGCGCGTAGCCGTACGATCTCTTCACCACTGGCGTCCTTCCAGCGTGCGCCCGAGCGCTTGAAACGCACATTGAAGAGACTCTTGCAGGTCGCCTCGACGGGGCCGCTGCCCACGGGTCGGTAAGCAGCCCGCGCGATCGCGTACTCCAGCCGCCCGGCGCCGCCTTGATTCGCCAGGAAGGTCAGCGCGTCGTGCACGGGCCGATCCTTCTGCTCGCGCGGCTCTTAGCCCAGGCGGTGACCTCCGCCTGCAACTCTTTTCATGCCTCGGACTTGTTCAGTAACCGCAGCCTCCAGCGGGTGAGCCACGCCGTGGCCTGGGGCGCCTCGAAGCGCCGCCGCGCTGCTTTGCCCATCTTCTCCAGGAAGTGCCACAGGTCCACCAGCCGGGCGATCGCCCGTCCGAGCGCTACCTCGGTCAACGCCTCGCCGAGCAGGTTCCACATCTCCACCGCGCCGTCGCACAGCAGCGTAACGAAGCGTCGGGCGCATGCCCAGCAAGGTCATCACGTCATCCTTCCAAGCCGAGCACCAGGCCGTCCACATCCCCGCCCGGCATCCGCCCATAGCGGATCGTGTGCAGCCCTGCCGGAGGCGTGGATCGTCACGGTCGCGCAGTACGCCATGTGCCAGAGCCGCACGACAGGCCGCTTCGCCGCGCCCTTGGCGGGCCGCCCACGGGTCGTCGCCGGGGCTCTTCCATCGGCACCGCCACGCGGTCGAGCGAGATCCACAACACCCGTGGCCTCGACCGGCAGCGCATAGGCGGCAATGAGCGCCGACTCGACCCGCTCGCGCTCCTGCATGACGAGCTCGCCGACCCGGTGAGCGACCCGCTCGAAGCTCGCGCGGCTGTGGGCAGGACGCCGAGCTGATGGGCCGCTTGAGTGGCTTCGCGACTGGGGTCAGTTGCACGAGAAAGGCCATCGCGGTGCAGGTCTGGGGCAGCCAGCTAAGCGCCGACGACGCCCACGCGTACGCCGATCGGATCGACCGTCGTAGCGTAGGGATCCCCGCCGGGCGATAGCGCGTGCGCGTCACGACCACCGGCCCGGCGAGCGTGTAGTAGGTCGCCTCGCGGCGCAGCACGGGACGGTGGAGTCGGCCGCCGATGAGCAGGCGGGGCACCTGGCGATCACACGCGGCGAGGATCGTCTGGTGCAGCGATCGTTGCACCTCGGCGCCGAGCGTCGCCACCGCGCGCTCGACCGCGGCGTTAGTCGAAGGGCTCGTCCGACCGGGCGTGCTCGACGGCCGCGAGGGTGAAACGTCACGGCGTGGCTCAGGACGTCAGCGAGGGGGCTTGAGGGCGGCGGGAAGATGAAGGACGATCGGCTCCACGGGGCATCCTGCGGGTGAGTGTTCAGCAACCCCTCGGTCGCATGGCTCTGCCCCGCCTTCAACCCCGCCCCATCACGTCGCCGCCAGGAGCTCCCAGGACCCCGAGCACGATGGGAGCCACACCCGGCGGACGGGTCGTCGCCGCGTATCAGGGAGTGGTGAGGACGGCGTGTGGATCACGCATCGCCCCGCCAATTCGAGCACGCTGGGACAGTGGAGCGCGCCGGCGCAGTTGTCCGGTGGAGGGTTTGATGTGGTGCCCTTCACCAGCGGCATCCCCTATGTCGCGTTTGATCGCTTTAGCACTTCGGCTGGAGGATGGCTCTCGTGGGACCAGAGCAGCGACCTCCAGACCCATGTCGCTCCTATCGCCTGGAACGGTTCTATGTACGAGATCACTGGCGTTCACGCGCTGCGGAACTCGCCGGTTGGATGGCCGCTCGTGACCGAGACTCAGATCCGATCGTCCCCCATTCTGCAGTTCGAAGGGGCCGATCTGCTCTTCTTCGGTACAGCCATCGCGGGCAACACCCAGTGCGCTTTCTGGCAGTGGCACATGTACTCTGGAGGCGGCTTTTTCAACAACATCAACACCACGTTCGGCCCGGGCAGCTCATTCCGTTACTCGGGTGCTGCATCGAGCCTCAATTTCTTCCAGTACGGGACGGCCGGAGTGGTCGTCCAGAACCCGTAAGGGAGTCGCACCATGCACACCACCCTCAAGTTCCTCATCTTCGCTTTCGCCATGCTGACCGCGTGCGACGGCTCGGACGGTAACTCTGGCTTCGACACCTTCGACGAGTACATGGCGTCGCGAGAGAGCGCCCTCGCTCTCGGTGCGGCAGCTATCCTTGATATTCAGGTGGTTGGACCTGCTCGGACCGAACATCGCGTCATCAACGGAACGGCTGTCGATTTCACGGTGCACGTCGGTCGGGTCGCCGGGCGACTGGCGAACGGCAATATTCGTGAACCCATCCCGGATCAGGTACAGATTACCATCCACAGTCGTACGGTCGAAGCAAACACTGGGAACGTTCACACTGCCTCATTCGATGGTGCTCGTTACCACGCTGCCTTTCAGGACGGTGGCCGCCTGCTTGCCGTGGTTCGCCCCTCGTCATTCTACCAGGGTGGCTGGATGCCCGTCGCGACCTTCCGCGTCGATGCTCGCACTGGCGTCCTCGCCGAGCCCGCCCTGGGCTTCCCCGCTGGCACGTCGATCGCCGCAGTGGTTGACCGTGCGACGTTTCGCAACCCCAATGTATTGATGGGCTACGACGGCAGGGCCGACGCCAGCGCGAGCGACTGACGATCCCCTTGGGGGGGGATAAGAAAGCCGACCCGGGGGGATAAGTCGTCCAACGCGGCACCCTCGCTGCCGCAGATCCGCTCGGGTTTACAGAACATCCATTGAACGAAGTACGCGCTGTGGGCCCCAAGTGAAAATGTCGGGTTTCTCCCAGATTGAAATGTCGGGTCCGGGGTACCGGGCCGCGCATGACGACGGGGTTCCTGACGATGAGCAAGCGCGAGCTGGACCGGGCCGAATGGATGCGCGAGATCCGCGCTCGTCGCGCGACGCAGGCGCAGGTGGCCGAGCGGCTGGGCCTGACCGTGCGCCAGGTCGAGCGGCTCTACCGGGCCTACAAGGCTGACGGAGCGGCGGGGCTGATCTCCAAGAAGCGCGGTCGACCGAGCCCACGACGCCTCCCGGACACGCTACGCGCCGAGGTGCTGACCCTGGTCCGTGAGCGCTACGGGGACTTCGGCCCCACGCTCGCGCAGGAGAAGCTCACCGAGCTGCACGGGGTGAAGGTGTCGGTGGAGACCCTCCGGCAGTGGATGACGACCGACGGGCTCTGGGAGCCGCGGGCTGGCCGGGCCGCGCGCGTTCACCCGCCGAGGCGACGACGCGCCTGCCTCGGCGAGCTCATCCAGATCGACGGGTGTGACCACGAGTGGTTCGAGTCGCGTGCCCCGCGCTGCGTGCTGCTGGTCTACGTCGACGACGCGACGAGCCGATTGATGCATATGCGCTTCGTCCCCTCGGAGTCGACGTTCGACTACTTCGAGAGCACTCGGCAATACATCGAAGAGCACGGCAAGCCCGTCGCATTCTATAGCGACAAGGCGGGTGTCTTTCGAGTCAACGCGAAGGCACCACGCGGAGGGGATCGCATGACGCAGTTCACCCGGGCGCTGGAGGAGCTCAACATCGATCTGATCTGCGCCAGCAGCCCGCAGGCCAAGGGCCGCGTCGAGCGCGCCCACCAGACGCTGCAAGACCGGCTCGTCAAGGAACTCCGTCTCCATGGGATTTCCACGGTCGAGGGTGCCAACGAGTTCGTCATGGGGTTCACTGCCGACTACAACAGTCGATTCGCTCAAGCGCCATCAAGTGCCCATGACGCACACCGTCCACTGCGAGCCCACGAGAAGCTCGACG
>JADJAE010000015.1 GCA_016704445.1 Deltaproteobacteria bacterium
CGCGCCGTCGCGTTGGCGGAGGCGAAGCGCAACACGGTCTTCCTGACCTCCGCGGGATTCTTCGGCTGCGTCGCGCCGCCAGGCAACTCCAGCAAGAATCTCGTGGTCAGAAAATCGACCGCCCGCCGAGAAGCGCCTGTTGAAGCGTCTTGGAGATCTCTCGGCCAGTCTGCCAGCCGGTGTCTGGCTCTCGATTGGGTTCGATCGCTCGGTCAAAATCACAAAGATCAGGAGTTGTGGTGGTTCTGCGGAGGGCAGAGCGAACGTATGCAGCAGCGCATGTCCGCGCCGTCACACCGGTGGCGGACCGGGTGGTCGCGGTTGGGTCGTTCAAGTTGATGGGGTTCGTGTGTGGCGGCATCTTCGGCCATCACGGGATCCAGCCTCGAATCCCCAAGGACCTTGTCGACGTCGACGTCGTCCTGGACGCGGCCCACGCAAGCATGAATCGCAGGCACGATCGGGAGGACACCGCCGCTGCGCTCCGTCCGCGGTGGGCCTTCCATCGGACGATTCGACAGCTGGGCGACCGCTGCGGGGCCGTGTTCGCCCAGGCGCGAGGTGCGGACGAGAACCTCGTTCGCAACTGCGACAACTGGATCGTCTATCGCGGAGAGCGCCCGTTTCGGACGTGGCAGGTCGACGCGTCTCGTAGGACGCCTCGACCCGTCTCCACTCGGGCGATTCCTCCCCATCGAGAGTGGTGTTCACCCGACCCGTTCCGGTACCGTGCGCGACGATGAGCCAGAAGCCCACCCTCCGAGATGCCATCGCGACCTTCGGCAGCACCGCCAAGGCGAAGCTCAAGAGCGCCGTCGTGAAGGGCGCCCCGGAGGATCAGCTCCGCGCGCCGCTCGAACGCCTGATCGCCGACCTCGCCGCGCTGGCCAACATCCCCGCCGCCTCCATCACCGTCATCGGGGAGACTTCCATCTCGGACCTGAAGACGCGCCCGGACTACGCTGTCACGCGTGCAGGGGCGCTCGTCGGATTCATCGAGGTGAAGGCGCCGGGGAAGGGCGCCGACCCGCGGAAGTTCAAGGGCCACGACAAGGAGCAGTGGGACAAGATCAAGGCCCTCCCGAACCTGATCTACACCGACGGCAACGCGTTCAGCCTGTGGCGGAGCGGTGAGCTCGACGGGACGATCCTGACGCTGATCGGGGACGTCGAGACGTCAGGCGCCAGCCTCGACGCGCCCTCTGGGCTCCAGGCGCTCTTCGAGGACTTCTTCCAGTGGCAGCCCATCGCGCCGCGCACGGTGCGGCAGCTCGCGGAGATGAGCGCGCGTCTGTGTCGCCTGCTGCGCGACGAGGTCACCGAGCAGATCGCCCACAAGAACCCCGCCCTCCTCGGCCTCGCGAAGGACTGGCGTCAGCTCCTCTTCCCGGAGGCGACCGACGCGCAGTTCGCGGACGGCTACGCGCAGTCGGTCACCTTCGGGCTTCTCGTGGCGCGGGCCTACAACATCCCGCTCGACAAGGGCCCGGATCAGGCCGCGAAGCAGCTCGGCAAGAGCAGCTCGCTCATCGGCGCCGCCCTCCGCATCCTCACGGACAACGCAGTGAACCAGGCGAAGCTGAGCACCTCCATCGGCACGCTCGCGCGGGTGCTCGACGCCGTGCAGTGGTCCGACATCAGCAAGGGCAACCCCGACGCGTGGCTGTACTTCTACGAAGACTTCCTCGCGGTCTACGACAACGACCTGCGCAAGCAGACCGGCTCGTATTACACCCCGCCCGAGGTAGTCGGCTTCATGGTGGGCCTCGTCGACGAGGCGCTTCGCAGCGACCGATTCTCGCTGGCGGGCGGACTCGCCGCGCCGAGCGTCACCGTCGTCGATCCGGCGGTCGGCACCGGCACCTTCCTCCTCGCCGTCCTGAAGCAGATCGCCACGTCCGTCGCCGCGGACCAGGGCGAGGGCGCCGTCGCCGACGCCGTCACCGCCGCGGTGCAGCGCCTCGTGGCCTTTGAACTGCAACTCGGCCCCTTCGCGGTGGCGCAGCTCCGGGTGCTCGCCGCGCTCGCGGACTACACCGGCGGTGCCCCCTCGACCGTGCCAAGGATGTTCGTCACCGACACCCTCAGCGACCCCTATGTCGAGGAGCGATACATCCCGCAGTTCATGGAGCCCATCGCGGTGTCCCGCCGCGAGGCCAACAAGGTCAAGCGGGAGCAGCGCATCACCGTCGTCCTCGGCAATCCTCCGTACAAGGACAAGGCCAGCGGCCGCGGCGGCTGGGTCGAGCATGGCAGTGAGAACTCCAAGGCCCCCCCGCTCCTTGACGCCTGGATGCCACCGCCCGAGTGGGGCGTCGGCGCGCACGCCAAGCACCTCCGCAACCTCTACGTCTATTTTTGGCGCTGGGCGACGTGGAAGGTCTTCGACCACGACCCGGCGGACAACACCGGCATCGTCTGCTTCATCACCGTCGCCGGCTTCCTCAACGGCCAGGGCTTCCAGCGGATGCGCGAGTACCTGCGGCAAACCGCGGACGAGGTCTGGGTGATCGACTGCTCCCCGATGGGCACCAGCCCGAGGTGCGCACGCGCATCTTCGAAGTCGTGCAGCAGCCCGTGTGCATCGTCCTCGCGAGCCGCTCGACCCACTCCCGCGACGGCAAGACGCCCGCGACCGTGCGCTTCCGCTCACTGCCCAAGGGTTCGCGTGTCGAGAAGTTCGCCGCCCTCACCACCATCACGCTCGATGGTCCTGGATGGGAGGACTGCCCGACCGCGTGGCGCGCCCCCTTCCTTCCAGGCGCCGCGGGCGCGTGGGCGACGTACCCCGCGCTGGCGGACCTCTTCGTCTACGACGGCTCCGGCGTGATGCCGGGACGCACCTGGGTGATCGCTCCCGATGCCGACTCGCTCAAGCAGCGCTGGCAGTCCTTGATCAACGCCCCAGACGATCAGAAGGAGCACCTGTTTCACCCCCACCTGCGTGGCGGCAAGCCGGGAGACCGTCACCTCCACAAGACCGCGCCGAAGGGGCTACGCGGGCATGCCTCTCGATCCGTCGCGGTCGCGGACGACCAGGGCGCGTGCATCGCGCCCACGCGCTACGGCTACCGCTCGTTCGACCGCCAGTGGATCATTCCCGACGCGCGGCTGATCAACCAGGCGAACCCGGAACTCTGGCAGGCCCACTCCCGCGTCAGGTCTATCTCACGGCGTTGGAGGCGCACTCTCCCTCGTCGGGGCCCGCGCTGACGTCAAGTGCGCTGATACCCGATCACGATCACTACAGAGGCTCCTTCAGCGGTCGAGTTTTTCCCCTCTGGCTGGACCCCGCTGGCACCGTGTCCAACGTCCGGCCGGGGTTGCTCACCGCGCTCGCCCAACGCCTCGGTCACGCCGTCGGCGGCGATGACCTCTTCGCGTACATCGCCGCGGTGACCGCACACCCCGTCTTCACGGCGCGTTTTCTGGAAGACCTCACGCAGCCCGGCCTTCGGGTGCCGATCACCGCGGACGCGGCGCTCTTCCACGAGGCGGTCGAGCTCGGGCGCACGGTGCTCTGGCTGCACTCCTTCGGCGAGCGCTACGTCGACCCCGCCGCGGGACGTCCCGCGAAGGCGCCGCGTCTCCCTCCGGGTACAGCTCCGACCATCCCCGTCGGCGGGGCCTTTCAGGGCGCGGCCGACGAGATGCCCGACCATCTCGACTATGACCCCGAGGCCCGGCGGCTGTTCGTCGGCGCGGGTCACGTCGACCACGTCGCGCCCGAGGTCTGGGACTACGAGGTCTCGGGCAAGCAGGTGATCCGACAGTGGTTCAGCTATCGGAGAAAGACTCGCGAGCGGCCCATCATCGGCGACCGTCGGCCGCCTTCGTCGCTGGGCGAGGTGCAGCCCGAGCGGTGGCCCGCGGAGTACACGACCGACCTCCTCGACATGCTTAACGTGCTCGGGCGTCTCGTCGAGCTGGAACCCCGGCAGGCCGACCTGCTGGATCGCATCTGCGCAGGTCCAACCGTCACCCTGGCAGACCTGCAGGCGGCGAACGCGTTCGAGCTGCCCGAAGGCCACCCGAGGCGCCCGACGGACATCGCGGCGCCGATCGATGCCACGACGGGAAAGACCGCGCTGCTACCCGGCCTCGACGCGACGCCCGTCGTTGCGCCGAAGAAGCCAGCGAAGGTCTGACACCGAGGGCGTCCTCCACGCGGACGCCCGCGCGACACTTCACTCTTGCTCTGCCCCTTGGCCGCGGTCGAATCTCCAATCTGGAGGATCACCCCCAATGGCCGACTCATACATCGATCCCAGAGAGACCCTTGTCCACGGCGCGTTCGCGCGTGAGCAGTTCGAGGCCGTGTGCCTCGGGCTGGTCCCGGCGCTCGACGGCACCGTGAAGTTCACCGCCACCGCGCAGGCGAAGGCCGACGCTGCCATGAAGGACGTACTCGACCGCCAGCCCGTCGCCCCGAAGACCGACGGCGACCCGCAGGCCGAGGCGCGCGATTCGGTCGTGCGCTTCGGTAAGTACATCGAGTCGATCAAGGGCAGGCCGGTCGAGCCACCCCTTTCAAGGTGCCGATGCGCCCGTCGCCGCGCCCTGAAGGACGCGGCAACGCCTGCAGCCATGAAGGCCGCAACGGCCTGTACGATGTCCATGGACCGCGACCAGCCCGCGTGCGGGCTTCACTGCTGCAGGCGTTGCCGCGTCCTTCAGGGCGCGGCGACGGGCGCATCGGCACCTTGAAAGGCTGGGTCTGACTCCCCGCCTCGGGGCGCGCTGCAACCGTTGCGACGCCCTCCGTAGCCCCCTCGACGAGCCTCTCAAGCGTTGCGACGGTCTCCCAGGCGGTCTGGATGACCCTCACAACGGTCGCGTGCGCCGTCTCCCCGATCCCTGAAGGCCCTCGTGGCGCTTGCGCCACCTGACAGGGACGCCAGGCGACCCGTCGCAACCATTGCATCGTCGCCTCGCAGCCCGCGACGACACTCCGGCCCCGGCCATCGCGCGTCCTGCCGCCCATCGTCGCGTATAACCCTCCGCCGTGATCCGCCCCTCCCTCGCCACGGCGTCCGCCCTCCTCCTCCTTCTCGGGTGCAGCTCGCCCTCGCCTGGCCCTTCGGACGTCCCGCTCGTCGACGCCTCTTCCGACATCGCCACTCCCGATATCCCCACTCCCGACATCCCCTCTCCCGATATCGCCACTCCCGATATCCCTCCCGAGCTCCCTCCGCGGCGCTCGCTCCCTCCCTCGACGCGCGCCCTCTCAGACCTCGTCGGCTTCTCCCTCCCGGGCCGCGACCTCCCCGTAGGCGCCTCTCCGTCGGCCCGCGGACGCCGCGCGTGGGCCCTCCGCACGCTCCGCTCGCTGGGGCTCCACCGGGTGCGCCGGGAGATCTTCTGGCGCGACGTCGAGCCCACCGCCGGGGCCTTCTCCTGGGGCGCCTACGACGCCCTGCTCGACGAGTGCCGCGCCGCCGGCGTCGACGTGCTCGCGGTGCTGGCCTACGGCAACCGCTGGGCCTCCGCCGCTCCGGGCGCCACCGACTACTACGCCCCGGACGACCCTCGCACCTTCGCTCGCTACGCCGCCGCCACCGTGGCCCGCTACCACGACCGGGTCCGCGACTGGGAGGTCTGGAACGAGCCCAACGCCGGCTTCCGCTTCTGGCTCCCGACGGTGCGCGGCGACCCGCCCGCCTTCGGCCGCCTGGTGTCGCTCGCCCGGGAGTCCGCCGTCGCCGCCGACCCGATGGCCCGCGTCGCCTTCGGCGGAACCGTCTTCCTCCCGCAGCTCATCACCGGCGGCGTGGAGTTCAGCCGACGCGCCTTCGAGGCGACGCCCTCGCTCGCCCCCTCGCTCGGCGCCTTCGCGATGCACGCCTACACGCTCTACCCCCCGAGGGTCTCGCCCGAGGCCGAGGGCAACGGCGAGGTCTCTCACGTCCACAAGGTCGAGGAGATGGCCGCCATGCTCGAGGCCAGCGGCTACGACCTCGCCCGCCCGATCTGGATCACCGAGACCGGCTGGCCCGTCACCGCGGAGGTTCCGGAGGAGAGGCAGGCGCGCTACCTCGTTCGCGCGGTGCTGCTCTCGGCGCTCGCGGGCGTCGACGGCGTGTGGCTCTACGAGCTCGGCGACGGCAACGGCCGGGGCGAGCTGGTGCCCGAGGACCTCTTCGGTATCTACCGCTACGACCCCGACACCGCCGACGAGGTCGACCCTGCGCCCAAGCGCTCCGCCGACGCGCTCCGGGCCCTCTTCGCCTCCCTCGGCGCCTTCCATGTGACGTCTCGCGAGCCCGTCGCCGGGGCGCCCGGGGACGTGCATGTGCTCGCCCTCCGCGACGCGAGCGGACGCCGCGCCTGGGCCGCCTGGCGAGCGAACGACGGCGCGGAGCCGTGGCGCTGGACGCCGCCTGCGGAGGCGACGGAGCTCGTGGACATGATGGGCCAGGACATCGAGCGAGGGACCACGGGCGTGCTGCTCGGCGGGGCGCCGGTGTATGCGCTCGCGCGCTGAAGACAGTAGCGCTCGACCCTCCAGACAGGATGAACTCCCCACCATGAAGCGCGCCCCACTCCGATCGATCTGGCTCGTCGTCGCGGCGGTCTCGTGCACCGACAAGGCCCCGGCGCGTCCGGGCGTCGAGATCGGCGACGCGGCCCTCTCGCTGCTCGACGTCAGCGAGGACGATCACGGCCCGGCGAGCACCGACCGCGGCGCCGCCACCGATCGGGGGACGGCGACCGACACCGCCACGCCCACGGACAACGGATCCGACGCGGGAGCACCGACGGACCACGGAGCGCCCACGACCGACGTGGCGGTCACGGCGGACGCCCCGGTGGTCGATGCCATGGCGGTGGACTCGGGTGCGACCGACTCGGGTGCGACCGACTCGGGTGCGACCGACTCGGGTGCGACCGACTCGGGTGCGACCGACTCGGGTGCGACCGACTCGGGTGCGACCGACTCGGGTGCGACCGACTCAGGCGCGTGCGCTCCGGGGCTGGCTTCGTGCGGCCCCGTCGGGGGCCCGGTCGAGTGCGCCGACCTGCGGGTGAGCACGCTTCACTGCGGCGCCTGCGGAGCTCATTGCTGCGGCATCAGCGATCGGTGCGTGGCGGGCGTGTGCACGTCGCGCTGCCCGACGCTCCAGGAGTCGTGCCCGGTGGTCTCGCCCGTGGATGCGGGCTGCGTCGCGACCCGCTGCGTCGACGTCTCCGTCGACGACCTCAACTGCGGAGCGTGCGGAGTCGTCTGCGCCGATGGCACCGGCTGCGTCAGCGGGCGCTGCCTCTGATCGCTCCGGCGGCGTCACGCCCGCGAGCGCGAAGGGAGCGCGAGCACCACCAGCGCGCCGATCATCAGGGCGGCGCCGAGGAGCTCGCCCGTCGCGGGCAGACGCATCATCGGCAGCAGCGCCGCGAGCAGCCCGGAGGCCGCGACGCCCGCCAGCACGCTCGAGGCGCGGTTGACCGGGATGCAGAAGGTGTTCTCCCGCTTGTCGAGGAGCACCAGCGAGCCGAAGATGCCGGTGCCCTGCGAGCAGAGGCCCGCGAGGAAGGCCACCGCCCCCATCGGGCCGAGGAGGAAGTCCCCGAAGCCCTGGCGCAGCGAGACGCCCTGCGGCCCGGTGTCGATGAGCGCCCACAGACACAAGATCGTGAGCACCGCGGGCGCGCTCACGAGCTGCTCCTCGACGAAGAAGCGTCGGTTGTCGCCGCCGTCCTCGGTCTTCGCGGCGCGGCTCATCACCCGGAGGCGCACGAAGTACGCGCTCCCGTAGAGCGCGAGGCAGAGGATCGCGGGGGCCGAGAGGGTGAGCGACCCGCGCGCCCGAAACGCCACCACGAGCGCGGCGAAGCTGAGGCCCAGCGCCACCCACGCCCGGCCTCGCACCGGGCGGCGGGAGATGAGGTCGACCACCGGCGCGAGCCCCAGCACGATGCCGCGCATCAGCAGCATCATCAGCACGATGGACGTGCCCTCGAAGGTGTACGCGAGGGTCGTCGTCACCATGATGGCGGAGGCGCAGAGCCCCGAGAGCGCCGACCACCGCGTGGGCCTCGGGAAGCTCTGCCCGAGCACCGTCACCCGGCTCGCCGTCTGCCACCAGCCGGTCGCGAGCAGGAAGGTCATCGACCCGACGAGGCACGCGATGCCCGTCGCGGGCAGGAGCACGAACCCGTCGACGCGCGCCGACATCCCCGGCATCGCGCCCTCGGAGAGGGCCTTGGTCAGCGCGCTGTAGGGCACATAGGTCGCGAAGTACCCGAAGGCCCACCACCAGATCGACATGTCACGCGCGGCCCACATGACACCAGTGGGTATCACGCCGCTTCGCCCAGGTGCGCGCCCCTGCGGCGTGCCGCCCACGCAGCCCCAACATCTTGACAGCCCAGCTGCAAATGCCGAGGGACAATGGGGTGATGTCCGACCCTCAGTCTCATCGCGGCGACCGGGCCCTGCGCTTCCTCCTGGTCGACGACGACGCCGTCGACCGGCTCGCCGTGCGCCGCGCGCTGCAGCAGTCCGCGCTCCCCATCGAGATCACCGAGGCCGCCGACCTGGAGGCCGCTCGCGCCGCGCTCACCGAGGGCTCCTTCGACTGCCTCATCGTCGACTATCTCATCCCCGGCAGCGACGGCCAGCAGGTGATCGAGCTCGCGAGCGAGCTCGGGTCCACGGCGCCGGCCATCGTGCTGACGGGTCACGGAGACGAGATGCTCGCCTCGGAGCTGATGAAGCGCGGCGCGGCGGACTACCTCCCGAAGAACCAGGTGGCCAACGGGCAGCTGGTGCGAAGCGTGGTGCAGGTGCTGCGCGCGCACGAGCTGCGGCGCCGCGAGCGCGAGGCCCGCGACCTGCTGCAGAAGCACGCCGAGCGGCTGCACGCGATGGTGGAGTGCAGCGAGCGCATCCACGCGGCGGGGGCAGTGGAGCAGATGGTGGCGGCCATCGCGGTCGAGGCGCTGCGGCTCTTCGAGGCGAGGGCGGTGACAGTGGAGGTCGAGGCGCGCGGCGACCTCCCGGCAATCACCCGGGTGGCCACGGCCGTCGAGTCTGGAGACCCCGTCCCGGAGACCCCGGACGACATCGTGCAGGCGTTGCGAGACGCCTCGGGCCAGCGGGTGGGGCGGATGGTGCTGCAGGGAGGGGTGTTCCTCGACGCGCTGGCGGGCTCGGCGCTGCTGGGGAAGTTCGCGCGCATGGCGGTGGTCGCGCTGGAGAACGGCGCGCTGCTCCGCGCGGCGACGGCGGCCTCGCAGTCGCGCGACGAGGTGCTCGCGGTGGTCTCGCACGACCTGCGCAGCCCCCTGGGGACGGTCTCCATGGGCGCCGCGATGCTGCGCCGTAGCATCACCGCCCCCAACGGCCGCTTCGCCGACGACCTCGAGGTCATCAACCGCATCACGCGCAGCTGCAAGCGCATGGAGCGGCTCATCGACGACCTCCTCGACGCCTCGCGGCTCGACTCCGGCGCCGTGATGGTGGCGCCCCGCGCGATGCCCGCGGCCGACCTGGTGCAAGACGCCCTCGACGCGGCGACGCTGGAGGCCGCGGCGGGCAAGGTGAAGGTGATCGCCCACGAGGTCGCGCCGCTGCGGGTGATGGCCGACCGCGACCGGGTGCTGCAGGTGTTCTCCAACCTGGTGGGCAACGCGCTGAAGTTCACGCCCGCCGAGGGGACCATCACCCTCGGCGTCGAGCGCGTCGGCGACGCTCGCCCGCTTCACGGTGGCCGACACCGGCGCGGGCATCCCCCGAGCACCTGCCGAAGCTCTTCGAGCGGTTCTGGAAGGGCGAGCGCTCGGGGCGGCACAGCGCCGGGCTCGGGCTCTACATCGCCCGCGGCATCGTCCTGGCGCACGGCGGACAGATCGCGGCCGAGAGCGAGCCCGGCCGCGGCACCGTCTTCTCGTTCACCCTCCCGCTCAGCCCGTAGGCGTCGGGGCCTCGGCGCCGGGCTCGCGCTCCAGCATCCGGTAGAGCGTCCGCCGGTCGAGGCCCAGCACCCGGGCCGCGCGGGACTTGTTGCCCCCGACCAGCACCATCACCCGCTGCACGTAGCGGCGCTCCAGCTCGGAGAGGGTGACCAGCTCGGTCTCCGTCTCCGGGGCCATCGGCCGCTGCTTGATCTCGTACGCGCGGATCTTCTCCGGCAGGTCTTCGACGGTGACGTGGTCGTAGCGGGTGAGCGCGACCGAGCGCTCGATGCAGTTCTCCAGCTCCCTCACGTTGCCCGGCCAGGTGTAGCTCACCAGCCTCGCCAGCGAGGCCGGGTGAAAACCCACGACCTTCTTCCCGAAGCGCTCGGCGAAGCGGACGAGGAAGTGCTGCGCGAGCACCGGGATGTCCACCGAGCGCTCTCGCAGCGTGGGCACCTCCACGCAGACCACGGCGATGCGATAGAAGAGGTCTTCGCGGAAGCGGCGGGCGCGCACCTCGGCCTCGAGGTCGCGGTTGGTGGCGGTGATCACCCTCGCGTCGAAGGGCGACTCCCGGTCGCCTCCCACCGGGCGCACGGTGCGCTCCTGCAGCGCACGAAGCAGCTTGGCCTGCATCTCCAGGGGCATCTCGGCGATCTCGTCGAGGAAGAGCGTCCCCCCGTTGGCCTCGAGGAAGAGGCCCGCCCGTGCGGTGCGCGCGTCGGTGAAGGCGCCGCGCACGTGCCCGAAGAGCTCGCTCTCCAGCAGGTTGTGCGGCACCGCGGCGCAGTTGATGGCCACGAAGGGGCCCTTGTGCCGGGCGCTCATCCCGTGGATGGCGCGGGCGACGAGCTCCTTGCCGGTGCCGCTCTCTCCGGTGACCAGCACCGTGGCGTCGGTGGAGGCCACCCGCTCGATGAGGCTCAGGATCTCCCGCATCGCCCGGCTCGAGCCCACCAGCGCCCTCGACGGCTGCGCGCGCACCACCTCGCTCTGCAGCCGGCGAACCTCCTGGCGCAGGCTCCGGTGCTCCATCGCCCGCTCCATGGAGATGGCGAGCATGTCGGCGTCGACGGGCTTGGTGAGGAAGTCGTAGGCCCCCGCGCGCATCGCCCGCACGGCGGTCTCCAGGTTGCCGTGCCCGGTGAGCACGATCACCGGCACGTCGGGGTGCATCGTCGCGATGTGCTCGCAGAGCGCGATGCCGTCCATCGAGCCCATCTGCACGTCCGTCAGCACCAGCGCGAACTCCTCGCCCGCCATCCGGGCGATGCCCTCCTCGGGGTTCTGCACGCACACCGGCTGGTGCCCGAGGCGGCGCACGAAGGTCGCGACCATCTCGCCCATGTCCGCGTCGTCGTCTACGACCAGCACCCGCGCTGGAGCATCTACTCGTTCGGTCACGCCAGCGCCCGGGGGGGCGGGGGGGGGGCGCCGCCCCCCCCGGCGCGCCCGCGGGGCCCGGCCCCGCGGGGGCCGGCCGCCCGGGCCCCCGGCCCGCCCCGGCGGGGCCCCCGCCGCGGGGGGGGGGGGGGGGGCCGGGGGGCGCCGGGGGGGGGGGGGGGCGCCCCGGCCCCGGCGGGCGGGGCGCCCCGGGGGGCCCCCGGGGGGGCGGCGGGGCGGACATGAAGGACGTGCGACGGGGGATGAACCTCGGCGCCGACGACTACCTGGTGAAGCCCTTCACCCCGGAGGAGCTCATCGACACCGTGCGCGCGAGGCTGCAGCGCCACTCCGAGCGCCCCACCTCGCAGCTCCCGCCGGGGATGACCCCGACGATGCCGCTGCCCTTCGAGATGATGGGCTCGGCGCGCGCAACGATTGCGGGGCGCTACGAGCTGGTGCGGCGCATTGCCGAGGGGGGCATGGGCTCGGTCTACCGGGCGAAGGACAGGGAGACCGACCAGGACGTCGCGGTGAAGCTCATCGCGCGCACGGCGACGTCGACCGACCGTTTCTTGCGCGAGTGCGAGGCGCTGGCGGGGATGCACCACCCTCGCGTGGTGCCGTACCGGGCGCACGGCGACGCGGGCGAAGGCTTCCACTACCTGGTGATGGACTGGCTGGAGGGCATGGACCTCGCTCGCCGGCTCCAGCAGGGGACGCTCTCCATCGACGAGACCCGTAGGTTGATCCGCCACACCGGCGAGGCGCTGGGGCACGTGCACCGCTCCAACGTGGTTCACCGCGACGTGAAGCCGGGCAACCTCTTCCTGGTGGGCGGTGAGATCGACTCGCTGACGCTGATCGACTTCGGGCTGGCTCGCGGCACCGACAGCGCTCCGGTCACGCAGACCGGGACGCTCCTCGGGACGCCGGGCTACCTCGCCCCGGAGCAGGTGAAGGACGGCTTCACCCCCGACGCCCGCTGCGACGTGTTCGCGGCAGGGTGCGTGGCCTACGAGTGCCTCACCGGCGCGTCGCCCTTCCATGGTCCGACTCCGATGGCCTCCATCGCCCGGCTGATGCTGGAGGAGTCGCCCAGGGTGAGGCAGGTTCGGCCCGACGTCCCGGAGGCCCTGGAGGAGATCATCGGCGCGATGATCCGCCGGGAGCGCGGGGGCAGGCTCCGCGACGGCCAGGCGATCCTCGACGCGATGAACTCCGCGGGGCTGTAGGGCCCTGCCCTTACTTCCCCAGCGCCCCCTTCGCCCGCTCGGCCATCCTCGACCACCGCCCCTCGCTGCTCGCGAGCGACTCCTTCGGCATCCACCCTCCGCCCCCGCCGGACCACCGCGCCGTCGCGCCCTCGACCAGCGCCTCCACCCGGTCGTTGAACGCGCCCTTCGCCCACAGGCCCTCTCGCCAGCGCTTGGGCACCGCGTCCGCGCCGTCTGCCGCGCCGCGCACCGCGCCCACCATCGCGCCCACCGTGTCGGCGTCGTCGCCCAGGTTCACCGCGTCGATGAGCGCCCGCTCCAGCGTCGGTGCGTCCATGGCCAGGTAGAGCGCCGTCACCACCGAGGCCAGCGCGTAGCCGGCGCTCGGGCCCACCGGCCGGTCGCTCGTCGCGCCCGCCACCGCCGCGATCGCATCCAGCATCTCCGCCCGCTCGCAGGGCCAGCGCGCCAGCATCGCCGTCAGCGCCCGGGAGAACGCGTGCGTCGTCGGGCCGTCCGTCCCCCACTGCTCCGCCGCCTCCTGCTCGGCATGCGCCGTGGCGTCGATCCAGCGGGCGGGGTCGATGCCCCGCAGCGTCCCGTACGAGATCCCGTAGGCCACCGCCTCGATCAGCGCCGCGCCCGCCCCCACCGCGCGAGGGTCGGTGGTCTTCACCCTCGCCACCGACAGCAGCGCCGCCCTCCTGCGAGCGGGCTCCGTGGGAAAGCGCCACGCGATGGGCGCCGCCAGCATCGCCACGCCGTTGCCCGCCGTCACCTGCGCCCCGGCGAAGGGGTCGCTCCCCTCCGCGGCGATCAGCTTGTCGACGGTGACGCGGAAGTTCTTCCCCGTCCCCCGGTGGCCTCCGTGCTGCCCAGGGCCCTTGTCGAAGGCCTCGTAGATCTCCACCAGCAGCCGGGCGAACACCGGCGCCGGGGCGTCGGGCGCCTCCAGCAGCGCGTCGCAGAGGGCGATCGTCTGCTGGCTGTCGTCCGAGTGGAGCCCCGCGGGACGCCACCAGGGGCGGGGGGTGTCCTCCAGGGTGCGAAGCGTCCCGTAGCGGGCGCGAATCTCCGCCGGGGTCTTCATCTCCACCGGGCAACCGAGGGCGTCGCCGATGAGCAGACCGTCGAGCGAACCCGTGATGCGTGACCGTATCGTGCTGGCGTCCATTGAGCTCGTAGGAGGGTTTATCCCCCGGAAGGCCCCCGCTTGTCGCGAGCCCCTTGCCGCACCCCGACGCGGTGGGCTACCTCCACCGATCATGTCCTTCCGCCTGCACGACAGCTTGACCAACGCGGAGATCCCGCTGCCCCAGCGAACGCCCGGGGAGACGTCCCTCTACGTCTGCGGGCCCACGGTCTACGGGTACATCCACGTCGGCAACGCGCGGCCGCCGGTCGTCTTCGACGTGCTGGTGCGCCACCTCGAGCGCCAGGGGCTCATCGTCCGGTACGTGCGCAACTTCACCGACGTCGACGACAAGATCATCCAGGTCGCGATCGACACCGGCGAGGCGCCGAAGGTCATCACCGACCGCTACATCGACGCCTACCGCGACGACGTGGCCGCCCTGATGTGCCGCCCCCCGTGGGCCGAGCCCCGGGTCAGCGAGAACATCGCCGGCATCATCGCCCACATCGAGTCCCTGCTGGCCAGGGGCTTCGCCTACGTCACCGACGACGGCGACGTGTACTACGACACCGCGAAGTTCGAGGGCTACGGCAAGCTGTCCAAGCGCCACCTCGTCGACCAGTGCGCGAGCGAGGGCCGGGGCAAGACCGGCGAGGGAAAGCGCAACGAGCCCGACTTCGCGCTCTGGAAGTCGTCGAAGGCCCACGAGCCCGACGGGGCGCGGTGGCCCTCCCCCTGGGGCGAAGGCCGGCCGGGGTGGCACATCGAGTGTTCGGTGATGGCCCACGCGCTGCTGGGTGACGGCTTCGACATCCACGGCGGGGGGCAGGACCTGAAGTTTCCCCACCACGAGAACGAGATCGCCCAGACCGAGCCGGTGCACGGCCCGATGGCCAGCGCGTGGATGCACAACGGCTTCATCGAGGTCGACATCGAGCGCAACGCCGACTTCAGCGAGGCGGTCATGGCGAGGCTCCCGGCGCTCAAGGAGGCCCACCCCGACCTGCGCAAGGTGTCCAAGTCCGACCCGAAGACGCTCCAGGCCTACCGCGAGCGCGACCCGGCGACGCTCACCCCCGACGACCGCGCCATGGTCGCCGTGCTCGAGCGCAAGGTGCACTTCGGGCACTGGTTCCAGCTGCGTCGGCTGCGAGACCGGGTGGACGGCGAGGCCATCCGGCTGTGGATCCTGGGCACCCACTACCGCGCCCCGCTGGCCTTCGACCTCGCGGAGGCGGGCGACCAGGTGAGCTTCCCCACCATCGAGCAGGCCGAGAAGCGCCTCGAGTACTTCTACGACACAAGGATGAAGCTCGCGGCGAAGATCCCTTCGGGGGTGGACGCCAAGGCCACGCTGGTCGACGTCATCGCGAAGCTGGTGCGGGACTTCGACGCCGCCCTCGACGACGACCTCAACACCGCCGGGGCGCTCGACCCCTTCGCGCAGGTGTTCACGCTCACCAACAAGCTCTGCGACACCAAGCGCCCTGACAAGCGGGACCTCGACGCGGCCGACGCGGCGATCACCCACCTCACGGCCGTGCTCGGGGTCGGCGAGGGCGACCCGGAGGCCTTCTTCGCGAGGGTGACGGCCCGCCGGGTGAGGTGCCGCAAGCTCGACCCGGCGCGCATCGACGGCCTCGTGCAGCAGCGCACCGCCGCCCGGGAGGCCAGGGAGTTCGCGCGCGCCGACGAGATCCGGGCGGAGCTCACCGCCATGGGCATCGAACTGCGCGATGGGGCTTCGGGAACCACCTGGCGCGCGGTATAGTCGTCCTTCCCCTACGTCTACCTACTCCACCGATCAGCCCTCCGGAGTCCACCGCTGCGATGACCGCCCCGACCACCCGGCCCACCACCGAAGGGACCTTCTCCAAGACCCCCCTTCCCAACGTCCTCCTCTACGCTCGCGAGAGGAAGATGACGGGCACGTTCGTGGTGCGTAACCCTCCTCCCTCGGAGGGCGCAGCCGGGGACGACGGCGTCGGCGAGTCGGTGCTGGTGCTGGAGAAGGGCACCATCGTGGCGGTGCGCCTCCCGAGCTTCACGCAGAACCTCGGGTGGGTGCTGCACGACCTCGGGCTGCTCACCGACGACGCGTTCATCAAGGTCCAGCAGGCCCTCGATGCTCCCGGGGCGGAGGAGATCCCGACGATCCTCCGGATGCGCGCGGCCGACCCGACCACCCTCGAGGCCGCGCTGCGAGAGCAGCTCCGTCGCAAGGTGGTCGCGCTCTTCGGCAACCCGCAGGGCACCTACGCCTACTACGCCGACGTCGACCTGCTCGACGGCGAAGACCGCGCCCGCACCCCCCACGACGTCTTCCCCATCGTGTGGCGGGGCCTCCAGGTCGCGCCGCCCACGGAGGCCGCCATGGCGGTGGTCTTCGAGAAGATCGGCCAGCGCGGCCTCCGGCTGCGCGAGGGCCACGAGTTCGATCGCTTCGAGTTCGGCATCGAGCTGGGCCTCGCGGCCACGCAGCTCCGCTCCTCGCCGTCGAGCCCCGAGCAGCTCATGGGCCTCGCGCCCGATCCCGCGCTCGTCCGCACGATGCTCTACCTCCTGGCGCTCACCAAGCAGATCGAGGCCATCTCCCTGACCGCGGTGCAGTCGAGCGCCACCGCCTCGGCGGAGACTCCCATCACCGCGAGCCTCAACGTCCCGAAGGCCCAGACCGAGCCCGCGTCCGGTCCTCCGAGCGGCGAGGCGCCTGCGGCCTCAGCCGACCCGAAGGCCAAGGAGGCCCGCGCCCACCTCAGCCGCATGGAGCACTGGACCTACTTCGAGATGTTCGACCTCACCCCCTCGGCGACGATGGAGGAGATCCGCACTCGCTTCCCGATCGTGGCCGCGGCGTGGCACCCCGACCGCGCGGGCACCAACGAGCTCCGCACGCTCTTCACGGAGATCTTCGCGCTCTACAACAGCGCCTTCAGCACCCTCTCGGATGCGAAGTCCCGCGAGCAGTACGAGGGCACCATCGCCGGCGGCGGAGGCACCCCCGCGGCGCAGAAGAGGGTCAACGCGGTGCTCGACACCGTGCAGGAGGCCCACCGCGCGGAGATCGCCCTCAAGCGCAAGGACTACGTCGAGGCCGAGCGCATGCTCCGCCGCGTGCTCGAGACCAACCCCGACGACATCGCCGTCAACGCCATGCTCTGCCAGTGCCTGCTGGAGACCAACCCCGCGCCGCACCTCGACGACATCGTGATGCGCCTCGCGAAGATCATGCGGTCGACCGACACCAACGACCAGGCGCACTACCTCATGGGGATGGTGTGCAAGGTCAAGGGCGACAAGCGGGCGGTCGGGTTCTTCCGCAAGGCGCTGGAGATCAACCCCAACAACCTCGACGCCCAGCGCGAGGTGCGCATCGCGGAGATGCGCCGCGACCAGCGCCGCGAGCTGGCCAACAACCCGGTGACCAAGATCACCAACCTGTTCAGCAACCTCTTCGGCGGGAAGAAGTAGCGCCCCCGCCCTCGCTCAGGGGTGCGTGACCGACACCCCGAGCACCATCGCCTGCCCGGCCACCTGCGCGGTCGGCATCACCGTCGTCCTCGCCGCCGCTTCGGCGCTGCGCCCCAGGGCGAAGAAGGTCACCGCCCCCACCACCAGGCCGCCCAGCGCGAAGACCGCGCTCCGCTGCACGCCGTCGGCGGTGAGCTCGCCGTCGCGCACCGCGTGGGCCAGCAGCACTCCGCCGCCCATCAGCCCGCCGAGGCCGAGCGCCCCGGCCCCCACCAGCCGCATCGTCGGCGCCGTCGGGCGCACCGCCGAGCGCACCAGCAGCGCCGTGGTGAAGAGCCCCAGCTCGCCCACCAGCGACCACGCACCGAGGTCCGCTCCGCAGCGCATCGAGCCGCAGAGGAGACCGCCCAGCAGCGCGCCACCGACGCCGCCGGTGGCCACGAAGAGCGCGTCGGCGGGCATCGCGTCGGTGAGGTGCCCGAGCAGCGCCCCCAGGGCGATGCCCGAGGAGGTGCCGATGAAGGTCCCCCAGCCGGTGAGCGACACGCTCGACGGGGACGACTCGCCCCGCACCCACGAGCTGATCGAGATCGCCGTCAGGTAGCCCATGATGGCACCCGACCCCGTGGAGAGACCCCGGCCGCGGCGCATCGGGTAGCGACGCTCGATCAGCAGCGCCCCCACCGGGACAGCGACCGCCAGGGCGCCCGGGAGGATCCAGTAGGTCTCCGGGTGGGGGTCGGTGTCGACCGTGCGTCCGGCGGCGAGGTTGATGGTCGTCCCGAGGCGCAGCCCGTAGGTGGCCGAGAGCAGCCCGAAGAGCGCCCGCTCGTCGTTGGTCATGCGGGTGCTCACCGGCAGTTGCAGGTGCGGCTGCGGCGACTGCGCCGACGCGGCCGACCCGAGCGCGAGCGCCGCCGCGCCGAGGGCCCATGCCGCGCGGAGCGTCACGGCTGGAGGGTTCCGGTCAGAAGCAGCGCCCCCACCACCAGCGCGAGCAGCACCCGGTAGACACCGAACACCTGGAGCCCGTGGCCGC
Organism: Deltaproteobacteria bacterium; assembly: GCA_016704445.1. Classification (GTDB taxonomy): domain Bacteria; phylum Myxococcota_A; class Polyangia; order Polyangiales; genus SCUS01. The sequence goes on from JADJAE010000015.1 coordinate 18,143, forward strand.
GCAGCCAGGAGAGCATCCAGCGCACCGCGAGCACCGCCGACACCGCCGCCGCGACGAAGCCCAGCGCGAGGCTCACCGGCCCGTAGGCGTGCAGCATCACCGCGCCGCTCTTGAGCAGCTTGTACCCCGTGGCCGCGCTCAGGGTGACCAGGCCCAGCAGGAAGCTGTACTCCAGCGCCGCCTCGACGGAGAGCCCCACCAGCAGGCCCGCCACCAGCGTCGCGAGGGAGCGCGAGGTGCCCGGCCACATCGCGAGGCACTGCGCGAAGCCGATGACCAGCGCGTCGCGGGCGGTGAGCGAGGAGAGATCGCGGCCCGGGCGCCGGTCGCGCCCCGTGGAGTGCAGCCAGAGGATGGCCACGCCCCCGACGAACCACGCCGCCACCACGGGGTAGAGCCCGAAGAGCAGGCGCTCGATGGTCTTGTCGAAGAGCTTGCCCAGCACGGCGGCGGGCAGAAATCCGAGGATCACCCGGATGGCCAGCGCCCTCCCCTCGGGGTCCCGGCCCAGCACCCCGAGGGTCATCGAGCGCACTCGGGAGAAGAACACCCCGAGCACCGCGGCGATGGCCCCGAGCTGCACGCAGATGGCGAAGGCGTTGGCCTCCTCGCTGGCGGCGATGCCCAGCGCCCGCTGCGCCAGAATCAGGTGCGCCGTCGAGCTCACGGGCAGGTACTCGGTGAGCCCCTCGACCACGCCCAGCACCAGGGCCTGCCACCACGACATCATCGACGGCACCACACGGCGCGCGTTGTACCGCACACCCGGGCGGGGCCGCGATATGTTCCCGCGCCATGCGAAGACCTTCCCTGGGCGCGTTGCTGCTGGTGATGTTGGGGTGCTCGGGCAGGCCCCCGCGCTACCCCATCACCGACCCGGCGATGGCCCTGCAACACGTCACCGCCCGGGAAGAGCGGGTGCACCGCCTCCGCGCCCACGGCTCGGCCGACCACTTCGGCCCTCAGGGGCGCATCCGAGGCGAGGTCTATGTCTTCGTCGAGCGCCCCCGGAGCGTGAGGGTGGACACCCGCGCCTTCGGCACCACCGTCAGCACCCTGCTCTCCGACGGCCAGAGCCTCGCCATGGCCGACCTCCGCGGCGGCCACTTCTACGTGGGCGACGCGCGACCCTGCGTGGCGGCGCAGCTGCTCGGCATCCCGATGGAGTCCGCCGAGGTGGTCGCGGTGCTCGCGGGCGGTCCCCCCATCATCGAGGGCGACCGGCGCATCCGCTGGGACGACGGGCACTACGTGGTCGACATCGCGGGCCGAGCGGGCGTCGGGGAGTCCATCTGGCTGGAGCTCACCGACGCCGAGCGCGAGGGGGCCCGTCCCGAGGCCCAGCGCCCGAGGCCCGTGCACGCCGAGCTGCGAGACGCCCGCGGGGTGCGCGCGGTGCTCACCTTCGAGGACTACACCGAGGTCGACGGCGTGGCCTTCCCTCGCCGCGTCCGGGTGGAGATGGAGCGCGACGGCATCGACCTCGTGGTGCGCTACCGGGAGATCACCCTCGACCCAGAGCTCCCGGAAGACGTCTTCGACCAGACCCCCAACCCGGGGCTCCCGGTGACCCGGGTCGACTGCGCCGCCAACGCGCTGCCCCCGTCGCCCGCTGCCGCTCCGGCTCCGGCACAGCCCTGAAGGCCACGACAATTGGTCGTTTCTTCCATGTCGTCGATCCGCTCCAGGCTCGTGCTGTCGCGATCGGCCGCTCTCCTCCCTCCTCCCACGACACCCGGCCGCGCCCGACGCAGGTGGCTCGCTTTCTGCTCGGCGATGATGACCCCCAATGCCCTTCAAGAGACTCAACCTTGCAGAGCGCCAGCTCTACTCCGACGACCTGATGCTTGCCGACGACCTGCCGCCTCCCAGTCATGTCGCGAAGGCGCTGCGCAAGCGCACCGCGCCGCACGACCGGGTCTTCGACCGCTTCCTCCCCCAGGAGGAGCGGATCGTGTCGAGGCAGTACTGGACCCCGCTCTCGGTCGCCGTGCGCGCCGCGGAGTGGCTCGACGAGCTCGACATCCGCACGCTGGTCGACATCGGATCGGGCGCTGGGAAGTTCTGCGTGGCCGCGGCGCTGGCTGGAGACGTGCGCTTCCTCGGGGTAGAGCAGCGCCCGAGGCTGGTGTCCGTGGCGCGCGAGCTCGCCAGGGTCTTCGGCGTCGACGACCGGGTGAAGTTCGTGCCGGGGATGTTCGGCGTGGGGGAGGTTCCGCCGGCGGACGCCTACTACCTGTACAACCCCTTCGGGGAGAACCTCTTCGGCCCCGATCAGCAGCTCGACGCGGAGGTCGAGCTCAGCGACGACCGGTACCGCCGCGACATCGACGCCGTCGAGCGCATGCTGTCCGAGGCCGAGCTCGGCACCTGCCTGCTGACCTACAACGGCTTCGGCGGCGAGATCCCCTCCAGCTACACCGAGGTGCGGGTCGACCACGACCTGCCCAACGTCCTGCGTATGTGGCGCAAGACCAGCCGCGTCAGCGACGGGCCGCCCCACACCTGCGACGCCGAGTCGTACTGACGCTCTCGTCTCCCTCCAGAGCGATCTCCTCTTGTCGGACCCCCGCGGTTTCGACGTAGCATCGGCGCCGCGCCAATGCCCACCGCGTCGGCGGCTCTCGGCGCAGGGGTACACCCAACGGTGACGGCTTCACGCAGACTGCTCGGGTTCCTGCTGGCGATCGCGCTCTTCGTGACGGTGGAGCGGGTCACCCGCATCTTCGCCGGCGAGTACGCCGTGCGGGTGCTGGCGATGTGCGGCATCAACGCGATGCTCGCCGTCTCGCTCAACCTCGTGAACGGCACCACGGGCCAGTTCTCCATCGGCCACGCCGGCTTCATGGCCGTCGGGGCCTACGCCGGGGCCATCACCTCGCACCTCCTCCTCGGGTCGCTCGGGCACCTATGGCCCGGCCTCTCGCTGCTGGTGTCCTGCGCCGTCGCGATCGTCTGCGCGGGCCTCGCGGGCGTCGCCGTGGGCGTGCCCTCGCTGCGCCTGCGCGGCGACTACCTCGCCATCGTCACCCTCGGCTTCGGCGAGATCATCCGCATCTCCATCGAGAGCCTCGCGCCCCTCGGCGGCTCGCAGGGCTGGCCCATCGGCGCAGAGAGCATCCCCGCGACGGCCACCCTCCCGTGGATCTGGGGCGGCGCCCTGCTCACCGTGCTGGTCATCGGCAACCTCACGTACAGCTCCTACGGCCGGGCGCTCACGGCCATCCGTGAAGACGAGATCGCCGCCGAGGCCGCGGGCATCCCCACCACCCGCTACAAGGTGCTGGCCTTCGCCATCAGCGCGATGTTCACCGGCCTCGCGGGCTCGCTCTACGCCCACGACGCGACCGGCGGGCAGCACATCGACCCCGGGTCGTTTCGCCTCGACCGCTCCGTCGACATCCTGGTGATGGTGATCTTCGGCGGCCTCGGCAGCGTCACCGGCGCGGTGCTCGGCGGCATCGTGGTGGCCGTCTCCCTGGAGCTGCTCCGCGAGTTTCAGGGCTACCGGCTCATCGTGTACGCCCTGCTGATGATCGGCCTGATGCTGCTTCGACCGCAGGGCCTGCTCGGCAACCGCGAGCTCGACCTGCGGCGCTTCCTGCCGGGCCGGAAGGCGGCGTCGGCGTGAGCGCGGCGCTGTCGATCTCCAACCTGGAGATGCACTTCGGGGGATTGCGCGCCGTCGCCGGCGTGAGCTTCGAGGTGCCGGAGAAGTCCATCTTCGGGCTCATCGGCCCCAACGGCGCGGGCAAGACCACGGTGTTCAACTGCGTGACGGGCGTCTACGCCCCGACGCGAGGGACCATTACCTTCCAGGGTAAGCCCATCGCCGGGGTGCCCGCGTGGAAGATCGCCGACCTCGGCATCGCGCGCACCTTCCAGAACATCCGGCTCTTCGGGCAGATGTCCGTGATCGAGAACGTCCTGGTGGCGAGCCATCGGGCGACCCGGGCGTCGCTCTTCGACGCCATCAGCCGCACGCTGCGCTACGTCGAGGACGACCGCGCGATGCGCGCCAAGGCGATGGAGCTTCTGGCTTTTTTCGGCCTCGACGACAACGCCGACCAGGTGGCCTCGTCGCTGCCCTACGGCGACCAGCGGCGGCTGGAGATCGCCCGGGCGCTGATGCTCGACCCGAAGGTGCTGCTGCTCGACGAGCCCGCGGCGGGGCTCAACAGCGCAGAGGCCAGGGTGCTGGAGGGGCAGATCCGCACGCTGCGAGACCGCTTCGACCTCACGGTGCTGCTGGTCGAGCACAACATGCAGGTGGTGATGGGGGTCTGCGAGGAGATCCACGTGATGGACCGCGGGGAGACCATCGCCCACGGCGTCCCCTCGGCGGTGCAGAAGGACCCGAAGGTGCTGGAGGCCTACCTGGGCGCCGGGCACGACGCGATCACGGCGCCGCGCGAGGCGGCCCCGGAGCAGCCCGCGGAGGTGCTGCTGGAGGTGAGCGACCTGCGCGTGGCCTATGGCGGGATTCAAGCCGTGAAGGGCATCTCGCTGGAGGTCCGCCGGGGCGAGCTGGTGGCCCTCATCGGGGCCAACGGCGCGGGCAAGACCACGACGCTCAAGGCCATCTCGCGGATGCTTCCCATGAAGTCCGGTGTGGTGCGCTTCGCGGGCAAGGACCTCGCGAAGGTCGAGGCCCACGAGCTGGTGGAGATGGGCGTGGCGATGGCCCCGGAGGGCCGAGCGATCTTCCCCAACCTGACGGTGCGGGAGAACCTGGAGATGGGCGCCTACACCGTGAGCGACCGCGGCGCGATCAGGGCGAGCATGGACGAGGCGGTGGGCTTGTTTCCCAGGCTGGGCGAGCGGATGCAGCAGCTCGGGGGGACGCTCTCCGGGGGCGAGCAGCAGATGCTGGCCATCGCCCGCGCGCTGATGTCGGGGCCGAAGCTGTTGATGCTGGACGAGCCCTCGCTGGGCATCGCCCCGGTGCTGGTCGACCAGATCTTCGAGGCCATCGACCGCATCCGTCGCAAGGGGCTGACGATCCTGCTGGTGGAGCAGAACACCCGGCGAGCGCTGGCGGCGGCGCAGCGGGCCTACGTGCTGGTGACGGGCGAGGTGGTGCTCTCGGGCGACGCGGCGACGCTGGCGAGCGACCCGAGGGTGCAGGGCGCCTACCTGGGCGAAGGGGTGCACCTTGGTTGAGCGCGCGGTGGGAACCCTCACGCCGAGGGTGCTGGTGGTCGACGACGACGCGGCGATCTGCGAGCTGCTGGAGACGGTGCTCACCAGGGACGGGTGCACCGTCGACACGGAGAGCGATCCCACGAAGGCCGAGGCGAGGGTGCGCGCGGGGGGCTACCACCTGCTGCTGCTGGACGTGATGATGCCGCAGCAGGACGGCCTGGAGACGCTGCGCAGGGTGAGAGCGCTCGACCGCGACCTGGCGGTGGTGATGATCACGGGCTTTCCCTCGGTGGAGACCGCCGTGCAGGCGATGCAGATGGAGGCGATGGACTACCTGCGCAAGCCCTTCACCGTGGAGGCGCTGCGCGAGGTGGTGACCCGGGTGCTGCGCCGGAGGGGGCTGTTGCGAGCGCCCGAGGAGCAGGTGCTGCGGGCCATCGGCGAGGCCGTGCGCACGCGACGCCACGGGCTCGGGCTGACCCTGAAGGACCTCGGGCGGAGGGCGGAGCTGTCGGTGTCGCAGCTCTCCCAGGTGGAGCGCGGCGAAGGGAGCGCGAGCGTGTCGGCGCTGTACCGACTCGCCGTGGCGCTGGGCGTTCCGATGAAGGAGCTGTTCGGGGATCTCTGACCGGGGACAGCGATGTCTCCGGCGGGCCTCGGGCAGTGGTGTACAGTCCGCAGGCATGAACGCACCTCGCGCGGCGGTCTGTTTCCTGGCCGGTGTCATGCTCTCCGGCTGCGGCGTCGTGGTCTCTCCAGACGAGTCGCGGCTGAGGGTCTTCACGGCGGGCGACGCCTCGCTCGTCGACCTCGGCCCGGCGGATGCGGGCGCGCCCGGAGACGCGTCGCCCCCTCCCCCGGACGCCTCCCGCGAGGACATCGCCGCCGACCTCGGCGACGACGCCGCCGCCCCGCATGACCTGGGGCCCGCGGACGACGTCTCGGATGTTCCGGTGAGCCCCGACGTGCCCGTGAGCCCCGACGTGCCCTTGGGTCCCGACGTGCCCGCGGCGGACGCTGCGGTGACCTGCGCGACGGGGCTCAGCGCGTGCGGTCCCGCCTGCTTCGACCTCGGCAGCGACCTGCGCCACTGCGGCTCCTGCGATCGGGTCTGCGCCGAGAGCCAGGTCTGCCTGGGCGGCAACTGCCAGTGCGCCGCGGGCCTGTCGATGTGCGGCGCTCGCTGCGTCAACCAGCTCACCGACCCTGCCCACTGCGGCTCGTGCAACAGCGCCTGCCCGGCGGGCCGGGCCTGCGCGGCGGGGCGCTGCGCGTGCCCCAGCGGCACCCTCGAGAACAGCCGGGGGCGCTGCGTCGCCATCCAGGTCGATCCGGAGAACTGCGGCCGCCTCGGCCTGCAGTGCGACAACGACGAGGCCTGCGTGGCCGGCGTCTGCGTGTGCCGCCCTGGCCTCACGCTCGCGGGCACCCGCTGCGTCGACACGCAGAGCGACCACAACCACTGCGGCCGGGTGAACAACCGCTGCGGCGACACCATGGCGTGCGTGGCCGGCGTCTGCACCGGGCGAGGCACCTGCCGCTCGCCGTTCACGCTCTGCGGCGCGGACTGCGTCGACCGCTCGCGCGACCCGCTGAACTGCGGCGACTGCGGCGACGCCTGCGGCCGGACGGACGTGTGCATCGGCGGCTCGTGCCGCACCACGCGCCCGGAGCCCACCTGCCTCACCTGCCCCTGCGCGGCCTGCTCGGAGGACCGTCAGCTCTGCTGCGCCGCACCGTCCGCCGGGGGGTTCCCGCTCTGCGTCGACGCCTCGCGCTGCCCGTAGCGGGGCCATGCTCCGCTTACCCCCCGTGGGCGCCCAGCACGCCGCCGTCGGCTCCCTCCGAGGCCCCCGAGTGTCGAGCGATCAGCGCCGCCGCGGCGAGAAGGCCGACGCGAGGTAGATCACCGGCAGCGCGAGCGCGTAGAAGTCCACGCTCACCCCGGCGAGCGCGTCCACCGTGCCGTCGCCCGGGAAGTACCGCGCCTCGGCCCAGAGCCCGACCGCGATCTCGTAGTGGCTCGACGCCTCCGGCGGGGCCCGCAGCCCCCACCACAGGCGCCCCAGCGCCGCGGGCGTCGCGCCGCCGCGGTCGTGCACCGCCCCGCCGCGCAGGCCCGGCCCGCCGGGCAGGCGCTGTTGCACGAGCCGCAGTGGGCAGGGTCGGTGAGCTGGTTGACGCAGCGAGTCGCCGCACATCCACGCCATCTACGTCGGCTGCGCCATGAAGGCCTCGCTCCGCAGCCAGGTGGGCGGTTGGCTCGCCTCGCGCAACGGCCTGGTGAGCAACACCGTCTACCGCTTCCACTCGTGGAGCGCGGCGCAGCGGGCGCTCGTGCGAACGGTCTTCGAGCGGCACAACTGACGGCGCGCCCCGCCGGAGCGCGGCCCCCGGTCCCGACGAGGCACGGGAGCCCGCCGTGAACGGACCAAACCCCGGCGCGGGCGTGAACCCGTCGGACCGTTGTAGGCTCCCGCGTCACCCGCCGATGCCCGACACCTTGCCACTCCCATCGCGCTACCTCGTGTTCGACCGGCCGGCGTGGGCGAAGCTGCGCGACCACACGCCGCTCACCCTCTCCGAGCACGACCTCTCCGAGATGCGCAGCCTCGAAGACGCGGTCTCCATCACCGAGGTCGAGGAGATCTACCTCCCGATGTCGCGCCTCCTCACGCTCCACGTGAGCGCGACGCGGCAGCTACACATCGCGTCGCAGACCTTCCTCGGCGACAGCACCGCCCGCGTGCCGTTCATCATCGGGCTCGCGGGCAGCGTGGCCGTGGGCAAGAGCACCACCGCGCGCGTCCTGCGGGCGCTGCTGTCGCGCTGGCCGGGGCAGCCCTCCGTCGACCTCGTCACCACCGACGGGTTCCTGTTTCCCAACGCGGTGCTCGCGGAGCGCGGGCTCATGCACCGCAAGGGCTTCCCGAGAGCTACGATCGGACGCGGCTGGTGCGCTTCCTCGCCGACCTCAAGGCCGGGGCCCCGTCGGTCGACGCGCCGGTCTACTCGCACCAGCAGTACGACGTCGTGCCCGACCGCATGCAGACGGTGCGGCAGCCGGACGTGGTCATCGTCGAGGGGCTCAACGTGCTCCAGGCACCGCCCGAGCGCGGCGACTCGCACGTGTTCGCTTCGGACTTCTTCGACTTCACCATCTACGTCGACGCCGACGAGGCCGACATCGAGCGCTGGTACGTCGACCGCTTCCTGCGGCTGCGCGACACGGTGTTCCAGGACCCGCAGTCGTACTTCCATCGGTACGCCGCGCTCGACGAGGCGCAGGCGCGGGCCACCGCCGCGGGCATCTGGGCCTCCATCAACGGCGTCAACCTCCGCGAGAACGTCGGGCCCACCCGCATGCGCGCGCACCTCATCCTGCGCAAGGGCGCCGACCACGCCGTCGAGCAGGTCCAGCTCCGGCGGCTGTAGCGGGAGAGATCGACGACTGTCGGCGTGGGAGGGGTTTAGACCTTGTTGGGCGGGGGCTGGTTCTTGTTGGGCGCGTCCTGCGACGGGTCCCAGGCCCCCTTCTGGCCCGGCAGGGCGTCGGGGAGCTGCTGGTCCGTGCCGCCCTTGGTGCCCGGGTCGGCGCCGGGGCCGGGCTGGCCCGGCGACGGGGTCTTGGCCGGCGGCGTCGACACGTCGCCCTTGCCCGAGGCGTACACCTGCTTGCTGTTCGTCGTCGTCATCACTGCACCTCCCATCGGGTTCATCGACACTCCAGAAACTATTGGAGGAGTTGGTCGGTCATCTCCCCCGATAGGACCCGCGACCCGGAGTGCCAGTCTCCCTCTCGCGCCGCGCGCTCGGACGCGGCGCCGCCCGCGATGCCCCGCGCCGGGCGCGTGATACGGTGCGACCCATGGTGATGCACGCGACCCCGCTGAAGCGACGGGTGACGCTGGCGGAGTACCTCGCCTTCGAGGAGGCCTCCGAGGAGAAGCACATCCTCTGGGACGGCGAGATCTTCCCGATGTGGGGCATGGCGGGCGCCCTGCCCGCGCACAACGTGATCGCGGGAAACGCCTTCGTCGCGATCGCCAACGCGCTCCGGGGTCGCGGCTGCCGGCCGTTCAACAGCGACCAGAAGCTCTGGGTTCCGTTGAAGGGCGGCGTCGTCTACCCCGACGTGTCGGTCGTCTGCGGAAAGGCCGCGCTCCATGGCGGCACCCGCGACACCTTCGACAACCCCGTGGCCGTCGTCGAGGTGCTCTCCCCCGGCACCGAGGCCTTCGACCGATCGGAGAAGTTCGAGGGCTACCGCTCGATCGAGACGCTCCGCGACTACGTGATGCTCGCGAGCGGCGACGCCCACGCCGAGCACTACACCCGAGGCTCCGACGGCGGATGGACCCTGCGCGAGTACCGCGTGGGTGGCGTCTTCTCGCTGTCGTCGGTGGAGGTCGTGCTGCGCGTCGACGAGCTCTACGAGGGCGCGTTCGACGTGACCGACGCCGGGTGAGGGAGCGCCCCGCGGCGGCCGTGCGAGCGTCGGGCGGACTGCTCCCGATCGTGCTGGATGACGATGGTCGGCGCCCTCAGCGCGGGCCGCGCGACCCTACGTTGAAGCGCTCGGCCAGCCACCACGCGAGACGCGCCGGCGCCGCGCATGGCCCTGCGGTGCGGGCCGCGATCGCGCTCGGGTCCGCCGGGAGGTGACCCGCGTAGTGGTTGGCGGGGAAGTCCATCGAGTACCTCGGGTCGCCCGGCGAGAAGCTCTCGGGCTCGCAGCGACCCACCGCATGGACCGCCTGCACGCGCGTCACCAGCGCGGCGCGGGCGGCGTCGGACAGCGGCACCCGCTGCGTCGCGAAGCACGTCCCCTCGACGCGCGAGACGCAGCCCACCATCGTCCACGGCAGCGGGCCCAGGTCGAGGGTGACGTTGGCGAAGCTGGTGGTGGACGTGCCCGGCATCCCGACGCTGGCGCGGATGCGCGCGGGCAGCGGCCGCGGCGCTTGTGGCACCTGGGCGTGGGCGGTAGAGACCAGCGCCCCGAGAGCGACGACGGACACGAGGGCGGCGTATCGCATCAGTCCATCGTGAACGCGAAGGCGCGCGACGGCAAAGCCACTCTCGTGCCGGGTCGCACCCGCTGACAAGGACGCCCTCTTCGACGGGCTGCGCGCAAGGGTCGCTCCGACGAGCGCGGCATCGGACGAGGACGTCCCTGCAGATCCTGATGCACCTGCATGGACAGCGAAGGCTACGAAGCGAGGGCCCGCACCGTCCCGAGCAGGACGACTGCGCTCAGCGCGAGCGCGGCCAGCACGGTGCTGGTGTGGTCGCCGTTGGGCGGTTGGGGCTGGTCCGGCGCGATCGGTTCCACCGAGCGGTAGGGTGCGAGGGGAGGTGGCTCAGGGCCGCGAGTCACATGCGGGGGAGCCGCGCTCCGACGGAGCAGGAGGAGGACGAAGGCCCAGAGGGCGGCGGTCGTCACCGCGAGTCGGGTGGCCTCGCTGCGTTGCAGCGGCGGGTGATGATGCCGGATGAGCCGTCGCTGCTCGTCACGCTGGACGAGGTAGAGCGCGGGAATGCTCTCACTGCCGACTCCCGGGGCACATTCACGTTGGTCGGGCGGTGTGCATTCGGTGAGGCGGCAGGTGTACTCGACGACTCGACCGTCCGCGGAGCGACGCAGCGCGAGCTGACGTTGGACACTGATCGGGCGCCCGTACGGAGGCGGAGCGTTTCTCTGGTGAGAAGACCAACTGCCGCACCCCCATCCGAGCTCTGTGTTCTCGACGTTGCTGTGGCCACGGGAGTAGGTGTCGCCACCTTCCGATTCGTGGACCGTGGAGAACGCCACGAATGGGCACAGCACTCGTCCCCTGCTGGCTCCCCGATGGAAGTGCGGAGAACCGCCCCATTGTCGCGAGCCTTCCCCCTCGTCGGGCACCGGCGCGGGAGCACACTCCGCGGGGATGCCGATTCCTCTCGTTGCGTCAGGCGACGTCCTCGCTGGGAGGCTCGCCTCTTCCCGCGGCGTCAGTTGGCGGACACGACGCACCACCCGCGCCGTCTGCACCAGCACTGACTCAGCCGGGGTCCGATGCAGCAGCATCGCGACGCCCGTCCACACCGTCACGCTCGCCGTTATCACGAGTACCGCCATCGCGGACATCGCCCGCAGCGACCTCGTCGCCCGCCGCGCATCGAGCCGCCACGCGAGCACGCTGGCCGCTGCGACGCCGCCCACGACGAACGGCACCCAGAAGCTCCCAGCCGCCGCCATGGCCCGATAGGACCGCTCCGCGCTCGCGCGCGTCAAGCCGCCTCGCCGTCGCTCCGGAGTCCAGATAGCGATCTGGTGAAGTGCCACCGCGAGCTGGTGGCTGCCCAGTCCAGCCTGCGAAGTTCACGGGCAGGCTCAGGTGCGTTGGGGAGCACCGCCCGCGCCCGCTGGAGAGCTCACTGGCGGTGTATTGTGCACGCATGAGCGCCGCCGAGAAGCTGGTCATGACCTACGCGCAGTACCTCGCGCTGGAGCAGGCGAGCCCCGTGAAGATGCAGTTCATCGATGGCGTCGCCTACGCGATGGTCGGCGGAACCCCCGAGCACGCCGAGCTCGCCGCGCTGCTGATCGTCGCACTGTCGGGCCTCGTCCATCCGGGGCGCGGGCGTTGCCGCGTCTACTCCGCCGACGCGAAGATCCACGTGCCGGAGTCGGGCAACAGCCACTATCCCGATGTCTCCGTCGTCTGTGGCCCGCGGGAGACCGCCGCCCAGGACGCCAACGCGATCACCAACCCGACGCTGATCGTGGAGGTGCTCTCGGACTCCACGGAGCAGTTTGACCGCGGCAAGAAGTTCAAGGACTACCAGCGTCTCCCGTCGCTCCAGCACTACCTGCTGGTCAACCAGGACGAGGCGCGCATCGAGCACTTCCGCCGCAACGCCGACGGCACGTGGACGCTCTCCAACGCCGGTCTCGGCGGCGCCGTTCGATTGCCCGATCTCGGCGGTGATCTCATGGTCGACGAGATCTACCAGGCGATGGAGTTCCCCCGCGGGTAGCGCCCGCCGCCACCGCCGCCCTGCGCGGTGGGTGCGGTGTGGGTCTACCCACCCCCCGGTTGCGACCGGGTGACCCCGGAGACGCCGCCCAACGCGACGCCCGCGCAGCGGACCGAGGCGGAGGCGCTCATCGATTTCAGCGAGCGAGCCCGTGTTCGTCGCGACCGCAGCGCCAACACGCTGCGGGAGTGACCGCTCCGTTGCGGCCAACCCATGGACAGGTCAGATAGGTCCCATGAGGAAGGCGACGTTCACCCAGGCCAAGGCTCACCTCTCGGAGTACGTGGACGCCGCGGAGCACAACGGGGCGCGCGTGCTGATTCTTCGCCACGGAAAGGCCGCGGCCGCGATCGTTCCGGTGAGCGTGGCCGATCCGCGGCGCAGCCAGAAGCGACCTCGTTCGGCGGAGAAGATCGAGTCTCTCTACGCGGCGCTGGGGCCGGGCGACTGCGAGAGCGCCGTGGATGATCTCCTCACTGGCCGACGATGATCTTCGTGCTCGACGCATCGGTGGCGATCGCCGCGGCGTCGAGGTTGCGGGCCGCCGATGCCTGCTACGTGTGGGCGGCGCAGCGGCACGGCCTCTCGCTATGCACCCTCGATGGGGAGATCCTCCTGCGCTCCGTCGGCATCCGCGTCTACGCGCCGTAGGTGCCCACCCCGTGGATGGACGTGGCGGAGGGGCCCCGGGGAGCCCCAACCCCCGCTCACTGGCAGCGCGTCGCCTGGCAGAAGCCCTCGGCGTCGACCGCGGGCCACACCCCGCTGCCCCCCTGGGCGCCCAGCACGTCGAGCGTCATCCGCCGAGAGCGCAGCACCTCTCCGCCCTCGGCGCGAACCACCAGCACGAACTCGTACGCCCGCCGACACCCGAGCCGGAGCACGCCCCCGTCGGCTCCCTCCGAGGCCCCCGCGCGGGAGCGCGTGGTGAGCCGCCAGGAGAGCCTGGTGCGGCCCAGCACGCCCACGAAGCGCGCCCCGCTGATCTCCTGCACCACGCCCGCGGGATCGGCCCCCACCGCGGCCAGGTCGAAGCTCACCCAGGCGCTCGCGAGGCGGTCGTCGATGCCCGCGCCGCGGTCCTGCCAGAGGGCGGCGATGACACCGCCTTCGCCGTCGACCACCACCGGGTAGTCGGTGAGCACCACCTCCGAGGGCGACTCCCGAAGCTGCACCCGGTCCGAGGAGTCGGGCTGGCGGGAGTTCAGTGGGTCGGTCCCGGAGCGCAGCTCGTAGAGGTCGGTGAGCCCGTCGCCGTCGGTGTCGCCGCGGTCGGGGTCGGTCCCCGCCATGGCCTCCGTCGCGTCGCACACCCCGTCCCCGTCGCCGTCCCCCGTGGGCGCCGGGCCGAGGTCCACCCCGGGGCCCCGGTCGGTGCGCGGGCCCGTGTCCGTGCGACCGGCGTCCGCGGGGGGCTCGGTCGTGCCCGCGCCGCAGCCCGCGAATACAGCGATCAGTATGGCCAGGGCCGCGCCGCGCACGGGCCGCTCAGCGCTGGGCCTCTCGCCAACGCTGGCCGCCGAAGCGCGCCTTCAGCTCGTCGTCGAGGTGGTCGGCCACCACGGCCATCATCCCCACGCTCGCGATGAGCTCGTCGCTGTCGAGGTGGTCGCCGAGGAGGTTGTGCGCGATCCAGACCTCCCGGTTGCGCCAGTACGCCTTGCCGAAATAGAGCTTCTCGTTGAGCTCGTTGAGGCGCTTCAGCAGGTCTTCGCTCAGGTCGACGCCGTTGAGCACCGGGCACACCAGCTCGATGATGGTGTAGCGGTCCTGCCAGGCGTGCGCCGAGACGAACACCGCCGTCGAGCCGCGCTCCACCCGGCAGCGCCCCTCCTCCTGCACGAAGGGGTAGCCCGCCCCCTTGAGGATCTCCACCACCCGCTGCTCGACTTCACTCACCTGCGTCGCCATCGCTGTCTTCCTCCGTAACCCGTTGGCTATAGCCCTAGCACCACAGGGCTGTCACGCGCCGCGCTGACCGCGCAGCCAGCCCTCCAGGCGCATCACCGGCGAGGTCGCCGGAACCCCCTCGATGAACACCGCGCTCTCGGGCCACGCGTCGCGCAGGCCCTCGTCGCCGGTCCAGTGCGCGGCGCCCGATGCGCGCTCGAAGAGCAGGGCCTCCGCAGCGCCGAGGTCGCCCAGCAGCGCCGCGAGCTCGTCGCCCGAGAGGGAGCCGGACACCACCAGCAGCCGGCCGTCGACGGTGGTCGCCAATACCTGTCGGGGTAAGACCGCCGCGTCGGTCCAGCCCGTGGAGGCGCCACGGCGGCGGACGAGCACGCCCTGCAGCGCCTCTCGCACCTCCGGGGCCACGGCGGCTCCGGCCTCGATGGAGACCACGCCGTCGCGCAGCGCGAGGTGCCCCGCGTGCTCCGTCGCCACGAAGGGGAGCTGCACCCTCCCCCCGACGCAGAGCCCTCTCGGCTCGGCCAGGGAAGCCGCGACGCCCAGCTCGATCGCCCCGAGCAGCGGGCGATCGGGCGACGGGGTGAAGGTGCGGTCCTCGGCGACGAGGGTCGACGCGGGCTCACGGCGTCCGGCGCGAAGGTGCAGGCGAACGCGGTCTGCGGCGAGCGCCTCGACGCTGGCCTCGCGCCCCGGAGCGAGCGGGATGCGCAGCGAGGTCACGCCGGGCATCCACGAGGGCGGGGGCTGCGGCCGCGAGGCGGTCCAGGCGACGCCGCGCACCGGCGCAGGCAGCGTGGGGCGCAGCGAGAGGTAGAAGAAATCCTTGAGGGTGTAATAGAGGAAGCGGTCGCCGTGCGACTGCATCGCGCCGTCGAGCGCCCGGTGCTGGTAGCGCCGCTGCGCCACGTCGTCGACGCGCAGGAAGTGGAAGGTGGCGTGCGTGGGGTTCATGTCCAGGTGCATCCCGTAGGTGCACCCGGCGAGGCGCATCGCGCGGCCCAGCCGGCGCGCGGTGGTCTCCTCGCCCCAGGCGTAGAAGAGGTGCCCGCGGTCGTCGGCGCAGAGCCCCGAGCGCACCGTGGGCATGGTCTCGATGCCGCCCAGCACGAAGCCCCAGAGGCCGCGGCGGGAGGGGTTCTCCACGCCGTCGGCGAGGAGGGGCTCGAGGTTCTGTCGAAGCGAGCGCACCGCCGAGGGAAGGCCCGGGAGCGCGTCCCAGGAGCCCATCGCGATGCGCCCGTCGTCGAGGGTGACCACCGTGGCGGCGCCCGGCTGCGGGGGCAGCAGCACGCGGCCGTCGACGGCCATCCCGTAGGCGCCGTGCTCGGTCTTGAAGGCGCCGTTGAAGGCCCCGACCACGCGAGGCATCAGCCCCGGAGTGCGAGGGATGCGGCCGTCGCCCCGAGGCCCGACGTGGGGCACCGGATCTTCCACGCCCGCCTGCATCCCGAGCTCGAGCTGTCGCATGTCCATCGCGACCAGAAGCACCCGGGTGTAGGGCCGCTCGTCGTCGAGGCGGACGAAGGTGCGGTAGAACGCGGGCGGCGCTCCGTCGAGGTGGCGCACCCACGGGGGCGTCGCGTTGACCCAGCGTCCTTCGCCAGGGTCGGCCGCTCCCAGCGGCGGCGCGATGACCGGCGGCGGCCAGTCGGGGTCACGCGCCGGGCCCGCCTCGCTGGCGATCACGTGCCCGGCGTCGTCCGGACCAGGCTCCTCCGCGACGGTGGCGGGCGGAGGACGGCGACCGAACCAGCGGTACACCCGCTGGTGCCACCAGTCGCGGGCGGCGAAGGCGTGCTGCTCCAGCCACGCGATGGGGGCCGGGCCCACGAAGGGCAGCGAGCGCACGGTGTCGACGGCCCAGATGACCGGCGGCTTGTCGACGCGCTGCTGGCGGCTGAGCGTCGCGCCCTCGGAGGGCTCGGTGCTGAGCGCGCGGAGGTCGAGGGTCCAGGCGCGGCGGCCGGCGTCGAGGGAGACGCGGTCGTGGGAGAGGAAGCGGAGGGAGACGCGGTCCGCCGGGCGGTCGAGCCGGAGGTCGTAGCGGGCGACGCCGACGCGGGAGCCGGTCTCGAGGGCGTTGGTGACCTCGCGGCGGAGGCGGGCCTCGGTGGCGGTGTCCCCGGCGGGGTCGAGTACGAAGGCCGACTGCACCTGGCCGAAGGCGCGCGAGGGGACCGCGATGCGCCGCGGGGCGTCGGGCGAGGCGACGGCCTCGGGCACCATCGGTCCGTCGTCGCCGAGGGGGCTGCGGGTGAGGTTGGAGAGCGCGCGCAGCCCGAGCAGCGTGCCGTCGGGGGTGAGCCGGATCTCCGCGCGATAGACGTCCCTCGGCGCTCCGGGGCGGGCGCGGCCGGTGAACCAGAGCGCGCGGCCGAATACAGCGTCTTGTAAAGAGACGGCCCGGGTGCGCTCGAAGAGGAGGTCGTCGGCGGTGACCGAGAGCCGGGTGCTGGCGGCGACGGCGCGGGCGAGCCGGGCGCGGGCGTCGGGCGCGAGGGTGCTGCGCGACGGCGCGGTGAGCGCGAGGTGAAGCGCGGCGACGGTGCCCAGGAGCGACGAGGCCTTCCAAGCGATCGACGAGGTCACCACTGCGGACGGGCGCTAGCGGACCCGGGGTGGCCGGTCAAGAAACGGCACCGCGTGACACCCCCGGCGGCGCAGGGGTAGAGACTGCGGCGCGACGATGTTCTGGATCAAGCTGGGCCTGGTGCTGCACACGATCGCCGCCGGGGCGCTGACCGGGTCGGTGACGCACCTGGCGCTGACGCTCCGGAAGGCCCGGCGGGGGCGGCCCAACCCGCGGTTGCAGCGGCTGTACCCCGCGGTCGCGGCCGGGTGTTACACGGCGGTGTATGCGCTGGGGACGCTGATCTACCCGCGGTACCGGGTGGAGGTGCGCGCCAACTGGCTCGACGACCACGCCCCGTGGGCCTCGGTGCTCTTCGACCTCAAGGAGAACCTCGCGACGCTGCTCGGGCCGCTGGTGCTGGCGATGGTGGTGCTCTCGCGCGCGGAGGAGCCCGCGAAGCCCAGCCGGGCGCTGCTGGGCTGCGCGGCGGCGGTGGCGCTGGGGGTGTGGTTCAACGTGGTGTCGGGGCTGCTCGTGGGCAGCATGAGGTCGGTGTGAGCGCCCGGGCGCGCTTCGCCACCGGGGCCGGCACGCTCGCTGCGGCGACGGTGTACCTCGTGGCGACCACCACCCGCCTGGGGCTGCTCTTCTACCTCCCGACGCGCCGCGAGTGGACCTTCGATCCGCCCACCGGGGTGATCGCGATGGACTGGTTCGCCCGCTCCAACGCGACGCTTGCCGCGGGGGCGCTGGCGACCTGGGCGGCCTGGCGATGGGCGCCCGCGGACCCGAAGCGCTGCGCCCGCCACGCGGGTCGGCTGTGGGCGCTGGGCTGGATGATGCTGGGCTGGTCGGCGGCCTACACGGCCATGTGGCTCATCGCGCAGCGCTGAGGGCACCTTGCGGGGCGGAGCGCGGGCGGTCACGCTGACGCGTGAAAGCCGAGGTGACGACGATGCATATGGGTGGACCAGCCTGCGAGAGCTGCGGGCGACCGATGACCGTGGGGACCAGCTCGAAGTACTGCGAGGTCTGCAGCGACTCGAAGGGCAGCCTGCTGTCCTACGACGAGGTGCACCGCCGGCTGGTGGAGAAGGAGTTCATGGGCCGCAACGGGATGCAGCGGGAGCAGGCCGAGGTGGCCGCGCGCAACGCCCTCTCGCGGATGCCCGCGTGGAAGGGCGGCGCGCGCTGAGCGAGGGCGGCGCTTACAGGGCTACGTAAGCCGATCAGTCGCGGGGGACGTCGGCGGCGGCGGCGCCGGTGTCGGTCGACGCGCCGGTGTCGGTCGGCGCGTCGGTAGCGCTGGCGTCGCGGCAGACGGTGACCGTGGTCGAGCGCGAGCAGCTGAAGTCGGCGCAGTCGCGGAACCCGTTGCAGTCGTTGTCGATGCCGTCGCCGCACGCGGCGGTGGTGTTCTCGCCGCCCATGCAGGTGCAGCCGGCCGGCGCGTTGCGGCCCGGGGGACAGGCGCCCTGGCACGAGCAGTTGTTGTCGTTGCAGTCGACGAAGCCGTCGCAGTCGTTGTCGACGCCGTCGCCGCAGGCCGCGCGGCGGAGTTCTCGAGCGCGCCGCCCGAGTCGCAGGCGGGGCGGTCGGTCGGCGCGCCACCGTCGCCGCAGAACGAGTTGCAGTTGAAGTCGCGGCAGTCGGTGAAGCCGTCGCAGTCGTTGTCCATGCCGTCGCGGCAGGTCGCGGCGGTGTTCTCTCGCGCGCCGTTGGCGTCGCAGCGGCCCGCATCGAACGTCGACTGCCCGGCGTCGGGACAGAAGGTCACCGCGGGGTTGCTGCGCGAGCAGCTGAAGTCACGGCAGTCGGTGAAGTTGTTGCAGTCGTTGTCGATGTTGTCCGCGCAGGCGGCCGCGGTGTTCTCCGGGCCGGACGGGACGCAGGCGTCGCTGCCCGGGCGATCCATGGCGGGCACGCCTGTGTCGATCGGCGTCGTGCCGCTGTCGACCGCGCCGCTGTCGGTGTCGACGGGGCTGAGGCCCTCCGAGCGGCAGGCGGCGAGGACGAGACCGGCACCAAGGATCCAACGAAGGCTTCGCATTCCACACTCTCCCGCGCTCATTCAGGTCGAGCGCATGCGCCGCCCCCTACCACGCTCTCCGCGGAGGCGAAACCACCCCGGCGACGGGCCGCAGCCCGGGTCAGCTCTCGCCGCGGTCGAACCAGGGGTCGCCGGTGGCCACGCGGGCGTAGGGCCCGTAGGCCGTGACCGCCCCCGCGCGGCGCAGCGCCGAGGCCGCCTTGAGCAGGATCTTCGCGTCTCTCGGCTGGGTCAGGCCCGCCAGGTGCCACCACACGACGGCGTCGACCCAGCGCTCTTCGCGCTCGGCGTTCTCGGCCTCGATGAGGGCCCGGCCGACCTCGTTGATCACGTCGACCTCCGCGACGCGGTCGAGCAGCCCCGCCGGCCGCCCCAGCGCCACGCTCAGCTGCGCGTCGAGCACCGCCAGCAGGAACCTCACCTGCGACTCCGGCCCCGGCCTCGGCGGCGGCGTCCGGGGGCGCGGCCTGGCGCCCGCCGCGGCCTTCGCGGCGGCGGCGTCGACGCTGCGCTGCGAGGGGTCGCTCGCCCGCGGTCGGGAGTCGTCGTAGCGCATGCGCTCCCGGGGGTTGCGCAGCACCCGCTCGGCGGTCTGCACTGCCGCCGCGATGGCCTCGACCTTGGGCTGGTACTCCCCCAGGAGCCGCTCGGGGTCGAGCAGCCCCTCGAGCCACTGCCGCAGCCTCGTCGACTCCTGGACGATCGCCTGCTCGTCGGCGTCGGGCGCGAGGCTCAGCACCTCGTAGTGGCCTCCGCGTCGCACGCGAGAGAACACCGCGTCGATCTCGGTCCGCTCCCGCAGTGACAGCGCCACGATCTGACTCGACCGACTCACCCGTAGGTTCCTACCACCTCTCCCGCCCGTTGTTGAACCATTGTCAGCCTCAACCTCGCCTTCTCCTGGCGTACTCTCCGCGTTCTCCCGCGCGACGGAAGCGCGTGACCGGTGGAGGTGAGCGATGCAACGAGTCTTTGTCGACGTGGATACCCAACACGACTTCTGTCGCCCGGACGGCGCCCTCTTCGTCTCCGGGGCCCCGGCGGCGATGCCCGCGTGCGCCCGCCTCGTGGCCCGGGCGGTCGCCGACGGCGCGCTCCTCGTGGGCTCGGTCGACTCGCACTCCCACGACGCCTGGGAGTTCGGGGGCAACGGCCGCGTCGGCCCGGCGGGGGAAGACCCGCGCTTCCCCGCGCACTGCGTGAAGGGCACCGCCGGGTGGCTGAAGCTCCCGGAGACCCTACCCCCGCGCTTCTATTTCGTCCCGGTGGTGCCCGACCCGGAGGCCGCCTCGCGGGTGCCCCCTCGCACCCAGGCCGTGTACTTCGAGAAGGAGGTCTACTCCCTCTTCGCCAACCCCAACGCCGCCCCGGTGCTCGACGCCCTGTGCCCGGCCGGTCCGCTGGAGTTCGTGGTCTTCGGGGTGGCCACCGACTACTGCGTGCGCGCCGCCGCGCTCGGGCTCAAGGACTGGATCGCCGCGCGCCCCGACCGCGTGGGCTCCCGCGTGGTGGTGGCCTCCGACGCCATCGCCGCGGTCACCGAGGAGGGGGGCAGGTCCGCGCTGAGGGAGCTCTCCGCCGCGGGCATCGCCCTCGTCCCGAGCGACGCCCTCGCGGGCTGAGTCTCCGCCCCTCTCTCAGGTCGACTCGGGCTCCTCGACCACCAGCGCCCGGTCGATCTCCGCCAGCACCTCCGCGATCGCCTCTCGCGCCGACTGCTCGACCTGGCGAGCGTGCGTTCGGGTGCGCTCGATCTCCTCCTTCGAGCGGACCTGGGCCTCCTCCGCGCGACGGCGGGTGGCGTGCAGCTCGTCGGCGAGGTCGAGCGCCAGCAGCGCGAGGATCGTCGGCATGCCCGCCCCCTTCGCCGCCCGCTGGATGGCCTCCACGCGCTCGTTGACCATCCCGGCCAGGCGCTCGATGTGCTGCGGATCGGCGTGGGCGCTCAGCCGGAGCCTCTGCCCCGCGACCTCCACGGCGACGGTCTGCTTGCTCTGCGTGACGTTGGACACGGCGTGCCCTCAGTACCACAGGTGATGCGCGACGGCGTGTGCATCGCGGTCGGTCGACGGCTCTGTTACGGTTCGCGCCGCCGTCCGCCCCGCCGATTCCCCCCGAAGCAGAAGGAGCATCTTCGTTGAAACGCCCCACCGCGCACCGCTGGCTGGTTCTTGCTTCCCTCTCCCTGGTGGCGGCGTGCAGCGCCTCTGGATCGGCCGAGCTCGGCGTCGGGGGTCCCCTCGGCGCCGACGCCAGCGTCCGCCGAGACGGCACGGCGATCGACACCGGGCGGCGCACGGACACCGGGCGAACCACGGACACCGGACGCCCCGGCGAGCAACGACGGAGGCGCTCCCGGCTGGGACGGCGGGACGACCCTCCCCGGCGCAGACGGCGGCACCACCGAGCCCGGCAAGGACGGCGGCACGACGAGCCCTGGCTGCGGCGCCCGGGAGATGTGCGGCAACGGCCTCGACGACAACTGCAACGGCCGCGTCGACGAGGACTGCGCCTGCGTCCCGGGCATGACCCAGCGGTGCTTCCCCGGCGACCCCGCGCTCGCGGGCCGCGGGGTGTGCGTGTACGGCACCTCCACCTGCGAGGGCACCGGCGAGTTCGGCTCCTGGAGCGCCTGCGTGGGCGCCGGGGCGCCGAGGGCCGTGGAGTGCGGCATGGGGATGGACTTCCGCTGCAACGGCAACGTCGACGAGGGCTGCGAGTGCGCGGTGGGCTCCACCCGCGCCTGCTACACGGGCCCCGCGGGCAGCGAGGCCCGAGGCGCGTGCCGGGCGGGGACGCAGACCTGCGCCGCGATCCCGGGCGGCTCGGCCTGGGGCGGCTGCACCGGCGAGATCACCCCCGCGGCGCGCGACCTCTGCGACGGCGTCGACCGCGACTGCAACGGCACCGCCAACGACGGCTGCACCTGCGCCATCGGCGCCAACCGGCTCTGCTACACCGGCCCGGCGGGCACCCAGTCCGTGGGCATCTGCCGCTCGGGCACCCAGCCCTGCGTGCGCGGCGCCGACGGCGTGAGCACCGCCTGGGGGGGCTGCATCAACGAGGTGCGCCCCGCGGCGGCGGAGGTCTGCGCCAACGGCCTCGACGACAACTGCAACGGCATGGTCGACGAGGGCTGCCCCCCGCCCAGCACCACCTGCCCCACGGGCCAGCCCCGCTGCGGCGGCGTGTGCTGCGCCGCGGGCGAGGCCTGCGCGGCCAACATCTGCGTGGGCAACGGCCAGCTCCGCTTCACCCTCACCTGGGACGTGATGGCCGACCTCGACCTCCACGTGGTCCCGCCGTGCGGCACGGAGATCTACTACGGTCGGCTCTCGTCGTGCGGCGGCACCCTCGACCGCGACTCGTGCCCTGCGCTCCGGGCGACGGACGGCGCCGACCGCTGCAACGGCCCGGAGAACATCTTCTGGCCCAGCGCCCCGGCCTCGGGCACCTACCTCGTCTGCGTCAACCCCTGGCAGATGAACAGCGGCTCCACCGCCCGGTGGACCCTCAACGTCTACCGAGGGACGATGCTCATCCGCACGTTTACCGGCACCCGTAACAGCAGCACCAGCTACGTGCGCTGCACCCGCACCGCCGCGTCCTTCGTCGGCGAGATCACCATCTGACCGGAAGGGCCCTCGAAGGGGCCCTCAGGCCGGGTCGTCGGGCTGAGCCGGTCGCTCCCGGCTCTCCCGAAGCACCACCCCCAGCACCGCCAGCGGATCGAAGCCCAGCACCGACTGGAGATCCACCGTGCCCGCGAGGTCGATGACCCTCCGGGTGGTCTTCGCCAGCCACCCGTCGGCGCCGAGGGCCCAGCGCCGGGACTCGTCCGCCGCCGCCCGCAGCGCGCTCACCCCCGTCGCCATCGCCGCCCACGGAGGCATCGGCTCGACCATCACGTCGCGCACCGCCACCGCCTTCGCCCACTGCCCCGGCGTCTCCGAGCGCAGCAGCTCCATCACCGTCGCCTCCGGGGCGAAGAGCCCCACCGCCACCGGGCCCAGCGAGCGCTCCACCGCGGCGCGGATCACCCGGTGGTCGCGGCGGAAGTCCCCGCCCAGCGGCCCCGACCACGCCCGCAGCGACTCCACCCCGTGCACCTGATCGATCACCCCGCCGCGCCGTCGCACCGCCACGCCGCTCACCAGCGCCGGGCCCTCGAAGAGCGCCACCACCGCGGAGTGCCCGTCGGGCAGCACCCGATCCCACGTGGCGCGCACCACCTCCACCGGCGGCAGCGGAAAGGTGCGCAGCGGCGTCGGCAGCACGTCGAGCGCGCCGTCGTCGATGAGCTCGCGCAGCACGCCCAGCGCCAGCAGCGTGGTCTCCACCGCGTCGTCCCCGGTGGTGCAGCGCCCGCCCAGCCGCTCGAAGAAGCGCTCCGCCGCGTCGCGCCGCAGGGCCACCGCGAAGCGCGTGTCGCTCTGCGCCGCCAGCGCCGCGAGGGTCTCCCGACCGCTCCACTCGCCCCCGGTCGCCACCACCCCGCGCAGCGTGTGCAGCGCCCGCAGCACCGTCGTGCCGTCGTGCGCGACCAGCAGCATCCCGCCGGGCAGCGCGCCGTCCCGCGCGTGGTGCCTCGGCGGCAGCGGCGCCATCCCGGGCGCCACCAGCGAGACCAGCCGCGCCCAGCTCCGGGCGTCCATCCCCGACCACCGCGTCGTGCCGTCAGCCACCCGCTCGCTCCTCGTCGCGCAAGACCACCACCGCGCCCGGCTCGACCGCGCACGCCGCGCCGCCCACCGCCGCCGCCACCGTCGCGAGCCCCACGCTCGCCAGCACCCACGCGCGGCCCTCCGCCGTGTCGACCGCGCGCACCATCGCCCCCGACGCCGGGTCGAGCGCCACCGCGGCCGCCTCGTCGTCTTTACCGTCCATGGTAAAGGTCGGCGCCCACGCCTCGCCCGCGGCGGTGGCCGCGGCCTCCAGGGCGTCGGTTCCGACCGGGGCCGAGGAGAGCTCGTCGAGGGAGAAGCCCCAGCGAGACAGCCACGAGAGCGGGAGCGCGCCGAACACCGCCGCCCCGCGCGCCCGGGCGATGGCCGCCGGGTCGCGCCCGATGCGGCGCCCCCGCTCGACCCCTTGCGGGAGCGAGGCCGCCCAGGAGAGCAGCGCCTGCCAGCGCGAGGCCGCGAGGCGGGGCTCGCCCTGCTCGTCGAGGATCGCCCCCACCCAGTCGCCCCCGGAGCACCCGTGGAGGACGGTGATGTCCCGAGCGCCCGCGCCGAGGGCGATGCGCGCGACGTCCAGGGCGTCGGTGGCGCGAGACGGCGCCTGCGTGGGCGCGTGGCCCGCGTGGAGGTCGAGGTGGTGGCCGTGGGAGAGCGTCGTGGCCAGCCGGGCGTCGCGCCAGATCGCGCGCACCCCGGCGCGGGTGGGAGGCGCCGACCAGGCGAGCCCGTCGGTGCCGGCGAGCCTCGCCGCGGCGGAGGAAGCCAGCGGGTCGCCCTGGATCACCAACCGTAGCGATCCCTCCGGGGCCCCGGCCTCGCGAGCGATGGCGGACAGACCCAGCAGGAACCCGACGGTCCCCTCGGCCTCCGCCTCGGCCGCATCGACGGCGGCCGGGTCGAGGCCCGAGGCGTCGATGTCGTCGGGCGCGTCTCGAAGGAGCGTCGGGGCGCCGTGTCCCACCAGCACCCGGGCGATCACCTCGGGCGAGGGCGACCCCGCGACCGCGGCCTGTACGGCGGCGCCGATCCAGCGCCTCGCGGCGGCGTTGTAGGTAGCGCTGCGGAGCGAGGGGAGCGGCACCACGCGCAGGTGGTCGCTCACCCAGCGGGGGTTGCGGCGGCGGGTGTGCGAGCGCACCGACGGGTCGCTGAGCACCCCGTCGGGAACACCCAGGCCCTCCACGTCGGCGGTAGGCCATGGGCCCAGCCGGAGCACCGCGCGGGCGCCCGCGTCTCCGATGATGCGCAGCAGCCCGGCGAGGTCATGCGCGAGGCGCACCTCGTCGGGCGATCCGTCGGCGGCGACGTACTCCCGCCACACCAGCGGGAGGTCGATGGCGTTGAAGCCGAGCGCGACCAGCGTGCGCACTGCCTTGGGCCAGCGGGAGGGGTCGACTCGGGTGAAGCGCAGCGAAGCCGCGCGGATCGGGGCGTCCACGGCGGCGGACCCTAGTCCCTCCCACGGTCCGTTGTGAAGGCCCGCGACCGGAGAGCCGCGTCACCCCCGACGCCAGCGCCGGGTCTCGCGGTCGTAGTGGAGCAGCAGCTCTCGCGGGCCCTCGGTGCGCACCAGGACGTGGGTGACCGACTCTTCGTGCAGCACCCCGAGCACCTCGTGCACCTCCCTCCGCACGCCGCGGTCGATCACCGCGACCGGGCGCACGGAGCCCGACGCCAGGGTGTGCGCCTCGACCTCGAAGCCCGGCGCGTCGCCCGCGAGCGCGGCCTCGTAGCGCAGCAGCTCGGCGGCCTCGCAGAGGGCCTCCTGCACCCGGGGGCGGGCGACGGTGCCGTCGATGACCAGCACCACGTCGAGCCCGTCGCCCACGCGGCGGGTGAGCGCGGCGCGGCGAGCGCCCACCACCCAGAGCCCCAGCACCTGGCCGAGCCCGGTCTTCCGGGCGAAGGAGCGGGCCAGGTGCAGCGGGAGCGAGAGCACTGCGCCGGCGACGCGCGCCTCGAAGGGGTCGACCCTCGCGGCCAGGTCGACCGCCTCGCCCTCGTCGTCGATGAAGGTCGCGCTCTCCGCCTCGGGGAGCGCGGCGACCAGGGTCTCGAGCGCCTCGGTGAAGCCCGTGACGTCGAGCTCGCGGGCGCGCATCGGCGGGCGTCGCGTGATCATCGGAGGTCTACGGCGCGCGGCGGGAGAGGCGCTCGACCTGCTGCAGCGCCGCCTCGCGGATCTGCACCCGCTGCCGTTGCCGCAGGCCCAGCACCAGCGAGCGGGCGCCCTCGGCCCTCGCCCGCTGGATGAGGTCGGCCCTCACGATGGCCCTCGCCTCGTCGTCGGTGCGGGTCATGGGCGGAACCTCCTCCAGCAGCAGCGCCACGTGCACTCCGTAGGACGTCACGAAGGGCTCGGACAGCGGCTCGGCGGCGCTGAGCGCCCAGGCCGCCTCGGCGAAGGCCGGGACGTAGGTCGACGCGTCAGGCGTGCGGCCCTGCTGGTCGAAGGGCTCGAGGTCCTCGACGCGCACCGAGGCGCCGGCGGCGAGGCGCCGGGCGGCGGCGCGAAACTGCTCGGCGGTGGGGTGCCCTTGCGTCGCGGCCAGGAGCTCCTCACGAAACACCAGCATCCTCGCGAGGGCGGCCTCGTTCTGCGGGGCCCCGGCGTCCGCGGCGACCATCCACACGGCGTGCACCACCCGGCGCAGCCCCCGGTGCGCGAGCTCGGCGTGGCGCGCCTGGAGCGAGGCCTCGACCATCGCCGCGGGCACCGTGGCCTCGGAGAAGCGGGCCTCGACGTCGCGGGCCAGCAGCAGTTGGATGCGCGCCCTCCAGGCGTCGTCCGCGATCTCCACGGGCCCCGCAAGGCCCGAGCGCCGGGCCTCCTCGGCGAGCAGGGCCTCCCTCACGAGCAGGTCGAGCGCGGCGCGGGGAGCGATGCCCCGCTCGGCGGCGACCGCGGCGACGTCGAGGTCGGTGAGCCGGAGCTCGCCGACGCGGGCGACGACGGCGCCCCGGGTGGGCGTGAGGTCGACGCGGGCGGGGGGGCGGGGCCCCGGGTCGCAGCCGAGCGAGGAGGCCAGCGCGAGGGCGACGAGGAGGACGGGTTTCACTCCGCGCTCTCCGGGCGCACCAGCTCGAGGCCCGCGTGCGAGATGAACCACCCGACGAAGCCCGCGAGCAGCGCGGAGACGTAGTCCCGCTGGTCGAGCGCTCGCAGCGCCTGCCAGTAGGGCACCAGCGCGCACACCATCAGCGCGAGCCCCACCACCCGGACGAGCCAACGGAACGCGATCGTGAGGGCGGGCGGCTTCAGGGCAATCACCTTGCGTGGTCGAGCCAGTATCGCATGGCGAACGCGACGGTCGCCGCGCAGAGGTAGAACCACGCGCGGGCGCCGGAGCGCGCAGGCGCCGGGGCGCGGCGGAGGAGGGCCCCTCCGGCGACGAAGGTCCAGAGCACGGCGAGCGAGAGGCCCCCGGCGGCGACCAGCGCGAGGCGCCCGCGGAGCAGCGCGGCGCCCCCGCGGGTGAAGTGCAGCGAGGCGGCGCGGGAGACCCCGAGCGGAGCGACGACCGCCAGGGTGAGCGCGACGGCGATGAGCGCGACGATCCCGACGCCCCGCAGCGGCGGCGGCGGAGAAGGGCCCACCTCGGAGACGGAGCTCGCGACGACCACCGCGGGGACCCGCTCCCTGGAGCCCGACCAGCCCCAGGCCGAGGCCGCGAGGAAGGCCGCCACCGTCGCCGTGACCACCGCCTGCCCGGGAGCGTCGTAGCGCGCAGGGTGGGCCCCCGCCGCGGCCACCGCGCAGGCCGCAAGGGAGAGCGGAAATCCGCCGGCGTAGAGGAGCAGCGAGCGCTCGGGGCGGCGGACGGACTCCCGAGCGCCCGCGCCCAGGAGGCCCAGCGAGAGCGCCGCGAGCAGCCACGGGACCACCGACGCGCGGCGGGAGAGCAGCGGGACGAGCGCGAGCTGGATCCAGCAGGCGGCCCCGAGCACCGGGGTCAGGATTCGGGGTGCGTCGCGCAGGTCCACGGCAGTGATCGGTGCGCAGCCTAACAGCTTCCGATGCGTCCGCGGCGCTGCTACGCTCCCAGGCCGTGTTGACCTGCCAGCAGTGCGCCACCCGCTGCGCCGAAGAAGCGAAATACTGCGCCTCTTGCGGCTTCCCCATCGGCGCGCTCCGCAACGGGTCGGGCGATCCGCTCATCGGTCGCAAGCTCGGCGCCGGGTACATCATCCTCGAGGCCGTCGGAGCGGGCGGCATGGGCCGCGTGTACCGCGCCGAGCAGGCCGCCCTCGGCAAGACCCTCGCGGTGAAGGTGATCCATCCGCACCTCGCGGGCGACGAGGCCTCGGTGGCCCGCTTCTACGCCGAGGCGCGCGCGTGCTCGCGGCTCAACCACCCCAACTCCGTGAGCGTGCTCGACTTCGGGCGCACCGAGGACGGGCTGCTGTTCATCGTGATGGAGTTCCTGCGGGGCATCGACCTCGCGCGGCTGGTGTGGGAGTCCGGATCGCTGTCTCCGGCGCGCGCCGTCGAGATCATCCGCCAGGTGCTCGCCGCGCTCGCCGAGGCGCACGCGGCGGAGATCATCCACCGCGACATCAAGCCCGAGAACATCCTGGTCGAGTCGCTCCGCACCGGCGACGACTTCGTGAAGGTGGTGGACTTCGGGCTCGCGAAGATCCGCAGCGACCCCTCCCCCGGGGTCACCCTCGACGGCCACGTCTGCGGCACGCCCGACTTCATGGCCCCGGAGCAGGGACGCGGCCTCGGGGCCGACCCTCGCAGCGACCTCTACGCGACGGCGGTGGTGCTCTACCACATCCTCACCGGGCGCCTCCCCTTCGAGGCCGGCGAGCCGCTCACGGTGATGCGGATGCACGTGAGCGATCCGCCGCCCGACCCTCGCGACTTCAACCCCGACCTCCCCGCCGCGCTGGTGGAGGTCATCCTCCGCGGTATGGAGAAGGAGCCCGATGACCGCTACCAGACCGCGGTGGAGTTCGCCAAGGCGCTGCAGCAGTCGCTCGAGCGTCCGACCCCGGTGCCTCCGGAGCCGCCCTCGCTTCAGGTGCGCTGCCACGCGTGCACGGCCGTGCTGCTGCCAGGGCTGAAGTTCTGCGGGGAGTGCGGCGCGCGCGTGCGCCCTCCGGCGGAGGCCCCCCGGGAGCAGGCCTCGGCGCAGAAGCAGGTGCGCGTGAGCGTCCGCCCGCCCCCGGAGCTGCCGGTGCTGGGCGAGCTGCCCTTCCTCGGTCGCGACGCGGAGCTCAGCATGGTGGAGCTCGCGCACGCCCGCGCGGCCTCGGGGCTGATGGTCTCGCTGCGCATCATGGGCGACGAGGGCTCCGGGCGTAACCGCCTGCTGCGCACCGTCGCCGACGCCGCGCAGCGCAGCGGCGAGCGGGTGGTGCGCGTGGGTCCCGACGCCGCGTGGGCGGGCGTGCCGTACTCCGCCGCGGGGAGGTGCATGCGCGAGCTGCTGGGCGTCGGGGCGGACACCGACCCGATGACGTGGGTCGCGCAGCACTCGACCGCGCTCGATCCGGTGGTGCGCGTGGGGCTCCAGGAGGTGTTCTCGCCGGAGGGGGTTCCCACGCTCGACGCGCAGGCGCGCTCCGAGGCCGCGGTGCGGGCGATGCTGCACGCCCTGCGCGAGGCCGCCGCGAGGACCCGGGGACGGCCGGTGTTCGTGGCCTTCGAGCAGGTGCACCGGATGGACGCGGCGACGGTGCGCCTCCTCGCGGGGCTGCACTCGCGGGCGGTGCAGGTGCCGGTGTTCCTGGTGATGACGCACGGGCCGCGCTTCGACGCCCCGTGGGCGCGCGGCGAGGTGGTCAACCTCAGGGGCCTCGACGCCGGGACGGTGGTGGCGATCCTCCAGTCGGTGCGCTCGCGGCTGCCCGTGGACGTGAGCCTCGACCTGCCCCGCGGCGAGGTGATGCCCCTTCACCTGGAGCAGCTCATCCGATGGAACCTCGAGGGCGGAGGCGAGGCCCCGAAGGTGATGGTCGACCTCATCGCGCTGCGCAGCGAGCGGCTCCCGTCGCCCGAGCGGCGCACGCTCCAGGCCCTCGCGGTGCTGGGCGAGGCCACCCCGGACATCCTCGGCAGCATCAGCAACGTGCCCTGGGACGAGGCCCTGCGCGCGGAGCTCGAGTCCCGGGGCTGGGTCACCGTCGAGGGCCACGCGGGGCGCGAGGTGGTGCGGTGGGCCCACCCCTTCCTGCGCGAGGTGGTGGAGGCCACGACCCCGGCGCCGCTGCGCTCGGAGATGCACCGCGCGCGACACGCCC
The DNA here is from genome assembly GCA_016704445.1 of Deltaproteobacteria bacterium. Classification (GTDB taxonomy): domain Bacteria; phylum Myxococcota_A; class Polyangia; order Polyangiales; genus SCUS01. Next base: position 47,775 of record JADJAE010000015.1, read on the forward strand.
AGGGGGGCGACGACCTCCCGCTGGAGGTGCAGGCGCTGCACGCCCAGCACGGCGAGGAGAGCTTCCAGAGCCTGCTGCTGCTCGACCGGGTGGGCGACTGCGCCCTCGCCCGAGGCGACGACTACGCCGGGGCCTTCGCGCTGCGCCGGGGCCTGGAGATCGCGCGGCGCGAGCTCACCCGAGGCGAGGTCGACGACCCCGAGCAGGCCATCGCGATCTTCGCGCGCAAGCTGGGTGACGCGCTGGTGCGCACCGGCGAGCTGAGCGAGGCCGAGGGGGTGCTGCGCGAGGGCCTCGGCGTGACCAAGCGGGGCGCGCCCGAGCGGCTGCGCATCGAGGGCGTGCTGGGGCGGGTGCTCTTCGCGAGGGGACGACGGGCGGAGGGCCTGCGCATCGTCGACACGGCGGTCTCCGTGGCCGAGCGGGCGGGCGCTCGCGCGGTGGCCGCCGAGCTGCTGGAGCTGCGCGCCGAGCTGGAGACCATCGAGCGCGCGCACCTCGACGCCGCGAAGGCGCTGGAGGCCGCGGAGGTGCTGGTGCGCGAGGGCTGGCGGGGCGCGCCCACGGAGCCTCAGCGGCGGCACCACGCCGACCTGCTGCTGCGCCTGGCGCGGTCGCGGCGGCTGGCGGGCGTAGACGACCGGCAGGCGCTGGAGGAGGCGCGCTCCATCGCGGCGAGCCTCGGGCACCGGGTGGTGGTGGCGCAGTGCGAGGCCGAGGCGGCGGAGCGCGCGGAGATGCTGGGCGACCGGCGCGCGGCGATGGCGGCGTGGCGGCGCGCGGTGGCCAACGCGCACGAGGCCGGCGACGCGTCCCTGGAGCAGGAGTACGACGAGCGCCTGCGACGGCTGGGCCGAAGCGACGCCTACGCCTGATCGGCGGGTGCCTCCGCGGCGAGGAAGAGCCTTAGCGCGCCGCCAGCTCGGTGCGGCGGTGCAGCACCGCGCCGCCCGCCAGCAGCACCCGGTCGACAGCCCCGCCGGTCGAGTGCGCCGCCAGCATCACCCAGGCCCGCGGCAATCCCCGCACCAGCACCTCGCGCCCCGCCCCGCCGCCCTCCCGGCGCACCAGCTCGATCGCGTCGTGCTGCTGCACCACCCGGAGCCGCGCGCTCGGGTCGAGGCGCCGACGCTCGCCGTCCACCTCCAGCGCGGGGTCGAGCTCGCGGTCGGCCGGCAGCGTCACCACGCGGCGCCATGTTCCGCCGCCGTCGAGCGAGAGCATCGCCCGATCGCTGGTCGTCAGCATCACCGTGCGCCCGGAGGTCACCAGCCGCGAGACCTCGCCGCGCAGCACCAGGCGCCAGCGCACGCCCCCGTCGTCGGTCGCCACCACCCAGCCGTCGCGCTGCACGAAGACCCCGCGGCGCCGGTCGACGAAGGTGCCCCAGAGCAGCGAGCGCCCGCGCGCCGACGGGACCAGGCCCCAGCGGGCGCCGCCGTCCTGCGTCCACCAGAGCCCGCCGTCGAGCCGCCACGCCGTGTCGCGGCCGACGAAGCCTCCGGTCCCCCGGCCCGGCACCGCGTCGGCGCGCGAGGCGTCGAGGTGCGTCGACATCGCCCGCCACACGCCCCCGAGGTCGCGGCTCACGTAGAGCCCGCACGCCGGCCCGAAGGCCACCACGCGGCGGTCGTCCACCCGGCGCAGCCGGTCGCACCGGGCCGGGGCGCTGATCTCCCGCTGCATCGGCCGGTCGCGCCTCCACGGGGCGTCGTGGTCGGGCAGCAGCAGCCGACGGGGAGAGACGCACGCCAGCTCGCCCGTCGGCGCCGTCATGCAGCGCGGCGCGTCGGTGACCGCGGCGAGGCCCGGGTCGTCGTCCCTCGCCCTCGCGTCGCGCACGGCGACGCTGTCGTAGCGCGAAGGCTGCCAGCTACGCCCCTGGTCGAAGCTCCACCAGCCCGGGACGGGCGCCCGCCCCGCCTCGATGCCGCCGCGCCAGCGCACGCAGCGCACCACCGCCCCTTCGGCCTCCAGGCCCAGCGCCCCCAGGCGAAACGGCCGCCAGGTCGAACCTCGGTCCTCGCTGCGGAAATAGAAGGAGTCGCGGTCCATCTGCGCCCGGGCGATGAGCGTGTCGCCGCAGGCGTCGACCTCCCGGGCGGTCGCCCCCGGCAGCGCGCGGGGACCCTCCCACTCGCCCCCATCGGTGGAGGTCCAGAGCTGCGTCGGGGTCGCCACGAAGAGCCCCCGCACCCGGTCGTGGAAGGCCCGCGCCGCCGCGCCCGCGCCCCGCGCCTCGGGCGGCAGCGGGCGCTCGGCCCAGCGTACGCCCGCGTCGCGCGACACGTACACCCGCGGCGCGCTCGGCCGCTCGGCGCTACCCTGCGCGATCAGCACCAGCGAGCGGTCGGCCATGAGCTCGCCCAGCGCGGGCTCGTCGAGCGGGTGCTCGCCCCCGAGCGCGGCGCGCCAGGTCGCCCCCTCGTCGTCGCTCACGCAGAGCTCCCGCCGGGTGACCGCCACCAGCGCGTCGCGCCGCGCGCCCGCGGCCAGCACGTCTTCCAGCACCGGCCCGGGGCGGAAGCCCACGAGGTTCCATCCGGGCCCGACCGCGGGCGCGGCGTCGCCGGCGCAGCGCCCCTCCGAGGCCTCGTCCGCCCCGGCCGGGGCGACCGCGCGACGGGTCAACGTCCCCCGCCCTGCGCAGCGAGCCCCCTCGCCCGCGCCCGCGCCCTCGCTGCCGCCGGGGCTGCGACCCCCGAGCCCGGCGTCACCGACGACCTCCGCGGGCCGATCACACGCGCCGAGCAGCAGCGCGAGCGCCGCCGTCGCGGCGACCGCCCTCCGCTCCAGACCCTCAGCGCGACCGATGGTGAACACTTCCCCTGGGCCCCGGTGTGACGCCCTCCCCCGTCGGGCGCAAGCCCTCGTCAGCGCGACGGGGCCGCGGCCGCAGCGCGGGTGGCGTCGAGGCGGTCGTCGATGCTCACCGTACGGCGCAGCTCGCGGAGGTAGATTCCCCGCTGGCGCAGCATCTCCCGGTTGACCAGGGCGGCGTAGAGCCGGTCGCGCACCGAGGCGAAGGGGGGCGGCTCGACCGCGCGCCGCGACACCAGCCGCAGGACGTGCCAGCCCGCGGGCCCCTGCACCGGCTCGCTCACCCCGCCCGCCGCCAGCGCCGTGATCGCCCGGTCGAGCTCCTCGGGCAGCGAGCCCGGCTGGATCTCCCCCAGCACGCCGCCGCTCTCCCGGGAGGCCGTGTCGTCCGACAACTGCCGCGCCAGGTTGCCGAAGTCCTCGCCCCCGCGCGCCGCCGGGCGACCTCCAGCGCCCGCACCCTGGCCGCGGCCACCTGGTCGGGCGTCGCGTCTTCGGCCACGCCGATGAGCACGTGGGCGATGGTCGGAACCGTCTGGTCCGCCGCCTCGCGCACCGCGCGCCGGTAGGCCTGCTGGAGGTCGGCATCGGTGATGTTGATGCGCCCCCGCACGCGCGCCTGGAGCACCCGCAGCTGGAGCACCTCGCTCTCCATGTAGCTCCGGTACTCCGTGCGCGACACGCCCTCCTGCAGGAGCGCCGCGTAGATCTGCTCCGGCGTGGCGCCCCGCTCGGTGGCCATGCGCCCGATGAACTCGTCGACGTCGTCCTCGCTCACGGTGAGGTGCGCCCTCGTCGCCGCCCGTCGGATGAGCTGGTCGTCGAGCATCCGGTCGAGGGCCGTGCGAAGCACCTCCGCCCTCCGCGCCGCGAGCTGCGGGGCCGCGAGCCCCGCGGGGATCTCCGCCAGGAAGGGCCGCGCCCGCCGCTCGAGCTCCGACAGGAAGATCGCGTCGTCGTCGACCACGCACACCACCCGCTCGATGATCTCCTCGGCCCACGCCCCGGCGCTCGCCAGGGAGAGCGCGACGCCCACCATCCACCCGAGGCTCTTCGCCGATCGCTTCATCGTCCGCTCCCTCACCGCGGCACCGCCGGCATCGGCACGCCCGGACCGCCCATCAATGCAGGCGGCGCCACGACGCCGCCCTCCGCCGCCCTCGGCTGCGCGTCGACCCGCACCCGCCCGAGGGCCGCCTCGTCGATGCTCACCGCGGTGCTCCCTCGGAGCCTCGCGAGCAGCGCCGTCACGGCCGCCTCCTGGGCGGCGTTGAGCTTCTCGTTGACCAGCCGCCGACGGATGCGCTGCTGCTCGTCGTCGACGGTGCGGTGCAGCGCGTCGCGCCGCGCCGTCAGCCGGATCACATGGAAGCCCGGCCCGTGGTCGACGCCCCCGTGCGCGCTCTCCACCACCCGGTTGAGGATCTGCCCGTTGCGCTCGATGGAGAACGCCGCCTCGGCGACCTCTGGCGGCACCGTCGGATTGCCCGCGCGGGGGAAGAACGCCAGGTCGCCATCGCGCGACTGCGACGGGACATCCACCGAGCGCGCCCTCGCCTGGGCGCGGAAGTACGCGTCGTCGGCCTCGTGGGCCCGCACGTCGGCCAGCACCCGCTCGGCGTCGGCGCGGGTGCGGAGCACGATCTGGCTCGCCCGCACCTCGGCGTCGGTGTCGTACTCGGCGCGGTGCGCGTCGTAGTAGGCCCGCACCTCGGCGTCGGTCACCGTCGGCGTGGGCACCGCGTCGCGGGTGGACTGCTCGAGCCGCCTCGCGAGCTGGATGATCACCGCGCGGCGCACCTCGGGCTCGCGGTCGAGGCCCCGGTGCTGGGCCTCGGCGGCGAGGAGCTCGGCGTCGACCCAGGACTGCAAGAGCGCGCGGCGCTGCTCGGGGGCGTTGAAGCGGGCGCGGAGGTAGGGGTTCTGGGAGTTCACCCGGCGGGTAAAGTCGCAGAGGGTGAGGGACTGGTCGCCCACGCGGGCCACCACAAGATCGCGCTGCGAGGGCTCGAGGATGGCGCAGGGATCGACGCGCCGCCCGGCGCCCCCGTCGGCGGCCGCGACCGCGGCGTCGGCGCGCGGGGCGGCGTCGCGTTGGATGCCCCGCCAGCCGGGGGCTTCGGGCAACCCGCCGTGACGAACATCAGACCCATGAGCGAAGCCACGACTGCACGCATTCTCGGCGTCGCAGGGGCTACCACGTCGCGCGCTCCCCGGGCAATCCGCGCCGGGCGCTGGTAGAGCTCATGGCCCCTGCGCGTGACCGCCCCGAAGCCCTCCCCCCACTGGACCGTCTACCTCCTGCGCTGCGCCGACGGGTCGCTCTACGCGGGCATCACCCGCTGCCCTCGCCGAGCGGGTGGCGGCGCACAACGCCGGGCGGCGGCGCGAAGTACACCCGGGCGAGGCTGCCGGTGGAGGTGGCGTGGTCGCGAGGGAGGCAGCCCCGACCGACGCGCGGCGGCTGGAGTACGCCCCTGAAGCAGCTCTCCCGGGCGGAGAAGCTGCGGCTCGTGGGCGGCGACGAGGCGCTCTGGCGGAGGGTGCGGCGAGACACGCTGGGCGGAGGGGTGACGCGGTTGCGTCGCGCGGGCGGTCGGTGCAATTAGCGCCCCCCGATGATCACCCTGGAGAGCCTCAGCAAGCGGTTTGGACCGAAGGTCCTGTTCGAAGACGTGTCGATGATCTTCGACCCCGGCAAGCGCTACGCGCTCGTCGGCGCCAACGGCGCGGGCAAGTCGACGCTGCTGCGGGTCATCGCCGGCGAGGAGGAGTCCGACAAGGGCACCGTGAGCATCCCCTCGCGCCTCAAGGTCGGCGTGCTCCGGCAGGACCACTTCCACTTCGACGCCTTCCGCATCATCGACGTGGTGATGATGGGCAACAAGGCCCTCTGGGACGCGATGCAGGAGAAGGAGACCATCTTCGCCGGCGAGATGACCGACGAGGCCGGCATGCGCCTCGCCGAGCTCGAGGGCATCGTCGCCGAGGAGGACGGCTACACCGCCGACGCCCGCGCCGCCGAGCTGCTCGAGGGCCTCGGCATCCCGACCTCGCAGCACGAGCAGCGCCTCGACTCGCTCGCGGGCGGCTACAAGCTCCGCGTGCTGCTGGCGCAGACCCTCTTCGCGGGCGCCGACGTGCTGATGCTCGACGAGCCCACCAACCACCTCGACCTCGACTCCATCCGCTGGCTGGAGTCGTACCTCACCAACGACTTCCGCGGCACGCTCGTGGTGGTCAGCCACGACCGCCACTTCATGAACGCCATCGCCACGCACGTGGCCGACGTCGACTTCCAGACGGTCACCGTCTACACGGGCGACTACGCGGATTTCGTCGAGCAGAAGACCACCGGCAAGCGCCAGGGCGAGCAGGACATCGCGCAGAAGAAGAAGCGCATCGCGGAGCTCAAGGAGTTCGTGGCGCGCTTCGGCGCGAGCGCCAACCGGTCGAGCCAGGCGCAGTCGCGCGTGAAGGAGATCGAGAAGCTCGAGGCCAGCATGGTGGTGCGGCGCTCGAGCGTGGTGCGGCCCTACGTGAAGTTCGAGGTGGCGCGCCCCTCCGGGCGCGACGTGCTGCGGGCGACGGGGCTCTCCAAGCGCTTCGGCGACAAGCAGGTCTTCAAGGACTTCAGCTTCAACATGATGCGCGGCGAGCGCCTCGCGGTGATCGGCCCGAGCGGCATCGGCAAGTCCACGCTGCTCAAGATGCTGGTGGACGAGTACAAGCCCGACGCGGGCGAGGTGGTCTGGGGCCACGAGACCACCGTCGGCTACTTCGCGCAGGACCACCACGAGGCGCTCGAAGAGGGCTTCACCGCCTACGACTGGCTCCGGCGCTTCGACGAGAACGCCTCCATCGAGCAGGTGCGCTCGGTGCTGGGCAAGCTGCTCTTCAGCGGCGAGGCGGGCCTCAAGAAGACCGAGACCCTCTCCGGCGGCGAGGCGGCGCGGCTGGTCATCGCGCGCCTCATGCTCACCAAGTGCAACGTGCTGCTGCTCGACGAGCCCACCAACCACCTCGACGTGGAGAGCATCGACGCGCTGCTCCAGGCGCTCATCGCGTACCCGGGAACGGTCATCGTGACGAGCCACGACCGGCACTTCGTGAGCGCCCTCGGCACCCGGGTGCTGGAGCTCAGCGAGAAGGGCCCGCAGCTCTTCAACGGCACCTACGAGGACTTCCTCGCCGCGCAGGGCACCGAGTACCTGCGGCGTTAGCCCTTCGCGGCGGCAGAGTCGGGGAGCGTGACGTAGAAGCGGCTCCCCTGTCCGAGCTCGCTCTCCGCCCAGACCTTCCCGCCGTGGGCGTCGACGATGCTGCGGACGATGTAGAGCCCCAAGCCGACGCCCCTCCGGTCGTTCTCGCTGACCTGCCAGAAGCGCTTGAAGATGTTCTCCAGCATGTCGCCGGGGATGCCCGGGCCGGTGTCGGAGACGCAGAACAGCAGGCCCCCCTCGGCGCGCTCGACGCGGACCCGCACGCTGCCGCCCGAGGGCGTGAACTTGATCGCGTTCGCGATCAGGTTGGCGAGCACCTGGACCATCCGGTCGTGGTCGAAATCGGCCGCCAGGGGGCGCTCGGCCAGCTCCATCTCCAGGTCGAGGCCCTTCGCCGACGCGGAGGACCTGTACATCTCCACCATCTCGGCGACGAGCGCGGCCGCGTCGCCCCCGACCCGCGTCACGGCGAGCCGGCCGGAGTCGATGCTCGCGACGTCGAGCAGGTCTCCGATGAGCCGGTTCATGCGGGCGGCGTAGCGCTGGATGCGCTCGGTCTCCCCGCGGGTCGCCTTCCCCCCGTCGCCCCCGGGCGCGCGCTTCGAGAGCAGCGCCGAGCTCATGACGATCGCGCCCAGGAGGTTGCGCAGGTCGTGGCTGACGATGCCCAGGAAGTCGTCGCGGTTGGAGAGCGCGTCGTCGGAGCGAACGCGCTCGGTCAGCAGGTGCCGGTCGGTCTTCTCCCGCTCCATGGGCAGCAGCGGCGACAGGGCGCGGGCGCTCTCCTCGCGCTCCTGGCGCAGGGCCTCGTCCGCGGCGGCCCGCTCGACCCTGAGGACCTCGTCTTCGAGCGCCCGCTCCTCGACCACCGTGGTCGTCGTTGCGGTGACGGGTGCCGCGGCCTGCTCGATGTGTTGATCCTCCTTGGCGCGCGCCGTGGCGAGGACGGCGTCCGCGCTCACCCTCGCGCGGTCGATGACTTCGTCGGCGTCCTCCTCGATGGCCGTCTGCTGCCTGGCCAGCTCGCGGTCGGTCTTGGCCCGCTCGGTGCGCAGGCTCTCGTCGGTCTGGACGCGCTCCGGCTTCGTCTTCTTTCCTTCGACAGCCATCCCCCCAAGGCTATCACGCGCCCGGGGGGAGGCCCTGCTGTCCCCCCCTGCCGAGCGGGTGCGTGCGCTACGGGCGCGGGGGGTCGGGGATGAGCGTAGGCTCCATCCCGGAGAAGTCGCGCGGAGCGGCGATGAGCACCGGGCAGCGGGCGGCCTCGACGATCTTCTGCGCCACCGACCCGAAGGCCAGGCGGCTGACCGCGCTGTGCCCGTGGGTGCCCACCACGATGAGCTCCACGTCGTAGTCGAGCGCGAGCTGGAAGACGTTCTGCACCACTTCGCCGATGCGGACGTGCAGCTTGAACTCCAGCGGTCGCTCGCCCACGCGCGAAGCCACGAACTCCTCCAGCTTCTTCGTGGCCTCCTCGAGCCTGGCGATGTGCCGCTCGGTGACCGCGGCGCGCCCCGACGTGCTGGTGTCCGGAACCACATGGGCGATCTGCAGCGGCGCGTGGCGGTGCGCCTCCGCGAAGCGCATCGCCAGCGTGAGGGCGTTGTGACCGGTCTCGTCGAACTGCACGCACACCAGGATCGGGTACGCCCCGGGCGCGTGCCGGGGCCAGTCCGGGCGGTTGATGCGGGGGAGATCGAGCGGGTCCATGTCGTTGCTCATAGCTGTGCCTCCTGCAGTTTCTTCTGTTTCATTGCAAGCGTTCTCCCCGTCGGCGGGCTCACGTCGCCGCCAGCGCGGCGTCAACCGATGATCATGTTCTCGTGCACCAGGTCGCCCCGGGCGAAGCGGTCGAGGGACCAGCGCGCGAAGAGATCGCTGGTCTCGCCGGTGTCGACGTGCTCCGCGAGCAGCCGCCCCATCACCGGCGCCATCATGAACCCGTGGCCCATGAAGCCGCACGCCAGCGTGAGGTTCGACGGGTCGGGCACCCTCCCGACGATGGGTCCGCCGTCGGGCGTGAGGTCGTAGCAGCCCGCCCACTGGCGCAGCACCCGCACCCCCGCCATCGTCGGGACCGCCCCCACCAGCGCCCTCGCGTAGGTCGTCAGGAAGCGCCGCGAGCTCTGCTGGTTGATCCCCTCGGGCACCGGGTCGACGGCCACGCCACCGACGATCTCCCCTCGCATCGACTGCGAGAAATACAGCCCGTCGGTGAGGTCCGCCACCAGCGGCCCGAGCCACGGCTTCAGCGGCTCGGTCGCGCAGATCTCGTGACGGTGCGGCTTGTTGGGCAGCGCGACCCCGAGCAGCTCCGCCACCTTCGGGCTCCACGCCCCGGCGCAGATCACCACCTCGTTACACTCCTCGGTAAACGCGTCGCCCGCCGGGAGCACCTCGTCGCTCGCGTCGAGGGGCGAGAGCCTCGTCGGGCGCAGCCTCACCCCGGTGATGCGGCCGTTGCGCGTCTCGAAGCCCACCACCTCGGTGAAGGGCTTGATGGTCACGCCGAGGTCCGTCGCGGCGCGCGCGTAGCCCCACACGAAGGGCCACGGAAACACCACCCCGTCGCCCGGGTTGAAGCTCGCCGCGCGCACCCCCTCGGTCGCCAGCTCGGGGACGATCTTCCGCATCTCCGCGGCGTCGACCATGCGCGTAGGCAGGCCGCAGCGGTTCTGGAGCGCGACGTTCTCCTCGAGTTCCCGGGCGCGCGCGGCGGTGCGCGTCAGGAAGAGGTAGCCCCCCTGGCGAAACCACACGTTGATCTTCATCTCCGTCGCGAAATCACGGCAGATGGCGATGCTCTCTCGCATCAGCCGGATGTTGATCTCGCTGGAGAACTGCGCCCGCACCCCGCCGCCGTTGCGTCCGCTGGCGCCGCCGCAGAGGTAGGTCCGGTCGACCACCAGCACGTCCCTCACGCCCCGCTTCGCCAGGTTGTAGGCCGTGGCGAGCCCGAGGATGCCCGCCCCGATCACCACCACCCTCGCCATCAGCCCTCCTCCGCGTCGCCCAGCGACGCGAGCACCCCGAGGGCCACCGGGTGCAACGGAGGACGCGGCGTGATGGGCAGCTCCGGGGCCCTGCCCGTCGCCTTCGCCAGGATGCGGGCGCAGGCCACCACGCACTGCTTGCCCTGGCACCACCCGGTGCCGAAGCCCGTGTAGCGCTTCACCGACTCGATGTCCCGGTGGCCCGCCTCCAGCGCCTCCATCACCTCGTCGAGGGTGACGTCCTCGCAGCGGCACAGCATCGCCTTCGCGGTCATCGCCCCTCCCCTCGCAGGTCGCGCAGCGCCCGGGCGCCCACCGCCGCGCCGTCCCTCGCCCTCGCGTCGTGGTCGATTCTCCCCCAGCGCAGGGAGCCCGCCACGTAGACGCCCTCGCGCGAGGTCGCCCCCTCCGCGTCGCTCTCCGGAACGAAGCACTGCCGCCCGTCGCTCCAGAGCACGCTCGCCCCGGCCTGCCCCGCCAGCTCGTAGGCCGCGCCCAGCTCCCCGTCGACCACCAGCGCGTCGCACTTCACGGTCCACTCCCGGCCGCCCTCGCGCAGCTTCGCGCCCTTCACCGCGCGGCCACCGAGCGCCTCGACCACCGCGGCGCCAGGGGAGTGCGTCACCCGGTCGCCGAGCGTCGCCGCGATGGAGCGGGCGAAGAGCCCGTCGCCCACCAGCGCCACGCGCTCGCCGGCCAGCACGCCGTGGCAGAGCGCCAGCGCGAAGGCCCTCGCGGTGAACACCCCGGGCACGTCGCTCTGCGAAAAGACCCCCACGGACTCTCTCGCCCCGGTGGCGAACACCCTCGCCCTCGCGCGCACGGTCACCCCCCTGCCCTCGTGGATCACCAGGGTCTCGTCGTCGTAGGTGGCGACCGCGCCCGCGCCGTAGCGCACCGTCACCGCGGGGTCGCAGCCGGGGTACGCGCGGTCGTCCATCGGGTCGTCGCGTCGCATCCCGCCGGGGCCTTCGCGCTCGTCGACGAGCAGCACTCGGGCTCCGCCTCGGGCGAGGGCGTTGGCGCAGGCGACGCCGGAGGAGCCGGCGCCGACCACCAGGGCGTCGACGTCGAGGGACTCGGAGCGGGGGAAGGAGGCGATCGCGTCGGGGAGGGTTCCGAGCCCTGCCATGCGCCGCGCGAAGACCTGCATGGTGCGGTTGAGCGCGCCGCCGAACTGCACCAGCAGGTGGTGGTGATCGAGGTGCCTGGGGAAGAACCAGTCGGTCACCCGCAGCACGTCGATTCCCGCGGTGGGGAAGGCGTTCTGCGACTGCGCCACCATGCCTGCGCGGGCGGGCGTCTGGCAGGACATCACGTTGGGAACGCCGTCGACGCGCACGAGGCAGCCGTCGCAGTCGCCGCGGAGGCACATGGCGCCGCGGGGCCGGTGGTACTTCACGCTGCGCGCGAGGGTGAGCTGGCCCGCGGCGAGGAGCGACACCGCGAGGGGCTCACCCTCGACGGCGGCGACGGGGGAGCCGTCGTGCTCGACGGTGACGCGCCCGGAGGAGCCGAGGGCGGCGAGGCGTCGTGCGAGCGGAGAGCCTGGAGGGAGGTCGGTGGGGAGGATCCGTCGCGGCGCCATGGTGGGTGAACGTGCTGCTCCGCGCGGGAGGATATACCTCAGTCGCGCGTCGCCACTAAGGTTCGTGCGGGAGGGGATGGATCGCGAAGCGTCGGGCGGCCTCGCAGCGGGGCGAGTCGAGCACGACGTGCACGGAGTCGGGGAGCCAGCCCATGCGCTGCAGGGCGCGGTGGGCGGCGGGCGAAGGCAGGAAGAGGTCGAGGTGGTGGCCGTTGATGGCGCCGCCGCGGTCGACGGCGACGAAGCAGCCGTCGTGGGTCGATCCGTCGGGGAGCGGCATGCCGATGAGCTCCGGGAGCTCGACGGTGCTGCCGAGGGGGACGAAGCGCGGGTCGACGGCGAGGGAGCGGTAGGGGACGAGCGCGAAGCCCGCGACGCCGATGCCGAAGGGGTAGAGCGCGGGGTCGACCTCGATGTAGCAGGAGCGCCCCTCGCGCCGGCTGGACCAGTTGAAGAGCCTGCCGTCCCACGAGCGGCCGGTGCCCTCCATGGCGAGGGCCTCGGCGAAGCGGCTGGTGCACCAGGTGAGCGTGCGGCCCTGCGGGTCGAGCACGCGGGCGGCCTGGCGGTCGTCGGGGCGCGGGGTCTCGTGGGCGATCCAGTAGCGGGTGAGCTGGAAGGCGCCGGGGACGGCGGTCTGGGCGCGCGCGACGGCGGGCGCGAGGGAGAGCGCGAGCGCGGCGACGAGGAGGCGGGAGAGCATCGCGGCGCAGTGTATGCCGGGAGCGGCAGCGATTGGGAGTGAGGGGGGGGGAGCCCGCCCACGCCGACGGTCACCGTCCGCGAGCGCCGATGCTACCCCGCCCGTGATAGAACCCGCGCCCACGATGGCCCCCGCCGCGACGCGTCTACGCCTCGGCTGCGTCGCGCTGCTCGCGATCGCCCCGCTGAGCTGCACCACCTCCCGCGGGGGTCCCGCGGCCCACGTCGCCCCGACCCCGGCCGTCGCCCCGGCCACCGCGCCGCCGGTCGTGCGCGCGCCGCCGAGCGAGCACCCCGAGGGCTTCGCGGTGGGCACCCCCGACGTCGTCGAGCGCGACGTCGACGGCGACGGGCTCGCCGACCGGGTGCGGGTGATCCCGCGGGTCGAGCGCCCCTCCGACGAGCCGCTGACCTTCGGTGACCTCCCGCCGACCCTCGTCGCGCACCGCCTCGCCGACGGCCGCTTCGCCGTCGACGACGACCTCACCCGCGCGGCCCTGCGCGCGCTCTGCCCCGACGCGCCGCCCGCGCGCTTCTCGGTCGACCCTTCGCCCATCGAGGCCGACGACGACGGCGAGCGCGACCGGCGCGCGAAGACCCTCTACCTCGACGCCCTCTGCGCCCGCGCCTGGGGACGATCGCCCGATGCCGTGGCCGCCGCGCTGCGCGCGACGCTCTCCGACGCCGGCGCCGCGGTGGTGCCGGCCGCGCTCATCGAGGCCATGGTGCGCGCCCTCGCCCCGCTGCGCTTCGCCTTCACCCTTCGCCCGTTGGAGGTCGCGTTTCCGTCGACCGGTCCGGCGGGCCGCGCGATCGCCGACGCGGGCGCCCCATCGGCAGCGCCGACCCTCGCCGCCACGATCGACCCGGCGTGCCGCGCGGCGGTCGCGGCCAACGCGCGCCTGCGAGCCAACGCCCTGCGCGCGGGCGCCCGCATCGCGGCGGGGCCCAATCCCCCGGAGCGCACCATCGTCGACTGGACGCCGCCCGAGCTCCCGGACGAGCCGCGGTGCCTCGCGGGCCCGGCGGGCACCTGGTCGCTGCGCTTCGTGTCGCTGGCCGACGCGGCGGACGACAACGGGCTCGTCGGCCCCATCCGGTTGACCTTCGCGCCCGCGTCGGGCCCCGGGCGATGGGCGCCCGCGACGCTCCCGCTGCCGTGGATGCAGGGCGTCTACGCGACGCGCACCTACGCCCTCGACCGGACCTTCGACTGGGACCACGACGGCCGCCCCGAGGTCGTCGTGCGCGCCGACGTCTGGGAGCACGAGGGCGCCAGCGAGAGCGCCCGCACGATCTTCAGCGCGCGCGACGGCGCGGTGGTCGCGTACGGCCCCGCGGCGAACTTCAACGGGAGGATCCTGGGCGTCGAGGACGCGGACGGCGACGGGCGCGGCGACCTCCTTCTCCCGACGGCGTGGCGCTTCGACGACGGCTGCGGGATGGCCGGCATCGCCCACGAGGGCCCCACGCTCCTCGCGCACTCGCTCCCCGACGGGGGCTTCTCGACCCGCGACGCGGCGGCGCGGGCGTGGGTCACTGGCGCGTGCGAGCAGCTCTCCTCCGCGGGCGAGCTCCCACAGTCCTTCGCCGACCGCGACGTCTGGCGGGTCGTGTGCGCCCGCGTCTGGGGCGCCTCGCCCGAGCACATCATCGCGGCGCTGCGGGCCGACCATCGCGGGCGCCCGAGGCTGCAGCCCGGGCACAACGACCAGGAGGTCTGCTACCCCTTCCAGGCCCTCGCGTCGCTGGCGCTCGTCGCGCCGCCCTTCGCTCTCCCCTGACGCCCGCGCGGCGCCCCGCGACGACGACGGACGCGCTCAGCCAACCTTTGCGCGGGACCGACCTGCACCCGGGCCAGGTCCCCCGATGATGCTCGCCACCGGGTGCCACGTTGGACGCTCCGCGGTGCCTGGCAGGCTCACGTCGACGAGGAAGTCCAACGTGTACAACATCGTCCACAACGTCTATGGACACAGGGTTTGCCGCGGACCGGTCGCGTCGTGACGTAGGGCTCCAACGCCTATGGCGCGACCCGTCGATGGCAGGCCTGACACGCGACGCCCCCTCGACACGGCACAGGACACCCCGATGAAGCTCGCCACCACCTGCATCGCCGCGATGGCGGCGATGGGCGCCGCGACCGGCTGCAACGAGGCGCCGGTGCGGCCCGCAGGGCCATCCGACGCGACGAATGACAGCCGTGTCGATGTCGGGAGGGCTCTGCTGGACGGCGCCACGTCCGACCGCGGGCTCGGCCCCCCCGCGGAGGTCGCCGTCGCAGACGGATCGCCCGACGTCACGCTCGACGCCTCCACCGATGTCACCCGCGACGCGCGCAGCGACATCCCGTCCGACACGGCGGATGCCCCCGAGGCCTCGGCGCCGCTGGACTTCGAGGCTCTGGGCTTTTCCCGTCGAAACGCGCGCGTGTGGCTCGACCCCGCGGCCGAACTCCACCGCGCGCGCTCGTCCGATGTCACCGACCCAGCCGGCGGACTGCTCATCACGTACCTCTACCCTCATTACAGCCCGAGCCTCCCGGCCGCCCAGTCCATCGCGCTCAACGCGGTCCCACCGGAGGGCCTGCGCGACCCCGATGACACCTCCGGAGATCCGCTTCGCTTCGGCATCGTCCCCGTGGGAGGTCGTAGGGCGCTGCGGATGCGCTTTGTCCGCGGACAGGCGCCCGTGTCGCTGAGCGGGCACCTCACTCACCGCTACCTCATGACTTTCGACAGCTCTGTGGGCGGAGCGGACGTGAAGCACATCCCATTCGGCGAAGACACCTGGATCGCGATGGCCTTCCGGGCTCCCGACCCCATCTACCGCGGCAAGGTAGAGCAGGGAACCGGCGCCTCCTGCGGCGACGATGTGCTCGACCTCGGTGGCGTGAGCGCGTCGCGAGCGGGGGACAGCTCGCTGTATATCAACCTGCTTCCGGGGAACGTGCTGCGCTTCGTCGTCAACTACAACGAAGGCGCGACGCGCGCGACCGCCGTCTCCACCATCGTCCCTACCACCGTCTCGATGGCCCCCGGCGAGTGGACCTACCTGGTCCTCCGCGTGCGGCTCAACCACGAGCGCCCTGCGCGCGATGTCGACGCGCCCCGCACCCAGATCTGGGTCGCGCCGGGCGACCGCGCCCCGCTCTCCCTGCTCTATGAGAGCATCGAACGCAACGCCTGGGCGCCCAGGCCTGAGAGCAACCTATACCCGTACGGCATCCTCCGGGTGGGCCCCTATCTCTGGTGCCGGAGCGCGGCGGGCGCCCCTCCGCCCGACCCGTGGACCCCCGCCGGAAGGGCGGTCTTCACGCTCGACCACGGGGGCACCTACGCCGTCCCAACGGCCCGCGCCCCCACGATGACCGAGCGCGATGTCCTCGCGTTTCTGCGCGCGCAGACGCTCTAGACCCTTCGGTTGACGCCGCGGTGGATTTCGTACCCCGGGCGTCTCGTCACCATCGCGGCTGAGGTGTCGGGAGCCTCGCTGTTGGACGCCGCGGGGCCCGGAGCTGTTCGCGGCGGCGGGCCGCGGCACGGCGGAGGGTTGAGATGGACTGGGACCTTCGCGGGTGCTGATGTCGACCTGCGGCGTCAGCGGTTGTGCACGCTCAGCGAGCCGACGCCTTCGTAGCTGCCGTACTGCTGGTTCGATGCGAAGAACACGACCTCGTGGAGGTCTCTGCCGTGGAGCGGGCAGCGGGCGGTCGTGGACGACCCGCGGCTCACCTCGCAGCGGGTCTCCTCGCCCCCGTCGGGACGGACGGAGACCATCATCCAGACGCGCCGCGGGTTGTCGATCACGACGTTGACGAAGGCGCGCGCGTCGCTCTCGGCGCGGTCGGGGCTCACGAGGCGCAGGCCGTACCCGAAGAACTGGGGCCGGAGCGGCGGCATGCGGAGAAACTCGCCCGGCGTGCGCGCGACCGGGAGAAGCTGCCAGCGATCCTCGTCGGGGTAGTGCTTGCTGAGGAAGACCTCCGGGGGCGTCAGGAAGTACGAGGTCCCGTAACGCTTGTGGAAGCCCTCGGCGTCGACCCCGCCCGCGTCCCAGGTGGTGTCGATGAGGTACCAGCGGTCGTCGAGCTTCACGGCGTTCCATGCGTGGCCCTCGCCCATGCCGTCGGTGACCGCGTGCCGCGCATGGCCGACGACGGTCTCGACGGTGAGGCCCGCCGCGCGGCCGACCGCCGTGAAGAGGGCGGCGTAGCCCGCGCACACCGAGAGCCGCGTGCGGAACGTGGTCTCGGCGTCCTGCGGGGGAAAGCGGTGGGTCCGGTACGAGACGACGTCGTAGGCGATGCGGTCGGCGACGTAGTCGTGCACCGCGCGGGCGAGGTGCCACTGGTCGTGCTCGTGGTCAGCGAGGAACCGGCCGACGGCCGCGGGCGATGTCTCGTCGGCGGGCGTGAGCGCGAGCACCGCGGCGTGCGGTCCGTCGGCGGGCCATGGCCACGCGTGCGGGTCGCGCGGCGGGGGCGGGAGAACCGGCGCGGGCTCGTCGCCCGACGGCGTCGGCGCGGTGCCGGACGGCGTCGGGGCGACGCGGGCGACCTCGCGCTCGGGGAGCGGCTGCGGGCGCGGCGGGGGGGCGTCGGCGAGGTGGTGGAGCCACGCGGACTTCGCAGCGACCCAGAACAACGTGCGGCGGGCGGTCTCGGCGCGGCGGTCGTGGCGGCCGTCGAGCATCCAGTCGCCGCGACCGTTGAGGGCCTCGAAGGCCCGCTGCGGGTTGCGCGCGAGGAGGGCGCCGACGAAGACGAAGCTCACCGCGAGGGTGCGCATCACGAGGCGGTCGGAGAGGGTGAGGAAGCGCCTGGTGGCGGGGCGTCGGGCGCGTCGCCACGCGGCGAAGGCCTCCCAGAGCAATGGGACGACGGGGAAGACGAGCAGCGCGGAGGCGAGGGCGAGCCGGGTCGAGGCGCCCGCGTGGGCGGCGAGCGAGGAGGCGACCCAGGCGGCGGTGAGCGGCGCGACGACGACGAGCGCGAGCCAGAGGGACGAGAGGATGAGACGGAGGAGGCTGAGGAGCGGACGGCGCCGGCGCGGTGCAACGGGAGGAGGTGGGGTGCGCATCGGGGATCGGCGATGCTAGCGCCAGGGCCTACGGAGGGCGATGGCGGCTGTCCTGGGGCGAACGAGCGCCTCAGCCGCTCAGGCACGACGCCGCTCGCCGCAGCCTCGCCACGGCTCGACGCGCGCAGCGAGGACCTCCGCGAAGCGCTCGGGGGTCCGCGTCCGGGCGCAGCATCCGATACCCTGCGCGGCGTGAGACTCATCGATGACCTCGAGGCCGAGCACGCGACGATCGAGCGCGTCGTCGGATCGCTGGTGACCTTCGCCGCGCGCTGCCTCTCGGGCGCCGGGCTCGCCGCCGACGCCGCCGGCTACCTGCGCTTCTTCCGGCTCTACGCGGGCCGCTACCACCACGCGCGCGAGGACGGTGTGCTGTTTCCCGCCCTCGTGCGCGAGACCGGCGCGCCCGGCGATCGTGGTCCCATCGCGGTCCTGCAGGCCGATCACCGCGCGATGGAGAGGCTCCTCGAAGAGCTGGCGGCGCTCGCGGACCGCGTCGACGCTGCCGAGGGGGCGGTCGCGTTCCAGGCGCTGGCGATGCGCTACGCGACCGCGCTGCTGCACCACATCGACGCCGAGAACTCCGTGCTCCTCCCGGAGGCCGCCGCCCGCTTCCGGGGCGCGGTGGTGCTCGAGCTGCCGGGCCGCGAGCCCGACGCCGAGGAGACCGCCGCCCGGGACGAAGGGGAGCGCCTCGTCCGCGCGCACCCGCCGACGGACGTCACCGGCTTCGACCGCGGCGACGGCTGCTGCGCGTGCCCCGCGTACGGCAACCCGTGCGAGGGCATCGAGCGCGAGTGGTGGAGTGAGCTCGAGTGGGAAGACGCCCGCGAGCGCCTCGGATCGCAATAGGGCGGCGCCACTGCGCTCCCGACGGCCGCTCAGGGCCGCGAGGCGTCGGTCGCGTCGAGGCGCTCGAGCTCGTCGCGCAGCTCGCGCGGGAACGACTTCTCCATCCGCAGCGACGGCGCGGCCTCGAGCAGGCGCCAGTACGCCGCGGTCACCCGAGTCGGGCTTTGTGAAGCGCAATTATCCGCTGTACGCCACCGTGAGGAGGGAGAGCACCGTTGAGCCCCTCCCCCGCTGTCTGCCATGATGGGCGCGTGACCGATCCCCTCGCCGGCCGGTGCGGCTCCTGCGCGCACTTCCACTCCGAGCGCTGGGACGCCGAGCGCAACGCGACCATGGGCGAGTGCGGCCACGGCACCTGGCCGAAGTACCGGCCGGAGACGGCGACGTGCCCCGACTACGTGGCCGAGGGGACGCTGCGCTTCGGCCTCGACCGCAACCGCATCCGCGCGGCGCGCCCGACGACGACGCGGTCATCGACGACAGTGACACCGACGCGGCGGCTGCCGGTCGAGATCGAGGTGGACATGGACGAGGCGACGTTTCGCGCGGTGCTCCGCGAGGTGCTGCGGGACGAGCTCGCGCTGGGGGACGTCCCCATCGCGGAGCGGTTTCGCGGCGGTGAGATGGTGTTGAAGCCCGGCAAGGAGGGCACCGCGGAGAAGCGGGTTCCGCTCGAGGCCTTCTTCCACAAGGTCGTGATGATGCGCGACAAGCTCCGGGTGCTGGAGCAGAAGATCAACGCCAACCCGAAGCTGACCGACGACGAGAAGGTCTCGCTCCAGCAGTACGTGACGGGATGCTACGGGACGCTCACGACGTTCAACGTGCTGTTCCGTGAAGACGACGACCGGTTTCGTGGCGGCGGTGAGGGGTAGCCGAGCGCTGGCGCTCGCGGGGTCGCTGCTCGTCGCGGGCTGCGCCCACCGCGCCGTCGCGCCCTCCCCGACCACGCCGACGTGGCCTCCGCCGCCGCGGTCGACCTGCGCGATGTGACGCTCGCGGTCGACGCCGTGGGCGGCCGGCGCGTCGACCTCGCGGCGCTGCGCGGTCGCGCCATCGTGGTGGCCGCGCTCTCGACCAACGACCTCGGCGGCCACGCGCTCGCGCGCAACCTGGAGCGCCTCGCGGCGGCGCACGGCGACGACCTCGCGGTGCTGGTGCTGGCGACGGACGGCTACGACGCCCCCACGCTGCAGGTCGCGCTGGAGGTCTTCGCCGAGGTGGTGGGCCTGCACCACGCGGCCGTGGCCCCACTGCCCCCGGAGGTGCGCGCCGGGTCGACGCCCTTCGGGGAGGTGGGCCTCGCGCCGCTTGTGTTCCTGGTGAACCGAGCGGGCCGCGTGGCGCGCAGGCTGGAGGGCTACCAGACGATGGCCGCCCTGCAGTCGCTCATCGCACCGGCGCTGCCGCCGGGTCACTGACCCCATCGACGCAGCGCTCCCGATCGATCGCGTGGACGGTGATCCCCTCCTCGCGGAAGGCCACCGTCGCCGCGCGCCGCATGAGCCGCAGCGTCTCCCTCATGTCCGCGACGATGTCCTCGTCCTGGTAGCCCTCCACCGCGGTCGGCGGGGTGCGCTGGTACATCGTGGTGTTGATGAGCACGTGGGTGACGCCGCGCCCTCGGAGCCACGCGCAGAGCCGCCCCTGCACGCGCGCGTCGTGGAGCTCGGCCCAGCTCGGCGCGCCCTGGTTGACGTGGAAGAAGACGTGATCGACTCCGCGCAGGTGCCACGCGCGGCTCTCGAAGAGGCTGAGCACCCGCGATCCCCGGGGGAGGTTCTGGCGTAGCGCGTCGCCGAGGCGCTCGGCGGCCTCGAGGCGCTCGACCCTCGACGGAGCGACGGGTCCGAGGGCCACGCGCAGCACCGGGCCGAGCGACGGGGAGAACACGCTCGCGGCGAGCGCCAGGGCGACGAGGGCGACGGCCCACGGGGCGAAGCGAGCGCGGGGCGTCGCGTCGCGGAGGAGGTCGTCGACGGCGAGCGCGCCCCCGAAGGCGAGCACCGGCCCGAGCGGCAGCAGGTAGCGCGCCTCCTGCACGGTGACGAACCACCCGACGAGGTAGAGCGCCGCCGCGAGCCCGAGGCCCCAGCGCAGCGGCGAGGCGGGAGCGATCGCGAGGGCGAGCGCCCCGACGAGGTGGAGCGGCCCGACGAGGTAGCCGAAGCCGCCGGTGTAGTGACCGGGCAGCGAGCGCAGGGTGACGTTGACGGGCGCGAGGAGCAGCGAGAGGGCGTCGCGGCCCATGCCGATGTCATGGTTGAAGCGAAACATCTGCCGCAGGAAGAGCGGGTGGAAGGCCCCTGCGGCGATGGGGTTTCCGGTGGCGAGGGTGTTGCGCACGAACCACGGGAGCAGCAGGAGCGCGACGCCCGCGGCGAGGGCGAGCGCGATGTCGCGCCGACGGGGAAGCGGCATCGCGGGCTGCAGCATCCACGCGGCGCCGAGGGCCGCGGGGAGCAGGAGGCCGGGGTAGCGGGTCGAGGCGCAGGCTCCGGTGAAGAGGGCGGCGCGGACCAGCGGCGCGCGATCGGCACTGGCGCGAGCGGCGAGGGAGGGCTTCGAGGGTGGCGGTGCCGAAGAGCAGCAGGGAGAGGTCGCTGTAGGCGATCGTGGTCTCCCAGAGGAAGGTCGGGTCGGCGGCGACGGCGAGCGCGGCGAGCGGCCACGCGCGGGGGGCGTGAGCGCGCGCGAGGTCGGCGAGCAGCAGCAGCGAGAGGGCGCCGCACTCCAGGTGCAGCAGCTTGGCGACCGGGGGCCCGTGCAGCGCGAGCCCGGCCGCGTAGAGCATCTCGGTGAGCAGCGGGAAGGAGGTGTAGACCGACGAGCGGTCGAGCCCGACGCGCCCGGTGCGGAGAAACCACTCCGGCAGCGCGAGGTGATAGGTGAGCGCGTCCCATCCGTAGCGGGGGACGAAGGCGTGGAGGGCCGGGAGCGCCAGCAGCGCGGCCACCCCCGCGAGGAGCGCGACGGTGGCCCTCGGGGGCGGCCTGCCCGCGAGCTGGCGCAGCGCGACGCGCAGCGAGGGGAGCCCTGCGAGCGCGGCGACGATCACCACGCCGACCACCGCGGGCGGGCGGAAGAGCCCCGCCACGCCGAGGGCCGCGAGCGCTGTGCCCAGGAGGGCGAAGCCCGCGGCGATGCGGAGCACCACGCGACGGAGGCGGCCTCCGGTGGAGAGCTGCCGGGCGACCGGCGCCGACGCTCCGACCGCGGCCAGGTTGAGGACCGTGAGGGCCGCGAGCGCGCGCAGCAGCTCAATCACCTTCTCGGGCCGGGGCATCGCCGGCTGGGGGATCACCGGCCACTGCCCATGGCGCACGCCCCACGCGCCGACGATCAGCATCGCGACGATCAGCAGGGCTGCGCGGCGCAGTGGCATCTCAAGGGGTGTGAGGGAGAAGAGCAGCTGAGGGAGAAAAGCAGAAAGCCGACCCTACCGTGAGGCAGGATCGGCTTTCTATCTCGGAGCGGGTGAAGAGATTCGAACTCTCGACGTCAACCTTGGCAAGGTTGCACTCTACCACTGAGTTACACCCGCGTCGCCGAAGGGAGCGCTTGTTTATCGAACGCCCCTCCGACTGTCAAACAAAAATCTTCAGGAAAAGTTCAGCCCCCCCAAATCACTCGTAGCGGAGGCCTTCCACGGGGGTGAGCCGCGAGGCCCACCAGGCGGGGATGAACGACGCGACCGCCGCGATGAGCATGGCGACCGCGCCCGTCAGCACGAACTCCGCCGCGCTCGGCCGCACCGGAACATACCGGATCAGATAAACCTGCGCGTCGAGGGGGAACGGGTAGCGGGTGAGGATCCAGCAGTTGAGGGCGCCGAGCGCGAGGCCCACGCCGGTGCCGATGGCGCCCACCGCGAGGCCCTGCGCGAGGAAGATGCGCAGGATGGCGGAGTCGGGCGCGCCCATGGCCTTGAGGATGGCGATCTCGCGCTTGCGCTCGAGCACCACCATCACGAGCGTGGCGATCACGTTGAAGGCCGCGATCACGATGATGATCGTGATGACGAACGACAGCGCGAGCTTCTGCAGCGCGAGCGCGGTGAAGAGGTTGTGGTTGAGCGACTCCCAGTCGAGCGTGTGGTAGGCGCCGCCGCCGAGGGACCGCTCGATGCGCCGGCCGATGGCGCGGGCGCGCTCGATGTTGCGCACCTTGACCTCGACGCCGGTGACCGCGTCGCCCTGGTCGAAGAAGCGCTGGGCCTGCCAGAGGTCGACGTAGACGAGGCGCGAGTCGTACTCGTCGAAGCCGGCGTCGAAGATGCCCACGACGCGGAAGTCGCGCGCCCTGGGGGTGGCTCCCTGGCGCACCAGCGCGGCGTCGGCGCCGGTGAGCGGGGAGATGATGCGCACCTGGTCGTTGAGGCCGAGCGAGAGCGTGCGGGCGAGGGTGCGGCCGATGATGACGCCGGGGAGCTGGGCCTCCGGGCGGCGGCCCTGGGTCTCGGCCTCGCGGGAGACCTCCCTCGCGAAGGCGTCGAGGGGATCGCTCGCGATGGGGTCGTCGGGCGGCAGGACGTAGTCCGGGGTGGCGCCGGGCTCCAGGCGATCGACCGGCGTGGCGGGCTCCGGCGCAGGGGCCGCGGGCTCCGGGGCGGACGGCGCGTGGGGGACGAGCAACGGGTCGGTGAGGGGATCGGGCAGCACCGAGGGCGCGAGCGGGCGCTCGATCTCGCGTCGGCCGCGGGCGATGTAGTCGTCGAGGGTGGCGTCGCGGCGGGCGCTGGGGAGCTCGTCCACGGGGCCCGGCGGCTGCGAGCTGGCGGGGCGCAGGCCGTCGAGCGAGCCCGCGACGAGGTAGGTCGGGAGGTCGAGCACCTGGCCGAGGAGGGTCGGGTCGACGCCCTTCACCAGCACCCCGGCGATGCGCTCGCCTCGGGTGATCATCATCGGGTTGATGAGGAAGGGCGCCGCGCCGGTGACGCCCGGCGTAGCGCGCACCGAGGCCATCACCTCGCGGTACTCGGAGAAGTCCCAGCCGTACTTCAGCACCAGCACGTGGGCGTTGACGCCCAGCACCTTGGAGCGAAACGACTCCTGGAACCCCGACGTGATCGCGAGGGTGACGGACAGCGCCCACACGCCGAGGGCGATGCCCACGATGGCGATGACCCCGATGATGGAGACGAAGGCGCGGCGGCGCGCCCGGAGGTAGCGACCCGCGATCTGGAGGGCGAAGTCCACCGGGCGCTCTGTACTCCGGGTGTCCGTGGGTGCCAACTGTCCGCGGTGCTCGGCGGCGGGCGTCAGGCGGTCTCCGCGTCGCCGTGGTGATTCCCCACCGCGGACGGTAGAGTGCGCCCGTGTCCCGCTTGCTTGCCGTTGTCATGGCGGCCCTTGTTGCCTGCTCGAACGAAGGTCGCACCTCCCCCTCCCCCGACGCGGGCCCCGCGAGCGATCGCCCGGTGGCGCGCTGCTCGGTGCGCTTCGACGGCGACCCGGCCATCCTGGTGCGCACCAGCGAGCGCCGCCGGCTGCGCATCGTGCTCGATCCTCCGACGCCGGGCGTCGGGCTGCGCGTGGGCGTGGTGGGCGTCGGCCTCGACGCGTCCCTGACCGACACCCGGATGATCACCGGCGAAGACGGCTCCGCGCAGACCGAGCTCATCGCCCCGACCGACAGCGCCACCTTCCGGGTGCGCGCCACGGCGGAGTGCGGCGCCGAGGCCTCCGTCGAGGTCGCGGTGGGCGACCGCGGCTTCGGCTCCATCGCCGCCGACGCCGTCTACCGTGGCTCCCGCACGCCCGAGCGCCTGGAGCTCGACATCGTCTCCGGCAGCGAGTGCCCGACCGTGGCCGGCGACCGCATGGGCCGCACGAGGGTCCCGCTGCCGGGGGCGGTGGTGCACTTCGGATCGCTCCCGGCCGGCCTCACCTTCACCGTCTGGGCGCAGACGCTGGGGCTCGACGACGTGGTGCTCGCCCAGGGCTGCGCGGCGCCGCAGACCATCCGCGCCGACCAGGAGTCGGCCACCTCGGTGCTCTTCGTCGACCGGCCGCTGCACCTGAGCGGCCAGTACGCCCTCGACCTCTCGCTCGACCTCGCCTCCACCACCACCGACCTCCGCGACCGCTGGACCGCGCCGGTCCGTCGCGAGCTGCTCTCCGCCGGATCGACCGCCAGCTTCATCACCCGCGAGGTCTCCCGCGCGGTGGCCGAGGCGGGCGGGGCCACCGACGGAGGCTCCTCGCCCTTCCAGCTCGTCTTCGAGGCGGCGCTGCGCTCGGGCCTGGGCGCGCGCTTCGACGCCGAGCTCACCTCCCGCGGACTGCGGCTCGAAAATAGCTTCGACCAGATCGCGGCCACCACCGCCCGCGCCCTCGGCTCGGTCCGGTGGCAGCTCACCTTCCCTGCGATGCCCAACGGCGACGCCGTGGCGCCCACCGGCTCGGAGGTCGTCCTCGACCCGGGCACCCCCGACGTGAGCCGCGACGACGCCCGGCTGGCGCTAGGCCCCGAGGGGACCGTCGCGCTCTCCGTGGGCGTCGGCGACATCGCCACCATCACCCTCTCCAACACCAGCCTCCCGTGGGCGCGCGTGGCCCGCGGCGCGCTGGGCGCGGTGACCGTCCGCCTGGGCGCCTCGACCACCGGCGAGTACGCCGCTGCGCCACTCTGCCCCGTTGCGGCTGCGGTGCTGCGCGAGGCGAGCGGGGTCTGCGACGCGGAGTGCATCCAGGTCGCCTGCCGCCGGGCGGTCGACGCCCTCGCCCGGGCCTTCGACGACGAGGTCGCCAGCCAGTTGAGCCCGCGCTCGACGACGACCTTCCGCATGGCCGCGGTGGCGACCCCGGTGGCCCGTAGCCTGGTGGTCGACCGTGCGCGGGGGATGTTCGTGGGTCAGTGGACCACCGACCCGGCCGCCACGCTCAGCGGCCCGTGGACCCTCCAGCACCTGAGCCCGACGCGGCCCTAGACGATGGACGAGCCCTCCCTCGCGGCGCTCCGGCGGTCGAGCGAGGTGGAGCTCGAGCGCGCCCGCCACGAGCTCGCCCGACGCCACGACGAGCTCTCCGAGGCGCGCGCGGAGCTGGAGCTGGGCGAGCGCTCCAGGGAGGCCATCACGCTCGAACGAGCCCGCTGGGAGGAAGGCCTCCGCGCCCTGGCTGGACATACCCTGTCTGGCCTGGAACTCGCTGATCTCCGTCGTCGTGGAGAGGCGATCAAGGCCAGGGCGAGGGACATCGCGAGACGCCACGCGGCGGCGCGCTCCCTGCTGGCGAAGGCGGAGTCCGCGCTGGAGCAGGGGCGTCAGGCGGTGGGCGAAGCGCTCGCCCGCCAACGCTGGATCGAGGAGGAGTCACGCCGGGGGAGTCTGGCCCGAGAGCGCCAGGCGACCCTCCGCGAGGACGAGGACTGATCGCCCTGACATCCATGTCGCGGTGGGCGGTTCTGCACGGCCGTGCCAACGACGCGGCGGGCAAACTCCTTGCCTGACTCATCTGAGATTCGAACGCAACGAAGTTCTTGAGCAACAGGCCTTTACGGAGGCCCTTTGCAGCCCCACCTATGAGAAGTCCCCGCGGCCATGCGGGGCATGAACTCGTGGCCCGGCTTCTGCACAAGGAGGTCAGGTTGAAACGATGATGGGAGAGGTCGGGAATAGGCCCCGGCTCCCATGCGTAGGGTGCGATGGACTGCATCGACCCCTTGAAGGTCGCCAGCCAGCGAAGCACGAATCTGGAAGGTTGCAACCAATCGGTCGGCGCCTTCGTAGATCAAATACACCGGCAGCGCGTCTATCGCCCTGCCGTCGTTGAGTCGAAGCGTCTCAAAAAGCCGATTCACCAATGAGGTGATGTCTCCGGTCTCCCCTACCCGGAGCCGTTGCCTCATTGGAATGTCAACGCTTGATGCGCCCCTCAGAAGGCCCAGCGAGCATCGTAGGTAGGGCAACGAGTCGGAGGTCATCATGGCGAAGCAGTCGTCGGCCAAGCTCACTCACTCCGCTACGCCCCCGGCCTCGGCTGGGACGGTGGTAGCCGTCAACCATCCCACGCTCACGTCCGAGGCGCTCGAGCCGCAGGTCGTGATCACTTCCATGCCCAACGTCGAGCCCACGGAGTCGGAGCTCGTCGAGGCCGCCCAGGACGTCGCCGTCGCCTCCAAGGATGACGTCGCGGAGGGCGCCCTCACCCGGTACTTCCGTGACATGTCCGCGTACCCGGTGATGAACCCGGCCGCGGAGGTACAAGCGGCCGAGGAGTTCCTGGCCGGGGAGATCGCCCGGTGGCGCGCGGTGTTCTCCTATCCCCCGGCGGTCGAGCTCGTCGCGCCGGGGGTCGAGGCCTCCCTCGCGGGCCTCGGCGAGCCGGTGGTGCTCCCGGAGTTCGACAAGCTCCGCAAGCTGGTGAAGCTCTACCGCAAGAACCGCTCGAAGCTCGACCGGGTCTCCGCGAAGAAGTGGGAGCTGACCCTCGACGACCTCGCGCCGCAGCTCCGGGCCCTCGACGCCGACCGGCTCTTCATCGAGTCCGTCGACCACGAGCTCAGCCGCTTCGCCCGCGGGGCCAACGACGACGCCGAGATCGACGAGGAGGAGTTCGAGCCCGGGCAGGTGCTGTCCAGCGGCTTCAACAAGTACCTCACCTCCGTGAGCGCCGCGCGCGGCCGCGTCTACCGGGTGAAGAACCGCTTCGTGGCGGCCAACCTCCGGCTCGTGGTCTCCATCGCGCGCCGCTACAACCGCGGCCGCATGCCGCTCATCGACCTGATCCAGGAGGGCAACCTCGGGCTCATCAAGGCCGTCGAGCGCTTCGACCACCTGCGCGGCTACCGCTTCAGCACCTACGCGAGCTGGTGGATTCGCCACGCGATCTCGCGCGCCCTCGCAGACAAGGGCCGGGCCGTGCGCATCCCGGTGCACATGCTCGACACCTACAACCGGGTGCAGCGCACCACGCAGCAGATGGCCGCGCGCCTCGGCCGCGAGCCCTCGCTCCAGGAGGTCTCCGTCGAGACCGGCATCGCCCTGGAGAAGCTCGAGCGCATCCAGAAGGATTGGGCCGAGACCCCGTTCTCCCTGGACAAGCCCGTCAACGATGAGGACGGTCGCCGCTTCATCGACATGCTCGAAGACGACAAGGTCATCTCGCCGCTCGAGCACGTCATGACCATGAGCTGGTCCAACGAGGTGCACCGGCTGCTCGACACCCTGTCGCCGATGGAGGCGCGCATCCTCCGCTGGCGCTTCGGCCTCGACGACGAGGAGGAGCTCACGCTCAAGGAGATCGGCGACAAGTACAACCTGTCGCGCGAGCGCATCCGCCAGCTCCAGGAGCAGGCGCTCACCAAGATGCGCAAGCAGATCCGCGAGTAGGCCCCTCCCACTCCCATCGCATCCACCAGTGGCTCCGATCGGCCCTCCGCCGATCGGGGCCGCTGGCCTTTCGAGGCCCCCCAAGAACCCCCTACCGAAGGCCGGTGTACTCCGGCAGCACGAAGGTGCCGGTCTCGGTGAACGTGCCGTTCTCGCCGTTGGAGAGCAGCGTCGCGAAGACCGGCTCGTAGCGCTCCCGCACCCGCTGCTCGACCTCCTCGGCGGAGGCGATGCCCAGCAGCTCCTCGGCGAAGACCTTCGCCTCGGCCAGGTCGATGCGCCGGAGGGCCTCCTTGATCTCGGGCACCGCCGTCGGCTCGACGGAGAGCTCGTGCACCCCGAGGCCCACCAGCACCGGCACCGCCATGAGCTCGGCCGCCATCGCGCCGCAGAGCGCGCAGGGGATGCCCCGCTCCTTCGCCGCGCGGCTCACCGTCGCGATGGCCCGAAGGATCGCCGGGTCGAAGGGCCGCGCCAGGTGCGCGACGTGCTCGTTGCCGCGGTCGATCGCGAGCGTGTACTGCATCAGGTCGTTGGTGCCGATGGAGAAGAAGTCGGCCTCCTTCGCCAGCAGGTCGGACATCGTCACGGCGCTCGGGGTCTCGACCATGATCCCGAAGGGCACGTCGCGGAAGGCCAGGCCCGCCGCGCGAAGCTCCTCCTTGGCGAGGTCGAACTCGCGCCGCGACGCGCGGAGCTCGCTCACCGCCGCGATCATCGGGATCATCACCCGCACCTCGCCGAAGGCCGACGCCCGCAGCATCGCCCTTAGCTGCGCGCGGAACACGTCGCGCTCGCGCAGCGCCAGGCGCACGGCGCGCATCCCGAGGGCGGGGTTCATCTCCTTGGGGATGCGGAAGGCGGTGCTGAACTTGTCGCCGCCGAGGTCGAAGGTGCGCAGCGTGACCGAGCGCGGCGCCATCGTCGACACGATGCGCTTGAAGGTCTCGAACTGCTCCTCCTCGGTCGGCGGCTCGCGGCGGTCGATGTACAGGAACTCCGTGCGGTAGAGCCCGATGCCGTCGGCGCCGTGGTCGATCGCCACCGCGACCTCGCCGGGCAGCTCGATGTTGGCCCGCAGCCGGATGGGCGTCCCGTCGCGCGTGCGCGCCACCCCCGCGCGGTTGGAGCGCAGCGAGCGCACGAAGGCCCCGTAGCGCTCGCCGCGGTCGGTCGCGTCCGCCGCCTCGGCGTCCGTCGGGTTGCGCAGCACCACGCCCCGCAGCCCGTCGACCACCAGCATGTCGCCGGTCGCGATGTATCGCAGCGCGTCGGGCGCGCCCACCACCGCGGGAATCGTCAGCGCCCTCGCCATGATGGCCGTGTGCGACGTCCCGGAGCCCACCTCGGTCACGAAGGCCATCACGTCGCTGCGGGCCAGCGCCGCCGTGTCCGCCGGGGAGAGCTCGTGCGCCACCAGCACCACCGGGCCGTGCAGGTCGAGCGGGCGCGAGATCTCCATCGGCGCGCCCATGAGCTGCCGCAGCACGCGCTCGCCCACGAAGTCGACGTCGCTGCGCCGCTCGCGGAAGTAGTCGTCGTCGGCGCGGTCGAAGACGTCCTTGATCTTCTCCACGGTGCGCCGGAGCGCCCACTCGGCGTTGAGCCCCTCGTCGCGGATGGCCCGCTCGGACTGCTCGATGAGGAGCGCGTCGTCGAGCATCAGCAGGTGCGCGTCGAGGATGACCGAGTGGTCGCTCGCGTCGAGGCTGAGCCGCGATCGGATCTGCTCGAGCTGCACCCGCGCCGAGCTGATGGCCACCCGCAGCCGCTGGATCTCCGCCTCGACGTCGTCTGGCGCGATGTGCCGCCGGGGGACCGTCACCCTCCGCCGGTCGGCCACGAACGCGCGCCCCACCACCACCCCGGGCGACGCCGGGATGCCGAGGAACCTCCGTGGCGCTGCGTCCTCGGGCTCGCTCACGTGCCCTCCCCGAAGCGGTCGACGAAGAGCGCGCGCACGGCGTCGACGGCGGTCTGCGCGTCGGGGCCGCTCGCCCTCACCGTGACCCTGGAGCCCCGCGGGCACACCAGCAGGAGCATCCCCATCACGCTCTTGGCGTTGGCCGTCTGGCCGTCCCTCGACAGCGTCAGCTCGCAGCGGAACTTGCTCGCCGTCTGCGCGATGCGCGTCACCGGGCGCGCGTGCAGGCCCCGCTCGTTCAACACCTCCATCGTCTCTTCGATGACGTCAGCCAATGGGTCCCTCGTTCATCCCCCGCGATCGATGTCCCGGTGCGACGCCCTCACCTCGCCCGGAGCCCGCAGCTTCGACAGACGCATCGTCAGCGCCTCCGCGATCGCCACGCTCCGGTGCCTCCCCCCGGTGCAGCCGATCGCCACCGTCAACGCCACCTTGCCCTCCCTCGCGTACCTCGGCAACAGCGGGGCCAGCAAAGTCTCGATCGCGTCGATGAACTCCCGGCCCTCCGCGGTCTCCAGCACGAAGCGGGCGACCTCTGGGTCCCTCCCGCTCCTCGGCCTCAGCGCCGGGATGAAATGCGGATTCGGGAGGAAGCGCGCGTCGAAGACCAGGTCGGCGTCCGAGGGGATGCCGTACTTGAACCCGAAGCTCATCACGCGGGTGTTCATCCGCAGCGACGCGCCCTCCGCCTGCGTGAAGTGCTCGATGAGCAGCCGCCGCAGGTCGTGCACCGTCAGCGCCGACGTGTCGATCACCCGGTCGGCCCGCGAGCGCAGGTCGACCAGGCGGTCTCGCTCGCGGGTGATCAGCGCCGCGAGGTCCTCGCCCGGGTGCTGCGCCGCCAGCGGGTGGGGCCGACGCGACTCGCTGTACCGCCGCACCAGCGCCTCGTCGGCCGCGTCGAGGAAGATCACGCTCACCCGGTGCTTGTGGGCGCGCAGCGTCTCGATCACCGCCCCGGCGCCCTCGAGCATCGCCCGCACCCGCACGTCCATCCCGATGCCCATCCGGGGCACCGCGCCGGCGGTGGCCGAGAGCGCCACGGCCTGCTCGATGAGCGGCGTCGGGAGGTTGTCGATGCAGTCGAAGGACAGGTCTTCCAGCACACGCAGGGCGGTGCTCCGCCCGGCCCCGGAGAGGCCCGTCACCACCACGATGAGCGGGACCGCGCCGCCCATCGCTCAGCCCTTCCCCCGGAGGATCGCCGTCGGGTCGTGCACCCCCATCGCCGACGCCAGCCTCGCGTGGAACTCCCTCGCCGAGTGGTGCCCCGCCTGCCGCAGCAGCTCGTTGCGCGCCGCCACCTCCACGGTGCTCGAGGTGTTCTTGCCCGGCCGAACGGGCACCCGGCGCATCGCGATGCGGGTGCCCAGCAGCGGGTACCACTCGTCGTCGATGCCCAGCCGGTCCCACGTCTCGTCCTCGTCGTCGTGCGCCACGAGGCGGATCACCAGGTCGATGCGCTTGTTGTCACGCACCGCCGCGACCCCGAAGAGGTCTTTGATGTTCAGCACCCCGAGGCCGCGCACCTCCAGGTGGTTCTTCAGCAGGTCGACCGCGGCGCCGTAGACCGACTCCGTCGGCCGCAGCACGCAGTCCACCAGGTCGTCGGCCACCAGCCGGTGCCCGCGCTGCACCAGCTCGAGCGCGCACTCGCTCTTCCCGATGCCGCTCTTGCCCAGCAGCAGGATGCCCACGCCGAACACGTCGATGAAGACCCCGTGCACCCGGGTGCGAGGCGCCAGCTTCTCGTCGAGCAGCCCGTGGATGGCGTTGATGGTCACCGAGCTCCGCGCCTCGCTCACCAGCACCGGGCAGCCGTGCTTGTCCGACGCCTCGAGCACCTCCGCGAAGATGGTCTGCCCCGCGGTCACCACCGCGCAGCAGATGCCCCGCGCGAAGAACCCGTCGACCGCCTCGCGCCGCGCGTCGCGCTCCATCGCCGCCAGGAAGGACATCTCCGTCTCCCCGAGGATCTGCACCCGCTCGGGGGTCAGGCCCTGGAAGTGCCCCACCAGCGCGAGGCCCGACTTCTGGATGCGGGGATGGATGATGTTCCGGTCGAGACCCGCGGCGCCTGCGGACACGGCGAGCCTCACCGACATGGCCCCCGGCTCGGTCAGCGTCTGTACGGTCACGTCCCTCGGCGGCAGCGTCGAGTGCAGGCCCGTTGACATCCGTCGACCCTATCACATCACCCCCCCCTCCGCGCGTTTCCAAGCCGTGGCGATCGTGTGTAGCCTCGACGCCTCTCTGCCTCGGCAAAGGGCAATCGGAGGATCCCTTCAATGGCCACCCGGAAAAACCTGACGCGACGCGCCCTCGCCGCGCTGTCTGTCGTGCTTCTGTCCTGCGCCCCGGAGTACGACACCCGACGGGTACCCGCTCCGCAGGGCACCCTCGGCGAAGAGGTCTTCCAGGTGATGTGCGAGCGGGTCCACTGGGGCGAATCGCCCCGCGACCTCGGCTTCGCAGCGGGGCGTCGGCCCTGCACCCGCGGCCTCGGAGCGAGCGAGTCCGCCCCAGGCGTCGGACCGCGGGCCACCGCCCTCGCGCGGATGCGCTCCGACCTCGTCAGCGGCCTCGACCAGTCGATGCCCCGAGCCCTCCACACCCCCCTCGACCGACTGCTCGTCGACCTGCTCCCGCTCTACGGTCCAGATGGCACGGGCCGCCGCAACGACGCGGGCGCCTGGATCATCGACACCGCCGACGGCGGCACCGCAGTCGCCGAAGACCTGCTCCCGCAGACCACCCGCGCGGTCTCCCAGCAGCTCGCCACCATGGCCACCGACGCCAGCGTGCTACGCGCCCTCGGACGGATGTCCCAGCGCCAGGGCTACCGCCCCCCGGAGAGCGCCATCGGGCTGCTCCGGCCCATCCTCGCCTACGACCGCGTCAACGACGTGCTCGACGCCGCGCTCGGGCTCTTCCGCGAGGCCACGCCCACGCAGCCCGACGGGCGGGCGCACCCGCAGTTCAACCAGATGCTCTCGGTGCTGCGAGGGGAGTTCCAGAGCGCCGGGCCCAGCACCGCCACCACCGCGGGCACCACCCTCGACGCCGCCACCAACCTCCTCTTCCGCACCGATCCCTCCCTCGCCCGCGGCGACCGTCCGACCCTCGTCGTGCGCCGCGACACCGCCGGCAACGCCCTCCCCACGTCGGGCGCGGCGGCCGGTCTCCCGACGCCCTTCCCGACCTGGCGTGGGCCCGCCGTCGCCCGCGACCCGCAGGGAAGGGCGACCTCCGCGGGGGGTTACCCCTGGCGCTACGTCGACCTCAACGCCACCGTCCTCGCGGCGCTCTCCCGCGAGCTCCCCGGGCTCCTCGGCGCCCCTTCGCACGCCGAGCTCCCGGCGCTGCAGCTCATGTCCGGGATGCGCCCGCTCGTGGGCCCGCGCATGGCCGCCACCCGCGACTACGGCGGGGCCGCCGGGCGCGTCGCCTACCAGCGCTTCGCCGCCGACGCCTCGCCGCTCGTCGACCTCGTGCACGCCACGGGCGCGACGCTGACCCACCGCGACGTCGACGCCGTGCTCAACACCGCGCAGGCCCTGATGTCGCCCGAGCGAGAGGCCCTCACCGCGCGCCTCGTGGGCGCGATGCTCGCCGTCGACGAGGCCTCCGACCGCGTCCCCTCGGCGCGCATGGACGCGCGCTCGGTGATCTGGGACGACGTGATGGACGTCGTGCGGCGCATCGCCGCGGAGCCGGGGCTGCTCGAGGACATCCTCAACGCCTTCGCCAACCTCCAGCAGCCGCTGCCCTCCTCGGGGCTCTGGGAGCAGTCGTGCGCCGGGAGCGTCCCGGTGCAGAACCTCGCGCGGGCCTTCGGCGCCTACGCGCAGAACCGCGACCGCGTCGAGCCCGCCTGGTCGGGCAACTGGAACGCCCACGTCCCGGTCAACCTCAACCAGACCGTGGACCGCTCGCGCCCCGACACGCAGGACAACCGCTCGGTGCTCCAGCGCCTCTTCCACCTCGTGGACGACCTCAACGGCGCGCGCCTCTGCAACAAGCCCGCGGCGGAGATCAGGGTCTATTACAACCTGCTCGGACCGCGCTCGATCGGCGTCCCGGGCGCAGGAAACATCGACGCCTGCCGGCTCGTCGAGGTGCCCGACGCGGCGGCCTTCTACGTGCGCTCCATCGCGGGCAACGGCCGGGCGATCCTGCCGCTGGACATCCCGGGCATCGCCGGGACGCTCTCCAACCTCGCGCGCACCATCGGGGTCCCGCTCGACAGCACCCTCGACGGGCTCGTGCAGTCGCAGTCGGGCATCGCGGGCTTCAACTCGCAGCCCACGCCCTACGCCATCGCGCGGCTGGTGTTCAACCCGCAGCCCAACGAGTTTCTCCAGCGCCTCATGGACGTCGCGACGGTGCGCAACGCGGGCACCCCCCCGCCGTCGCCCTCGCCCGTCGACCGGCAGGTTCGCACCCTCCACCCGGGGACCATCTTCGCCTGGGAGGGCTACTGCTTCTACGACTCCATCCGCCCCCTCGCGACGGCCTTCGCGCGCCACGACCGGCTCAACGGCCGCCTCGACCCGGCGCTCTCCCCGGGCGCCGACCCGCGCACCATGGACCCGCGCGCCATCGACGTCTCCAACGGCTCCAAGCTCTTCAGCGACCTGCTCTCGGCCTTCCACCGGCACTGGGCCACCAGCGCCGCCGGGGGGTACCAGTCCACCGTGCGCTGCGAGGCGTGCCGCGAGGGCGTCAACTACTCGCAGATGGACGGCGCCGCGCGCTACGAGCCCATCGTGCGGTCGGCCCTCGACGGCGACCTGCTGCCCGCGCTCTCGTCGGTCACCGCCGAGCTCCGCACCCTCGACGTCGGCGGAGGGCGCACCGGCCTCCAGGCCATCGCCTCG
Organism: Deltaproteobacteria bacterium; assembly: GCA_016704445.1. Lineage (GTDB taxonomy): Bacteria > Myxococcota_A > Polyangia > Polyangiales > SCUS01. The sequence continues at coordinate 82,172 of JADJAE010000015.1, forward strand.
CTCACCCGAGGGCTCGTCGACACCCGGGCGCGCGCCATGGACGGCATGCCCGCGTTCGCCACGCCGCTGCGCTACCGCAACGGCAACACCGGCGCCCTCTGGGCCGACGGCAACACCCCCGTCGGCGGCGTCAACCTCTTCTACCTCCTCGCCGACGGCTTCAACGCCATGGACCCGCGCTTCGCCGCGGAGCCCGAGCGCCACGCCGAGTGGCTCGCCGCGCGCTCGTCCATCGTCGACCAGTTTCTCGCCACCGAGGGGAGCGGCGCCTCGGCGCGCTTCCACAACCGCGCCCTCCCGGGCGTGACCCGCGCCCTCGTGACGTGGCTGCGCGAGCGCGTCGCCGCCCACCGCGCCGCGGGCGACCTCGACGCCTGGGCCCTCGGCCTCTCCGGTCGCCTGGAGACCGTCGTGCGCGACGCCCCCTTCGCGGCAGGCACCGACCTCGCGCTCGCCCTGCGCGATGACCCCGCGGCGCGCGTCGCCGTCGCCCGGCTGCTCACCCACATGATGAGCGACGCGGCCCCCAACGCCCGCACCGCCTCGCCGCAGGCCACCACGCTCAGCGCCCTCGCGGACACCCTGCAGGTGCTGCGCGCCGACGCCGACGTCGACCCGCTGCTGCGCAGCCTCGCGCCCGCGATGACCCCGCGCACCGGGCTCGTCCCGCAGGTGCTGCGCTTCTTCGACCGGGCCCGGGCGCTCGACCGCGACCGCGCCCTCATCTCCGTGCTGGGCCACGCCGTCGAGCGCCCCGCGACCGGCGACCCGCTCACCCCGGAGCCCCTCACGGTCATCGCCGACGCCATCGCGGACACCAACCGCGAGCGCCCCGGGGACCACGGCCCGATGTCCCCGCAGGACGTGTTCTATACCTTCCGCGAGGTGATCTCCTTCCTCACGGACAACAGCCGCGGGATGGAGCAGTTCTACGCCATCGTGCAGCGCCGGAGGCTCCCTCAGTGATCGCCCGCAAGGCCGCCCTCGCCCTCGCGCTCGGCGCGACGCTCTCTCCCCTCCCCGCCTCCGCCGGGGGCTTCTACCTCACCGACCGCGGCGTGCGCCCGCTCGGCCGCGGCGGCGCCTTCATTGCCGGCGCCGACGACCAGCACGCGGTCTGGTACAACCCCGCGGGGCTCATGTCCGCGGGCAACGGGCTGCTCCTCGACGCCTCGCTGGTGAACTTCGGCAACACCTTCACCCGCAGCGCCCTGCCCGATCGCAACATGGCCCCGGTGACCTTCGACGCCACCCGCGGCGAGGGGGCCCCGCTGCCCATCCCCACGCTCATCGTGTCGCACAACTTCGGGCTGCGAAACTTCAACTTCGCCGCCGGGGCCTACGCCCCCTACGCCGCGATCACCTCCTACGACGACACCCCCGCCGCGGCGCAGCGCTACAGCCTCGTCTCCCTCGACGGCTCGCTCCTCGTGGTCGCCGGGCTCTGGGCCGCCTGGCGCCCGCACCCGATGCTCCACGTGGGCGCCGGGGTGTCTGCGCTCACCGGGTCGTTCGTCGCGAGGCAGGCCCTCTCGTCGTGCCCGGCGACCATCACCTGCGCGCCCGAAGACCCGCAGTGGGACGCCATGGCCTCGCTCAACGTCGGGCCCCTCTTCGCCCCGACGGCCAACTTCGGGGTGCAGTTCACCCCGCACCCGATGATCGCCTTCGGGGCTTCCTACCAGCTCCCCTACGACGTCGACGCCTCGGCGAAGCTCAGGGTGCGGCTGCCCTCGGCCTCGTACTACGACGGCGCACAGGTCTCCGGCGACACGGCGCAGGTGGCCTTCCGCCTCGCCCCCATCGCCCGCGTCGGGGTGGAGATTCGCCCGCTGCCCAACACCCGCGTCGAGCTCGCGGGCGTGTGGGAGGGATGGAGCGTTCACGAGCGCATCGACATCAACCCGGAAGGCATCTCGCTCACCAACGTGCGAGGCGTCGGCACCTACCAGGTGGGGCCCCTGTCGATGAACCGGCAGTTCCAGGACACCTGGTCGGCGCGCCTGGGAGCGGAGCACCTCGCGGACCTCGGCCGGGGCTTCGGGCTCCAGGCGCGCGTGGGCATCTCGTACGAGACCAGCGCGACCCCCAACCAGTTCACCAACGCCCTGACCGTCGACACCGACAAGTTCGTCGGCAGCCTCGGGGCCTCGCTGCACTACGGGCATTTCCGCTTCGACGCGGTGTTTGCCTACATGTTCGCGACCTCGGTGGTCGTCGACCCCCGCGCCGCCGCGCTATACCCCGTGGAGCCTTTCCGCTCCAACGGGCAGGCTCCGCGTATCGCCATCAACGGCGGAACGTACGACTTCTCCGTCAACGTCGTGGGCCTCGGGGCCCGTTACCAGTTCTAGAAAGACCCACAACACGATGCCCCTCACCGGCAAGCAGAACCAGTACCTCCGCAGCCTCGGCCACCACCTCAACGCCCTTGTCCAGATCGGCAAGCACGGGGTCACCGAGTCCGTCACCGCCGCGGTGGACCAGGCCCTGCTCGACCACGAGCTCATCAAGATCCGCATCCACGCCGAGGCCCCGTCGGACCGCTACGACACCGCCGACGCCCTCGCCGCCGAGCTCAAGGCCGAGGTCGCGCAGGTGCTCGGGCGCACCATCCTGCTCTACCGCCCGCACCCCTCGGAGCCCAAGATGAAGCTCCCCAAGGCCGACAAGAAGTAATAGCCCCCCTCAGTCCCGCTCGTGCCCGGCGGCGCGGGTCATGAGGTCGTGCATCGCGTCGCGCGGCGTCTTGTCGTGATAGAGCGCCAGGTACACCTGCTCGGTGATGGGCATCGAGACGCCCTCGCGCTGCGAGAGGTCCCACGCGCTGCGGGCGGTGCGCACTCCCTCGGCCACCTGGCGCATCCCGCCGAGGATCTCCGTCAGCGACTTCCCCTGCCCCAGCTCGAAGCCCACGTGCCGGTTGCGCGACAGGTCGCCGGTGCAGGTGAGCACCAGGTCGCCCATGCCCGCGAGGCCCGCCAGCGTGAGGGCGTCGCCGCCCATCTTCATCGTCAGCCGCGCGATCTCCGCGAGGCCCCGGGTGATCAGCGCCGCCCTCGTGTTGTGCCCGTAGCCGAGCCCGTCGCTCGCGCCCGCGGCGATGGCCACGACGTTCTTCAGCGCGCCGCCGACCTCCACCCCGACGACGTCGTCGCTCAGGTAGACGCGGAAGCGGTCGTCGGTCCAGAAGGCCTCTTGCACCGCCCGGGCGAGGGCGAGGTCTCGCGCCGCGGCCACCACCACCGTCGGCAGCCCCGCGGCCACCTCGCGCGCGAACGACGGCCCCGACAGCGCCACGAAGGTCTTCTCCGACCACGGCACCTCCGCGGCGATCATCTCGTGCACGAACTCCAGCGAGTTCTGCTCGATGCCCTTGGTCGCGCTCACCAGCGGAATACCCCGGGGTATAAAACCAGCGCTCGCCCGCAGCACCTCGCGCAGGCCGTGGGTGGGTACCGCGACCAGCAGCATCTCCGCGCCGTCGAGCGCCTCGTCGAGCAGCGACGTCGCGCGCAGCGAGTCGGCGAAGCGCGCCCCAGGCAGGAAGGTCGCGTTCTCCCTCGTGGCCTGGATGGCCTCCGCGAGCTCCGGGCGACGCCCCCAGAGCGCCACCGCGTGGCCGTTGTCCGCGAGCACCTTGGCCAGGGCGCTGCCCCAGCTTCCCGATCCGAGCACCGCGATCTTCATCCGTGAGCCTCCGTTGTGCCCTCCGGACGGTAGCCCCCGCGCGGAGGGCTTTACAACGGCTCGTTGTCGCCGCGCCGCGACATCAGCCGCAGCCCGTTGCCGGGGTCGGCCACCAGCAGCGCCCACGGCTCGCTCGGCGAGCTCGGCTCCACCGGGAACATCCGCAGGTTGCCCGCGCCGTCGCCGCTCAGCGTGAGCGTTCCGCCGAAGGTGCCGGTGCGCGCGTTGATGAGCGTGACCAGCGTCCGTCGGCCGACGGTGCCCACCGCGAGGTCGGGGACGTTGTCGCCGTCCAGGTCGCCGGAGAGCGCCACCGGCCAACCGAAGGCCGTGCCCCGGTCGTGCCCCGGCGCGGAGACCGTGAGCAGCGGCGTCCCGTTGGCGCCGGAGAGCACCACCACCGAGGCCGGGACGTCGTGCTGGTCGGTGCCCACGACGACGTCGCCGCGGTCATCGCCGTTGACGTCGACCCCGAGCGCGAGGCTCTGCGCGCTGCGCCCCACCCGTCGGCACGAGGGCTCGTGCCACACCTGCGCGCCGTTGGCCCCGGAGTAGAGTTGCACGCACCGCCGAGGGTCGACGTTGCCCGCGGAGAGGCCCACCGGGCCGATGCCCATGACCACGTCGGGGACGCCGTCTTGCGTCGCGTCGGGGCCCACCGCGAGCCCCAGCTCGACGGGCTGCCCGATGCGGCCGAGCGGGCTGGAGCCGCTCACGGTCCAGAGCACCCGCTGGCGGCGCAGGCTCACCGCGCGCACCTGCGAGGGCGAGCCCGGACCGTCGGGCTCGGTGTACACGATGGCCACCACGTCGCTCTCGGCGCCGCGCAGCGAGAACCCGCCGCCCAGCGCGATGCCCCGGGCGCCCGGCACCGGGATGGTGCGCCACACCCGTAGCGAGCGGGAGTCGATCACCACGATGCCCGTCGCGTTGGCGGTGGTGGCCACCACGTCGTCGGTGCCGTCGTCGGTCACGTCGGGCACCACGCCCAGGTCGAAGCCGGCGCAGGCCACCACGCCGCGGAACGATCCCAGCGTGGGCCCGCCGTTGAGGGGGTGGATCACCACCGTGGGCCCCGCCTCGCCGCCGGGCAGGCAGCTCACCACGATGTGCTGCGCGCTGGACGGGCCGCTCACCGCGGCGTGGCGTGCGAAGTCGGAGAGCGCGTCGCTGCCCGCCATCCCTGCGCCGGGGCTGAACGCCCGAAGCTGCTCGAGGTTGGAGGCGATGGGAGCGCCCAGGGCGGCAGGCACGTCGGCGTGGTTCTCCGGTACCCGGGGCGGCTCGACGTGCGGCGTCGGCAAGGGCAGCTCGGGGCCGGGGGCCTCCTTCGGCCAGAGCGCGAAGACGATGCCGCCGAGCACCGCGACGGCCCCGAGGGCGGCGCCGGCCAGCATCGCCGGGGAGCGACCGCCGCCCGGCGTGGGAGGGGCCTGGAAGGAGCGCTGCGCCGTGCGAGCGGCGGTGGGTGACTCTCCGCTCGGGGAGGGCTCTCCGCTCAGGCGATCGCCGCTGATGCGATCGCCGGGGGCCCGGGGCGACGGATGCAGGTCGAGGTCGAAGCTGCTCGCGGGCGGCGGCAGCGACGGAAGGGCGGGCTCGGGCGACGGCCGCGGGGTGTTGGCCGAGACGCCGATCGGGCGCTCGTCCCTGCTCGAGGTGGCGCTGGAGTCGCGCCGTATCGCGCCGGAGCTCCGCGGACCGGTGTCCTCCCGGGCCTTGGTGGCGTCGACCTCGACGACCCGCACCGCGCCCACGCCAGTGGCGCGCGAAGGCCCGGGCTGCCCCAGCGCGGGCGTCGGGCGCCGCAGCGAGCCCGCGAGGGTGCTCGCCCGCTCGGAGCGCCCGGGCGTGATGCGGGAGCCGTTCGGCGTGGTCTCGCTCTTCGAGGGGGCGACCTTGTCGGACGCGCGCTCGTCGCCCGCGGAGGGGAGCGTCTCCGGGGGCGGCCGACGCGGAGGGGTCGCGGTGGTCTTCGGGGTGGTCTTCGTGACGCGGACGGCGTCGGCGTCATCGCGCGCCTTCTGCAGCGCCTCGGCCATCTCGTCGGCGCTGCGGAACCGCTGCTCGACCTCGCGGCTCAGGCTGCGCTCGATGACGTCGCTGATGGCCTTCGGCACCAGGGGCTCGATGGAGGTCACCGTCGGCGCCGAGGTGGTCGCGATCTTCACCAGGATATCCGTGGTGGTCTCGCTCACGAAGGGCGTGTTCCCGACGAGGCACTCGAAGAGCACGATGCCCACGGACCAGAGATCGCTCTCCGGCCCGACGTTGACGCCGCGGCTCTGCTCCGGGGACATGTACTCCGGCGTGCCGAGGATCATCCCCTGCTGCGTGAGCTTCTGCCCCCGCTGCGTGACGTGCGCGATGCCGAAGTCGAGCAGCTTCGCCTGGCTGCTGCCGTCGGGCTTGCGGACGATGTAGATGTTTCCGGGCTTGATGTCCCGGTGGATGATCTTGTTGCGGTGCGCCTCGGCGAGCGCGCTGAGCAGGTCGACGCCGATGGCGACGGTCTCGCCCCACGTCAGCTTTCGCACCCGCGTGAGGGTGGTCTCCAGCGACTCGCCGTTGAGCAGCTCGAGCGCGATGTAGACGGTGCCGTCAGGGTCGGTGCCGGCGTCGAAGACCTGCACGATGCCGTCGTGCCGGATGCGCGCCATCGCCCGCGCCTCCATGAGGAAGCGCTCGGTGATCTGCTCGGTCGTCGTCAGGTGCGGGTGCAGCAGCTTGAGCGCCACCTCCCGGCCGGTGACATTGTGCACCGCCTCGAACACCGCGCTGAACCCGCCCTCCCCGAGCATCCTTCGGATCTCATACCGTCCGGCGACGGTGGTTCCGATGCGTTCACTGGGAGATAGGCTGGGCATCGCTCGTGGAAGGCCTGCGATGCTACCCTACAGCCGAGCGAGACGTCACCTCTTCTCCCAATTCCGACATCCCCCTCTCTGTGTACCCACGTAGGAAGTTTGACTCCACGGCGTCGAGGAGCGCGAGGTCGATGAGACGCCCGTCCAGCGGGGCGAAGGTCAGCGGCTCGACCTGGAGGAAGCCCGGGTGCGCCGCGTCGTCGCGGACGGTGCAGAGGTTCTCGATGCGCACCCCGCCGACGCCGTCGATGTAGAGCCCCGGCTCGATGGAGAACACGTGCCCCGGCTCGACGGTCGTGGTGGCGGTCTTGCCGATGGACGGGGGCGCCTCGTGGACGTTGATGCCGACGCCGTGGCCGGTGCCGTGGGCGTAGTCGAGCCCCTCGCTCCATAGCGGCCTGCGGGTGATGCCGTCGATCTGCGCGCCCGACGCCCCGCGGGGAACCCGCGCGGTCATGCCCGCGATGGCGGACTTCAGGGTCAGCGTGTAGAGCCGCCGCTGCTCGGCGGTGGGCGCGTCGTCGGGGCCGCCCACGAAGAAGGTGCGGGTGAGGTCGGTGGCGAAGCCCTCCTCGAAGTAGCAGCCCGTGTCGAGCAGCATGAGCTGGCCCGCGGCGATGACGGCCTCGTCGCTCGGAGGGTGGTGCACCGACGCGCCGTTGGTGCCGAAGGCCGAGATCACCTTGAACGACAGCCCCACCGCGCCCGCCGCGCGGAACATCCGCTCCACCTGCGCGGCGAAGCCCACCTCGGTCACCCGCTCTCCGCGGCCCACCTGCTCGTTGAGCCACGCCTGCGCCCCGGCCACGACGCCGTCGGCCCGCCGGAGCGCGCGCTTCATGGCGGCGAGCTCGGCCTCGGTCTTCTTCGCCTTGGTGGCCACGACGGGCGAGGCCACCGCGAGCACGTCCATGCCCAGCGCCTCGACCCGGTCGCGCATGCCCGCGGACACGCTGGCGGGGTCGAGCGCCACCCGGGGCTTCTTGCCCCCCGCGCCCAGCGAGGAGAGGAGCTGCGCGAGGGCGTCGTCGTCGCAGAAGCGCACCGTCGGTCGGGCCGAGCGCACCGCGTCGGTCACCGGCGCGACGTGCACCGAGAGGTGGAGGGCGTCGCGGGTGACCACCCCGAGGGCGCGGAAGGTCGCCTGGTAGGGCATCTCCTCGCCGCGCAGGTTGGCGAGCCACGCGAGCTCGTCGAGCTTCGTCACCAGGAGGGCGTCGGCGCGCTTCGTCGCGAGCCACGCGGCGACCAGGGCGACCTTCTCGTCGACGGTGCGCCCGAGGGAGGACTCGTCGACCACGCGCAGCCGGCCAGAGCCCGTGACCGTGGGCGCCACCGGGCCGCGGGCCTCGGCGACGGGCGAGGGGTCGAGCGGGACCCAGCGCACCGGGACGCCGGCGAGCTCGTTTCGAAAGGAGTTCCAGCCGTTGACGGAGTAGCGGCCGGGCTCGTAGCCGACGCTGAGCACCTGCGGGTCGGGCAGCGCCGAGGCCAGCTCGGCGAGCTTCGTCGCGCACGCGGACTCGTTGGCGACGCCGAGGGGGTTCTTCACGGCGGTCCAGCAGGAGGCGTCGAGCTCGCGGTCGGCCTGGACGTGGTAGCGCCCGTCGACGAAGAGCCACGCCTGGTCATGCGAGACGAGGGCGTCTCCGAGGCTGCCGGTGAAGCCCGTGAGCCACACGCGCCCGCTCTCCGCCTCCGGGACATACTCGCTCAGGTAAGCGTCGGTGCCCCGCACCACCAGCGCGTCGACACCCTTCGCGCGCATCGCCGCGCGCACCCGCTCCAACCGCCCAGCCATCTCCGAGGTGCTCATCGCCGGGGACGTTAGCACCGCCGACCCCGACGGATTCAGAGACCCGCGGAGGCCCCCGTGCGTCTGCACCCGGGCGACGGCCGACCTCCGACCGCCGTCACCCCAAGAGGAGCACTGAAGCCGATGTTGTTCAGCCGGGTTCGTTCGTTCGTCGTCGCAGCGGTCGTCACGGCGCTGATGACGCCCTCCCTCGCGGGAGCGCAGCCCGCCACGCCGCCCGCCCCCACGCCCCGCGACCAGACCTTCACCTTCGGCGACCAGCTCGTGCAGTCGTCGCTGCGACGCCCCGACATGACCACCGCCCGGGGGAGGGTGCTGCGGTCGGGTCCGTCGCTGATCCGGCACCGGGCGCACTTCGTCCCGGAGATGCTCCGCTCGGTCGAGCGGCTCTAGGAGCTACTGCCCCTCGAAGGGGTTCGATCGGTCGATGTTGGGGTGCCGCGGATCGTTCGTCGGCGGCCTCGGCGTGGGCGTGGGCGTCGGGGTGGGCGTCGGCGCAACGGTCGGCGTCGGGGTGGGCGTCGGCGTCGGCGTCGGCGTCGGCGTCGGCGTTAGCGCAACCGTCGGCGTCGGCGTCGCCGTCGGCGTCGGCAGCGGGTGGGCGCGCGGTCGGCCGCCGGGCTCGGAGAGGGCCGTGAGGCGCCGGTCGAGGCTCACGTCGCGATCGGCGGTGAGCACCTCGGTGATGGTCGCGTAGCCGGGCGCGGTGATCTGGAGCTGGTAGCGGTGACCGTCGTTGGGGCGCATCACCTCCGCGCGCCCGGAGCCGAGGTTCTCCCCATCGAGGGTGATCACCCCGACCGGCGGCTCGACCCGGATCGAGAACACCACCGAGCGCTGCGCCGGAGGAGTCGGCACGGGATCGGGCTGCGGGGGAGGAGGCGTCACCGTTTGGGGCGACGGCTCGGGGCGCGGGGAGGAGCGCATCCGCGACAGGGCGAATCCCCCTCCCCCCAGCGCCAGCAGCGCGACGACCGCGACGCCGATGCGCATCGACGACCCGACGCCGTCGCTCGCCGGGCGCTCGACCGGAAAGGGCGTGTCGACGCTCGAACTCTCCGGGCGGCTCCCATGGATCACCGTCGGAGCGGCGGGCACCCCCGTCGGAGCGCCGGGGTCGGGGCTGCGGTTGCCGACGGTGATGTTGCCCGCCCTCGCGGTCCCTTCGACGCCAGGCTGTACCGGGCGGCTGGAGAGCGGGGCGCGGTGGGCGGACAGCGCCTCGCGCAGCGCGTGGATGGTCGGGAAGCGGTCTTCGGGCTTGCGCGCGAGGGTGCGCATCACCGTCGCGGCGAGCGCGGGGTCGAGGTCGGGGCGGAGCTCGGTGATGGGCCTCGCGTCCTGCGTGGCCTTGGCCACGATGAACTGGTTGATGGTCGTCGCCTCGAAGGGGTACGAGCCGGTGAGGGCCTCGTAGAGGGTGACGCCCACGGCGTACTGGTCGGCCGCGCCGGTGGCGTTCTTGGACGACATGATCTGCTCGGGCGCCATGTACGCGGGCGTGCCGAGGGCCATGTTGGCGGTCGTGAGCTGGGGGCTGTCCTCGTTGGACTGCCGCTTGGCGATGCCGAAGTCGACCACCTTCGGGATGGCCTCGCCGCCGTCCGCGTCGCTCTGGAGGAAGATGTTGTCGGGCTTGATGTCGCGGTGGATGATCCCCCGCTCGTGGGCCATCGCGAGGGCGCGGAGCACGGGCTCCATGATGGCCACCACGCGCGCCGGGGAGAGGGGCCCCTCGCGCTCCATGTACGCGTCGAGCGACTCGCCCTGGAGGTACTCCATCACCATGTACGGCCGGTCGCCGTCGACGCCGTAGTCGGAGATCTCGACGATGTTCTTGTGGTGCAGCTCGGCGGCGCTCTTGGCCTCCTGGAGGAAGCGCCCGGCGAACTGCTCGCTGGTCGCCATGTCGGGCTTGAGCACCTTGATGGCGACGATGCGGCCCAGCACCCGGTGCTTCGCCTGGAACACCGCCCCCATGCCGCCCTCCCCCAGCAGCGAGACGATCTCATAGCGCCCGCCCACGACGTCGCCGGGCGAGAGTCCCAGCCTGGCGGCCATCGAGGGCCTTGTCTCCGCTTCGCTCGTCATCACTCCCTTAAGGGTCCACCGGAACCGGTCTTCGGCGCGGGAGTGTACGACAGTCGACCGCGCGGAGGTACGAAGCGCCGCCGCCGCCCTCTTACCCCTGCATCGCGCCCTCGTGGCATCGTCGCCCGCGCGTCACCCCTACCTAACCCCCAAAGGCCCCCCATGCGCCGGTCGCTCCTCCCCCGCCTCGCCGCCTCGACGGCCCTCGCGCTCGGCTGCGCGGCGCCCGCGCAGTTCTCCCCCCCCGACGCGGGCTCCCGCAGGGACGCAGCCGCCGCCCTCGACGGCGCCCCCGCCTGCGGCGCCTGCGCGGGCCGCAGCTACACCCCCTGCAACGCCGACGGCTCGCCGGGCGCCCCCGTCGCCTGCGAGGTCACCTGCGTCGCGGGTCACGGCTGCGTCACCTGCGTGCCCGGTCAGACCGTCTGCGTGGGCAACGACGTGCACCGCTGCGGCGACGACGGGCGCCCGCTCGCCGCCTCCCTCGAGTCCTGCGACGTCGCCAACGCCATGCTCTGCCGCCAGGGCGCCTGCACCCCCGCCTGCCGCGTCGCCGAGAACCAGCCCTCCAACGTCGGCTGCGAGTTCTGGGCCGTGGACCTCGACCAGCAGGACGCCCTCAACGATCCCGCCAGCGCCCCCTGGGGCCTCGCCCTCTCCAACGTGGGCGAGTCGCCCGCGCGGGTGACCGTCGAGATCAACACCGCGCCCGTGGGGCAGCCCGTGCAGCTCATGACCGTCATCGAGGTCGTGGTGAGCCCCGGCAGCCTGCGCGCCGTGGGCCTTCCCCCCCGCGAGCTCGACTGCGGCGCACGCCCCAACGACTACGCCTCGCCGGGCACCTGCCTCTCCTCCAACGCCTTCCGCGTGCGCTCGACCTCGCCCGTCATCGTCTACCAGTTCAACACCTTCGCGAACTCGTTCTCCAACGACGCGTCGCTGCTGCTCCCGGCGACCTCCCTCGGCCGCCACTACCGCGCCCTCGGCTGGCCCGCCGGTCACCCCGTGGCCGTGCTCGGACCCATCGTCGACCGCGCCTACGTCACCATCGTGGGCGTGCGCCCCAACACCCGCGTGACAGTGCGCCCCACCTGGCGCATCCGCGGCAACCCCCCGGTCATGGCCGCCGGGCCGGGCGGAGAGATCGTCGCCACCCTCGGCCCCTTCGACGTGCTCAACCTCGAGACCGACAACGCCACCCTGCAGGAGGACCTCCGCACCGCCACCGACCTCAGCGGCACCTCGATCGTCGCCACCGAGCCCGTGTCGGTCTTCTCGGGCGTCGAGTCGGCCAGCGCCCCCGCCGGCGTGATCGATCTCCCCACTGCCCCGGGCTGGGAGTCGGGCCAGAACTGCTGCCTCGACCACCTCGAGGAGCAGATGTTCCCCCTGGAGTCGATCGGCACCCGCTACGTCATCCCACGCAGCCCCGTGCGCTCCACCACGGGCTACCGCGAGCCCGACATCCTCCGCTTCGTCGGCGCCGCCGAGCCCGCCACCGTCACCACCAACCTCCCCGCCCCCTTCGACTCCTTCACCCTCCGCCCCGGCGAGGTGCGCACCACCTGGACCCGCGACAACGCCGTCGTCTCCTCCGACCGACCCGTCATCGTCGGGCAGATCCTCGTCAGCAACCAGCACGTCGACGGCCAGTACCTCGGCGACCCCTCGCTCACCGTCTTCCCCCCGGTCGACCAGTTTCGCTCGGACTACATCATCCTCACCCCCGGCTCGTGGACCCAGAGCTGGGGCGTCGTCGTCGCCGAGCCGGGCGCCCCCGTCACCCTCGACGGCGCATCCCCCACCAACTGCATCACCGAGCCCGCAGGCACCCTCGCCGGGGTCGCCTACGAGACCCGTCGCTGCCCGCTCTCCGTGGGCGTGCACCGCCTCGCGGGCGAGCGCCCCTTCGGCGTCGTCGTCTACGGCTACGGCAGCGCCGGCTCCTATGCCTTCGTGGGCGGCGCCGACGTGCGACGCATCTACGACCCGCCGGGCTGACCGACGCGCCCGCGCACCGATCGTAGACCTCTCGGAACGGCGCCGTCGCGCTCCTTCGCGGGCAGCGACGAGGGCCAGCGCGAGGAGGGAGAGCGCGCCGCCCGACCTGCTGCGAGCTCCGTGGCCGACCCGGCAGGCGCAGCCCGAGCCGTCCTCGATGCTGATGAGGTCGTCGGCGTCCGCGGCGCCCGCGTCCCGGTCGTTGCCCACGTCGGGAGCAGCGAGCGCCACGTCCGCGGGAGGCGACCACGAGTCGACTCCGAGGTCGGTTCCGAGGTCAGCCCCGGGCCTCGGCGCATCGACGACGTGACGTCGCGGGGAGTCCCGACATCGACAGCGAGGGCCGCGTCGCGGGGAGTCCCCACGTCGACGACGAGGGCCACGTCGCGAGGCGTCCCGGCGTCGATCGGACCTGGCCCCATCGGCGTCACGCGCACCGCATCGAAGGCGAGCCTCAGGCGGTCGCTGAAGGCCTCGCCCGTGTTGTCGTCCAGCCGGACGGACTGCCCCGCGCCGGCCGCGAAGGAGTAGCGGCCGACGGGGTTCCAGCCGTTCGCCGCGCTCTGATCGACGACGGCGCGCTCGGTGCGGCCCGCGTGGGCCACGGTGTACGCCGCGCGTCGCGACGCGTTGTACCCCGCCGCCGTGTACGCCTCGATCAGGTAGTCCCCGGCGCGCTCGAAGGTCAGCGACCACACGCCGTGGTTGTCCGGCGCCGACGCGCTGGTCGCGTGGGTCCAGAGCAGGGCCCCGGCGTAGCCCGCGCTCGCGGCGTACCAGTACGAAGGGTTGCCGCCGCGCGTGAAGCACGCCTCGGACTCGTCGACGATCCTGCCTGCCGCAGGGATCGCCGCGCACCGACGACAGTCCGCGGCGCAGCTCGCCTCGGTCTCGCCGGTGTCACACCGCCCGTCGCCGCACGCGGGGCCGCTGCCCCCGCCGTTGCTCGACGTGATCACCGTCCCCTGCCGAAGGTTCTCGACGCCGTCGAGCGACTCCGGGACCACCGCGCGGCCGCCGTACGACCCGCCGGTCCCCGAACCCCCGATGGTGCTGTCCTGATGCATCGCCCAGTGAAGGTGAGGGGTGCCGAAGGAGCTGCACGTGAGCGCGCCCATGCACGACCTGCCGAGCTCGCCGATCTGCTGTCCCTCGGCGACCCGCGCGCCCTCGGTCACGGTGATGCGGTTCAGGTGACAATAGATCGTGTGGTAGACGTGCCCGTCGCCCAGGTCGTGCCGCAGGATCACCCGCTGCCCGTAGTTGGCCCACCCCGACGACGCCCACCCCGCGCGCACCACGGTGCCCGCGAAGGAGGCCACCACCGGGCGCCCGAGGCCGCTGTTCGCGACGCCGTCGTAGACGAGGTCGAGGGCGTAGTAGTCGTTCGCGTACGACGCGCGGTTGGTCCCCTCGTGGAGCGACGAGCCGCCCGAGGGGGAGTACCCCGAGAGCAGGCGAATCCGTGATCCGCTGGGGAAGGGGAGCCTCAGCCGTGCGCCGCGAGGGAGCGCGACCGCGCCTCCCATCGGGGTGGTCATGGCCGACGCGACCGAGGCGATGAGCGCGAGCCCGAGGCACCATCGCAGCGGGCGGGAGGACATGGACGGGATTGCATCACCCAGGGGGGCTGTATGGAAAGCCCCGGAGGGGGATTCGGGGAAGCCCGCCGCGACGATCAGACGCTGTGGTACAGAGGCTGCGTGGCTCTCCACGCAGGCCATCGCTGTGGCCTCGCGCTCACCGCAGCCCTGCTGTGCCTGGCGCAGGGGTGCGTCACCGACGAGTGGCACGTCCCCGCCGACGCCTGCGCGCGCTGCGACGCCGACGAGGCCGCGGTCGGGGATGCGTCCGACGCGGCGGCCCCCGATGCGGGCGAGCCGGCCTCCTGCGCGGGACAACCCCTGCGCGCGCTCGCGGTCGGCCACGGGCACTACGCGTGCGCCCTGCGCTGCGACGGCAGCGTGTGGTGCTGGGGCGCCAACGACCACGGACAGCTCGGCGACGGGACCACCGTGGCGCGATCGACCCCCGTGCAGGTGCGCGGCCTCGGTGGCCCGGCCACGGCGATCGGAGCGGGCTACCAGCACGCGTGCGCCGTCGTGCGCGGAGAGGCCCGCTGCTGGGGGCAGAACCTCTACGGCAATCTCGGTGACGGCACACGCGAGCCGCGCCTCGAGCCCGCGACGGTCCCTGGGCTCGACGGCGCCGTCGTCGCGGTCGCGGGGGGCGGGCACCACACCTGCGTGATCCTCGAGGGCGGCGCGATGCGCTGCTGGGGGTTCAACATGTTTGGCGGCGTGGGGGACGGCACCAACGTCGACCGCACCACCCCCCGCGTCGTGGCCGCCTTGAGGGACAGCGTCGACGCGATGGCCCTCGGCCAGTTCAGCACCTGCGCGCGAACCCTCGCGGGCGAGCTGCGCTGCTGGGGGCTCAACGCCTTCGGCGTCCTCGGCGACGGGACCATCAGCAACCGGAACACCCCCCTGTCCCTCGTGCTGTCCGAGCCCGTGCTCGCGGTCGCCCTGCTCGCCAACCACGTCTGCGCGACGCTCGAATCCGGCGCCGTCTGGTGCTGGGGCTACAACATCGACGGCGCCGTGGGCGACCACTCGACCGTGACGCGGCTTCGGCCCGTGGCCGTCCGCGGCCTCGAAGCCAGCGCGGTCTCGGTCACCGTCGGCGGACGCCACGCCTGCGTCGCGACCGAGGACGGCGCCGTTCACTGTTGGGGCGGCAACGAGCGAGGACAGCTCGGCGACGGGAGCACCACCCGCCGCCTCTCCCCCGTGGAGGTCGCCAACCTCGGCGGCCCCGCGGCGATCGTGGGCGCCAGCGAGGCGGCCACCTGCGCCGCGCTGCGCGACGGCCTCGTGCGCTGCTGGGGCGCGAACGAATCAGGCCAGCTCGGAAACGGCTCCACCGTCGACGCCGTCACCCCCGTGACGGTGCGGCTTCCTCCCTAGCGCCTCGACGCGATACCGTCGGCTGGCCAACCGATGCGCGTCGCATCCCTCGCCCAGAGCCTCGTCGTGGGCGTCGCCCTCGCGTGGGCCGCTCCAGCCTCCGCGCAGGATGGCGCCGACGCCGCGCGGCGCGCCCTCATCGCCGACGCCGCCGCGGCCTCGCAGGCCGGAGACCACGCCCGCGCCATCGAGCTCGCGGCGCGGGCCGCGGCGCTCTGGGCCACCCCCTCGCTGCGCTACTTCCTCGCCCTAGAGCACCTCGCGGTCGGTCATCCCGTCGAGGCCCTCGCGCTCGCAGGCGAGTGCGCCTCGGGCGCCCGCGCCGACCGAGAGGTTCACAACCGCGAGGCGCTCGTCGCCCGATGTGAAGCCGTCGCCGCGGAGGCCGAGCGCGGCGTCGCGCGGCTCACGGTGCAGGTCCCGACGCCTGCGCCC
The DNA here is from genome assembly GCA_016704445.1 of Deltaproteobacteria bacterium. Lineage (GTDB taxonomy): Bacteria > Myxococcota_A > Polyangia > Polyangiales > SCUS01. Next base: position 98,041 of record JADJAE010000015.1, read on the forward strand.
GAGGGGCTCCGGGTGACCGTCGGCGGGAGCGTGCTCGCGCCTCCGCTGTACGCCGTCGCCGTCCCGGTCGTCCCCGGTCCGACCGAGGTGACCGCGTCAGCGCCCGGACGCGACCCTTTTCGCGCGACGATCACCCTCGCCGCGGGGGCCCGCGAGACCCTCGCGGTGACCCTCGCGGAGCCGCCGTCACCGCCGACACCTCCGACGCCCCCAACGTCCGGGGCGATAGTCACGACATCGCTCCCCACCCCGCCGCGTCCGCAGCCGCCGCGGACACCGGGCGGCGCGGGCGCGGGCCCGTGGGTCCTCGTCGGCGTCGTCGCGCTCGGGGTGGTCGTCGGAGGGGTGTTCGGCGCCGTCTCGATCGACGCGCAGGCCTCGCGAGACGACGCCTGTCCGTCGGCGACGCGCTGCGACGGCGACGCGGCGGAGCGCCTCGACGCCCGCTACCGCGACGCGGCGCTCGGGGCCAACGTAGCGTTCGTGGTGGGCGGCGTCTCCCTCGCCGCGGGGCTGACGTGGTGGCTCGTCGCCCGCACGCGTTCGCGCAGGCCCCTTGCTTCGCTCTCCCCCGCGGGCGTCGTGCTGCGGTGGTAGGGGCTGCGTAATACTCAGTGCTTCGTGACCGTGACCGACGCGCCCGGCGCGAGGTTGAGCCGCAGCGCGCCCCCGCGGCGCTCGATCAGGGTGACGCCGTCGACGCCGACGCGCTCGAGGTCCTTGCGCACGCGGCACACGAGGGTGTTGATCTCGATGCGGCCCGAGTCGGCGCCGGGCCAGAGCCGCTCGGCGACCGTCGCATCGGGGATCATCTCTCCGACCCGCAGCGGCGGCGGCGGCTGCATCAGCAGCGCGACGAGCTCGCAGCGCCTCTCCGCCAGCCACACCGAGCGGACCCGCGCGCCCGTCGTGACGACGAGCTGACCGCCGCGCGGCAGGACCGTGAGGGCGACCCCCGACGCGGGCTCCTCGAGCGCCGGGACCCCAGTGGGCTTGGAGGGGTCCGCGGGCAGCGCCACGACACGGAAGGACGCGCCGTGTAGCGCCACCCGATCGCCGCTGCGCAGCGGCGTGAGGTCGCCCACGTCCAGCGGCCTCCCGACGGAGATGCCAGGCACCAGCGCTTCGAGCACGAGGCCCGCGCCGACGGGGTGCAGCGCCATCCCCCGCGGGGGCCACCCCTCGACGACGAGGTCGTCCTCGGGGCCGCCGCCGACGGAGACGACCGCGGCGCCGACGCGCATGAGCACCCCGGCGGTGCGCTCGACGAACCAGAGCAGGCCCGGCACCTCGTCCGCGAGCGCCTCACTGCGCAGCGTGAAGCGGTGCTCGGCGACCTCCACGACGTCACCCTCGCGCAGCGTGCAGGGCTCGTCGCGGGAGACGCCGTTCACGCCGACGCCCCTGCGCCCCACGGGGATCACCTCGACCCCGTCCTCGACGACGCGAAAGAGCGCGTGGTGCCGGCTCACGGCCTCGTTGGTGAGCACCACGTCGCAGTCCGGGCTGCGCCCGACGAGCACGCTCCCGCCATGCAGGGGCACCCGCGTCTCGGTCGTCTCGAGCCACCAGCGCAGCCGCGTCACGAGGGGCCTCTACGCATCCGTGCCTACTCGATCTCGATCTCGCCATCCGCGGTCGCGCCGTGCCGGGCGTCGGCCGATCGCAGGGCGCGACGGTGCGCGGCCGATCTACGCGCTACGGGGGCGCGCTCCACGCGCTCGGCGGACGGTGCTTGCGCGCTCGCGGTGAGGGGCCCGAGGGCGCGCTCGACGCCGGCGTCGGCCGTCGCGGACGGCTGAAGGGGCGCGGTCGCAGGGAGCGCGGGCGGCGACCGATGATCGCCCGTCGGGGGGCGAACGGCCCTCACGCGCAGAGCCACCGCGGACGCGAGGGCGACGCAGGCCACGCCGAGCGCGCCCAGCGCCCAGCGCCGCGAGGGCTCCGCGCCGTCGCGTGGGACGGCGGCGTGGGTGAGCGCGCCGCGTGCCAGGCGCTCTCCGCGCCGTCGAGGTTCGTCTCGAGGTCTGCGAGGAGCGCTGCGGCGTCGCGGTGGCGGTCCTTCGGCATCAGCGCCAGGGCCCGCTCGAGGACCGCCTCCCACGGGCCGACCTCGACGTCGAAGGTCCGCGGCGTGGGGCGCTCCCGCGCGGTGATGCGCGCGTAGAGGTCGATGCTCGTCTCGCCGCGGTACGCGCGCTGCCCGACCAGCACCTCGACGAGGAGCAGGGCGAGCGCGTGCACGTCGGTCCACGGGCCCGTGCGCAGCCGCCCGACCTGCTCCGGCGCGGCGTGCGAGAGCGAGAACGACGCGCGCTCGTCGCCGGTGAAGCTGTTGCCGTCGGTGCCCCGCTCCTCGGGCGCGAAGGCCTTGGCGAGGCCGAAATCCAGCACCCGCGCCGAGACCTCTCCGTGCCGCGTCGGCGCGACCATCACGTTGGCGGGCTTCAGGTCGCGGTGCACGACCCCCGCCTCGTGGGCGCTCGCGATGGCGTCGAACACCGGGCGCAGCAGCGCGAGGCTCTCCCGCGGCGAGCGCGGCCCGGCATCGGGCGCGTGGAGCATGGCGTCGAGCGTCGCGCCCTCGATCCACTCGAGCACCGTGTAGGGATGCGCGCGCCCTTCCACCGTCGTGACGCCGACGTCGTGGACCCGCACGATCGCCGGGTGATGCAGCCCGGCGACGGTGAGCGCCTCGGCCTCGAAGGCCTCGACGAAGCGCGCTCGCGCGACGCCCTCGTAGACCTCGGGCACCGCGAGGACCTTCACCGCGACCGGGCGACGCAGCGCGAGGTGCGTCCCTCGGTACACCGCGCCGTAGCCTCCGCGCGCGACGAAGGCGTCGAGGGTGAAGCGCCCGTCCAGCGTCGTGCCGCTCAGTCGCTCGATCGCGTCGTCTGCCATGACCGCGCAGGAATCCTAGCAGCGGCGGCGACCTCTCCGCAGGGCGATTTCACCCTGATTACATCCATGGACTCCCTGAGAGGGGACTGATACCCGGAAGAAATCGTCTGGATCGAGCGCCGTCGGCGACGACGAAGAGCGCCACGCAGGACGTCATGGAGGTCGCGTAGATGCCTGTCCGAACGAGCCGAGTGATGAAGTCCGATTCTCCCCGCGCGAGGGGTTAGGGCGCTGCGGGTACACGCCTTCGCGCTGGCGGCGACCGCCGCGGTGCTGGCGCCGTCCGCTGCGGAGGCGCAGGTGGTCTCGCGCCTCTCGCTGCGCGGCGAGCTCGGCTCGGGGCTGATGATCTCGAGCCTGCAGCGCTCGGCGCTCGCGCTCGACTCGGCGCACGTCCAGGCGACCGGGCGCATCGGGTTCAACGTCGTCGACTGGCTCTCGATCCAGCTCTCGGTGAACAACGGGTTCTTCCTCGCGGGGCAGGACCAGGCGACCGGGCGCACGCTCGCGCTCCAGGGCGGCCTCCGGATCGAGCCGATGATCGGCACCGTCGGGCGGCTGTGGGCGGACGTGAACGGCGGCTACGTCGCGACGGGGACGCAGCGACGCCCGGGCCTCGACGTGGGCCTCGGGTTCGAGTTTCAGGCGGCGCGCTGGCTCGGGATCGGGCCCTACGCGCGCTATCATCTGGTGTTTCACGACAGCGCGGTGAACGCCCCGAGCGAGGCGGCGTACGTCGCCTTCGGGCTCTCGTTCACCCTGCGCGTGCCGGAGGATGAGCCGATCCTCGACCGCGACCGCGACGGCGTGCTCGACCCCGACGACCAGTGCGTGGACGTCCCGCAGGGCGCCACCCCGGACCCCGCGCGTCGCGGCTGTCCGCGGCCGGACCGCGACGGCGACGGGGTCTTCGACAACGAGGACCAGTGCGTGGACGTCCCGCAGGGCGCCACCCCGGACCCCGCGCGCCGCGGATGCCCGCGCCCCGACGCCGACGGCGACGGGGTCTTCGACAACGAAGACCGCTGCGTCACCACGCCGATGGGCGCGAACCCCGACCCCGATCCCGCGCGTCGCGGCTGCCCCGACGGCGACGACGACAACGACGGCGTGCTCAACAGCCGCGACCTGTGCCGCACCGAGCACCAGACCTCCAACCCCGACCCCAACCGCCTGGGCTGCCCCGAGCGCGACACCGACGGAGACCGCATCCCCGACCGCCTCGACCGCTGCCCGAGCGAGCCCGGGATGCCGAACACCGAGAACCCCGCGCGGCACGGCTGCCCGGGCCTCGTGGTGCTCACCAACCGGGTCATCCGCATCACGCAGCCGGTGTACTTCGCGACCGCAGCGGACGCGATCCTCCCGACCTCGTTCCCAGTGCTGGAGGCCGTTCGCATGACGCTCCAGGCGACGCCCGATCTGCGCCGGGTGTCCATCGAGGGCCACACCGACGACGCGAACGACGACGCGTCGAACCTCGACCTCTCGAACCGCCGCGCCGCGAGCGTGATGCGCTACCTGGTCGAGCACGGCATCGACGCCGGGCGCCTCGAGGCGCATGGCTTCGGCGAGGCCCGCCCGATCCAGCCGATCACGGATTCGCGCGGCCGTGCGCTGCGCCGCCGCGCCCTGGATGCTGCCCGCCAGGCCAACCGCCGCGTGGAGTTCCGCATCGTGGACCCTGCGCCTCCCGCGGACCAGGCGCCGAGCACGCCGCCCGCGCCGCCTCCTCCCTCGCCGCGCCGCCGCCGCCACCACTGACAGGACGTACCCGGTGAAGCCCCTTCTTTCTCACGGAGCCCGACGCATGGAATCCCTGCGGTACCGTATCGGATCACGAACCCTCTTCTCCGCGGCCGCGTGCGCCGTCCTGCTGCAGTCCGCGGGCTGTGACGTGGGTCGCAGCATCCTCGTTCCGATCAGCGACGCGAGCGTGGCGGACATCCCGACGACGGACGTCCCAGCGACGGACGCGCCGCTCACCGACGTGACCGTGAGCGACGGCGGCATGGACGTCCCCGCGACGGACGTCCCCGCGACGGACGTCCCCGCGACGGACGTCCCCGCGACGGACGTCCCCGCGACCAGCACGTGCAGCTCGGTGTTCGCGACGGGCTTCCCGATGTGCAGCGGGCAGCCGTCCTTCTGGCCGTGCATCACGGCGCTCAGGTCGCGGCTCGCGGGCGCCGAGCTCACGCGCTTCAACGCGCTCGCGACCTGCGTCGAGGCGGCCTGCGGGAGCAACGCGACGGAGATGTGCGCGACCACGCACTGCTACGAGGAGGTCACCTCGTGCCACCCGATCTGCGAGTTCGCCGCCTCGTGCGGCTTCTCTACGTGCACCGGCATGAGCTGCGCGGCGTCCTTCAACCGCTGCGGGATGCTCGTCTCCGGCACGGAGGCGACCCGCTTCGCGGCGGTGCGCACGTGCCTGGAGCGGGTCTGCGGGGCCAGCCTCGACCCCACCTGCGTCCAGTCGCCGAGCACCGAGGCCGCCTGCGCGGCGGAGATCTCGACCTGTGGCATGATGGCCATGCCCGGGGACGGCGGCGTGCCTCCAGCGGACGTGCCGCTCCCCAGCGACGCGCCCGCGATGTGCGCCGCGGGCCAGTCGCTGTGTGACAGCACCTGCGTGAGCCTCCAGACCAGCGCGGCGCACTGCGGCGTGTGCAACGCGGCCTGCCCGGCGATGACCGCGTGCGTGGGCGGCACCTGCGTCGGCACGGGCACCTGTTCGCCGCCGCAGACCCAGTGCGGCTCGTCGTGCGTGAGCCTCCAGACCAACGCCGCCCACTGCGGCTCCTGCAACCACGCTTGCACCACCGGGCAGACCTGCGTGAACGGGGCCTGCGTCGGCACCGGCGACCTCCGCTTCACCCTCACCTGGGACCGTCCCGGTGACGTGGACCTCCATGTCACGCCCCCGTGCGGGATGAACATCTTCTACCCGCAGGCGAACATGCTCATCTGCGGCGGCACCCTCGACCGCGACGACACGAGCGGGCTGGAACCCGAGAACGTCTTCTTCGGCGCCACCGCGCAGCGCGGCGAGTACCTCCTCTGCGTGATCCCGTACCGGATCGACGCCCCGACGACGGCGACGCTGCGCGTCTTCGAGGGCGCCGTCCTGAGGCAGAGCTTCACGCGGATGTTCGCGTCCTCGATGATGGTCGACGAGTGCTCGCGCTCCTCACCCTACTTCGTCGGCGCGTACACGTACTGAGCGACGCCTCCCTCCCTCGCGCGCCGCCACCCCCCGCCGCCACCCCGCCGCCAGTGGCGGCGGAGCCCACCACCTCTCCCCATCGCCCCGCAAACAAGCCTCTTTCGCGCACTCCCTCCGCTGGCACGCCCCGTGGTGAAGGCCCCCGGCGGAGGAACCGCCATTGTTAGCCACCACGCACGCCAGCACGCTCATCGGCCTCGACTCGCACCCGGTGCAGGTCGAGGTCGACATCGCCCGGGGACTGCCCGCCTTCGACCTCGTCGGGCTCGCCGAGGTGGCCGTGCGCGAGTCCCGCACCCGCGTCCGCGCCGCCATGGAGCAGGCGGGTTACCTCTTTCCGCTGCGGAGGGTGACGGTCAACCTCGCGCCCGCGGACGTGAAGAAGGCCGGGACGGGCTTCGACCTCGCCATCGCCGTCGCCACCCTCGCGGCCGCGGGAGAGTGCCCCGCCGTCGGGCTCGATAGCTGGCTGATGCTCGGGGAGCTGTCCCTCACCGGCAGCGTGCGCCCGGTGCGGGGAATACTCCCCCAGGTACTCGCGGCGAGGGACCGGGGGATGCGGGGGGCGATCGTTCCGCTGGAGAACGGGGCCGAGGCGGCGGTGGTGGAGGGCATCGAGGTGCGCGGCGCGGAGACCCTCCGAGGGGTGTGCGAGTTTCTCTGCGGCCGGGAAGAACTCCCCCTCATCGACCGCACCCGCGTGGTGGACTTCGCGACGGGCGACGCCCTGGAGGTGCTCGACCTGCTGGACGTCCGAGGGCAGTCGCACGCCAAGCGAGCCCTGGAGATCGCCGCGGCGGGAGGGCACAACGTGCTGCTGATGGGTCCGCCCGGAGGGGGGAAGACCATGCTGGCGAGGGCGCTCCCGGCGCTGCTGCCGCCGCTCACCTTCCAAAAGGCGATGGAGGTGACCGCCGTGCACTCCGTCGCCGGAACGCTGCGCCCCGGGGTGTCCCTCCTGAGGGACCGGCCCTTCCGAGCGCCGCACCACACGGCCAGCGCGGCGGGGCTCGCGGGCGGGGGCGATCCTCCGAGGCCGGGGGAGATCGCGCTCGCGCACAACGGGGTGCTCTTCCTCGACGAGCTGCCGGAGTTTCCGAGGGAGAGCCTGGAGGCCCTGCGAGAGCCGCTGGAGGAGGGGCACATCACCATCGTGAGGGCGCGCTCGCGGGCGAGGTATCCCGCGAGGTTCACCCTGGTGGCGGCGATGAACCCCTGCCCCTGCGGTTACGCGGGCGACCCGTCGGACCGCTGCGACTGCTCCGAGGAGCGGGTGAAGCGCTACCGGGGACGGGTGTCGGGCCCGCTGATGGACCGCATCGACCTGCTGGTTCCGCTGCCTCCGGTGCGGGCGGCGCAGCTGACCGAAGGGGCGGCGGGGCCGTCGAGCGCGGAAGTCAGGGAGCGCGTGGCGAGCGCGAGGTTGGTGGCGGTGGCGCGGAGCGGCGACTGCAACGCGAGGCTCAACGTGCGGCAGCTACGGGAGGTGGCGGCGCTCGACGCGACGAGCACGAGGCTGCTCACCGACGCGAGCGACCGGCTGGGGCTGAGCGCGAGGGCGATCCATCGGGTGATGAAGCTGGCGAGGACCATCGCCGACCTCGACGGGAGCGAAGGCGTGGCGGGGCACCACCTCGCGGAGGCCATCGGGTATCGGGTGACCGGGGGGTGAGAGGCGAGCGCCGGTCACTCCCGAGAGGGCTTCGTCGACTCTTCGATCACCGCGGTGAGCACCTCGCCGACGGCGCGGTTCACCTGCCGGATGCTGCCGTACACGCCGGTGAGCACCGCGCCGTGGACGTCGCGCGCCACCTTCGCGACCCCCGCCACCGGGGGGATGGCCTCCAGCACCGCGAAGGTGCGATCGGCGGTCGTCCGGTGCACCCGCTCCACGGCGGTCGAGCCGTGCTCCACCACGTCTTGAAGCAGCGCGCGCAGCCCCTGGAGGCGCCTCTTGTCCGTCGGGCTCATCGTGCCTCGCACCACTCGCGCATCTGCGCGTAGACGTCCATCGAGCGGGGGATCGCCGCGTGGCTCAGCCCCGGAAACACCCGCACCCTCGACGGGTCGAGCCCCTCGCCGAGGGAGCGCCAGCCCGTGGCGCTCGACACCGGGACCACCGCGTCGCCGAAGAGCGCGCGCACCCAGCGGTCTTCGGACAGCGAGCCCGCCACCAGGTGGTGCGTGATGCCCGGGAGCAACGGCACCGGGTGCTGCGGGTCGCGCAGCCTCACCCGGAGCGTGCGGCGGGCGCGGTCTTCGTGGCGGAGGTCGGCGTCACCGAGGTCCTTCAGGCCGTCGCTGCGGAGGTCGGCGACCTCGGCGATGAGACGGGTGTACGGGTCGGGGATCGCCTTGAGCACCGCGCTCACGATGCGCCCGACGCGCTCCATGGGGGCGCCGCGGTGGGGCGTCCCGACGTAGAGCGCCCGGCGGACGAGCGGCAGCCACGGGGCGGCGGAGAGCGCGGCGGCGTGCGTGGCAGCGCGCACCACCAGGCCGCCCATGCTGTACCCCAGCAGGACGATCTCCTCGATGGGCACCGGGTACTCCGACACCAGCGTGGTGAGCAGCGCCGAGAGCGCGGCGCCGTTGTCCGCGATGGGCAGGCCCGAGTTGTAGCGGACGTAGAGGGGAGTGAGCCCGAGGTCGGCGCGGAAGAGCGCCCCGTAGTCGCGGCCGTCGGGCATCGCGAAGATGGTCTCGGTGTTCATGAGCCCGTGGACGAGCACCACGACCCGCGCCGTCGCGTCGGGGTAGGCGGCGGAGAGCGCGGCGGCGGTGGGAGCGACGGGCTCGCCGTGGAGGTAGAGGTCCATCGGCAGCGCGAGGCCGTTGTCGGTGCGGACGAGGTAGTCGCCGACCGCCCCGTTGAGGACGGCCAGCGCGAGGTCGAGCTTCTGTCCCATCGTAGGGACAGTGCTCTAGCACCATCAGGGGGGTGCGGAGCTCATCGTTGCCCTCATCGAGCGCAGGCCGCTTCCAGGCTGGGGTTCCGCGCGTTGGCGCGTCACCCCAGGCAATAACAGGATGGCCGCCCCGGACAGGGTCCGGGGCACCGAACGGGCATCGCGTGATACGCCGGAGGCGCCGCGCCGGCGTCCGGCTGGCTCCCTCGGTTCGCTCGACAGCGGACCCGGCAACCTGCGCACAGAGACGGCCGTTCGGAGCCCCGGGCCGATGCCCGGGCGGCCATCCTGTTATTGCCTGGGGTGACGCGCCAACGCGCGGAACCCCAGCCTGGAAGCGGCCTGCGCTCGATGAGGGTAACGATGAGGTGCGGCGGAGGGGGGGTCTCAGTCGGAGTGAGGCTCAGCCCTGCTTCGGAGCGCGGAGCACCACGTCCTCGCCGTGCACGCCGCGCAGCAGGTCGAGGTCCTTGTTGGTGCCGAGGAGGAGGTCGATGTTCTTCGCGGTGAGGCTGTCGAAGATGGCCGCGCCGTGCTCGTCGGGAACGAGCTCCTTGTACATGCGCGAGAGGGCCTCGAAGTCCTTGATGAAGCACGCGCCGCCGGCGCCGCGGCCCGACTTGTGGACCGGGTTCATGTACGTCGGGCCGTTGTCAGGGTCGGCCGACATCGCCTGGCGGATGACGTCCCAGTTGACGTCGTGCTTGGCGACGAGGTCGTAGAAGAGGTTGATGAACACCACGCGCACGAAGCCGAGCGCGTTGCGCCCGTACTTGATGAACTCCGCCTCGCGCGACGAGCACACGACGGAGTAGTTGGCCTTGGGGAGCACCTTGAGCACCTCCTCGGCCGCGGCGTGGTACTCGGCGTTGTTCACCGGGATGCCCACGATGTTGCGCGTGGGGTTCTCCGCGTCGTGCTTCGCCGTCGCCACCGACAGGAACTCCGGCGAGTGCATCACCTTCACGTCGGGGTACTGCCGCTGGATCGACTCGGTCGTGCCCGGGAGCAGCGTCGACTTGATGACCACCGTCTTGCCCTTGCCGACCAGCCCGATGGTGCCGCGCACGATGCTGTCGTCGAAGCCCTCCGGGGTGGTGGGCGTCGGCACCGCCACGAAGACGATGTCGCACTCCTTGATGAGCCCGGCGTTGCCCGTGTAGGGCTCCTCCTTGGCGAAGCGGGCCACCTGGTACCCGCGGCGCTCGAAGTCGTCCGCGTAGGTCTTGCCGATCCAACCCTGGCCGATGAATCCGATGGTCTTCTGCGTAGTCATGGTGCGCGCGTACCTGTCCTGATGGTGTCTGGCGGGCGTTTCGTCAGAACGTTGCTGGTTCGACGGGAGGTGTATCCGATGTTCGGCCCGCGCGCAGCACCCCCCGAGGGAGGGCCTCAGTTGGCGACTTCGAGGTCCGCGGCGAGCGCGCGGTAGAAGTCGTCGCTGACCAGGTAGTAGGCCCACAGCCGCTCTACCGGCTGGATTCCCCGACGCTCCTGGAAGAGAGCCAGGTCATCGAGCTCGCCCGTGTACCACTCCCAGAGGAAGCGGGCGCGCAGCACGTCGAGCCGGGCCGCGCGAAGTCGGGAGATCACCTCCTCGACCTCGAACTCGTCGTACTCGTCGATCAGCCCCTGGGCCTCGTCGATGAGCTCGCCGATGTACGCGAAGCCCGCCGGCGTGATCTGGTAGCGCTGCTGCTTCTTGTCGGGCTGGATGTAGCCGGCCATGAAGAGGGCCTCGACCACGTCGTCGAGGGGCGAGAGCTCGCCGGGCATCACGAAGGGGACGACCATGCCGCCGTCCTCGGGCTTCAGGTCCATCTTCTTGAGCAGCCAGATGCCCGCGTAGTCGAGCATCTGCTCCCGGCTGAGCGGGGGGGCTTTTTCATCGGACACGGTTCACCTCGCGATGTGCCACGACTCGGCCGCGAGCCGTACGCCGTGGTGAAACCAGGACTCGACGTCGCCCGTCGCATAGTAGAGCGGCGTCGCGGGATCGACGCCCGAGGGCCTCGGCAGCGTCGCCCGGTGCGGGTTGCAGAGCGCCAGCACGACGGCTCTCTCGTCGCCGCGCAGCTTCGGCAGCCAGACACCGAGGAAGGTCGAGAGCATCACGCTCACCGAGAGCTCGGGGGCGACCTCGTCGAGCACGAACTCCAGCTCGATGTCGTCGGGGAGCGCCTCGCCAGGGTCGGTGCAGTGCAGCGCCAGCACGAGCGCGTCGCGCACCACGACCGACCCATCGCGCCCGGCGAGCGTGAGGGCCTCGACACGGCTGTGGCCGAAGCCGGTGTAGTCGTCGTCGGGCGCGTCGCGGTCCTCGTCGAGGCGCAGCATCTCCAGAGGCGGACGCCTCCGGAAGGGGAGCTGTGCGATCGAGAGGACCATCGGGTGTCAGGCCGTCAGCCGGATGGGCGCCGGGCGGTCGCCTCGACGGACGCCGAAGCGGGCGCCTCCCCGAAACCCACCGCGGGCGGGGAAGGAGCGCCCCGACCCGGAGGGCCTGGAGAACACGGACGCCGAGGGCCTGGAGGGCCTGGCGGTCCTGATCTGGCTGACCCGGGTGGGGTGGGTGACGTAGGGGCGCGACGTGTACATGGGCGCGTAGCCCGGGTGGAAGGCGCTGGAGAGCATCGAGCCCAGCATCATGCCCGACATGATCGAGAGCATCGGCGAGTGGTACGAGGCGTAGGCCCCGTGCCCGGTGGTCTGCATCTCCCCGGTGCCCTCGCCGGTGATGCGACGGCGCATCGTGAAGATCTTCTCCCCCGCGTCGACGGCGCCGCTGGAGTTGCGGTCGAAGAAGCCCGTCACCTCCTGCGTGGTGGTGTCGAGGTCGGCCACGGCGATGCTGATCACCTCGCTGCCCTCGTAGATCTCGTTGACGCGGCGCTCGAGGTCTTCGGGCCCGTTGGCGGCGCGGTAGGCCTCGTTGATCCTGTCCCAGTCGATGGCGACGTTGGTGTTCTGCGTCGTGGCCCAGCGCTCGGTGCCGCTCCGCGAGCACCCGCCCAGCGCCACTCCGCTCGTGAGCAGCGCAGCCAGTACAATCGTCATTCGTTGGCGCATGGGACCTCGCATCTCGATATGGGCGCCGCCTTTGCGGAGTCGATACCCGCCGGTTCGTTACCCAGGTGATCTGTTCCCCGTGTGTAGGGGCAAGGCCCACCATAGCGCGTCAAGCCCGGTCAGGCCGCTGTCCGATGGACTCAATCCCCCGACGGAGGGCGATCGTCCCAGCGAGGCGCCTCCAGCCTCCGTCGACCGTCCTTCGAGCGCGCCACCGAGGCAGGGTCCTCGCCCGGCGACACCGCCCGGTCCCAGAGCTGGCAGGTGACCTCCTTGTGGTGCTGGTCGAGGCCCTCGCAGTAGTTGGTCAGCTTGCAGCGCCGAACCTCCGCGCCGCGGCCGAGCCGCACCTTGCGCCACCAGTCAGGGTCCGCGAGGCTCTGCCGCGCCGAGGCCACCACGTCGCAGTCGCCCCGCGCCAGCGCCGCCTCCGCCAGCCGGTACCCGTGGATGCCCCCGGCGCCCACCACCGGCGTCGAGAGCCCCGCCGCGGCGATGGCGTCCCTCACCACCCGAGAGAGCCCCAGGTTGCGCCCGAAGGGACCGCGCTCGTCCGAGCGCACCGTGGGCATGCACTCGTGGCCGCTCCTCCCCGTGTAGGGATAGGCCGCCTGCCCCACCTTCGGGGGCTTCGCGTCCTCGAACTTCCCTCCCTTGGAGACCGAGACGAAGTCCATCCCCGCGGCCGCCAGCGAGACGCCGAAATACGCCGCGTCGGAGGCCGTGCTCCCGCCTTCGATGGCCTCGTCGCCCAGGATGCGGCAGCCCACCACGAAGCCCTCGGAGACCCTCGCTCGCACGGCGGAGAATACCTCCCTCGGTAAGCGAGCCCGGCCCTCCAGCGTGCGGCCGTAGCCGTCGCCGCGGTCGTTGAGCGCGGAGAGGAAGGACGCCATCGTGTACGCGTGGGCGTAGTGAAGCTCGACCCCGTCGAAGCCCGCCGCCTCGGCCCTCGCCGCGGCCTCCGCGAAGAGCCCGGGGAGCACCTCGGGGAGCGAGCGGATGTGAGGGAGATGCAGGTCGGTCACCCGCTCGCGGTAGCCCCGGCGGAGGTCGTCGAGTTCGCGCGCCGTGAGCGCCTCGTCGAGCTGCTCCTCGGGGAGCGCCGCCAGGGAGGCGCGGAGCTGCGCGTCGGGCGCGATCAGGAGGGCGTCGTCGGAGAGGAGCGAGGCGAGGCGCCGTCGGTGGCCCTCGTCGACCCGGAGGAAGCGCGCGAACCAGGCGGAGGGCTCAGGGCGTCGGCGGATGGTGAGGAAGTCGATGAGCTGGATGAACACCCGGGTGCGACCCGACGAGCGAGCGCGCACCGTGTCGACCAGCCGGCGCAGACCGTCGACGTAGCGGTCGTGCCCGATGCGAAGCAGCGGCCCGCTGGGAACATCGCGGATGCCGGTGGCCTCCACCACAAGGGCGCCAGGCTCTCCGTCGGCGAAGCGCCCGTACCAGGCCAGCACCGCGTCGGTGACCTCGCCCTCCTCCGTCGCCCTCCACGGCACCATCGCCGGGACCCACGTCCTCGAGGTGAGCGAGCACCCGCGCCCCAGCGCCACCGGGGAGAAGAGACGGGAGCCCGCGGCCTCCTCGGCGCCGGGCCAGTCTTCGTCCGGGATGGGGTGCACCACGCGCAGCAGGTTGCTCACAGGGCGCGCATCGTAGCGTCGCGCTCCGCAGGCGCCCAACGCGGCAGACGGAGCACCAGCCGCGCTCCCACCGGGGCGTCCTCGAAGGCTGCGCTCCCCCCGTGCGCCCGGGCGATGCGCGCCACCAGCGCGAGGCCCACGCCGTGCCCTCGCACCCCCTCCGCCCGGGCGCCCGCCGAGCGATAGAAGGCGTCGAACACCCGCTCCCGATCGCACTGCGCCACCCCGGGGCCCTCGTCGGTCACCTCCAGGGTCACCGCGTCGCCGTCGGCCTCCGCGCGCACCGTCACCTCCCCCGAGGGGGCGAACTTCAGCGCGTTGCCCACCACGTTCTCGAGCATCACCCTCAGGAGCAGCGCGTCGCCCCGGACGTGCAGCCCCTCGTCCACGGCGCTTCGCACCCGCTGACGAGCGGCCGGGTCGAGCGCCGTGAGCACCTCCTCGACCACGTCGGAGAGCGACACCGCCTCGCGCGCCCCGCGCAGCGACTCGACCGGCGCCGCAAGGATCAACAGCCGCTCCACCAGCGCGTTGAGCCCGCCGAGCGTGCGCAGCACACGGCGCTGGGAGTCCCTTACCTCCTCGGGTAAAGCTCCCTCGGCGGAGAGTTCGAGCTCGGCCTGCATGGTTCCGAGCGGGGTGCGCAGCTCGTGGGCCGCGTTGGCCGCGAAGCGACGCGACTGCGAGAGCGCCTCGTCGAGCCGGGAGAGCATCTCCCCGAGCGACGCCCGCAGCGCGTCGGTCTCCGCGTAGCCGTCGCCCCCTCCCGGCAGGGCGCGGCCGGGGGCGTCGGCGTCCACCGCGGCGACCTCCTCCCTCAGCCGCTGCAGGGGCCGCGCGATGCGAGCCGACACCGCGCCGCTCAGGCCGAGGCCCGCGAGGCCCGCCAGGAGGGCCGCCAGCAGCGCCGCGCCCAGCAGCAGCGAGCGCTGGGAGCGCGCCGCGGCGAGGTCGCTGGTCACCTCCACCGCGCCGGTAGGGAGCGTCACCCGGCACTGGCGCCACCCCCGCTCGGTGGTGCGGCAGCCGTCGGCGGCGGAGGGCCGGAGCGACGCGTCGCCGCCCACGAAGCGCCCGCTACGGTAGAGGGCGATGCGCATCCCCGCGACGGCCACCTCGGCCTGCTCGTCGTCGGCGTGACCCCTCGCCGTCGCCTCGTCCATCGTCGCCGGGACCTCCAGCCCGAGGGTCTGCGCCGCGCCTCGGAGGCGGTCGTCCTCGCGGTCGAGCAGGGAGGACCAGGCGATGGCCGTGGTCAGCACCGCGGAGAGGAGCGCGGAGAGCACCGCCGTCGCCGCCATCGCCCGGGCCACCCTCCGGGCGAAGGTGCGCCCGCCGCTCACTCGCCGCTCCCCCAGCGCGTAGCCCTCGCCGCGCGCGGTGCGCAGCGTCGCCGCCCCGAGCTTGCGGCGCACCCTCGCGGTGAGCACGTCGAGGCTCGCGCTCGCCTGCGGGGAGTCGTCCCCCCACACCGCGTCGAGGATCTCCCCCCGCCTCGCCACGCGCCCCCCTCGCGTCGACAGGAACTCCACCAGCGCCCACTCCCTCGCCGTCAGCGGCACCTCCGCCCCGTCGACCACCGCCCGCCTCGCCGCGAAGTCGAGCGTCACCGCCCCCTGTCGCCACGTGCTGGACGCCGCCGCCGGGCCGCGACGGCCGAGCACCCTCACCCTCGCCCGCAGCTCGGCCAGCGCGAAGGGCTTGGCCAGGAAGTCGTCGGCCCCGGACTCCAGGCCCTCCACCCGGCGGGCCACCGCGCCCTGCGCCGTGAGCATCAGGATGGGCACCCGCTCGCCCTCGGCGCGGAGGGCGCGGCAGAGGTCCATGCCTGATCCGTCGGGGAGGCCGAGGTCGAGCACCACCACGTCGGGGGCGGAGTCGGCCAGCGCCGCGCGCGCCGCCGCGAGGGTGGCCGCGGCGGTGACCGCGTGGCCGTCGCGAGAGAGCGCGCGGGTCACCAGGTCACGGAGCTCGGCGTTGTCGTCGACCAGCAGAACCCGCACGGAAGAAGCTCCAGTAGAGCACAGTGGCCCGTTGAGGGATCAGTCGTCTTCCTCGTCCTCGAGGGGGCTCGTCGCCGCGCCGAAGCGCAGGTAGAGCGCGGGCAGCACCAGCAGGTTGAGCGCCGTCGAGGTCACCAGCCCCCCGAGGATCACCACCGCCATCGGGTGCTCCACCTCGTGCCCCGGGCGCTGCCCGGCGACCACCAGCGGCAGGAGCGCGAGGCCCGTGGCCAGGGCCGTCATGAGCACCGGCGCGAGGCGCTCGGCGGAGCCCCGCAGCACCAGCTCGCGCCCGAAGGGGACGCCCTCCTCCGTCGCCAGGTGGCGGTAGTGGCTCACCAGCATGATCCCGTTGCGCGCGGCGATGCCCAGTACCGTCACGAAGCCCACCAGCGAGCCCAGGGAGAGCACACCGTCGCCCAGCAGCGCGCTCGCCACGCCGCCCACCAGCGCGAAGGACAGCGTCGCGAAGGCCATCAGCGTCAGGCGCCACGAGCGGAAGTCCGCGTAGAGCACCATCAGCACGCCGAGGATGGACAGCAGCGCGAAGCCGAAGAGGCGGTTCTGCGCCTTCGCGCGAGCCTCGAACTCGCCCAGCAGCTCGGGGTGGTAGCCCGCCGGGAAGGTCATCCGCGCCACCCTCGACTGCACGTCGCGGGCGACGCCGCCCAGGTCTCGTCCGCGCACGTTGCAGCTCACGTCGATGCGCCGCGACGCCCCCTCCCGCTGGATCACGTTGGGCGTCGGCTCCACCTGCACCGAGGCCACGTCGCCCAGGCGCACCGTGCTCCCCGGAGGGCGTCTCCAGCCGCAGGTCGCGCACCGCCGCGAGGTCGGCCCGCACGCGCTCCTCGCTCCAGACCATCACCTCCAGCACGCGCTGCTCCCGGTACACCTCGCCCACGCGGAGGCCCTGGAGCATCGTCGCCGCCGACTGGCGAATACCCCCCGGGGTAAGCCCGACCCGCCCCGCGGCCGCCGCGTCGACGCGCACCGTCACCTGCGGCACCAGCACCTGGGCCTCCACCTTCAGGTCGCTGATGCCGGGGACGTCGCGGGACACCCGGGCGACCTCGGCGGCCAGCGAGCGGAGCGTGCCCAGCTCGGGGCCGTAGAGGCGCACCACGATCGAGCCGCTGGAGCCGGTGAGCACCTCCTTCACCCGCTCCTGCAGGTAGGTCTGCACGTCGCGGTAGAGGCCGGGGTAGCCGTCGACGGTCTCCCGGATGCGCGCCACCGTGGGGGCGTAGGGGACGTCGGGGTCGAGGGAGATCCAGAGCTCGGTGAAGTTGGGGCCCACCACCTCGTCGGCCACCTCGGCGCGGCCGATGTGGGAGCCGAAGTTGCGCACCCCGGGGATGGCCCGGAGCTCGCGAGAGACCCGGGCGGTGGTGCGGCGCATGGCGTCGAGGGAGGTTCCTGGCTGACCTACCCAGTGCATCAGGAAGTCGGTCTCCTGGAAGGTCGGGAGGAAGCCCTCCCCCAAAAGCGGCACCGCGGCGGCCGTCGCCAGGAGTAGCGCCACCACCGTGGCCAGCGCCGCCCGGGGGCGGTCGACCACGGAGGGGAGGAGGCGCGCGTAGCGGGACCGCAGCCAGGTCACGAGAGGCGCGGGGCGGTGGTCGAGGTGCTTGGGGACGAGCAGCAGCGTGAGGGCGGGGGTGACCGTGAGGGCGACCACCATCGAGGCCGTGACGCCCAGCGCGTAGGCCACCGCCAGCGGCCGGAAGAACGCCCCCGCCAGGCCCTCCATCAAGAACACCGGAAGGAACACCAGCACCACCACAGCGGTCGCGTAGACCACGGCGCTGCGCACCTCCATCGAGGCGTCGAGCACCACCCGGAAGGCCGGTCGCGGGTGCGGGAGACGGCGGTTCTGCTGGAGCCTGCGGAGGATGTTCTCGACGTCGATGATGGCGTCGTCGACCACCTCGCCGAGGGCGATGGCGAGGCCCGCGAGGGCCATGGTGTCGAGGGTTCCTCCGCGGAGGCGGAGCGCGACGACGGCGGCGAGCAGCGACAGGGGGATGGCCGTCGCGGAGATGAGCGCCGTGCGCCACTCGTAGAGGAAGAGCCCGAGGATCAGCGCCACCAGGATGCACCCCCACACCAGGGCCTGCTGGAGGTTGTCCATCGCGCGCTCGATGAAGGTCGCCGGGCGGAAGATCGTCGGGTCGACGTGCACCCCGGCGAGCGCGGGGCGGAGCGCGACGAGGGCGGCCTCCACCTGGCGGGTGACCTCCAGGGTGTTGCCCGTGGGCTGCTTCTCGACGATCAGCAGCAGGCCCGGGCGGTCGTTGATGACCGCGTCGCCGATGGGGGGGCCGTGGTCCTCGACGACGGTGGTGACGTCGCCGAGGCGGGGCGCGTTGGGCCGCGCTCCGACGGGCACCATGGCGAGCTCGGCGGCGGTGCTGGCGGCGGTCTCCTGGCGCACCGCGAGGCGCTGGTTGGGCCCGTCGAGGAAGCCCCCAGCGCCGGGAGCGGTGGCTTCCTGGGCGGCGCGCACCACGTCGCCGAGGCGGACGCCCTGCGCCTGGAGGCGGGCCGGGTCGACGCGCACCTGGAGCTGCCGGTCGCGCTGCCCCCAGATGGCCACGTTGGCCACGCCGGGGACGGCCATGAGCCGCGGGCGCACGACCCAGCGCACCAGGTCGGTGAGCTCCATCTGGGAGAGGGTGTCGGACCAGATGCCGATCTTCATCGCGCGGCTCAGCGAGGAGAGCGGAGGGAGGATCACCGGCGCTCTCGCGGCGGCCGGGAGCTGCGGGGCGGCGCGGGCGAGGCGCTCCTGCACGAGCTGTCGGGCGACGAGGAGGTCGGTGCCCTCGCTGAAGATGAGCAGCACGGACGAGAGGCCCAGCACGGACTTGGAGCGCAGGGTCTTGAGACCACTGACCCCGTGGAGGGCGCTCTCCAGGGGCACGGTCACGAAGCGCTCGACCTCCTCGGAGGAGAGGGCCGGGGCCTCGGTCTGCACCTCCACCCTCGGAGGCGCGAACTCGGGGAAGACGTCGAGCGGCGCGGTCTGCGCGGCGCGCACCCCTACGACCATGAAGACCACGGCGAGCGCGGCCACCACGACACGGAGCCGAAGGGCGAGGGCGACGAGGGCGCGCATCGTCAGTGCCCCGCCCCGAACTCGGTGCCGTAGAGCTCGGCCGCGCCGACGGCGACGACGGGGGTTCCCGCGCGAGGGCCGCGGGAGAGCAGCGCGCGGTCGCCCTCGACGCGCAGCACCGCCACGCGCTTGCGGACGTACACCCCGGGGCCGGTGAGCTCGTAGACCCACTGCCCCCCGGAGACGTCGGTGATCACGGCGGACCACGGGACCGACAGCGCGGACTCCGGGGCGAGGCCCGGGATGGACACCCTCACCCGCTCTCCCTGGCGTAGCGCGGAGGCGCCAGGGGAGAGCGCGTAGAAGAGGTCGACGGTGGCCGCGACCGGATCGGCCGAGGGAGGCGCGACCACCGGGTCGGCGGGGGTTCCGGCGGAGGAGGAGGGCTCGCCGAGGCGGGCGACGCGGGCGGGGGCCTGGGCGTCGAGCGAGGCGAGGTCACCGGCGTACACGGGGACGCGCACCCACAGGGCATCGGCGGCGGCGACCTCGACGAGGCTCCCTCCCGCGGCGACCATCTGGCCCGGGGCGGCGAAGAGCTGGCGCACCACGCCCGCGCGAGGGGCGGTGACGGGCACGCGGACGTCCGAGTCGAGGGGAGCCCGGCGCAGCACGGCGAGGCGGGCCTCGGCGGCGCGCACCTCGGCGGCGGCGGTGTCTCTCTCGGCGCGGGCCTCCTCGGCGGCGCGCTCGCTCCCGGCGCGCTGGCGGGCGAGGAGCTCCGTGCGGGCGGCTCGCTGGGTGCTCGCGGCGAGGCGAGCGCGGGCGGCCTCCAGGGTGCGGACGCTCTGCGCCCGGACGTCCCGGTCGGCGGGAGCGAAGGGAGTGAGCCAGAGCAGGAGGGCACCCTGGGCGACCGCTGTCCCCGGGCGGGGGAGGCCCGAGGCCGGGGCGTGGACGGTGCCTGCGAGCGGCGCGGCGAGGGTGAGCGCGCGGCCCGGCGGGACGCTCACGTCCCCGGCGAAGGTGCGCACCTGGACCCCCGAGGCGGGAGCGACCGGGGCGGTGGTGATGCCGAGGCGCTCGACGGCCCGAGGGGTGAGCGTGACGGTGGTGAGCTCGGACTCCTTCACGGCGTGGGCGACGGTCGCGGGGTGGGCGGCGTGCGGGGCGGACGGAGGGGTGCGCTGGCAGGCCGCGGCGAGGGCGGCCGCGGCGAGGGCGGGGCGGAGTCTCATCGGGGGCTTCCTCCGGCGCTGCGGTCGCGTTGGGCGAGGGCGCGGCGGACGTCGGCCTCGAGCTCGGCGAGCCGGAGTCGGCCGTCGATCGCGCGGCGGGTGGCGTCGAGCACGACGAGGTACGAGGCCTCGCCGGCGGTGAACTGCTCGTCGGCGTGCTGCACCGAGCGGTCGAGCGAGGGCGACACCTCCGCGCGCCAGCGGGCGAGCGAGTCGCGCGCCTGGGCGAGCTGCGCGTGGGCCTGCGTGACCTCGGTGGTGACCTGCTGCCGGAGGGCGATGGCGCGCCAGGAGGCCTGCTCGATCTCCGCCTCGGCGCGGCCGATGGCCCCCTGGTTCTGGTTGAAGATCGGGAGGGGGGCGATGATGCCGGGGCCGAGGGCGAGGCCGTCGACGGGGTTGAGGGTCACGGCGTCGAGGGCGGCGGTGAAGGACACGATGCGGGTGCGCTCCCAGCCCGCGCGGGCGGCGGCGGCCTCGACCGCGAGGCCCGCGGCGTGGAGGTCGGGGCGCGCGGAGAGCGCGAAGCGGACGACGTCGGCGACGGGCTCGGCGGGCGCGTCGGGGGCGGGTCGGCGACGGCGCGGAGGGCGCGGGGGTCGGACGCGAAGCCCACGAGGGCGCGGAGGGCGAGGAGGGCGAGCTGCTGGTCGGCCTCGGCGCGGAGGGAGGCGTCTCGGGCGGTGAGGGCCTCGGCGCGGGCGGACTCGAGCTCGGCGTCGCCGACGTCCCCGGCGGCCGCCCGGAGCCGGGTGACCTCGAGGATGGCGTCGAGGGTCGCGGCGGCCTCGGCGCGCACGCGCTGGCGCTCCCCGGCGAGGAGCACCTCCGCGTGGGCGAGGCGCACGTCGCGGGCGAGGTCGAGGCCCGACTGCACGAGGCTGCGGGCCACGCGCTCGACGTCGCGCTGCGCGGCGGCCACGCGGCGACCGCGCTGCCAGAGGGCTTCGAGCGGAGCCTGCACGCGAAACGACAGCGGGTGCGAAGCCACCGGGAGCATCAGCGTGAGGAGGGGGTTGGGGAGCTGCCCGGCCTCCTCCAGGTCGGCGCGGGAGAAGCCGAGCTGGGCGAGGTCGGCGTGGAAGCGGGGGTTGTTCCAGAGGGCGAGCGCGACGGACTCGCTGGCGGTGAGCCCGTCGTCGAGCGAGACCCCGCGGGGGAGCGTGGGGGCGTCGGTCGGGCGCTGCGGGCCGGCGGCGCTCCCGGTGCGGCGCGCGAGGTCGCGGGCGATCCAGGCGTGGTCGTAGGGGGAGGTCGCGCAGCCGAGGAGGGTGGCGAGGGCGACGGGCGCCAGGCGGTGCATCGTGGGGCGCACCGTATCGGGCGCACCCTAACGGGAGCCTAACGGGCGCGGGGCCTCAGAGGTGATACGAGAGGGTGTATTCGACGTTCTCCCGGAGCGGCAGCGAGCACACCTTCTCCACGCGGAGGTACACGGTGGTGTTCTCGGTGTAGAGCCCGAAGGCCGCCGAGGACATGGTGTTCGAACCGCTGCCGCTCACGGCCATGCTCACCGTGGTGCGGTCGGTGATGAGCGTGACGACGTAGCAGCTGCCCTCGCTGCTGCCGCCGCTGGTGACCACGGTGACGCCGTAGTTGTTGGCGCAGAAGCTCCCTCCCGTGGCGCGCACGGAGTACCAGTCCGGAGCGGCCCCGACGGTCGCCACGAAGCCCTGCGGCGCGGGCGAGTGGGGCCGCGCGTCGGAGGGGATGCGCACGCCGTTGATGGTCCCGAGGGTGGTGTCGGAGCAGCCCTGACTGGGGCGTGAGCTGGCCGTCGCCTGGGTGTGCCCCGCGACGCTGTCGTCGACCGCCTCGCAGCCGTCCGAGGTCAGCCCGTTGACGTCGTAGGTGCTCCCGCTGCAGGTGAGCGTCGAGCCCGCGCAGAGGCCCGCCGTGCAGCTCGTCCCGCAGGCGACGCCGCAGCCGCCGCAGTTCGCCAGGTCGCTCTGGAGGTTGACGCAGCGTCCGCCGCAGGAGGTGAGCCCGCCCGTGCAGACGCAGCTCCCCGCGGCGCAGGCCATCCCCGCCCCGCAGGCGCGGCCGCAGGCGCCGCAGTTGGCGGGGTCGCTGTTGAGGTCGCGGCATGCGCCCGAGCAGGTGCTCAGCCCCGCGCCGCACGCCGCGGAGGTGCACGCCCCGGCCACGCACACGAGGCCCGCCGTGCAGGCCCGGCCGCACGCGCCGCAGTGGGCGACGCTGGAGCGCGCGTCGACCTCGCACCCGTCGGCCGTGTTGTTGTTGCAGTCCGCGAAGCCCGGGTTGCAGACGATCGAGCACGCGCCCGCGCCGCTGCAGCGGCCGACCGCGTTCGGGGCCGCGGGGCAGGCGGTGATGGTCTGCGAGCTCCCGTCGGCGCTGCAGGTGCGCCGCTCGGCCCCGGCGCCGCACTCCACCGCTCCTGGCGTGCAGGCGCGCGTCTGGCAGCGCCCGCCGATGCAGCCCATGCCCGCGGGACAGACCATCTCGACGAAGCCCGTGCGCGGGTCGCAGGTGCGCACCCTCCCCTCCGCGGTGCAGGTGGCCGGACCCACCGTGCAGCGGGGCGCCCGGCAGACCGAGTCGGGTCCGCAGACCTGCCCCCCGGTGCAGTCGACCTCCGTGAGGCACTCCACGCAGGTCATGCGGGCGGTGTCGCAGACGAAGCCCAGGGCGCCGCAATCGCGGGACGAGCGGCACGACAGCCCGCCGTCACGGCCAGCATCGGGGGCGTCGACCGAAGGGACATCGACCATCGGGGCGTCGGAGGGGGCATCGACCGCCATGGGAGCGTCCTCGGGCGAGGCCGCGTCGATCACCGGGGGCGCATCGTCGGGGGCGGGGACATCGAGCGCGACGGGCGCATCGACGGGGGCCGCGTCATCGGAGGAGACGTCGGGCGCGCCGACCTCCGCGACGGTCGGAGCGTCGGTGGAGGCGGAGGCGTCGAGGGAGAAATCAACCCCGCGGGACGAGCCACAGCCGACGAGCGAAAGCAGGAGAAGGGCAGCCACCGGACGATGCATATCGCTGGACCATATCCCAGCTTCGCGGAGCCGGCGGGTTCCCCCCTCCCGTGGCTGCGAGCGTCACTCCGCGGCGGGGGCGGCGATCTTCACCGCGTCGATCACCCGGGGCTCGGCCGAGGCGGAGGGATCCAGCGGGAGGGGCCACGCGCCGACGGTCCAGCGCTCGGGCATGCGGTCGAGGCCGAAGGCCCAGAGGGAGATGCCCGACGCGTCGACGCGGAGCCTGAGGAAGTTCTTCCAGCCCTCCTCGCGCAGCGACGAGAAGGCCTCGTTTCCGTGCCGGTGAAACACCCTCACGCTCACGAAGAGGTACAGCCCCATGATGGCCCCGCCGAGCCAGTACCCGAGCAGCCCGCTCGCGGCGATCATCACCCCGCGGCGGGCGACCACGTCGTGCTGCACCCCGAGGGCGCGCGCGCACCACAGCCCCGCCGCGGTGGCCCCGAGGGCCGCGGCCAGGTGCGAGGCGCCGTGCACCAGCCCCGCGCCGACCCGGTACCCGGGGCGGTTGGAGTCGGTGAAATACACCACCGCGACCAGCAGCAGCACCACCAGCGAGATGGCGCTCGGCTGCTCGGCGACCTGCACCAGGCCGCGCTGGATGGCGGGCCCGACGCCCTGGTCGATGGCCCCGAGGTCGGGCTGCGGCAGCAGCCAGGAGAGCAGGGTGTAGAGCGCCGCGGTCGCGAAGCCGAAGCGGAGGTTGAGCAGGGGAAAGGCCAGGTTGCGTCGGGCGAGCGCGAGGGACACCGGCCGCGTGGGGTACTCCGCCGACACCCGGAAGCGACGGGTCTCGCCCCGCCGCCCTCGCTGCAGCCGCTGCATCGACGGCGTGTGCGTCGGGTGGAGGAAGGCCCCGCCGCCGCCCGAGGTGACGTACTGCGCGCCGGGGGTCGCGCCCTCGTCG
This sequence comes from Deltaproteobacteria bacterium, assembly GCA_016704445.1. Lineage (GTDB taxonomy): Bacteria > Myxococcota_A > Polyangia > Polyangiales > SCUS01. The sequence continues at coordinate 122,009 of JADJAE010000015.1, forward strand.
GTGCGCTCCATCCGGCGGTAGTGGTGCAGGTCGCCCGCGAGCCAGAGCACCACCCGGGCGCGCTTCTCCTCGGTGATGTACCCGAGCAGCGAGCGCATCTGCGGGCCGTGGTCCTTGGCGTACTGCTGGCGGAAGACCCAGGTGGGCTCGGCCAGGGCGATGATGACGTGGTCGCCCTCGCGCAGCTCCTTGAGGGCGGACTCGAACCACCGGCGCTGCGGCACGTCGAGGTCGCACTGGAGCTGCACGTCCACCGCCACGAGCCAGTGACGGTGCGGCAGCCGCAGGCAGTGGTAGCTCCGCGTCTGGAAGGTCGACCACATCCCCAGCGCGCCCTTCTGCGCGAAGGTGCTCACGAAGCCCACCAGCCCGTCGTACCAGTCGTGGTTGCCAGGGATCGCCAGCAGCAGCGGGCGAGGCGTCGGAGGCTCCGGGGGAGACACCGCCCGCATCGGCGCCAGCAGCCGCGCCTCGTACTCCGCGATGCTCCCCGCGGGGTAGACCTGGTCGCCGCCCATGAGCAGCAGGTCGCCCCGGGGGAGGGCCTCGCCGTCGACCGCGATGGAGGTCCGGGCGAGCGCGTGGAGCACCGCCGTCGTGGGCCGCCAGCCGTCGCCGGTGTCGGAGACGTAGTCCATCCAGAACACCTCGCGATCGGCGAACGATCGAGGCTCCTGGGGCTCGCCCAGCGCCAGGAGCAGCCGGTAGTCGGCGCGCGTGGCGAAGACCTCCGTGAGCACCGTCTGGAGGCCGGTGCGGAGGAGCTGCGCGGGGTCGTACCAGCCCACCATGTCGGGGCGCTCGGGTGCGGTCATCGCCGCGACGATACGCCGCTCACCACTCGTAGCGCTTGCCCCGCCAGTCGAGGAAGTCGCCGCTGTCGGAGGCCACGAGCCCGTCGATGAGGGCCACCAGCGCGTGCACCGACTGGTCTACCGGAACCGGCGCCGACCGGCCGCCCATGTCCGTCTGCACCCAGCCGGGGTTGAACACCACGGAGATCACCCGCCGGTCGCGGAGGTCCACGGCCATGCTCCGCGAGGCCATGTTGAGCGCGGCCTTGGACATCCGATACGAGTAGGCGCCGCCGGAGGTGTTGTCCCCGATCGATCCCATGCCCGAGGAGATGTGCGCCACCTTGCGTACCTCCGAGCGCAGCAGGTGGGGCAGCAGCGCCCTCGTCACCCGCAGCGGCCCCAGCGCGTTGACAGAGTATGTCCGCATCGCCTCGGCGGTGTCCATCGCCTCCAGGGAGGTCCACTCGCCCCGCACTCCGGCGTTGTTCACCAGCACGTCGACGGCGGCGTCGCCCAGCGCCCGGGCGAACTCCGCCACGCTCGCGTCGTCGCCCACGTCGCAGGCCAGCACCTGAAGCGCCCCCGGGTGCGCGGCCTCCAGCGCCCTCAGCGCCTCGGCCGCCGCGGGAGAGCGCACCGCCGCCACGACGCTCTCCCCGCGCGCCAGGTACTGCTTCACGAACTCCAGCCCGATGCCCCGGTTGGCCCCCGTCACGACGATGTTCATGGTCGGACACACTGCCACCAGCGCGGCCGCCGGGTCACTCCCCGAGGAGTGCCGCCGCACCCATCGGATACACTCCGCGCCGTGTCCCCTCAGCCCGTCTCGCTCTCGCTCGTGCTCGGCGTCGCGCTCCTCTCCGGCTGTCACTCCCGCCGCGCTCGCGCCCATCGCCCCCCCTCCTCGCCTCGCTGGGTCGTCGCCGCGGCGGCCGGCGCCGCCGTGCGCGTGCGCGGCGGGCTCGTGCTGAAGGGCTCCCTCCGCGCCGACAACGGCCGCGTCGCCGCGGCCCCGCAGCCCGCGAGCGCCATCGCCGCGACCGCCTGGCTCGCCGACGGCTCCTGGCTCTTCGCCAGCGTCGACGGAACCCTCTACCGCGCCCCCTCCTTCACCGGCCCGCTGACGGTGCTCCCCTCGCTGCCCTTCCGCCTCGACCCGGTCGATCCCGTCGGGGGGTTGCACTCCCGCGGCGTCCACTCTCGCGGCGCGCTCGCGGTGCTGCGACGCTCCTCGGCGCCCACGCCGTCGCCCCCGATGGGTCCCACCGTCGGCTCGACCTCGGTCGGGTGCTCTCGGTGTGCTTCGCCTCCGCGACCGACGCCTACGCCGTCTCCGAGCCCGGCGTGCTGCGCGCCTCGCACGACGGCGGCCGTCGCTTCACCGTGCTCCGCGCCCCCGCCGGCGTACCCCTCTCCGTCTGGAACGCCGACGACGACACCTTCCTCCGCACCACCGCGGGCACCTTCCGCCTGACCGCCGGCGTCTTCGTCCCCGACGCCTCCGCCCCGTCGCCCTCCGCCTGGCTGGCGGTCCCCCGCTCCATCGACCAGGGCCTCCTCGACGCGGCCGCCTCGCTCCCGGTGCCGCTCCACCCCCAGCGCGCCGCGGCCCTCCCCGGCGGTCGCATCGCCCTCATCCGCGACGGGGCGCTCCAGATCGTCGACGCCCGCACCGGGCGGGCCCTCTCCCGCGACACCCTCCCCGGCGACGACTGCACCCTCCACCCGGCGCACCGCGGCCTGCGCGCCGTCTGCCGTCACCAGGCATGGGCCACCCTCGTCGCATCGAGAGACGCCGACCGGCCCGGCTGGACCATCCTCCGCGACGAGGCCCGCGCCGAGCCCGCCGGGGCCGCCACCTTCGACGACGCCTCCGCCGCCTGGGCGGTGCAGGCCCCCTGCTCCCAGCGCCCGGAGATCGATCCCCGCGACGTCTGCCTCTACGACGACCGCGGCGTCGCCCACGAGCTGCGCCTCCCCTCCCCCGCGACCATCGCGGCCGTCCACGGAGGCGTCGCGCTCGCGATCGAGTCCGACCGCGCCGACCGAGCACCCCGCGCCTGGCTCCTCCACGACGGCACCGTCACCCCCCTCCGCCTCCCCGACGACCTTCGCAGCCCGGTCTCGGCCTCGTGGAGCCGCGACGGCCTCTCGCTCGTCCACGCCACCCCCGGCGCTCCGCTCGCGCTCTCCGTCACCCCCGCCCCCGCAGGCGCGCCCCCCGCGTGGCGCCGCGTCGCCGTGCCCGCCCACCTGACCCGCGCGCTCCTCGCCCCGGACGGCTCGGCGCTCTTCTTCGGCGACGACGCCCGTAGCCTCGCCCGCTCTCGCCGCGGCGACTCCCTCTCCACCCCCCCCTCGCCGGTGATCGGCGCAGCAGCGGCGCTCCCGCTCGACCCCTCGGCGCCCTCGTACTGCGTCGGCCCGTGGTGCCGCCTCGGCGGGGCGCTCACCCTCGCCCCCGCCACGCCCGCCGCGCTGGCGATCGCCCGCCCCGACGCTCTCCCTCCGATCGCCCCGACGAGGAGCCCTCAGCGCGCCATCCGCTGCGAGCACGGCGCGGTCACCCGGGCGCCCGAGATCGACCGCGGCGCGGCCGTGAGCGGACACGCCGTGAGCTGGTCGCTCGAGGGCTCCATGCTCTCGGTGAACTGGTCGGGGGAGACCTCGCAGGGAGCCGTCGCCCGCGCCGTCACCGTGCGCCCCGGCGCCCGCCCGAGCGGGCGCGGGGTGCAGGGGACACGCAGCCCCGCGGGGCTGATCGAGCTCTGCGCGCCCACCGGGTGCGACCACCTCCTGGCGCTGCCGTCGGGCTACACCGCGCTGGGCCTCGGCAGGGCGCGCCCCGGAGGCGTGGAGGTGCAGCAGCGCCCCAGAGGCTACGTGGCGCGCGCCGACGACGCCCGCGACGGGGTGACCCTGGTGACGGTGGTGGCCCTCGACCCGGCGGGGGTGATCACCGCGCGGCGCACCTTCGCGCTCGCGGCGGCCAACGACGAGGCCCACCTCGGGAGCTGGTCGGGCCGCGACGGGCTCTGGATCGACGACCGCGAAGGCAGGGCGCGCTTCCTCGCCCTCGACCCGGCGGACACCGGAGGCGAGGCCCTGGTGACGGTGCCGGGGCCCGATGCATCGCACGCGGGCTGCGCCTGACGGCGACGCGCCGGGCGAGATGCGGCGGCTCCAGCGGGGTCGCCCAGGTGAGCGGACCAGGGTGGTTCGTGGAGGGGGGAGAGTGGCAGACCGAGGAGGTGATCGCGCTCGGTCCTTCGGGGGCGTGCGTGCGGTCGATCACCGGCGGCGAGGCGAGGGACGAGCGCGAGGCGAGCGGAGGCCGCGAGGAGCGCGAGCCGGTGCGGAGCTTCGTGCTGCGCGCGACGGGCGAAGGGACCTTCGAGGGCCGAGCGTGGTCGGGCGATCGGGCGATCGCCCTGCGCTGTCGGATGGAGTGAGCGGGAGGGAGCTCGGGGAAGGGGGGATCAGAGCGGGAACTCGCTGACGTACGCGCGGTTCTGGGTGCCCGCGCCGGCGGTGACCGCGCAGCCGCTGACCAGGGCCGGGTTGAAGGTGCCCGAGAGGGTGCACTGCCCCGCCGTGGCGGCGATGCGCACGCGGCCGGGACCGCCCGTGCCGCCCACGCCCGAGCCCGACGAGTTCGCCGCGCCGCCCGCGCCGCCGACGGCGCTCACCACCGCGCCGCTGGCCACCGAGACCGTCGGCGCGTAGAGGAACACCACGCCGCCCGATCCGCCGCCGCCCGCGCCGCCCGCGCAGGCCGCGCGCGAGCCCGGGCCGCCGTTGGCGAGGAGCCGCGCGGTGGCCGTGAGGGTGAGGGTGCCCGTGGTCGCGATGCGCAGCGCGCCGCCGCCGCCGCCGCCGCCGGTGCCCTCGTCGCCGCCGCCGCCGCCGCCGCCCGAGCCCGGGCTGGAAGGTGGTGTCGACCGCGAGGTCGCTCGCCGCCGCGGTGCCGATCGAGCCGCCGCCGCCGCCGCCGCCGCGCCCGGCAGGCGCACACCGCGCCGATGGTCCCGCCGCCGCCGCGGTAGGGGGTGACAGGCCCGCCCGCCGCCGCGGCCGCCGAAGTCGCCGACGCCGGTGCCGCCGAGGCCGCCGCCGCCGCCGCCGCCCGCGCCGCCCGCAGCGCCCACGCGCCCCGACTCGCCGCAGAGGTAGCCGCCGCCGCCGCCGCCGCCGCTGCCGCCGCCGCCGCCGCCGCCGCCGCCGCCGAAGCTGGTGCTGGCGCCGAGGTGACCGTTCCACCCGCCGCCGCCGCCGCCGCCGCCGAGGCCGCCGCGACCGCCGATGGTGAGTGCGCCCGCCGCGCCGGGCGAGCTGGAGAGCCCGCCGGTGCCCGCCGGGCCGCCCGCGGGGAGCTCACGCCGCAGACGTCACCCGTCCGCCGTGGTCGGGGTTGCCGGTGGTCCCGCCGCCCGCGCCCGAGGCGTTGTCGATGCAGTCGGTGTGCGGGCCGCCCGCGCCGCCCGAGGTGGTGATGACGCCGCCGACGATCACCGAGCCCGTGGCGCGCAGGTCGAGCACGCCCGCCCCCCGCAGTGGCCGTCACGGTGACCCCCGCGGGGATGTTGATCGTCGTGAAGTTGTGCACGCCGGGCGTGAGCACGGTGTTGGTCACCGGCGCGAAGGGCGGATGTCCACCTCGCAGCCGTCCGTGGCGCTGGCGTTGCAGTCCGAGAAGTTCGGCAGGCAGGCCACCAGCGAGCACCGCCCCGCGACGCACGCGCCCACCCCGTTGGCATAGGTGCAGGCCGTCCCGCAGGCGCCGCAGTGGCTCGCGTCGGTCTGCGTGTCGCGGCAGGTGCCCCAGCAGTTGGTGAGCCCCGCGCCGCACGACACCACGCAGGCGCCCGCGCTGCACACCTGCCCCGCCGCGCACGCGCGCCCGCAGGCGCCGCAGTTGGCGTTGTCGGTCGTGAGGTCGCGGCACACGCCCGAGCAGTTGGTGAGGCCCGCCCCGCAGCTCACCACGCAGGCGCCCGCGCTGCACACCTGGCCCGCCGCGCAGACCTGGCCGCACGATCCGCAGTTGTTGCGGTCGTTCACGAGGTCGCGGCACACGCCCGAGCACGCCGTCTGGCCGGTCTGGCAGCTCACCACGCACACGCCCGCGGTGCACACCGTGCCCGCGGCGCAGGCGTTGCCGCAGCGCCCGCAGTGGTTGTTGTCGGTCTGCACGTCCCGGCACGCCCCCGAGCACACCGTCTGCCCCGGCGGGCAGGTCACCACGCAGGCCCCCGCGGTGCAGAGCGTCCCCGCCGGGCACACCATCCCGCAGCGGCCGCAGTGGTTGTTGTCGGTCTGCAGGTCGCGGCACGAGCCCGAGCACTCCACCTGCCCCGGCGGGCAGGTCACCACGCAGGCCCCCGCGGTGCAGATGCGCCCGGAGGCGCAGACCGTCCCGCACGCGCCGCAGTTGCCCGTGTCCGAGCGGAGGTCGCGGCACGAGCCCGAGCAGTTGGTGAGCCCCGCCGCGCAGGAGACCGCGCAGACTCCCGCGACGCAGAGCTGGCCCGCCGCGCAGACCCGGCCGCAGGCGCCGCAGTTGGCCGGGTCGGTGATGAGGTCGCGGCAGGTGCCCGTGCAGTTGGTCTGGCCCGCCTGGCACGACACGCCGCAGGAGCCCGAGGCGCACACCTGGCCCGACGGGCACGCGTTGCCGCAGCGGCCGCAGTGGGCGTTGTCCGAGGAGAGGTCGCGGCACACGCCGGTGCACTCCACCGATCCGCCGGGGCAGCTCACCACGCAGGCCCCCGCCACGCAGCGGTTGCCCGCCGGGCAGGCGCGGGCGCAGGCGCCGCAGTTGTTCACGTCGGTGGTGAGGTCACGGCAGACGCCCACGCAGTCGGTGGTGCCCCCGCCGCAGGACACCACGCAGGCCCCGCGGGAGCAGAGCTGCCCCGCGGCGCAGGCCACGCCGCAGGCGCCGCAGTTGTTCACGTCCGTCTGCGTGTCCCGGCAGGTGCCGTCGCAGTTGGCCAGCCCCGCCCCGCAGGACACCACGCACAGCCCCGCGGAGCACACCTGCCCCGCGGCGCAGCGCGCGCCGCAGCGGCCGCAGTTCGCCGTGTCCGTCGCGAGGTCGCGGCACACGCCGTCGCAGTTGGTGAGCGGCGAGCCGCAGGACACCCGGCACGCGCCGCTGGAGCACACCTGGCCCGCGGGGCAGGCCGTCCCGCACGTGCCGCAGTTGGCGTTGTCGGTGCGCGTGTCGCGACACACGCCACCGCAGTTGATGGTCCCCGAGGCGCAGCTCACCATGCACGAGCCGCTCGCGCAGACCGTCCCCGCGGGGCACGTGGTCCCGCAGGCGCCGCAGTGGTTGATGTCCGTGTCGGTGTCGCGGCACACGCCGCCGCAGTTGGTGGTGCCCGCCGCGCAGGTCACCCGGCACATCCCCATGGAGCACACCTGCCCCGCGGCGCACGGCCGCCCGCAGGCCCCGCAGTGGCTGTTGTCCGTCTGCGTGTCCCGGCACACCCCGGAGCAGTTGCTGAGCCCGCCGCCGCAGGTCACCACGCAGGCGCCGCGAGAGCAGATCTGCCCCGACGGGCAGACGGTTCCGCACGCGCCGCAGTGGACGTTGTCGCTCTGCAGGTCGCGGCAGACGCCGTCGCAGTTGTCGAGGCCCGAGCCGCACGACACCACGCACCCGCCCATGGAGCACACCTGCCCCGCGGGGCACGATCGGCCGCACATCCCGCAGTGGTTGAGGTCGGTGTTGAGGTCACGGCAGGTGCCGGTGCAGTTGCTCAGCCCCGCGCCGCAGGAGACCTCGCAGCGCCCGCGGGAGCAGAGCTGGCCCGCCGGGCACACGGTGCCGCAGGCCCCGCAGTTGGCGATGTCGGTCTGCGTGTCGCGGCAGGCGCCCGAGCAGTTGGTCAGCCCCGAGCCGCACGACACCCGACACGCGCCCTCCTCGCAGCTCTCGCCCGTGGCGCAGCGCACCCCGCACGCGCCGCAGTTGGTGCGGTCGCTCGCGAGGTCGCGGCACGCGCCCGAGCAGTCGGTGAACCCGACGCCGCAGGTGGTGGTGCACCGCCCTCGCAGGCACACCTGCCCGAAGCTGCACGCCGTGCCGCAGGCCCCGCAGTTGCGCGGATCGGCCGTGATGTCGGTGCACACCTCGGCCTCCACCACGGGGCCGCCGCCGTCGCCCGCATCGACCGCCGCGTCGACGCCCGCGTCGCCCGCCACGCGCACGGGGCACGCCTGGAGCAGCTCGGTGCAGCTCAGCCGGCATCGCCCGGCGGCGCAGGCGTAGCCCTCGGGGCAGGCGGCTCCGCAGGCGCCGCAGTTGGTCCGGTCGCTCATCAGCTCGGCGCAGTAGCGCAAGGCGCCGCCGTCGCCCGCGGCGGGCCGGGTGCACTCGGTCGAGGCGCTGCCGCACATGAAGGTGCACGCTCCGCCGGAGCAGACCTCGTCACGGCCGCAGGCGCGCCCGCACTCGCCGCAGTGGCGGGAGTCGGTCTGCACCCGGGCGCAGGTGAGCCCGGCGTCTCCGCTGCTGCAGAGCCGCTCGTCGGCGGCGCAGCTCGGGACGCACGCGGCGTTCTGGCAGACCTCCCCGGTGGCGCATCGCCGGCCGCAGGCGCCGCAGTTGGTCTCGTCGGCCTGCGTGCTCACGCAGCGGTCGAGGCAGTAGGTCTGGCCGGCGCCGCAAGACACGTCCGGGGTGTCGATCGCGGTGACGTCGGCCGCGCCCGTGTCCGGGGCCCCCGCGTCGGCCGGACCGCCGACCACGGAGAGCCCGGTCGTACAGCCTCCGAGCACGGCGAGCTGTATCGCCGCCAGGAGGAACCATCGGAGAGAGTGCGGAAGGGAGGTGCCCATGACGGGGGATGGCAGCGCGTCCGCACCCCGGCGTCAATGGTCTCTTCGCCGCTCCATCAATCGGCCACCAGCGGCCAGTGGAACCACGCCCCGAACACATCCCCCTCCAGGACGGCCCCGAGGTACCCGCCGTCGACGCAGTCCTCGGGCTCGTCGAGCCCGTAGGCGTTGCCGACCATGTCCGCGCAGATGCGCATCCCGAGGCCCGATCCCGTGGTCGAGTAGCCCCCGGCGAAGAGGCCCCCCAGCTCGTCGCCGAAGCGCCCTCGCAGCGCCGCCGCGTCGGCGGGGGCGACCCGGTTGGCCACCGCCACGTGAAGGTCCGTCGGCTCCCCCTCGGGGACCGCCGAGAGCACCGCGTGGACCCCTCCGCCCCGCGCGTGACGGAGGGCGTTGTTGATCAGGTTGTAGAGCACCCGGTCGAGGGCCGTGAACTCGATGCAGCTCTCGCACACGCTCCCGTCGAAGCGCTGGTCGAGCCTCACGCTCACCTCCCTCACCCCGCCGTCGCCCTCCACCGGGACCCTCGCCCCGGACCACTTCTCCACCAGCAGCTGCACGTCGTGGCGCTTGAGCGAGCGGTCCCTCTCCCGCCTCGGGTCGTCGAGCTCGAGCAGCGCGCCGCGCATGATCTTGCGGTGGTCGCGCACCCTGAAGTGCACCCGCAGCAGGTCTTCCGGCGCGGCGTGCCCTGCCTCGGCCATCTGCAGCATCATCAGCAGCCCGGTGAGCGGACCGCCCCGGACGTCGTGCAGCACCTTGGCGATCACCGGGTCGCTCCCCAGCGCCGCCGTCGCCCGCCCGAAGCTCTGCATCGCCCTCACCCTCCGCCCCACGGGGTTCGCGTCGAGGTGGGCCCTCAGCCTCCGGGCCCGCTCCGTCGGCGGATCGCCCGTCGCCCCGGCGATGCCCTCGACGGCGCCGAGCCACTCGTACAGCCCGTGGACGATCTCCCGGTCTTCGGGCGCCAGCGCCGAGAGCCTCGCGGTCAGCGCCTCGCCCCGAAAGCGATCGAACCGGTGGTTGACCACCAGCGCGGGCCTTGTGCGGGCGAGCAGGGCTTCATCCCACACGGCGGGGAGATCTTCGTGTTCTTCCATTCCCAACCCTCCAACGTCACCAACGGGCACAATCCTACCCTCTCGCGCCCGGCGGGAGCCTTCGTAGGGCCCGCTGATGATTTTCGTGACCCAAGGATCCCCCATCGGTCCCCATCGGAGTCTTTCATGGTCGCATCCCGTCGCCCGCGCCTGACGCCCGACCGAGCGCTCCCCGTGGCGCCCGGTCCTCCGCCGGTACCCACCGACGCGCTGGTGCGCGCCGCCCGCGATGGGCACGCCCGCGCCTTCCAGGAGCTGGTGCACCGCTTCCGCCCGCGCATCCGGGCCCTGGCGCTGCAGCTCACGGCCAACCAGTCCGACGCCGACGACGTGACCCAGGACGTCTTCCTCCGCGCCTGGGAGCAGCTCCGCAACTTCGAGGGTCGCAGCGCCTTCTTCACCTGGATCTATCGCATCGCCGTCAACCGCGCGCTCCAGGTGCGCCAGCGCTCCGCGAGCCGCCCGATGATCGACCCCGACGACCCTCGCGTCACCCTGGCCGTGGCCGCCGACGGGCACTCGCACCCCCACCACGCCATCGAGCTTCGGGAGCGCTACGGCCAGCTCCTCTGGGCCTTCGACCAGCTCTCCCCGCTGCTTCGCACCACCGTCGCGCTCACCACGCTACAGGGCCTGAGCCACCCCGAGGCCGCCGCGGTGCTCAACTGCCCCGAGGGGACCATCGCCTGGCGCATGCACGAGGCCCGGGCGAAGCTGCGCGACGCCCTCGCCCGCTGCAACGCCGCGCCCCTCGACGCCGGGGCTCCCGCCCGTCGGGCGCGCGCCGGGCAGCGCGACCGCGACCCCAACACCCTCTCGCTGGCGTGGGCGCTGGCGGCCGCCTTCCAGAGCTGAGAGTCATCCCCCGAAGCGGCAGGTGCCGGTCGAGGCATCGCAGCTCCATCCGCCCGGGCACCCGCGATCGCAGGGGATGGGCGCGCAGTGCGTCGCGGGGACGCAGGGTCCGTAGCAGGAGAAGCTCACCGACGGGACCTCGCCGGCCGCGCAGGTCGGGGGGATGCGGTTGCAGGCCACCATGCGCGGGTCGCAGTTCCAGTCGGTGCAGCAGGTGACCGGGAGGGGACCGTCGGCGGGGCCGGCGCAGTAGGCCCCGCCGCGGCCGAGGCTGGCGCCCGCGCACTGCGCCGCGTCGGGTGAGGGCGGCACGTCCGCGGCGGGTCCGGCGTCGGTAGCGCAGGCCCCGCGGGTCACCCACGGCTGGAGGGGCGCGGTGGGGCAGGCCATGAAGGTCTCGCCCGAGCAGCCGCAGTAGGGCTGCACGGCGGCGCAGTCGGTGATGAACCCGCACACGCCTGACATCCCGCAGCCGGCCTCGGCGAAGCGGCACTCGCGATCGGGAGGACAGTCGCCCGAGCTGCGGCATCGGCCGACGCCCAGGTCGAGCGGGAACCCCACGTCCGTCGCAGTCCCCGTGTCGACGGCGGAGCCCGTGTCGACGGCGGAGCCCGTGTCGACGGCCGGGCCCGTGTCGAGGCGCTGGCCGAGATCGGTCGGGGTGCTGCCTGCATCGAGGGTGGGAGCGCCCGTGGTCACGCTGCTTCCGCAGCCGAGGGTGAGGCCGACGAGGACGATCCAGGGGGCGCTTCGGGCGATGGGCATCGGAGGGGGTCTTCTCTCTTCGGGGATACGGTGCCGCGAGAGCCTACCGCAACGGCGTACCCCTGGGCTCCGCCGCCACCCCCGCCGCCACCCGCCGCCACCCCACGAAGGCTTCAATTACCGTGCTTTTCGCGTGGCACGTCGCTCGCGATGGGTCCCCTCGACCGACGCACTTCGCGGCGGTCGAAAGGACTCACACGGTGAACAAGATGGGCGTGACGGAGAAGCTTCGGGCGGTGCGTTCGGCGATCGGGATGCTGGAGAAGCAGTTCGGCAAGGGGGCGGTGATGACCCTCGCGGAGGGAGAGGCGAGGGAGCCGGTGGCGGTGATCCCGTCGGGCTCGCTGGCGATCGACCTGGCGATGGGCGCGGGCGGCTACCCCCGCGGGCGCATCGTGGAGGTGTTCGGACCGGAGAGCTCGGGCAAGACCACCCTCGCGCTGCACGCCATCGCGGAGGTGCAGCGCGCCGGCGGGGTGGCGGCCTTCATCGACGCCGAGCACGCGCTCGACGTGGCCTACGCGCAGGCGCTGGGGGTCGACCTCTCCTCGCTGCTGATCTCGCAGCCCGACAACGGCGAGCAGGCGCTGGAGATCACCGACGCGCTGGTGCGCTCCGGCGCCGTGGAGCTGGTGGTGATCGACAGCGTGGCGGCGCTGGTGCCGAAGGCCGAGCTCGAGGGCGACATGGGCGACCAGCACATGGCCCTTCAGGCGCGGCTGATGAGCCAGGCGCTGCGCAAGCTCACGGCGGTGGCGCACCGCAACAACGCGTGCGTGATGTTCATCAACCAGATCAGGAACAAGGTCGGCGTGGTCTTCGGGAGCACGGAGACGACGACGGGCGGCAACGCGCTGAAGTTCTACGCGACGGTGCGGCTCGACGTGCGGCGCATCGGGTCGCTGAAGAGCGGCGACGAGGTGCAGGGCAACCGCACCCGGGTGAAGGTCGTGAAGAACAAGCTGGCGCCGCCCTTCCGCGAGGCGGAGTTCGACGTGCGCTACGGGCAGGGCATCGACGCGGTGGCCGAGCTCATCGACGTCGGCGTCGAGCGCGGGGTGATCGAGAAGTCCGGGACGCACATGTCCTTCGGGGGGCAGCACCTGGGCAACGGCCGCGAGCGCGCGAGGGAGGGGCTCCTGGGCGACGCGGCGCTGCGGGGGAGGCTGAAGGACGCGATCCGCGCGGTGGCCCTGAAGACGGTGGAGCCGCCGCCGATGATGGCCGCGGCCAACGACGCGTAGCGCGGGGAGACTACGGCGCCAGCCGGGTGCAGCGCTCGAAGGCCGCGAGGCGCTCGAGGCACCCGGCGGCGCGGCAGCCCGGGCAGAGTCCCTCGAAGGCGAGGAGGTCTTCGCTCGCCTCGTCGCAGTCGCAGTGGGGGGTGATCTCGACGCACCCGCGGCACGCGCAGGTCGTCGGCGTGCGGGGGCGCCTGCACCAGGGACACTCGCTGAGCTCGGTGGTCATCGTCGCGCTCAGCCCTTCGAAGGAAAGGCCTTCTTGCGCGCCTCGAGCAGCGCGGCGACCATGTCCTGCGGCAGCGGCTGGGGCCCGCCCCACACCTGCGCGTGCGTCGCGATGGTGGCGAGGTGCTCGACCAGCTCGAGGCGAAGCAGCGCCTGCTCGACGTCGTCACCCCACGCGAACACCCCGTTGCCGGCGATGAGCACCGCGTCGTGGCCCGCCAGGAAGGGCTCCAGGGCCTTTACCGCCGCGGCCCCGGGCGCCGCCAGCGGCACCAGCGGAACCTTCGCCCCCAGCGACACCACCGCCTCCGGGAGGAAGGTCACCAGCTCTCGACCGCTCGCCCCGAGCGCCGTCGCGAAGGGCGGGTGCGCGTGGATCACCGCCCGGACGTCTTTACGGGACCTGTAAACCGCAAGGTGCAGCGCGTACTCCGAGAAGGTCTTTCCCCGCCCGGAGAGCTGCTTGCCCGCCGCGTCGGTGACCAGCAGGTCTTGCGCGCGGATGACGGACTTGTGCGTCGCGCCAGGGGTGCAGAGGTAGCGCTGCGGCGAGGACTTCGCCGAGGCGTTGCCGTCGTGATTGGCCACCCAACCCCGGGTCACGAGGTACCCGCACGCCCGGACGATCTCCTCCCGAGTCCGCGTCTCCATCATTCCTCGTGGTAGGCGTCGACCACGCCCACGATCACGTCCTGGATCGCCAGCGCGTCGGTCAGCTTTCGCCCGAACACCAGCCTCGCCCCGCCCCCTTCGGCGTTGACGAGCACCGTGTCACCGACCCCCGCCTGCGCCCGGTCGACCGCCACGAAGACGTCGCCCACCACCGCGCCGCGCGCGTCGACCGGCGCGCACACCAGCAGCGTCTGGCCGTCGTAGGAGGACTGGTGAACCGTCGCGGTGAGCGTTCCGACCACGCGGGCGACCTTCACTGCGGCCCCCTGGCGTCGTCGCGGCCGCGGAGGAATCCCTTCGCCCCGTCGGCCATGTGCACCTCGTCGACCAGGCCCACGATGGCCGCGTCGACCGGGACGAAGGGCTGCTCCAGCGCCAGCGAGGCCTCTCGGGCGCCCACCAGGAAGACCATCTCGCCGGGGCCCGCGCTCACCGTGTCCACGGCCACGAAGGGGGCGCCGGTCACCCGCCCTGCGTTGTCTACGGGCTCGACCACCAGCAAGCGAATCCCCTCCAGGCCGGGGGAGCGCTGGGTGGCGACGCAGGTTCCGACCACGCGACCGAGGTACATCGTTGCGCGAGGTTACAGCGCGTCGGGTCGATCAGTGTCAAGCGTCACGGCGCCCCGGACGCTCACTCCAGCTCGAAGTTGAGCCGGAAGGTGGTGATCGTGGCGACCGCCCGGCCGTCGCGGGCCCTCGGGGTGGAGGCGTGGCAGCCGTTCATCACCGCCCGCTCGGCGGCCCGCCCCAGGCCGAAGCCGGGGTCTTCCATGGACTGCGCCCGGGTGATGGCCCCGCTGGCGTCGACGCTCACCCGCACCCTCACCCGCATCCCGGTGAGCCCTCGCTCCTGGGCCTCCTCCGGGAAGAAGTTGCGGAGGGAGTCCTCGTCGCACTCGATGCGGGGCCGCTCGCTCAGGTCGGCGTCGCTCACCGACGTGGGGAGCGGGGCGGGGCGGACGCCCGTTCCGCCGGGGACTCCGTTGGGGTCGGCGTTGCGCACCGGACCCTGGTTGGCGACGCCGTTGTTGGCGATGTCCCCGCCGCGGAAGTTGTTGTTGGTGCCCGTCGCCACGGTGTCGGCCGATGAGTCGTTGGACTGCTCGACGGCGACCATCAAGGGCGGAGGCGCCGTGGGCGCGGGGGGCGGCGGGGGCGGCGGGGCTTCGGCGACCGGGCGCGGAGCGCGCACAGCGCGGGCGACCGGAGCAGGAGCAGGAGGCGGAGGAGGCTCGGCCGCGGCAGGCGGAGTCGGCGGCGGAGGCGCGGGCGGCGGGGGCGGCACCTCGATGTCGACCTCGGAGACCACCGGCACGGGAAGCTCATGGGGGCTCCCCATGCGGCTGAGGGCCACCAGCAGCAGCGCCAGCAGCCCGTGCAGCGCCACAGCGCCAGCCAGCGAGGCGGGCAGCGCGCGCGGACGATCGAGGCCCGGAACGAGCGGGCGACGCGGACCCTCCGGGTCGACGAGGGCGACGCGGCTCCCCTTCACGGCGTGACCTCGGCGGTGCCCTCGGCCTGGGTCTGGATGGCGAACTTGGTCACGCCCGCGCGCCGCACCAGGTCGATGACGTGCACCACGCGGCCGTGGGGCACGCGCTGGTCGGCGGCGATGATGGCGCGCACCTCGGGGTTCTCCGGATGGCGGTCGCGCATGGTCGCGATGAGCTGCTCTTCGGTGACCGGGCGGGTGTCGGCGAAGATGGCGCCCGAGGCGTCGACGCTCACCGCCACCGCCACGCTGACGGCGTTGCCCGTGCTGGCGCGCGGCAGGTCTACCGGGATGGCCTGCGGGGTCACGATGTACTTGGCGGTGACCATGAAGATGATCAGCAGCACCAGCGCGATGTCGACGAAGGGCGTGACGTTGATGCCGGTGATGGCGCCTTCGTCTTCTGACTGTGATCCGCCTCCCATTGGTTGGTGCTCAGTCCTTCTTCGAGGCCGGCGCCGCCGCCAGGCTCGCGGTCACCACGTGGGAGAGCGTGTCGCTCGAGGCCACCAGCGACTTCACCCGCCGCTGGAAGTAGTTGAAGGCCGCGACGGCGGGGATAGCCACCAGCAGCCCGATGGCCGTCGCCACCAGCGCCTCGGCGAGCGTCCCCATCACGGCGCCGGTGTCGAGCGTCGGGGCCATCGCCCCGCCCGCCTGGGCCGCGCGGCGGGCTGAGTCGCGCGCGGCGGTCTCACCCGCGCGCAGCTTGTCGAAGGCCTGGATGATGCCGATGACGGTGCCGAAGAGGCCGACGAAGGGGGCGTTGTTGCCGACGGTGCCGAGGAAGCTCAGGTAGCGCTCGAGGTTGAGCCGCACCCGCACCGTCGCGCCCGCCATCGCCTCTTCGGCGCTCTTCAGCCCGCTGTCGAACTCCGCGAGGCCCGCCAGCGCCACCGCCGCGGCCGGCGAGGGGGACTTCTCCAGCCGCGCCCTCGCGCCCGCCAGGTCGCCCTTGCGAAGCAGCGCGCGCACCTCGTCGCCCAGCTTCTCCAGGTCGTCGCCGAGGGAGCGGTAGTACCGGGCGCGCTCCAGCATCAGCGCCACCGAGGCCACCGAGAGCGCCACCAGGACCCACATCACCCACTCCGCCCCGAGCATCGCGAAGGAGGTGAAGAGACGGATGAGCGAGAAGCCACCTTGGTGCATGCGTTGACCTGCCTATGGGGGGGTGTCGAGCGCCGGGTCGACGACCGGCGTCTATTCCAATGAAGGGGATGTCGGCGGAGCGAAACAGCGTACGGGCTCGCGGGGGGTCGTTAACGCGACGACGCTGTCATTGCAACAGGGATACGTCAAGGCGAGCGCTCCGCGATGGAATCAGCGCGGGATGTTGTGCTCGCGGGTGCGCTCGGAGTCGTCGCCGAAGGGGGCGGGCGCGGGGGTCTTCTTCTCGAAGAGCTCGGAGAGGGCGCGGACGGGCCAGGCCAGCGCGTGGGTCACGGCGGCGACGCGCCTGGAGTGCGCGAGGTCGTCGAAGAAGGAGTAGACGACCGGGGTCGCGATGAGGGTGAGAGCCAGCGAGAGGGTCTGGCCGCCGATGATGACGGAGCTCATCGCGCGGTTGGTCCCGGAGCCGGCGCCGCTGGAGATGGCCAGCGGGATCATGCCCGCCACGAAGGCCACGGTGGTCATGAGGATGGGCCGCAGACGGTCGCGGTTGGCGATCATCACGGCGTCGGCGCGGCCGAGCCCCTGGCGGCGCAGGTCGCGCATGTGGTCGACCTGGAGGATGGAGTTCTTCTTCACGATGCCGAAGAGCACGAGGATGCCCAGGGTCGAGAAGATGTTCATCGACTGGCCGAGCACCACCAGCGAGAAGATGGCGAAGGGCACCGACAGCGGCAGCGAGATGAGGATGGTGACCGGGTGGATCCAGCTCTCGAACTGGGCCGCCAGCACCAGGTACATGAACACCAGCGACAGGATGAACGCGATGGCGAAGCTCTGGCCCGCGCGCCCGAGCTCCTTCGAGCGGCCCGCGAGGTCGGCGGTGAAGCCCGCGTCCATGTGCAGCGCCTCGCGCGCGGCGTTGAACTGCGCGATCACCGCCGCCTCGGAGGTGCCCGGGACGACGTTGGCGTAGACGGTCACGATGCGCTGCCGCGCGAGGCGCTGGATCGACGCGGGGCCCACCGCGGGGCTGATCTCCACCACGTCGGCGAGCCGCACGCTGCGACCGGGCACCGCGGTCGGGATGGTCATCTGCTCGATGGCCGCCGTGGTGATGCGGGCGTCCTCGGCGGCGCGGATCCAGACCTCGTACTGCTCGCCGCCCTGGTTGAAGTTCGACACCTGCACGCCGCCGACGAGCATCCGCAGGGTGTTGGCGATGTCGAGCGCGCTCACGCCGAGGTCCGCGGCGCGCGCGCGCTGGATGCGCACCGAGAGCTCGGGCTTGCCGGTCACGAGGGTGGTGTCGGCGTCGACGACGCCGGGGAGGTTGCGCACGCGCTCGAGGAGCTGCTGCGAGTAGGTGCCAAGGCGCTCGAGGTCCGGGCCCTTCAGCACGTACTGGATCGCCGCGGAGTCGGCGGCGAGCCGCTGCCGAAGGCGTTGACCGCCGACACGGAGACGCGGAGGTGCTCGGCGGCGAAGCGCGGCACCACCTGGGTGCGCACCCGGCCCATGATGACCTGCTGGTCGTCGGCGCGGCGGTTGGCCGGCACGAGGCGCACGAAGAGCGAGGCCTGGTTGCTGCCGCGGCCGCTCGGGTCGCCCGGCGGCGATCCCACCGTGGCCACGGTGAGCTGCACGCCTGGGATCTGGCGGATCTCCCGGGCCATGCGCTCGGTGACGAGCTGCGTCTGCGCGAGCGACATGCCCTCCGGGGCGCGGATGCTCACGTCGAAGCGCGACTCGTCGTCGAGCGGGAGGAAGTTCTTCTGCACGACCTTCACCAGGGGAATGGTCGAGAGGAAGACCGCCACCATCGCGAGGCCGACGACCCAGCGGTGCCTCATGACGAAGGCCAGCGCGCGGAGGTAGACGCCCTCGACCGCGCCGTAGATGCCGGTGGCCGCGTGGCCGCTGGCGAGGTAGGCGGGCGGCAGCACGCGGGTGCGCGCGGACCACTGGCGGTAGCCCTCTACCTCCTCGGCGCGGGGCTCCGCCGCGGGGTCGGAGAACTCGGCGTCGGGGTCCTCCTCGGGCTCGGGCACCCCTTCGTCCTCCTGGAGCATGTGCTCCGGGAGGTACTTGGGGCTGGGCTTGAGCCACCGCGCGGAGAGCATCGGGGTGAGCGTGAAGGACACCAGCAGCGACACGCCGATGGCGAAGCTCATGGTGAAGCCGAAGGACCCCATGAAGCGCCCCACGATGCCGCCCATGAAGGCCACCGGGAGGAACACCGCGATGAGCGACAGGGTGGTGGCCAGCACCGCGAGGCCGATCTCCTTGGTGGCCAGCACCGCCGCGCGCCTCGGCGAGGCGCCCTTCTCGTCGATGAAGCGGAAGATGTTCTCCAGCACCACGATGGCGTCGTCGATGACGATGCCCACCGCGAGGGTGAGCGCCAGCATGGTGATCACGTTGAGCGTGAGCCCCATGGCCTTGATGAGACCGAAGGTCGAGATGATGGAGGTCGGGATCGCGAGCGCGGCGATGAGGGTCGACCGGCCGTTCCAGAGGAAGAGCAGCACCACGAGGGCGGCCAGGATGCCGCCGATGACCAGGTGCTCCTCCACCGCGCCGATGGCGTTGCGGACGAACTCGCTCTCGTCGCGCACCACCTCCAGCCGGAAGCCCGGCGGCAGGTCGGGGCGCACCTCGGCGATGCGCTCCTGCAGCCTGTCGATGACCGCGAGGGTGTTGGTGCCCGACTGCTTGCGCACGGAGAGCATCACCACGTCGCGGCCGTTGACCATCGCCGCGGAGCTCGCCTCCTCCTCGCCGTCCTCGACGCGGCCCACGTCGCGGATGCGCACCCCGAGGCCGCCGCGGGTGGCCACCACGAGGTCGCCCATCTCCGCGATGCTGGCCACGCGGCCCATCACGCGCAGCGAGAAGGTCGTCGCGCCCTGGGCGACGTTGCCGCCGGGGATCTCCACGTTCTGCGAGGCGAGCGAGCGCTGCACGTCCGTCGCGGTGAGCCCGAAGGACTGCAGGCGCCCCGGGTCGAGCACCACGTTGATCTGCCGGGCGCGGCCGCCGAGCACGTTCACGCCGCCGACGCCGTTGAGCGACTCGATCTGCCGGCGCAGCACCCGGTCGGCGTACTCCGTGAGCTCGCGGGACGTGCGCGGGGCCGAGAGCGCCACCAGCATCACCGGCGCGGCGTCCGGGTCCATGCGCTCGACGCGCGGCTGCTCGATGCCCGCGGGAAGCCGGGACAGCGTGCGGTTGACGCGGTCACGCACCTCCTGCGCGGCCACGGCGGTGTCCTTGTCGAGGTCGAAGCGCGCCACCACCACCGAGAGGCCCTCGAAGGAGTTGGAGCGCAGCTCGTCGAGGCCGGAGATGGAGTTGAGCTGCTCCTCGATCTTGTCGGAGACCTCCGTCTCGACCTGCTCGGGCGAGGCTCCGGGGAGCACCGTGCTCACCACCACGACCGGGAAGTCGATGTTGGGGAAGCGGTCGACGCCGAGGCCGCGCAGGCTCGCGACGCCGACCACCACCAACGCGAGGATGAGCACCCAGGTGAACACCGGGCGCCGGACACACAAGGCCGCCAACCATTGCATCGAAGTACTCCGTGCCTGCGCTGATTACTGGGTCACCGCGACGCCGTCGCCGAGGCGATTGAGGTTGTCCGTCGCCACCTGCTCTCCCGGGGCGATGCCGCGCTCGATGAGCACCTGGTCGCCGTCGCGGTCGAGCAGCGTCACCACCCGGGTCTGCACGCGGCCGTTCTGCACCACGAAGACCCGGTTGGTGCCCGCCTCGGAGAGCACCGCCCGGGCGGGGATGGCCACCGCCGCGCGCTGCGTGCCGAGGGAGATGCGCGCCGTCGCGAAGAGCCCCGGGCGCAGCACGCGCTCGGCGTTGGGGATCACCGCCTCGGCCACCAGCGCGCGGGTGTCGGCGCGCACCGCCGCGGAGATGTAACGGAGCGTGCCGCGGAAGATGCGCTCGGGCCACGCGTCGACGCGCACCTCCACGGCCTGGTCGGGGCGCACCTGGGCGAAGCGCTCCTGCGGGATCTGGATCTCCATGCGCAGCGTGTCGATCTTCACCAGGGTGACCACCGCGCGCTGCGCCGTGACGAACTCGCCCACGTTGGCGGTGCGCTCGGCCACCTCGCCGGTGAAGGGGGCGCGCACCACCGAGTCGGCCACCGAGCGCTGCGCCGTCGCGACCGCCTCGCGCGCCTGCTGGTAGGCGAAGTAGCCCGCGCGGGTGCCGTTGAGCGCCGCGCGGTACTGCTCCCTCGCGGCGGTCGCCTGGAGCAGCACGCGCTGGTACTCCGCGTCGGACATGCTGCCGCCGGTGTGGAGCTGCTCGGCGCGGCGCAGGCCGTCGTCGGCGATGTCGCGCTGCGCGGCCGCGGCGCGCACCTCCGCGGCGGCCTCCGGGTCGAAGCGCCCGCTGGTCGCGTCGAGGCCGAGGCGCGCCCGGGCCTGGCCCGCCGCCGCGGAGGCCGTCGCCGCGTTGGCGCGGTAGTCGGTGTCGCGCAGCCGGAGCATCGGTTCGCCCTCGCGCACCTGCGAGCCGCGCTCGACGAGCACCGCGGTCACGCGGCCCGGCACCAGCGCGGTCACCTGGGACTGCTGATCGGGCACCAGGGTGCCGGTGGCGGAGAGCACGTCGGGCACCTGCCGGGCCTGCGCCGCGGCGACGGTCACCCGCACCGGCGCGGCGCTCTCGGCCGTGAGCGCCACGGGAGAGGCCCCCTCGGGCGCGGGCTTCTTGCAGCCGACCATCGGCAGCGCCCCGAGCGCGAGGAACGTCACGAGGGTCGAGGTGAACTTGGAGTCTCTATGCATGTTCCCTATCCACGGGTTCGAGAGGGTGGGCGGCGCGCGACGGTCGACCGCCGGGGATGAGATGCACCGAAGTCGATCCAAGATCAATCGTGTCACGAAGTATTTTCCTGAGGCCTCGACGCCGCACCGCGTTATGCAGCGATGATACCTGCTGGTAAGAGGTATGTGGGTTCTTGACCAGGGGGGTTGCATCCCTCAGGGGGTTGGATGCATCGTAACCCGATGGAATGGCTGAGCGCCCCCCGGGCACCCCACGTCGACGCCCCAGGGAGGCCATGACCGACCCCATGATCGAGCAAAGGTTGAATCACCTCAGCGCCTTGATGGACCAGATGGCGCTGGTGATGCCGCGGCTCATGCGATCGAGCTGCGACGAGACCGACCTCACGCCGCACCAGGGCATCCTGCTGCGGGCGCTGGAGGAGCGCGGGCCCACCAGCCTGACGGAGCTGCGGCAGTCGTTTCCGGGGGCGCAGAGCACCCTCAGCGAGCTCGTCGGGCGCCTCGCCCGGCTGGGCTTCGTGCAGAAGAAGCCGCTGCCGGCAGACCGGCGCACGGTGATGGTGGCCATCACGGCGCGGGGTCGGGCGATGGTCGAGCAGCAGCGCAAGGTGATGCGGGAGCGGCACAGAAACGTGCTCGAGAAGCTCTCGTCGGAAGACCAGGACCGGATCGTCCAGGCCATGGAGACCGTCGCGGAGCTCTTCGGGCGCGCGGCGGCGGCAGTGCAGAACGCGGAGAAGGAAGAATGAGATCAACGGGTCGGTGGTGCGCGGCGGCGACGGTTCTCGCGGCGAGCGGCGCGTGGGGACAGACGCCTCCCGCGGCGGAGACGCAGGTCGCTGAGGCGCGGGCCCCGGTCGGGCTGCCGGCGGCGCTCACGGCGCAGCCCGGGGGCCTGACCGCCGATCGGGTGGCGGCGCGCGCGGTGCGCACGAGCCTCTCGGTGCGGGCGGCGCAGGCCAGCACCGAGGCGGCGGAGGCCGGGCGCACCGAGGCGGTGGTGGCGATGATCCCGCAGATATCGCTGACGGCGCGCTATACCCGGCTCTCCCCCATCACCCCCCCGGTGTTGAGCTTCGGCTCGGCGGCCAGCAGCTCGCCGCCCTTCTGCGTCGACACCAACGGCGGCATCATGCTCGGCAGCCGCAACGCGGGCGGTGCGGTGACCTGCCCCGCGGGCTCCGGACCCATCCCCTCGGCCGCGCCGTCGACGCCGAGCGCGGGCTTCTCGTTCCCGGTGATCCTCGACAACATCCTGCTCAACGCGACGGTGTCGGTGCCGCTGTCGGACATCCCGTTTCGCCTGGCGAGGGTGTACGAGGCCGCGGGGCTCACGGTGGAGGCGCGACGCCTCGACGAGCTCTCTTCGCGCTCGGCGGCGGCCACCGAGGCGCGCGTCGCGTTCTACGAGTACATGCGCGCCCAGGGTCAGCTCGCGGTGGCGCAGCAGGCGCTCGAGACCGCGCAGCAGCACCAGCAGGACCTCCGTCGCTTCGTCGAGGCCGGCACCGTGGCGCGGGTCGAGCTGCTGCGCGTCGACGCGCAGGTCGCCGAGAGCGAGCGCATCGTGCTGTCCGCGCGGGAAGGCCAGAGCCTCGCGGAGGCGCAGCTCCGGCAGCGGATGCACGTGGGCGAGGCCGAGCCCCTCACGCTGGGCGAGTCCCTCGACGGCGAGCTCCGCATGCCCGGCAGCGCGCGCGAGCTCATCGAGCGGGCGGTGGCCGCGCGCCCGGAGCTGCTGAGCCTCGACCGACAGTCCCGTGCGCTCTCGGCCAACGTGTCGGCCGCGCGCGCCGGGGTGTACCCGAGCATCTCCGGGCAGTTCAGCGTCGACTACGCCAACCCCAACTCCCGCTTCGTCCCGCAGACCCAGGAGTTCAACGCCACCTGGAGCGCGACGATCCAGGCGCAGTGGTCCCCCACCGGGGCCTTCTCCGCCAACGCCGCCGCCAACCGGCTGAGCGCCCAGCGCGCGGCCCTGGTGGCGCAGCTCGCGCAGCTCCGCGAGGGCACCGAGATCGAGGTGCGCAGCGTGTGGATCGCCGCGCAGACCTCCAACGCCGCCATCGAGTCGGCGCGGCGGCAGCTCGTCTCCGCGGAGGAGAGCTACCGCGTCCGCCGCGAGCGCTTCCAGGCCGGGAGCGCGGTGTCCAGCGACCTCACCGACGCCGAGCTCGACCTGCTGCGCGCTCGCCTGGCGCTGGTCAACGCCAACGTCGACCTGCGCGAGGCCCTCGCCCGCCTGCGCCGCGCCGTCGGAGAGCGCGAGCCCGACTGAGCCTCCGCTCTCCCCCCCGGAGAGACCCCATGGTCCCGACCAGTCGCGGACCCCGACCGGTCGCGCCCCCCGTTTCGACCACTCGCCATTGAGACCCCAGCGTGCAAGGTTGTGCCCGCCCGCGGCGTTGGACATCCTCCGCCGCGGCGTCCAACCAGAGACCCGGAGGCGATCCACGCATGTGCGGCATCATCGGCTACGTCGGCAACGAAGAGTGTGCTCCCATCCTGCTGGAGGGGCTCCGTCGCCTGGAGTACCGCGGCTACGACAGCGCGGGCGTCGCGGTGCACGACGGCCGCGACCTCAACGTGCGGCGCGCCGCGGGCAAGCTCACCGCCCTCGGCGACGTGCTCGCCCGCGACCCGGTGCACGGCAGCACGGGCATCGGGCACACGCGCTGGGCGACGCACGGCAAGCCCGCCGAGCGCAACGCCCACCCGCACGTCTCCGGCGACATCGCCGTGGTGCACAACGGCATCATCGAGAACCACGTCGAGCTCAAGGCCGCCCTGCGGGCGCAGGGCCGGGAGTTCCACTCGGACACCGACACGGAGATCGTCGCGCACCTGGTCGACCTCGCCACGCAGCGCGGCCTCGACCTCTTCGAGGCGGTGCGCGAGACCCTCAAGGTCATCCGCGGCGCCTACGCCATCGCGGTGCTCTCGCGCGCCGACTCGTCGCGCATCGTGCTGGCCAAGAACGCCTCGCCCCTGGTGCTCGGCGTCGGCGACGGGGTGATGCTCGCCGCGAGCGACGTGCCCGCGCTGCTCGCGCACACCCGCGACGTGATCTTCCTGGAAGACGGCGAGATGGCGGAGATCACCCGCAAGGGCGCGCGCATCGAGACCGTCGCGGGCCAGCGCGTCGAGCGGGCCCACACGCGCATCACCTGGTCGCTGATGCAGGCCGAGCGCGGCGGGTACAAGCACTTCATGCTGAAGGAGATCCACGAGCAGCCGAGGGCGCTCGAGGACACGCTGCGCGGCCGCGTCTCCATGGAGGACGCGCTGCTCGAGCCCGGGGAGATGGGCATCAACGTCGAGGACGCCAGGGCCGTGAAGCGGGTGGTCTTCCTCGCGTGCGGCACCAGCTACCACGCCGCGCTGCACGGCCGGTACCTGCTCGAGGCGCTGGCGCGGGTGCCCGCGGTGGCCGAGCTGGCGAGCGAGTTCCGCTACCGCGACCCGGTGGTGGGCGAAGGCGACCTGGTGGTGGCGGTGTCCCAGTCCGGCGAGACCGCCGACACGCTGGCCGCCGCCAAGGAGGCCAAGGAGCGGGGCGCTCGCATCCTCGCGGTGGTCAACGTGCAGGGCAGCGCCATCGCCCGCATGGCCCACGGGACGCTCTACACCCACGCGGGCCCGGAGATCGGCGTGGCCAGCACCAAGTGCTTCACCGCGCAGCTCGCGGCGCTCACGATGCTGGCCGTCCACCTGGGGCGCAGCCGCGGGGCGCTGTCCGCCGAGAAGGCCCACGCGCTGCTCTCGGAGTTCGTGCAGATCCCCCACAAGATGCGCACCGCGCTCGAGGGGGCGAAGCACGTGGAGTCGGTGGCCCGGTCGATCCTCCACACGCGCGACGCGCTCTTCCTCGGGCGGGGGCTCTCGAGCGCCATCGCGCTGGAGGGCGCGCTCAAGCTGAAGGAGATCTCGTACGTGCACGCCGAGGGCTACGCGGGCGGCGAGATGAAGCACGGCCCGCTGGCGCTGGTCGACCGGGATATGCCCGTGGTGTGCCTGCTTCCGAGCGACAGCACGCTGGAGAAGATGCTCTCCAACGTGCAGGAGGTGCGGGCGCGCGACGGCAACGTCATCGCCATCGTCGACGACGAGCGCGTGGGCAAAGACCTCGCGACGCACACCATCAAGGTGCCCGCGACGATCGAGGCGCTCACGCCGCTGCTCACCATCCTGCCGCTGCAGCTTCTCTCGTACTACGTGGCCGACCTGCGCGGCACGGACGTCGACCAGCCCCGCAACCTCGCCAAGACCGTCACCGTGGAGTGACCTCCGACGCCGAAGCGGCGCCCGGGGAGAGAGACCTCCCCCGGACGCCGCGACGGAGCCGTCAGCAGCTCAGCAGCTCAGCGCCAGCGGCCGGGCATCACCTGCCAGTTGCGGCCGCGGCGGAAGACCTGCGGCGCCACCCAGCGGGCGCGGGGGCGCGGGGGCGCCTCGAAGTGGCCGGCGTTCCACGCCCACTGGTTGTTGTTCCAGGTCCAGTGACCGGCGACCCAGACCTGACCCTGCGGCGCCATCCGAGGGCGACGCTCGAAGCGCGGGCGCGGCGGGCCCATCGGCACCTGCACCGCCTGCGGCATCGAGGGGTAGGCCGGCTGGGCGACCGGAACCTGCGGCACCGAGGGAAAGGCCGGCTGGGCGACCGGGACCTGCGGCTGCATCGGCATCTGCGGATGCATGTGCGGAGGCATCTGCGGCTGCATCGGCTGCATCGGCTGCATCGGCATCTGCGGCTGCATGGGCTGCGGCTGCATCTGCTGCTGCTGCTGCATGCCCTGCCAGCGGCCCTGGCGGAAGCGGAAGCGGTTGCCCTCGCGCTCCCACTGCGGGGCCTGCCAGCTCTGCGCGGGCTGCGGCGGGCGCTCCCAGTGACCCGGGGACCAGGCGTACTGCGTGCCGTTCCAGTTCCAGAAGCCGGCCACCCAGGCGAAGCCCTGACCCGGCGACGCGGTGGGTGTCTCCGCCATGGGGGCGGGCGGCGGGAGGTTGGTCACCACCACCGTCTGCTGGGCGCTCGCCGCCATCGGAGCGAGCGCGAGTCCGAACGCAACGAGCGAGGCGCGAAGAGAAATAGCCATGGCTGCAGTACCTCCGAGAGCGGGGTGGATCGTGAGCGCCCGAGAACCTTCGTCGGGCGCTCTCTTCGACGATCCGTAGCGGGCACTCCCTACAGCCGCGCGATCAGAATTCGCAGCCCCCTCCAAGGAAGGAACCGCGGCTTCTCTACCGCTTGCGAGGGCGAGGAAGCCACCAACACCTTCGAGGACCTCGGCGGCTGCGCCCAGACGATGCCCTCGCTCGTCCCCGGCTGCGGCGCTCGTCAAGCCTGCCGTTGACCTGAGGGGACGCGATCGATACATCGCGCCCCGACACCGTGCTCCTCCCCGCCCTCACCTTCGGACTCACCGCGTTCACGTCGCTCTTCGCGATCGTCGACCCCTTCGCGGCGCTGCCCGTCTACATCGCCCTCACCAGCCGGGAGACCCACCTGCACCGCCGCCGCACCGCCCTGCGCGCCTCGGTCACCGCCCTCTCGGTGCTGCTGGTGTTCGCGCTCTCCGGGCAGGTGCTCTTCCAGTTCTTCGGCATCTCCATCGGGGCCTTCAAGATCGCCGGCGGAGTGCTGCTCTTCGCGGTGGCCTTCGACATGATGAACGCCCAGGTCTCCACCACGAAGAGCACCCCCCAGGAGAACGCCGACGCCTCCTCCCGAGGGGACGTCGGCCTCATGCCCGTAGGCATTCCCCTGCTCTCGGGCCCCGGGGCCATCGCCTCGTCGATGGTGCTCTCCGCCCGGGCCCACTCGATGTCCGAAAAGGCCGCGCTGCTGCTGGCCATCACCGCCGTGGCCCTGGTGACCTGGGCGGTGCTGCGCAGCGCCTCGCGCATCGCCAAGGTGCTCGGGCTCACCGGAATGAACATCATCGCGCGGGTGATGGGGCTGATCCTCGCCGCGGTGGCGGCGCAGTTCATCATCGATGGATTGATCGCCTCGCTGCCGATTCTGTCACGGCATCAGGCGTAGCGACTCAGGTCGACTCGGTCGCGGCCGCGGCTTCGTCGCCGCCCTTCTTGGGGGCCTTCTTGGGGGCCTTCTTGGGGGCCTTCTTCGCCGAGACGGCCTTCTTCGCCGAGACGGCCTTCTTCGCCGACTTCGCGCCGGCTCCGGCGAAGTACTTCGTCGCCCGCTTCTCACCGGACTTGCTCAGCACTCCGGTCGAGATGCCCAGGGCGATCGGCCGGGCGATCTCGTTGCGGGCGAGTCCGAGGGTCTTCTGGATCTCCTCGCTCCCGATGCCGGGCTTCTTCCGGAGGAGCCCCGCAATGCCGTCGAGCGCCTCGGCGATGCTCTCCGAGGAGCGCCGGGCGAGCCGCCCGCCCTTCGCGGCAGGCTTCTTCACCGCCTCGGACTTCGCCGCCGGGGCGAGGGCCTTCGGGGCCGCCGCGCGGGCGCGGGGCGCGGGGGCCGGGCCGGGGGACAGCGTCACCTTGCCGAGCTCGGCAATGAAGGCTGTGCGGATGACCGCGAAGACCTTCTGGGCGAACTCTTCAGAGATCTCGGAGAGCGCGGACTGCAGGGAGTTGGACATCGGGGGGTCTCTTTCGTGGATCGCGGAAACTGGAGTGCGGCCAGGCACAGATATCGTGCCGAGACCGTGATTAGGGAAGCCGCGCGGCCATCAAAAAAGCACTCAAGCCCTTCAAGGAGTGCCGCGTAGTCGTACCGAATACACGCTTATCGCGTGAGTGCCTAGTGCGTTGAGGGGAAGTTCGTCACGCGCGTATGTTTGGACGCCGTGGCTTCGAATCCCGACCGGCGCTGCGCCTGATTGGATGTCTTGAGGGAGGGATCTGGGGCGCTACGAGCGCTTCTGCGCGCGCTTCGCCTGCTGCCGCTGCACCACCGCGTTGCGCCTGGCCACCAGCTCGGGGCCCGGCGCCCGGCCCTTCAAGGGAGCCTGCTCCCCGTGGTGCTCGTCGAGCGTCCCGGGCGCCATGCCCAGCTCGAAGATCGCGATCTCCCGCCTCCCCCGCTCTCCCAGCCTGATGGGGATCACCGACGCGCCGATGCCCGCCCCCACGTACACCGCCCCGCCCGGCGCCACGTCCCTCTGCCGGGTGCCGTAGAGCCCGTGCACGTACTTGTGCCCGGCGAGGTGCCCGATGGCGAGCTCGTGCAGCCTCGCCAGGGTCACCTGCCCCGCGTGCGTGTGCCCCGACAGCACCAGCCCCACGCCGTGCGGCCACAGCCGGTCGGCCTCCTCCGCGATGTGCGAGAGCCCCAGCGTGGGCAGGTCGGAGCGCAGCCCCTTCAGCGCCCGCGCCCGGTCGGCGTGGCCCGTGTACGCGTCGTCGAGGCCCAGCACCTGGAGCTGCTGGTGCCGCAGCGTCATGCAGGTGTGCACGTTGTCGAGCACCTCGACCCCGCCGCGCCGCAGCGCCGCCCGCACCTCGTCGGCGCCCGACCAGTGATCGTGGTTGCCCATCACCCCCACCACCGGCGCGTTGAAGCCGCGCACCAGCTCCTCGAGCTGATCGAGGTACTTCTGGCTGTGACACACGAAGTCGCCGGTGATCACCACCAGGTCGGGCTTCGCCTCGTTGGTGAGCGCCACCGCCGCGGTCTGGATCGCCATGGGCGTCACTCGCCCGACGTGGATGTCGGTGAGGTGGGCGATGCGCAGCCCGTCGAGCCGTCCCACAAAGGACGAGGGCCCTGCGAAATGCCGAACCGCGATGAGCGAGCGCGGGTCTTTGCGCCCCAAGCCCAGGAGCCCAGCGCGCTCCCCCGCCGCGCCCCCGCTGAGCGCCTCCGCGAACTCCCTCGGGGGTGCTTCCGATCGCTGATCATCGTCCATCCGTGGTCGTCTCCCTGGTACGGGCCCTCCCGTGAGCGCCCGGTGGCTGAGTGTGCCATCGGATGGTTCATCCCGTCGGAGCCCTCGTCGAGGGGTAAATCCTCCCCGTCGCTACAGGTCGCGGGAGGGCCCCTGTATCCCACTCCGACGATTGGATATCAGGCGCCCGGCCTTAAGCTCCGCTCAGCCCTCGCGGTAGAGCCACCGGGAGCGCTCGCCCTCCCGCCATGCGCTCATCCGCTCGCGGCCGATGGCCATGAGCTCATCGACCGTCGCCCCGGCGTCGAGGCCCTCTCTCACCGCCCCGTCGCCGGTGAGCAGGTCGATGGCCGGGACGTCGTCGACGAACTCGTACTTCTCCGTGCGCCAGCGAAAGCCCTCGAAGCGACGGCAGGCCCGCAGCGCCGAGAGATAGGCCCGGTAGGGGCGAAGACCCTCGGGTCGGTGACGTGCACCTGCACCCCCTGGCAGGTCACCCCGGCGTGCTTCTGGAACATCGGCCGGAAGCTCATCGCCCTCGCCCTCATCCCGCCTCCCCCGTCGGCCTCCATCGCCGACGCCAGGGCCGCGCCGTCGACCCACGGGGCGCCGAAGATCTCGAAGGGGCGCGTGGTCCCCCGGCCCTCGGAGAGGTTGGTGCCCTCGATGAGGCAGCCTCCCGGGTACACCGTCGCGGTGTCGGGGGTCGGCATGTTGGGCGACGGCAGCACCCAGGGCAGCCCGGTGTCCTCCCAGCGCATCGCGCGGGTCCACCCCTCCATCGGGATCACCGTCACGTTGGAGAGCGACTCCTCCGCCGCCCTCCACGAGAGCACCTCGCCCAGCGTCAGCC
This sequence comes from Deltaproteobacteria bacterium, assembly GCA_016704445.1. Classification (GTDB taxonomy): domain Bacteria; phylum Myxococcota_A; class Polyangia; order Polyangiales; genus SCUS01. Next base: position 151,645 of record JADJAE010000015.1, read on the forward strand.
CGTGCCGCACCGGGCAGGCCTCCAGCCCCACGAAGGAGCGCAGCTCGGGCCGCTGCGGAGAGCCCTCGATCACCGCCCCCCCGAGGGGGTTGGGGCGGTCGCACACCAGCACCTCGATGCCCCGCGCCGCGCACGCCCTCGCCATCAGCAGCGCCGTCCAGACGAAGGTGTAGTACCGCGAGCCCACGTCCTGGAGGTCGATCACCACCGCGTCGAGCCCGTCGAGCCACGCGGGCTGCGGGCTCAGCGACGAATACTCCGCGCCGTAGAGCGAGTACGTCCTCAGGGGCCCACCCCCGTCGGCGACGCCCTCCATGTCCTGCGCCTCGCCGCCCACCCCGTGCTCCGGACCGAAGAGCGCGCGCACCCTCGCCCCCGCGCCCGCCACCATCTCCCTCGCGTGCCAGAGCTCGCTCGTCACGCTCGCCGGGTGCGCCAGCAGCCCCACCGAGCGACCCCGCAGCCGGGCTGTCCCCTCCGAGCACAGCACCTCCAAGCCCGTACGCACCCGGGCGCCCATCACATGAGCTCCGTGAGGATGCGGGCGAGGCGCTCGTCGCCGCCCGCGGGAGGCTCCCACGCGACCACCACCACCGGGACCCCATCGGCCCTCGGCGCGTCGGCGAACTGCTCCAGCCCCAGCACCACCACCCCCGCGCGCACCCCGAAGGTGCCGTAGACGTCCTGGTCGTGCTCGTCGTCGCGCCTCATGGCTCCTCTCCCTCTGGCAGCAGCGCCAGCGCCGCCTCTACCGCCGTCGCGTGGTCGGGCGTCACCGTCACCCCGAGGGCCTCCAGCGAGGCCACCACCGCGCTGCGCCTCGGGGAGCCGTCTTCGGTCCCCAGCACCGCCGCCACCATCGAGATCTCCCCGCCCCTCGCCAGCGAGCGCTCGCGCACCGCCGTGAGCGCCTGCCTCAGCGGCTCCACCGGGTCGCCCGAAGGACCAGGGACCACGTCGAAGAGCAGCACCGCCACGGCCTCGTCGTTGGCGGCGTTGTAGATCGCGTCGACCCGCAGCGAAGGATCGAGGATCGGGTGCGTTCGCCCCCGGGTGTACTCCTCGTCCCCGAGGTCGAGCAGGTGGTGGCCCGCGGCCCGGAAGCGAGCGCTGCGGGTGACCCCCTCGACCGCGAGGTTGGTCGACAGCGGGGAGAGATGCCGGCACCGGGCGAGGGCCTCGGCGCAGAGCGTCGCGCCCACGTAGAGCCCGCGGAGCCAGCGCTGCGAGGGCGCGTAGTCGGGCCGGCCGAGGGGGGTGGTCGACCACGGCGGGGCCGTCACCCCGGAGGCCTCGCAGGCCCGCCACGCGGCGTCGGCGATGGAGGTCGCCCAGGTCACCCCGGGCAGCTCCGGCAGCTCGCCGTCGAGCCCGACGAAGTGCGCCACCACCGGACGCCCGGTGGCCGCCGCGCGCTCCGCCGCCCGCAGCGCCACCGCCCGCGAACACGACCTCCCCAGCAGCACCAGGGTCTTCGTCGCGCTGTCCCCCGCGAGGCGGTCGAGGGCCGCGAGGGTACCCCGTCCGCCGATGGCCTCGGTGAGGTCGCGGTCGCCCGCGCCCACCGCGTGCGACACCCCTCCGCCGAGCCGGTGGATGAGGCCGGTCAGCTCCAGGAGGCCTGTTCCGGAGGCGGCCACGACGCCGATGTCCCCTCGCCTCACGGCCGTCGCGAAGCCCAGCGGGACCCCGTCGAGCAGCGCCGCGCCGCAGTCGGGGCCCATCACCAGCAGGCCGTGCGCGTCGGCGAGGGTCTTGAGCGAGACCTCCTCCTCCACCGTCACCCCGTCGCTCACCAGCATCACCGAGAGCCCGAGCTCCAGCGCCCGACGGGCCTCTCGCGCCGCGAAGGGACCGGGCACCGACACCACCGCGAGGTGCGTCTCGGGCTGCCTCGCCAGCGCCTGGGCGAGCGTGCGAGGCGCGTCGTCCATGGCGGTTCCCTGGGCGACGAGGGCGCCCGCGGTGGGGCGCGAGGAGAGCCACGCGTCGGCCCGCTTCATGGCCTCGATGACCGTCGGCTCGTCGTCGGCCAGCGCCACCACCAGCAGGTCGCCCGGCTTCGGCGGCAGCGGCCACTGCGGCGGCGCCAGGGCCATCTTGCGCAGCACGTCGAGGTTGCGCGGCGTGGCCATCATCGCCACCGCGCGCCGCACCCCGGGGGACGACTCCAGGTGCCGGGTGAGGCCCAGCAGCACGCCCGCGTCGCGGTACTCGTCCGCGCGGATCATCGCCCGCATCGCCCCGCTCATCGGATGCCCCGCGCGTCGGCGAAGTGCTCGATGGCCGCGGTGAAGCACCCCATCGGGACGCGCGCGAGCCCCGCCCCGATGGCCCCTCGCCCTGGCTCCCGGTGCACGATGGTGGCGCCGATCACCGGGAGGATGCCCGTGTCGACGACCCGCCGCGCGTCGATGCCCACCGGGGCGCCCGCGAACTCCAGCGCCGGGAGCGTGTACCTCGGGTGCCTCGCGACGGTGACCTCGCCCATGTCCCGGGTGACCCTCAGCCCGTCGGCGCTGCGGGTGCCGAGGCGGGCGTGCAGGGCCGGGGCGCCCGCCAGCACGAAGGCCCCGAGCCCCGCGGTCTCGGCGATGGCCGAGTCGCCCAGGTCGCGGCCCGCGTCGTCTTCGTCGTAGCCGTCGCGCAGCCGCCCCTTCACCGTCGGCGCCGGCGCCGTGAACCACTTGTCGCCGGTGCCCGCGAGGCGCACCCCGCAGCGCGCCCCGTTGCGGCTCATCGCCGTGACCACGGTGCTGTCATCCACGGACTTCACCCCGTCGCAGGCCAGCTTGGCCGCGGCCAGCGCCAGCGCGCCGAAGAAGCCTTCGCCCTCCAGCAGCGCGTCGAGCCCCGCGGCCAGCTCCGCCCCGCCGAGGCCTGCGCGGGCCAGCGCCGGGGCCAGCGCCGCCACCGTCAGCGCCGTGGCCGCGCCCGTGCGGTGGACCATCTCGTCGCCCATGTGCAGCGCCCTCGCGACGACGGCGTCGACGTCGACCCCGCCCGCCGCCGAGAGCGCCTTCGCCAGCGCCGGGGTGAAGCCGTCTCGCCACCGGCGACGGCCCGCGATGGACTCCGCGTCGTGGGCCCCGGGGTTCGCGCCGGGAAGCTCGAGCAGCGCCCACGACTGCGCGCCCTGCCGGTCGCTCACGCCGCGCTCCTCGAGCACGCACACCGGGGTGGTGGGGGAGCCCACGCCGGTGCTCGCCCCGACGCCGCCCGCGTGGTGGTTGGGGCGCAGCGTGACCTCCGCGCGGTCGAGCATCCCCGCGCCTCGGACGGGGTGCTGGCCCAGCCCTCGAAGAGCACCGCGGCGATCACCGCGCCGCGCTGGGCGCCGCCCATCTCCCGCCAGAGCAGCGGAGGGCCGCTGTGCGTGAGCTCGTAGGCGCCGAGGTCGAGCACCACGTCTCGCAGCGGGCGCACGTCGACCCAGCGCGCGCGGCTCGCGGTGAGCCTCCGCGCGACCTCGGCGTTGGCGTGGTCGATGCGTTCGGCGAGCCTCATCGGGCGGCGGCGGGGGTGAGGAACATACCGGTCCTTGTAAACGCGGAGAGGGGAGCGCGGCGCGATGGTACCCGAACCCGCGCCGGGATCGCGAAGGACCTTCGTGGTGTTAGGCTTCCGCGGCCATGACCTACCTCTTCGAGAACGACGAGCACGCGGCGCTGAGGTCCCAGGTCGAGCGCTTCGCGGCGGCGGAGATCGCGCCCCACGCGGACGCCTGGGAGGAGGCTGAGGGCTTTCCGCTCTCGCTCTACGGACGAACCGCCGCGGCGGGGGTGTTGGGCATCGGCTACCCGGAGGCCTACGGCGGGTCGGGCGGCGACCTCTCGCACGTGGTGGTGGCCAGCGAGGCGATGGTTCTGGCGGGGCGCTCGGTGGGCACCACGGTGGGCCTCGGGAGCCACGGCATCGCGCTGCCGCCCATCCTTCGGGCGGGCACGGAGGAGCAGCGGCAGCGGTGGATTCCGAGGGTGCTGCGCGGCGAGTGGGTGTCGGCGCTGGCGATCACCGAGCCCGGCGGCGGGAGCGACGTGGCCAACCTCCAGACGCGCGCCGTGCGCGACGGGGACGAGCTGGTGATCAACGGCAGCAAGACGTTCATCACCTCGGGGACGAGGGCCGACCTGGTGACCGTGGCGGTGCGCACCGGGGGTCCGGGGCACGGCGGGGTGTCGCTGGTGGTGGTGGAGAAGGGCACGCCCGGGTTTACCGTGGGGCGTAAGCTGAAGAAGATGGGCTGGTGGGCCTCGGACACCGCGGAGCTGCACTTCGAGGACTGCCGGGTGCCCGTGGGCAACGTGCTGGGCGAGGTCGACCAGGGCTTCGTGACGATCATGCAGAACTTCGCGACGGAGCGGGTGTTCCTGGCGGCGCAGTGCGTGGCGATCGCGGAGCTGGCGTACCGGGAGTCGGTGGCCTACGCCCGGGAGCGCATGGCCTTCGGCAAGGCGCTGAGCGGCTTCCAGGTGACGCGGCACAAGCTGGCGGAGATGGCGACGCGCATCGCGGCGGCGAGGGCGCTGACGGGCGAGGTGGTGACGCGGGTGCTGGCGGGCGACATGGCCGCGACGGCGATGGCGGCGATGGCGAAGAACGTCGCGACGGACATGTGCAGCGAGGTCTGCGACGCGGCGGTGCAGATCCACGGGGGCTACGGGTACATGCGCGGCTACCTGGTGGAGCGGCTGTACCGCGACGCGCGGCTGTACCCGATCGGCGGCGGCACCCGCGAGATCATGAACGAGATCATCAGCAAGCTCGAAGGGTACTGAGCGGGGCGGTCAGTGGACGGCGGGGGCGTGGCTGTCCATGGCGTCGACCATGAGGGCCACCTCCTGCATCAGGTAGCGACCGGGCCCTGCGGTGCCGCACGAGCCGCAGCCCGCCATGGCCGACTGCGACGCGATGTACATCTCCCGGGCGCGCTGCGGGTCTCCCGCGCAGGCCTCGGCCAGCACCGCGAGCGCCGCGGTCTCGCCGCAGCCGCCGTCGAGCGAGCGGGCCTGCTCGGCGAGCGCCGGGAGCGCGTCGTAGCGCTCGGTGCGAGCGGCCATCACCGCGAGCGAGACGATCGAACTCTTTCGCCGCAGCGAGGCGGGGTCGATGTCGTCGAGCAGCGCGTCGAGGGCGGTGCGCGTGGCGGCCGGGTCGTCGCCGAAGCCGAAGCCCTCCCAGGCGGCCTCGACGCGCTCGTCGGGCGTGGGGCCCGTGGCGGCCCTCTGGCGGTCGTGGCGGCGGTTGATCCACGAGACCACCGCCGAGAGCAGCACGATTCCCATGATCAGCGCGATGCCGTTCTCCATGTTGGATGAGCTTGTTAGCACGGGCGCTCGCCCGGTGGCGCCCCGCGCTCGGGTACCCTCCGCGGCCCATGCGCGGACTCCACCCACTGCTCCTCCTCGGATCGCTCGCGGCGTGCGGCGCGCGCACCGAGCTCCTTGTCGCGACGAGCGACGCGAGCGTCGTCCCTGATGGGGCGGCGGTCGATGTGGCGCGACCCGAGGACGCCCCGCGACCCATCGATGCAGGCGCCCCCGTCGATGCGCCCCCGCGCCCGCCCTGCGTCTGGACCGCCACCGCGCCCCTGGCGATCACCGCAGGCGACCGCGACCGCAGCCCCCTCGCGGTGCGCGTGCTCGACGATCGGCTGTGGGTCGGCTACCAGAGCAGCAACCCCGATCCACCGGGCAATCAGGGGCGATTCGTGCGGGTGACCGACGCGCTCGGCCGACCCGTCGCGCCCGCCGTGGAGGTGCTCCCTTCGCCGGGTGCGCTCACCAGCTACGGTGCGTTCTCGCTCTGGACCAACCCGGTCACCCGCGAGCACGCCGCGATGTCATGGACCGAGGGCCTCGGCTGTCGGGTCGTGCGCCTCGACGACAACGCCCGCCCCGTCGGCGAGAGCGTGCAGGTCGACCGCGGGCGGCTGCCCTCGGAGGACTTCAACTGCTCCAGCGTCGTGCGGCACCGCGACGGCTGGACCTATCTGACCGGCAGCTCGATCGTCGGCATGAGGGACAGCCGTCTCCACGTCGTCACCCCGAGCGGGGTCGAGACGGCGACGGTCCTGCTGCCGTCCGAGGGTCCGGTCGTGCGATCGACCGCTCGCCTCGCCGCCGACGACGGGAGCTTCCTCTACGCGTGGATCGCGACCTCCACGTCGGGCACCGACACCCGGATCGTCGTGCGGCGCTTCGACGTGCGAGGTCGCCCGCTCTCCCCGGCCACGACGCTCACCCCGGTGCGCGTGAGCCGCTTCATCAGCAACCTCCGGCTCGCCCCGGACGGCGACGCCGCGCTGGTCGGGTGGAGCGAGACCGCGGCGGCCGTCAGCGTGGAGCTCGTCGTGGCGCGCACCAGCCTCGACGGCGCCGTCCGGGTCGCGCCGACGACCATCGCGCGAGCGCCGGTCCCACGGGGGCGCCAGCCGGAGTTCGGCCTGGCGGTCGCCCAGGGTGTACCAGGCGTCGTGTGGCAGTTCACCGCCAGCGAGGATGGGACAGGCGGGCTACGCCTGACGACGCTCGACCCCGCGACGCTGCGACCGGGTGGCACGACCGACGTGGCCACCGAGCGCTTCGTGCGCAGCGTCTTCCTGCGAGGGACATCGCAGGGCTTCGTGGCGGTGTTCGGCGCGATCGCTCCGCCGACGCTCACTCAGGTATGGACCGCGTCGTTCCGGTGCGTCGCGCCGGGGTGAAGAACACCGCCAGCGGACGCCCTTCGGCGACGAGGCGGCCGAGCTCCGCGTTGGAGCGACTCACGCCGCGGCCCGGAGCGCGAGGATCCCTTCCAGCAGCGGCGTCGGGAACACCCGAGTGTCCTCAGCCTCGCCGTACTCCAACAGCAGTCCGTGCCCCAGGAAGCGGACGCGCCGCTCGACGTCGACCTCCAGGCCGTCGGTTCCGCGGGCGGACTGGAGCGTCGCGAGGTCACCCGGGCGCAGCAGTCGTCGCAGCGAGCTCACCTGGTCGCGCATCGACTGGCGCAGATCGTCGGCGTCGGGCCACTCGCGACCCGCGATCGAGGCGTAGAAGGCGGCGTCCTGCACAAGCTGGAGGAAGACCCGCGGGATGCCTCCGCTGGCCTCCGCGGCGCGATCGAGCACTGAGACCGCAGCGTCGGGCGCGGCCGCGATGCCGAGGCGCTTGCAGACGATCTGCGTCAGGAAGGCGCGGCCCTCTCGCCATGACGGACCATGCTCGGCGCGCACGGCCAGCGGTCGCAGCGCCTCGATGCGGTAGCCATCGAGCACCGTGGAGAACGCGTCGTCACTGGTCCATCGCGCCGGGATAACCACGACGAGATCGAGCGAGGTCAGGAACGGGCGGAAGGCATCGAGGCTGCTGCGAATCGCGGCGTCGTCCTGGCGCTCGAGTCCGTCGAGCAGGACCAATGGACGCTGGCTCCCGCGCATGGTCTTGAGCTCCGCGATCAGCTCGCGCATCGCATCGGCGGGCGAATCGAAGAGGGGAGAAAGAGCCCCGAAGGCTCCGGGCTGCGCGGGCACGACCCAACGATGGAGGAATGAATCCGAAAGCCCGAGCGAAGCTCCCTGGGATCTGTGAATGAGCATCGAGGCAGCGAGGCCGAGGAGCTTCTCTCCCTGGAACGCCATGACGCCCGGGTTCTGCACATGATCCTGCAGGCACGGTGCGACGAGCCTATGGGGGGTGAGCCTTCGAGCCACCTCGACCAGCTCGGTGCTCTTCCCCGCTCCCGACGGGCCGACGATGGCGATCGGCGCGAGGCCCTGATCCAGCCGCTTCAACACCCGCTCCCACACCGAGTCGGGACGCGCGACGTAGCCGTCCCTGGGAGCAGGCTCTTGCGGCGAGAGGCTCTTCCAATCCGGCGGACTCATCGCCTGCACCGTACCACCCTCCCCGCCCCTCGCTTCACCCCGCGCGCCGCCGGCACCAACACCTCCGTCAGCGACGGCACGCTCACCGCGACGCCTCCAGCAGCTTCTCGAAGGCCTCCAGGGTCAGCGACTCGACGCCCTTCAGCCCCGCCGAGGGCAGCATGTCGCCCGCGAGGTAGCGCCACCCGCCGCCATCCAGCGCGAAGTACGAGCGCTCCACGAAGGACCGATCGCGCGACCCCTCCCTCACCCTCGCGTGGAAGAGCACCTCCGCGAGGCCGTCGCTGCCGGGCAGCCGATGATCGAGCACCCGGAGGCCCCCGTAGCGGTAACGGCGGAAGGTCTCCTTCAGCGAGCGACGCACGGCGGGGTCGCCCGCCTCCCGGTCCGCGTGGTCGGGGTGAAGCGTGCGAAGGAGGTACTCGTCGTCGCCTCGCACGAAGGCGCTGTACCGAGAGCGCATCAGGGCGGTCGCGTCGGGCGCCTCGCGCTCTCCGGCGTGGTACGGGCCGCAGCAGTCTACGTAGTCTCGCTTGCTGCCGCAGGGGCAGTCGCTGGTGGTCGGTCGCACCCGCGCGACGCTATCAGACGAGCGCCTCCGCCACCCTCGCCTCGAGGCCCGCGCGGTCGGCCAGCACGCTCCTCGCGAGGGACCACTGGCCCTTCGCGCGCACCAGGTTGTGGGCGCCGCGCGAGGGGTGGCGCGACGGGTCCCACCCGAAGTAGCGCTCCAGCAGGGCGTCGGCGGCGAAGCGGGCGGCGAGCTCGACGCAGATCGTCGCGAGCCCGGCGATGAGGGACCCCGACTCCTCGGGCTCGACCAGGTCGCGCGCCGTGCTGGCGTAGCCCGCCACCGCGAGGCCCACGCGCTCGGCGGAGATGGCGCAGTCGGGGCTGTCCTCCCCGGAGGGGTTGCACCACGAGCGCAGCGCGTCGCCGAGCTCGAAGGGGAGGATCATCCGCCCCACGGTGTCGAGGTCGACCAGGCACACGCCGCGGAGATGGTCGTCGAAGAGCAGGTTGGAGAGCTTGAGGTCGCCGTGGCAGTGGCGCTTCGGGAGCGATCCGAGGTCGGGCAGCGAGCGACCCGCCGAGAGGATCTCCTCCGCAAGCGGCGCCACCTGCTCGTAGAGCGGGTGCTGCGGGCACGCGTCGACGGCGCGGGCGAGGGTGTCGAGGTGCGAGCGGGTGTCGTGCACCCCCGCGCGGACGAAGCGGTACTCGTGCTCGAGGTCGGCGAGCGCTCGGTGGAAGCTCCCCACCAGCGCCCCCGCCTCGAAGGCGTGCTCGTCGCGGGCGAGCCGGTCGTAGGTGAGCAGGTCGGGGAGGAAGGTCTGCGCCCGCCACACCTCGGTGCGAGCGGGGGTCTCCCGCTCGACCCAGAGGGCGCCGTCGAGGGTGCGGATGAGCCTCGGCGTGACCATTCCCCGGAGCGCGAGGTGCGCGGTGACGGCCTCGATGTCGTGGTGCACCTCGGGGCCGAAGACCGGGTGCAGCCGCTGGAGGATGCAGCGCCCGCCGGGGCCTTCGAGCAGGTAGGTGTCGTTGATGAGGCCGCGCCCATGGGGCCGCGCGGCGGCGTCCTCGAAGCCCGCGTAGCGGGCGAGCACCTCCGGGGGAGGAGCGCTCACGGATCGACGGGCAGCGGGGGCGCCTCGAAGGGCAGGACGATCTCGCCCATCGCCCCGGAGGTGACGTCCCCTTCGCCCCTGAGCGTCTGGATGGTGCGGTAGTTGGAGCCCGAGCCGCTCTGGATCTCGCCGGTGGCGACGTAGTGCCCGGGCTGCAGGCCGGTGAGCCGTGCGCCGGGCACGCGGGCGTACGAGATGCGCCCCGTCGAGCAGGTCGCCGCGAGGGCGTCGAAGCCCTCGAGCCGGATGATCACGCGCGTCGCCGTGGTGGTGGGGCACTCGCTGGCGGGGGCGTTGCCGTTGACGGTCCAGCGCACGCGCAGGGTGCCCGGCGGCTCGAAGTTGATGGTGGCGTCGACCGTCTGGTCGGAGAGGATCGTGGTGGGGATGACGTACTCGTAGATGGGCGTGCCGTCGGCGCGCAGCAGCCGGGCCCCGACGTTGAGCCGGTTGGCCGGGAGCATCATCTTCGAGACCATGCCCTGGGTGCAGGGCAGGCGCGTCGCGTTGCCGAAGGAGGCCTGGATCTCCACGAAGGCCGCGCCCACCACGGCGCACTCGGTGGCCGGAGGGTTGCCGTTGATGGTCCAGGTCACGTTGAGGTTGCCCGGGCCGATGAAGAGCGGAACGTCCCCGGCGTCTTCCCCGGTGTCGGGCACCCCCGCGTCGGTGGGGGCGGTCGGCCCGTTGGAAGAACACCCGAGCACACCGGCGAGACCGAGCGCGGACAGCAACAACGTCAAAGATCGAATGGCCTGCATTGCGGGCGCATCAAGCACCGCCCGGACGGGGAGTGTCAACGCCGTCCACGGCGGCCCTTGCACCGGACGCAGGAGTGAGGTTGAACCCCGCGGCCCTAATTCACTCACGGAGCTTCAGCATGCGGTTCGTTCCTTCGTTACATCGCTCTTCGCTCTTCACGCTGCTCGGCGCGGTCACCCTGCTCGGCGCCTCCAGCCACGCGCAGCACCGCCGCCGCCCGACGCCCGTCACCTGCGCCGCGGGCGAGCACGACTCCGACGGCCACTGCTGCCCCGGCATCGAGGAGTGGGTCCCCGCCCGCACCCGCTGCCTGTGCGTCGACAGCGCGGACGCCTGCCGCCAGGCCGTCGCGCCCCCGCCGGTCGCCCTCCCGACGCCCCCGCCGGCGCCCGCCTCGCGCTGCCCGGAGGGCATGGTGCTCATCGAGAACGCCGTCTTCAACATGGGCGCCGCCGCCGGCCAGACGGGCGACCGCAACGAGACGCCCGCGCACCGCGTGACGCTCGCGCCCTACTGCATCGACCGCACGGAGGTGAGCGCCCACCGCTACCAGGAGTGCGCCGCCTCGGGCCAGTGCACCACCTCCTCGACGGTGAACTTCCCCGCCATCCCCGCCCCCCAGCTCCCCTCCTGGAACCAGCTCTGCAACGGCAGCCGCGCCGACCGCGCCGACCACCCGATGAACTGCGTCGACTGGACGCAGGCCAACGCCTACTGCCGCTCCCGCGGCGGCCGCCTGCCCACCGAGGCCGAGTGGGAGTTCGCCGCGCGCGGGGCCGAGACCCGCACCTTCCCGTGGGGCGAGGCCGCCCCCTCGCTCGAGCGCGTCAACGCCTGCGACGCCGACTGCCTCGCGCTCATCACCCGCCACAACCTCTCCCGCCCCGCGGCGTCCTTCCCGGGCAGCGACTCCCAGGCCGCCACCGCCCCGGTGGGAGCCTTCACCCCGGGCGCCTCGCAGTACGGCGTCCTCGACATGGCCGGCAACGTGATGGAGTGGACCGGCGACTGGTTCGGCCTCTACACCGCCGCCCCGGCCACCGACCCGACCGGCGCGCCCTCGGGCGCCGACCGCGTGGCCCGCGGCGGCCACTGGTACTCCGGCACCGCCGCCGCCCTGCGCACCACCGCGCGCGTCCCGGCCAACCCCTCCTTCCGCCTGGCCACCCTCGGCTTCCGCTGCGTGCACTCGCCGGTCGAGCCCCCGCTGCCCCCGACGGCCGTCCCCGTCGACCCGCCCCCTCCGCCTCTGCCGACGCCCGTCGAGCCCCGACGCCGCCACCGCGGACGCTAGACGCTCGCGGGGTGCATCCAGCATCCTGCGCCGCCTATGCGACCGTTGATCCTCCTCGCGCTCGCCGCGGCCCTCGGCTGCTCGAGCGGCCCCAGCCACCACTTCCACATGATCAACGCGCGCCGCAGCCCGCGCGCCGCGCCCTGCGTCGACCCGACGGTCTTCACCGACCGCGGCCCCGAGACGCCCCGCGAGGCCATCGCCGTGCTCACCGCGGAGTGCAGCGACGCGCACCCCGAGCAGTGCCGCAGCGCGATGCAGCGCGCCGCCTGCGAGGCCAACGCCGACGCGGTGATCGACGCCACGGCCCGGCCCCTCCGCGGAGGCCGGGTGAGGATGGTGGGTACGGCCGTGGAGTGGCGGACGCCCTGAAGGGGCGTCGAGGGTTCAGTGCACGACGCTGGCGGGCGAGGCGGAGGGCCGCTCGTCGCGCGGCTTCGCGGCGACGCTGGTGGCCCGCTCGAGCCCCGCGCGCACGAAGCGCACGAAGAGCGGGTGCGGCGCCATCGGCCGCGACTTCAGCTCGGGGTGAAACTGGCAGCCCACGAAGTACGGGTGCCCGCCGAGCTCGATCATCTCCACGAGCTTCTTGTCGGGCGAGGTGCCCGAGAGCACGAGGCCCTTGGCGGTGAGCACGTCGCGGTAGTCGTTGTTGAACTCGTAGCGGTGCCGGTGGCGCTCGGAGATCTCCGTCGCGCCGTAGGCCTCGGCGGCCACCGAGCCCGGCGTGAGCACGCAGGCGTAGGCGCCGAGGCGCATCGTGGCGCCCTTGTCGCGCACCCCGCGCTGCTCGGGCATCAGGTCGATGACCGAGGGCGCCTGCGGGTCGAACTCGGCGCTGTTGGCCCGCGCGATGCCCGCCACGTGACGGGCGAACTCCACCACCGCGAGCTGCATCCCGAGGCAGATGCCGAAGAAGGGGATGCCCTTCTCGCGCGCGTATCGGATGGCGCTGATCTTTCCCTCGACGCCGCGCTCGCCGAAGCCGCCCGGCACCAGGATGGCGTCGCAGTGGTCGAGCGCACGGGAGACCTCCTCGGGGCCGGACTCCAGCGCCTCGCTGTCGACGAAGTCGAGGTCGACGCGGCAGTCGTTGGCGATGCCCGCGTGGATGAGCGCCTCGTTGAGGCTCTTGTACGAGTCGCGCAGGTGCACGTACTTGCCCACCACGGCGATGCGCACGGTGCCCGGGTGGGCCGCGTGAAGCGCTCGACCACGCGCTGCCACGGGGCCATGTCCGGCAGCCGCGACCAGATGTTGAGCCGCTCGCAGAGCAGGTCGTCGAGGCGCTCGGCGTGCAGCGCCGCGGGGAGCTCGTAGAGGCAGCTCACGTCGAGGGCGGAGATGACGAAGTCCGTCGGGACGTTGGAGAAGAGCGAGATCTTCTCCTTGATGGAGGGCGACAGCGGCCGGTCGGTGCGGCAGAGCAGCACGTCGGGCTGGATGCCGATCTCGCGCATCTCCTTCACCGAGTGCTGCGTGGGCTTGGTCTTCAGCTCCCCGGCGGCGCCGATCCAAGGGACCAGCGTGACGTGCACGCTCACGGCGTTGTTGGCGCCCGCCTCCAGCTTGAGCTGGCGCACGGCCTCGAGGAAGGGCAGCGACTCGATGTCGCCGACGGTGCCGCCGATCTCGACGATGGCCACGTCGGCGCCGTCGGTGGCCTCGCGCACGCGCGCCTTGATCTCGTCGGTGATGTGCGGGATCACCTGCACCGTCGCGCCGAGGTACTCGCCGCGGCGCTCCTTGGAGATGACCGCCTGGTAGATCTTTCCGGTGGTGAGGTTGTTGGCGCGGGTGAGCCGCGCGTTGGTGAAGCGCTCGTAGTGCCCGAGGTCGAGGTCGGTCTCGGCGCCGTCGTCGGTCACGTAGACCTCGCCGTGCTGGTAGGGCGACATCGTGCCGGGGTCGACGTTGATGTACGGGTCGAGCTTGACGAAGGTGACGCGCAGCCCGCGCGCCTCGAGCAGCGCCCCGATGGACGCCGACGCGAGGCCCTTGCCGATGGAAGACACCACGCCGCCGGTGGTGAAGATGAACTTCGTACGCTTGGCGCTCATCGGATCGTTCGCCTCCGGACTACAAACCTGGGACTCAACGCCTGACCCCTTCGCTCCAGAATGCACCGAAGTCCACTTACCCGCCGCGCCCGGTGGCGGTGGAAGGGCAGTCTGGAGCCGGTACATTCGCGTCGCGCAGGGGCGGAAATCGCCGTTGGGGTGCGCGATGGCGATGAGGCCGCCGCGCACCTCTCGGGTGCACGGGAGATCCCTATAGGAAGTCGGGCCGACCCTTGTCAATCCGCGAGGTGGCTTCTGTCCCCCGTCGACGCCCTCAGTCCCTGCACGCGCACAGGGCGCCCACGCAGCGGCAGATCGATCCGCCGCGGCACGCCGCCCCCTCGCTCGCAACGCTGCACGGCTCGCACACGCTCGCCCGGCACACCTCGGTGCAGAACACCCCGCACACCCCGCAGTTGTCCGGGTCCGCCGAGAGCGCGGTCTCGCACCCGTCGCCCTCGTCGCCGTTGCAGTCGCCATAGCGCGCCTCGCAGGTCGCGATGCGGCACTGGCCGCTGGTGCACCGCGTCGTCGCCCTCGGAAACCTGCACCCGTTGCCGCAGCCGCCGCAGTGGGCGACGTCGCTCCGGGTGTCGACCTCGCATCCGTCGTCGGGCGACTCGTTGCAGTTGGCGTACGACGGAGCGCACGACGCGACCGCGCAGCGCCCCTCCTCGCAGACCGGCGTCGCGTGCGCCGGGGCGCACACCCGCCCGCACGCCCCGCAGCTCGAGAGCGTCAGGTTGGTGTTGACCTCGCAGCCGTTGTCATCGCGGCCGTCGCAGTCCGCCGAGCCCGCGTCGCAGCGCCCGATGCGGCACACCCCGGCGGAGCACTGCGCCGTGGCGTTGAGCCGGTCGCACACCCGCCCGCAGGTCCCGCAGCTCGACGGGTTGCTCGCGGTCTCCACCTCGCACCCGTTGGCCGTGTCGCCGTCGCAGTCGGCGAAGCCCGGGTCGCAGGCGCCGCGCGCGCAGACCCCATCGCGGCACTGCCCCGCGGCGTTGGGCCAGGCGCAGCGGGCCACGCAGGTTCCGCAGTGGGCGGCGCTCGTGCGGAGGTCGACCTCGCAGCCGTTGGCCGCGTCGCCGTCGCAGTCGCCGTAGCCCGGATCGCAGGCCACCACCGAGCACGCCCCCGCCGAGCACGAGCCCGTCGCGTGCGCCGGCGCGCACCTCGCCCCGCAGCGCCCGCAGCTCATCGCGTCGACGCGGACGTCCACCTCGCAGCCGTTGGCGGCGCTACCGTCGCAGTCGGCGTAGCCCGCCTCGCAGGCCGCCACCCCGCACGCCCCCGCCGAGCACCGCCCCGTCGCGTGGGCCGGGGCGCACCGCTGCCCGCACGCTCCGCAGTGGGCGAGGTCGCCCTGCACGCTGGTCTCGCAGCCGTTGGTGGCGCTGCCGTCGCAGTCGCCGTAGCCCGGGTTGCAGGTGCCCACCGCGCAGGTGCCGTCGGAGCACCCGGCCGCTGCGTTGGGCAGCGAGCAGCGGTTGCCGCAGGCGCCGCAGTGGTCCCGGTCGGTGCGGGTGGAGACCTCGCACCCGTTGCGCGCGTCGAGGTCGCACTCCGCGAAGCCGTCGAGGCAGCGCCCCGGAGCGCACGCGCCCGCCACGCAGGTCGCCATCGCGTTGGGGTACGCGCAGGGCTCGCAGCTCGCGGCGCCGCAGCCGGTGGAAGGGTCCGACGCTCCCGAGCAGCGGCCGCCGCACGCCCGCTCCCCTGGGGCGCAGCGGAGGCACCCGCCGCCGTCGACGCGCAGCCCTCCGTCGGAGCAGTCGTCGGCGTCCGGCGCCGCCCCTTCGTCGCCCGCGAGGTCGCCCACCGGACCCACGTCGGTGCCCGCGTCGAGACCCACGTCGGTGCCCGCGTCGAGACCCACGTCGGTGCCCACGTCGATGCCCACGTCGGTGCCCGCGTCGGCGAGAGGAGGAGCGTCCTCCCCGGCGTCCGTCGCGGGCTGCGGCCCGTCGCTGCAGGCCGTGAGCGAGGCCATGATCACGGCCAGGGTCGCCCGGAAGCTACGTCGGATCTTCACACCCTCGGAGGGTACATCCCGCCGCCTCGCGATCGCCAACATCCCTGTCAGCGGCGCGCGGCCTCGCGGCGAGCCTCGGCTGCGCCCGCCCGGTCGCCGCTCGCGGCGAGGTACTCCGCGAGGTTGCGCCAGGCCCGCGGTCGGTCGGGCTGCAGGTCGAGCGAGCGCCGGGTCATCAGCGACCGCGGAGGAGAGGTTTCCAGCGCGGGCCTCCGCGAGGCCCAGGTTGCTCCACGAAGCGGCGTGCTCGGGCCACACCGCGAGCGCCGCGCGCCAGAGAGGAGCGCCGCGGTCCACGGCCACGGTCGCCTCTCTCACCCCGGCGGCGAAGAGCACCATCGCCCCGATGCGCCGCGCCCCTACGCCTTCGCCCGCGATCCTCGGCAGCAGCCACCTCGGCGCCTCGCGATCGACCGTCGCGTCCGCCTCCGTCGTCGTCCCCACGCGCGCCAGCACCGGCGTCTCTCCAGGCGAGAGCGGCAGCCACGGCACCCTCCGCCCGTCGCCCTCCCAGCGCGCCCTCCCCCCCGCGCGCTCCAGCAGCCACCGCAGCCGCCCGGCCTCGATCGGAGCCCCTCCCCGGTCGGCCTCTCCCCGGCGCCGCCGCCAGCGCCGTGGAGCCCGTCGACCAGCGCGGCCCGAGGCGCTCGACCAGCGCCCCCAGCGCCAGCGCGCACAGCACGGCCATCCCGGCCTCGGTGACGAAGAGGGTCTGCCGGTCGGGTGTTCCCATGGGGTTGACCGTGACGGCGTAGACGAGATCGACGAGCGTGGCCGCGAGCACCGGCCACGCCGCGCGCCGACGCGCCGCCACGAGCATGCCCGCGACGGCCAGCAGCACGAAGGGCGCGCCGAGGTCCTCGACGAGGGTGCGCGCGGCGGTGGCGAGGTCCTCCGTGAAGCGCCACGGCACCAGGATGCGATGGAGGTAGGCCTAGCGGATCGTGCGCGCCTGAGGTGGTCGACGCAGCCCCCCGAGGGTCTGCGGGATCGCCCCAGTCGATGGGTCCATCCCTCCGAGAGGCCAGCGGGAGGTAGGCCACGACCAGCGCCCCGACGAGCGCCAGCGCCGCGACCGGGGCGAGGGAGCGGGCGCGCGCCGTCCAGGGGCTTCCCCTCCACGAGGGCCAGGCCGTGAGCGCCACCGCCAGCAGCGCCGCGGGCCTCGCGGTGACGTGCATGGCGAGCGAGAGCCCGAGCGCCAGCCCGGCGAGGCGGCGGCGCAGCGGGAGGGCCATACCCCCCTCGGTAAGCGTGAGGGCCGCGAGGGTGAGCAGCAGCGACCCGGCGTAGACCTCCATCGCCGTGGCCGCGCGAAGCACCGTCGAGGAGGCCATCAGCGCCGCCGCGGGCGCGAGGGCCGAGAGCGCGAGGCGGCGTCAGGGACGGGAGCCCGCGACGAGCCGGTGAGCGAGCTCCGAGGCGCACCCGCAGGCCAGGGCCATGAGCGCCCCGACGGCGAGGTTGGCGCGGAAGGCGACGTCGCCGATGGGGACGAGCATCGCGAGGCGCACCAGCAGCACGTCCACGGGGAAGCCCGTCGGGTGCGCGACATCGAGCAGGAAGGAGGCGGCGGTGAGCTCCCCGGCGTCGCGGTAGGCGACGGAGGGCGCGGCGTGGAGGGTGAACCAGAGCGCCGCGGGCACGGCGCCGAGCGCGAAGGCCCGCGGGGATCAATCCAGGGCGCAGTGGGTGAGCACGAGGTTCACGTCGGCGTCGACGACCCGGCTGTCGCCGGTGGCGCGCATGCCCGTGCAGCGGGTGACCACGTGGAGCCCGTCGCTGACGGTGGTGGTGGTGTCGACGCAGGTGCCGGTGGCGCTGAAGGTCGAGTCGCCCACGACGAAGTTCGCGGTGGGGTTCTCCCGGGTGAGGCCCCGTCGGCACCGGGATGCTCAGGGTGAAGCGCTTGAACTCCGCCGCGCCGGGGCTCTCCCGGGCGATCTGCACCTCCCAGCGGTTGGCCACGCGGGTGCAGCTCCCGGTGAACCCGGAGCCCGCCTCCAGCGCCGTGACGCGGGCGAAGTCGAAGCCCATGCGGGTGGGGGTCTGGCCGGCGATCTGCGTGGTCACCACCGCGGAGCCCTGCACGTTGAGCACGTCGCTCGCGCAGCCCGAGAGCAGCGCCAGGGCCCCTGCCAGGATCATCGGTTGGGGAAAGGTCTTCATGGGTGTTGGGTCATCCTCTCCGCGAGCGCGACGCACGGGGCGGGCCAGCGGCCGAAGCCATGCGTTACCCCGCTTTGTAGCACCCTTCGCGGGGGGGGCGTGTGGGAGGGCGTTCGCGGGCAGGGGTGTCAACCGCGGTGCACGCCCGGTCGACCCAAGGCGCCGGGTCAGCGCCCCCGGAGCTGCCGTCGCTTGAGGTCGAGCAGGTCGCGGCCCACCCGGTAGACGGTGCGCCACCCGGCGCTCTTGCTCTGGCCCGCCCGCCTCGGGACGCACTCGATGGTCACCACCGACGAGCGCACCCGCCGCTGCATCGCTCGAATGGGAAACTCGAAGTTCAGGAAGAAGGTGTCGGGCACCAGCTCCCTCGCGCTGAAGAGCTCGCGGCGGAAGAGGTACGGCCCGTCCGAGCGCATGGTCACCCCGTGCACCGCGCGGATCATCCCTCGCACCCCCGCGGAGAATACCTTTCGGAGTAATCCGTCGTCGCGGTCGCGGTAGACCGAGAACACCACGTCGGCGTCCGAGCGCTCGGCCTCGGCCAGCAGCACGTCGAGCTCCTCCGGGGGAATCTGCCCGTCGCAGGGGAGGAAGGTCACCCACGGCTGCGTGGCCGAGGCCACCCCGGCCTTGAGGGCCCCGCCGATGCCGCGGTTGGCGCCGAGCGAGAAGGCCGTCGCGTGGGGGTCGCCGGCCAGCACCTCGCGCGCCGCCGCCAGGGTGCCGTCGGTGCTCCCGTCGTCCACGAAGATCAGCTCGTGCTGCGCGCCCTTCGCCCGCAGCCAGGAGTGGATCTCCCGCAGCACCGTCGGCACGTTCTCCGCCTCGTGGAAGGCGAACACCACCACCGAGAAGCCTTCGACCCTCACGGCCTCATCCTCAGCACCCTCGCCGGGACGCCCGCCACCACGGCGTAGTCCGGCACGTCCTCGGTCACCACCGCCCCGGCGCCCACCACCGCGCCCCGCCCGACGCGCACGCCCGGCAGGATCACGCTGTTCACCCCGAGGTCGCTGTCGTCTTCGATCACCACCGCGGCCATCTCCACCGGCGAGAAGAGCACCGGCACCTCCCTGCCCGCCTCGGCGTGCACCGAGGTGATGATCTTCACCCCCGGTCCGATGCCCACCCTCGCCCCGATGGTCAGGCCCCCGGCGCTGTGGAAGAAGCACTGCTGGCCGATCCAGGTCTGCTCGCCGATGACCATCTCGTTGCGGTAGTAGCCCTTCAAGATCGCCTGGTGGCCGACGTACACGTTGCGCCCGAGGGAGATGTTCTCCGGGTGGAAGACCATCACCCCGGGCTCGAAGACGCACCCCTCGCCCAGCGCGCGAAACTGCGACGGCTCGAAGAGCCCCGTGCCGTGCGACCGGTGCCTCCGCTCGTTGCTCATGACGGCTCCAGCGCGGCTTCGCCCGCGTCGAGGCGACGGTCGAGCCCCGCCGCGAGGGCCATCACCCGCTCTCGGGGGAGCTTCGCCCCGGGGCCCTCTCGCTCCAGCAGGTCGAGCGTCTCCCTCGCCAGCAGCACCGGCAGCGCGGTGAACTCCACGAAGCCCCTCGGAGCGCCCGCCCCCTGGAGGGTGAGCACGTAGCGGATCGCGGCCGCGAGGTCGGAGCGGGCGAGCGAGAGAACGGCGGCGCGGTCGGTGTCCGGCGGCAGGTAGGCCCGGCCGTCGCGGGCGTCGTCGTCGGCGTCCTTGAGGATGTTCACGAGCTGCAGGGCCTCGCCGAAGGAGCGGGCGCTGCCTCGCAGGGAGCTCTCCACGCCTGGGGCCCGGAGCGAGGGCGCGTCGTCGATGAAGAGGTCGGTGAGCATCTCCCCCACGATCCCGGCGACCACGTAGCAGTACTCCCTGAGGTCGCGCAGGGTCGCGAGCCGGAGCGATCCCCCCTCGTCGCTGCGGTCGACGAAGCCCCGCATCCCCTCGGCGGTGCGCCTCGCGTGGAGGAGCACGATGCTCCTCGACGAGGGGGACAGCTCACCGAGGGCGTCGAGCAGCGCCGGGGTGGCCGCCACCAGGTCGAGGTAGCCGTCGTGCTCGGTGGGGCGTCCGTCGGTCCAGCGGCGGCCCAGTTCGACCGCGAGGGCGGGGGGAGCGACTGCCGGGTCGGCCAGCAGGGTGAGCAGGTCGGTGAGGGCCTCGGCGCGGCGGGCTCGGGGCCAGACCGCGGCGTCCTCGAAGGTGTCGGCCAGGCGGAAGAGCAGGTAGGCGAGCGTGACCGCGAGGCGGGTCGGCTCGGGCAGCCGGGGGATCGAGAGCGCGAAGGTGCGGCTCGTGCGCTCCAGCAGCCCCGGGAGGTCGATCATGGGCGGGAGGGGTCTTCCGTTTGGGCACTGCTTGTCAAGCCTCGCGGGCTCGTAGCTTCGTTGCCCTTTCAGGGAGCGCGGGCATAGTGACCCTCCATGGATTCGCTTGGAGAGCTTGTCGGACAGGTCACCCGTTACCACCCCGAGGCCGACGTCGGACTGCTGCGGAGGGCGTTCGAGTTCGGAGAGCGCCACCACGAGGGGCAGAAGCGCAAATCGGGCGAGGCTTACTTCACCCACCCCATCGCGGTCGCGAAGATCATCACCGAGCTGCGCCTCGACTCCGCCTCGCTCTGCGCGGCGCTGCTGCACGACACCGTCGAGGACACCAAGGCCACCCTCGACGACGTGCGCAAGGAGTTCGGCGAGGAGGTGACCTTCCTCGTCGACGGCGTCACCAAGCTGTCGAAGTTCAACTTCACCTCGAAGGAAGACGCGCAGGCGGAGAACTTCCGCAAGATGCTGCTGCACATGGCGAGCGACATCCGCGTGCTGCTGGTCAAGCTCGCCGACCGCCTCGACAACATGCGCACGCTCGAGCACATGAAGCCCGAGGCGCAGGAGCGCATCGCGAGGGAGACCCTCGACATCTACGCCCCGCTCGCCAACCGGCTGGGCATCGCGTGGATGAAGTCCGAGCTCGAAGACCTGGGCTTCAAGCACACCAACCCCGACGGCTACAAGCTGGTCTCGGGCAAGGTCGCGGCGCTGGTGCAGCAGCGCGACGGGTACATCCACCGCACGCAGGCCCTGCTCTCCGAGCGCTTCGCCGAGGCGGGCTTCGCCGCGGAGGTGAGCGGGCGCGTGAAGCACCTGTACTCGATCTGGCGGAAGATGCAGCAGTCCAAGAGCGAGTTCGAGCAGGTGTGGGACGTCATCGCGTTTCGGGCGGTGGTGGAGTCCGCGGCCGACTGCTACGCGGTGCTGGGCGTGGTGCACTCGCTGTTCACCCCCATCCCCGGGCGCTTCAAGGACTACATCGCGCTCCCCAAGCCCAACGGGTACCAGTCGCTGCACACCACGGTGCTGGGCCCCGACCGCGAGCGCATGGAGGTGCAGCTGCGCACGCGCGACATGCACCGCATCGCCGAGCAGGGCATCGCCGCGCACTGGAAGTACAAGGAGCGCCCGAAGAACGTCGCGGGCCACGCCATCGACCACAAGGACGCCCAGCGCTTCCACTGGCTGCGCCAGCTCATGGAGTGGCAGCAGGAGCTCAAGGACCCGCAGGAGTTTCTCGAGAGCGTGAAGGTCGACCTCTTCCAGGACGAGGTCTACGTCTTCACGCCGCGCGGGGAGATCAAGGTGTTTCCGCGCACCGCGACGCCCGTCGACTTCGCCTTCGCGGTGCACTCCAACGTCGGCAACAAGTGCACCGGCGCCCGGGTCAACGGGCAGATCGTCCCGCTGCGCTACCAGCTCCGGTCGGGCGACGTGGTGGAGATCCTCACCGACCCCAACCGCCACCCCAACAAGGACTGGCTGGAGTTCACGGTCACCTCGCGGGCGCGCAGCAAGATCCGCAGCTACCTGCGCAACGAGCAGCGCGAGTCGGCGCTGAAGCTGGGGCGCGACCTGCTGGAGCGGGCGCTGCACTCCGCGGGGCTGAGCTTCGCCAAGGTGCTCAAGACCAACGCCCTCGGGAGGGCCCTGGAGGACGCGAAGCTGCAGAGCGTCGACGAGCTGATCATCCAGGTGGGCTACGGGCGGTACAGCGCCGACGCGGTGGTGCGCAGCCTGGTTCCGCCGGAGAGCAAGGCGCCGTCGGACATCAAGCAGGGGACCATGGAGCGCGTGATGCGCAAGGTCACCGGGCGCGACTCCAACGGCATCCTGGTCGACGGCGAGAACAACATCCTGGTGCGCTTCGCCAAGTGCTGTTCGCCGCTGCCAGGCGACCAGATCGTCGGGTACATCAGCCGCGGCCGGGGCATCTCGGTGCACCGCCGCACCTGCACCAAGGGCCTCGACATCGACCCCGAGCGCCGCGTCGCGGTGAGCTGGGACGAGGGGGCGAAGATGGCCCGGCCGGTGTGCCTGCGGGTCATCACGGCCAACCGCCCGGGGCTCCTCGCGGAGGTGGGCAACACCTTCTCCAAGTGCGGCGTCAACATCGAGGAGGCCAACTGCCGCGCCGCCGAGGAGGAGCGCGCGGTCAACCTCTTCACCTTCACCATCACCGACCTCGGCTCGCTCAAGGGCGTGATGCGCGCCCTCCAGAAGGTGAAGGGGGTCCTCTCCGTCGAGCGCATCTGAGCGATAGCATCGCCGCCGCGATGACCCTCCGCCCCCTGTGCTTCCCCTTCGCGTGCGCGGCGCTCTGCTGGGGTTGCGCGGACGAGCCCCGCCCCCTGCTCCGCGCCGACGCCGGCGTCCGCGCCGACGTGGAGGGCCGCATCGACGCCCCTCCCCCGGACGCCCCATCGCGCTGCGCCGCCGGGGTGATCTACTGCCAGGGCGACACGCAGTACGCCTGCGACGCCGAGGGCAACGTGATCGACCGCCGCGCCTGCGCCGCCCCGACGCCGCTCTGCGTGCAGGGCCGAGGCTGCCTCGCCTGCAACCCTGGATCATCGCGCTGCGACCCGTCGATGCCGAGGCGGGCGCAGAGCTGCCTCGCCGACGGATCGGGCTACACCGAAGGCACGCTCTGCGACGCCGAGGGCCAGACGTGCAACGCCGGGGCGTGCGTCGACCGCTGCTCGGACAGCGCCCTGGGCAACTCGTACCTCGGCTGCGACTACTGGCCGACGGTGACGCCCAACGCGGGGCTCAACCCGGCCTTCCAGTACGCGGTGGTGCTCACCAACCCGCAAGCCTACCCCGTGCGCGCGACCATCACCGGAGGCTCGCTCGACGCGCCTCGCACCGTGGAGATGGCCCCCGGCGCGGTGGAGACGGTGATCCTCCCGTGGGTGGTCGACCTCGTTCAGCTCAACCCGAGCTGCGTCCAGATCGGCGAGGCCTGCATCCCCTGGAACGCCGCCGTCTCCACCCTCCGCCGCGGCGGCGCGTACCACGTGCACGCCAACGGCCCCATCACGGCCTACCAGTTCAACCCGCTGACCTTCTCCCGCAACGGCGTCTTCTCGTACACCAACGACGCCTCGCTGCTGCTGCCGCAGGGCGTGCTCACGCAGCGCTACACGGTCGTCACCTGGCCCAACTTCCCCCACTCGCCCGGCGGGGAGAACCCGATGACCTACTACTTCGGCGGCTTCGCCTCGGTGGTCGCGGTCACCGGAGAGAGCACCTCGGTCACCGTGCGCGCCGCCTCCGCCCTCCGCCCCGGAGCCGGCGTCCCTGCGATGAACGCCGGGGAGACCCGCACCTTCACGCTAAGCCCCGGCGACGTGCTCCAGCTCGTGGGCGAGGGCCGAGGCGACATCACCGGGACCACCATCGAGGCGAGCGAGCGCGTGGCGGTCTTCGTGGGCCACGACTGCACCAACGTCCCCCTCGACAACCCCGCCTGCGACCACCTGGAGGAGCAGCTCCTGCCCAACGAGACCTGGGGTCGGGAGTACGTCGTCTCGGCGCTGCGCGACCGCGGCGCCACCACCGCCTCGCCGGTGCGCATCGTGTCTCGCGTCGACGGCAACACGCTCACCTTCGATCCTCCGGAGGTGCACGCCGGGGTCACCCTGGGGGCGGGGCAGGTGCTCGACCTCAGCACCTCGCGGCACTTCGTGGTGCGCGGCACCGGACCGCTCCTCCCGGTGCAGTTCATGAGCGGCCAAGGGTACGACCGGCGGCTCGCGGGCGACCCCGCGATGGTCATGGAGGTGCCGGTGGAGCAATACCGCACCTCGTATGATTTCACCGTGCCGTCGACCTACGTGTCCAACTTCATCAACGTGGTGACCACCGCGGGCGGGGCCCTGGAGATGGACGGCCAGGCGCTGCGGGGTTCGTCCTCCGACGTGGGCGGGTTCACCGTGTACACGCTGCCCATCGCGCCGGGCGACCACCACCTGCAGAGCCCCGGCGGCCAGGGCATCGGGCTCAAGGTCTACGGCGTCGCGCCGTACACCTCGTACATGTACCCGGGCGGCCTCGACCTCCGGCGCATCACGCCGGGGTGACGCCCATCCGGGGGGGCGTCACGCCCCTGGGGGCCACCACGAGCCGACGTCCACCGCCGCGTCGGCGAAGGGCGCGATGCGGGCGTCCTTCTCCTCGCTGTACACTCCCACTTCGAGCCACTGTCCCTCCTGCAGCCGGTGGACCGTGAGCACCAGCGCCTCGAGGTCGACGAGCCACATCCACGCCACGCCCACCCGCGCGTAGTAGGGGCTCTTGACCAGCCGGTTGTACCGGCGTGTCGTCGGCGAGAGCACCTCGCACACCCAGTCGGGCACCACGGTGATCGCCGCGTCGAGCGGGAGCTCAGGCAGTCGCTCGCGACGCCACCCCGCGACGTCGGGCGAGATCTCTGGCGCGCCTGGCAACTCCACCCCCGGCTCCGGCAGGATCCACCACCCGCCTGGTCCGCCTCGCCCACGCTGGTAGGGCGGCTGGTAGTCCGCCTGGATGGCGCCCGCGACGCTCTGGTGGCGCCCGCGGGGCCGGGTCATCGCATACAGCACCCCTTCGATGAGCTCGCCCTTCAGGTGAGCGGGCAACGCCGCCAGATCGGCGAGCGTGGCCGGGGCAACGTTCCGCACGGCGCCAGTCATGCGCCGACGGTATCACGACGGAGCCCTCCGCCCTCCGGCGGGAGCGCCGATGCGTGGGGCCATGACTGGGATTCGAAGTCCCCGCGGACGGCCTCGCGGTCGTATTCCAGACTCCAGGAAGACGTACCGGCGGGATCACAATTGTTGTGATCGGGGATCACAATTGTTGTGATCGGGCGGGTCGTCGAAGTCGAGCGTAGGTCGCGGGTCCCGCGGGCGGTCGGCCGCCCCCCGACGACGTTGATCGGCTTTGCGTGGGTGCTCTTCGCCACTGAACCGCCGCCATGGCGGCCGCCACCCGCCGCCACCCCCACACGGCCTGGGATTGTCCGCAGGCATGGCGGAACTGCGACGGCGCGCCGCTCGCTCTGCCCGCGATCCCATCGATGCCCGACGGCGGTGGACATGCGCACGTGGGCGCCCGTGAGCCCATGCGCGACGGCGTGGTGCACGCCCTCGTGCGCGATCACTTCTCGGCCTTCGCCGAGCAGATGCAGGTGGGCGGACGCTCGCTACCTCGATACGTCGTCGCGGAGTTCGAGGCCTTCCTCCGCTGCGGGGTTCTGGCCTGCGGCTTCATGCGCGCTCGCTGTCCGGGCTGTGGTCACGACCGCCTGGTGGCGTTCTCGTGCAAGCACCGGGGGGTTTGTTCGAGCTGCGGCGGGAGGCGCATGAGCGACACGGCGGCGCGGCAGTGCGATCGGGTGCTGCCGGTGGTGCCATACCGGCAGTGGGTGCTCTCGCTGCCATGGGAGCTGCGGATGCCGGTAGCGCGCGATACGACGCTGCTCAACGCGGTGTCGCGAGTGTTCTTCGAGGAGGTGCGGGAGTGGCTACGCGGAGCTGCGGGCGGGATCCCCGGCGCCGTGTCGGAGGCGGCCGCGGTGACCTACGTGCAGCGCTTCGGGGGCTCGTTGAATCTGAACCCGCACCTGCACATGCTCGTCGCAGACGGGGTGTTCGGATGCCGCGAAGATGGGAGCGCGCCGGAGTTCGTGGCGACCGCGGCGCCGACGCGGGACGACCTCCGTGCAGTCATCGCGCGGGTGATCGAGCGCTTGCAGGTCATCGAGCGCAGGCGCGTGCAGCGGGCGGCGAGTGAGAGCTGCGAGGTGAGTGACGACGGCATGGAGGGCCTGCGCCGAGCCGCGGGCGGTCGGGGGACCTTCGCGCGAGTCGACGACGAAGGAGCGCACGACGACGCGGCGGAAGAGCGGGCGTTGGCGCCGTTGCGGATGCGCTCGCACGGTCTCGTCGCGGAGGTCGACGGGTTCAACCTGCACGCGGGCGTGTGCGTCGCGGGCGACGACCGCGCTGCGCTGGAGCGGCTGTGCCGGTACATGGCGCGACCCGCGGTGGCGAGCGGGCGGGTGACGAGGCTGCCCGATGGCAACGTCGCGTATCGGGTGAAGTCGCCGCGCAGCGCGGGGGCGACGCACCGGGTGATGACGCCGATGGAGTTCATCGCCCGTTTGAGCGCGCTGATACCTCCGCCTCGGAGCCCATTGGTGCGCCACCACGGCGTGCTCGCGCCCAACTCGCCCTGGCGGGTCGCGGTGGTTCCGCTGCCGCCTGTGGAGGAGTGGAGTCCCTGCGTAGTGCAGCCGCCGGCGCCTCCAGCAACATCGTCCGATGGCGTGAACACCAGGCGGCCGCAGGTCGAGGTGAAGGGGGACAGGGCCGGGCGAACGCCCACGCCGAGTTCGCGCATCGAGTGGGCGCGACTGCTCTGGCGCGTGTGGGGCGTCGATGCGCTGAAGTGTCCAGCGTGCGGCGGCCGGATGAAGATGATCGCGGCCCTCACCGAGCGCGCGGGCATCGTGCGCGTCCTCGAACACCTGGGGGTGTCGACCGAGGTGCCACGGATGCGCCGCTCGCGCGACGGTCCCTGATGGGCTGGGACATGGAGCCGGGCGGAGAAGGCGTTGTGTGCTGCGTGCAGCCCGACGACGGCAGCGGTGCGTGCAGCGGGGGGCCTGGGGCGTTGGATTCGGTCACTGAGCTCCCCACTGAGCTCGCCGGGAGCTCCGCGCGACGACCTGGGAACCCGCGAATTTCGCACATTGGGTGTTCCGTCACCTGGAGCTGATCCATGCCAGCAAGGTTGCCGCGTTGCTTTCCCTATGAGCCGGGACGTCGGCGGCGCCTGCTGCGCGGGGACCTCGTACCGCGCGTCGCCCACCACCCTGCTCTGCTGCCTGGAATCCGCGGCGACGTGCACCAACAGCAACCAGTGCTGCGGTCAGATGGCGTGCACGTCGGGGCGCTGCGCCTGCCGCGCGGTAAGCTCGACCTGCGCGGCCAACGCCGACTGCTGCTGCGGCCGGTCGTGCGGCACGGCGGGCACCTGCCTCTGACGGGCCGCGCTACTCCTTCGGCGGCCGGAGGGTGTCGACCACGCGGTCGGCCTGGTTGATCTCGACGATGTCGAACGGCTCCACAGGCACGTCGAGGTCGGCGACCGAGTCGCGCAGGTGGGCGGGCTCGGCCTCGCGCGCGGAGCCGGGCGTCGCCGTCCCGTCGGGGCCCCGAGGAGGGACGACCAGGCGACGGTCGGCGTCGCGGAGCTGCCGCCCGGTGGCGATCGCGATCTCCATCTGGAAGCGGTAGCCCAGCGGGCTCTCGGAGTGGACCAGGCGGTCGAAGACGTCGCGGGTGAGCTCGAGCGCGGTGACCTCGGTGTTGGCGATGAGCGACGCGGAGCGCGGCGCGTGGTCGACGAGCGCGAGCTGGCCGGCGATGGCGCCCGCGGGAAGGCGCGTGAGCAGGCGCTCGCGCCCCTGGGACTCCTTCACCACGTCGACCACGCCCGAGACGATGATGAAGCACGAGATTGCCGGGCGGGTCTGCTGGCACAGCGCCTCGGGGCGCGAACGTGCGCGGCTGGCACACGGCCCAGCAGCAGCTCGAGCTCGTGGTCAGAGAAGGTCGCGGGCGACCGGTGCAGCGAAGCTCGTCGACGGTGATCACGGCGCACCTCGGAAGCGGAAGGCCAGGCGCTGCCACATGGAGTCGGTAAGCGGGGGCGGCGGCGGGCCGACGGGCGGCGGGCCGTGACGCCTCCGCGGCCCAGGCTCTCGAGCTCGGACTCGATGCGCCGGTCGACCGAGCGGAGGCGCTCGGTCAGGCCCTGGATGACCATGCCGAGCAGCAGCGACGCGACCCGCGGGAGCTCGCGGGACATGCGATCGAGCTCGGCGCGGGTGAGCTCGGCGGCGACGGAGGTGGAGGTCGCGGTGACGGTGGCGGAGCGGGGCGCCGGGTCGAGGCAGGCCTGCTCGCCGATGACGTCGCATGACGAGGCGCCCCACGACGATCCGCTCGCCGCCCGCGCCCCGCACCTCCACGGCCACGTCGCCGTAGAGCAGCACGAAGAGCGAGGCGCCGGGGTCGCCCTCGCGGAAGAGCGCCTCGCCGGCCGCGAGGCGCCGCTCGACGAGGAACCGCGCGAACGAGTCGACCTCCTCGTCGGTGAGCGTCTCAACACCCCCGCGCGGCGGAACAGGGTGTGGGTCTCGATCGTCGGGAGCATCATCGTTTCACCTCGGCGGCAGACTGCGCGTGGAGCCACCACGCGCGCGTGGGGCCCATGCCCTTCAGGTTGATCTCTCCTCGCGACTCGAGGCCGAAGCGCCCCGCGAGGTGTCGCGCGGTCTCGTCGCTCACCTGCACGCGGCCCGGCGCGCCGTGCGACTCGAGCCGCGCCGCGAGGCTCACCGCGAAATTTTACACGTCGTACCGCAGGTCGCCCCCGCCGAGGACGCCGGCCACCACCGGGCCGGTGTGCAGCCCGACGCGCACGGCGATGGGCTGTCCGTCCGGGGTGCGCGTCGCGGCCACGATGTCGAGGATGTCGAGCGCGTGCAGGGCCGCCCGCTCGGCGTGGTCGGCCCCGTCGTCCGCGGCGCCCGCGGCGGCCATGTAGCCGTCGCCCATCACCCGGATGCGGGCGACTCCGCGGTGTTCGGCGCTCGCGTGGATGCGCGCGAAGAGCTCGCGCAGGGTGCGGAGCATCACGAAGGGGGTGAGCGACGACGACCACCCGGTGAAGTTCACGAGGTCGGCGAAGAGCAGCGTGGCCTCGCGCGCGTCGGCGATCGCTGCTCGAAGAGAACCGCCCGCTCGAGCGCGGCGGTCAGCGGCGCGGTGGTAAGCTCACGCGGGCCACGTGGTCGTTGCCGTACGCCCCCGGTCGGCGGCTGGAGAAGAAGAGGAACCCCAGCGGCGACTGCGCGGTGCCCAGGAAGAACGTCAGGCTCGCGCGGAGCCCCTCCTCGACGATGAGCTGCGCCGAGCGCGAGTACGGGTGGCCCTCGGCGTAGGCCGACAGGTCGTTGAGGATGCGCGGCGTGCCGGCCTCGATGATGTCGCCGAGGGAGGTCGCCGCGAGGCGCTGTGCGAAGCCCGCGACAGGCGCATCGGAAGCGCGCTGCGGGACCAACGCAGCGCGACGTGGTCGCCCTCGAGGACGGCGTAGCCGACGCGGTCGTAGGGGAGCAGCGTGTGGCAGTGCTCGTACACACGGTCGAGCACGTCGTCGACGACCACGCCGTCGCGCACCCGGTCGAGCACCCGCGCGACGAGCGCCTCCTCCTCGGAGACCCAGCGCGCGCGGCGCCCCGATCGCGGCGAGGGCGGCGGTCATCTCCGCCGCCGATGGACCCGGACCGCGCCTCGGCAGGTCGCGAGCACCCGCGCGACGATGGGCGCCACGCAGCGCGCGACCTCCGCGTGCTCGGCGCGGCCACGTCTGCTGCGCGGGTGTTGAAGAAGAGCAGGCCCACCGCGACGCCGTCGTGCTCGAGGGGGGCACGTCAGGCTCGCGAGGTAGCCCCTCCTGCACGAGCAGGTGCGTCGGCGAGGCGCGGTCGGTGCGCCGCGTAGGTCGAGAGGCGATTGAGGATGCGCGGGTGGGCGCCCGCGATCACCGCGCCCAGCGTGCCGCGACGCAGCGACCCGGCG
>JADJAE010000016.1 GCA_016704445.1 Deltaproteobacteria bacterium
GCCACGGCGCGGGTGTGGCGGGCGGACGGCGCGGGTGAACCCGTGGTGCTCCGAGGTCAGGACGATGCGGTTGAGTCCGCGGTGTTCTCGCCGGACGGGACGCTCGTGGCCGCGGTGTCCATCGACATGACCGCGCGGGTGTGGCGGGCGGACGGGACGGGGGAGCCCGTGGTGCTGCTGGGCCACGAGGCGCCGCTGTGCCTCGGCGGCGTTCTCGCCCGACGGGGAGCGTCTGGTCACCGCCTCGGACGACGGAACGGCGCGGGTGTGGAATGCCGACGGTACGGGCGATCCCGTGGTGCTCCAGGGGCACGAGCTGCCGGTGGTCTCCGCGGCGTTCTCTGCGGACGGGGCGCGGGTGGTCACCCGCCTCCTGGACACCACGGCGCGCGTCTGGAGCGCGGACGGGACGGCGGAGCCCATCGATCTCGGGGCCACGGAAGCGAGCTACGGTCCGCGGCGTTTTCCCTGACGGTCTTCGGGTGATCACCGCGTCGGACGATCACACCGCGCGGGTGTGGCGGGCCGATGGGATGGTCGAGCCCGTCGTGCTGCGGGGCCACGAGAACCCGATGCGCTCGGCAGACTTCTCGGTGGACGGGACGCGCGTCGTCACGGCGTCCGATGACGGCACGGCGCGGGTGTGGCGGGCCGACGGAACGGGCGAGCCCGCGATCCTGCAGGGCGAGGAGGTCGAGGTGCAGTCTGCGAGGTTTTCTCCCGACGGAGCCTTCGTGGTCACCGCCTCCAGTGACAGGGCGGCGCGGGTGTGGCGGGCCGACGGGGAGGGAGACCCCGTGGCGCTCCAGGGCCACGAAGACACGGTGAACTCCGTCGGGTTCTCGCCGGACGGAGGGCGCGTGGTCACCGCGTCCGACGACCGGACGGCGCGCGTGTGGCGGTCGGACGGCGCGGGCGAACCGGTGATCCTGCGAGGCCACGAGGGCCCGGTCTTCTCCGCGGCGTTCTCGGCCGACGGGGCGCAGGTGGTCACCGCCTCCAACGACACCACGGCGCGGGTGTGGCAGGCCGATGGGACGGGTGAACCCGTGGTGCTGCGGGGCCACGAGGCCGAGGTGGCCTCGGCGCGCTTCTCGCCCGACGGGACGCAGGTGGTCACCGCCTCCAACGACACCACGGCGCGCGTGTGGCGGGCAGACGGCGAGGGCGAACCGGTGATCCTCCGGGGCCACGAGAACTCATTGAACGCCGCGGCGTTCTCGCCGGACGGGGCGCACGTCGCCACCGCGTCTGGCGACTCGACGGCGCGGGTCTGGCGGGCCGACGGGACGGGCGAGCCCGTGGTGCTTCGCGGTCACGAACATCAGCTTCATTCCGTGGTGTTTTCGCCGGACGGCGCGCGCGTCGTCACCGCCTCCGACGACAGTACGGCGCGGGGGTGGCGGGCCGACGGGACGGGCGAGCCCGTGGTGCTTCGAGGCCACGAGGACTCGGTGGTCTCTGCGGTGTTCTCGTCGGACGGAGAGCGCGTGCTCACCGCCTCCGACGACCCGGACGGCGCGCCTGTGGTGGTCCCATCCCCTCCCCGAGGTCCTGTGGGGCGCCACGTCGTACTATGTCCCCATCCAGAAGCGCATCACGCTCCTGGGGAAACGGAGCCGAGGCCACCGAGGCCTACAACAAGTCGCGAGAGAAGGTCGCGATGCTCGCCGCAGCGCGCCGGGCCGGTAGGTCCTCGACCGCCTCGAACCAGCTGCATCCTCCAACGATCCTGCCATCCACCGAGGCCGCGACCCCCGCCATGCCCAAGCTCCCGCCCTTCTCCGACACCCAGCAGATGCTCACGCTCTCCCTGGCCGCGTATCAGGGCATCTGGTCGCCCCATGGCGACGGCGCGAGCGATCCGCCGGGGGACGGCCCCATCGCGCGCTCGCTCGCCACGCTCACCCCGCTGGAGGGCCGCTGGACGCTCGCCTGGGGCCCCGGCTGGTACCGTCATGCCTTCGGGCTCTTCGACGACGCGGCGATGTTCGTGGCCCGCGACGAGGAGCACCCCTCGCGCTACGCCGTCGTGATCCGCGGCACCAACCCGGTGTCCGTCCCCGACTGGATCCTCGGTGATCTCTGGACCTCGCAGAACATCCCCTGGCGCACCGGCGACGGCGTCGCCGACGAGCGGGTGTCCCTCAGCACCTCCCTGGGTCTCTCCATCCTGCAGGGCATGCGCGGCGAGGCCGCCGAGGGTACGCGCGGCTTCCTCTCGGCGATCGTGAAGGCGGGCGTCAACGCGCTCCTCGACCCGATCGGCGGCGTCGCGGGCACCGCACTCGTCACGCTCCGTGACACCGCGCGCGAGCTGATCGCGACGCTGGCGCCCGCGCCTCTCGCCGACGGCGGCGCGCGCCGAGTCCGTCCTCGTCGCTCGGGCGTCGCAGGAGTACGGGGCGCTCAAGGAGAGCGTGGGCGAGGCCATGCGTCGCCTCGAGAACGGGGTCACCTTCGATCTTTACCGCTTCCTCGAAGGCGGCAGTCGGCTCCGAGCGAGCGCGCAGTCGGGCATCGACCTCGCGAGCTTCCTGCGGGACGTGACCGACGGCGGCGAGGCGACGGAGGTCTGGGTGACCGGTCACAGCAAGGGCGCCGCGCTCGCGACGGCGGTGGCCCGCTGGCTCTCCGACACGCAGGGCCGCCCCGAGCAGTGGGACCCGAACCGCCTCGCCACGGTGCACTGCACCACCTTCGCGGGACCGACGGCGGGCAACGGAGCCTTCGCGCGGGGCGTCGATCGGGCGCTCGGCGACCGGCTGCATCGCGTCGCCAACGAACGCGACCTGGTCACCCTCGGATGGGCGCGCGACTCGCTCCGCGACGCCCCGTCGATCTTCGCTCCGGCCATCGCGATGCCCGAGGTGCTCGCGCGGCTCGTAGAGGTCGTCGCGGGCGAGACGAGCGCGCTCGACTACCAGCAGGTCGATCCGCAGGCCGAGCGCTTCCGGGGGGAGATCCGATCGGCCGACGGGGGCTTTCTCCCGGAGGTGAGCCACCAGCACCTGGAGGCGTACATCGAGCACGCGGGCCTCTCGCCGTGGCTCAAGCGGGAGCAGCTCTTCGGGCTCAGCTGAGCGCTGCGCTCGCGGACGAGCCGGGGGCGCCATAAAGCCAGGCCCCGACGCCATCCCCTACCCTCAGGCCATTGCGCTTGGCCTCCGAGGATCATGCAGAGAGCACCGCGGGAGCGTGAACTCCATCCAGCGCCGGGTGCGTCGGCGATGCGCGGCGTCGCCGTGACGAGCGGTGACAGGCGGTGATCGGGAGAATATCGTCCGCGCCAATGCGAGACGGTGCGGGATGCGGGGCGGACGGCGGCGAGGCGGGCCGAACCGCAGGGGAGCTCGACCCGACCAGGGCGGCGCGCGTTGATCAGGTTGCCCCGACCGATCCCGCCGCGAGCCCCGGCGGCGCCATTCGGTCACGCAGGGTCGCCGGCCTGGCGCTCCTCGCAGCCTTCGCGCTCCACGCGCTGTCGTTCGTCGGCTGGTTCATCGACGACGCGTTCATCACGATGCGCTACGGCCACAACCTGGCGTCCGGGCACGGGATGGTCTTCAATCTCGGGGAGCGGGTCGAGGGGTACACCGACTTCACCTGGGTGCTCCTCGCGGCCTTGTCGCTCCGGCTGGGCGTCGACCCGACGCTGTCCTTCCCGATCGCTGGCGTCGTCTGCGGGCTCGGCACCGTGGCGTCGGTCTTCGCGACGGGCGGTCGGCTCTCGCGTCTCGACGCCCCGGGGGCAGCCTGGGGCGGAACGATCGCGGCGGGCCTCGTCGCGACCGCGACCGGCGCGGCCGTGTACGCCGTCACCGGTCTCGAGACGATGCTCTTCACCCTCCTGACGACGCTGGGCATGACGGCGCTGCTCGAGCGGCGTACCGCGCGCTTCGCGGTCTGCATCGGGCTCGCGTTCCTGACCCGCCCGGAGGCGGCGCTCCTGGGCGTCTTCGGGGCCGTGTGGCTCTGCGCGCGGGCGCTGCTGCGGCGCGCACCGTGGAGGGAGTTCGCGATCGGTGTCGCGATCCTGAGCGCCATCGTCCTCCCGTACCTCGGTTGGAAGCTCAGCTATTTCGGTTCGATCGTTCCCAACACGCTGTACGCGAAGGCCCCCGACCGCTCGGCGGGATGGCAGTACCTCTGGCCACCGCTCGCGGCCACCGCCGGCCTCGCGGCGGCTTCGCTCGCGTCGCTTCGCAGCCGCGACAGGCGGTCTCAGGTCGGGTTCTTCCTGGCCCTGTGGATGCTGTGGGTGCTCGCGGTGTGGTGGGAGGGCGGCGACTGGATGCCATCGATCCGGCTGCTGGTGCCGGGCATCCCCTTCGTGGCGCTGGCCGCCGACGGGGAGATCCTCGACTGGGTCCTCGTCGCGCGGCGTCGCCCCACGCGCGTGGCCCTCGGCGTGGCCGCAGCCCTCGTGCTCGCCCCGTGGATCGTCTGGAACCTCCGGGACCACCAGACGGCCCGCACCCACTTCGTCGTGACCGAGACCGGGGTCGTGCCGCTGATGCGCCTCACCCACGCACTCGTGCGCGCGGGTGACCAGCGCGGCCCTCGTCGACATCGGCGAGGTCGGATACCGCACCAACTGGCGAATCGTCGACCTCACGGGCCTGGTCGACCCCGTGATCGGCCGGTCGCCGGGTCGTCATGGAGACAAGCACTTCCCCATCGCCCACTTCGCGGCCGCGCGCCCGGACGTCGTGGTCATCCGGTCGGAGTCGCCGCCGAAGCTCGTCCCCGGTCGACCGACGGCCGTGGCGATCCCCGCACTCTGGTCGGTGGAGACCTGGCTCAGTTCATCCGAGTGGTTTCAAACGAACTACCGGTACGTCTGCTCGGTGCCCGTCACGGGGCACTACACGCTGGTGCTCATGGAGCGCGCAGACCGCGCCCGCGCCGCCCGTCCCCTCGGCGGCCCCGGCTGCCATCCACTTGATCATTCCTCCCCGACGCTGATCCCCTGGTCGGGTCGACCTTGCGGTGCAACGCACCTCTCGAGGGCGCTCGTTCGCGAGCCGCTGCATGCCGAGCGCGTAGGCCCCGCGTGCTTCTCTCACGGCGCGCGGAGTCAGTGACCCCCGACCAGCCCCGCGCGTGGCCGGGCGAGCGACCGTCTCAACTCTTCAAGTCCCCTTTAGAACGGTACTAGAGGGAGCCTCAGCCCGGGGTGCAGAAGCTCGCAGCGCAGCGCAGTCCCGAGTTGCACGCGGGCGTCACGCTGGTGCAGCAGGCCTGGCCCGCGGCGCCGCAGGGGCGGCACGTCCCGCTCGTGCAGAGCTGGCGAGCGATGCACTGCGACGCGCCGGAGCAACACGGCTGGCCGCTCGCCCCGCACGAGGCCGTGGCGCCGCAGTGACCTCCGCCGCAGGTGAGCCCCGGGCCGCAGGCGGAGACGCCGCAGCACGGCTGGTTCCAGGCGCCGCAGGGGCTCGCCTCGGCGCACACGGACCCTACGCAGCGGAGGTTGTTGTTGCACGTCGAGCCGGGGCAGCAGGGCCTCCCCGCGGCGCCGCAGGAGCCCGTGTCGACGGCCACCGTGACGTCGCGCGGGGTGCTCCCCAGGTCGCGGGGCGCGGCCGCGTCGACGCGCGCCTCGGGGATGTCCGGCGTGGGCTTGATGGGGTCGCCCCACTCGTCGACCGCGCCGTCGAGCACCGGCTCGGGGTCGACCCTCGGCGACCTCCCCGCGATGGGAACGTCCGTCGTGGTCTCGTCGACGAGACCGCGAGCGCATGCATGAAGCGACGCGGCCGCGAGCAGGGCGCCCGCCACCATGCACGCCCGGACGGCGGCGCCCCGAAGCCTCATGGGATGCCCAGGAGCTTGTGGGTCTGCAGCGAGAGCCGCCATTTCGGGTGAGCGCGGCACCAGTCGATGGCGCGGCGCGTGTGCTCGGCGCGCAGCAGCCCGTCGCAGGGCTGCACGAAGAAGCGCTCGAAGGGCCACCCCTCGAAGTCCACCGGGTCCACGCCCTCCTGGGGGATCACCAGCTTCAGCTCATGCCCCGAGCGCACCACCACGGTCGATCCGGCCTTCGGGCTCACGCAGACCCAGTCGACCCCGGGCGGCACCGGCAGCGTCCCGTTGGTCTCGATGGCCACCTCGAAGCCCTCCCGGTGGAAGGCCTCGATCAGCGCCTCGTCCAGCTGCAGCAGCGGCTCTCCGCCGGTGCACACCACGTAGCGCGCCTCGCGCCCGGGGCCCCACGCGCTCGCCGCCGCGCCGGCCACCGCCTCGGCCGTAGCGAAGCGCCCTCCGCCGTCGCCGTCGGTGCCGACGAAATCCGTGTCGCACCAGCGCGCACATCCGCCTGCACCGCGCTCCCGGTCGGCCTCCCGGCCGTTCCAGAGGTTGCAGCCGGTGAAGCGCACGAACACCGCGGCGCGCCCGGCCCGCGCCCCTTCGCCCTGCAGCGTATAGAACAGCTCCTTGACGGTGTAGGCCATCGCTCGGGGAGCATCATGCCACATCGGACCATCGCGTTCGTCCTCGCGGTGTCGCCGCGGGTATTGCTATAAATCCGTCGCCGAGGCGTCTGGCAGTTCGGGCGCGGGGCTTGAGGTGCAGCGGTCGCATGCGACAGATCGACAAGCTGGTGGGTCACCTGATTCGCTTCGCGGGCGAGGCGCTCGTGGTGGCGTCGGGGGCGCCCGTCTCCGTGCAGACCACCGCGGGGGAGAAGACCTCCAACCAGGTGCTCGACCACGCGAGCGTCACCTCGATGATCACCGAGGTCGCGCCGCCCGGGTGCCTCCAGGAGCTGCGCACCGGCAAGACCACGCGCTTCATCTACGGGAGCACGGCGATGAACTCCGTCACCGTGGAGGTCGCGCCCTCTCAGGGATCGTGGAAGGTGACCTTCATCCCCGGCGCCTCGCCGGGGCTGCCTCGCTCCGCGGTGCTCCCCGAGGGGATGCCCGCGGGCGGCGTCCCGTCGATCCCGGTGGGGGCAGAGGCGGCCATCGAGGCGATGCTCCGGGCGATGTCGCAGCGAGGGGCGAGCGACCTGCACCTCACCTCGGGGCTGAGCCCGATGCTGCGGCTGCACGGGGAGATACAGCGCGCGGACGACTCCGGGGCGCTCTCTCCAGACGCGCTGCGCTCGCTGCTCTGGCCCATCGTACCGAAGCGCAACCGCGAGGAGTTCGAGCGCCGCCACGACACCGACTTCGCCCACGAGATGCCCGGCGTCTCGCGCTTCCGCGTCAACCTCTTCATGGACCGCAACGGCATCGGCGCGGTCTTCCGTCGCATCCCCTTCGAGATCATCCCCGCCGACCGGCTGGGGCTCTCGGTGCAGGTGCTCGAGCTCTGCGACCTCAACCGCGGCCTGGTGCTGGTCACCGGCCCTACCGGGTCGGGCAAGAGCACCACCCTGGCGTCGCTCATCGACCGGGTCAACGCCTCCCGCGACGACCACATCGTGACCATCGAAGACCCGGTGGAGTTCGTCCACAACGACAAGCGGTGCCTCGTGCGGCAGCGCGAGATCGGGGTGCACACCGACAACTTCCGCGCGGCGCTGCGCGCGGCGCTGCGCGAAGACCCCGACGTGGTGCTGGTGGGCGAGATGCGCGACCTGGAGACCATCGAGATCGCCATCGAGACGGCCGAGACCGGGCACCTGGTCTTCGGCACGCTGCACACCAACACCGCGGCCAGCACCGTCGACCGCATCATCGACCAGTTTCCCGCCGATCGGCAGTCGCAGATCCGGGCGATGCTCTCCGACTCGCTGAAGGGGGTCATCGCGCAGACCCTCTGTCGCAAGGTCGGCGGCGGGCGCGTGGCCGCCTACGAGGTGCTCATCGGCACGCCCGCGGTGTCCAACCTCATCCGCGAGGGCAAGACCTTCCAGCTCCCCGGAACCATGCAGACCAGCAAGCACCTGGGCATGGTCACCATGGCCGACTTGCTGGTCGAGCTGGTACTGCGCGGCCTCGTCGAGCCTCGCGAGGCCTACCTCAAGGCCATCAACAAGACCAAGATCCGGCAGCTCTTGCACAACGCCGGCGTCACCATCCCGAACGCGTAGAAGAGAGACCAACGGCGATGGCGCAGATCGACAAGTACATCCAGCACCTGCTCCGCTTCGAGGCCCTCTCGCTGATGGTGACCTCCAACGGCCCGGTGGTCGCGAGGCTCGCCTCCGGCGCCGAGAAGGCCTCCACCCAGACCGTCGACCACGCGCTGCTGGTGGCGGCCGTGCACGAGAGCGCGCCGCCCGGCGCCCTGGCCGACATCAGGGCGTCGAGGATGACGAAGTTCCAGTACCCCGCGGAGGCCCCGACGGTGAGCGTGGAGGTGACCCCGACGCCGGGCGCGTGGAAGCTGCTGCTCTCGCCTCTTCCCGCCGACCAGATCCCCGCGGCGCAGCGCAGGAACGAGGTGTTTCCCTCCGCCCACCCCGCCGCGTCGATGCCTCCGTCTTCGCTGCGCGGCGTGCCGTCGCCGTCGCGCCCGTCGATCCCCGCGCTCGATCGCCCGCCCCGCGTCGAGCCCGCGCGCCCGGCGTCCATCGATCCAGCGCGGGTGCCCATCGCCGAGTCGCCCAGGCTGAGCCGCCCCGACCTGGCTCGGGTCACGATGCGCCCGGAGAGCCCTCGGGAGTCCTCGCCGGGCGTCGCGCCGCGCTCCCCGGAGCCCACCGCCGATCGGGTGTCCTTCTCGCCCCGCTCGCTCGACCCGGCGCCCGCGGTCACCTCGCTCGAGGACGATCGCCAGGGCGACACCAGCGGCATCGACCTGCTGCTGCGCCAGATGACCCGGCTCGGCGCGAGCGACCTGCACCTCGCCACGGGCCGGCCGCCGCTGATGCGGCTCCACGGGGAGATCAAGCCCCTGCCGGGCGACCACCTGCCGCTGTCCGCGGACGCGCTCCGAGCGCTGATCCTTCCGACGATGAGGCCCGCGTCGCGCAAGGAGTACGCGGCCCGCAACGACGCCGACTACGCCCACGAGGTGCCCGGGGTCGCGCGCTTCCGGTGCAACGTGATGGTCGAGCGGCGAGGCCCCTCGGCGGTGCTCCGGCGCATCCCGGTGGACATCGTGTCGGCGGAGGAGCTCGGGCTCTCCCGCGCGGTGCTCGACCTCTGCGACCTCCCCAAGGGGCTGGTGCTGATCACCGGCCCGACCGGGTCGGGCAAGAGCACCACGCTGGCGGCGCTCATCGACCGCATCAACAGCTCCCGCAAGGACCACATCATCACCATCGAGGACCCGATCGAGTTCGTGCACAAGAACAAGCGCTGCCTGGTGAACCAGCGCGAGGTCGGGGTGCACACCGACGGCTTCAAGCACGCCCTGCGCGCGGCGCTGCGCGAAGACCCCGACGTGGTGATGGTGGGCGAGATGCGCGACCTGGAGACCACCGCGATCGCCATCGAGACGGCGGAGACCGGGCACCTGGTCTTCGGCACGCTTCACACGCGCACGGCGCCGAGCACCGTCGACCGGGTGATCGACCAGTTTCCCGCCGAGCGTCAGCCGCAGATTCGCGCGATGCTGGCCGACTCGCTGAAGGGGGTGATCTCGCAGACGCTCTGCAAGCGCGCTGGCGGCGGTCGCGTGGCGGCCTACGAGGTGCTGCTGGTGACGCCCGCGGTGTCGAACCTCATCCGCGAGGGCAAGACCTTCCAGCTCTACGGGGTGATGCAGACCTCGCGGCAGGTCGGGATGATCACCCAGCACGACGCCCTCTGCGAGCTGGTGAAGGCCGGCAAGGTGGACGTGCGCGAGGCCTACACCCGGAGCTTCAGCAAGGCCGACTTCCGGACGGCGATCCACCACGCGGGCATCACGCTCCCGCCGGGGCTGGTGGTGCGCGATGGCTGACGGCATCAACCGGGTGCGGCTCTCCGCCGCGGCGCTGCGGCTCGCGGGGTGGCGCTTCGACGGCACCCTCCCCAGGGAGAAGCGCTACGTGTGCCTGGGCTATCCGCACACCAGCAACTGGGACGGGCTGCTGATGATCGCCTTCGCCACGCGCCTCGGGCTCAAGGCCCGCTGGATGATCAAGGACGACTGGACCCGAGGACCCCTCGGCGCCGCCCTCCGAGGTTTGGGTGCCGTGGGCATCGACCGCTCGACCTCGCACAGCGTGGTCGCGCAGATGATCGAGGAGTTCGGCCGGCACGAGGAGTTCGTGCTGGGCATTCCCCCGGAGGGGACGCGCTCCCGCACGGAGCACTGGCGCTCGGGCTTCTATCACATCGCCCTGGGCGCCCGGGTCCCGGTGGTCCCTGGCTACATCGACTTCGGTCGCCGCGTCGTCGGCATGGGCCCGCCCATGTGGATGAGCGGCGACGTGCGCGCCGACATGGACCGCCTGCGCGAGTTCTACGGCTCGCTGCACCTGCGCGCCTACGAGCCCGCCAACGTCGGCCCCATCCGGCTGCGCGAGGAGGAGACCGCTCCTCGCTGAGCCGCCGTCAGGCGGGCTCCCACGGGGCGGCGGCGGGAGCGCCCTCGCGGGGGGCGCTGGGAGTACCAGCCCGGGTAAGATGGCCGCTGCCCGAGCGGGTGAGCCACCCGGTGCTCAAGCCCGCGGGGCGTCGCTCTCGCCGCTCGACGCTGCCGTGCGGCAGGTGAAACCACTCGGCCTGGAGGCGCTCGGCGGTGACGTCGAGGAGGATGTACCCGCGCTGCGACGCGTTGCCGTAGCGCATGTGGGGGTTGTCCCGGAGGATGCCCGGGATCTCCGCCTCGACCTCGGGCGGGTGCCCCGGCGAGGTGACGCCCGGGGTGATGAGCTCCACCGCGAGCGAGCCTTCGCCGGTGGCGGGGTCGTACGCGCGGGGGTGAAGGGGTCGCGGGGGAGGTCCATGGCCCAGGAGGTGTGGATGTCCCCGGTGAGCACGGCGACGTTGCTGGCGCGCATGCGGGCGAGGGTGTCGAGGAAGCGCTCTCGCGCCGCGGGGAAGCCGTCCCAGGTGTCGGTGTTGAACTTCGGGTGCAGCGGCCCCATGCGCACCTGCTGGCCGACGATCTTCCAGCGCGCGGCGGAGGTCGTGAGGGCCTCGAAGAACCACCGCTCCTGCTCGTCGCCGAGGAGGGTGCGGCGCGGGTCACGGATCGCGGGCGAGTCACCGGGAACCTGCTTGGGTCGCGCCCAGATGCGGGTGTCGAGCATCACCAGGTCGACGAGGTCGCCGAAGGCGAAGCGGCGCCAGATGCGCCCGTCGGGCTGCTCTCGGATGGGCATCCACTCGAAGTAGGCCCGGATCGCGGCGGCCTTGCGGTCGCGCCAGGCGCCCTCGGTGGCGGGCATGTGGGCCGGTGCGCCGCCGACCGAGGCGTTGTTGGCGAACTCGTGGTCGTCCCAGATGACGATCATCGGGTGCTGCTGGTGCACCGCGCGCAGGTCGGCGTCGCGCTTGTACCAGGCGTGGCGGCGGCGGTAGTCGGAGAGCGAGACGATCTCCGTGGGCGGGTCGTAGGGCCGCACGCTGCCGTAGTAGTTGGAGGGGTACTCGTAGATGTAATCGCCGAGGTGCACCACGGCGTCGAGGTCGAGGCGCTCGGCGAGCTCGCGGTAGAGGTGGAAGTACCCGTGGGCGAGGCTGGAGCAGGAGACCACGGCGAGGCGCGGCGTCGTGGCCCGCGGGGCGGTGCGGGTGCGGCCCACGGGGAGGCGCCGCCGCGGGAAGCGGCAGGAGGGTGGTGCGGGGGAGGGCCGAGGCGTCGACCTTCACGGTGTAGTCGCGCGCCGGGGTGGTGATGAGCTCACCCGAGGCGACGAGGGTGGCGAAGTCGAGCGAGGCGGAGACCTCCCAGCGCACGGCGCCCGAGCGGCCGCCGCGAGGGGTCACCCGGGTCCAGAGGATCACCCGGTCGGAGAGGGGATCGCCGCTGGCGACGCCGGGAGTCGACCGCGTCGAGGAGGCGGCGTCTCCGGGAAGGCGGGTGTCGGGTCGGCGTCCGCGGGGGGGCGCGAGGGGCGGGTCGCCGCAGCCCGCGCCGACAGTGCCCAGCGCAAGGAGGGCGCCTGCGGCAAGGGAGTCGCGTCGGGTGATCTCGGGGCTGGGACCATAGCGCAGTCCCAAGGTGCGGAAGGACTGCCGCGCGGGGCGCTGCGGGGAGGGTGATCAGACGTCGAGGGTGTCGACCTCGACGACCCGGCCGCGGGAGGGCGGGGTCGCGCGCCGGTGAGGAGCGCGCGGGGCGGGAGCGGGACGGACCGAGCGGTGACGGGTGGGAGCGTTCGGCGCGGCGACGGTGGGCGCGGCGACCGAGGAGGGGACCTCCACGCGCACCGGACCGAAGGGCGTCTGCACCGTGTAGACCTGAGGGGCGGGCGCGGCGCGTCCAGCGCTCGGCGGCGTCGGCTGGCGGGTGAGGCCGAGCCCGGTGAGAAACTGCTCCAGGCCGGGGATGCCCTGCATCGGGAAGCCCGGAGAAGCCCGGCAGCGAGGGAGCGGTAGGAGCCGTGGGAGCGACCGGAGCCGCGGGGGCGACCGAGCCGGGGCGTCGCACTCCTGCTCCTCGTCGGCGTCCCTTCGTCGAGTCTTCGTCGGCGTCCTCGGAGGCGACGGGCGCTGCGGGCGCTGCGGGCGCTGCGGGCGCGACGGGAGCGACGGGAGCGACGGGGTGGGCTGCGATCTGGGCGGGCGTCGAGGGCGTGGCGCCCGGGGCGTCGTTGAGCGTGGCGAAGAGCTGGGTCACCCAGACCTGATCGCCGTGGCGGACGATGCCGACGCCGACCGAGCGCTGCGCCGGGTCGACCATGTTCTCGTGGTGGCCGGGGCTGCGGAGGAGCGCCTGCTGGGCGGCCTCGGGCGACTGGTTGATGGCGATGTTCTCGGCGACGGCGCTCCAGCGCAGGCCGGACTGGGAGACGCGGTCGGAGGGGCGGCCGGTGCTCGGGGAGTCATGGGAGAAGAAGCGGGAGCGCACCATGTCCATGGAGTGCGCCTCGGCGAGGGCGTCGAGCCGGGGGTCTTCCGCGAGGGGAGGCAGCGAGAAGCGGGCGCGCTCGGCGTTGATGGCCGTGACCATCGGGGCGACGCTGGGGTGATCGATGGTCTGCGCGGACGCGAGCAGGGGGCACAGGGCGAGGGAGGCAGAGAGGATGAGCGTGCGGGGGATGATCATGGCTGTGACCTCCTAGGGCGACGTTACAGAGCACGGTCGGTGCCATCGGGCGGCGGAGCGCCCGCAGTGGGCCAAGGGGCTGGGAAAGGGGTGATCCTGCGGAGGGGGTCGTGGCGGGTCGTTGGCAGGGGAGGGTGCCAACGGATGGTCACGCCCGCAGCGGGGGGGGAGAGCCCTCAGCGCGCTCCGCAGGCGAGCCACTCGCCGAGCTGCCTGCGCTCGGCCTCGGTGGGCGTGGCGCCACCCTGGGGCATCGTCGTGTTGACGGCGCTGGCGCCCGCGGCGGCCGAGGAGTCGATGGCGGTCGAGTTGGCCTGGATCAGCGCCAGGGTGTTGAGCGCCGGGCGCGTGCCCGCGGCGTGGCAGCGGTCGCAGTAGGTGGCGAAGAACTGTCGTCCGAAGTTGTCGTTGGTGAGAGGGTGCTGCTGGTGGGGCAGGTGGCCCTGGAGCCGCCGCCACCGCAGCCGATCGCCAGGATCCAAGCGCGAGGAGAGCCTTTTCGGAGACCTCATCGTTGGAGGACGACGGCGCGCGCACGGCTCGTGCGGGTGCGCCAACGTCGTTCTTTCGGGATTTGATGTCCCGGAGGGCGGAGAACCTTCATGGAAATCTCCGCGGCCCTGCCGACCGTCTCCGAGGGGCTCAGCGCGCGGCGCGGGGAGCGCGGAGGCGGAGGTGCATCGCGACGTCGTCGCGGATGAGGTTGTCCGGCATGCCAGCGTAGACGATGCCGAACTCCCGGCGGTTGATGACGAACTCCGCGGTCGCGGTGACCTCCGAGGGGGAGACCGTCACCGTGGCGGGGAAGGAGATCGCGCGGGTCACGCCGTGCAGCGCCAGGTTGCCGGTGATGGTGTGCGTGGCGCCGTTGGCTCCGCCCGGGGCGATGGCGGTCGAGGTGAAGGTCGC
Organism: Deltaproteobacteria bacterium; assembly: GCA_016704445.1. Taxonomy (GTDB): domain Bacteria; phylum Myxococcota_A; class Polyangia; order Polyangiales; genus SCUS01. The sequence goes on from JADJAE010000016.1 coordinate 14,014, forward strand.
CCGGGGGAAGCGCTCGACGTCGAAGAAGTCGGCGGACTTCAGGTGGGTGGTGAGCCGAGGGGTGTCGGTGGTCACCGAGGTGGTGTCGATGTCGACGGCGACGCGGCTGTTCTCGACGCGCGCCGGGTCGAGGTCGAGGGTGCCGGTGAAGGTCGGGAAGCTGCCGTTGTGCTGGCCCGTGACCTTGGCGCCGGTGAAGCCGACGGACGAGGCCGCGGCGTCGATGGTCAGGTGCTCGGTGGCGCTGACCTGGGCCGCCGGCGCGGGGGCCGTGACGGCGCTGGTGGTGGCGCGGGCGGTGTTGGCGTTGGGATCCTTGCAGGCAGCGACACCCGCGATGCAGAGCGCGGCGAGGGTGATGGAGAGAGAACGCATGGGAGGCCTCCTGATGGGCGGCGGACGCTATGCTCGCAACCGTGGGGTATCTAGTAGGACGTTCCACCGGGTGAGACCATCGGGGCCGAATGAAACATCAGGTTGCTGAAACGGAAACACCCGCCACCGACGTGGACGACCTCCGGGCATTCTGCCGGGTGGTCGATCTTGGCTCGATCACCGGCGCGGCGAAGGCCCTCGGAGAGACCAAAGGGGCGGTGAGCCGGCGCATCACCCGGCTGGAGAGCGCCCTCGGCGTGGTGCTGCTGCGCCGCTCGCCTCGGCTGGTGCAGGCCACGGAGGACGGCGCCTCGTACCGGGCCTCCGTCGGGCGGGTGCTGGAGCTGCTCGACGACGCCAACACCAGGGCGCGGCGGGCCCTCACGGCGCCGAGCGGGCACCTCCGGGTGACGGCCCCGGTGGACGTCGGGCTCACCCTGATGGCGCCCATCATGGCGGGCTTCGTCGAGCGCTATCCGGAGATCACCGTGGAGACGATCCTCACGGAGAAGCTGCTGGATTTCGACGGGCACCAGATCGACGTGGCGGTGCGCGCGGGGGGGATGCTCCAGGACTCCACGCTGGTGGCGCATCGGCTGCTCGACATCCGCGGCCAGCTCTACGCCTCGCCGTCGTACGTGAAGGCGCAGGGCGCTCCGAGGCGTCCGGACGACCTCGCCGAGCACCGGCTGCTGCTGGTGCAGACGGGCCGGGGGAGCGCGTCGCTCACGCTGCACCGCGGGGCCGAGGAGCACCGGCTGCGGCACCGAGCGCAGGGCTCGCTCTCGGGGTCGGACTTCGCGTTCACCCGGGAGCTGGCGCTGGGAGGGAGCGGCGTGGCGCTCCTCCCTGACATCGTCGCTCGGGGCGCGGTGGAGTCGGGGGCGCTGGTTCCGGTGTTGAAGGAGTGGGTGGGCTTCTCGGGGACGCTCTACGTGGTGCACCTCGCGTCGAGGCTGCTGACCCCGAAGGTGCGGGTCTTTCGCGACTACCTCATCGAGGCGCTGTCCGCGGGAGGGAAGAAGGCTGCGCGGTCAGCGCGCGCCCGGTGAGGCCATCAGCCGGGCGATGCGCTCCTCGAGCGGGGGATGCGAGGAGAAGAGCTTCGCGAGGTTGCCTCCGTGGATGCCGAAGGCCGTCATGCTGTCGGGCAGGTCGGCGTCGGTCTGGGCGCGGCGCAGCGAGTCAGAGCGCCCCGGCCATCTCGCGAGGGCTGGTGAGCGCGGCGCCGCCCGCGTCGGCGCGAAACTCACGGTAGCGGCTGAACCACGCGACGATCATCGAGGCGCCGAGGCCGAGCACCATCTGCGCGATCATCACGGTGATGAAGTAGCCGATGCCGCCGTGGCCGCGCTCGCGGTCGCGGCCGCCGGAGAGGGCGGCGTCGACCATGGTGCCGATGACGCGGGAGAAGAAGATCACGAAGGTGTTGAGCACCCCCTGGATGAGCGTGAGGGTGACCATGTCGCCGTTGGCCACGTGCGACACCTCGTGGCCCAGCACCGCGGAGACCTGCTCGGGGCGCATCGAGTGCAAGAGTCCGGTGCTGACGGCGACGAGGGCGTGGTCGCGGCTCCAGCCGGTGGCGAAGGCGTTGGGGTCGGGCGAGTCGTAGATGCCCACCTCGGGCTGGCCGATGCCCGCGCGGCTCGCGTGCTGCTGCACCGTCTGGACGAGCCATGCCTCGGACTGCGACGCGGGGGCGTCGATGACCCGCACGCCCATCGACCACTTCGCGATGATCTTGGAGAGCAGCAGCGAGATGAAGGACCCGCCGAAGCCGAAGACCGTGGCCATCACGAAGAGGCCGCCCCACTGGCCCTGAGGGAGCACGCCTGCCACTTCGAGGCCCAGGAAGACCACGCCGAGGAGCAGGGAGACCGCGAGGTTGGTCGCGATGAGAATCAGGAATCGCATGGTGGGTCGAAGCCTGGATATCGCTGGAGGCTCCGTCAACTGCAGCGTCGAGGCCGCTACACCGTCACGCGCCGGTGCCAGGTGGCCCACTCGGCCACCACGATGAGCGCCGCCGCGGCGAGCAGCGCCACCCACCACTCTCGTCGCAGACCAGGCTTGCCCGGCAGCGGAGCGGTCGCTCGGGTCGATCCCACGGAGAGCGTCGCCCGGGGCGCGCAGGCCGACTCGTCGGGGTCGCCGAGGTTGCCCGCGACCAGGGTGTGCGAGCCCCCGAGTGCAGCCGGTGGAAGCCCGCCTCGGTGCCGAAGAACACCGCGCGGCCCTCCATCACCGGCACCCGCACCCGGCGGCCCGACGGGGTCTCCACCGTCGCCTCGCGCTCTCCCGCGGGCACCGGCATGCGCCACGCGGTTCCGGTTCGGTAGGACGACTGGAAGGCGCCGTCCTCCCCGGAAAACCAGTCGATGGCGTTGATGAGCATCACCGGCCACGACACCAGCAGGGCGACGTCGCTCTCTCTCACGTCGAAGGTGAAGAGCACGAAGCGCCCTCCGTCCCGCTCTCCCGCCACCAGCAGCGGACCGGCGCTCCCGCTGCCCAGCACCCGGTCGCCGGGAGCGAGCCGGTAGCGCGCCACGCGGCCGATGTGGGCCTCCTCCAGGTCGCTGGTGAAGCGAGTCACCGGGTGCCGCCGGTCGACGCGATCGAAGACGATGGCCCCGCCCGCCGGGGCGCTGAAGAGACCGGGCTCCACAGGGCGGGGAGATCCGTCGGGGGAGGGCGGAGGGAGATCCACCCGACGCCGGGGGGCACCTGCACCGCGGCGCCGTCGCTGATCACCACGTCGAAGCGGCCCTGCGAGAGCGCCGCGGGCGCCTGCGCGGCGGTGGCGTCGACCACCTCCAGGTACTCGTCGAGCAGCAGCGCCGCCTCGAGGTAGCGGTTGCCGTTGCCCACGGAGAGCACCCTCGCTCGCCTCCGCTCGGGGAGCGTCGCGTAGGCCACGTCGTCGACGGAGAGGTCGTCGCGGGTGCCGTCTTCGAGGGCGATGCGCGCCTCCAGCCGCTCGCCTCCTCCCGAGAGACGCTCGATCACCCGCTGCACGCGCTCTCCGGGCTCGACGCGCAGCCGCGCCCGCTCGATGGGTGCGCCGTCGACGCTCACCGTGAGCACCACCGACTCGGCGCGGTCGCTCCAGCTCTGAAGCTCCACCATCGCCTCGCAGCGGGAGCGGTCGAGGGGGTAGCGCCGCGCCGAGAAGGCCGTGAGCCCGAGGTTGCGACCGCGGCGGCCGACGCCCACGAAGCGCAGCGCCGACCCCGCGGTGGTGACGTCCTCGGCGACCGGGGGGTACGCGCCGTCGCCCACCACGATGACCTCGCCGTGGGCGTTGCCTCGCAGCACGTCGCGGGCGAAGCGCAGCGCCCGGGAGAGGTCGAGCCCGGTGTCGCGAGGGCGATAGGCGGTGACCGCGGTCTCCAGCGCCGTGCTGTCGTCGGTGAGCGGAGTGAGCGCGGTGACCTCGGCGTCCATCTGCGCCACGAGCATCCGGTCGTCGGGTCCCATCGCGCGGACGATGCGCCTCGCGGCCTCGCGCGCCGCCGCGGCCCGGCCGCCGGGGAGGTCCGTCGCGGACATGCTGGCGCTGGCGTCGAGCAGCAGCACCGTGGTGCGCCCTCGCCGCGAGGCCCCGGCGGGCCGCGGGTCGCCCAGCGCCACCACCAGCAGCCCAAGCAATACCAGTTGGAGTAAGAGCGAGAGCAGCCGTCGCAGGCGCTCGAAGAGCTTCGCGCTGGGGCGCTCCTCCAGCACGCGGGCCCAGAGCGGCGCGAAGGGGACGAGCACCCGGCGGCGGCGCTGGCGGAGGAGGTAGAGGCCCACCACGGCGGCGCCGGCGAGGGCGCCCACCCAGGCGAGCTGCGAGGGGGCGAGGCCGAGCCACTCCATCAGCCCGTGACTCCTGTGGCGATGGCTCGCTGGGTTCCTTCCACCCCAGGCAATAAGAGGGCCCCGACACCTGGCCGTCGAACAGGAACTCGATTCGACTGCACTCCCGTACGCCCGCCGGTCCTTCCGGAAGGCAGAGCGAGTTCCGGTTCTGAAAGCCCCGGACAGTGTCCGGGGCGCCACCCTGTTATTGCCTGGGGTGAGGGCCAACGCCCGAACCCCAGCGACGCGACGGTTTGCACCCTTCCCGCGCTGGCCATCACTCCACCAGCCCCGACCTGCGGAACAGGTTGAGCACCTGCTCCTCCAGCGCTCCCTCCACGTCGGCCTGCGCGTAGGCCACCCGCCTCGCCTTGCAGAAGCCCTCCACCTCGTGGCGCCAGTGGGAGTGCGCGTCGCGAAACCTCGCCACCAGCGCGGGCGTCAGCGTCACCTCCCGGCCGTCGCCGGTCTCGGTGTCCACCAGCAGCACGTCGCCCCGGGCGCCCGGGTCGGCGTCGCGAGCGTCCGTCACGTGGATCACCATGGGCTCGAACTTCTGGTAGCGCAGGGCGTTGATGCCTCGCTCGAAGCCCGCCGGGTCGTAGAGGTCGCTCACCACGATGGCCACGCCGCGGCGCTTCAGCTCCGCGCCCAGGGTGCGCCCCGCCTCGGAGAGCGCCGTCTCGCCGGAGGGTTCGAGGCCTCGAAGAAACTCGAAGACCTTGAAGATCTGCCCTCGGCCCCGGGCGGGTGGGAGCCGCCGCACCACCTTCGTCGAGACGGCCACCATGGTCACCCGGTCGAGGTTGGAGAGCGACAGGTAGGCCATCGCCGCGGCAAGCCGCCGCGCGTGGTCGAAGCGCGCCCGACCGCCAAAGCCCATCGACGCGGAGACGTCGAGGACGATGGCGATGGTGAGGTCCTCCTCCTCCTCGAAGCGCTTCACCAGGAGGCGCTCGGTGCGGCCGTAGACGCTCCAGTCGAGGGCGCGGAGGTCGTCGCCGGGGGTGTACGGGCGGTGGTCCGCGAACTCGATGCCGCTGCCCGCGATGCGGGTGCGCCGCTCGGCCCTCATGCGGCCCGCGAAGAGGCGCCGCGATGCCACCGCCAGGTACTCCAGCTTGCGCTGGAAGGCCTCGTCGAAGAGCTCGGCCTCCGAGGCCGCGGGCTTCTTCCTCGGGCGCAGCCAGTCGAGCCAGCCCACCTTCGCTACGCCCCCGGCTTGATCGATCCGAGGATCTCTTCCAGCACCGCGTCGGGCTTTACGCCCTCCGCCTCGCCCTCGAAGTTCAGGATCAGCCGGTGGCGCAGCGAGGGCATCACCGCCCCCCTCACGTCGTCGGCGCTCGCGCTGAAGCGGCCGTCCATCACCGCGCGGATCTTCGCCGCCAGCAGGATCGCCTGGGCGCCTCGGGGCGAGGCTCCGAAGCGCACGTAGCGCTTCACCGAGGCCGTCGCTCCCTCCTCGTTGGGGTGCGTCGCGAGCACGAGCCGGATGGCGTAGTCCTGCACCGAGCGGGCGACCGGGACCTCCCGGGTAAGCGCGCGAAGCTCGAGGATGCGGGCGCGGTCGAGCACGGGCTTCACGTCGGCCTCGGCGGCGCCGGTGGTGCGGTCGAGGATCGAGTGGAGTTCTTCGCGCTTGGGGAAAGGGACCTGGAGCTTGAAGAGGAAGCGGTCGAGCTGGGCCTCGGGGAGGGGATAGGTGCCTTCCATCTCCAGGGGGTTCTGCGTGGCGAGCACGAAGAAGGGCTGGTCGAGGGAGTAGGTCTTGCGGGCGATGGTGACCGACTGCTCCTGCATGGCCTCGAGCAGGGCGCTCTGGGTCTTCGGCGTCGCGCGGTTGATCTCGTCGGCCAGCACCAGGTTGGCGAAGATGGGACCGCGCTGGAACTCGAAGCGCTTCCCTCCGCGCTCGTCCTCCGCGATCACCTGCGTCCCGAGGATGTCCGAGGGCATCAGGTCGGGGGTGAACTGCACCCGCGAGAACTGCAGGTCGAGCGCCCGGCCGAGGGTGCGCACCAGCATCGTCTTCCCCAGCCCCGGCACGCCCTCCAGCAGCGCGTGGCCGCCCGCGAGCAGGCAGGTGAGCACCCCGTCCACGATGCCCTGGTGGCCGACTATCACCCGCCCCACCTCCGAGCGCACCGCCGCGAGGTCCTTCTGGAAGCGCTCGACGGACTCTCTCGGCGCCGTCGCCCCCGCTTCAACCTTCGACGCCATTCACTTCTCCCTCGGCCTGATCAACTGGAAATACCTTCGCACGTAAGACCGAAACCCCGGAGGGACCTCGCCCTGGTGAAGCACCTCGCGGGCGCGGTCCCAGTACGGCGAATACACCTCCCGGTATGGCCGGCTCGCGAAGCCCGACCCCGCCGCCGTGCGGATCACCTGCGAGCGAGACGGTCCGTTGCCGCTCTGCTGCCCCTGCACCTGCACCGCCTGGGTGCGACCGAGCGGGTCGATGGCCGCGCCACGGATGTTCTCGTCGTGCTGCACCCCGGCCCCGCTGCCGGGCTCCTGTCCCTGCTGTCCGGGCTGTCCGCCCTGTCCCTGCCGTCCGGGCGATTGACCCGGCAGCGGGAGGGGGACGCCACCGCTTCCACCTGGAACCAGCGCCACTCCCTGGGGCGGTCCGTTGCCCTGTCCGCCCTGTCCGCCCTGCTGTCCCTGCTGGCCACCAGCGTTGCGAGAGAACTGCTGGAGCCTCGTCCGCTGCCGCTGTCCGCCCTGTCCTCGCTGCTGTCGCATCAGCTCCCGGAGCTGCTCGAGCTGCTGCCGTAGCTCCTCGGTGGAGCGCTGCGACTGCTGCTCGTCGTGCATGCGGGAGAGCTCCTCCGCGCCCCGCTCGAGGTCGGCGCCGGCGGCCTGGAGGTCGCGGGCGAGGTCTTGCGCGGCCTGGGCGATCTCCCGCTGGAGGTGCTCGGCCTCGCGTCGCTGCTCCTCCCTCCGCTGCTGCTCTCCGGTGAGCCGCTCGGCCTCGCGCTGCCTCCGTCGCAGCAGCGACTCCTCCTGCGGGTTGAGCGCCCGCTCCCGCTGCCGCCGGAGCATCTCCTCCACCTCCCGGCGCGCCTGCTCCACCTGCCGCCGCAGCTCCTCGGTGTCGGGCCTCGCCTCGGCCGCGCGCTGCAGCGCCTGCGCCATCTGCTGCCGCTGCTGCGCCGTGATGGGACCCTGCCGCAGCGTCTGGGACATCTCCCGCATCGCCTGGGCGGCAGCGCCCGCGTCGCCCTGGCGCAGCGCCTCGGCGAGCCGACGTGTGGCGGCGTCGCGGGGGTTCATCTCGTCGCCGAGGGTGCGCAGCGCCTCGGAGACGCGTCGACCGGCGGCGGCGTCCTGGGCGGCGAGGGACTCCTGCAGGGCCGCGAGGCGGCGGAAGGCCTCGTCGCGGTCGAGGCGGCGGTGGGCGAGGTCGTCGAGCAGCCGGTTGAACTCCTCCACGCCGCGGCGGGCGCCGTCGGTGCGGGCCTGCGCCTCGACCTGGCGGGCGGCCTCGCGGAAGGCGGCGAGGTCGTCGTCGGAGAGCTCGGCGGCGTCGCGGGTGACGACCGGGGGAGCCAGGCGCGCGGGCCGGGCCGGGGCGCGAGAGGGGACCGGGACGCGGGCGACGAGGAGCAGCAGCGCGGCGAGCACGGCCACCACGCGGAGCTCGGGAGGGAGCTGCCAGGGGAGGGCGGCGCGGACGTCGACCGAGCGGGCGTGGGTGGCCGCGTCGTCGATGGCGGCCTGCATGAAGGGGGTGCGCTCGCCGGGAGGCTGCTGGCGAAACTGCCACGCGATGCCCAGGCGGTCGTGGAGCTGGTGGTGGGCGTCGAGGCGTCGCGCGGCGTCGAGCGGACGCACCGGGCGGAGCGCGTTGAGGAGCGCGCCTAGCAGCGGGAGCGCGAGGGGAGAGAGCGAGAGCGCGAAGGGGTGCTGGACGCGCAGGACGTGGAGGCGGGTGAGCAGGACGAGCGCGACGGAGGCGGCGAGGGCGAGGACGGAGAGCGAGGCGGCGGCGTGGAGGGCGCGCTGCCATCGGACGCGGCGGGCTGCGACGGCGAGGACGGCGAGATCAGGGGCGGCGTCGGGCATCGTCGGTAGCCTGGGCGAGGACGATGCACCGGGCATTCGTAGGGCGCCAGTTGGGAGTAGAGCCGCGCTGCGGACACCAGGGAGAAGCGTTGATGACGCAGTGCGTTGCGTTGTCTGATTCCCTCTGGTAGAAAGTGCCCGTCAGGAGACGGATCTGGAGCGCCATGACGACGGCGTCGCCCAGTGGTTCCTGAGGAGAGTCCGCGATGCTTCCCATCGATGAGATCCGCACGTTCTTTCGTCGAGCGAGCGTGTTCGACGCGTTGACCGACGGAGAGGTCGAAGCCTGCCGCCGCTTCCTCCGAGAGCGACGCTTCGCGGGCGGCGAGGCCCTCTTCCGCGAAGACGACGCGGGCGCCTCGCTCTTCATCCTCCTCGACGGCGAGGTCGTGGTGGACATCCGCGGCCCGCGCGGCGAGCCGCTGCGCGTGGGACGCCTCGGCCACGGCGACGTCATCGGCGAGCAGGCGTGCCTCGACCCCTCGCGGCGCTCGGCCACCGTCACCGCGACCAGCGACACGCTCGCCCTCGAGCTCACCCGCGCCGAGCTCGACCGGATGTCCCGCGAGCTCCCCCGCGTCGCGTCGCTGCTGCTCGGGGTGATCATCCACGAGCTCACCGACCGGCTCCACGCCGTCGATCGCCGCGTCGACGCCGAGCTCCGCCTCGACGTTTCGCCGCCCGCCTCGCTGCCGCAGCGGTTCCAGCCAGTGACCATCATCCCGCCCCAGACCACGGCGTGGCAGCGCCTGGCCTCCCGCCTCCGAGGTGCTCCATGAACACGGTCCAACATCTCCGCGTCGTCGGCCACCCACTGCCTTTCTCCGAGGGCGAGCTCGAGGTGCTCCTCGGCGCAAGCACGATGCGACGCTTCGCGCCCGGCGAGACCCTCTGTCGCCAGGCCCGCCCTGCGACGTCGTGCTTCATCCTCCTCTCCGGGGTCGTCGAGGTCGCGAAGGAGACCGACGGCCACGAGCGCGTGCTCACCGAGCTGTCGGAGGGCGCCATCGCGGGGCAGCTCGCCCTGGTCGACGGATCGCTGCGCTCCGCCACGCTCCGCGCGAAGACCGACGTCGCGGCCCTCGAGCTCACCCGCGACGTGTTCATGCGCCTCGTCGGCGCGTCGAGCCCGCTCGCGTACCGCTTCCAGATGGAGCTCGCCGTCGCCACGGGGCGGCAGCTCCGCGAGGCCAACCAGCGCCTCTCGGCCCTCTTCGAGGCGCGCGAGCGGCGCGCGACCCACGCCGCCTCCGAGCGCGCGGTGCACCAGCAGCTCGAGGACGTCGTCGGCGACCTCGACCTGGCCTTCGAGCCCTTCGACGTGATCGAGATCACGCCCCAGGAGCGCGTCGTGGGCCATCGCGTCGCCGACCTGAGCTGAATCGCTCCTTAGGGCTCGCGACGGCGCGGCGAGCGATTTCGCGGCTGCGCATTGACGTCCCGGCGAGGACGGGGTTCAACGGCGGCGCCTCGGAGGAGCGTTCGATCGGGCGCGACCCCATGTGGCCGGGAAAGGCCTCCAACGAGGACGCCAGGGTGCCCACGGTGCGTCCCCCCTGTGCCGCGGGCGTCATTTCCCCGCTGCCCCCGCGCGCCGAGCGGGTCGCGGCGGTGCGCGCGCTCATGGGCCAGCCCGACCGCTCGGTGCGCCACCTCGCGCTCGGCATCCGCGCGACGGCGCGGCGGCACTTCGACCGCCACGTCGAGCCCCTCATCGAGGCGACCTGGCCCGCCCTGCGCGGCACTGCCTTCGAGGAGAAGCTCCGCATCGGGGCCTGCGACCTCTACGCCTCCGCGCCGTACACCGCCCTGCTGTGCGCGCCCCGCCGTCCGCCGCTGGTGCGCGTGGTCACCGACGTCGGCAACCTCCTCCCGCTGCCGCCCACCGCGCTAGGCCTCCTCGGCCGCGTCGCCATCGAGGCGCTCGGCCGCGTCGCCTACGCCCGGCAGCACCGGAGCATCGCGCTCATCTCGGCGTTCATCGTGGTGGTCGACCACGTGTTCGACCACTGCATGGACGACCCCCCGGGAGCGCGCGGCCCGCGGCTCGAGGCCATGCTCGCCGGGCGCTCGCCCGCGACCCGCCCCGGCTCGCGCTCACGGGCGCTCGCCGTCGGCGATGGCCGAGGGGCTCGACCACGACGAGCGCGCGGCCTTCGAGCGGGCCATGGAGCGCATGACCGGATGGATACGCGCGGAGGTGCGCGCCATGCTGGGCGAGCCCGACCCCGCGGGCCTCGGCCACCGCCTCGCGGGCGTCGAGGGCACCATCGACGGGCTGCTCTTTCCCGGTGCATCGCTTCGCGGGCGAAGGGGCCCGCGCGTGGATGTACGACGTGTCCCTCTTCGTGCAGGTCATGGACGACTGGTTCGACTACGAGGCCGACGCCCGCTCCGACCGCGCGACGCCCGTCACCACCGGCGACTGGACCTTCGCCGACGTCGCCGCCACCTGGCATCGCAGCGCCGACGGCATCGAGGCGCTGGTGCGCGCCTCGGGGCTCGACTCGCCCCGTTATGTGCGCTTCGTGCGCGAATCGTACGTGCTGATGATGCACGAGGTCATGGAGGCCATGGCCGAGAGGCCCGACGCGTGAGGCCCGCAGCCAGCGACTCGCGCCCGCCGCCGAGGCCGCCGCGCAGCCTCGCGCCCGCGGTGCTGGTGATGGGCAAGGGCGGCGTCGGCAAGACCACCGTGGCCGCGGCGCTGGCGACGCTCGAGGCCGAGACCCACGGCATGGCGGCGCTGGTGGAGTTCGGCGATGGAGAGTCGGGCGGCGCGCGCTCGCGGGCGCGCACCAGGCGTCGAGCACGTGGTCATCAAGCCCGCCGAGGCGCTCCAGCGCGGGGCGGCGCCGCTCTTCGGGTCGGCCACCGTGGCGAAGCTCGCGCTCGACAACTTCGCGATGCGCCCGCTCCTCCTCGCGGCCCCCGCGATCCGCGAGCTCGCGATGCTGGAGTCGGTGAGGCAGGTCGTGGCCGCGCGCCCCGGGGTGAGGGTCGTGGTCGACATGCCCGCGACGGGGCACGCCGTGGCGTGGCTTCGCACGGCGCGGCAGGGGCGGGCGCTCCTGGGCAGGGGGCCGCTGTTCGAGATGTGCGACCGCGTTGGGCGCGAGCTCCTGTCGCCGGGCCGCGCGTCGATCGTGGTGGTGACGCTCCCGGAGGCGCTCGTGCTCGAGGAGACCCTGGAGCTCTGCGCCGGGCTCGCGCGGACGGGGCCCCAGGTCGCGCGGGTGGTGGTCAACCGGTGCCGCTGCCGTGTCGCGGGAGGCCCTCGACGACGCCCGCCCCGCCGCGGCGCTGGTGGCGCTGCTCGAGGCGCGCGAGGCGGCGAGCGTGGGCGCGGCCGAGGCGCTGGAGGTGTTCGCCCGCGGACCGCACGCCATCTGGCGGGTTCCGCTGGCGCCGGTCGACCCGTCGGCCCGCGACGTCGCGCGCTGGCTGCGCGCCGAGGGGGCCGCGTGAAGGACCCGCTGGTGATCGTCTGCGCGGGCGGCGGCGGCGTCGGCAAGACCACCACCTCCGCCGCGCTCGCGCTCGCGCTGGCCGCGCGAGGGCACCAGACGCTCATCGTCACCATCGACCCGGCGCGTCGCCTCGCTGGGGCGATGGGGGTGCCGGTCACCGACGAGGTGACGCTGGTGCCCCTCGCCGCGGCGCGCGGAAGGCTCTCGGCGCTGATGCCCGACCCGAGGCGGTCGATGCGCGCGTTCATCGACTACCTCTTCGCGGACGAGCCCGAGGCGAAGGCGCGCGTGCTCTCGAACAAGCTCTACATCGGCCTCGCCGACGCGGCCGCTGGGGTGCACGAGCTGGTCGCGATGAACCTCGTGGCCCGCGCCGCCACCGACGGGGACTTCGACGTGGTGGTCATCGACACGGCCCCCTCGCGGCACGCGATCGACTTCGTGACCTACCCCGCCCGGCTCGCGGCGCTGCTCGGGGGCCGCAGCGTCTCGTGGCTCGCGGGGCTCGCGCAGCGCTCCGGGGGCGCCGCGCCCGCGCCGAGGGGCTTGCTCTCCTGGGGAACCGGCCGCGTCGAGCACCTCCTCGCGCGCGTCACCGGCCCCAACCTGGTGCGCGACACGGCGGACCTCTTCGGCGACCTCGCCCTGGTGCGAGAGCGCTTCGTGTCCCTGACCCGGCGGGCGTCCGAGCTGCTCCTGGGCGAGCGCGTGGCCTACGCCCTGGTGGCCGCGCCGACCGCTGCTGCGCGCGACGACGTGCTCTTCCTCGCCGCGCGGCTTGAGAAGCTGGGGCGACGGCCGAGGGCGATCGTGCTCAACCGGGCGGACACCCGCCCCGCCCCGTGGGTGAGCGCGCTGCGCGCCGGGCGGGGTGTGCCGCCGTCGATCACCGACGTGCTCGATGCGCTGGAAGAGGAGCGGACGACCCGGTCGAGCGTCGCCGACGGCCTCGCGGCGCACCTGCACGCGAAGCTCCCGTGGGCGTCCATCGTTCGGCTCCCCTACGTCGAGGCCTCGGCGCCGGAGGTCATCGTCGCGGCGCTCTCGACGGAGCTCGACGCGCAGCTCGCGGCGCTGCTGCCCGAGGCGCGCTGACTCACCGCGCTCGTCCCCGGTGGACGACCGGTGCGTTCGTGCGCCTCCGCTCGTGCCTGGTGTGACAGCGCGCCGCGGCGCGGGAGCCGTACACGCACGAAAGTGCCTCAAGGACAGCGATCGGGTGACGGCACGAGCGGTGCTCACCGCCTCGTAAGCGGTCGGGTCTTCGACCGCGCTGTGAGGTCTTCCATGAATGTCCGATCGCTTCTCTCCATGGCTTCACTCGTCGCTTCCATGGCGTTGCCCTCGCTCGCCGGAGCGCAGGTCCAGGTTCGCGCGGGCATCCGCATCGGCACTCCCCCGCCGCCCACGGTGGTGGTCGTGCAGCCGAGGCCGCAGGTGGTGGTCGTGCAGCAGCCGGCGCAGCCCGTCTACGTGGTGCAGCCGCAGCCGGCGGTGCGGCCGGTGTATCTGCGCCGGGGCCGCCGCGGCCGCATCGTCGTGGCGCCGTCGCACAACGGGGTCCACATCGATCGCCGCCACGGGCGCCGCGGGCGTCGCCACCGCTGAGGCTCATTCCAATCCGCTGTCGATAGTGCCGCTTTGCGATGGAGCGGCTTGCTCATTGAGCAAGCCGCCCGTTTGACGCTGGGGTTCGCGCGTAACAGTTCAGGGGTTCAAGCCGCCCGTTTGACGCTGGGGTTCGCGCGTAACAGTTCAGGGGTGCAAGCCGCCCGTTTGACGCTGGGGTTCGCGCGTTGGCGCTCACCCCAGGCTATAACAGGTGACGACCCCACGTTCGTGGGGTCTTTCGTACCGAAACTCGATGGACCTTCCGGAAGATCCATTCGATGTACCGCGGGCTCCATCGAAGTGGCATTCCTGTTCGAAAGACCCCCACGAACGTGGGGGTCGTCACCTGTTATAGCCTGGGGTGAGCGTCAACGCGCGAACCCCAGCGTCAAACAGGCGACTTGCTCAATGAGCAGCCCGCTCCATCGCAAAGCGGCAATACTGACATCGAATCAGTATCACTGGGAGGAACGGCCCCTCTCTACCCCGAAGACCCGTCGGGCGCGTCGGCGGCTGCGTCGCTCACTCCGGCGTCGGCCTCAGGGCAGGGCAGGGTCGGGGCAGGCCGCGTTGGAGACGGAGTTGGTGTCCATCGTCACTCCGCCCGTCCGCGCGAGGGCGCGGCCTTGGAGGGTCACGCCCGTGGTGAGGGTGACGCTCCCGAGGGCGATGATGTTGCCCGAGAAGTTGGAGCCGATGCCCACCGTGGCGGAGCTGCCCGTCTGCCAGTACACCCCGCACGAGCGGGCGCCGTTGGTCAGGAGCACCGCGGAGACGTTGGACGTCACCAGGGTCGAGCCGACCTGGAAGATGAACAACGGGTTGGGCTGCCCGCCCCCATCGAGCACCAGCGTGCCCGTGAGCTGGGCGGAGGAGGTGAAGCAGTAGACGCCCGGGGACAGGGTCATGCCGCCGAGGTCGCGGCCGGTGAGGGTGGTCCCGCAGGGCAGCCCCGCGAGGCGGTTGTAGGCCACCGTGGTGTCGGCCTGGGCGAGCGCTGCGACGGGGTCTCCGGCGTGGACGACCGTGCCGGCAGGGATGCCGACGAGGGCCAGGCCGGGGCTGACGCCCACCTCACCCGTGATGGTCGTGAGCCCGGTGTTGCTCACGGTCGATCCCGCGAGGATGGTGAAGCGCGCCGCCGAGCCGAGCGTGCCAGGACCCATCGGGCCAGCGTCGAGCATGGGTGCGTCCGGGGCATCAGGGGTGTCGGTCGGCGTGTCGACGAGGGCGACGTCGCGCACGTCGGGCAGCGACACGTCGGGCACGTCGAGCGCGGTGGGCACGTCGAGCGCGGTGGGCACGTCGAGCGCGGTGGGCACGTCGGGCACGTCGGGCACGTCGGGCAGCGACGCGTCGGGCAGCGACGCGTCGGGCAGCGACGCGTCGGGCACGTCGCTGCGTCCCAGGTCGGTGCGAGCTACATCCGCGCCGGTCTCGGGCGCGTCGGCCTCCATGGACGCGTCGAGCACGTCGGGGTCCGAGACCGCGCCCAGGATGGAGCGGCTGCCGCAGCCCGCGACCAGCAGCGCCGCCATCGAGGTGAGCAGAAGATGGCGTCGAGCGCGCCCGATGGGCGCATGGGGTTCAGACATTCGGACTCTCCTGACGAGCGGTGAAGGAAGATCGGATGGGACGGAGACCCGGTTCGGCGTCGCTCACGGAGCACCCGTGGCGCCGGGGCCGGCGGTGCGGCCGTTGGCGTCGAGGGCGGTGCTCTGCCGCGGGTCGAGGATGTGAAACTCCACGCGGCGGTTGGCCGCGCGCCCGGAGGCCGAGTCGTTGGGGACGATCGGGCGGCTGGCGCCGAGACCGCGGGCCTCGACGCGTCCGGCCACGATGCCGTGCTGGGTGAGCCAGACCGCGACGGCCTGCGCGCGGCGCTGCGAGAGCGCGAGGTTGGCCTCGTCGCTGCCGACGTTGTCCGTGTGGCCCTCGACCGCGATGCGCCTGATCTCGGGCTGGGCGCGGAGCGCCGCGACGACCGCCGAGAGCACGCGGTTGCTGGTGGGCAGGATGCGGTCGCGGTTGGTCGCGAAGAACACCGGCTGCAGGATCACGATCATCCCGTCGCGGACCTCGACGAGGCCCGGGCAGCCGTTGCGGCGCGGCTCGATGTTGGGCGCGCCGACGACGTCGGGGCACGCGTCCGTGGCGTCGGGCACCGTGTCGTGGTCGCGGTCGGGGAGGGGACATCCCGGGCGCGCGGCGTCGGGGTGGAGGCCCTGCGCCTCGCCGCGGCACTGGTCAACGTGGTTGAAGACGCCGTCCGCGTCGTCGTCGCCGTCCGGGCATCCCGCGCGCTCGGGGTCGGGGTGGTCGCCCGGAGGGGTGGTCACGCAGAGGTCCTGAGGGTCGAAGACGCCGTCGCCGTCGGTGTCCGCCGCCGGGCAGCCGGCCCGCGTCGGATCGGGGTGCTCGCCGGCAGGCGCGTCGGGGCATAGGTCGCCCGCGTCGGTCACGCCGTCGCCGTCACGGTCGCGCGTCGGGCAGCCGCGGTGCTGCGCGTCGGGGGTCGCGCCGGCGGGCTCGTTGGGGCACTCGTCGTCCGCGTCGAGGAAGCCGTCGCGGTCGGCGTCGAGCGGTTCAGATACGATCGTGGGGGGCATCCTCGCCGAGAGCGACAGCCCGGCGGACCAGTACTGCGCGTCGCTGTCGTAGTCCTGCGACCCGGAGTTGGCGAACAGGTGCCCGTAGCGGATCACCGGGCCGAGGCCGACGGCGCGGCCGATGGCGAACTCGAAGCCGAGCCCCGTGTCGAGGGCGACGCGGCTGCGCTCCCCGGAGATGCCGAGGCCGGCGTTGACGTCGACGAAGAGGCGTCCAGCGGACCCGAGCATCGGCTCGATGCGGACGCCGCCGGTGACCGAGTACTGCTGCCCGTCGCCGCTCTCCGAAGGAAACCACCAACTGGAGAACGAGGCCTGGAGGGCGACGGGGCCGAAGAGGGTGAAGCCGAGACGCCCGGAGCCCTGCACGTTCAGGTCGTAGCGGAGCGTGTCTCGCTGGTAGCTGGAGAGCATGGTTCCTGCGCCGACCTCGCCGCGCACCACGAGGCGCTCGCCGAAGGTCTGGGCGAGCCCCGCGCGGGGCAGGATCAGCAGGGCCAGCGAGGCGGCCGCCGCGACGACCGGGGCGCAGCGCGCCCGACGATGGGAAGAAAGCAAAGCTGGAGGAGAGCGCATTCGATGGGCTGTGACTTCCGGTAGGAGGGTGATTGGAAGGTGGAGGCTGGAAGCGCCAGGCGGACGAGGCGTCCGCCTGACCCGGGGAGCGGGGGGCTACTTGTTCGCCTTCTGGCGAGCCTCACCCGCGAGCTCGCGGGCCCGCCCCTCGACCTGCATCTGCTCGTTGTCGATGGCGGCCCCGACGCGGTTCTTGATCGCGCCGGTGACCTCCTCGACCTTGCCCTGCACGCGCGCGGCGGCCTTCGCGCCCTCCTGCTTCGCCTCGCCGCCGAGCTCCTGTGCGCGACCCTCGGCCTGCATCTGCTCGTTGCCGATGAGGCCGCCGACCGCCTTCTTCACCTTGCCGCCGATCTCCTGGGCGACACCCTCTGCGCGCTTGCTCTCGTTGCTCATGATCGAAACTCCTTTGCGATCGGACGGTCGAAGCCCCGATCGGGCGATCGACGGGGAGAGTCTCTTCAAGTGTCGGGCCGCGCTGGCAGAGCCACGAAAAGGCCTGGAATTGAAGAGACAACGAAGATGTTCGCGCCGCCCACCGAGACCCTTTGTCTCAGCCGTGCGGGCCACGCGCGTGGCGGCGCTGCGTGGCAATCAGACGATGCTGTTGCGGGCGGCGGCGTCCCAGCCGTGGCGCACGTGCGGCTGCACGTCTTCCCAGGTGTTGCCGTTCTTGAGCTGCGTCCACTCGTGCCGCAGCTTGCCCTCGAGCTGATCGTCCCAGGTGGGGCTGTCGGCGTACTGCAGCCGGGCTGCGTACCCATAGCGGATCGCCGGCTCGACCTGGTTCCAGTCCCTCACCACCGCGACCTTCTCGCTGGCCTTCTGCTGCGCCTCGGCGACCTTCTCGCCGGCCTTCTGCTGCACCTCCGCGATCTTCCGGCTCGCCTCGGAGCGCACCTCCGCGACCTTCTCCTGGGCGGACTGCTGCTCGCTGGCGATCTTGCCCTGCGCCTGCACCTGCGCGACGGCGGCGTCGGTCTGCGCCTCGATGACCCGCTCCTGCGCCTTGCCGCGCTCCTTGATCTGCTTCTCTACGCGCTTCGCCATGTCCTGCGGGTCGTCGGGGCGCGTCTTCACCGACAGCGGGGGAATGGGCTCCTTGCCGACGCTCTGCTTCACCGTGTCGCCGATCTCCTGGTTCAGGTCGGCGCTGTCATCCGAGGAGAAGTCGGCCTTGGTCTGCTCCCAGTCCCGACGGAGAGCGGCCTTCACGCGGTCCCAGGTGGAGTTGTGCTTGTCGGTCCACCACTGGGGCCGCTGGCTCACGGTGCTCTCGGGATTGACGTTCGAAGTACGGCTCGTGTGCTTTTCCATCGCTCGCTCCTTTTTTCGACTGTTGCCTGCACGGAGGCGCGGCCTTCCGTCGCCGCGATGCAATGCGGGTGATGTGCCAGCGCAACGCCCTTCGCCGTGACGCGCGATCTGCCGCGCAAGGCGCGATCGAAGCCTCGCATCGCCGCCACGATCGAGCCCGGATGTCACCACATCGAGCGCTCACCCGACGCCCCACCGGGGACGTGCTATCAGCGTCGCCCCTCATGACACTTCCCTTTACGGTCACGGCCACCGATCCGGGTTCGCGCGCCAGGCGGGGCTCGATGATCACCGCGCACGGACGCGTGGAGACGCCCGTGTTCATGGACGTCGGCACGCGCGCGACGGTGGCCCACTGCACCCCGGCGGACCTCGCGGAGGTCGGCGCGCAGGTGGTGCTCGGCAACACCTACCACCTGATGCTGCGCCCGGGGCCCGAGGCGTTTCGCCAGCTCGGGGGGATTCACAAGTTCATGGGGTGGTCGGGGCCCGTGCTGACCGACTCCGGCGGGTATCAGATCTTCTCGCTGCCAGGCTCGCGCACCATCACCGAGAAGGGCGCCCGCTTCAAAGGCTACGTCGACCAGCAGATGCACATGCTGTCGCCCGAGCGATCCATCGAGGTCCAGACGGCGATCGGGTCGGACATCATGATGGTGCTCGACGTCTGCATCTCGTCGACCTCGGACGAGGCGACCACCCGGGCCGCGATGGAGCGCACCCACCGTTGGGCGCTTCGCTCTCTCGCCGCGCGCACCAACCCCACCCAGGCGCTCTTCGCCATCGTGCAGGGTGGAGTCATCTCCGAGCTACGGAGGGAGTCGGCGGCCTTCCTCACCCAGCAACCCTTCGACGGCTTCGCCATCGGCGGACTCGCCGTAGGCGACAGCCGCTCCGAGCGCGAGGACGTCACCTCGCTCTCCGCCGAGCTGCTCCCGGCGGACCGTCCGCGTTACCTCATGGGCGTCGGGACGCCGCCCGACCTGCTCGAAGCCATGCTCGCAGGGGTCGACATGTTCGACTGCATCATCCCGACGCAGCTCGCGTCGCAGGGCACCGCGTTCACGTCCACGGGTCGGGTGCGGCTGACGCGCGGCATCAACGTGTTGTCCGAAGAGCGCCTCGACGTCGAGTGCACCTGCTCGACCTGCGCCACCTTCAGCCGCGCCTACCTCTACCATCTGTTCAAGTGCAAGGAGCCGCTCGGCACGCGGCTCGTGTCGATTCACAACCTCCACTATTACCATACGCTCATGGCCGAATCGCGGAGCGCCATCGAGCGCGGGACCTTCTCCAGCTACGCCCGCAGCAAGCTCGACGCGATCGATCGCCACGAGCACAGCGCCGTCCGACTCGGCCGCGGAGGCGCGCCGTGAGCGAGCGAGCCGAAGGCCACAGCGGCTGCGAGGTCGTCACCCTCCCCAACGGGCTACGCGCGATTCGCGAGCGCGCGTGCGGCGAGGTGATGCACCCGGGCGCCGGGCCGCTCGTCGAGGCGGAGAGCGTGTACGTCGCTCCGTCGCGGCTGGCGGCGAGGCTGCAGGAGGGGGGCGACCCGTTGGTGCTCTTCGACGTGGGGCTCGGCGCCGCGACCAACGCGATCACCGCGTGGAAGGTGTCGGAGGCTCAGGGGCCCGGGGCGCGGCGACTGGAGATCGTGAGCTTCGAGCATGACCTCGACGCGCTGAGACTGGCCCTGGAGCCGGAGAACGCCGACTCGCTGGGGCTCACGAAGAGCGGCGCCAACGCCCACGCCGCCGCGAGCGCCCTGCTCGAACACGGGCTTCACGAGACGCCGCGCACCCGCTGGCGACTCTGCCTCGGAGACTTCCGTGAATGGCTGAGCAGGATGCCCGACGGGTATGCCGACATTGTGTACTGGGACCTGTTCTCCCCGCGCACGGCGCCCGCCCTGTGGACGGTGTCCATGTTCAAGGCGCTGCGGCGAGCGTGTCGGGAGGGCGCGACGCTTCACACATACAGCGCCTCGACGTCGACGCGCTCGGGCTTCCTGCTCGGCGGCTTCGCCGTCGGGGTGGGCGAGCGAACGGGCGATCGCGACGAGACCACCATCGTCGCGACCAGGCCCGAGGACCTCGCCCGGCCGCTCGGCGCGGCGTGGCTGGGGCGTCTCTCCCGCTCGTCGGTTCCGTTTCCCAACGATGTGCCGAATGAGCCGCTCGCGAGGGCCGAGGCCATGGCCCAGGTGCGCGCCTGTCCGCAGTTCAGGGACATCGACGAGGCGACGTAGCGGTGGTCGAGTCGGATTGATACCGCGCGGTCTGCCCCCTCACCGCGCTGCCGCGCGCCCTCACCCCCGCGGAGCGCTCATCGTTGCCCTCTTCGAACCAATCCGCTTGCAGGCTGGGGTTCCGCGCGCTGGCGCGTCACCCCAGGCAATAACAGGATGGCCGCCCCGGGCATCGGCCCGGGGCTCCGAACGGCCGTTTCTGTGCGCAGGTTGCCGGGTCCGCTGTCGAGCGAACCGAGGGAGGCAGCCGGACGCCGGCGCGGCGATTCCGACACGTATCACGCGATGCCCGTTCGGAGCCCCGGGCCGATGCCCGGGGCGGCCATCCTGTTATTGCCTGGGGTGACGCGCCAACGCGCGGAACCCCAGCCTGCAAGCGGCCTGCGCTCGAAGAGGGCAACGATGAGCGCGGAGCGGGGGCAAGGGCTCTGCGATGGGTTCGGGTGGTGCTCGAACTGGCAGGTCGAGGCGGATCCACGGGCCCGATTCATCGTTCCCTCTCAGTCGATCGAGCCCTTGCCCCCGCTCCGCGGGGGTGAGGGCGCGCGGCAGCGCGGTGAGGGGGCCGACGGCGGCGTACCGGACCCGTCAGGCGACCGCTCTACAGCGAGGTCTGGAGCGTCAGCCGGATCTGCACGACCAGCTCCACCTGGGCGTCGGGCAGGACGCCGGAGCCCACCTCGAAGGCCCCGTCGACCCGCACCCTGAAGCGGTGCGCGCCGCCGAGGATGTGGGCCTCCAGGGCGTCCACGCCGGCCGCGTCGACGACCACCGGCGCGTTGAGGGCGCTCGATCCGATCACGGTGCGGGGGAGGGAGCCCAGGCGTCGGGAGGGCGTCGCCTCGGTGGTCGGACCCCACCACAGCGCCAGCGGACCGACGGCGCTGCCGGAGTGAGCCCCGCTGAGCTGCAGCTCGGCCGACTGCACCTCGATGCCCCGCAGTGCGCCCGAGTAGTCGCGGAAGGTGGCGTCGGTGTCCAGGTCGACGTCGACGCTGGTGGAGCGCAGCGCGAAGGGAGCGAGCGCGCAGACGCCCGCCTCGCAGCGCACGACGACCACCGAGGAGGAGGTCGACGGGCACGGCCTCGCGGCGTCGCAGGCCACGGCGGCGAGCCGGCGCTCGGCGGTGAGCAGGGCGGCCGGGACCTCGCCGACGGGCAGCGTGGCGGTCGCTCGCACGGGCCCTGGAGAGACCGCGACGAAGGCGTCGACGCTGCAGCCGAGGGCGACGAGGAGCGCGGGGAGGAGCGGGCGGAGGGTGGTCATCGATGGTCTCCGAGAAGGATGGAGGGAGGTCAGAAGTGCATCCCGACCTGAAAGTGGGGGTGGACCATCAGCGCGATGGCGTCGCCGTCCTGTTCGAGCTCGGCGCAGATGAGGCCGTCGCCGGAGCAGCTGCCGCCTGCGATGCCCGAGCGGCGTACGTTGGTCACGGCGGCGTCGAGGTCGAAGCCGACGAAGAGTTTGCGCCACACGCGCACATCGACGCCGAGGCCCGCACGGCCCGTCCATCCGTTGGCGTTGACGCTCTCCGCGCTCGCCCACGCGTCGCTGGTGAAGCGCCCCATGAAGGCGTGCCCCACCCCGAGGCGCATCGACAGCTCGACGCGCCCCATCGGGAGGCGGAAGGCTCCTTCGAGGGTCGTGGCCACGAGGTCGACCTCGCCCGTCGCCCTCGTCGGGCCCATGGGCGTCGCGTTGAGCACGCTGCCCTCGCCGGAGATGTGACAGTAGTAGACCTGCACCCCGACGCTGAAGACCAGCGCGTGGAAGCCCAGCGTCACGCCCGCGCCAGGCCCCCAGCCCGTGAACGACACCATGTTCGGGAAGGCCGACCGGTCGCCCCGCACCGAGAGCAGCCCCATGTACGTCGCGCCTCCCTCGAGCTCGACGAAGAAGGGGTCGCGGAACATGTCCGAGCGGCGCGCAGCCGACGCAGGCGGGCTCTGCTGCGCCCACGCCGGGGTGGCCACCAGGGAACCGAGCAGCGCCAGGGCTACGGCCATCCGCCCTCGCGCTCCCGAGGGTCGCGTGAGTAGGTCCAACATGGGACGGCGCTGTGCAATCGGAGGTCCAGAAGCTCCGTCGGCGACGCCCGCTCGGGGCGACGACCGCCGCGAGGGCCGAAGCTGGACCGTAGGAAAGAGTCGTCGGGGGATTTCTGGGAATGAACTTGAGGAAAATCTCTCCAAGGAGGAATAGGAGGCCGTCGTGATGAGCGGTCTCGGCCCCGCAGTGGGGCTTCGGATCATGCGGAGGTAGAGAGATGGTCAGTCGATGGCGTTTGGGGATCGCGCTCGGGGCCCTGGCCCTGGTGGGATGCGAGGGCCCTTCGGGGACTGATGGGGAGGCCGGGGTGCAGGGGCCTGTGGGTCCTGTGGGGCCGGTTGGTCCTTCGGGGCCGGTGGGTCCTGTGGGGCCTGTGGGTCCGCAGGGTGACGCCGGCGCGCCCGGGCAGCCCGCGGTGCGTCCGATCGATCTCGAGCCGCAGGGTGTCGTGGGTCTCGTCACGGACGGCACCCACCTCCCGGTAGCGGGCGGCACCGTCTACCTCGTCCCGTCGGCAGACGTCGCAGCGATGCAGGCGACGCCCATCGACATCCTCGCGACCCCGACCGCGGCCGCGGCGGCCACCAACGACGAGCCCCTCGAGGACCTCCTCGACCGCAACGCCACCACCTACGTCCGCGCGGCCGTGGGCATGGACGGCATCTACCGCCTCCCCACCATCCCGACGGGGAGCTTCTTCATCGTGTGGAAGCCCGCGATGGGCGACGACGCCCACCTGCCGGGCGGCTCTCGCTGTCGCGCCGCGACGGACCGGGCCTCGATGGTCGGCACCCGCATCGACCTCCGGGTCTCGGGCAACATGAGCGCGCGCGCCACCTACGTCGGCTCGACCACCTGCATCAACTGCCACGGTCGGCACCGCGCCCTGGGCACCGCGCACTTCAACGGGCTCCAGGTGCCTGGCGCCGCGGCAACCTCCAGAACGTGAGCGCGTGGCCGCGCTTCGACGCCGCGCTCGCGGCCTTCGACGCCGGCCGGACGCTCTTCTACTTCAACTGTGCCGGGACGGCCTGCAGCGTCAGCGAGACCGCGCCGACCGACGCGGCCTCGATCCGCTTCGAGATCCGCCTCGGGCACGACACCACGGTGCGCCGCGGCGAGCCGGGCGAGTACCACGTCACCTTCGTCAACCGGCGCAACACCGAGGCCAACCAGCGCTATGACGTCGCGCTCTCGTACGGCGGCGCGGTCTACAAGCAGCGCTACCTGACGCGGCTCCGCAACGCCAACGGGACCTACAGCCACCACGTGCTGCCGATCCAGTTCAACACGGCGGGCAACTCGACCTTCCCCAACGCCGACTCGTGGCCCTGGAAGGACTACAACACCACCCGCTGGTTCGACTTCGCGACCGACCGGCTGCGCCGCCCGGCCAACACCGCGTCCTTCGAGAACAACTGCGTCGCCTGCCACGCCACGGGCTTCCGCCTCGGCGGCAACGCCACCGACGGCTGGACCGCCTCGGCGGTGACCGAGCCCAACGGCGAGTACGACCTCAACGGCGATGGCCAGCGCGAGGAGATCAACACGGGCTGCGAGAGCTGCCACGGCCCCGGCTCGGAGCACATCGAGGCCTCGGTGCGCGGCTCGCGCATCGTGTCGTCGTCGCTGCTGACGCCCGAGCGCGAGATGACCACCTGCGGCGCCTGCCACTCGCGCCCGCAGGGCGTGGGCGGCGGACAGACCGAGTCCCCGCTCGACATGAACGGCAACATGCCGCGGCCGGGCATCCGTCGCTCGGAGTTCCTCGCGCGCTTCACCAGCCGCATCGACGCCGCGCCGTCGAGCCTCCACCCCAACGGAGACTCCAAGAGCCACCACCAGCAGTACACCGACTTCATCCGGTCGGGGATGTACCGCAACGGCTCGCAGCTCATGACGTGCAGCTCGTGCCATGACCCGCACGGCAGCACCCAGAACCCGAACATGCTCCGCGAGTCGCCTGCGAACAACGCCGGGTGCGTCAACTGCCACTCGACCGCGGAGTACCGCAACGTCCTCCCGCACGTGATGACCCGGGTGGCCTTCGCGCACGCCGACGTGCCCCTCGATCGGCTCACCTGCACCGCCTGCCACATGGTGCGCACCGCCACCTCCGGCGCTCGGACGCCGCAGCTCGTCGACATCGTCCCGAGCCCCAGCACCGGGACCTACTTCCACGGCGACATCGCCGGGCACCGCTTCAACGTGCCGCGACGCGCCCTCGCCTCGACGCAGCCCACCGCGACGACCCGCGCCTGCGCGAGCTGCCACTCGATCTTCCTGCCCGTCACGCCCTGACGGGCCCCAAGGCCTCGGGAGCCCCTTCGGCCGAGGCCCACTTGACCAGCATCAGTCGCACCGCAGCCACCCCGTGACACGGAGGTGGCAGCGGCCGCGATGACTCCACGACCTGGCACCCGAGCGGCCTTCGAGCGACGCGTCGGGGCGTGGGTCGCCCTCCTCCTCACGGCCTGCACCTCGGCGGGCGCGGGCGACGCGGGCCTGCCCGACGCCGTCGCCACCGACGCCGAGGGCCCGGACCTCTTTCGTCTCGCGGTAAACGGCGCGCCGACGGGATCGTTTCTGTCGGTGCGGGGCAGCGCGCAGCGCCCGGCTGCGTACATCGCCGGAGGCTACGTGGGCGTCGACCACGCGCGCCTTCCGTCCCGGGGCGTAGGGCGGCTCGTCGAGTACACCGTAGGGGTCTTTCGCACGCTCTGTCAGAGCGACGAGGTGCTGTGGTGGGCCATTCCGGTGCCCGACCCGGCAGGGGAGTCGGAGCTGGTCTACGCGGTGGGCGAGGGCGGTCGGGTGCTGCGCTACCGGGAGGGCGTCTGCGAGACGGTGCCCGTCGAGGTGACGTACCCGGAGGGCGCGCCGACCTTCTGGGGCATCTACGGCCGCAGCGCCGATGACCTCTGGCTCGTCGGCGGATCGAGCCGACCCGACGGACCGAAGGGCGTGCTGCTCCACTACGACGGCGCGACGTTTCGACAGGAGGCCGCGCTGCCTCCCGAGGTCGCGGGGCGCAACCTCTACAAGATCGACGGAGGCGTCGACGGGCGACTGTACGTCGTGGGCGAAGGCGGGTTGATCCTGGTGCGCGACCCGAGGAGCAGGGCGTGGACCCGCGTGTCGAGCGACGTCACCCGGAGCGACAATCGCCTCCTCACGATCTCGTGCCCTCGCTCCGCGCCCTACGAGTGCTGGGCGGTGGGTGGACTGGGCACCGCGCTCGTCCTCTCGGGCAACCAGACGGGCTTCTCGACCTCACCGTACTTCTCCGAGCTCTCGGGCCTCACCGGGGTCTGGGTCCAGGACGCGAGAAACGCCTGGGCGGTCGGCAGCGACGGGCTGACGATGCACTTCGACGCGCACGTGAACGGTCGGGTGAACTATCGCCCCGCGGTTCCGCTCACGACCGCCATGCTGCACGGCGTGGGCGGACGCGACGGGGTGATCCTCGCGGTGGGCGGCGAGCTCGGCACGCCGACGCCCGATCAGCGCGGAGTGATCCTCGTGCGAGGCGACGAGTCCGAGCGCTTCCTCTTCGACGGTCGTAGCTACGCCGCGACGGGCTCGCTGCGACGCACCGTCGGGGGCTTCAACCAATGAGGTGCCTCGCTTGACGGCCTGGGACGCGGGGCGCTCGTATGCGCTGTCATGCTCAGCGCCACGAAAGCCCTCCTCGGTCTCGCGCTTCTGTCGGTGTGCGCCGGGTGCAGCGAAGGCACCGTCGCCGGACCGCCCACCATGGAGAAGTCGACCGACCCGTGGGCCGAGGACGAGGACGGCGGTCCGTACCCGGATGACATCGGCCCGGAGGACTATCCCCTGCCGCTCGAAGACGCCGGACCGAAGAGCCCCGACCCCCCGGAGTCGTGGCCCGAAGACGCCGGCGATCCCCCCGATCCGCCTGCGCCGCCGCCCGAGGATGGCGGTGATCCTCCGCCCCTGCCAGAGCTCGACGCGGGAACTCCCCTGCCGGAGGTCGACGCGGGCACCCACCTTCCGCTCGTCGACGCCGGGACCGCCCCACCTCCGACGATCACGCTCCCCGCGCTGCTGCCGCGCTTCTCGGCGGTGTTCGCCCGGCGTCCGGCGGACAACAGCCCCGACCCCGCGATCGAGGACCTCCTGCTCGCCCTCATCGACCGGGCGGTGCCGGGCTCGCGCATCCGCCTCGCGGTCTATCACTTCACCCGCGGCCGGGTGACGGCGGCGCTGCGGCGCGCCCACCAGCGGGGCGTGGACGTGCGGGTGCTGCTCGACGGGCAGGTGAGGGCGCTGCTCGACGACCCTGACAACGGGTCCGACGTCACCGAGGCCTCGGCGCTGATCCTGGCGCTGGGCCGGTCGCGGGTGACGCTCTGCCGCGCTCCCGGCGGCGCGTGCCTCGGCACCGGGATCATGCACCACAAGACCTTCCTCTTCTCGGACGTCGGCGGCGGCTCGCGCAACGTCGTGGTGCAGGCCTCGCACAACCTCACCACCGGGCAGATCCACCGGCACAACAACGCCGTGGTGATCCGCGGGGACAGCGCGCTCTTCGCGGCCTACGAGCGCACCTTCGAGCAGCAGCGGCGCGACGTGGTGCAGCTCGACTACTACCGCGCCTCGGCGGGCAGCTTCCCGACGCGGGCGTACTTCTTCCCGCGCCCATCGGGCGACACGGCCATCTCGGTGATCGACAACGTGTCGTGCACGGACTCCGGGCGCATCCGGGTGGCGATGGCGTTCTTCACCAACGCGCGCCTGGAGGTGGCGAGGGCCCTCGCCCGGAGGCAGCGGGCGGGGTGCAGCGTCGAGGCCGTGATCGGCGATGACAGCATCCGCGTCGGGCGCACGGTGCTGCGTACCCTGCGCGACGCCGGGGTGAGGGTGACGCTCTACCCGCGCCGCGCGGGCGCCTGGGGGCTGCACTCGAAGTACCTGCTCATCGACGCCCGGTACAACGGCTCGACGGCCGTGCGTCGGCTGGTCTTCACGGGCTCGCACAACTGGACGGGAGCGGCCCTGCGGGAGAACGACGAGACGATGCTACGCGTCGATGACCGCGGGGTGTTCGACGCGTTCCTGGCCGACTGGGTGCACGTGCGCGACGCCGCCCGACGGCGCTGAGCTCAGCTCCAGGGGAAGTCGGTGGCCCCGGTGCACCACTGCGGAGCGAGCCGGGTGATGCGGGCGCGCGCGGCGCCGCCGTAGCCCTCGGCGAGCACGATGTAGTCCGACTTCCACCCGCCGGCGTTGAGGGCGGTGTCGACCTTGATCTTGTGGCGGGTCATCCGGTTGGCCTTGCCCATCGGAGGCCCGGAGGCGTGCATCAGCTCGTACTTGTAGAACCACGACGGCTCGCTGAGCGTGTGGTTGCAGTCGACGAGCGTGTGACCGACCTCGTGCTGAAGGTCGTTGGAGCCCGCGCTGAAATTACCGCGCCCCAGGAAGATCACGAAGTGCGCCTGCGGTTCAGTCCACCTGCCGAAATTCAGGATCGAGATGGGTGAGGTCGACGACGCGAGGTTGGCCAGCTCCGGGGCCATGCGGCCCTTGAGCGTGTCGACGTTGGCGTCGTAGAGGGTGCTGAGCCCGGCCTCGCAGAGCGCGGTGAGGCTCTGCTCGCCGACGCGGTCGGAGATGAGCACCGTGACGGCGTCGCGGCCGGGTGAGCCGAAGGCGCGCACCCACGCCCGCATCGCGGCCGACGGGGGATTGCACACCGGGTCGTGGTAGGCCTGGGCCACGGGAGGAGAGAAGGCGTCGACGGAGGTGTCGGCGACGCGGGCCACGGTGACGGTCGGAGGACCGTTGCCGGTCGGGTCGGGGGTCGAGGTGGTCACCTCGCGCGTCGCCGCGACGCGGGTGATGCGCAGGTTGGTCACCGCGGCGCCGGTGGTCTCCTTCACCGTGAGGTCGGTGGGGCCACGGGCGCCGATGGCGGTGAGGTCCGCAGGGGGGGTGGGGCCCGGGCCCGTGAGCACCACGCGGGGCGCGGCGAAGTCGAACACGTCGGCGTCGAGGCGCACGGCGCTCGCGGCCCCGCCGCCACGCCACGCTCCGAGGGCGGTCTTGATGCGCGCCGCGGCCTGGCTGGGGGTCTCGGCGGCCGGGACGTCGGCGGTCACGGCGGCGTCGACGTCCTGGCCGCCGATCGAGAACGAGACCGTCACCTCGACGCGCACGTCGTGGTCGGTGAAGAGCGCGGCGCCGGTGTGCTCGTTGAGCGTGAGCAGCAGCCGCGGCGGCGCCACGAGCCTCGCGAGGGGCACCAGCGGGTCGTGGAGCGTGAACTCGAGGCCGTGGCCGGCCCAGTACTGGTTGAGCTCGGCGAGCTTGACGAGGGGCTTGAGCACGCCGCCCGCCCACCCGACGGCGCAGAAGCGGACGGGCACCCTGGCCCAGGGATCGCCGCCCATGGGGTACTCCCCGGCCACCGCCTCGCCCTGCACCGTGGCCTTCGCCTCGAGCACGCGGCCGAACTGCTTCGCGTTGGCCGCGTCTGCGATCGCCGCCGCGTAGCTCGAGTGCACCATCGCGGTGGCGCCCTTGCTGAGGTCGGTCACCGTGGTGGCGACGCGGAGGTAGGGCGACTCCCACGCGGCGCCGTTCTTCTTGAAGGTCACCGGCATGCCCGCGGCGACGCCCGCGGTGCCGGCGTTCGCGAAGCCCGCGACGCCAGGCAGCGCGACCCCGGAGGCCTTGAGCACCTTCACCACGACGGCGACCTCGTCGGGCGCGCCGTCGGGCATGCCCTTCAGCCGCAGTCGAAACACCGAAGGATCGGCGTCGGCGTGAACGTTCGTGGCGTAGTCGGTCTTCACCGGGAAGGTGAAGGCCGCGTCGAGGGAGGGGTCGCGGGTGTCGCCATCGACGCCGTGATCGGTGTCGGGCAGCGCGCCGTCGAGGTGCTCGGCCACGTCGGTGGTCGCGAAGGGCACCAGGGGCAGCACGCCCGTTCCGCGGAAGAGCTCGAAGGCGGGCTTCACCAGCTCGCCGTGGAGGGCGACGGACTTGGGCGACGCCGCGTCGTTGCTCGCGAGGGTGAGGTCGCCCGAGTGCTCTCCGACGGCGCCGGGCGTGTACTCGATCTTGAGCTCCGCCTCGTGGCCGACGGCGATGGTGGCGCCCGTGGTGACGGCGTTGGTGTCGTCGGCCTTGAAGTGCGTAGGGAAGGTGATGGCCCCGAGCGTGAGCTCGCCGTCGCCCTCGTTCTTCAGCACCAGCGTGTGCTTGTGGCTCGCGCCGACGACCTTCTTGAAGTCGTGGCGGTCGACCACGGCGAGCTTCGGCCGCAGCGTGCGGAGCGTGAACTTCTTCGTCACGATCTGCCCCTGCGCCGCCGTCACCGCGCCCGTGGCGGCGGTCGGGAGCGCGTGGGTCTTGTCTCTCGTCGAAGGCACCGCCGTGACCGCGACGTCGTAGGGGTCGTCCTGCACCGTGACCGGGTCGAAGGCGGCGACGCCCGAGGCGTCGGTGGTGCCGGGGCGGCCGTTGAAGGTGACCGAGGCGCCCTCGACGTTGCCGTCCGACTCGTCGACCACCCAGATCCACACGGCGCCTCGCTTGAGGGGGCAGGGCTGGCTGACCGAGCCCACCACGTGCGCGTGGTTGGGGCAGTCGATGGCGTGACCGCACTGGCTGCAAACGGGCATCGACGATTACTCCTCGGGCGCGATCACGACGACCCGCCCCTGCGCGCGCTGCGCCATGCGCTTCAGCAACGACTCGATGCGCGAGGACTCCGGCCTCGCGACCTCCGCGAGCTCTCGCAGCGCCCACGCGCGGTCGGGCGAGCGCTCGAAGGCTTCTCCGTACTGGAGGGCGAGCGTCAGCAGCACCGCCACGCCCCCTTCGGTCACCACCCGGTGCTCGGCGCCCCAGGCGATCATCCGCTCGACGAGGGCGCGCACCCCGACGGGGCCGAGCGCGCGGTGCTCCGCGGGGAAGTCCTGCGCGACCATCGCCGCCATGCGATCGAAGAAGGCGGCCATCACCCGGCGCTGAAAGGGCTCCATCTGGGCGTCTCGAATGGTCAGCACGCGCGAACGCTACAACACGCTCCGACGCGAGTGGACAGGGTTCCGTCGACCGGGGGATCGCTCCGGGCGGGCTCCGGCTCAACCGGCCGAGGCAGGATCCGTAGCCGCGGCGTCAGCCGGTCGGGATGAGCTCACCGCAACAGCCTCGTGAGCGGCGTCGGCCGCACGGGCCCCTGCAGCCTGGGAAAGGCAGCGTGATGGCTCGACTGTGCCCGACGCCGACACTATCGATGTCGTTGCGAGGCGGAACATGATCGTCGAGGACGCTGTCATGACGAGTTCTGGCGGCCGAAGCCGGGCGCTCTGGGCGACGGGGCTGCTCGCGCTCGCGGCGTGCGGATCGCCAGGATCGCCAGGCTTGTGCCTCGGCATCGGCGAGGTGGGATGCGGCGGCGAGTGCGTCAATACGCACTCCGACCCCATGAACTGCGAGGCCTGCGGGCGGCGGTGCGGCCGCGTGTGTCAACAGTGAGTGCCGGTGATGACGGACTGCTTCGATGAGCAGGTCACGTCATGTCGATCCACAACAAATAAGGAGAGAAGCGCGATGACAAACGACGCAGCACCCGATGATCAGAGAGTCCCGCAGCCCAAGGCATTCAAGGCGTTCGGAAGCCTCCGCGGCGTCATCAAGTTTAAAGAGACCAGCGCGAACGAAGTCAGCATGTCGGAAGAGACGATCTGCGATGTTCCGCCGGGTGCTGAGATTCTGATGCTCGGGACTTCGGGCCTGCACTTCGGTTTCAAGGCTGACGAAGACCACCATATCCAGTCGCTGCAGTACAGGCTCCACTGGGATTGGGTGCCGGGAGAGCCTGGCAAGCGTAAGTTCTACGCCCTTTGGAACTTCCGCGACGTGAGTGGCGACGACTCGAGAGGAGGGGAGGTGACGTTCGAGGTGCTTTACGGGATTCCGTATGCCTGACCGGTTAGCGCGGGGGGCGCGCCGACGGGGCCTCGGTCGGGGTCACGTCGAGCCCTGAGGTGGACCGGAGCCCCGCTCGCACCGTAGGCGCCGACAGAAAACAATGGACTCCCATGCCCGACGCCGTACCGCCGGGACCCCGAAGGCCTCGTACACTCCCGGCATAGACCGATGGGACCGGCAGACAGTGAGGATGGCGACGGGTGGCGGCACGAGGCGCTCGGCCCGGCGCTGCTCGTCCTGGGCATCGTCGCGATCGAGCTGGTCGCGCGGTTCCTGGTGCGGATCCCCAACCCGCCCGCCCTGCTCGTGCTGGTCGTCGTGTTCGCCGCGTTTCACGGGGGACTGCGCTCGGGCCTGCTGAGCGCGGCGATCGCGTGGGCGTATTTCACCTGGTCGTTCTCCATCCCCGGCCGGCGCTTCCATTACGCGCCCGACGACATGATGCGCGTCGTGATCTGGGGGGTCACCGTCCCGCTGACGGCCCTCATGGTCGGACGCCTCAAGGCGCGCGCCCTCGCCGCGGAGCGCGCCGCGCTGAAGGAATCGAACGCGCGCTTCACCAGGGCGTTCCACGGGAGCCCGATCGGCATCGTGCAGGCGCGGCTCTCGGACGGGCGGATCCTCGACGTGAACAGCGCGATGCTGGAGGTGCTCGGCTACGGTCGCGACGAGTTCGTCGGCAGGACGTCGGCCGAGCTCGGGCTCTGGCCCTCCCCCGTCGACCGGGCCACGGTCAGCGGACGCCTGCGGCGCGAGCGGGCGCTCCGCAACGTCGATCTCGACCTCCGGACCAGGTCGGGCGGGACGGCCTCGCTCGTGTGCTCGGTGGAGCTCGTCAAGGTCGGCGACGACGACTGTTCGCTCACGTTCGCCGTCGACATGACCGAGCGAAGGCGCGCCGCGGAGGCGCTCCGCCGCACCGAGGAGCAGCTGCTGCAGGCCCAGAAGATGGACGCCGTCGGGCGGCTGGCCGGGGGCATCGCGCACGACTTCAACAACCTGCTGAGCGTCGTCGGCAACGCCGCGGCGATCCTCGAGCAGACGCTCCCGGCGTCGTCGCCCTCGTCCGCGTTCGTCGGGGACATCGAGTCCGCCGTCCAGCGCGCGGCGCTGCTCACGCGGCAGCTCCTCGCGTTCAGCCGCCGGGAGCCGCGGCAGACGAGGCCCTTCGACGTCGGCGCGATGGTCGCGAAGCTCGAGCCCTTCCTCGCGCGCACGGTCGGCGACCCGGTGGCGCTGACGACCACCCTCGCGCCGTCGCTCGGCCTGGTGCTGGCCGATCCGAGCCAGATCGACCAGGTGCTGATGAACCTCGTCGTCAACGCGCGCGACGCGATGCCCGGCGGCGGCAGGCTCGCGATCGAGACGGGCGAGGTGGATCTGGACGAGGCGCGCCTCGCGGGGCTCGGCGCCGAGGCGCGTCCAGGCCGCTTCGTGGTCCTGACCGTCCGCGACAGCGGGAGCGGCATGGACCAGGCGACCATCGCGCGGGTGTTCGAGCCGTTCTTCACCACGAAGGAGCACGACCGCGGCACCGGGCTGGGCCTCGCGACGGTGTACGGGATCGTCGCGCAGTCGGGCGGCTTCATCACGGTCGAGAGCGCCCCCGGGGAGGGCGCGGCGTTCAAGGTGCACCTCCCGCGGATGGACGAGACGGCGAGGTCGGCCGAACGCCCTCAAGCCGAGGCGCAGCCGTCGGGGACGGTGCACTGACCGCCGACGCCCGCGGTGTCAGCGCACGCGGGTCGCGGAGAGCGTGAAGCGGTCCTCCGTCGTCACGAAGAGGAACACCTCCTGTCCGGCCGACAGCGTCATGGGGAGGGCGACGCGCCGCTGGCCCCTGCCGGTCGACGCCTCCTGCGCCTCCACGTCGCTGATGGCGCAGCGCGTGCGCGCGATGAGCCGCGTCGTCCA
Source organism: Deltaproteobacteria bacterium (assembly GCA_016704445.1). Lineage (GTDB taxonomy): Bacteria > Myxococcota_A > Polyangia > Polyangiales > SCUS01. The sequence goes on from JADJAE010000016.1 coordinate 47,074, forward strand.
GGTGTCGTTGTCCGCGGCGAGCGCGAACTCGTAGGAGCCCGCGGAGGGCGCGCGGAAGCGGTGGATCAACGCCCGCCCCACGTACCGATCGCAGACGGACGCGCGGGGCTCTTCTGCGCCCGCCATGGACCCGGCGGTCACCCACGGCCCGTCGGCCGACGACGACGTGTCGAAGGGCGTCGTGCTCACGTCCCGCGGGCACGCCACGACGTCGGGCGTGCAGCGCGTCTCGATGCACGAGCGCCCGTTGTCGCGGGTGCAGGCCAGCCCCGCGCCGCAGCGGCTGACGACGCCGCTGGGGTCGCACGCGTCGCCCGCGGCGACGGGCGCGGGCGCGGAGACCGCGACGTTCAGCACGTTGCTGAAGCGCCCTCCCTGGTCGCGCACCCGAACGTTCAGCCACGAGGCGCCTTCGAAGAAGTCGGTGTCCCAGCGCAGCGACCACGAACCGCCGAGCGTCGGGTCGGACACCGGGATCACCAGCGGCTCACGGCGCCCCCGGGCGGTCACCTCGATGGCGACGACGTCCTGGTTGGGGTCGTCCCAGCGGAGGGTGAGGGCGCTCCGCGACGGGCCCGAGGAGGCGAAGGCCTCGGCGCTGGTGAGCGTCGGCGCCGTCACCGGCGTGCAGCGGCCCGCGGGCGAGCAGAGGCTCTCCCCCCGGCAGATGTTGAAGAGGCCGTGGCGCCCGCACGCGCCCCCGTCGGGCTGCCGCGCGACCTCGGTGAGGGGCAGGCGCAGCGTGGCGCTCCGGAGCCCGCGGGCGTCCTCGACGACCACTTCCACGTAGCGCGCGAGCGCCCGCGCCGCGGTCGGCGGCAGGAGGAGCTGCACCACGCCCGGCCCGTACTCCGGCGACCGGGGGATGGACGCGAGCTCCGTCGGGAGGAGCTCGAGGGTCTCCTCGTCGGCGCCGACGATGCGCCCGCGCAGGGTGGTGACGTCCGCCTCGGTGCGGCGGTAGAGAAAGGAGATCCAGAGCTCGCCCTCGACGCGGCTCGCGCTGCCGGAGACGAGGTCGGGCCGCGCGCCGTAGAGCAGCGGAACCCACGGGAGGGTCTGCGTCGTGGACAGCGTGACGGCCTCGAACGTCGCTGGTGTGGCGGGCACCCTTGCCGTGGGGTCGGCGCCGGGCGCTTCGGGCGCTTCGGGCGCTTCGGGCTCCACGGCGCACGCGCCGGAGAGGCCAAGGAAGAGGAGTGCCATGCGGCGGGTCGGGATGTTCATGCCGACGGGGTGGCCGGGGCAGGGGCGATCCGTCGGAGAATCGGCGGGGTTGTGCGGGGCCCGGCCGCGGGTGCGCGAGGCAGGGCCGGTCAGCGCTTCTGGCGCTCCTCCGCGAGCACGCGCGCGAACTCCTGCGCCGCCAGCGGTCGCCCCGACTGCTCCAGCAGCACCATGATCCGCGTCTCGAGCTGCGCGGCCTCGGCCCGCAGTCGCGCGGCCTCGGCCGGGTCGAGAGCGCCTCGGGCCTGCGCATAGAGCGTCCGCGCATCGTCGACCAGCTGCACCTCGAGCGGCACGACCGAGAGCGCCTCGGTCGGGGCCGCTTCACGCTCCTTCGCGGGGCGGTTCATCCACTCTTGCATCCGGGCTTCTGCGAGCATCGTCCAAGGGTCCATGGGGCCTCCCAGGCAACCGCATCCTAGCGCCGCCGCGCCCGCTCGTCCGCCCGCGCTAACCATGCGAGGCCCGTCGCCAGCGCGCCGTCGCCGCAACGGCCCGCGAGGGGGCGAGCCGCCGCCCTCCTCCGCGTCGCCCACGTCGCGGCCCTTCCCGCTCCGCCCGCCCGATGGGCGCGCGGCATCCGGTAGGATGACAGCGTGAGACCAGAGGCCACCTTGCGCGTCGCTAGTCTCTTCGCATCCGCCCTGTGCCTCGCTTCGCTGGCTTCGGGCTGCGACGTCGATCGCTCATCGACGGACCACTCCCGGGTCGCCGCGCCGCGCCCCGACGACGTCTGCGCGCAGATCCGTGCGGAGCTCGGGGCTGACCCCGTGGCGCTGCGCGCGCACCGTCGAAGCTTCCGCGAGCGCGCCACCGCACGATTCGGCGCGGCCGCTCTCGGGGCGCTGCGCGCGACCTACGGCGGCCGGTGCGCAGACGACGCGGACCTCCGCTGCGTGCTCGACGAGGTCGGCCCCTTTGCGAGCGTTCAGTGCGTCAGCCCCGTGCGCAACGTCCCGGAGGTCCTGTACGCGGACGGCGCCACGCTCCGTCGCGCCGAAGGGGTCGAGGCGTTCGAGCTGGGGCTACGCAGCGCGCAGCCCGCACCGACGGAGCTCGAGCCGGTCCTCGGGTACTTCCAGCGCGTCACGCGGGCGATCGTGCTCCGCGACCGGGCGCATGCCGCCGCGATCGTTCCGCGCGCCGACGTGGCGGCGATGAGGCCGTCCTCGTCCGCCCTCGTCCCGCCGACGCTGGTCGACGGCAACGCTCGCTTCCTCGCGTACGCGGACGGCGGATACCAGGCGCCGCGGGCGCTGCTCGAGGTGCGCGTCGACCTCTCGAGGCGCACGCTTGCGGTGGAGCGCGTCTCGCTGACGCCGACGCCCTTCCCCCGCCAGTCGTGCCTCCGCCGCCGGTCCGCGCGACGACCGGAGGCGCTCGCTACGGCGGCGCCGAAGGGCAGGTCTGTGCGTGGGGCGAGCGCCGCGGTGATCGGCGCGCGCTGCCCCGGCCCTCGGCCTGCCGCGCGGGCTTGAGCTGTTGCTCGGGCGGAGCGGCCGGCTCAGACGGGATCTGCACCCGCACGATCGCTGGAGACTGCCCGCTGCGCCCGTGACCTCGCGCTCGTCCCTCGACGTACTCGCTCGGGGCACGGCGACACGACGATCGCGGAGTGATAGGCCACGCCGTCATGGCCTACGTGATCAGCGGGGTGATCGCGCGTAGAGAGACGCTCGCGACGGCGGTCGGGCTGGTGGTGGTGGAGCTGCGCGCGGGGATGGCGCTGGCGCCGCTGGCGCGATCCTTCTGGGAGGAGCGCGGCGTGGCGTCGCTGCCGCTGATCGACGCGATGGAGAGCGGCGCCGACGTGGGGGAGGAGTTCTGGCGGGTCGCAGAGATGTTCGCGCGGCTCTCGCTGCTGAGCCCGGTCGCCTACGTCGAGGCGGAGTTCTGGGCGGGAGAGGGGACGCAGGCGTCCGTGGCGTGGCGCGAGGGGTTTAGCCACGGACGAGCCCTGTACGCGCCGGACGCCATCTCGCTGGCCCTGGAGGAGATCGGGGTGCAGGCGCTCGGGTCGGACGAGTTCGACGCGCTCGACCTCGGGCGGCACCGCTCGGTGGAGGCATGGCTCCCGGCGCAGCACCGCTGACGCTCGACCGCGCGGACCACGAACACCGATGCCCCGCGGAGAAGCAAGCGCCGCTCGCACCTCGGCGATCGAGACGTCCTCATCCCAGCAGAAGTACGGCCGCAGGTCCTCGCGCGTCAGGTCCGTGGTGAGCGGCCGCATCGCGCGAGCCTGCCACCGCGAGCGCCGCGTCTTCGCGATGAGGTGCTCAGAGGGGGGCGGGCACGACGACGGTCTCTCCGACCGGGGGTGGGGTCCACGGGACGAGGCCCATGCCCTCGCCGCGCATCCAGCGCCGGCCGACAGACTCGAGCGGGGTCGCGAACCGAAACTCGACGGTTCGAGGGCGGCCGCCGTCCGTGAGCGCGACGACGGTGGCGCGCATGTCCGACAGCTCGACCACGTCGTTCACGTGAAAGGGTTGCGACGGGCTCCGCATGAGCCGGTGCATCTCGCCCGCGAGGAAGCCGCCCTGCGGGCTCACCCGCAGCGTGACGGCGTCGGGGCGCGAAACCGACGTCGGACCGAAGCCCGTCGAGAGAATGCGCGTGCCCCGCGGCATCGGGACGCCCGCGGCCTCACGCTGCGTCCACACGAAGAAGATCGTCCCCTCGGTGGCGGCCGACACCACCACCAGGGTCTCCTCGGAGATGCTCGGCGCGCGAGGAATGCTCGCGTCTGCCTCCGCGCGCATCCGCTCCATGTTGAAGTTCGCGAGGCACTTGAGCGGCAGCAGCACGGGCGCGAGCGCGAGGTTGAACACCGCCAGCGCGCCGACGACGAAGCGCGCGCCGCGCGACGACGGGGTCTCGCGCACGGACGCGTCGAAGGCCAGCGCGAGCGCCGCCGACGCGCCGATGCCGACGAAGACGAGGTTGCGGTCGCCCGGGCCCGCGGCGGCGACCGGCAGGATCGCGAGCGCTGCGCCGAGCAGCCAGAAGCGCGACGACCGCTCGGACGCGACCCTCGGCCACGCGACCTTCGCGACGACCAGGAGGAGCGCGATCGCCGACGCGACGACCACGAGCCGCGCCGGGGGTGGATAGAACGGCCAGAAGTCGGATGCGAGGGGCGTGAGCTGCCCGAGCGCGAGCACGAGCGCCCGCGCCGGGAGCTGCCCGAAGTACCCGCGCGGATCGTGGAGCGGATGCACGTAGCCGCCCGATCCGACCACGCCGTAGCCCTTCGCGGAGTAGATCGCCTGCCACGCGATCACCACGAGGAGGTAGGGCGCGAGGCGCACGAGGCGACGGGCGCGCGACCCGTCCCGATCGATCCAGAGCGCGTGACCGAAGAGGAGCCCGGTCGTCGCGAGGGCCATCTCCGAGGAGAGCAGCCCGGCCGCGAAGAGCAGCGGACCGAGCCACGCGCCGTGGCGCCAGCCGTCGCGCTTCCATCGGTCGTGCGCGAGGAGCGCGCCGACGCAGAAGACCGCCGCGATGAGCGCGTGGCGGTTCGCGACCCAGGAGAGCAATCCCCCGCGCGCGTCGTCCCAGGCGTAGAGCGCGAGCGCGAGGATCGCCGCGCGAGGCGGGAGCAGGCGACGAAAGAGGGCGGCGAGCAAGGCGAGCAGCACCGCGAGCCAGAGGAGCGTGTGCGCGTGCATGAGCGCCGCGCTCCCCGGCCAGAGCGCGAGGTCGATCGCGTGGGTCGCGGCCGAGAGGGGGCGCCAGAACGCGACGCGGAAGTCCGGCGCCGCCCACCACGCGCCGAGGTGCTCCATGCGCTCGCGGCCTTCGGCGAGGTCGCCGCTCGCGAACACGAAGCAGTCGCCGAGAAACCCGATGATGCCGCCGCGTCGATCGCGCCACCGGCTCGCCTGGAGGTGCTCGTCGGCCACGAGCGGCGCGAACAACGACGGGAGGGAGAGCACGAGCGCGACGGCGATCACGGCCCGTGCAGCCCACCGTGCTTCGAGGCGTCGGACCAGCCAGATCAGGAAACGCACTCTCGCTCCTCGCGCGCTCGCGGTGCTGCGCTGTGGGTCTTCGCAGACCGGCTCGAGACGGTCAACGGCGCGTCGACCGGCTCGCCGCCGAGGCGACGACAACGAGTCGCGAGCGCTTGTTCCCTCGGCCCGCACGGGTCGGCCGCGGCGCCAGCACCTCGTCGAGGAGGCCCGCCACGGCGGCGCCCTCGAGGCGCTCCTGGAGGAGCTCGGTGAGCTCCTTGGACCAGGGCTTCCCCTCGGCTGCCCGGATGGCCTGCGCGAACTTCACCGCCGAGGCCGCGTTGCGCTCGCTCTCCGCCTGGATGCGACGGCTGCGCAGGATGAGCCGGAGCACCCAGGCGGCCAGCAGCAGCACCAGGGCGATGGCCGCCGCGGCCACGAGCTGCATCAGCTTCACGCCGCCCTCGGTGAGGCTCGACACCCGGCTCAGAAACGACGGCCTCCCGCCCCGCTCCTGCTGCCGCTGGAGCTGCGTCATGGCGTCGTTGCTCCCGAGCACCGCCTCGTGGGCCAGCGAGCGCGTGGCCGCCCTGATGGCCCTCGCGTTCTGCTCCTCGGAGAGGGCGGCGAGGAGCGCGGGCACCAAATCGCGGCCGATTCCCTCGGCCATGCCCCGGCTCGCGGCATCGACGGTCGCTCGGGTGAGGCCGCCTGCCACCCGCTCGAGGTCGCGCTGGTAGCCCTCGCTCAGCGCCTCGCGCATCGAGCTCGCCACCGTCTGGCGCATCAGCTCCGCGATGGCGGGGGCGAGGTCTCGACGCATCTGCTCGGCCATGGTCCGGGTGACCGTGCGGGTGAGCGAGGCCATGTAGCGCGTGGACATCGCCTCGATGCGCTCGATGCGCTCGCTGTCGGTGAGCGTCGCCAGCGTGCCGTCGGCGATCGCCCCGGCCAGGACCCTCGTGGCCTCGCGCGTCTCCGGGCTCGTCAGGAGCTGCATCAACAGCCGCTGGTTCTGGTCGTCGTTGAACGCATGGAGGCTCGACTGGATCGCCGCCGGAGCCGCGGACGCACCGAGCTCCCTCGCCATGCTGCGGGGGGTGAGCGTGCACCCGGCGCCCGCCATCATCATCAGCAGCAGCGCCGCCGCGAGTCGGATCGGCGAGAGAGTCATGCCCGGGCGCCTTCGCACGTCCGGTGCCAGCGTCCGGGGCCCGCGTCTTCTCTCAGGCCCTGTAGCTGGATGCCACATGGTCGATGTTCATGATCCGCTCACCTGTGGCGGTGTGACACTCCCGCGCGCAGCCAGACCCGCCGCGTCCCCCATCAGCCCTGCGTGATCTACGATCCGCGTCGGATGTCCCAGCACGGCTACGACGAGCTCCCCTACGCGGACTACTGCTTCCCCCGCACCCACCCGGAGCACCTCTTCGCGGTGTCCGCCCTCTGCGGCAGCGCCGGCGCCGCCCTTCGCGCGCTGCCGCGTGCTGGAGCTCGGCTGCGCCCGCGGCGCCAACCTCCTCCCGATGGCCCTCGACCTTCCTGAGAGCGAGTTCGTCGGCGTCGACCTCTCCGAAGTACAGGTCGCCGAGGCCCGCCGCCGGGCCGAGGCGCTCGGGCTACGCAACGTCTCCTTCCGCGCGGAGTCCGTCGAGGCGCTCTCCGACGACGCGCCCTTCGACTACGTGATCTGCCACGGGGTGTACTCGTGGGTGCCTCCCGCCGCGCGAGACGCGATCCTCGCCGTGTGCCGCGAGCGTATGCGCCCGGGCGGCGTCGCCTATGTGAGCTTCAACGCCCTCCCAGGCTGGAACGCCCTGCGCACCCTCCGCGACTTCCTGCTGGAGCACGCGCCCCCGGGTCCGGCCGTGCAGCGGGTCGCTCGCGCCCGGCTGGCGCTCTCGGTGCTCGACGAGTCCCTGCGCGCGGAGCCGTCGCCGTGGTCGGCGTGGATGAGGGACGAGCTGAGGGAGCTCGCGGACGCCGAGGACGCCTACCTCTTCCACGAGTACCTGGAGCCGGTGAACGACGCGCTCTACCTCCGAGACTTCGTCGCCCACTGCCGCGCCCACGGCCTCGCGCAGCTCTCCGACGCTGACCTCCGCATCGCCGCGCCCTCGCTGCGGCCCGGGGCTGGCGACCCGCTCTCGCTCGCGCAGTCCGTGGACTTCACCCGCAACCGTCGCTTCCGCGCGTCGCTGCTCGTCCACGCCGAGACCGCCGCCGACCGCGCCGACCCGGCCTCCCTCGCTCGGCTGCACCTCGCGACGCGAGCGCAGCTCCCCGACGCGGACGCCTCCGCGCTCACCGGAGACAGCGCGGTGCGCTTCGACTGTGACGGCCGGGCCATCGCGCTGAGCGACCCGTGGATGAAGTGCGCCCTGCACTCGCTCGCCTCCGAGGACCGTCGCCCCCTCTCCTACGCCGCGATGGCCGCCTCCGCCGCCGCGCGCCTCGGGCTGGACCGCCGCGCCGCCCTCGTCGCCGCGGCGGCGCACGCGCCCGACGTGCTCGAGCTCCTCTTCGACGGAGCGCTCTCCCTCCACGCGGGGCCCGCGCGCTACGCGGAGGCCGCGGGGCTGCGACCGATCGCGTCGCCCATCGCCCGGCTGCAGTCGCAGCGCTCGGAGCTGGTCACCACCCTGCGGCACACCCGCATCGAGCTGCCCGAGCAGGCGCGCGCGGTGCTGCGGCTGTCGGATGGGACGAGGGACCGCGCGGCCATCCTCGCGGGGCTCTCGCGGGACGAGCGCTCGGAGGCGCAGCGCGCCGGGGACTGCGAGGAGGCGCTCGACTGGCTCGCGTCGAACGCCCTCCTCCTGGAGTGATACCGTCCGCCCGCGATGACCAAGACCAGCGACACGAAGGCCACGAAGCGCGCATCGACCCCGACGCCGGGACCCCTCTTCGAAGCGTCGGCGCCCCTCTCCACGGTGCTCGCGTGGCCCGCCCTCCCTGCGGTGCTCCGGCGGGCACTGACGCGCGCGGTCCCGACCGGGTCGCTCTCGACGCTCAGCTTCGGCGAGAGCGTGAGGGCCTGGCGCGACCCGGCGCTGCGAGAGTGGATCGTCGCGCTGCTGGCGCTCGACGTGGGCGTCGGCTTCGGGGCGAGCGGCGGCTACAACGACTCGATGATCGGGCTCCTCGCGCACGACGAGCTCGACGAGACGGCGGTCTCGCGCTTCTTCATCGGTGGCGTCGAGGCGGGGCAGGGGCTCGGCGCGTCGTTTCGGGCCGAGACGCCCGAGGCGCCCGCGTCGGTGTGCGCCGCGGCCTTCGTGTATCGCGAGCCGAAGGGCGGCCTCGAGGCCGACTTCGTGTTCCTCGCGGGCGCCACGCGCGAGCCCGTGGTGCAGGTCGAGCTCGCGTGGGTCGACGGGCGCTCCCTTCGATGAGCCGCACATCGAGCTCGCGCTCGGGGCGATCAAGGGGCAGGTCGATTCCGCGCACGAGGCCGCCGCGAGGGCCGTGGTGCGCGAGGCCCTGCTCGAGTGCCTCGCGATGCTCCAGGCGCCCACGTCCGCCGCGCGCTGACCCTCAACCCGATGCGCGTCGCTCCCTGTCTGCTCCCGCTGTGGCTGGCCGCGTGTGGCGCACCTCTCCCCGAGGACGCGGCGGACGATGTCCCCATCGACGCCAGCTCGGACGCCGCGCCCGACCTGCGGCCTCCCCAGGACCTCGGCGCTCCCGTCGATCGCGCCCTTCCGCCCGATGTCCCCGATGCCCCCGATGCCCCCGATGTCCCCGATGTCCCCGATGTCCCGACCATCGCCGACGTCCCCGACGTCCCCGATGTCCGCGATGTCCCCGATGTCCCGTCCGTACCTGATGTGCCCATGGTCCCGCCGGGGCCGGTGCTCTACCCCTCGGCCACGCGCCACTCTCCCATCACCGCCGAGCTCGTCACCCGCCTCCGGGCCATCTCCGCCCGAGGACCATCCCTCTCCCGTGATGTCTTCTCCAAGGTCGGCGACTCCATCACCGTGAGCACGTCGTTCATGGCCTGCTTCGCCTCGACCTCCGGGGTCGATCTCGGCGGCCGCGAGCACCTCCGTCCCACCCTCGACCTCTACCGCTCGGGCTCCGTCGGAGGGACCGATCCCTACCGTCGGGTCAGCCTCGCCGCGACCGTCGGCTGGAGCGCCGGCGCCGCCCTCTCGGGCTCTCCCTCGCCGCTCTCCCGCGAGCTCGACGCCGCGCGCCCCCGCGCCGCCACCGTGATGTTCGGAACCAACGACATCCAATCGAGGGACATCTTCCGCTACGGCGCCAACCTCCTCGACATCACCGATCAGGCCATCGCCCGCGGGGTGATTCCCATCCTCTCGACGGTTCCGCCCCGCGACGACAACGCCGACGCCGACCTCTGGGTGCCTCGCTACAACGCCGTCGTCCTCGGCGTCGCCCAGTCCCGGGGAGTGCCCCTCGTCGACCTCCACGGCGCCCTCCTGCCGCTGGCCTCGCACGGCCTCGCCGGGGACCATCTCCACCCCAACACCTACCTCAGCAGCGCGGGCTATCGCGCCTGCGCCCTCACGCCTGACGGTCTTCGCTTCGGGTACAACAACCGCAACCTCCTCACGCTCGAAGCCCTCCACCGCGTCGCCGAGGTGACCCTCCGCGGGCGCTCCGCCCCCGACGCGGACGCTCCGAGGCTGCGCGGATCGGGCTCGCACGCCGACCCCTTCGTCATCCCGTCGCTCCCCTTCGCCGACGCCCGAGACACGGCCACCGGCGGCGCCCGGATCTTCAACCGATATCCCTGCCGCGCCACCGCCGACGAGTCCGGCGCGGAGTTTCTCTACCGTTTCACGGTCACCCGACCGACCCCCATCCGCGCCATGGTGATCACCCGCGGAGCCACCGACGTCGACCTCCACCTCCTCGATCGCACCGCCACCGCCGAAGGCTGCGTGGCCCGCGACGACCGGGTGCTCGTCACCACCCTCGCTCCCGGCACCTGGACCTTCTCTCTCGACACCTTCGTCAGCGCAGGGACCGCCCGCGCCGGGGAGTACCTCCTCGTCGTCGTGCCCGGCTGAGACCGCGGGTGTGAGCGCGCTGCGGAAACGATAGTCTCCCGGGCATGATCGCAGCCGTGGTGTTCGCGCAGCTCTGTGCGGTGGTTCCGTCCGAGGGGGTGGTGGTGACCGAGGGCCGCGGGGGCTACGGGGCCGTGATCGCCGCGCACTCCGGGGGCGTCGTGGTGGGCTGGCAGGAGACCGGAGCCCGGCCGTCGGCGGGCGAGGGCGGTCCGCCCGACTGGCGTCCGAGGCTGGCCTGGGCGCGTGAGCTCGACGGGGCGACGCTCGCCCCTCGCGCGGCGGCGCGCAGCATCGACGGCGAGGAGGTGTTCTACGCGCACATGACCGGGCTCGCGGCGGCGGCCTCTCCGACCGGCGACGGCGTCGCGATCGCGTCGTGCCAGTGCTTCGGCGGAACCGGGCGCATCGCCTGCGGGCACACCTCCTTCGGCGCCTTTCCGCAGGTGACGGCCGAGCGAGAGTCGGGCGGCTGCAGCGGCGGCATCGCCCTCGGCACCGCGGGCGCCAGCTCGGTGCTGGCCTACACCGACGCCGCGGCGGTGCGCTTCATCGGCAGCCGCTCCGGGCGCGATCGGGGCACGGCGGAGTCCTTCACGGCCGACCGCACGGCCCTCGCTCGGGCGGACGCCGACCGCGCGGTGTTCGCGTGGCGCACCAGCGACAACGCCGGTGGGGTCACCGGGGAGTCGAGCTACGACGTGCTGGCGATGACCGTCGACGCGGACGCCCGGCCGAGCTCGCGCTCGGTGAGGCTCACCGCGGCGACCGGGCGCGTCGGGGCGCCTGCCATCGCGTGGGTGAGCGGCTCCGCCCTGGTGACCTACGCGCAGGCCGCGACGGCGCGCGCTCCCTGGCGGCTCTCGCTCTCGACGTGGACGCCGGGGCGCAGGCACGCGACGTCGACGCTGCGGACCGGGCGCGCTCCGGCGATGGCGCCTTCGATCGTGGCCTCGCGAGCCCCAGGGTGCGCGGTGCTCTCCTGGACCGAGGGGACGGGCCGACGGACCGTCGTGCGCGCGGGGCGGGTGTGCAACGGAGCGCTCGACCCGGCGACGGTGGCGCAGGTGTCTCGCGCGGGGATCGAGGCGGGCGACAGCGAGCTCGCGACCGACGGGCGCAACGTCTACGTGGTGTGGCAGGAGGTTCCGGCGGCGCGCGGGGCGCGCGAGGAGCTGCGGGTCGCGCGGCTGGGCTGCGACTGAGAGGAGGCTCGCCGACTACTCGACCGCGCCGTATGGTGGATGGTAAGCGTCGCTGCGCAGAGCGGGAGGACCTTAGAGGGGGAGCAGGGGATGAGCGGGCGGGTGGATGACTCCGACGAGGGTCGCTCCCAGGCGGAGCCTTCCGAGGGGTCGGTAGAGCCGGGGGAGGGCGCCTGGGTCGAGCGGGTCATCGATCGGCTGGGCATCGGGGTCTTCTGCGTCGACAACGTGCAGCAGCGGGTGACGCGCGCCAACGAGGCCTACGCCCGGCTGTTCGGCTTCCCCTCCGCGGCGGCGGCGAGCGGCACGAGCGTGCTCGAGCACTACGTCGACCCGAAGGAGCGGCTGGAGCTCGCGACCCGCCTCATCGCGAGCCCGACCTTCCGCGAGACCGGCAAGGCGCGCGTCGAGGTGCGCCGGCTGCGCATCGACAACCACGAGCCCGTGGATCTGGCGCTCACCGTCGCCGCGACCTTCGGCAACGACGGGGAGTTGCTGCACATGGACTGCATGGCCCAGGGGGCCGGCGACCGCGCCCGCGTCGAGCGGGCCTTCCGCGCGAGCGAGGAGCGGTTTCGCACCGTCTTCGAGACCAACGCGACGGGGATGGCGCTCACCGACCTCGACGGAAACGTGGTGCGGGCCAACGCGGCCTTCACGAGGTTCGTCGGCCGCGAGGGGCGCGAGCTGCTGGGCGTCGATCTCTTCTCGATGGTGTACGAGCTCGACCGGCCAGAGCGGCCCCGCCCCGACGCGGCCGACGCCAGCGCCTTCGCCGCCACCGAGCGACGCTTCGTGCGGCCGGACGGCGAGACCGTCTGGGGCCTCGTCACCTGGTCGTGGCTCTCCGACGAGGAGGGAGCGCCACCGCATAGCGCCGTCGTGCTCGTGCAGGACGTGACCTCGCGCAAGCGCCACGAGCAGGAGATGCTGCGGATCGCGAAGCTCGAGTCGCTGGGCCTGCTGGCCGGAGGCATCGCCCACGACTTCAACAACGTCCTGGCGGTCATCCTGGCGAGCCTCTCGGTGGTGTCGCGCGACGTCCCCGCGGGCAGCGCCACGAGCCAGCTCCTCGAGACCGCCGAGGCCGCGACCCGGCGCGCCCGCGACCTCGCCCGGCACCTCCTGACCTTCGCCCGGGGGGGCGCTCCCTCCAGGCGCGTCGGCTCCGTCGCGGAGATCGCGCGCGAGGCGGCCGCCTTCTGCACCGGCGCGTGGCCCGTCGCCATCGACCTCACCGTCTCCGCCGATGCCCCGCTCGCGGAGTTCGATCCGGTGCAGATCTCCCAGGTGCTCCACAACCTGCTGATCAACGCCGTGCAGGCGATGCCCAACGGAGGGCGAGTCCAGCTCGGGGTGGAGCGAGCCACGCTCGTCCCCGGCTCGCCGGTGCCGCTCCCTCCCGGCGACTACGTGCGGGTGAGGGTGAGGGACGAGGGCCACGGCATCGCGGCCGAGCACGTCGAGCGCATCTTCGACCCCTACTTCTCCACCAGGTCCAGCGGCACGGGCCTGGGCCTCGCGACGGTGTACTCCATCGTCCGTCGGCACGGCGGCCACGTGGGCTTCGAGAGCGCACCGGGCCGCGGCGCGACCTTCGACGTGTACCTCCCGGCGAGCCGGCTCCCGGCGCCCGCCGTAGCGCCGCCGTCGCACCCCGCGACGGTGCGCCGGAGCGCCCGGGTGCTCGTGATGGACGACGAGCCCGCGCTGCGAGACGTGGTCGCCATCATCCTCCGAGGCAGCGGGCTGGAGGTCGACCTCGTCGCGGACGGCGCCGCGGCGGTGGCCAGCTATCGAGAGGCGCTCGCGGAGGGCCGACGCTACGCGGCGGTGCTGCTCGACCTCACGGTCCCCGGCGGGATGGGAGGCCTCGAGGCGATCCGCGAGCTGCGCGCCGTCGACCCCGAGGTGCGGGCCATCGTGGCGAGCGGCTACGCGGCCGACCCGGTGCTGAGCAACGCGCGCGAGCACGGGTTCATGGGCTCCGTGGTGAAGCCCTTCACCGCGGAGGAGCTCGACGAGGTGGTGTCCCAGGTCCTCTCAGGGGCCACGGTCGGGTAAGGGGGCCCCTGACGCCCTCGTCGCTTGATGTCGGTCAAGCGCCGTCCCTCCCATCGCTCCTACGGTGACCCACTCAAGCCGGAGCAGCGAGGGACGCGGTGCGCATCGGGTGGATCATCGTCGCGTCGGGGCTGCTGCCAGCGTGCAGCGACGAGGGCACGGCCGCCGCGGCTGCGTCGCGGGTCTTCGTCGCCGACGAGCGCGCCGGCACCCTCTCGGTGATCGACGACGGCGCCGCCCATCCCGTCGCCACGGTGGACCTCACGGAGGCGCGCGACGGGGCCTCGGTGCGCTACCTGCCCCACAACGTGCAGGTCTCTCCCGACGGCCGCGAGGTGTGGGCACCGCCGCGTCGTCGGAGTTCTACATGAGCGGCTACGCGGGGCGGGACGACGAGCAGGTGATCGTCCTCGATGCGACGACGCTGGCGGTGCTGGCGCGCATCCCGCTGCGGGGCCTGCTGGCGCACGTGGTCTTCGACGCCGTCGGGCGCTTCGCCTACGTCACGGCCTCCAACGCCGACACGGTCATCGAGATCGACGCCGCCACGCGCCAGGAGTCGCGTCGCTTCCGGCTGGGAGTGCGCGCCGCGCCGCACGGGGCGCGGGTGTGCGGGGGGCGGGTCTTCGTGGCCAACTCCGGGGGGCGCAGCGTGGCGGCGATCGACCTCGCGACGGGGGCCGTCGAGGAGGTTCGGGTCGACGGCGTCCCCATCCAGGTGGCGTGCACGCCCGACGGCGCGACGGCCTTCACGGCCCTGCAAGACCAGCGCGTGGTGGTGCGTGTGGACATGGCCTCCCGAGCGGTCACCCGCCTGGCGCTGCCGGACACGGCGCGCGGCCCGGCGCAGGTGTACCTCGGCCCCGGCGGGTCGCGGCTCTGGGTGGCCGACCAGGGCTCGCTGACCTCCAGCGCGCGCACCGGCAACCGTCTCTACGAGGTCGACGTCGCGGGCTGGCGGGTGCTCCGGTCCGCGGAGGTGGGCCTCGGCGCGCACGGCGTGGTGGCGAGCCGCGACGGCGCCCGGGTCTACGTCACCGGGAGCCTCGAGAACAACGTGGCCGTCCTCGACACCGCGACGCTCTCCCAGCTCGCCACCGTGGCGGTGGGGCGCGGCCCCAACGGGATCTCGCTGCGCGACGCGCTCGGCGGGGCGCCTTGAGGTGCGGTACTTCTGCGCCCGGATGCGAAACCCCTCGTCGCTCGTCTTCGCTGGCCTGATCGCGGTCTCCTTCCCCGGAGCGGCCCTCGCGCAGTCCCCCGCGCCCGAGGGTGCTCCCCGGGTGCGCGCCGCCCTCGGCCACGGGGTCACCGTCACCTCGTCCGACGGCGCCTTCGAGCTCAACCTCCGCGCGCGTGCGCAGATCCGCTTCACGCTCACCGGGGAGGAGGGAGGCGGCGATCCAGCGACGGAGTTCTCCATCCGCCGGATGCGCCTGGTGCTCCAGGGGCACGCGCTCTCGAACGAGCTCCAGTATTACATCCAGCTCGGCTTCTCCAATCGCGACACCGAGCCCGACCTCCGGCTGCCGCTGCGCGACGCCTACGTCACCTGGAACCGGCTGCGCGACCTCCAGGTGCGCACCGGTCAGATGAAGGTTCCCTTCGACCGTCAGCGGGTGATCTCGTCCTCGGCGCAGCAGTTCGTCGACCGCTCGATCGTCACCGGCGAGCTCAACCTCGACCGCGACGTCGGCGTGCAGCTCTTCTCCCGCGACCTCTTCGGCCTCGGTCGTCGGCTCGGCTACCAGCTCGGGGTCTTCGGCGGCGACGGCCGCAACCGGCTCAGCTCAGAGTCCGGGCTGCTGTGGGTCGCTCGGCTGGAGTTCACCCCGATGGGCTCCTTCGACGACTACCTGGAGTCCGACCTCGATCGGCACGAGTCCCCCCGGCTCTCGGTGGGCGTCGGGGTCGCCTACAACCAGAACACCCGGCGCTCGCGAAGCACCTTCGAGACGAGCTACGACCGGGGACGCTTCGACTACCTCCACGGCGAGGCCGACCTGTCCTTCAAGTGGCGTGGGCTCTCGGTGCTCGGGGCGGCGCTGCTGCGCCGGGCCAACGCCGCAGCGCACCAGTTCAACACGGCGGGAGGAGCGCCCACGATCGAGTACTCACGCAGCTTCTTCGGGTGGTTCGCGCAGGCGGGCTACCTCTTCAACCGCCACTTCGAGGTCGTCGCCCGCTACGGCGACCTGCGCCCCACGGTGCTCGACCAGGCCACCGTGGACCCCTCGCAGCGCCGACGCCACGAGCTCGGCGGCGGGCTCAACTGGTACTTCCAGGGCCACGCCCTGAAGCTCCAAACGGACTACTTCTACTACTACGGCGAGAGCCTCTCGGATCGAGGGGAGCACCAGGCGCGGCTGCAGATGCAGCTCTTCTTCTGACCGTCGAGGATCAGTCCGAAGGAGAGCGCCGAAGGCATCGCCCCCCGGGGGTTCCTGGCGGGACGAGGACGATCTGAACGCGGGGGACGTCGTCGTCGTCCCGTCGGCTGCGCCCGAGGCACGCCGCGCCCATGCCGTGCGACTGCAGCCGCGCCGCCGGGATGCCTCGGGCGATGAGGTACTCGCGCACGGCCTGGGCGCGACGCGACGAGAGCTCGAGATAGAACTCCGGGTTGCTCCGGTGGCCGCTGTGCACCTGCACATCGACCTCGATGGAGGGAGTCGCCCGCAGCGTCGCCGCGACGGCGTCCAGCGAGCGGAAGCTCTCCTCCCCGACGATCGCCTCCCGGTGGGTGCGAAACTCCACCTCGCCGACCATCGGGATGATCTCTCCGACGCTCACCGCCGGGGCGCTCTCGATGGGGGCCGCGGCCACGGGAGCTACGGCCACTGGGGCCTCGGCTACGGGACGCTCGGCCACGGGGAGCACGGCGACGGGAGGCTCCTCGCGAGGGGTCGGCGGGGGAAGCGCCTCGATCCTCCGCGGTGCCGGAGCCCGATCGGTCGGCGCGTAGACGATGGTCAGCAGGGCGCGACCCTCCGGGATGCCGTATCCGTCGCCGAGTCCGATGCCTCCGGCGAGGCCCACCTGCACCGGATCGGCGACCCTCCAGCGGGCGCCAAGCATCACCTCGGCGCCCCACTGGGCCCTCGTGAAGGCCGCGCTTCCACGGCGGTCCGGGCGCTCCCTCAGGGCGCTGAACAACTGCGCCTCCGGACCGACATCGAGTCGTCCGCCGAGCAGGGACATGGCCACCGCCGCGGTCACCCTCAGCTCGTGGCCCACCGCCAGGTTGAGCGCGCTCACGGCGCTCCTCAGGTGGAAGCCCGCGCCCACCGACCAGCGCAGCCGGGACGCGCTCCCGGCGACCACGACCCGGGCCTCCGCGCGCACCGACCCGTCCCCGGTGTTGTCCGACGGGCTCCCGGTGGGCAGCCACAGCAGCGCGCCGAGGTGCAGCGACCAGGGGTCCCTCGCGGCGTCCCCGGCGAGGCGCACCCGCAGCCCGGCGCGGAGGTCTCCCGGCGCCATGGCGGTCGCGGGTCCGAGGTTGCCCGCGCCCGCCGGGATGGGCGATCCGGACTGCTGCAGCGCCACCGGCAGCGACAGGTGGAGCCCGAGCCAGCGGAGGGGAGCGAGCGACACGCCGAGGTGTCCGGTGAGCATCCCCGAGACCACGGCCTGGTCGAGCGTAGGGAGGCCGTCGCGGGGGATGCGCAGCCAGAGCGGGTTGGCGGCGTAGTCGAGGGTGAAGCCCGCCGCCACGAGGCGGGTGTCGCGGTACCACGGGTGCTCCGCGAGGAAGAGCGCGTCCCCAGGGACGGAGGGCTCATGGCGGTTGAGGGCCCAGCCCTGCGCCATGGTCTGCGCCGAGGCCCTGGAGGCGGAGCCCAGCAGGGAGGCCAGCGCGCACGCGGCCGACAGGGTGCCTCCGAGACCCGGCACTCGCGGGCGAGCCCTCACCCGACGCACCCTATAGGCGCAGCGAGGTACTGCGCCAGTGTGGAGCAGCGCTCCGCCCGACGCTCATCTGCTGATAGGGTTCCGGGGGTGGAGCCCCGCAGGACACTCCGAGCCCTGGCGGTTCTTGTCGCCGGGATGCTCGGCCCCTCCGAGGCGCTGGGCTGGTGCCGCACCACCACCATGCCCGAGCAGCCCGACCCCCTGGTCTGCCCCGAGGGCGGTAGCCCGGTCGCGTGGCCCTACGGGTGCGCCGCCCTCCACCTCGACCCGCGAGTTCCCTCAGGAACCATCCCCCTCGAAGCCCTCCGCCAGTTGACCGGCGCCGCCATGGAGCGCTGGGCCTCGGCCCTCTGCGACCCCCTCCGAGGCGCACACCCAGGCTTCCGGTTGCAGCTCCTGGGCGACCTCGCCGTGCCGCTCGGGTACTTCGAGGGCGGCGTCAACGCCAGCACCGTGTCGATCCCCTCCCGCTGGGTGCGCGACGCCTTCCACGCCCCCGACGCCGCCGCGCTCACGGTCGTCACCTTCGCCAGCGACAACGCCGACATCCTCGACACCGACGTCGAGCTCAACGTCCGAGGCCCCGACAACCCCCGGGGGGTGAGCTTCACCCTCGACCTCGTCGGCCCCGACCGCACCGATCTCCAGACCACCCTCTCTCACGAGCTCGGCCACGTGCAGGGCCTCGCCCACAGCGCCGAGGAGAGCGCCGTCATGTGGTCGCTGGTGAGGCAGAACCACCAGCGCCGAACGCCCACCGAGGACGACGCCCGCGGGCTCTGCGCGGTCTATCCGCCGACGGGGGTCTCGACCTGCGACCCGGGGCTCCATGGCCTCAGCTTCCACGGCAAGGGCGTCGGCTGCAGCGCCGCTCCGGCCGCGCCTGGGAGCGTGGCAGGGCAGTGGTCGCTGGCGCTGCTCGGGCTCGCCTGCCTCGGCGCGCGTAGGGGACGGGACCGCAGCGTCAGCGGCTGACGGAGAAGCGCAGCAGCCGGCCCTGGTCGTCGGTCACCACCACGAGGCGGGAGCCCGACTCGAAGGCGATGCCCTCGGGCTTCTCGTCGGGAGCGAGGTCGAGGTCGAAGGCGCCGACGGGCTCCAGCCGGGTCGCGCCGTCGACGAGCCGGGCCTCGACGATGCGCTGCGAGCGGTCGGAGAGGAGGAAGAGGTTCCCCGTCACCGGGCAGACGGCGACGTCCGAGGCGTCGCGCATCCACTCCTCGAAGGGGCCGTCGAGCTCGATCAGGCTGAGCTCTCTCAGGTCGGGCAGGGTGAAGAGCCCGAGCGCCATGGGCTTCGCCTCGTGCACCGCGACCAGGCAGGCCACGCCTCCCGGGGTCGCCGAGGGGGGCAGCCAGGCCGCTCCCTCCCAGCCCTTGTTCTTGGCGTCGCCGGGGCGGGCGAGGCGTCCCAGCAGCGTCGGGTCGCCCAGCATCACCTTCCCCCCGCCGCGCCGCAGCGGGAGCGAGAAGACCTCGCCCTTCTTCTCCGACACCGCGTAGACCGTCGCGCCCTCGTCTCCGAGGCAGAGGCCCTCCAGGTCGCCGAGACCCCGGGCGTCCTCCTTCCCGCGCAGCAGCGTCGCGCGGCCCTCCGAGTCGGCGAGGAAGATCCCCTGGTCGTCGTCGACCACCAGCGCCAGCCCGTCTCCCAGCGGCGCGATGGCGCTCGCGCTCTCCACGCCCAGCCGAGCAGTCTCGATCAGCTTGAGCCGCGCGGGGCGGCCGTCGTCACGTGCGTTCATCCCTTCGATCCTCTCCCATCTCGTACGCCCGCACAGCCCCGCGGACCCTCCATCGCCGCGAGCCCTCAGCCGCCCGCAGTCCGCGCCGACGCAGCGGCACCCCGTGACGCCGACGCACGCGGCGCCGTTCCAGGTGACCCCGAAGTACCCGTCGCAGTCCCCTTCGCCCCGCCATCGACGCCCTCGCAGGCTCCCCGTCGCGACGAGGGCCGCCGCCACCTCCAACCGACCCGGGTTGCGCATCTCGTGGGCCGAAGGCCATCTCAGCTCATTGAGGTCATCGCTCCTGCGCGGATGGATACCGCGAACGGAGCATCGGTGGCACGCGAGGCCCCTTGAGGCGAAGCTCGCGCCGCCCCCCTCCCGCCGTGATTGAGCCGCACCCGATCCGATATCCAATCAGGCGCCAACGCCATCCCTGATAGCCAATTCCGCTAATTCGAGTTGCCTGTGCGAATCGTGCGCAACTGAATTGTAGGGGATGGTGCTTGGCATCCGACATTGAATCACATATGCAGGTTCCTTCGGCGCTGCCGCTCCTTCCGGAATTCATCCGTGGAGGGGCGTCCATGGGTGTGCGGCGCTGAGAATGGACGAGGATCCGATGCGGACTCTTGGCAAGTGGACGGGTGTGCTCGCGCTCTGTGCGTTGGCCTCATGTGCGGATACGGGCGGCGCGCCGCGCAACGCCGGACAGAGCGCGATCAGCGATGCGGTGCACAACGGTGGCACTGCGGGCTTCGCGTTCCTGTCGCCGATGGTGTCGAACCCGCACCTGAAGGGTGAGTTCGAGGGCCGGGTGCCGGTGACCGTGCGCGTCGAGCGCCTGGGCGCTGGCGGCGGCGTCATTGCCACGTACACCCGCACCACCGGCGAAGGGCCCGAGATCGTCCGCGTGGGCGCGGATCACTACATCGTCAACTGGCAGACCCGCGACTTCAACCTCGACCCGACTGCCACCTATCGCGTGAGCGTGTATGTGCCGACGTGGACGGGCACCGCGATCGACCCCGTCGGTCGCCGCCTGGGCTTCGCCGACGTCGATGTGGTGTCGAGCGGCTCGCAGCTCCGCAACATCGACACCAACGAGTACGTGGCGCTCCTCGACGGGCGCACGCTGCCGATCAAGTTCCGGCTTGAGACCGGCGTCGTCGACGCCGACGGCGACGACGTCTTCGACTACGCCGACAACTGCCCCACCATCGGCAACGCCGACCAGCTCGACACCGACGGCGACCGCATCGGCGACGCCTGCGAGTGCCTGGGCGTGACCTGCACCGCGCTCAACCAGTGCCACGACGCGGGCACCTGCGACTCTCGCACCGGCGCCTGCTCCAACCCCGCGAGGGCCGACGGCAGCACCTGCTCGCTGCCCAACTCCACCTCGGCCTGCACCTCCGGCGACTGCGGCGTCGTCGCCTGCAACGAGCTCTACGGCGACTGCGACGGCGCGGCCGACAACGGCTGTGAGACGCCGGGCATCGGCGCCGCGTGCAACAACGGCGTCGGCTCCTGCCAGCGCAGCGGCCGCATCGTCTGCGCGGGCGCCTCGCAGCCCGTCTGCGACGCGGTGCCGGGCGCTCCCTCGACGGAGACCTGCGACGGCGCGGACAACGACTGCAACGGCGTCAATGACAACGACATCCCCGCGATCTCCTGCGGCGTCGGTGAGTGCACCCGCAGCGTGGCGGGCTGCGTCGAGGGCGTCGTGCCGATGTGCACGGCGGGCGCTCCCTCGGTCGAGGTCTGCAACAGCCGCGACGACGACTGCGACGGCGTGAGCGACGAGGGGATTCCCAACCAGGTCTGCGGCGTCGGCGCGTGCCGCCGCTTCGCCCAGGGGTGCCTGAGCGGCTCGGTCCCGATGTGCGTCGCCGGCTCCCCCACCGCCGAGCTCTGCAACGGCATCGATGACGACTGCGATGGCAGCGTCGACGAGAACTTCATCCTCTCCACGAACAACAGCCACTGCGGCGCCTGCAACCGCGCGTGCGCTCTGGGCATGACCTGCATCGCGGGCAACTGCGCCGCCGTGTGCCCGACCGGGCAGACGATGTGCTCTGGCGTCTGCCGCAACCTGCAGACCGACAACGCCAGCTGCGGCGGCTGCGGTACCAGCTGCCCCGCCGGCCACGCCTGCGCGGCGGGTGTCTGCGTGGGCCAGGGGACGCTGCGCTTCACGCTCACCTGGAGCGTCAACGGAGACATGGACCTGCACGTGACGCCGCCCTGCGGCACGGAGATCTACTACGGCCGCTCCGCGGCGTGCGGCGGCGTGCTCGACCGCGACGACACCACCGCCCGCGGCCCGGAGAACATCTACTGGAACGCGGCGTACACCCCGGGCCGCTACTACGTGTGCCCCGAGTCGTACACGACCGCCGTCGCCAACGCGACGTGGACCCTCGTGGTGGTCCGCAACGGCATCGAGGTCGCTCGCCGGACGGGCGTCCGCGGCGGCACCGACGGCAACATCGCCTGCGGCTCTGGCTTCCCCGGCGTGGTCACCCTCGACCTCTGATCCGCTGAGCGTCGCCGACCGGCGGCGCTCCTGACCGCTCACCTCCCCTTCCTGCTCGCTCGTGCTCCCCGGCGCTCCGCTGGGGAGGACGAGACCCCTCGTGCGCTGCGACCCCCCTCGGGGCGCATGGTACAAGCCGCGCGAGCACGGCCATGAACCCTCGAAACACACCCACACTCTCCGGCTGGGGCCGGCTCCCGGCTCCCGGCGTCGAGAAGCTCTCGGAGGACCTCGAGCGCCTCACCCGCGGCGCGGCGCTCACCCGCGGCCTGGGTCGCTCCTACGGCGACTCCTCGCTCCCGGCGAAGGCAGACGACCTCGTCGCGGGCTCTCGCATGGCCGACCGCATCCTCGGCTTCGACCCCGAGACGGGGGTGCTGCGCGCCGAGGCGGGCTTCTCGCTCGTCGAGCTCAACCGGCTCTTCATGCCTCGCGGGTGGTTCTCTCCGGTGACCCCGGGGACGAAGTTCGTGACCCTCGGGGGCATGGTCGCCTCGGACGTCCATGGGAAGAACCACCACGTCGAGGGGTGCTTCGGCGCGCACGTCCGCTCGCTTCGCATGCGCCTCGCCGACGACTCCATCGTGGACTGCGGCCCCGACCAGGAGCCCGAGCTCTTCGACGCCACCGTCGGGGGCATGGGTCTCACCGGCCACATCCTCGAGGTCGAGTTCGCGCTCGCGCGCATCCCGAGCCGGTGGATCCACATGGAGAGCGAGCGCATGCCCTCCATCGACGAGTTTCTCGCGGGCCTCGGCCGCGCTGCGCCCGCCTTCCCGATGACCATGGGCTGGATCGACTGCCTTCGCCGCGGGCGCTCGATGGGCCGCGGGATCCTGATGGCCGGCCGCTGGGCCGAAGCCTCGGAGGCCGGTGAGCTCGCGCCTCGCGCCGCGCACCCGCTCACGATGCCCGTCGACCTCCCGAACCTCGCGATCAACGACCTCACCGTCGCGGCCTTCAACGCGCTCTACTACTGGAAGCACCTGCGCCGCCGCGCGACGACGCTGGTCGCGCCGGACCCCTTCTTCTATCCCCTCGACGCCATCCTCGAGTGGAACCGGGTCTACGGTCCGAGGGGCTTCACCCAGTATCAGTGCGTGATCCCCCGGCAGGCCGGTGCGCCCGCGGTGAGGGAGTTCATGGACCTGCTCACGAAGCTCGGCGGCGCCTCGCCGCTCTGCGTGATCAAGGACTGCGGCCCCGAGGGCCGAGGGATGCTCTCCTTCCCGCTGGAGGGGACCTCCATCGCGGTCGACATGGCCGTCTCCCCGGAGATCCAGAGCATCGTCGATCGGCTCAACGAGTTCGTGATCGCCGCCGGGGGGAGGATCTACCTCACCAAGGACCGCTTCACCCGCCCGGAGCACTACCGCGCGATGGAGCCCCGGCTGGAGCGCTTCCTCGCGGCGAGAGAGAAATACGATCCGCACCGGAGACTTCGGAGCGGACAGTCGGTGCGGCTGCTGGGAGATGTGGCGTGAAGGCAGTGATCCTCGGTGGGACGACGGGCATCGGGCGCGCGATCGCGCGGCGGCTCGCGGAGCGCGGCGACTCGGTATTCCTCCTCGCGAGGGAGGTCGACGACCTCACCCGCAGCGCGGAGGACCTGACCGCGCGGCACCCGAAGCGCGAGTCCGTGGGCCACGCGCTCTGCGACCTGGAGCGCCCGGAGGGCTTCGCCGCCGCGCTCGACGCCGCGGACGCCGCGCTGGGGGGCTTCGACGCGGTGATCGTGACCGCCGGGCTCTTCGCCACGCAGGACGCGCTGGAGGCCGACATCGAGTTCACGCGCCGCCTGGTGACGGTGAACTACGCCAACACGGTGGTGTTCTGCGAGCACGCGAGGAAGCGATTGCTCACCCGCGGCGGCGGTCGGCTCGCGGTGTTCTCCTCGGTGGCCGGCGACCGCGGGAGGAAGCCCGTGGCGATCTACGGGTCGAGCAAGGCGGGGCTCTCGGTGTACCTCGAGGCGCTGGACCACAAGTTCCACGCCCAGGGCCTCTCGGTGCTCTGCGTGAAGCCGGGCTTCGTGAAGACCGGGATGACCGCGGGGCTCAAGCCGCCGCCCTTCGCGGGCGAGCCCGAGCAGGTCGCGAGGGACGTGGTGCGCGCGATGGACCGCCGTCGCCCGGTGCTCTACACGCCGGGGATGTGGGCGCTGGTGATGCTGGTGATCCGCTGGCTGCCGCGCTTCGTGATGCGCAAGATCAACTTCTGACCTCGTCGATCGACGCGGCGCCACCGTGAGGCGGTCGTCGGTACGCACCAGCTCGCTTGCGCCCCGGGTCGAGGCAGCCCTAGCGTCGGAGAATGCCCGGAGCCGACGTCACGATCCCCGGCGATGCCTCCCACGGCGACGCCTCCTCTCCCGCCTACGCCAACGTCCCCGCGGGGGCGACGCGAGGCATGGTGGTGATCCACGAGATCTTCGGTCGGCAGCCCGACATCGACCGGGTGGTCGACCGCTTCGCCACGAGGGGCTACGCGGCCGTGGCGCCCGACCTCTTCCACGAAGGCGCGCTGCGGTGCATCCGCGCGGTGATGTCGGCGATGAGCACCGGGGTCGAGGTCGCGCCGGTGCGCAAGGCGCTGCGGGCGCGCCAGTGGCTCTGCGACCAGGCGGGCCTCGCGACGCCGCAGGTCGGCATCGTGGGCTTCTGCTTCGGCGGCGGGTTCGCGCTGCTCGCGGGGTCGGGCTGGGGCGCCGTGTCGACCAACTACGGCGAGGTCCCGCCCACCGAACGCATGCGGGGCATCGGCCCGGTCATCGGGTGCTACGGCGGGCGCGACCTGCCCTTCCGCGGGAAGGGGGCGGTGCTCACCGAGCGCCTCGCGCCGCTGGGCGTCGTGCCCGAGGTGCACACCTTCCCCAACGCGGGGCACGCGTTTCTCACCGAGGGAGACCACCCCGTGGCGACCCTGCTGACGTGGCCGATCCTTCATGCGGGCTACGACCCCATGAGCGCCCCGGAGGCGTGGTCGAAGATCGAGGCCTTCTTCGACCGCAACCTCAGCCCCAAGACCGAGGGCGCGGCGGAGTAGCGGCGCAACCCGATGTCACGACGAACCCGTTGGATCACCATGGTCGTGGCGGTGCTCTGCGCCGTCGCGGGGGCCTCCCTGGTCGCCGTCCGTCGGCTGCGCCCGCGCCGCGCGGCGGTGGTGCAGTCGCGCGCGGTGGCCACGCCGGAGCAGCTCAGGGCCCAGTGCCGCGACGCCGTCGGGCCGCCGCGGGTCGAGCGCATCAGCGAGCACGTCTGGCTGGCGATCGGGTACGACCTGGCGAACACGATCCTCATCCAGACGAGCGCGGGCAACGTGGTGGTGGACGTCTCGATGAGCCCGGTGCGCGCGCAGGCGGTGAAGGCGGCGCTCACCGCGGTGGCGCCCGGGCGCACGCTCGCGGTGATCTACACGCACAGCCACATCGACCACACCGGCGGGGCGTCGGCGTGGGTCGAGCCGGGGACGGAGATCTGGGCGACCGAGGCGCTCTCGGAGCACTTCATCAAGCAGTACGGCGAGTTCAGGACCGCCGAGACCCGCCGCGGCGCCGGGCAGTACGGCGCGCACATCGAGGAGGAGTCGCTGCCCTGCTGCACCATCGGCCGACGGCTCGACTTCGAGAGCGCCGTCGTGACGGGCGCGCTGCTGCCCACGCGCACCTTCTCGGGCCACGCCGAGCTCACCTTCGGCGGGGTGCGCATCGAGCTCGTCGAGGCCCACGGAGAGACGCACGACCAGCTCTTCGTCTGGCTGCCCGCCGAGCGGGTGCTCATGCCCGGCGACAACTACTACCACGCGTTTCCCAACCTCTACACGATCCGAGGGACCTCGCCGCGCCCGGTGGACGCCTGGATCGACTCGCTCGACCTCATGCGCCGCCGCGCCCCGGAGCACCTCGTCCCCTCGCACACGGTCGCGCTCCACGGCCGGGAGAACATCCTCGGCGCGCTCACCCGCTACCGCGACGCCATCCAGTGGGTGCGCGACCGGGTCGTCGCCGGGGCCAACGCGGGCATGCGCCTCGAGCCCCTGGTGGAGAGCATCGGACTGCCGCCCGCGGTCGCCTCGGACCCCGCGCTCGCCCCGCTCTACGGCCAGGTCGACTGGTCCGCGAGGGCGATCTACACCAACCACCTCGGGTGGTTCGACGGCAGCCCCGAGGCGCTCTACCCCCTCGCCGAGCGCGACCGGGCGACCCGCACCGTGGCCATGATGGGCGGCGCCGAGCGCCTCTGGTCGGTCATCGACGCCTCCCTCCGCACCGACCCACGGTGGGCGCTGCACCTCCTCACGCTGCTTCGCGACGCGGGCCTCACGGCGGAGACGCCCGGGCAGCGCTGGGCCCTCGCCTCGGCGGCCGCGCTGGAGTCCGTCGCGGCCACGGTGGGCAACAGCAACGGCCGCGGCTACCTGCTGGAGTCGGCCTACGGGCGACGCCACGGGGTTCCGCCGCTCCCGACGCCGCGCGCCTCGGCGGCGGTGCTCGACCGGGTGCCGATGGCCACGGTCTTCCACGTGATGGCCTCGCGGCTGCTGCCTGAGCTGTCCTCGGGCGTGCACGAGTCCGTGCGCTTCGACCTGACGGACTCGCACGAGACCTTCTTCCTGACGATCCGCAACGGGGTGCTGGAGGTCGCGAAGGGGGACGCGCTCCCCAACACGCCACCGCCGCTCGCGGTCGTCACCACCACCGCGAGCGCGTGGCGGCGCGTCGCGACGGACACCCTCACCCCCGCCGCAGCGGTCGCCAGCGGCGAGCTGCGCATCGCGGGCGACACCGCGGGCTTCTACACCTTCTCGCAGCGCTTCCGCCGCGGGCTCTGATCGTCACTCCCCTCGAGGCCCGGCGCCGCTGAAAGTGCGCTGACGCGTCGGTGCACCCGTTGCACCGCTGAGCCTCGACGGGCGCATGGAATGCACTCCCGGCGAGGCCTCCAAAGCCCCGCCCTCCGCCACATAGAGCGGCCCACGAAGGGGCGCCACCGGAACATGGCCTCGCAGTCGGGGCGGCACGTCGGATGCTCGCGCTGCGCTTCGGGAAGGAGCGCAGTCCTCCAATGCGAGTGTTGGTAACGGGAGCAAACGGGCACATCGGCAGCCACGTGGTGAGGGCGTGCCTTGCGGCCGGCCTCGACCCCGTGGCCTTCGTTCGACCGAAGGCCGACCTTCGGGCCCTCCATGGGGTCGACGTGGAGCGCCGCGTCGGAGACCTGCTCGACGCCGACAGCGTGCGGCGCGCCTGCGATGGGGTGGAGGTGCTCCGCGACGCCTTCCGCTGGCTCCTGTTCGTCGACGCACTCAAGCCGAAGGCCGCCGCGAAGGTGCGGGCTGCGCTCGGAGATCGAGCCGCCCCCGATGCTGACTGGACACGCTGAGCCGCCGGTCGGTGCGTCCGTAGAGGACCAGGGCGTGCTCACCCGCCGCGTCGTCGACAGCATCCCCTCGATGCTCGCCTACTGGGACTCCTCGCAGCGCTGCCGCTTCGCCAACCGCGCATACGAGCGCTGGTATGGGGTCGCGCCGGAGTCGCTGATCGGCATGCACATCCGCGAGCTCCTCGGGCCGTACTATCCCCTCTGCGAGCCGTACATCGAGGCCGCGCTGCGGGGCGAGGCCCAGGAGTTCGAGCGGGAGATCCCCGACCCTGGGGGTGGACCCCCGACGATCAGCCACGCGAACTACATCCCCGACGTGGTCGACGGCGTCGTGCGGGGCTTCAGCGCCCAGGTGACGGACGTCTCGGCGCTCAAGCGGGCCGAGCGGGCGCACCGGGAGTCCGAGCAGGAGTTCTCCGGAATCATCGCCATCGCGGCGGACGCCATCATCAGCGTCGACGCAGACCAGCGGATCACCATCTTCAACGACAGCGCCGAGCGGGTCTTCGGCTACACCAAGGCCGAGGCGCTGGGGGCCCCGCTCGAGATGCTGGTCCCCACCCGGCTGCGCGCGGGGCATCGGGCGCACGTCTCGGCCTTCGCCGCCGCCGAGCGGGGCTCCGTCACGATGGGCGAGCGGAGCGTGACGATCCACGGCAGGCGCAAGAGCGGCGAGGAGTTTCCCGCGGAGGCCACGCACTCCAAGCTGGTCGTCGGGGGCAGGGTCGTGATGACCGTGGCGCTGCGGGACATCACGGAGCGGAGGCTCTTCGAGAGGGAGCAGGAGATCCTGGCCGACGCGGGGGACGCGCTGGCCTCGTCGCTGGACTACGCGGAGACGATCAAGAGCATCGCCGGGCTGGTGGTGCACCACGTCGCCGACCTGTGCCTCATCGACATGATCGAGGTCGACGAGCGGGGGCATCGGATGATGGTCGTCCACGCCGACCCGGCGATGGCCCCTATCTGCGAGAAGCTGGCGGCGCTCCCGATCGATCGGGAGCACACCCTCGCCCGCTCGGCCTTCGAGACGAAGCAGCCCCAGCTACTTCGCGAGATGGGTCCCGATCTCTGGGCGTCGGTGGCCCGAGACGACGAGCAGCTCCGGCTGATCGAGGCCCTCAACCCCCGCTCGGCCATCGTGGTGCCGCTGCTCTCCCACGGCGAGCTTCTCGGGGCCATGGTCCTCGCGTCGAGCCGCCCCGGTCGGTACGGCACCCGCGACATGGCCTTCGCGACCGAGATCGCCCGCCGGGCCACCAGCGCCATCGTGAACGCCCGGCTCTACGCCGCGGCGCAGCGGGCCACGAAGGCGCGCGACGACATCCTGGCCATCGTCGCCCACGACATGAGAACCCCGCTGAGCACCATCCTCCTTGCGACGGGCCTGCTGGAGCGACAGCTCGCGAGGGGCGGAGTCACGGCCGCCATGAGCAGCGTCCAGACGATCCTGCGCGCCTTCGAGCGCGCCAACCGGCTCATCCAGGACCTCCTCGACGTGGCGCGCATCGAGGGAGGGGCGCTGACGATCGAGCGGGGGAAGATGCCCGCGAGGCAGCTCCTCGTCGACTCGCAGGAGGAGGAGCAGCTGCTCGCCACCAACGCCTCCATCGCGCTGCGCATCGACGCGGCCGAGGAGCTAGCCCCGATCCTGGGCGACCGTGATCGGCTGCTCCAGGTGTTCGAGAACCTCGTTGGCAACGCGATCAAGTTCACGCCCGCGGGAGGGAGCATCACGCTGGGGGCGGACTCTCGACCGGGGGAGGTGTGCTTCAGGGTCGAGGACACGGGCGTGGGGATGTCCTCCGAGAGCCTCGCGCGGGTCTTCGACCGCTTCTGGCAGGCGGGGAGGGCCGAGCGCCACGGGGCGGGGCTCGGGCTCCCGATCTGCAAGGGCATCGTCGAGGCCCACGGGGGCCGCATCTGGGTGGAGAGCGAGCTGGGGCGGGGGACGACCTTCTACTTCAGCGTCCCGACCGCGACGGTGCTCTCCGGCGAGCAGCGCGATTGACGAGAGCGGTCGCGGCTCCAGAGGGAGATCCCGGGGCCCGAGCGCAGACCGCTGCCTCTGGAAGATCCTGTCCGATGCGCGAATCCCCACCGTATCGCTGAGGCCTTCGACCATGGAATCGGCCCAACGCGACCTCGAGGAGCTGGTCTTCCGCACCCTGCTGGAGCGCGCGGTGCCGGTCGCGATCTTCTGCTGGCGCGCCACCGAGGGCTGGCCGGTCGAGTTCGTCTCGTCCAACGTCAGCCACGTGCTCGGCTATGGCGCCGAGGATTTCCTCTCCGGACGCGTGGTCTACGCCAGGGCCATCCACCCCGACGACCTCCCGAAGGTGACCCGCGAGGTCGAGGAGCACAGCGCCTCCGGGGACCTGGTCTTCGAGCACGAGGACTACCGCCTCATCGACCCGGAGGGCCGGGTCATCTGGGTCCGCGACCTCACCGCGATCATCCGCGACGACGCCGGGCAGATCACCCGCTACATCGGCTACATCTTCGAGTGCACCGCGCGCCACGAGGCGCTCGACGCCCTGGCGCTGGCCCGGCGCAAGGCCGAGGCCGCCACGCTGGCGAAGACCGAGTTCTTCAACAACGTGAGCCACGAGTTTCGCACGCCCCTCACGCTGATGCTGGGGCCGCTGGAAGACCTGCTCGCGGGCGCCCGGGGGGAGCTGCCCGGGCCCGTGGGCGCCGAGCTGGTGATGGTCCACCGCAACGCGCAGAGGCTGTTGAAGCTGGTCGACGCGCTGCTCGATTTCTCGCGCCTCGAGGCGGGTCGCGCGGAGGCCAGCTTCGAGCCCGTCGACCTCGCGGCGCTCACCACGGACCTCGCCAGCACCTTCCGCTCCGCGGTAGAGCGCGGGGGCGTGCGGCTGGTGGTGGCCTGCCCCGCCCTGCCGGAGCCCGTCTTCGTCGACCGCGGGATGTGGGAGCAGATCGTGCTCAACCTCCTCTCCAACGCGTTCAAGTTCACGCTCTCGGGGGAGATCGCGGTCTCGCTGGAGCTCGACGACGGGGCCGTGCGGCTGGCGGTGCGCGACTCGGGCGTCGGCATCCCCCAGGCGGAGCTTCCCCACCTCTTCGAGCGCTTCCATCAGGTGCGCGGGGCGGCGGGGCGCAACTTCGAGGGGACGGGCATCGGCCTCGCGCTGGTGCAGGAGCTCACCCGCCTCCACGGCGGCACGGTCTCGGTGGAGAGCGAGCCGGGGCGGGGGTCGTGCTTCACCGTGCGCGTCCCTCGGGGCTCCGACCACCTGCCCCGGGAGCACCTCTCGCTCTCGCCCCACCCCTCGACGGCGGCCTCGACCCGCGCGGGCTCGGAGCCCTTCGTGGCGGAGGCGCTACAGTGGCTCCCCGGAGAGACGGCCCCGGAGCCCGCGGTCGAGGCGGCGGTCGGCGGTCTGCCTCGCAAGCGCATCGTCCTGGCCGATGACAACGCCGACATGCGGGACTACGTCCGTCGCCTGCTCTCGCGCGAGCACGAGGTGGTCGCCGTGGGCGACGGCCGCCAGGCGCTGGAGGAGGTGCGCGCGCGACGGCCGGACATGCTCCTCTCGGACGTGATGATGCCCGAGATGGACGGCATCGAGCTGCTCGGCGCGGTGCGGGCCGACCCCTCGCTGCGCACGCTGCCGGTGCTGCTGCTGTCCGCGAGGGCCGGGGAGGAGGCGCGGCTGGGCGGCCTCGAGGTCGGCGCGGACGACTACGTTACCAAGCCCTTCTCGGCGAAGGAGCTCACCGCGCGGGTGCGGGCGCAGCTCCACCTCGCCGACCTCCGTCAGCAGGCCCGCGAGGCGACGGAGGCCTCCGAGCGGCTCTACCGACAGCTCATCGAGGGCGCGCAGGACGGCATCGTCGTGGTCGATCGGGAGGGGGTCGCGACGCTCGCCAACAGCGCCGCGCAGCGCATGTTCGGCTACGACGAGCGCTCCCTCGTCGGCATGTCGGTGACCGAGCTCCTCGCGCCCGAGCTGCGCGACCAGCACCGTCGTGACCTCGCGGAGTACGCGCGCTCCGGCGGCGGCGCGCTCGCCGGGCATTTCGTCGAGCTGCGGGGGTGTCGGCGCAGCGGCGAGGCGTTTCCCATGGACGTCGCGGCCTCGGCGGTCGATCTGCCCGCGGGGCTGGCGATCATGTACGCGCTGCGCGACACGTCCGAGCGTCGGCGGCTTCAGGCGCGCGTCATGCAGTCCGAGCGGCTCGCGTCGCTGGGGCTGATGAGCGCCGGGATGGCGCACGAGATCAACAACCCCATCGCGTTCATCGACAGCAACCTGGCCGTGCTCGACCGGGACATCCGCGGGATGCGCTCCGTGCTGGAGGAGTACCGCCGCGGCGATGCCACGCTGGCCGCGGTCGCCCCGGAGGTGATGGAGGGCGTGCGGCGCGCCAGCGAGGCCGCCGACCTGCCCTACATCGAAGCCAACATCGAGCGGATCGTGCAGCGCTCGCGGGTGGGCGTGAAGCGCGTGGCGACGATCGTGACGCACCTCCGGGAGTTCGCTCGGCTCGACCACGCCGAGGTCGCGACCGTAGACCTGCGGAGCATGCTGGAGAGCAGCGTCGAGATGGTGCAGTGGCGCCTGGACAAGCAGGGCATCGCCGTCGAGCGCCGCTACGGATCGGTGCCGCCGATCGCCTGCTCCGTCGCGGCGATGAACCAGGTCTTCCTGAACCTCCTGGTGAACGCGATCCAGGCGATCGAGGCCAGCGGGCGATCGGAGGGGCGCATCTCGATCTCGACCCGGAGCGCAGGGACCGATGCCGTCGTCGAGATCGCCGACAACGGCGGCGGCATCCCCGAAGACCTCCTGCCGCGCATCTTCGACCCCTTCTTCACCACGAAGCGCGTCGGGGAGGGAATGGGCCTCGGGTTGAGCATCAGCCACAGCATCGTGGTGGAGCAGCAGGGCCGCATCGAGGTCGAGAGCGAGGCCGGACGTGGGGCGCTCTTTCGCGTGATCCTGCCGAGAAACCGAGGGGAGACGTCATGATGGAGGTCACGTCGCGCAAGTACTGCCTGCTGGTCGTCGACGACGAGCCGGACATCTGCGACTCGGTCTACGACCTGCTGCGCCTCCGCTACGACGTCGCCAGGGCGAACAGCGCCGAGGAGGCGATGGAGGTCATGCGGCAGCGCGACGTGCACGTGGTGATGACCGACCAGCGGATGCCCCTGGTGACGGGCACCGAGATGCTGCGGAAGGTGAAGTCCGACTACCCCGACGCGATACGGGTGCTCTTCACCGGATACGCGGACATCCGCTCGGTGATCGAGGCGATCAACCTGGGCCACGTCTACCGCTACATGAGCAAGCCCTTCTCCCCGGAGGAGCTCGAGCTCGCGGTCGCCGAGGCCGCCTCCGAGTACGAGCGCATCGCCGGCCGGGCGCGCGCCCTCGAAGCGTGCGTGCGCAGGGTCGACGACCTCGAGACGACGCTCTCGGAGCTGCGCGAGCGCCTCGCCCGGTTGGAGGGGGAGAGCGGCGAGTAGGGGCGAGCGCTCACTTGCCATCAGGGCGCGCTGCCGCATGTTGCGACGAGGCCACGTCGGAAGGGACGACGAGGCCACGAAAGGATGGGCGGTCATGCCTCAATTCATGGACGTGCACACTGGAATGACGGGCCTCACGGCGCAGCAGCTCAAGGAGGCCCACGAACACGACAAGGCCATCGAGGGAGACGCCGGGGTCCACTTCCTCAAGGCGTGGGCCGACCCTGTGACGGGCAAGGTCTTCTGCCTCTCGGAAGGCCCCAACAAGGAGGCCGTGCTCGACGTCCATCGCAGGGCCGGGCACCCGACCGACGAGATCTACGAGGTGCCCCTCTCCGTCGATTGAGCTGCGTTGGAGCGGTTCTCACTCGAGCCTGGGACGAGACCGCCCACGCCCTCAGTCACCGCCTCACCCCTCCGCTTCGCGCCGGGTAACGCGGGCGGGGGGCCAGACGTATGGCCTCGCGGTCGTACTTCGAATTTCGATCGTGCGATATTTCGCTTGACTTCCTGGGGGGGGGGGCAGGCGCACAGTCGCTCGCGATTCACGGCGGGTGGATGTCGGGACGGCGCTCTCTTGAGCTCTCCCCGGCATGGCGGCGTGCGTTCATGTCCTTGACGGGGAGTGTCCGACTCGATGGGCTATCAGCGCTTGTTCGATGAAGAGATCGCCCGCGCCGCGGCGCTGGCGTGCATCAACGATGGCGCCTTCGGCCCGTCGTCTTCCAGCTACGCCCTGGCGCTCAGCACGACGACGCTCAGCGTCGCGGACATCCCGCCCGCGATCTATCGGGTCTTCCTGGAGGGAATGGACGCGTCGCTGGTGGTCGCGCTCAGCCTCCGCCCGTCGTCGGCGACGATCACGCTCCCCTCCGTGGGGCCTCCGCCCACGGCTTCCAGCGAGCCGGTGGCCCTCTTTCCGGGCAGCGTCGTCGAGCGGGTGCGGGTCGTCGCGGGGCTCCAGACCCTGAACGTGAGGCTCGTCTCCGGGACGGCGACGCTCTACCTCGTCCCCGTGGTGCAGGGATGAGCACGGCCATCCTCCGC
This sequence comes from Deltaproteobacteria bacterium, assembly GCA_016704445.1. GTDB lineage: Bacteria > Myxococcota_A > Polyangia > Polyangiales > SCUS01. The sequence continues at coordinate 80,685 of JADJAE010000016.1, forward strand.
GTGACGAACGGCGTCCGCTGGGTCACGAGCGACGAGCTCGTCGACGAGATGATCACGGCCACCGAGAAGGAGGTCGTCGAGGTGCTCGGCTATCGGGCGATGCGCCTCACGCTCAAGGTGTGGTCGATCAAGGCCAACGCATCCAATCCGGGTTTCGCGCTGGTCATGGACACCGGGATGGACGTCAACGACCCCGCTGGGTTCGTCTGCCTCGGGGTGTTCGACCCTGTGACGTCGGGGCCGGTGGTGGTGCAGCGGGTCTTCACCGACCTCCAGCGGTACGTGCGCTGGCGCATCATGGTCTTCGAGAACATCGACGCCGCGCAGTTCAGCATCGAGGGCGTCGTCTACGAGTGACCGCGCCTTCGGACAACGAACGTCTATCCGGTCGAACCGCCCATCGAGGAGAAGCAAAGATGTCTGGACAACTGTTGAACGTCACCCGCTCCATTCTCACCGTCACCGGCAACGCCAACCTCAGCTCCTGGCAGGCGGGGAAGGACGCCCTCGACGTCCTCGGCTACGCCGGTGTCCGCTTCGACTTCGGTCTGAAGGTGTACGTGCTGCAGGGCGTCACCAGCCCGGACGTGACGGTCAAGCTCTACACATCCATGTACAATGACGACAACGACGGCACCTGGGTGCTGCTGGGCTCCTTCGCCCAGGTGACCGCCTCCAACACCACGAAGACCCTCAGCGTCACCAGCGGCGTGCTGCGCTACGTCAAGTGGAAGATCGAGTACACCGACATGACCCTGGTCTCCTTCGAGGTGCTCGGGGTGGCCTGGTAGCGGCCGCAGGACCATGAGCATCACCCGCTTCACCGCGTCAGGGCCGCGCGCGCTCGACGACACATTGGAGCGAAACGTCATCCATCACGAGAACCGCCATGGCCGGACAACTGCTCAACGTCACCCGATCCATCACGACCCTCACCTTCTCCACGGCCACGACCGCTGACGCATGGCAGGAAGGAAAGGACGCTGTCGACGTCCTCGGCTACGCGGGGACACGCTTCGACCTCTCCCTGAAGGTCTTCTCCTTCGCAGGGACCTCCGCGACGATCAAGCTGTACACTTCGATGTACAACGACGACAACAACGACACATGGAACGAGATCGCCACGTTTACGGTGACCGCGGGAAACGTGGTGGCGGTGGCGAGCGTCAGCGCGGAAGTCCTCCGCTACATCAAGTGGCACATCGCCTACACCAGCGTGACCCTGGTCTCCTTCGAGGTGCTCGGGGTGGCCTGGTAGCGGCCGCAGGACCATGAGCATCGCACGCTTCACCCCGAAGCCCCGGCGCGTTACGGCGACGGGGCCGTGCACCCTCGACGAGACCCTGGAGTTCAGGGGCTTCCGCTCGGTGCGGGTCACGCTCCGGGTGCTGGGCTTCGAGGGGGCCACGGCCCCGATGCTCTGGGTCGCGATGGAGACGAGCCTGCACCCCGACCGGGACTATGGCAGCCTCGGGCGGTTCAGCCCCGTCGCCACGGACGGGGCTATCGAAGAGATGAACTGCGACTACCTCATGCGCTACGTACGATGGAACGTCGTGAGGTTGGATGGCGCCGACGCCGCGTGGTTTACGCTGGACGGCGCCGCGGGCGAGTGACCGGCTACGTCGAGGAGAAGAGAATGCCCCTCGGATCTGAGCTCCTTGATATCAACGACTTCCCGAATCCAGGGACCGGTCGACATTCGGACACTTTCGGGCGGCGATCCGATCACCTTCCCGGCGTGTCGAACAGGCGCTCGAGAGGCGATGGCATTCTCTACCCTCCCGGCCAGGGAAGGAAGCCGCCTGATCGGGAGAACGCCCTCTATCTCCCGCCGGGGTGGCGGATCGAGAATGATCTCCCTCCCGAATGGATGGTACAATCTCTGGGAACCGTACCGGGCACACCGATGCCGACCCAAGAAGCATCCTGCTCACTTGGAAGGCCCGGCGCTTCGACAACCCCTTCGGTGCCTCCCTCCGATTCCCGCCCGAGCTCACTCTCTGGCTCGCGCCGGACGCGGTACTGGTTCCGGTCGACGGGGCCATCGTGGACATCCAGTCGGCCCTCGTGTGCGAACCCATCCAGATATTCGATCCGATCGACGGCGGCCTGATCGTCTTCGGGAAGCGCGTGCCCCGTCTGCTCCCGCAGTGGTGGGGTGTCCATCCAGACGAAGACCACGCCCCGGCGATCCAGGCCGCGATCGACGCGGCGATCCACAACCGGACCATCATCTGGGGAGGGGGGCGGTCCCGCCCTGATTTGGAGGGCTCTGCCTCCATCCGTGCCATCCCCTCCCTGCATCCCCGTCGGTGAGCTGCGCGGCGACTACACCGTCTCCGACGCCCGGTCGAGATCCGCGCACCGCCACCCAGAACCGACTGCTCCAGATCCTCGGTCGAACACCGTCCAGCGGAGCCTCCCAGCACGACGGCCCGGGAAACGATCATCTTCGGGTTGGCGAGAGGCACCTCGGTAACGATTCCTGCCGTGTTCGGCGATCCCCTGGCGGTCGCGCGACCGCTGTCGATCGACCGGCACTGTCGCGATGGTGACGTCTCAACGACGATCGACGCTCGATTCAGATCACCGAAGGTCGCGCATCGGGCACGGCGATCGGCTGACGATGACCCCAGGCGGGACCTCCACCGAGCGTGTTCAGATCCAGGTCGAGCATCCGCTCCATGCGCGCCGCGAGATCAACCCTGTCATCCCCAACACCATGATCGAAGGGGTCTGGCATGGACGCAAGAGATGCGGTGCGCGCCTCATCGCCGGGCACCCCTTCGTGGAGGACGAGTCCGACGACCCCACGCTGGGAAGGACCCTGCTCCGACTGGTCGGTACCTGGACTCACCATGCGCAACGTGGCCTTCGAGGTGGGGCCACGTCCGGGACCCACCTGCCTGGACATCACGCCACCCAACCCGCCCGCGCCGTTGCAAGGGCATCGCCGTCCGTGGTTGCAGCTTCACGGGAGGAGACGCCACCCTGGTGCGGTTGGGACCCCCGCCCAAAATCCTTACGCCCGGCAGCGCCAGTAGCCCGCCCTGGGCCGCCTCTTCCAACTACGGCTCCGACATCAGTTGCATCGCGTTCGACGAGTGCGAGTTCCTTCCGCGTTCGGGCGGCATCGGAGTGATGGTGCGGACGTCGCAGAGCGTGCCGTTCCGGCTGCGCTCCTGCGAGTTCGTCGGAGTTGCTCGCGCGATGATCTCCGCCTGGGAGGGGACCTTCCTGCTCGACGGATGCACCTTCGAGAATGCACCCCCGGTGACGCCGGGGCCGCCGACCGTGCGAGGCTTCGAGGAGCCCGACGGGGCCGACATCTATCTGCACTTTGAACCGCCGTGGCGGGGCAGGCTCGTGAATGGTGTGCCGACGCCGTATCTCACCGATACCTTGCCGGCATTCACCGCGATCGGGTGCGTGTCCCGGAGTCCGCGCTTCCTCTCGACCGCCAACCCATTTCTCGAGGCCGGACAACGGCAGGAGTGGCCGGTCCTGCTGATGAACGTACGGCACCTCCCGCGACCGGGCCCGGAGCGCCTGTCGGTCATCTGGGGCATGATCAACGCGACCTCCAGCATCATCATGTCTGTCGATGGTCGCGCTCGTGCCCGCCTTGGGCGCGGGTCGCCCCTGGTCATCCTCGGGGGACAGTACGACGGCGTGTTTCGCGTGCTGCCGGGAGCAGGACAGTCGGTGATTCTCGGTGCGCGCGGGGTGGACACCGCCCTGATGCCGCCCGACCTGACCGTGCCGCGAACCGGCATCTCTCATCCGACCGACATCTTCGGCCTGACCTGCGACCAGGGACGATGGCAACGATAATGTGCCCGCGCGCGTTGACCCTGTACGTGCTGCTCCTGGGCGGGTTCGTGTTGTCCTGTTCGAACTCCGCTGGAACGAGTGTCCCTGACGTCACGCTGGTTGCGGACATGGGGGTGGCGAACGACCTCGCGTCGGACCTCAGCGAGGCTGCGATCGACGCGTCACCGGAGGAGAGCCTCGATGCTGGTATCGACCGCCCCTCCGATCGCGGCGCGGACGCATCGGTTGATCACCGTGATGCGTCCCTCCCGCCGGATGATGCGTGGGCGGACGTGCCCCGCGTAGATCTGGGTGGATTCTTGATCCCGGTCGATCCCAACGCCGTGCCCACGCCCGGGAGCGAGTGCACCTCCGACGCGAGCGTGCGCATGGGCGACCCGGCGATCGCGCCGCCGCGCCCGATCCGTCCGCTGTCGGTGTCGCGGGTGACCTCGCAGCGGCCGACCTTCCAGTGGGTGCTGCCCGCGGGGACGACGGGCGCTCGCGTGGAGGTGTGCGCCGACCGCTGCTGCACCCGGGTGCTCCAGACCATCGACGCCGAGGGGACGACTGTACGGCCGATGACGGCGCTGCCGCCGGGTGTGGTGTTCTGGCGGATGTTCGGGCGGCGGGGCACGGCGGTGGGGTCGCGGGCGTCGTACACGTGGGAGTTCGGGGTTCGGCGACGGGACGCGCCCAACGACACGAGCTGGGGGACGATCCGGGACTTCAATGGGGATGGATTCGATGATTTGTTGGTTGCGGGCACTCTGACGTCGCTTTCAGAGCGTGCGAACGTGCGGTTGGTGGCTGGCTCAAGTCACGGTCTCCAAAATCCATCAGCCACTGGCATCGAGACGGAACATCTTCCTTCTGGGGGAGGTGTGGGGGATTTCAATGGCGATGGAATCGCCGACATTGCCTGGGATGACCGCGTCTACGATCCTGCACTCCGAACGTGGATTGATGTCGTCTATGGTTCGCGCGATGGACTACGGCTGCGCCGCCGTGCAGATGCGGGGAGACTGGAGTCCTGTGGGCGAACACGCGATCCGGTGGCCGTGGACTGGAACGGTGACGGGTATTCGGATGTTCTTACGGCAGTGGTGTTCGGGTGTGATTTTTTGCGGGTACTACGGCATCGATTCTGGTCGCCTATTACGGATCACCTTCTGGCATCGCCGCCACTCCGCAGTGGGCGATGAGGGTTGATGGTCTGCTTGCCTTCCGGCTGGTCGACACCATGGCTGGACTTGGTGACGTTGGCCTGGACGGATACGGCGATATCTATCTGATGAGCCGACATGCGATGGCCGGAACAACATCTGTTCCTGACGGGCACGCCATTGCTCACGGTACGCCGAGTGCAACACCGCGCTTCGAGCGAGTGACGGACCCTTCGATTCCATCTCCTGGAACGCCGGTGCCGGTTGGGGATGTTGATGGAGACGGATTCGTGGATTTTTCGCTCATGACGGGAAGTGCGTACTCAGTAGCCATCTACCGACACGGGACTGGGCTGGCAGCGCCAGGCCACGTTCTTCAGGACGTGGCCCGGTATGGCGGGGCGGTCTTCGGAAGCAGTGTAAGTGCCGGCGACGTGAATGGTGATGGACTCTCTGATGTTCTGATCGCGTCCACTGAGTCCACCGAGGAGCTGGACGGACCGACCACCGTCAATCGGGGACGTGTGTACGTCTACGCGGGCGTCGTGGGGGGGGCGCCCGGCCGGGGGCCCGGGCCGGCGGCCCTTTGGGGGCGGGCTCCCGGGGGGGGCTGGCTGGGCGCGGGGGCGGGGCCGGGGGGGGCGGGGGCGGGGGGGGTTTCTGGGGGGGGCGCGGGGCGGGGGCGGGGGCGCGGGGGGGGTGGGGGGCGCGGGTTCGCCCCGGCGGGGGGGCGGTTGCTTCCCGGGCTGGTTGGGCCTGTCCCGGGGCGCCCGGGCGGGGGGCGCGGGCGCGGGGGGGGGGGGGGCGGGGGGGGGGGCCCGGGGGCCCGGGCCGCGCGCGGGGGACGCGGGAAACGGGGGCCGCCCGGTCCTCTTCCCCGGGGGGTCGCTTGCCCGGGGGCCCCGGGGCCCTGGGGCGGGGGGGCCGCCCGGCGGCGGGGGCCCCGGGCCGGGGGGCGGGGGGGCGCGGTCCTCTGGCCGGCCCCGGCGGCCCGGCCCGGGCGGCCGCCCGGGCCTGGGGCGCCCCCCCCCCCCCCCCGGGGTTGGCGGGGGGGGCCGGTTCCCGGGGGCCCCCGCCTCCCGCCCCCCCCGGCGGGAAATTTGTTGGGGGCGGGGGCCGGGTTCCCCCGGGGGGCGGGGGGCGGGGGTTTCCGCCGGGCCCGGGGGGGCGCCCCCCGGGCCCCGGGCCCTTCCCCCGCCCCTGCCCCCCGGCCCGGGCCCCCCGGGGGCGGTTGGCGCCCCCTCCCCCCGGGGGTCCCCGGCCTCTGGCCCGTTTCTCCCCCCCGCCCTTTTGGGGGCGGCGGGGGCCGCCCCGCAGGGCCTTCGGGGCCGCCCCCCCTCCTCTCACGCCCGGCCTTTCCCCGTAGTCTCTCCTCGGTGCCAGTATGGATCGACCGACCCCGAGCCGCAGGCGAGATTGTTCGGCTTGAGGTGTTCGGTAGCCCGCTCCTAAGTCCCGGGGATCTCAATGGGGATGGCGTAGATGATATCACGATGGGTGATACACTCCATCGTCGCCTGTGTGTGCGCCATGGGCATATCGACTTCGAAAGCGCCATGGCGGATTCATGCATCGACGACCTCTGGCCTGGTAACTACGTTTTCATGTAGGAGAAGAGGTATGATCAATGATTTTGGAAGTGAGTTCTGGAGTTTGCTCGATCTCTTGCGAGAGGAAGACTCTAGCGCGCGGATCCCTCAGGAGATCACCCCGGCGGACCTCGACGTTGGGCGTTTTTTCTCGCGGATCGCCACGCGCGCAAGCGGACGATCGGGCCTGATCTTCTACCTCCCGCCCGGCCGCTACCGTCTTCCTCGCCGCGACTCGGACCTAGACCCCGCCAGTACTGCGACGAACCCTCGCACCCGCTACGTCCTCCCCGAGAACGTCCAACTCTACCTTTGCCAGGGGCCCTCCTCCGTCCCGACGCGAACGTCGATCTCGTCATCCGGGGCTCGCTGCGGGCGGGCCTCTACCAGATCTTTGGCTACGATCGGTACGGGCCGCTCCCGGCGGACTTCACCGGTCTCCACACCGCTCCCAGAGGTCGCATTCTCTTCGCCACGCGGCTGGTCGCGGCGGTCTATCCGGAGTGGTGGGGGGCGTACCCGACTCCCCCCAACGTCGTCACCACGCTGGTGAACGACCAGGGTCAGGACAGCTCCGACGCCATTCAGGCGGCCATCGACGCGGCTTGCGGGGTGCATCGCGATGATCCCGCCCAGGGGGTCGTCGACCCCGTGCCGTTCCCGTCCATTCCGGTGTTGCTGGGCAGTAAGTACCAGTGCAACCGGGGCCTGACGGTCGCTCGCCCGGTGGGGATCGCCAGCCTTCACGTGATCCTTCGCGGCACCGCGGGCCTGGGCACGCAGAACGTCGGCGCCTCCACCATCACCCGCGTCCGGCTTGACAGTGAGAGCAGCGAGGAGGCTGCCAGGGGGCGCGCGCTCCTCCTCGGACCGGGCGTCGACTTCGACATCCAGGATGTGAACTTCGGCATGACGGGCGGAGGCAACGCGGTGGGGGGCTGCGTCGAGATCGTTTGCGACGGGTCGGAGACGGCCCCCCGTCGCGGCCTCTTCCGCCGGTGTTCCTTCCTCGGCGGCAAGGTCTATGTACAGCCCGACCCTGGTCCCCCAGGGGCGGAGCAGCCGCACTCCTTCGCACTGCGCATCACCGCAAACGAGGGGAGCGCGCCACGTCATTTCGTTCTCGACGCGTGCGCGATCCATCCGTCGAACGTGGGCTACCTGAGCGACCGGGGAGTGGAGGTGCTGGGGGGCGCCTCGATGATGCTTCACATCGACGGTGCCTTGATGGGTGCTGCGCCGCTCCTGCGCACCGCTGCGGGTTTCCCCGCGCTGCCTGACAGCGCGACGATCTACCTCACAGGAGGTTCGGTGCTCGTGCGGGCTACGCAGTTCCATAACGCTTCGGGACCCCGCCCTTCACGGGGTAACGACCGCGACGTCGACTCGGTCGGGCTCGACCGCCCCGATGGCCAGGAGGTGTTTCTCGCTGCGCCCGCCGCCCCGACGACAACCTCCCCGACGCACTTCACCGCGGTGCAGTGCGAGGCCCAGGGGTGGTGGTTCCTCTCCCGGCCGCTCGCTGGCGACGAGCAGGTGGCGCTGATCAACGTCGCTCACAACAACGTCAACTGGGAGGACCCGGAGAACGACGCCCGCTACGACGCTCGTCGCCCCCCGCCGCGCGTCGCCCCTGGCAACGCGGGGCTGGCCCCCCCACCGAGCGTGGTCTGGCGGAAGGCGGGTGGTCAATGCCTTCTCGTCGCCTGCCGCCTCCACGCTACCGTCCTGACTGACTCGGTTGCGTATTCAAACATCGTCGATGTGGCCACGGTCTTCAAGACCAATGACGCACGATTCAATGCCATCGTTCAGGACGGGCTGCTGATGAGACAGCACTTCCGGCCCGACAATCTCGTTGCCTCTATGGCTCGACCTCCTTCCTACGAGTTCTCGGAGATCGAAGACAACGCTGCCTTCGATTTTTCCATTGACCATGTCGTACCCATTGCGGGCATCTGAGGTGGCATCGTGAGCCTGGGGACTTCGTTTCTCAATGTCTTCGATACGCCGGCTTCGGATGATGATCCCGACGACAGGAAGCTCCGCGAGGCGGTCGGCCCGCTCAATGACACTTCTGCGCCCCGCGTCATCTGGATCGCGCGTGTCGTGAGGTTGCGCCAGCCCTTCGACATCCCTCGATCGGTGACCCTGTCCTTCGCCCCCGGTGCACGGCTGGTCATCGAGAACTCCTTCGTCATCCGCGGATTCCTCGACGCCGGATTGGAGACGCGCTTCGAGCTCGTCGGCGACGGTGTAGTCGAGCTCCTCGGCCCGCTGGACGAGATCGTCGCCGACTGGTGGCTTCCCAGCAACGGGCGCAACTCCGTAGAACATGCGCTCCACGCGTTGTGGACACGGTACGCCTACGCTGACGCTCGCCCCGACGAGGGTATCCTCCCCGCCCCCATCCGGCTCGACGGCCCCTACGCGCTCACCCGTACGCTGCGCCTTCTGCCTCCGGCCGAGATCATCGGGCGCGTCGATGTCGTCTTCCGTGGTCAGCACGGCCGCTCGCTCGACCCGCCGACCTTCGTCCCTGGTGCGCTGACGGGCGACCTCGCGGCGCTCGTATCCGTCGAGCGCGGCGTCGTCCTGCTGATGGAGCACGTCGCGTTCGATCTCGGCGCCAGCGGGAAGGAGCGGGCGCACCGGGTCGCGACCTGCCTCTCCCTCGAAGGGCAGTTCCATGGGAGCCGCATCGAGGCGTGCTCGTTCGCGTTCGACGACATGGCCATCCAGGCCAATCCCATCGGCCAGGCCGCGCGCGAGCTCCTCGCGGGGACGGCCCAGGCGCTGGGCCTCGGTGTGGTGGCCGGTCTCCTCCTCGCGGGGGCGGAGGCGATCCAGCGCGCCCAGGGCAGGGCGGCCCGGCTGGCGTTGAGCCGCTGCGTCTTCAGCGGCACGCGCGACACGGCGCGCGCGATACAGGTCGACCTCGGCGCGCCCACGTCGCTCACGGTGCGCGACTGCCAGTTCACTGGAACCTACGCCCACGCGATCTCGATGCTCGGCGGCGAGCTGGATGTGACCGCGTGCAGCTTCTCCAACGACGCGCCTCCCGCGCCGACGCCGTTCGAGCGTGCCGACATCCTGACCCGCGCCCTCGACAGCGGGCTCGACGTCGATCGGAACATCCCCCTCGCGAACACCCACCTGACGGTCACCCACTGCGTGTCGACGAGCCCGACCTTCCTCGTGTTGGACCAGGCCTTCCCCTACGCGGAGACGATCCTCGGCGGGGCGGTGCTCACCAATGTGCGCCACACGCCAGCCACGACCAACGGGGTGTCGCTTCGCCTGGGCTTCGGCGCTCCTCCGCGGGCGTTGATGCTCCAGGGCTGTCGCTTCGGGGGTACGGTGGTCTGCGACCCCAGCTCCGTGAACTACGCGGTGGTCGACCTGGGCACGCGCTTCGTCGGCGCGGCCGGCTTCCGCAACTGCACCCCGGTCACGCTCGCGACCGAATGCCGGGCCTGATCCTGCGCCCGAGGGCCATACGCTGAGCCCCCGGGGGCTCGACGTATGGCCCCCCGGTGGGTGAAGCCCGCCGTTGCGGAGTATCGTCGGCGCTCTGTCACTCCCTGCGCTCATCGCCCTCTGCGCCGTGCTCTCGGCGATGTTCACCGCGGGCGACGCGATCACCACCCTCGCGGTGCCCGGGCACTGGTACGCGTGGTTCGCTCGCTTCAACATCTTCCTCGCGGGGCTCCGCGGCGCGTGCTGGTTCTTCTTCGACGCCGCGCAGCGGGGCCGCAGGCTCGCTCGCTGGGAGCGCGCCGTGAAGCCGCTCAGCGAGGGACCAGCGTCGGCCGCAGCAGCCGAGCGGGACCGCCCGGCGAGAGCTGACCCGCGGCGTTGTCGCCCCAGCACCACAACATCGTCTCCGTGATGATCCCGCACGCGCCCCTCGGGCCCGCGGCCAGCGCCTCGGGCTGGCTGCGCGAGAACTCCGTGATGCGCTGGGGGACGGGGTTGTCGACGCCGGTTCCGTCGCCGAGCTGGCCCAGCTCGTTGGCGCCTACGCAGGAGACCGCGTCGCTCCCCAGCGCGCCGCAGGTGAACCCGTCGCCCGACACCAGGGAGGTGAACTCTCGCCACACGGCGATCGCGACGGGCGTCGTACGCACCGCCATCGCGCCGTCACCGAGGGCCCCGCGGCCCCCATCGCCCCAACCAAAGGTCGAGCCGTCCGCCGCGCGTGCGAGCGTGTGGGCGTGGCCGACCGCGAGCAGCCGCAGCGCGCCCGCGCCCGTCACCGGACCCGGCGTCGCGCGGTCGGCGGTGGTGCCGTCGCCGAGCTGCCCCCGGTCGTTGGCGCCCCACGCGTGCACCGCTCCCGAGGCGGTCTCCGCGGTAGTGAACGCGCCGCCCGCGAGCACCCGCCGATAGGCTCCGGCGACCGCGACGAAGCCCGCCCGGTCGGTGGTGCTCCCGTCGCCGAGCTGCCCGTGGTCGTTGGCGCCCGAGCAGCGCACCGCCTCGCCGCTTCGCGCGCAGGTGTGCTCGGCGCCTGCGCTCACCTGCTCGACGCCACCGAGGCCCGCCGGGCTCACCGGCGTCGCCCGGTCGTTGGTGCTCCCGTCGCCGAGCTGCCCGCGGTCGTTGGCGCCCCAGCAGCGCAGGCCGCCCCCGCGGAGCAGCGCGCACGCGTGGCGCCTGCCCGCGACCATCGAGGACACCCCGCCGAGGCCGCGCACCCGTACCGGACCCGTGACGGGCGCGGTGGTGCCGACGCCGAGCTGCCCCCGGTCGTTGGCGCCCCAGCACCAGACCGAGTCGTCGGAGCGCACCACGCAGGAGAAATCGCCGCCGAGCGCGACGGACCTCAGCGTGCCCATCGGGGTCTCGGGGATGTCCTCGGGGATGTCCTCGGTGGCGTCGACGAGCTCAGGGCGATCGGACGGCCCGGCGTCGCGCTCCATCGGGACATCCCTCGGGGGCACCAGCGGCGCATCGATCACCTCCGGCGCATCGAGCGTCGCCGCGTCGCCGCGGAGGGAGATCCCGTCGGCGCCGAGGACCACGTCCCAGCGGCAGCCGCAGAGGGCGGCGAGCGTGATCAGCGCGCGTCGACGCATGTCCGCCTGACCCTCGCGGCCTGAGGCGACGTGGGGTGCCGCGCGATGAATACAGCCGCCGCCCGCCGCGCCTCGTCGGCCCGACCCGACGCGCAGAGCACCTGCACCGCCAGCGCCTCTCGCTCCTCCGAGAGGTGCCCTCGGGGGAAGGCCCGCGCGTGCCCCCGCAGCGCAGCCTGCGCCGCGGCCGGATCGTTGGCGGCCAGGGCGGTCTGAGCGCGCTCGATCCAGCGGAGCTCGGCGGGCAGGTCGTCGCGCTCCTCGCGCGGGGCGACCGCTACCGGGACCGTCGGCGGCGGAGCTGGTGCTTCGATCACCGACGGCGAGGGCGATGGCGCGGCGATCACCGGGAGCGCGGTGGGAGCGACCGGCGTCACGAGCGCTGGCACCGGCCGGGGCAGCGGGGCGGGGGCGACCGGGGAGGGAGCGCGCGTCGCCCACCAGGCCAGCGCGAGGAGGGTGATCCCGAGGCCTGCCCATGCCATCCAGGCGGGTTGGGGAGCGAGGGAGGGCGACGAGGCGACGCGGAGGTCGACCCGCTCCCTCACCCGAAGCGCCATCTCGGGCGGCGGGTCGTGGCTCGACGAGAGCGACGCGAGGAGCGCGCGGGTCTCCGGGGAGAGGTCGTTCATGGGCCTTGCATCCTGGTGCTGCGGTAGCGCTGCGCGGCGGCCTCGAACTCGGCGCGGGCCACGCGCAGCCGCGAGTAGACGGTGTTGAGCGGCGCGCCCACGGCGAGCGCGATCTCGGGCGAGGACATCTGCTCCAGCTCGGCGAGCATGAACACCACCCTGCGCTCCTCGGGGAGCTCGTCGAGCAGCGCGTCGAGCACCCGAGCTCCCTGGGCGCGCTCGGTCAGGCTCTCCGGGGAAGGGGCGGTGGAGGCGACGGCGTCGACCTCGTCGCTGCGGTCGCGCGGCTCCTTGCGGCGGCGCCATCGCCGGTGGTCGCTGGCGGTGCGCATCGTGATGCCGAACAGCCAGGTGCGCATCGAAGAGCGCCCCTCGAATTCCCTCAGCCGGCGGTGCACCACGACCCAGACCTCCTGCGCGGCGTCCTCGACGTGGGACTCTGCCACCCCGAGCCGCCGCAGGTTGCGCCACACGAAGGGGAAGTGCTCACGGTAGACCGCGTCGAAGTCCGCCGCGCCGGGCGTCGTCAAGGGGAGCGCGGTCTCCATCGTGGGGGAGGAGTGGCCGGCGGCGTCGCGATCCGTCACGGCCAGCGCATTTCGACGCCGAGGCTCGTCCAGAGGGCGAGCGGGGCGACCTCCCCGGCCACCCCGACGCCCTCCACCACGAAGCGGGGGCGGGTGAGGTTGGCGAGGGCCTCGACGCGGGCGATCACCGCGAACCTCCCGCGCCCCGGTCCCACCCGGAAGCGCGGCTCCACCGCCGGCCGCCGCCCAGGGCCACGCCGCGACGTCGTTGCGCTGGAGGCCGAAGGCCGTCGCCCACATGACGCCGCCCGTCGCCGCGGCGCAGAGCCCGATCGAGACCATCGGGCGCGCCCGCATGGCGCAGGCGCGGGCGGTGAGCGTCGTCGCGAGGACGTCCGCCCCGGTGCCTTCGCGCGCTCCGGAGAGCGTGGTGGGGAGCTGCTGCGCGAGGGCGAGCTCGACCCGCAGCGCGCCGAGCTCGAAGGCGCCGCGGAGACCGAGGGCGATCGCCGCCCCGGCGAAGGCGATGGGGTCGACGGCCACGTCGAGGCCGAGGGCGAGCTGGCGTCGAGGGGACGACGGGGGAGGGGGAGGCACCACAGGACGGGGGAGCGCCGACTCGGGGTCGTCGAGCTGCACCACCGACTCGGGGAGCGTCGGGTGGTCGGCCGCGGGCGGCGCGTCGGGGAGCGCGTCGGAGGCGAGCGCGAGCACCACCGCGGTGGCGTCGGCGATGAGCGCGCAGGTGCGCCCCTCCAGCGAGCGCTCTCCGACGTCGCCATGGACCTCCGTGCGAAGCCGCACCCGCCAGCGACCGCGAGGGGCGGGCGTCACCGTCGCCGTCGCGCGCAGCCCCGACGCGGCGCGGGTGAGGTTGGGCCGCAGCCGGGCGACGCGCGCCACCACCTCGTCGCGAGAGGGGCACGAGGGCGGCGCCGACCAGACGAGGGCGAGCGCGTCCTGGGCCAGCGCCGCGCGCGGGAGGAGGCAGAGCGTGAGCGCGATGACAACACCCGATGTCCGCACGAGCCCGCAGCGTACCGGGTGTCGCCCCGCCCCGTGGGGTGATTCTCGTGACGGAGCGCTCCTCCACCCTTCGCCGGTCAGGGCACCCGCACCGACAGCGAATACGCCGCCGTCCCCTGAAGCTCTCTGTCGCTCGACAGCTCCAGCGGAACCCGCTGACCCGCCGCCAGCGCGACCTCCACCCTCACCTCGCTGCTCCCGCTCGGCGCCAGCTCGCACACCGGCTCTCCGCAGCGCGCGCCCACCGACAGCGCCCTGAAGCCCCGCAGCTCGAAGCCGTATCGCCCCGCCACTGGGGCGACGAACTCCATCGCCGTCGCGCGCTGTGTCCGCCCGGTGTAGCACCCGGGTCCGCCGCCGATGGCGTGGGCGACCCCTTCTACCCGGTACGTCCCTGCCACCGCAGGAGGCGCCCAGGTCGGCGACCTGCCGCTCAGCCCGCAGGCCCTCGGCGTCGTCGTCGGCTCGCAGCGCCGTCGGCTGGTCCCGGCCTGCGATGCGCAGGTCAGTCCCGCAGCGCAGGACACCGACGGGTCGTCGCAGAGCGCCCCCAGCGCCACCGCGGTCGTCGCCCGCACCGCGGCCTCGACGGTCGCGCTGCGCTGCTCGCTCGTGTCGATGGCCGCGACCCTCACCCGCGTCATCGAGGGCGTCACCCGGAGGTCTCTACCGATGCCCGCGGGGCGATAGATCAACGGGTCGTTGGACACCTCCAGCGAGGTCGAGAAGGGCACCATCGAGGGCCACTCCTGCTGAAACACCGGGGCCACCAGCGGCGCGCTCGCGAGCACCGCGCCGCCCTCGTCGAGCAGCTCGATCGAGAGCCGAGAGAGAGCCCGGTCCGCGCCGAGGCCCGCCACCGCCAGTCGCAGCGAGCCCGCCGCGTCGTCGCGCCAGGCGCGCAGCTCCGTCACCTCGATGGCCCTCGAGCGACGGCACACGCCTCGCGCTCCGTCGCCCGTCGTCACGCAGCGCAGGCCCACGTCGCAGCGGCTCGTCAGCGCCGCGCTCTCGCAGCCTTCGCCCTCCGAGGGTGGCGCCCAGCGCTCGACGCTCGCCTCGACGCCGCCCTCCCACTCCGGTCGCGTTCCGTCATAGAAACGGAACACCCCCCGCGCCGCGCCGCGAGGCACCGCGTTGGCGACGCCGGAGAGGGTTCCGTCGGGGCTCACGGTGGCCTGCCCGAGCCAGGCGCTCGTGGTCAGCGTCGCCCCGCTCGCGTCGAGCCAGCGACCCATGAGCGAGCCCGAGCGTCCTCCCACCGAGGGGTCGCCCACCAGGGCGCGGCCTTCGTAGACAGCCCGTCCCCCAGGGCCCTCGGAGAGCACCCGGAGGCTGGTGAGGGTCGGCGCCCTCGACGCGACGGTCAGGCACTCGAAGCGCTCGGCGTCGCAGGGGTCGACGGAGCAGGCCTCGCGCTCGCCCGCGCACACGGCCGGGGTTTCGGGGTCGAACTCGCACGCGAGGTCGGCGATGCGCTCGGCGCGGAGGGCGTAGCGACAGGCGGTCCCCACCGGGCAGCCGTCGAGGGTGACGCCGATGGACTCGCCTCGCTGCACCTGCACGTCGATGGAGTGCGAGCCCGACGCGTGGGGGCCGTGAACGTCGGGGAAGCCGGTGCACCCCGCGACGGCGTCGCAGCCCCGGCGCAGGTCGAGCGACCAGAGTTCCTCGCCCGCCGCGGTGAAGCGCCAGCGCCCGCCGCGAGGGGCCGTGAAGCGCACCCGGGCGTCGGCGCGGTTCTGCCAGGGCTCGACGAGGCAGCTCGGGCGCGAGCTGTCCTGCGTGGGGCGCAGGTCGGCGAGGGCGTAGGCGTCGGCCGCGCCGGGCACGGCGTTGGCGGGCGCAGCGAGCTCGGTCAGGCCCGCGCAGGCGGCAGCCGGGGGAAGGGCCGAGGGGGCGGGGCACGCCGCGCCGTCGGGGGTGGTGACGGGGGATGCCGCGTCGGTGGCGGAGCCCGCGTCGGGGGCGGTGCCTGGCGACGCGCTGATCGAAGAGCCGCAGCCCGAGAGGGCGAGGACGAGGGCGAGGGACGAAGCAGGGTGGGGAAGGAAGGGCATGGCTTGGGGGATTGGGTGGACTGAGGGAGGCCGATCCGTCACGGCAGCACGCCGATGGCGAGCGTGTAGTCCACGGAGGACGGGCGGGGCGTCGAGTCGCCCAGCTCCCTCACGCAGAGCAGATAGTCGTCGGCGGCGAGGTCGCGGAGCACGCCGATGGCGGCCGGGTCGAGCCTGGCGCTGGCTGCCAGCGGGCCGCCCGGGCTCGCGCTGCGGAGCGTCCAGCGACCGATCTCCACGCCCGAGGAGCGGAAGAGCCGCGCGACCAGCGAGATCGAGGTCTCCACGTAGAGCGACGAGCCGGCGGGCATCCTCACCGCGTGGCAGTCCTCCGGGTCGTCGGTCGAGAGCGACGACTGGAAGAGCACCGAGCGCTCCACGAGGGCTCGCGTTCGCACCGAGCGATCGTTGGGCTCCGTCTCAGGAATCGGAGCGGTGCAGGTCGCGATCGCCGCGCCCAGGGAGGAGGCCGTCGCGGGAACGCAGCGCGTGGGAGAAGGGCACACGGTTCGGATCCCGCCGAGGTCGCAGCGGTCGCCGGCCCTCGCCAGGGTCCTGCAGGTCCGACGGTAGCGGGAGAAGGTCGAGCACTGGAGCTCGCCGTCGCATGGGGGTTCGCTCGCTCGACAGTCCGCGCCGGGCGCCGTCCCTGCGGCGACGCACCGACCGCCGTCCGCGAGGTGCTCCGCGTCGCAGGTGTCCCCGTCGGCGCACGCTGTCGTTCCCCCGGTGGGGTCGCAGGGCATTCCCCGGGGGACGCGGCGCAGGCAGCTCCAGCCGCGGTCGTCGCACACGGCCTCCGCGTCACACCGGGGTGACTCCGCGCGGCACCTGCCACCGGGTGTTCCGTCGGCGTGGGCCACGCAGCGCATCGCCCCGTAGCTCATCTGGCACGTCGTCCCGGCGCCGCACGGCACGCCCGTCGGTTCGCAGACCTCCCCGAGTAGTAGCCCCGGCGAGCATCGGAAGTACTCCCGGTTGCAGCCGGACGCGGAGCCCGAGTTGCTCCCCTGGCAGAGCAGCCCGGCGTCGCAGAGCCGCCCGACCCTGCAGTACCCGCCGGCCGCGCCGTCTGCGAGGCAGCGGGACGTGCCGTTCACGTCCTGGCAGGACATGCCCTCGTTGCAGAAGTCGCCAGCGCCTCCGCACAGCGCCCCCAGCGCGAGCCCCGGTCTGCAGTGGGTGCCCGGATCGCAGCCCAGGCCCGGATCGCACTTCGGCGAGCACCCGTCGGTGTTGCGGCAGACTCCGTGGTCCGTCCCATACGCGACGCAGCGGCTCTCGCCGCGCACCGGCTCGCAGGTCGCGCCGGGGATGCAGTAGATGGCGTCGGCGGGGCCGTTGCGACAGGGCTCGCCCACCGCCGCCGCCCGCACGCAGCTGGTGGTCGAGAGGCCCACGCATCTGTACCCGCTCGGACAGGTGAAGTTGAGCCCGCAGGGGAAGGTCGCCGAATCCGTCTGGGGAGTGTCTACCAGCACATCAGGCGCGGTCGAGGCGTCGACCACGGAGGCATCGACCGCGGAGGCGTCGACCGAGGGTGCGTCGACCGCGAGGGCGTCGACCGCGAGGGCGTCGACCGGGGAGGCGGTGAGGGAGCTGTCCGCGGGGGCCTCCGAGGCCGAGCCGCACGCCGACAGGGTGGAGACGATGAACCCGAGGCTCACCGCGGCGAGGGAGCGAGCGCGGGGGAGGCCGACGCGTAAGGCGCTTTGCATGGCTGTGGAGTGGCTGGTGCCCGTCGGATCCGTCACGAAAAAGTGCGGGTCACGGATGTTTGCTCCGCCTGTCGCCCGCTCAGCCGCCTACGGCGGAACCAGCCCCAGCAGGTAGTCCCTCGGCGTCGCGAACCGCAGCTCCTCCTGGCACGTCAGCCTCGCGCTCACGGTCCGCTCTCCCCGTCGCAGCGTCACCGTCCCGTCCGCCTCGTGTCGTAGCTGCTCGTAGCCCTCCCTCGCGGGCGCTCCGGCCGCCACCGCATACACCCTCGTCGCGCCCTCCCTGGTGGCGCTCATCCCCGTGTGGTCGACCGTGTACGTCGCGTCCGCGGACCATCCCAGCGCGCTCACGGTCCCCCTCGCGCTCACCGTGATCGACGCATCCAGGGCCTCCGTCCCATAGCCCACATCGGGCGTGATCGACGGCTCCGTGATCACCCTCAGCGTCGTCGTGGTGAGCGTCACCCCCATCGCCACCTCGCCGCTGCACGTCTCCATCGAGACCCGCCTCGCCCTGGCCAGCACGTCCCTCGGAACCGCCCACCCCGCCGACTCCTCCGTCGCCACCCGGGGCGCGGGCTCCAGCGTGCGCGCCTGCTTCAGCACCAGCCGCGCGGGCCGCTGCGCTCCCTCCCTCATCGCCGGCCACCCCGCCAGCATGTCGTGGAACTCGAAGTCGAGCGTCAGCGTCCTCGCCCTCCGTGCCTCGGGCCTCGGTGCGTTCTCCCGATCGAGCCATCGCCGGGTGACCGCCCCGGTGTCCGCGAAGAGCCGTCGCAGCACCTCGTCCGAGAGCAGGTCGCGGTCCGGCGCCCCGGAGGCCCGGCGCACCCGCTCGATGCGCACAGCCTCGCTGCCCCGTGCGCGGGCGAGGCGCACCACCTCGGGAAACACCGTCGGATCGGGGTTGGCCACGCTCCCGTCGCCCACCTGGACGTTGACCTCCAGGCGCTCGGCGTCGGGGCTGTTGGGCGGCTGCACGGTGAAGGTGCACACGCCCGTCGCCCGCTCCAGCTCGTCGTCGAAGCGTGGGTGGGAGAGCACGGCCATCGCGGCGGAGAGGTGGTCGATGCGCTCGGCGCGCCGCTCCTCGAAGGCCTCGAAGGACCAGAACGACCCCCACACCCGGAGGATGGAGCGCTCGACGGTCTTCGTGCGGTCCGAGGCCCGGGGCTGCGCGGCCGCGTCGAGGAAGCCCGTGAAGGACTCATAGAGCCCCGCGCCGTTGAACCCTTCGATGTCCTCCACGTTGGACGACGACCTGAACCTCACCCCCTGCGTGACCGCCAGCGCCCCGAAGGCCGTGCGCAGCGTCGCCTCGATCTGCGACAGCGTGGCGGGCGCGACACGCTCTGCCTCCACCACGCCGCGGATGCCCCCGGCGCGGCAGAGGGAGCCCAGCGGATCGGTCGCCGGGTGGTCGCGAAGGAAGGCCTCGACGAAGGCGATCTCCGCGGGCTGCGGGTTGCGCACCCGGTAGAGGGCTTCGCCTTCGAGGACGATGCGACGGACGCGGGCGTCGGCGCCGAAGGCCTCGCTGTCGAGGGCGGCGGCGATGCGCTCACGGAGCGGGCGCAGGTGCTCGACGTAGGCGCGCACGGTGATCGACTGGGGCGCGTCGGGGAGCTGGAGGCCCGGCTCGTGGAGCAGGGCGATCATCCCGGCGCACTTGCCGCCGAT
This sequence comes from Deltaproteobacteria bacterium, assembly GCA_016704445.1. Taxonomy (GTDB): domain Bacteria; phylum Myxococcota_A; class Polyangia; order Polyangiales; genus SCUS01. Next base: position 99,980 of record JADJAE010000016.1, read on the forward strand.
GGTCGAGGCGAGGGCGGTGGAGTCGTCGAGCGATCGCCCCGAGAGGCCGAGGACGTAGGGCATCGCGTCGACCGGAGGGGTGCTCACGAGGCGCACCGGGCGCTCGACCAGCGAGCGGTATCGCCGGTACTGCTCGTCGGTGATGGGGGCGATCACCGCGCGCCCTGGCGCCTCGGCGAAGAGCAGCACCGGGGCATAGCCGCGCTCGAGCTGGCGTAGCAGCGGGTCTTCGAGCACGCCCGCGACGTGGACGTTGGGGATGCCCCGGTTGCGGGCGAGCAGGTTGATGTGGGCCAGCGGGGTCTGCGGCGAGGCGGTGATGAGCCCTGAGAGGTTGGGGAGATAGTCGGGCGTCGACTCCATCACGACGATGTCGGTGGGGGCGATGGAGCCATACGACTGACCCTGTCGGATGACGCGAAGGGGACCGGCGGCGATGCCCCCGCTGTAGACCTCGCGCGCCCCGGGGACGACGATGTCGCGGTAGCGGAGGATGCGGTCCCAGTAGCGGAGGTGGTCCTGCTCCATGCGGGCGGCGAGGGTCTCCTGCTCGGGGGAGCGGACGAGGAAGCGCAGCTCTCTCGCGATGTCCGGGGGGAGGCGCGCTCGCAGCGCGTCGAAGAAGACCACGAGCTCGGGGTGCCAGAGCTGGTCGCTGTACTCGAGCTCGAAGGCCCAGCGCTCGGGGCTGGCCCCCCGGGGAGGAACCCGGATCAGCGTGGCGAGGCCGTAGCGACGCGCGGCCCCGAAGGAGAAGTCGTAGAAGCGGTTGGAGTAGAGCCGGTCGCCGTAGAACGCGAGGTCGAGGGGGAGCAGCGGCTGGGTGCGCGCCCACGCGGTGATGGCGTCCACGGTGGCGAAGCGAAGGCCGCGCACGGGCTCGACGAAGTCCCCCGGGACTCGCGCCCCGTTGAGCAGTCGAAACCAGTACCACTGGTCATGGAGCGTGTAGAAGCGGCCGTCGTAGAAGCGCCCACCGCGGTTCTCCGGGTCGCCGAAGGCCGTGATGACGAACTTCGCGGTGGAGAGCCCGTAGGCCTGGACGGCGATGCGCTCGAAGTCCGCGACCGAGTCCAGGCCGGCGAGGGTGTGGTCGGGGAAGTCGGCCTCCACCACGGCGTCGCCGGGCACGTCGCCCGCGTCGCTGCGGGGAGGCAGCGGGTCGTCGCCGCAGCCCGGGAGGGAGGCGAGCGAGATCAGCGAGGCAAGGAGGAGGGCGAAGGGGCGCGGCCGGAAGGGAGACATCGTAGCGGTGTTGTCTCAAGGCGCGTGCCACACGGAATGCGCTGCGAAATAGGTAGATCGCCGCGAGGAGAGGGCGCTCGGCGGCGTGCCAGAGTGTGTCGCTACCTCATCCTCGAACGCCACCAGGCCACGGTGTCTGCGAGCCCGCTGTCGAGGGTGTACGCCGCCTTCCACCCGGTCTCCGCGCGCAGCTTCGCGTTGTCCGCGCACACGAAGGTCGGCTCGCCCGCCTTGGGCTCGATCGCTCCCAGCCGCAGCAGCTCCGGGCGACCGATCATCGCCCCGAGGCGGGTGACCACCTCGCGCACGGTCACCGGCTCGCCCGACCCGACGTTGACCGCGCCCGTCACGCCCGAGCGGAGCACCGCCACGAGCCCGCCGGCCACGTCCGACACGTGAAGGAAATCCCTCACCTGAAGGCCCGCGCTGCACGGCGCCTCGCGGCCCTCCAGCAGCGAGCGCGTCACCGAGGACACCAGGCGGCGAGGGTCCTCCCACGGTCCGTAGAGGTAGAAGAGCCGGGCCCAGGCGACCTGCATCCCGGTGAGCAGACCGAGCTGCGCCAGTGAGAGAGCCCCAGCTTGCAGGCCGAGTAGAGGTAGGTCGGCGCGGTCGGAGTGCGCTCGGAAAGGTAGCCGTAGCTGGTGTCGTACTCGGCGTTGGTGCCCACCCCCACGAGGCGACGGCAGCCGTGGTCGGCGAGGGCCTCCGCGAGGCGGTGCGTGGCCTCCACCAGGCGGAGGTTCTCCCGGGAGTGGAGGTACTTGCCGGGCTCGGCGTTCCAGGCCGGGTGGACGCAGGCCTCGGGGCGCGTGTCGGCCACCATCGCCGTCACCGCGGCGGTATCCGCGAGGTCGAGGGTGCGCACCTCCAGCGAGCCGAGGATGTCGTCGAGGCGCGCGGTGGACTCGCCCGGCCGCAGCATCGCCACCACGTGGTCGCCGCTCTCCACGAGCTGCCTCGCCACCTGCGACCCGATGAAGCCCCCGGCGCCGGTGAGCAGCACCTTCATCGGACGTAGTCCGGCAGGGCGCGGTCGCGCTCGGAGAGGAAGGGCTCAGCCAGGGGCCAGGTGATGCCGAAGGCCGGGTCGTCCCAGCGCACCGCGGCCTGGTGGCCAGGAACGTACGGCACGGAGATCTGGTAGCTCACCAGGGTGTCGTCCTCCAGGGTGATCATCCCGTGGGCACACCCCGGCGGAACATACAGCGCCCTGTAATTCTCCGGCGACAGCTCGACCCCGTACCACTGGCAGTGCGTGGGAGACTCGCGCCGCAGGTCGAGCACGACGTCCCAGATGCGGCCTCGGGGGCAGCTCACCAGCTTGGCCTCCTCGTGGGGCGTCGTCTGGAAGTGCATCCCGCGGAGCGTCGCGCGCCGCTTGTTGAAGGACACGCTGCACTGCGAGAGCCGGTAGTGCAGGCCGTGATCGCGAAACTCCCGCTCGCACCAGGTGCGCGCGAAGAAGCCCCGCTCGTCCTCGAGGCGGTCGAGGTCGACCACCCACGCGCCCGCGATGGGGGTCTCGGTGAACCTCACAGGATGCGCACCTGCGGCACCGGGACGATGAAGCGCCCGCCCGCGGCGAGGTAGTCCTTCTGCTGGGCGAGGATCTCGTCCGCGAAGTTCCAGGTGAGCAGCAGGGCGTAGTCGGGGCGCTCGGTGGCGAGGGCCTCCGGGGCTCGGATGGGGATGTGCGTCCCGGCGGTGTAGAGCCCCTGCTTGTGGGGCGATCGGTCGACCACGAAGTCGAGCACGTCGCGGCCGATGCCGAAGGCGTTGAGCAGGGTGCTGCCCTTGGCGCTCGCCCCGTAGGCCGCGATGGTGCGCCCCGCCGCCTTCAGGTCGCGCAGCACGCCCGTGAGCACGCCTCGCAGCCGGTGCACCCTCCGCGCGAAGGCCTCGTAGTAGGGGAGCGCGTCGATGCCCTCGCGGCGCTCCTCGGCGAGCATGGAGGTCACCGTCTCGTCGGGGCTCTCACCGTGGGTGGCGAAGATGCGCAGCGAGCCGCCGTGGATGGGCACCCGCTCGACGTGGGAGATGACGAGCCCGTTGCGGCGGAAGAGCCGGTCGAGCGCGGTGAGCGAGTAGTAGCAGAGGTGCTCGTGGTAGATCGTGTCGAACTCGCAGCCCTCGACCATGTCGCGCACGTAGGGGGCCTCGAAGATGGCCACGCCGTCGTCGGCGAGGAGGGTCTTGAAGCCGCGCACGAAGCCGTTGAGGTCGGGCACGTGGGCGAGGACGTTGTTGGCGTGCATCACCGCGGCGCGCTTGCCCTCGGCGCGCAGGGTCTGGGCGATCTCGTCGCCGAAGAACTCCGTGATGGTGGGGATGCCGTGCTCCTCGACGGCCACCCGGGCGACGTTGACCGCGGGCTCGACGCCGAGCACCTGCACCCCGGCGCGCTTGTAGAACTTGAGCAGGTAGCCGTCGTTGCTGGCGACCTCGACGACCAGGGAGTTCGGGCCGAGGGCGCGCTCGCGGATCATCCGCCCCACCAGGGACTCCGCGTGCTGGAGCATGGTGTCGGAGTAGGAGGAGAAATAGAGGTAGTCGCGGAAGAGGTCTTCCGGCGGCACCGAGGCGGTGATCTGCACGAGGGAGCAGTCCGCGCACCAGGCCAGCTCCAGCGGGAAGACCGGGTCGGTGTGGTGCAGCGCCGACTCGGGGACGAGCGAGTTGGCGAGCGGGGTGTTTCCGAGGTCGAGCACCGGCGTGAGGCGGCTGCCCTGGCAGGACCAGCAGCGGAACGTGCGAGCTTCAGTCATGGGATACCTGTGTAGGGGTGCGGGCGGATGACGGGGAGGGCTTCAGTCGTTCCAGGTCTTCCACGGCGCGTTGCCCGAGGCCCAGAGGTTGTTGAGCACGGTGTACTCGCGCAGCGTGTCCATGGGTTGCCAGAAGCCATGGTGCTCGTACGCGACGAGCTCGCCCGCGGCCGCGAGCCCCTGCAGCGGCTCGACCTCCAGCACCAGGCCGGGATCGTTGTCGGGCAGGTAGTCCCACACCCTCTTGGCGTCGAAGACCATGAACCCGCCGTTGATGAAGCCCAGCGTGGTCTGCGGCTTCTCGTTGAACTCCCGCACCAGCCCGTCTCGGATGCCCAGCTCTCCGAAGCGCCCCGGCGGGTGCACCGCGGTGACGGTGGCGATCTTGCCGTGCGCCCGGTGGAAGGCCACGAGCTTGCCGATGTCGACGTCCGAGACCCCGTCGCCGTAGGTGACCATGAAGAGGTCGTCGCCGCCGACGTAGCGCCGCAGCGAGGCGACGCGCCCGCCGGTCATGGTGGCCTCGCCGGTCTCCGCGAGGGTGACGGTCCAGTCTTCGAGGCCCCGGCGGTTGAGCACCTCGACGGCGTCGTGACGTCCGAGCGAGACCCGGAGGTCGGCGCTCATGGAGCGGTAGTTGAGGAAGTACTCCTTGATGAGCCAGCCCTTGAACCCGAGGGCCAGCACGAAGTCGGTGAACCCGTGGGCCGCGTAGGACTTCATGATGTGCCAGACCATGGGCCGCTCGCCGATGGGCAGCAGCGGCTTGGGCAGCAGCTCGTTGGCGTCGCGGATGCGGGTCCCCTGACCACCGCACAAGATGATGACCTTCATGGCTGCGCTCTCGGCTCCTGCGGTTTCGCTGCGAAGCTCCGTGGCGCGCCGTCGCGCCCGGATTCATCGGGCGCGGACAATGCCCGAGCATCCGCGCCAGTCAATGCCTTCCGAGAGGCGCCGAGAGGGCGCTCGCGTGAATGGAGTGCGAGAGGGCGCGCAACGCAGCGCGACGAACGCGGCGCGGAGATCGTTGACAAGGTCCCGCGCGGTGGGCCAGCGTGCCCGCCCTCCGAACCTCACCTGTCTCTTCCTGAAGTGAAGGCCCCTCCGATGAAGCTGACGATCGACACCGAAGCCAGGACCGTTGCCTGCGAAGACGCGGACGGGACGAGCCAGCACCCGCTCTACAGCCGCGAGGCCTTCTCCGAGCTGTCCAAGGTGTGGATCCAGGTGGGCTGGGCGCTCAAGCACATCTACTCCTTCACCTGGATGGGCCGGCCGATCATCCAGCTCCCGGAGGACATGGTCCGCGCGCAGGAGGTGATCTACCGGGTGAAGCCCGACGTGATCATCGAGACCGGCGTGGCCCACGGCGGCTCGGCGATCTTCTTCGCCAGCCTCTTCAAGATGATGGGCAACGCCGGCCGGGTGATCGGCGTCGACATCGAGGTGCGCCCGCACAACCGCGCGGCCATCGAGGCGCACGAGCTCTCCCCGTCGATCTCCCTGGTCGAGGGCAGCTCCATCGACCCGACCATCGTCGAGCGGGTGCGCTCGATGATCAAGCCGGGCGAGAAGGTGCTGGTGCTCCTCGACTCCAACCACACCAAGGCCCACGTGGCGGCCGAGCTCGAGGCCTACGCCTCGATGGTCACCGCGGGCTCGTACATCGTCGCCACCGACGGGCTGATGCAGTACCTGGACAACGTCCCTCGCGGCAAGCCGGAGTGGAAGGACGACAACCCCACCGCCGCCGCCCGGGAGTTCGCCGCGCGCCACGCGGAGTTCGAGCTGCAAGAGCCGCCGCCCTTCGTCTTCAACGAGGGCGAGGTCCGGGAGCACATCACCCACTGGCCGGGCGCCTGGCTCATGCGCCGCGCATGACCGCGCCGACGTGCCCCGTCTGCGACGGTCGTGACGTCGCGGAGCTCGTTCGCCGGGAGCGCCTCCCGGTGATGCAGAACGTCGTGTGGCCCTCCCCCGAGGAGGCCCTCGCCGCGCCCTGCGCTCCCTTCACCCTCGGCGTCTGCCGCGCCTGTGGGTTCGCGTTCAACACCCGCTTCGACCCGGCGCTGATGGTCTACGACCCGCGCTACGACAACGACGTCCCCTCCGCGGTCTTCACCGACTACTACCGCTCCATCGCGAAGCACCTCGCCGCGCAGCACGCCCTCACTGTCGCACCCGTCTATGACGTGGGCTGCGGCAAGGGCACCTTCCTCGACGTGCTCTGCGAGGCCGTCCCTGGCGTCCGCGGAGTGGGCGTCGACCCGAGCTGCACCCCCCGGGAGGCGACCGCCGAGAGGCCCGTGGCGCTGGTGCGGGAGATGTTTCGCGCCGAGCTGCTGAGCGAGCGCCCCTCGCTGGTGGTCTGCCGCCACGTGGTGGAGCATATCCCCAGGCCGGTGGAGTTCATCCGGGCGGTGGTCGACGGGGTGCGCTCCCACCCCGGGACACCGCTCTTCTTCGAGGTGCCCGACCTCGACTGGATCGTGCAGCACCAGGCCTTTTGGGACTTCTGCTACGAGCACTGCAACTACTTCACCCCGTCGACCTTCGGCTACGCGCTGCGCCGAGGAGGCGTGGCGCTCAGCGCCGCGAGGAGGGCCTTCGGAGACCAGTACCAGTGGGCCGAAGGGGAGGCGGGAGAGAGCGACGTGGCGCTCCCCTCCGACGCGGCCGAGGCGGTGGCGAGGCTCACCCGCTACGCGACGGACGAGCAGCGGCGCATCGAGGCCGCGAGGGAGAAGCTGAGGGCGGCCAACGAGACGGGGCCCTGCGTGCTCTGGGGCATGGCCACCAAGGGGGTGGTCTTCGCCAACCTGGTCGACCCGGAGGGCACGCTGCTTCGCGGAGGCGTCGACGTGAACCCCAGGAAGCAGGGGAGGTACATCCCCGGCACCGGCCACGGCATCCACGCGCCCGAGTGGCTCGCGACGCTGGGTGACCGCGAGGTCACGGTGCTGGTGATGAACGGCAACTACGCGGGGGAGATCAGGGCGCGCTGCGAGGCGCTCGGGGTGCGCGCCCGCTTCGAGGTGCCGTAGACGCCCTTACTACCGCGTCGCAGGGGATGTGACGGGTTGAGACGCTCGCGCTCCGTGCGCTGTGAGAGAAGAACCGCAAGGGTCGCAAGGGTCGCAAGGGCTCGAATGCATCTCATCGTTGCCCTCATCGAGCGCAGGCCGCTTGCAGGCTGGGGTTCCGCGCGTTGGCGCGTCACCCCAGGCAATAACAGGATGGCCGCCCCGGACATCGGTCCGGGGCTCCGAACGGGCATCGCTTGATACGTGCTGGAGGCGGCGCGTCCGCGTCCGGCTGGCTCCCTCGGTTTGCTCGACAGCGGGCCCGGCAACCTGCGCACAGAGACGGCCGTTCGAGCCCCGGACCAATGCCCGGGCGGCCATCCTGTTATTGCCTGGGGTGACGCGCCAACGCGCGGAACCCCAGCCTGCAAGCGGATTGCGTTCGATGAGGGCAACGATGAGATGCATTCGAGACCTTGCGACCGTTGCGACCCTTGCGGTTCTTCTCCTCCGAGGCGCTCTGCTCAACCCGTCAGAACTCCTGCGGCGCGGTACTACGGCGCGGTCGGAAGCATCCGGTGCGGGGGGGAGCCCGCGCGGCTGCGGGCGAAGGCGATGATCTCGTCGGCCATGAAGGCCCGCGCGGCCTCGGTGAGCCCGGGGTACACGCCGATCCAGAAGCCGTTGTTCATCACGTAGTCGGTGCGGGTGAGGGCGCCCGCGATGCGGTAGGGCGCGGCGACCCCTCGGGCGGCGGCGTCCTCCGCGAGGCGGGTGAGCGCGGGCTGCCTCGTCAGGTTGCCCGAGAAGAGCATCCTCGTCTGGATCTTGCGCGACTCCAGGTGCCTCACCACCTCGTCGCGGGTGAAGCCCGCCCCCGGCTTCACGGCCATCATGAAGCCGAACCAGCTCGGGTCGCTGCCCTCCGTCGGCTCAGGCAGCACCAGCAGGTCGGACACCGCCTCCAGGCGGTCGCGCAGGTACCTCCAGTTGCGGCGTCGCGCCTCGCCGAAGCCGTCGAGCTTGGCGAGCTGCGCGTGGCCGACGGAGGCCTGCATGTCGGTCATCTTCAGGTTGTAGCCGAGGTGGCTGTATGTGTACTTGTGGTCGTAGCCCGCGGGGAGCTCGCCGAGCTGCCACTCGAAGCGCTTGCCGCAGGTGTTGTCGATGCCGCCCGCGCACCAGCAGTCGCGGCCCCAGTCGCGGATCGACTCCAGCACCCGCAGCATCTCCGGGTCGCGGCAGAGCACGGCGCCGCCCTCTCCGGTGGTCATGTGGTGCGCGGGGTAGAAGCTGAGGGTGCCGACGTCGCCGAAGGTTCCGGTGAGCTCGCCGCGGTAGCGGGAGCCCGAGGCGTCGCAGTTGTCCTCGATGAGCCAGAGCCCGTGGGCCTTGCAGAAGGCCGTGACGGCGCCGAGGTCGAAGGGGTTGCCGAGCGTGTGGGCGATCATCACCGCGCGGGTGCGGGGAGAGAGCGCCTGCTCCAGGAGGGACACGTCGACGTTGAAGGTCGGCAGCTCGATGTCGATGAAGACCGGCACCATCCCGAGCTGCATGGCGGGCGCGACGGTGGTGGGGAAGCCCGCGGCGACGGTGATGACCTCGTCGCCGGGGCGCACCCGGCGGTCGCCCCAGAGCGGCGAGGTGAGGGCCGCCGTGGCGAGGAGGTTGGCGCTCGATCCGCTGTTGACGAGGCGCGCGTGGGGGAGGCCGAACCAGCGGGCGAGGTCGGCCTCGAGGCGCCGGTGCCAGCGCCCCGCGGTGAGCCAGAACTCCAGCGAGCTCGACACCAGGTTGACCAGCTCGTGCTCGTCGTAGACGCGCCCGGCGTACTTCACCGGGGTGCGCCCGGGGTTGAACTCCGTCTCCTCCTCGCCGCGCAGCTGCGCGATGCGCCGCACGCGCTCAAGGATCTCCGCCGTCAGCTGCTTCTCGAGTGCGTCCGCGTCGTTCGACATCGCTTCAGGGTGCCTGCTTGTTTCCCACGAAGGTCTCGTGGGGGTCGAGGTACTGCTTGATCTGCTCGCTGCAGAGCGCGTCGAGCGCCCCCCGGTCGGCCCCCTCGTGCCACGCCCGGTACCAGCGCGCGGTCTCGGAGATGGTGTGCTCGAAGCCCCAGCGGGGGGACCACCCGAGACGCGCCCAGGACTTCTCGATGGAGAGCCGCAGCAGCTTCGCCTCGTGCACGGCGTGGGGGTCCGATCGGTCGTCCCAGGTTCCACTTCCCCAGGCCGCGATGAGGGCGCGCACCACGTCGCGCACCGGCCTCGTGGCCTCCGTCTGCGGACCGAAGTTGAAGCCCTCGCAGAAGCGATCGGGGTGCTCGGTGCCGACGCCGCGCAGCCTCGCTCCGAGGAGGAGATAGCCCCCGAGGGGCTCGAGCACGTGCTGCCACGGGCGCACGGCGTCGGGGTTGCGCACCGGGATGGGAGCGCCGCGGGTGAGGGCGCGGATGCAGTCGGGGATGATCCTGTCGGCGGCCTGGTCGCCTCCGCCGATGACGTTGCCCGCGCGGCCGGAGGCCACGGCGACACCGTGCTTCGAGAGCTGCGCCGTGGGGAAGAAGCTGCGCCGCCACGAGGCGATCACCAGCTCCGAGGCGCCCTTGGACATGGAGTACACGTCGTGGCCGCCCATGGGCTCGTCCTCTCGGTAGCCGTAGAGCTGCTCGCGGTTCTCGTAGCACTTGTCCGAGGTGACCATGACCGCGGCGCAGGGCTTCCCCGTCGAGCGGATGGCTTCGAGCACGTGGGCCGTGCCCATCACGTTGGTCTCCAGGGTGAGCACCGGCTCGTCGTAGCTGCGCCTCACCAGGGGCTGCGCGGCCAGGTGGAAGACGACGTCGGGGGCGCACTCCGCGACGGCGGCGGTGAGTCGAGGGAGGTCGCGGATATCGGCGACGTGGTGGCGGATGTGCGAGGCGAGGCCGAGCTGATCGAAGAGCGAGGGCGAGGTGTCGGGGGCGAGGGCGTAGCCGGTGACCTCGGCGCCGAGGTCGAGCAGCCAGCGGGTGAGCCAGGCGCCCTTGAAGCCGGTGTGGCCGGTGACGAAGACCCGGCGGCCCGCGTAGGCGAGGGAGAGCTCATCGGAGGTGGGGTGGTTCATGGGCGAGCGGCGCGAACCCTACTCCGAGGCGTCGGGGGGTTGGCAAGGACGCTTACGCTACGACGCCACCGCGCGCCGGTAGACCGTCGCGGGGACGCCGCCGCCTGGGCGCACCGTCGCCGAGAGCTTCGGCACGATCACCCGGGCGGGGTCGGTCTCGATGCGCGCGAGCCGCATGATGGTCGCCATCACGATGGGCCCTTCGAGCATCGCGAAGTGGAGGCCGAGGCACACCCGCGGGCCCGCGCCGAAGGGGATGTACGACGACTTCGGGCGCGCCGCCTCGCGCTCCGGCAGGAAGCGGTCGGGGTCGAAGCGCTCCGGCTCGGGGTACACGTCGGCGAGCCGGTGCAGGGGGTACGGCGTCACGATCACCAGGGTGCCCCGGGGCATCGCGACGCCCCGGATCTCGGCGTCGACCAGGAGCCGCCGGGCGTAGATGGGCACCGGGGGATAGAGCCGCATGGCCTCCTTGAAGACCCGCGTCGTGAGGGGCAGCGAGCTCGCCGCGCCCGCGAAGGTCACGGGCCCCGGGGGCAGGGCGTCGACCTCCCGCTGCACCGCCTCGCGCACCGCGGGGTGGCGGCCGAGCAGGTAGAAGGCCCACGACAGCGAGGTGGCCGTGGTCTCGTGGCCCGCGACGAAGAGGGTGTTGGCCTCGTCGCGCACCTGCTGGTCGGTCATCACCGCGGCGCCGCCGTTCTCCTCGTCGCGCGCGGCGAGAAGGCGGGTGAGCAGGTCGGGCCGCGCGAGGCCCTGCGCTCGGCGCTCGGCGATCATCTGCCGGATGCGCCCGTCCACCACCGCGAGGGCGCGCTGCAGCCGCTCCGACCGCGCGCCTTCGAGGAGGAAGGGCTCCTTGAGCGAGGCCAGCGCGCGGCGGCGCAGCGCGTCCAGGCGGCCGGGGAGGTGAGCCCCGACGGCTTCGAGCGCGTCGGTGAGGGCGACCTGCGCGACCAGCCGGGGTGAGGCGCTCTGCGAGTCGGCCCAGGCGAGGGCCACGGTGAGGGCCTCGCCGAGGGCGTCGCTCTCGTCGAAGGTGTCGCTGTCGAAGAGGGCCTTGCCGACGATGCCCATGGTGACGCGGGTCATCTCCGTCGCGAGGTCGAGCGCGGCGCCGTCCTTCCAGGTGGCGACGGCGCGGGCGGCGACGTCGTGCATGCAGTCCGTGTACTGCGCCATCGCCGAGGGCTGGAACAGCGGCGCCATCAGCCGTCGCTGCCGCCGCCAGAGCTCGCCCTCGGAGGTGAAGAGCCCTTCGCCCGCGAGGTAGTGGAGCAGCAGCCGGATGCCCGGGGACTTCTCGAAGCAGCGCGCCTTCTCGACGAGCACCTCGTGGGCGGCGGCCGGGGAGTTCGCGAAGACCACGGGCCTGCCCAGGAAGGACACGCGAGAGAGCTCGCCCGTGTCTGCGATGCGCTGGAAGAGCCCCAGGCGGTCGTCCCCCTGGAAGAGGTGCATGTGTCCCGCGAAGTTGCCCCCCGGGACGACGGGAATCGAGTCGAGGGTCATGGGGCGGGACAATGCGGCGGTGCTCTCCTCTGGGCAACGGGTGATTGTTGACCGTCGCCGCGCTCCGGTGGCATCGACGCGTGGTGGGCCTCGCAGGCCGATGACAGCGCGGCGGCGCGAGCGCTCGTGGGAGACCTCGCGCCCCTGCTCGCCTGCGTCGCCGTGGCGGTCGGGCGCTTCGCCATCGCGCCGTTGTCCTGACCGGTCGTTTTCTCAGGCGTCGCAGCCCTCCGCGCCCAGACGTCTGGAACTGCACCGCTGAGCGTTGGTCTCATCTTGGAGAGCGACCGCGACGCCAGCCCGATGCGCCTCACCGTCGCGAAGCGACGGGAGCGACCGCGACGCCGGCCCAACGCGACCTCGTGGAATCGGCGGTTCCACCCGAGCGGAGCTCGACCGGTCGGAGTCGGAGCGCCGGACCGCTGGAACGCATTGAGCTGGCGTCGCGGTCGCGCCCGTCGCTTCGCGACGGTGAGGCGCATTGGGCTGGCGTCGCGGTCGCTCCCCAGGATGAGACCAACGCTCAGCCCTCCGCGCCCAGACGTCTGGAGCTGCACCGGCAGCCAGTGGGTGCCGCTCGAGCCCGCGACGTGTGGGGCCCCGACCTCCGTGCGTCGGCACCCCGGGGCGCCCGTCCACCCCATAGCATCCTCTTCCGCTCTCCCTGCGACCCCTGCGCCCCTGGCGGTTTCTCTTCCCCGCAGCGACCGGACAGGGACGCGCGCCCGCCTGGCGACGCGAAGGTCACCACGTCGCCAGGGCCGAGCACGGAGAGCGTCCAGGTGCCGTCGTCCGATCCCGCGCGGGCTGCGTCGTGGACGATCGGGGAGGATGAATGCTCCCCGGCCCTCCTGCATCGGTGGCTGTCGTGGCGGACTGTGAGCGCGCGACCTCGGCGCGTGATGCTCGCCGCGTACCGCTGCAAGAGGAGAGATCATGGAAGGCGACGTGCGTCGTGGCCCCTGGTGGGTGCTCTGCGTGCTCGGGTCGGCGTGCGCGCAGATCGTGACCGGGCCCTCGACCGGAGATGCGGCGTCATGGGTCGGCGCGCTTCCTCCCGACGACGCGGGGGATGCGCCGATGGATCCCGCGGGCTCCTGCGATCCCGGCGCCGAGCGATCGGCGTTGCTGGCCCGATGCGGCGTGGGCGACCGCGCGTCGGGTGACACCTTCAGCTGCACCGGGGGCAGCGACCCGGCGCTGCGCTGCGCCGCCAACACCCAGTACTGCGAGCAGGCCAATGACGGGAGCACGACGACCGACGCCCGGTGCCTCGCGCTCCCGGTGAGCTGCTTCGACAACCCATGCCGCACCTGCCTCATCAGCGGGACCCACGAGATCGTCGGGTGCCTCTCGAGCCGCGTCGGTGCCAGCCGCTCGACGACGGTCACCGTCCGCCGCTGACCATCAGCCGGACCGATGCCCCTGATGCCCCGAGCGCCGCTGGGGAGCGCGAGCTCCGTCGTGCCCGGATCGCGAGGGGTGCGAGCGGACCGATCAGCTCGCGCGGCGCACGCTCAGTCGACGATGAACAACCGGGCTCCCTTCGGGCTCACCGAGCGGTGCGCGCCGTCGCCGTCGGCCACCTGGTAGCTGGTGCCTGGCCCGAGCGTGAAGCGCCGCCCGTCGCGCAGCTCGGTGACGAGCTCCCCTTCGAGCACGAGGAGGACGTGGCCGCGCTCGCACCAGTGGTCCGCGACGTACCCCGGCGAATAGTCGACCATGCGCACTCGGATGTTGCCCTGCTCGATCGTGCGCCAGCGCGCGACGCCCGACTCCCCCGGATGCTCGGTGACGGCGACCTGCGACCAGTCCGTGGTGTGGAACGGGACGCGCTCGATCTTCATGACTGGAGTCATACCCCACCCGCACCTCACTCCACGCACCCGCCTGAGCCTCCACTGAGCTCCCCACCGGTGCTCGCCGGGCCAACGGTTCGACCGCGCGGAGGCACCGTCCCCCTGAACTACGGCGCCCCCACCGGGTCGAAGCACGCGTCGTCGCACGCCGAGTCCGCTGTCGGCTGGCAGAGGCGCAGCAGGTAGCGCGCCCACAGCGTCGCGGCCGTCACCTTCCGGAAGACCATCCAGCGCCGCGGCTCGCCGGAGCGCTCGACGGACGGCAGCGGGAGCAGCTCCGCCTCGTCGTCGACGCCGACGTACAGATGGTCGCCCTCGCGCCAGTACCGCAGGACGCGCTCCTCACGCACGCGCCGGTTCTGGTCGGGGTGCGCGCAGGAGAAGCGGTGCGCGACCGCGAAGTACGCGACCCCCTGCGAGACCCAGCGCACCCGGCCGACGGCCTCGAAGTCCGACGAGGTGACGACGTTGGTGATCCAGCGCGCGGCGCCGCCCGCGCCCACCGAGAGCACGCGGATGCCGTGGCGGGTGCAGACGACCCCGTCGGGACATCCCGGCCAGCCGCGCGGGCCGACGCGACGCACCATGTCCGCGTCGGTGACCGACAGCCGGGCGCGACCGTCCTCCTCCACGCCGGTCCAGACCCACTCGCCGTACAGCGCCCCGGGGCCGAAGCGCCCGGCCTCCGCCCGACGGTGCGCGCGGGCGAGCGACGCGCGGTGGTCGACGGCAGAGAGCACCGCCACGAATCCCCCCACGACGAGGGCACTCGACGCAACCACGACCGCGAAGCGGGAGTCCAACACGGATGCTGCGACAGCCCCGCGGGTCGAGAGTTCCACATCGCCGTGGTACGGCAGCTTCGGGCGCTGCGGTCCGCGTGCAACTCCCGCGTGCGGGGCGCGACTGCCTCGTTACCGGGCGATGGGCTCGCGGGCGTGGTGGTAGACGCGCAGTACCGTGAGCACGCCGGACTCGCGCCGGTAGTAGATCACCGCGGGGTGTCGAGGCGCGAATCGGACTCCGCGAGCAACGCAATCGCGGCGCGGATCGCGTCCCGTACTCGGACCGCTGCGACTGGGTTCCTTGCGTCGATGTACTCGGCCAGCTCCTCGAGGTCGGTCACCGCGTCGACGACGAACGCGATCCGATCGCCCGTCATCTGAGTGCGGAGAGCTTCGCCGTCATCCGGGCCATCGCATCTTCAAACGGCACCGTTCTGCCCTCGTCAGCAGACCGGATGGCCGCTTCGATGCCGGCCTCCTGCTCGGGTGTGAGCTCGAAGCCATCGTCGTCGGTGACGGCTTGCAGCCGATAGCGCCCCGGGGGAACCTGCGCCAGCACTTCAGCGATGTCCGTCGGTACATCGGTTCCGTTCCAGTCGATCACCTTGGCCGCGTCGCCCATGTCCGAAGCTATGCCTCACGGCCGACGCCCGGCGCAACCGCGCGGCGTGGGGTGAGGGGCGCGGTCGCCCCCTCCGCTTCCCTCCGGGCGAGGCCCGAGGACCTGAGCGGTGCTCGCGTGCGGTGGCCGGGTGAAGATGCTCGCGCCCCCATCGAGCGTGCGCCCCGATGCGCGGGGCTTCGTCTAGCGAACGGCCCTGCCCAGCGCGATGTGCGTGCGGAAATCGATGCGGGTGTCGAGCCCGTACCAGCCGTACGCCGTCGGGTCGCCGCCCGGCGTCTCCACGAACAGCGTCAGCGTCCCGTAGCCGAAGCCGCTCTGGTGCTGGCGCGGTCGCGTGTCGTCGCCGTGGGGGATCGACGTCGCGTCGGCGATGCGTACCGACCACCGCCGGCCGTCGCGGTCGAGCCGTCGGGGCGCCTCGTGCACGAAGGCCACGTGGCCGGTGTTCCGCGAGGCCACCGTGGGCGGTCGGCGCCAGGCGATGACGTCGCCGGGGCGGAGGTCCTGCATGCGGGTGAGGCGGAGCCATCCGTCCCGGGGTCGGTCGACGGGCGCCGAGGCGATCACGTCATGGAAGTCGCGGGCTACGGGGCGGCTTCGGCCGTTGCGGCGTAGCACGACGGCGTGGGCGCGCGGGGCCGCGTGGGACAGCACGAGGCTCGCCATCGCCGAGCAGTCGAAGTCGTAGCGGCCTGCGCGCTCGTCGACGCGCGTGGCGTGGACGTAGCGGGTGCTGCGGACGTTGCCGCGGATGCGCTCGATCTCGGCGGCGACGGGCGACCGGGCGACCTCGGGCTGCGCCGCGCGCAAGGCCCGCGGGGCGTGCTGGGCCGCGGCGGGTGAGGCGAGCGAGAGGGCGACGAGGGCGGCGCGCAGGTTCATGGCCGCGACGGTAGCGAGCACGCCGGGAGGGGGAGACATTTCGATCAGCGCCCGGGAGCCGGTAGGGACTACGGGCAGACCGCCACGTCGTCGACGTTCAGGTGCCCCCAGCCCCCGGCGGCCTCGTCGTCGATGACGATCGTGGCGGCGCGCCCGCGAAACGCGCGGACGTCCAGCTCGACGTCCCGCAGCGTCTCGTCGTTGCGCCCCGAGGCCTCGGCCACCGAGCGACCTTCGACGACGACCCGCACCGCCAGGCCCGGAACGCCCCCGCCGCCCAGCCGGACGCGCACGTGGTCGCCCGTGAGGACGAAGGGCGGCGACGTCGCCCGACCGCGATCGACGTCCCCGCCGCCTTCGGGAAAGGTCGTCAGGAACCCGTGTCCCGTGTACCCCGCGACCACCTGCTGGGTGCGGCGCGCGGCCAGGGTGATGGGGCTGGACATCGACGATCCCTCACGGCGCCAGCCGGGCATCGACTCGTCGTCGAGGTCGAAGACCGTGCTGCACGCCGCGGGTCGCGCGTCGCGACGACCGCCCATGATCGCGATGAGGTGCTCGTGCGTCAGCCACGACGTGAAGCGTATCGCGCCGAAGCTGCTCACGTGGTCGACGTCGCAGAAGTCGCCGTCCTGCAGCACCGGCGGGCGGTGGCCGTCCACGACGTGGGCGCCGTAGGCCGCCGCCTGGGCGCGCACCCACGCGATGTGCTCGGGGTAGATGCTGTCGGGTCCCATCACCGCGTCCATCTGCGAGGCGCTCACCGAGTCGAGCACGACCGTAGTGACGTGGTGGTCGCGCAGCAGGCGCAGGGACTCGAGGAAGTAGCCCTGCTGCTCGCTCCCGAAGCGGGCGTTCGCGCGGAGGAGTTCGCCCCGGTACGACTGCACCCGGTTGGCGGCGCGGCGCTGCTGCTGCGGGAGATCGATCTGCGGGTGATCCTCGTAGCCCTGGTCGCCCACCGACGCGGTCTCGCGGAGGCCGGCGAAGTCGGTGAGCACCTCCACGAGGCGGGGCCGCACGCGGAAGCTCGCGAAGAGGTCGGCCTGCAGCGCGGCGAGGCCGTCCTCGGGGCTCCCGCCCGCGGCGAGGATCCACGGGACGTCGCGCGCCCGGTACATCGAGGTCAGGGCCTCGCGCGAGGGCGCCCGCGTCAGGTGCGACGAGAACATGTACGGCGACAGCGCGAGGATCACCATGCGCGGGGGATGGGGGTGCGTGAGCGCGCGGCGCACCCACGCGAGGTGGGCCATCGGGGGGGCGCCGGGGAGGGCGGCGTTCCAGGCGCGGAGGCGCTCGCCGCGCTCGACCTCGACGAAGCGCTCGAGGGTGAAGGGATTGAACGAGCACCCCAGGCGGGAGTCGCCGATGCCCACGACGTCCGCGCCGCGCGCGTCGGCGGTGTAGAGCTGCGGGCGCACGATGTACCAGCTCTCGCGGCGCAGGCTGATCCCGAGGGCGCTCGCGCGAAACGTGAGGTCGGCGCCCACGATCGCCAGCGCGCAGACCGCGAGCGAGACCAGCGCTGCGCGGGGATCAGAACTGGAAGTAGATGAAGGTTGCACGGGTCTCCGCGAAGACGAAGCACACGAGGATGATCAGCGCCCAGTAGAGCCCGCGGGCGATCGGCGGCAGCGCGCGGTGCACCGCCCAGCCGACGCCGCGAAGCGCGAGGAGATGGCCCACCACGAGGGCGAGGAGCGCGTACTCCGCGGAGCGCATGGCGGCGGGCGTCGGGGTCCCGAGGGCGCCGACGCCGGCGACGTCGTGGGTGAGCCGCAGGAGCACCGACCAGGCGCGGGCGAAGGTCGGCGCGCGGAAGAGCACCCACGCGGCGGCGACCGTGAGCAGCGTCGCGGCCCAGGCGAGCAGGAGGTACGGGCGCGACGCGCGCACCCGCTGGGCGAGGGGGAAGCCCCGCAGCGCCGTGTCCCAGAGCTTGTGCGCGCAGAGGGCGAGGCCGTGCAGCGCGCCCCAGACGACGAAGGTCCAGTTGGCGCCGTGCCAGAGGCCCCCGAGGAGCATGGTGAGAAACAGGTTGCGGTACTGGCGCAGCGGGCCGCCGCGGTTGCCGCCGAGCCCGATGTAGAGGTAGTCGCGCAGCCAGCGGGAGAGCGTCATGTGCCATCGACGCCAGAACTCGGTGATGGACGTGGAGAGGTACGGCCAGTCGAAGTTCTCGGGCAGCGGGAGGCCGAGGGTCAGCGACGCGCCGCGGGCGATGTCCGTGTAGCCGGAGAAGTCACAGTAGATCTGGCCCGTGTACGCGAGCACGCCCATCCAGACGCCGAGGGTCCCGTGCGCGGAGGGGTCGGAGAAGACCGCGTCGGCCCACGGCGCCATGCGATCGGCGAGGACGGTCTTCTTGAGGAACCCGATGAGCAGGATGTACACGCCGTCGCCGAAGCGCGTGTCGTCGAAGGGCTTCGGCGCGCGCAGCGACGGGAGCAGCTCCTCCGCGCGCACGATCGGGCCCGCGATGAGGTGGGGGTAGTACGAGACGTAGAGCGCGAAGCGCCAGAGCGAGCGCTCGGGGGTGGTCCCGCGACGGACGTCGACGACGTAGGAGATGAGCTCGAAGGAGAAGAACGAGATCGCGAGCGGGAGGGCGACAGTGAACCCGGGGCGCGGCAGGTGAAGAAGCGCGGCGACCTGCTGCGCCGCGAAGGCCGAGTACTTGAACCACGCGAGCATCGCGAGGAGCGCCGTGACCGCGAACCCGAGGAGCGCCCGTGGGCGAGTCGCGCGAGAGAGCGCCAGCCCGACCCACCACGCGAAGACCGTGGCGCCGAAGATGAGCGCGACGTAGCGGGGGCCCGCGGAGAGATAGAAGACGTAGCTCGCGACGAGGAGCAGCGGCCCGGCGGCCCGGGGCGGGAGCCACCATCGCAGCGCCACGACGATGGCGTGGAAGTAGAGGAAGGTGAGGTCTGTGAAGAGCATCGCTACCGGGCCGCAGGGGCGCGCGGGTCAGGTCGGGTCGGAGTCGTACCAAACAGGGGGGCGCGCGTCTCCCCCAACCCCTCGCGCCGCCGCGAGGCGGTCGGCGAGCGCCATGGAGATTGCGGTCGCGGCGAACGACGCTCTCCCCGGTCGACCACTGAGGCAGCGGGGATCAGGGGCATCGCACCCGAAGGCTCCGTCCCACGTAACCGCTCTACTCCTTCGGCAGCGCGAGGAGCGCGAGCTGACGCACCAGGTCGTCGCGGAAGGCCTCGACCTCCGCGGCCATCGTGTCTTCGGGCAACGCCGCGGTCGGAGGAATCCGCCAGGTTCCCAGCACCCACGCGAGCGTCGCGGGATCGGCGCCGGCGTGCTTCTGCTGCGCGTCCTGCAAGACCTCCGAGAGCGTGAGTCCGGCGCCGAGGAGGAGCTTCAGGTCGACCAGGTCGCGCGCCTCGAAGCGGTCGAGCAACGCGCCGACCTTGTTGGCCGCGATCTCTCGCATCGGGTCCACGACCACCGCGCCGAAGTGGTTCTCCTGCATCGAGACTTCCGGCGGCGCGAACAGGTCGAGGTCCTTCGTCGTGCGGTGTCGGAGATAGAACCCCGTGAGCGCGGCACCGCCAGTGAGGAAGAAGCGCTGCGTCCGTGCGAAGAACGCCTCGATCAGGCCGCGCTGCAGGGCATCGAGGCGATCAGGAGAGGAGCCCATCGCTCCGCCACCGGTCGAGCAGGAACTCCCAGAACGCGCGCCTGCGCCCCAGCCTCGGGCGCAGAAGCTCCCAGCGCGGTAGCACGTCGCGCCGCAGCGCAACGAACTGCCAGACGTCGGCGTACTGCGCCTCGCGTAGGATGCGGGCGATCCAGTAGAGGCGATCGTCTTCGGTGCCCTCCAGCAGGGCGCGCCGCACGGCTTCGTTGGTCACCGGTGCGTCCCAGTTGAAGTAGGGGATCGCCTGCGGGTCATGGACGTCGCGTGAGATCTGCCATGGGTCGCTCACGTCGCGAAACCTACCACGCAGGTCGATCGGCCAGCGGCCCGTGGAGCGGCTCCGGGGATCGTGCTCGCCGAAGCGCTCATGGCGTCGGCGCCCGCGACCGCGCTCGCGCAGACGCACGTCGACTGGTGGACGCCGTCGATTGCGGTCGCGTCGAACGACGCTCTCCTCGGTCGATCACTGGGGGAGCACCGAGGCGCTGGAGTCGCTGGACGCCCTATTCGCCCCGCGTGAGCCACGCGCAGGGCATCATGCTGTGCACGAGGTTCACGACGAGGTCGGCGCCCGCGAGCGCGCGCTCGGCGTCGAGCAGCGAGAAGAGGTCGCACGCGCGCCACTCGGCGACGTCGGCATCGGGCGCGCGGGCGCCGCGCGAGAGGCCCTCGACGTGATGGTCGGGCGCGAGCGCGTAGGCGAGGGCGCGGCCGACGAAGCCCGTGGCCCCGGCGATGACGACCGTCGGTCGGGATACAGCAGGCTCGGTGGGCACTGTCGGGTGGGATGCTCGCGCGCGGGGAGAGCGGGTTAACGTCCTGCTCGAAGTTGCGGCCCGATGCGGCAAGACGAGACGGCGGAAAGCTGGCAAACTCGCCTCTGTGAGTGACTGGAGCGTTCTGGAGATTTGTGCTGGTGGCGGCGGGCAGGCAGTTGGCCTTGAGCGCGCTGGTTTTCACCATGCAGCCGCAGTGGAGATCGACTCGGCTGCATGCGCGACGCTGCGACTCAATCGCCCGTCCTGGAAGGTGCTTGAACAGGACGTTCGTGCCTTGAACGGTGCCGACTTCAAGGGAGTCGACCTGATCGCAGGTGGAGTGCCGTGTCCGCCGTTCTCGATTGCAGGGAAGCAGCTTGGGTCAGATGACGAACGGGATCTGTTTCCGGCTGCTTTGAACCTTATCCAAAAAGCAAAGCCACGCGCGGTCTTGCTGGAGAACGTTCCGGGCTTCGCGTCGTCTCGATTCGATGCCTACCGAAACGAGATCCTCCTGCAATTGACGCGCATGAAAATGGTGCCTGACTGGCGCATCCTGAACGCCTGCGATTTTGGCGTGCCGCAACTGCGTCCGCGCTTCGTCTTGGTCGCTCTGCGGGAGGACGTCGCAGAGGGTTTCGCTTGGCCGACCCTGAACAATCGGAAGACGACCGTTGGAGAAGCCCTGCGGGACTTGATGGCCGTGCGCGCTTGGCCTGGCGCCAACGATTGGAGCCTTCGGGCCAGCGGCATCGGCCCAACCGTAGTCGGAGGCTCGAAGAAACACGGTGGACCTGACCTTGGTCCGACACGGGCGAGAGCTGCGTGGGCCGCGCTCGGCGTAGATGGCCGAGGCGTCGCAGACCAATCACCAGACCCTGATTTCCCGATCGACCAGAACCCTCGCCTGACGGTGCCGATGGTTGCAAGGATCCAAGGGTTTCCTGACGACTGGGCGTTCTCCGGCAAGAAGACGGCAGCGTATCGACAGGTCGGCAATGCGTTCCCTCCACCAGTTGCAACTGCTGTCGGCGGGGCCATCTACAGTGCATTGGCGGGGACCTCCCGAACGATCAGATCTCGCCG
The DNA here is from genome assembly GCA_016704445.1 of Deltaproteobacteria bacterium. Lineage (GTDB taxonomy): Bacteria > Myxococcota_A > Polyangia > Polyangiales > SCUS01. The sequence continues at coordinate 121,283 of JADJAE010000016.1, forward strand.
GAGGCCGTTTCAGCCATCTCTGCACGTCACGCAGGCTGAAATCAAGTTGGAGGTCGGTTGATGAGCAAGTCAGGGTGCCGGATGATGCGGTGTTTAGTGTGCAGCGACGCGAACTTCACGCTGCGCTAATCTCCGCGAAAGTCCTGACGCGAGACAGTAAGGGTATTGTCAGTATCGCTGACGGAAGCAGCGCCCTTAGTCGAGATTTGGCGGATGGAGTCTACACGCAGATCACCAAGGAGATCGCGGCGACTGCGAGGCCTGTCGGCCAGCAGGCGGGAGCGAAGCTCGAAGAACTGATTCGCGTGTATCTTGAGCAGACGTTCGGACGGCTTGACCGGCTGCGACCCGGCAAGTGGCAGGTACTCGGCGGTAAGGCAATCGCCAATTTTGAGCAGTATCAGCACCTACTGCATCTTCAGAAGGCGATCGAGCATGACGTCGATCTCGCCGCCTCCCTTGGTAATGACTATGTCGTGAAGCCTGACGTCCTCGTCGTTCGGTCGCCGGAGGAGGATGATTTCATCAATACACCGACCATCCTTGTCGATCATGAAGTCGCTCGCAATAGTGCGATGCGCCTACTGAACAACGACAAAGACATACTGCATGCCAGCGTCTCTACGAAGTGGACGCTGCGGAGTGACCGGGCACAGAACGCGCGAACCGAGGCCTTGAACCTACTTCGGAACCGGAATGGTCGCGCGCCGCATGTCGTGGTCGTCACCGGCGAGCCGATGCCATCGCGCATCGCGTCTCTGGCACTCGGCACCGGTGATATCGACTGTGTCTATCACCTCTTTCTGCACGAGTTGGAGGAGTCCGTAGGGCTGATCGCGGATGCCGGGCGAGCCGAAGATGCGAAGGAGATGCTGTCGATCATGATCAAGGGGCGGCGCCTCAAGGACATCTCTGATCTTCCTCTCGACCTGGCCGTCTAGCTTGTTGAATTCCGTTGTGAACGAACGGGTGACTTGGAGCCGTGGTCGGCAGGGGTGTAGCTCCCATCGTGCTCAGGGTCCTGGGAGCTCCTGGCGGCGACGTGATGGGGCGGGGTTGAAGGCAGGGCAGAGCCATGCGACCGAGGGTTGCTGAACACTCACCCGCAGGATGCCCCGTGGAGCCGATCGTCCTTCATCTTCCCGCCGCCCTCAAGCCCCTCGCTGACGTCCTGAGCCACGCCGTGACGTTCACCCTCGCGGCCGTCGAGCACGCCCGGTCGGACGAGCCCTTCGACTACGCCGCGGTCGAGCGCGCGGTGGCGACGCTCGGCGCTGAGCTCCAGCGGTCGCTGCACCAGACGATCCTCGCCGCGTGTGATCGCCAGGTGCCCCGCCTGCTCATCGGCGGCCGACTCCACCGTCCCGTGCTGCGCCGCGAGGGGCAGCCTACTACACGCTCGCCGGGCCGGTGGTCGTGCGCACGCGCTATCGCCCGGCCGGTGAGCCCTACGCCAAGACGGTCGACCCGATCGGCGTCCGGGTCGGCGTGATCGGAGCGGGCTGGCTGCCCCAGACCTGCACCGCGATGGCCTTCCTGGTGCAGTTGGACCCCAGTCGCGAAGCCACTCAGCGGCCCATCAGCTCAGCGTCCTGCCCCTACAGCCGCGCGAGCTTCGAGCGGTCGCTCACCGGGTCGGCGAGCTCGTCGTGCAGGAGCGCGAGCGGGTCGAGTCGGCGCTCATTGCCGCCTATGCGCTGCCGGTCGAGGCCACGGGTGTTGTGATCTCGCTCGACCGCGTGGCGGTGCCGATGGAAGAGCCCCGGCGACGACCCCGTGGGCGGCCCGCCAAGGGCGCGGCGAAGCGGCCTGTCGTGCGGCTCTGGCACATGGCGTACTGCGCGACCGTGACGATCCACGACGCCTCCGGCAAGGGCTGCACACGATCCGCTATGGGCGGATGCCGGGCGGGGATGTGGACGGCCTGGTGCTCGGCTTGAAGGATGACGTGATGACCTTGCTGGGCATGCGCCCGACGCTTCAAGTTACGCTGCTGTGCGACGGCGCGGTGGAGATGTGGAACCTGCTCGGCGAGGCGTTGACCGAGGCGGCGCTCGAGCGGGCGATCACGCGGCTGGTGGACCTGTGGCACTTCCTGGAGAAGATGGGCAAAGCAGCGCGGCGGCGCTTCGAGGCGCCCCAGGCCACGGCGTGGCTCACCCGCTGGAGGCTGCGGTTGCTGAACAAGTCCGGGGCATGGAGGGAGTTGCAGGCGGAGGTCACCGCCTGGGGGCTCGAAGAGCCGCGCGAGCAGAAGGATCGGCCCGTGCACGACGCGCTGACCTTCCTGGCGAATCAAGGCGGCGCCGGGCGGCTGGAGTACGCGATCGCGCGGGCTAAGCCGACCGACCGTGGGCAGCGGCCCCGTCGAGGCGACCTGCAAGAGTCTCTTCAATGTACGTTTCAAGCGCTCGGGCGCACGCTGGAAGGACGCCAGTGGTGAAGAGATTGTACGGCTACGCGCACTGCATCTCAGCCATCGGTGGGTGGCTGCACTCGAACTCACGCTGGAGGCGAAGCGGCGGGATGTCCGCCGTGTCGCATGAGCACGATGGGAGCCACACCCGGTCGGCAGTCGAGGTCTCGCGAGAGCTGATACGTGGCTTTATCATAAGCGTCGGAGCTTAGAATCCGGGCTCCCCTTTGCGACGAGCCCTGCGACCTTCGCGCCGCCGAGCGCCGTCGCCAAGGTGCTCTGCCCCGGAAACACCGAGTCGCCCACCATCCACAGCCCCCGTCGCACGGACGGGGGAAACATCCCCGCGAAGTTCGCCAGCCCCCGCGTGCGCGGCGCGCCCCCAACGTACCCGCCCGGTCGCCCGACGAAGCGCGCGAAGGTGCGCGGCGACGCCGACAGCCGGTGCCGTCCAGCGTCCGATCCGACCTCGCCATAGCCTTCATCCCAAGTAAGTTCGCGAGCCAACGAAGCGGACATTACGCGCATCTGTAAGGTTGCGTTTGAGCTCCATGGAGATCGCGGTCGCGGCGAACGACGCTCTCCTCAATCGACCACCGGGCGGAGCACCGAGGCGGTGGGAGCACTGGACGCCCTGTCCCCAGAACCTCAGACCGTCTCATGCGGTGGTACGGTGCCCGCCCGTGACCAACGCGCCTGACAACAGGCGCCGCATCGCAACGAGAGGGGTTCGTCATGAGGTCGGCGTGGTTCGCGGTGGCGCTGGCGGTGTCGGGCGCGCCGGCCGCGGCGGAGGCGTTCACGGTGCAGGTCCCGGAGGGCTGGGTCGACCTGTCGCGCGGGGCGCCCGCCGCGAACTTCGAGGGCCTCCGCCCGGTGATCGCCGCGCAGGTCCGGAGCGGGCAGTACGTCGCGCTGGCCTACGACTTCGCGCACGAGGACGACGGCTTCACAGAGAACCTCAACGCGACCATCCAGAGCGGCGCCGAGCGAGTGACCGGGAGGTCGATCGCGGCGCTGACACGCGAACTCCCGGCGATCGCGGCGCGCAACACGCCGAGCGTCGCGCTTCGGGTGCTGGAGTCGTCCGTGGTGCTGGTCGGCGGCGTCCACCGCGCGCGATTGCTGACCGAGGTGACCGTCAACGGGAGCATCGTGCGGCAGGCGGTGTTTCTCATCCCGGGCGCCGGGCAGTCGCTGGTGCTGACCTACTCGTCCAGCCCGCAGGAGTTCGCGCGCTACCTCCCCACCTTCGACACGTCGGCGGCCGCGACGGTCGGCGCGGTCGAACCCCCGGAGCCCGAGGGGCCGTGGAAGGGCATCCTTCAGAAAACACTGATCGGCGGCGTGATCGGCGCGCTCGGGGGACTGCTCCAGACGCTCTTCCGACGCGCGAAGTCGTGAGGCCCGTGGACCCCCCGCCCGCGATCACCCGCTTCTGCCTCGACGGCGCGCTCGCCCCTCGCGCATCGCGCGCCCACGTCATCGGCGTGTCGGGCCCGCAGGGCGGCGGCAAGTCGACGCTCACGGCCCGGCTCGTGGCCGCGCTGGGGAGCGCGGGGCTGCGGGCCGCCACCGTGTCCATCGACGACTTCTACCTGACGCACGCCGAGCAGCGCGACCTCGCCGCGAGGCACCCGGGCGACCGCTGCCTCGAACACCGCGGCTACCCCGGAACGCACGACGTCGCGCTCGGCGACCGGGTCCTCGGGGCGCTCGCCTCGCAGCGCACCGGATCCGTCGCCGTCCCGAGCTACGACAAGTCCGCCCACGGCGGTCGCGGCGACCGCGCGTCGGCGGAGGTTCTCGTCGAGGCGCCGCTCGACGTCGTCCTCGTCGAGGGCTGGATGCTCGGGTTCCGGGCGCTGCCGCGCGACGAATGCCCGCTGCCGCTCCGCGCGTCGAACGACCACCTCCCCGCGTACGAGCGCTGGCACGCGCGCCTCGACGCCTTCGTCCACCTCGTCGCGGGCGACCCGGCGTGGATCGTCGACTACCGCGTCGACGCGGAGCGGGCGCGCCGCGCGGCCGGACAGCCAGCGCTCTCGGACGACGAGGCGCGCGACTACATCGAGCGCTTCCTCCCGGCCTACGAGGCCTACGTTCCGCCGCTGGTCGCCGCGCCGCCGTGCGCTCGGTGGCTGCGCGTCACCATCGGGCCCGACCGGGGGATCGGGTCGATCGTCGGGTCGGGGAGCGACGACGGGGGCGGCCGCTCGGCGGGGGGCTGAAGCGCAGGTTGCGGGCGTTCCCTCTCGCGCCCGATGGAACATCGGTGGGCGCGAAGGTATCCGCTCTCCATCGGCGACAGGCCGGTCGATCTCCACCGCGCGCGCCCACCGAGAACTCGGGAGAGCGGTCGAGGCGTCGTGCTCAGGTGGGCCCAGCGCCCGCTAGCGAGCCGGGCGACGCCTTGAACTGCGCCTGACGCGCCTCGCTGAAGCCCGTGGCGGCGCCCGGCGCGAGCGCGGTGAGCGCGCCGAGCAGGGCCGTCGCCTGCGACTTGTTCACGGTGATCGCCACGGTGCTGCCGTCGCGCAGGTTGGCGATCACGTTGGCGTCCTGCACCGGGGCTGCGATGCCGCTGACGTCCACCGTCACGTCCTGCAGGTAGATCCACACGACGTCGTCGGGCCGCTCGCGCAGCGCCAGCACGAGCGGCGAGCGCTGCGGGCTGTTCTTCACGAAGCCCACCCACAGCAGCAGGAGGCCGAGCATCGCGAAGAAGCCCGCGACCAGCGCGACCATCACGACCGCGCCCGTCGTCGGGTGCGGGTCCAGGGCCAGCGAGCAGAGCCCGCCCAGCCCGAACACCACGACCGCCAGGATGACCATCGCTCGGCGTGAGCGTCCGAGCGCCGCGCTCACCAGGGCCAGGTGCTCTTCGCGACTAGCGACCATCGTGCAGGCTCGTCGGTGCTCTCATGACGCGGCACCGTAATGCGCCCGCGAGGCAGCCCGCAAGGCGCCGCGACCGGACAAGAGTCATGAGCCGTCTGTACCAGACGTCTGGCGCTGCACCGGCAGCCAGTGGGTGCCGCTCGAGCCCGCGACGTGTGGGCGGTGAGACCGCGGGGCATCGAGCCGGGCCTGCGCGAAGGAGCGCGATTCGTCGCTACGGCGTCGCGGCCTCGTCGAAGGCGCGCTCGTAGAGCTCGTCGACGCCGATGCGGACGTCGGGTGACGCGAAGGTCATCACGTCGCCGGGGCCGAGCACGCGGAGCGTCCAGGTGCCGTCGTCCTGGCGGAGGTACTGCTCCACCATCACCTCCTGCGAGGAGACCATCACGTAGTGGCGCAGCGTCTCGACGGAGCGGTACCCGGCGAACTTCTCCGCGCGGTCGAAGGCCTCGGTTCCGGGCGAGAGCACCTCGATGATGTGCGTGGGATTGGTGACCACGTCGGTGCTCCCCTCGCGGAGCGACAGTCGACCACAGACCACCGAGGCGTCGGGGTAGACGATGCCGCCCTTGCGCGGGATCCAGATCTTCTGGTCGGAGTTGAAGGGTCGGCAGGGGCCGCCGCGGAGCGCGACGCCGAGCGCGACGAGCGCGTTGGTCGCGATGGCGTTGTGAGCCGGGGACGCGCCCGCCATCGCCCACATCTCGAAGATCTCGCCGTCCCAGAGGATGTGCTTCACAGGCGCGTCGCGCTCGAAGGCCAGGTACTCCTCCAGGGTCACGCCGCGTTTGATCGCCGTCGCTTCCATGGGGTCAACCATACAGCGGTCCGCGGGGTTCGAGCTCCGTGGAGATTGCAGTCGCGACGGACGACGCTCTCCTCGGTCGACCACTGGAGGGAGCACCGAGGCGGTGGGGCATCGGACGCCCTGTTCGCCGTCCCTCAGGGGGCGCTGCAGGTCGAGGCGTCGGCCGTCTGGGTCACGCAGCGGCGACCCTGGCAGGCCGTGGTCGGGCATGGACACGCGATGCACATGATCTGCGGACAGTCTTCGTCGCGGGTGCACTCCGCGACGGCGGGGGCGCGCTCGCAGCGACCGCAGCAGTCGTTGCCGCGGCGCACCAGGACCTCTCCCTCGCCGCACGCGACGGCCGCGCAGAGCACCGTCGCGCAGCGGTCAGAAGGCGAGGGACCGCGGCAGACGGGACAGCACTGCCCCTGCGGGATCACCAGGTTCTGCCCCTCCGCGCACAGGGGGTACGCGCACTTCACGTACTGGCACACCGGACGCCCGGAGACCTCCTGCACGGCGGTGTCTTGCGCGTCGTCGAGCGGCGCGCACGCGCTGAAGAGGAGCGAGAACGCCACGAATACGGTGCGGGGATGAACGAGAGCTGACATGGGAGGCCTCCGGTTGGATCGCGGCAAGACCCCGCCGCGATGGCGCGACGGACTACACAACCCGAGCGGTGGTCGTCAATGACCCGCGGGTGGATGGCTCGACCCAGCAGTAGCGCCCGTACTCCGAGTCCCGCCTAGCGCCCCAGCGGCACGAAGGCGGGCTCCTCGCAGCGGCACACGGTGCAACCCCGCGCGTCGACGTACACGCAGACCTCCCTCGTCACGCACTGCATCGGCAGCGCCCCGTCGCAGCGGCGCCCGGGGTGCGGCGACCTGCACGACGCGACCACCCCCAGCAGAACGAGCGCCGCCACAACCCCTCGTCTCATCTCTCCTCCAGGCCCAGGCGCTCAGCGCCCGCGTAGACCACGCACGACTCGCCGCGGGCGAAGCCCACCAGGGTGATCCCAGCGCGACGGGCGACCTCCACCGCCAGCGAGCTCGCCGCGGAGATGCCCGCCACCACCGGAATGCCCGCCACGGCGGCCTTCTGAACGATCTCGAAGCTGGTGCGCCCGCTCACCGCCAGCACGTGCCGGTCGAGCGGCAGCGCTCGCGCGAGGAGCTGTGAGCCCACCAGCTTGTCGACGGCGTTGTGCCGGCCGACGTCCTCGAAGGTCGCGACGTGGACGCCCTCGAAGGTCACCAGCGCCGCGCCGTGGCAGCCGCCCGTTCGGGCGAAGAGCCGCTGCGTCTCACGGAGCGCGTCGAGGGCCGAGCGCAGCACCCCGGGCGCGGGCTCGCCGACGCTCTTCACCGGTCCGCAGCGGGCCAGCAGGTCGTCGATGGAGCGTCGGCCGCATACGCCGCAGGCCGAGGTGGTGAGCGTCCCGCGGTGCATCGCGGCCTCGGGCAGGCGGAGCCGCGCCCCGGGCGAGGGGGTGACCTCGAGGGTGTTGCCCCTCCCCTCGTCGCCGGTGCGGCCGCAGTGGGCGATGGCGCTCACGTCGTCGATGGACGCGATCACCCCCTCGGCGAAGAGGAAGCCCAGCGCCAGCTCGCGGTCGTGCCCCGGGGTGCGCATCGTCACCGCAAGCGTCTCGCCGTCGACGCGGATCGCCAGCGGCTCCTCGACGACGAGCTCGTCGTCCGCGAGGGCTCGCGAGGCGCCGTGGATACGAGTGACCTGGAGGGTGCGGAGGGCGAGCGGCGGCATCGTCAGTCGAAGGCGTTCTGGCGGAAGCCTCGCGCGATGGGGTTGGGCCCCTCCGGCGCTGGACCCACGCGGCGCACGTCCACCGCGGTGACCTTGTACTCGGGGCAGCGCACCGTCGGGTCGGAGTGCTCGCTGGTCAGCACGTTGGTCTTCACCTCGGGGAAGTGAAACGAGAGAAACACGTTGCCGGGCGCCACGCGGGTGGTGATGCAGGCCCCGGTGCGCACGCTCCCCCGCTCGCTCTCGATCTCCACCACGTCGCCCGCGCCGATGCCCAGCCGGGAGGCGTCGTCGGGGTGGATCTCCACCTGGTCCTCGGGGTGAAGCTCGAGGTTGCCGGTGCGGCGGGTCTGCGTGCCGGAGTTGTAGTGGGCGAGCTGACGCCCGGTGATCAGGATGAAGGGGAAGCGCTCGCTCGCGACCTCACCCGGCGGCGTCCAGTCGACGGCGAAGAGGCCAGCGCGTCCGCTCGGCGTGGCGAAGCCCCGCTCGTAGAGCACCGGCGTCCCGGGGTGAGAGGCGTCGGGAACCGGCCACTGGAGCCCGCGCTTCGCGAGGCGATCGTGGGAGACGCCCCGGAGCTCGGGGGTGAGCTGCGCGATCTCGTCCATCACGCCAGAGGCCGAGGCCTCGCCCATCGGATAGCCCAGCCGCGCCGAGAGATCGTAGAGGATCTCCAGGTCGCGCCTCGCCCCAGCGGGCGGCGCCACCGCCTCGCGGACCATCTGGATCCTGCGCTCGGCGTTGGTGAAGGTTCCCGTCTTCTCCAGGAAGCTGGAGCCCGGCAGCAGCACGTGGGCGAAGCGCGAGGTGACGTTCTCGAAGAGGTCGTGGACCACCAGCAGGTCGAGCGAGCGGAGGGCCTGCTCGACTCGGCTCACGTCGGGGTCGGTCTGCGCGATGTCCTCGCCGAAGACGTACATCGCCCGCAGCGTGCCCGCGATGGCGGCGTCGAACATCTCCGGGATCATCAGGCCCGGATCGCGAGGGAGCTTCCTCCCCCAGCGCGCCTCGAAGGTGCCCCGCACCGCGTCGTCGGTGGTGTGCCGGTACATCGTCAGGTAGTTGGGGAGCGCGCCCATGTCGCTCGATCCCTGCACGTTGTTCTGCCCTCGCAGCGGGTTCGAGCCCGCCCCTCGCTTGCCGAAGTTGCCCGTGAGGATCGCCAGGTTGGTGAGCGTCCGTACGCCCGACACCCCCTGGGACTGCTCGGTCACCCCGAGCCCATAGAAGATCGACGCGGGCCCGGTGCTCGCGTAGAGCCGCGCCGCGCGCTCCAGCTCCTTCGCCGGCACCCCGCTGATGGCCTCCACGCGCTCCGGGTCGTAGGCCGCGACGTGGGCCTTGAAGGCCTCCACGAACTCCGCCCGCTCGGACAGGAAGGCCTCGTCGCAGAGCCCGTCTCGCACGATGACGTGGGCGAGCCCGTTGTAGACCGCGACGTTGGTCCCCGGGCGCAGCTGGAGGAAGACGTCGGCCAGGGTGGCGAGCTCGATGCGCCTCGGGTCGATGACGATGAGCTTCGCACCGCGCAGCACGGCCTCCTTCATCCGAGCGCCCACCACCGGGTGCCCCTCGGTGGGGTTGGCGCCGGTGAGCAGCAGGCAGCGGGTGAGGTCGATGTCCTCGAAGGAGTTGGTGCCACCCGACTCACCGAGGGAGCGGATCAGCCCGAACGAGGTGGGCGAGTGGCAGACGCGCGAGCAGTTGTCGATGTTGTTGGTCCCCACCGCGGCGCGGAAGACCTTCTGGAGGGTGTAGTTCTCCTCGTTGGTGCAGCGGCTCGAGCTGATGGCCGCCACCGCGTCGGGGCCGTGCTGCTTGATCGTCTCGGTCAGCTTCGAGGCCACGAAGCCCATCGCCTCGTCCCAGCTCGCCTCTCGCAAGCTCCCGTCGCTGCGCCGCATCAGCGGCGAGTGCAGCCGGTCGGCGGCGCGCGCGTACTGGTGGGCGAAGCGCCCCTTCACGCAGCTGTGCCCCAGGTTCGCCGGACCCTCCGGCGAAGGGTCGATCGCCACCACCGCCCCGTCGCGCACGTGCACGTCGAGCGAGCAGCCCACGCCGCAGTAGGCGCAGGTCGTGGTCACCGTGCGGTCGATGGTCTCCACCCGGCGGAAGGCCGCCTCGTCGAGGGCTCCGGTGGGGCAGGTCTGCACGCACGCCCCGCACGACACGCACGCGCTGTCGGCGAAGGCGCCGTCGATGCCCGCCACGATGCGCGTCTGCCACCCGCGGTCGGCGTAGGCCAGCGCGAAGGTGCCTTGAATCTCGTCGCACGCCCTCACGCAGCGCCCGCACACGATGCACTCGTTGAGGTCGACCTTGATGTACGGGTGCCGGTCGTCGCGCTCGTACGAGTGCCGCTCTCCGACGTAGCGGCTCGCCGTCACCCCGAGGTGCTTCGCCACCTCGCGCAGCTCGTTGCGGTCGCCCTCCCTCGCCAGCGCGCCTTCGGGGTAGTCCGAGAGCACCAGCTCCACCACGCCGCGGGCTACCCGCAGCGCCCGCTCGTCGCGGGTGTCGACCACCATCCCCTCTCGCACCAGCGTCGTGCACGCGGGCACCGGACCCTTCGCCCCGGCCACGCCCACCATGCACACCCGGCACGCCCCGAAGGGCGCCAGGTGAGGGTCGTAGCAGAGCGTCGGGATGGTGATGTGCTCCCGCCGCGCCACGTCGAGGATGGTCGCCCGGTCGCTGGCCACCACCTCGCGGCCATCGATGCTCAGCCGCACCAGCGTGCGCTCCCGGCCGCTCATCGCGCACCCCCGCGCATCTCGTCGCCGAAGTGCTGCATCAGCGTCGCGATGGGAATCGGGATCGCCCCTCCGTGCGCGCAGAGCGACCCGAGCTTCATGGTCTCCCCGAGGTCGGCGAGCAGCGCGAGGTCGGCCTCCACCGCGGCGCTCTCCCTGGGCTGCTTCAGCCGCTTCGCGATCTCCAGGCCCCTGCGCCCTCCGATGCGGCAGGGGAAGCACTTGCCGCAGGACTCGGCGTCGCAGAACTCGAAGAGGTGCTCGGCGATGTCTCGCGCGTCGACGGTGTCGTCCCAGGCCACGATGCCTCCGTGACCGAGGAGCGCTCCCACCGCGTCGAGCTCCTCGAAGCCCACCGGGGCGTCGAGCAGCGACGACGGCAGCACCCCTCCGAGCGGACCGCCGATCTGCACGGCCTTGATGGGACGCCCTTCGCGCAGTCCCCCGCCGGGCCCTTCGAGCACCTGCCGCAGCGGCACCCCGAACGGAACCTCGTACATCCCCGGCCTCACGAAGCGCTCGTTGAGGGAGAGCACCTTGGTGCCCCGGCTCTTCCCCACCCCGAGGGCCGCGTAGGCTTCGCCGCCGTGGCGGGCGATCCACCCGAGGCAGGCGAGGGTCTCGACGTTGTTCACCACCGTGGGCCTGCCGAAGAGCCCGTTCTCCGCGGGGTACGGAGGCCTCGCGGTGACCATCCCCCGAAGGCCCTCGATCGAGCGAAGCAGCGCCGTCTCCTCGCCGCACACATACGACCCGGCGCCCTCGACCACCTCGATGTCGAAGGAGAACCCGCTCCCCTGGATGCGCGCTCCCAGCCACCCGGAGGCGCGGGCGGCCTCCACCGCGCGTCGCAGCGCCGGGGCGGCGCCGGGGTACTCGCTCCGCACATAGACGAAGCCTCGCGTGGCCCCGACGGCGTATCCCGCGATGGCGACGCCCTCCAGCACCGCGAAGGGATCGCGCTCCATCAGGTGCTTGTCGATGTACGAGCCGGGGTCTCCCTCGTCGGCGTTGCAGACGATGAAGGCCTCCTCCGCGCGGCTCGCGTGCCCGGCTGCGAGCTTCCACTTGGTCGCGGTGGGGAAGCCCGCTCCGCCTCGGCCGCGGAGCTGCGATCGCTCGACCTCGGCGATCATCTCCGCGGGGCTGCGCTGCGAGAGCGCGAGCGCGAGGCCCTCGAAGGCGTGGTGGGCGACGGCCACGTCGAGCCTGGTGGCGTCGATGCCGAGGGCGAGGCGTTCGAGCACGATGGCGGGCCCGCCGTGGGCCTCGAAGCGCGGCAGCGTCTGCTCGGCGGGGACGAGGCCGGGAGCGTGGGCGAGATCCGCCGCGAGGGAGCGGGCGAGCTCCGGGGTGAGGCCCCCGTAGACCCTGCCCTCGACGGCCACCGAGGGCCCGGCGTGACAGAGCCCGAGGCAGTACACGGTCTCCAGCGAGACCTCGCCGTCGTCGCTCAGGCCGTCGACCGGGAGGCCGAGGGCGTCCTCCATCCAGCGCACCGAGGCGTCGCCGCAGGCCGCGAAGCACGCGGTGCCCTTGCAGACCTTCACCCGGGTGCGGCCACGGCGTCGGGTGCCGAGGTCGCCGTAGTAGGTCGCGACGCCGAAGACCGCGGCCTCGGGCTGGTTCGTCGCCCGGGCCACCGCTGCGACGTCCGCGGGGGTGATCTCCCGGCGCTCCTCCATCACCCGCTTGAGGTGCTGTAGCGCGTTGTCGTCGCCGCGGAGCTCACCGCGGTGCCTACGGAGCTGGACGAGGTTGTGCGACATGGCACCCGGAATGGTACGCCCCCATCGGAGGTATGGGCCCGGATACCTCCCGGTATCTGCCCGGATACCTCCCGGTATCGGCTCAGGAGGCGGGGCTGAGGCTCCCTCGGGAGATGCGCCACGCACCGACCGAGGCGGCCAGGGCGGCGAGCACGATGAAGACCAGGGCGAAGGCGACGTTGGCCAGCGACTCGCCGATGCCGATGAGGGCGACGTAGCGCTCGCTGGCGGGCACACCGCCGATGTAGCGGAAGGTCGACATCAGCCCGGTGACGAAGCCCAGGGCGCCGCTCGACAGGGTGACCGTGCCGAGCCCGAGCAGCAGCGGTACGAAGCGACGCTCGGGGCGCTGGGCGTAGCGCGCGGCCACGAGCAGCAGGACGAGGCCGAAGACCAGCGTCGGAAACATCCCCCAACCACCCTCACGGAAGAGCTGCACCATCGACACGAGGACCTCCCTTTGGATGGACGCGCCAACGGACCCTCCGGCGGCGTCGTCCGTGCGGGTGGACAGCGCGCAAGGGAAGAAGGTTTCAGAGAAAAGTGCGAACTGACCCAGAACGAGGGGAGCGATGTATTCCCGACGGTTTCGCGTTAGTTTGCCCGACGTCATGGACCGACGGCCTGCCTTGCGTGGAATCGCCCTCTGCCTCGCGCTCCTCCCGCTCTCTTGCGCCCAGCAATTGATCGATGGAGGCTCCTTCCCCGACTCCGGGGTGACCCCCGACACCGGGGACCTCCCCGCCGACGTGGGCGACCCCGATGTGAAGGTCGCCCCCGAGGACGTTCCCGTCGGCGAGAAGGACGTCGCCCCGGTCGATCTGGACGTCGGCTCCCCCGAGGACATCCCCGCGGCGCCCGAAGACCTGGGGACCCCCATGGATCTCGGTGAGCCCCTCGACAGCGGCACCCCGATCGACCTCGGCGCTCCGGTCGACACCGGCCCTCCCGACACGGGCCCCGTCGACACCGGCCCCCCCGACACGGGCCCCGTCGACACTGGCCCCCGCTGCCTCTCGCCGCTCACCGAGTGCGGCCCCGGCCCCTGCGTCAACACCCAGACCAGCGCCGCCCACTGCGGCGGCTGCGGCCGCACCTGCGCCACCGGCCAGTCCTGCGTGGCGGGCGCGTGCACCCTCGTCTGCACCGCCCCGACGGTGGTCTGCGGCGGCGCCTGCGTGAACACCCAGACCGACGCCGCCCACTGCGGGATGTGCGGCCGGGCCTGCGCCACCGGGGCGCGCTGCACGGCAGGGCGCTGCGTCGGGGGAGTGATCCCCGGGGCGTCGTTTCAGGTGTCGCTCTCGGCCGCCAACTGCAGCACCGTCGAGCACGAGGTGGTCACCGGCGACGACCGCGGCGGCATCGCCGTCTCCGGCAGCCGCCTCTTCTACTCCGGGGACACCAGCACCGGCCGCTTCGACCTTCAGACCCTCGTGGGCGAGTCCGTCGGTCGCACCTACGACGCCCTGGTGAGCAACCTCGCCACCGGGACGCTCTACACCCTGGCCAACGGCTCGACGCCGCTCACCCAGACGGGCGGCACCGTCACCTCGCTGATGGAGCTCAACCCCACCACCGGCGGGCTCACCTCCGGGCTGGTCAACCTCTCGCAGCCCATCGCGCTGCCCGCCACCGGCAGCGTCGGCATCTTCTCGGGATACGAGCGCATCATCCTCCTGGGCGGCGGCCGCGCGTGGCACATCAGCCTCCCGAGCGGAGCCGTCATCGACCTCGGTCCGCTCGCCCTCCCCGCGGCCCGCATCGCCTGTGATAACTGGGCGATCTGGGGCGTCGCGGAGTTCTTCGGCGGGGCGCTCTACGTCGACTACGTGCAGAACGCGACGACCATCGCCCGGATGCGCGTGCCCGAGGGCACCGTCGCCACCCTCGCGTCCTTCACCGCCCTCTCGGACATGTGCTCCTTCACCGTCTCGCCCCTCTGGCGGCGGTGGTACTTCCACCACGAGCTCACGTCGCAGTTCCGCTCGGGCGGCAGCGAGACCGTGGGCTACTGCGACGCCACCATCACCGGCCCGACGCTGCCCTGCCGACCCATCGACACCCTGTGCTCCGGGGCGTGCACCAACCTCCAGACCAGCGCGCTCCACTGCGGGATGTGCAACCGCGCCTGCCCCGCGGGAGAGACCTGCAACGCGGGCGTCTGCGGGCTCGCCTGCCCGGCGGGTCAGACCGCCTGCACCGGCCGCTGCGTCGACCTCAACACCGACTCCGCCAACTGCGGGGCCTGCGGTCGCACCTGCATCGGCGGGCAGTGGTGCATCGCCGGCGCCTGCGGCGGCGGACCCCACTACGCCGTCGACGGAGCGCCCGTCGGCGTGGCCTACATCGACGCCTGCGGCGCCGCCGGATCGCAGCGCATCCTCGCGTTCACGGACGACGGCGGCACCAGCGTGACGCTGCCCTTCGCCACGCGCTGGTGGGGCGCCGCCCTCTCCGCGGGGACGCCCATGTACATCAGCTCCAACGGCAACGTGCAGGTCAACACCAGCTCCGGGTCGAGCTCCCTCGGCGGAATCATCCCCAGCGTGGGCTCCCCCAACAACCTCATGGCCCCGCAGTGGCGCGACCTCCTGCAGAGCAGCTCCGGCGTCTGCGTGGCCACCGTGGGCACCGCGCCCAACCGCAGCTGGGTCGCGCAGTGGGTCGGGGCCAACTACTTCACCGGCTCGGCCACCCTCAACTTCGAGGTCATCGTGCGCGAGGGCAGCGGCGTCATCGACCTCGCCTACGGCGCCATGTCGGGCTCCGGCAACGCCACCATCGGCCTGGAGAACCCCACCGGCACCGAGGCCGTCAGCCCGTGCCCCTCGGGCAACTCCTGCACCGCCATCAGCAACTCCCGCGTTCGCTTCACCCCCATCCCCTGAGCGGCCTTCGCTCCTCTCGCGCAGTTGCAGCCAGCGCCGCGCGACCGTCGTAGGCTCTCCTGCCATGAGCCGACGTTCGATCGTCTCCGTCATGCTCTCGCTGACCCTCGCGTCGGCCTCGTCCGGAGCGCAGCCCCGCGCCCCGGAGGCGGCCTCCGTCGACTCCGCGATCAACCTGGGGAGGGTGTTCACCGACGTGGCGTCCCGCGCCCTGCCCGCGGTGGTGACCCTCTACGTCGAGGTGACTCGCCGCTCCGACCGGATGCTCTACGACACCCCCGGGTTCTGGGGGGTCGCCCCGCAGGAGACCCAGCGCCGCCACGGCAGCGGCTCCGGCGTGCTCATCCGCGAGGACGGGGTCATCGTGACCAACCACCACGTGGTCGAAGGGGCCACGCGCATCCTGGTGCACCTGCGCGACGGCCGAACCTTCAGCGGGCGGGTGCTGGGGAGCGATCCCTCCGCCGACCTGGCCGTGGTGAAGATCGACGCGCAGGGGCTGCCCACGGCGGGCTTCGCCGACAGCGACGCCGCGCGCGTGGGCGAGTGGGTGCTGGCCATCGGCGCGCCCTTCGGCCTGGAGGCCAGCGTCACCCACGGGGTGATCTCCGCCACCGGGCGAGGCAGCCTCGGGATGAACGAGGTCGAGGACTACCTGCAGACCGACGCCAGCATCAACCCGGGCAACTCCGGCGGCGCGCTGGTCAACCTGCGCGGCGAGGTGCTGGGCATCAACACCCTGGTCGTGGGCCGGGGCCAGGGCATCGGCTTCGCGGTCTCCTCGCGGCTGGTGCAGCAGGTCGTGCGGCAGGTGCTGGCCACCGGGCGAGTCACCCGGGGCTGGACGGGCTTCGACACCCAGGACATCACCCCCGACCTCTCCTCCCTCGGCTCCCCGGGTGGAGGAGCGCTGGTGAGCCGCGTCGCGCCCGACAGCCCCGCGGCGGCGGCGGGGCTGCGCCCCTCGGACGTGATCGTCGCGGTGGACGGCCGGGAGGTGCACGGGCGCAACGACATGCGACGGCTGCTGGCCACGAGAGCGCCGGGCGAGCGCGTGGTGCTCACCACCCGGAGGGAAGACCGACGTCGGGAGGTGACGCTCACCACCGCGCTACGGCCCGGGGAAGCGCCACCCGGACCGCCTCCGCCTCCGCCGCCGCCGGAGCCGGGGCCCACGGGCTTCGGGATCACCATCGAGGCCGTCCCACCGGCCTACGCGGCGAGGATGGGCCTGGGTCCCGACGGGGGCGTGGCCATCATGGCGGTGCAGCGGGGCGGGGCGGCCGATCGCGCGGGGCTGCGGCCCGGGGACGTGATTATCGAGGCCGACCGTCGGCCCGCGAGGGGCACCGACGACGTGGTGGCCGCGGCGAGGGACGGGCGCGCGGTCTTCCTGGTGAGGCGAGGGGCGTCGCAGGAGTACGTGGGACTGGCGATCGGGAATACCCGGTAAGGTAAACGAGTGATGGCTCTCCGGTCGGCGTGGGTGGCGGTGGGGTGCGTGGCCTTCATGGGGTGCGACGCGCCCGGGGAGGACCCGAACGCCCGCTGGCGCTTCGGCGCCCCGCAGGTG
The DNA here is from genome assembly GCA_016704445.1 of Deltaproteobacteria bacterium. Lineage (GTDB taxonomy): Bacteria > Myxococcota_A > Polyangia > Polyangiales > SCUS01. The sequence continues at coordinate 138,146 of JADJAE010000016.1, forward strand.
GTGCAGCAGCGCGCCGACGGGGCGATGCGCTCGGCGTGGCCGGTGGGGGCGCCCGGGGGGCGCACCTTCCTGGTGCTGACGACGGCGATGGGTGAGGGGGCGAGCAGGGTGTCCGTGGCGGAGCGCAACGGCACCTCGTGGACGGCGCCCTTCCAGTGGGCGTGGCCCGCGGGGGCGAGCACCGAGGCGGTGGTGTGGACCACCAGCGACCCGACGCCCGCGGTGCTGACGCTCGCCGACGGGGCGCTGGGCCCGGTGCTCTATGTGCGGCGCTTCACGGGCGACGCGTGGACGACCCCGGAGCCCGTGACGCTACAGGGCAGCGAGCGGCCCACCGTGGCCTCGATGGCCCTCGGGTCGGGGGGCGGGCTGCACGTGGTCTACTCGATCCCCGGCGGGTCGTGCATGGGGGGGACGCAGCTGCGGCACCGGGTGAGGAGCGCCGCGGGGTGGAGCGCCATCCGCCTCGTGACCGACACCTGCGGGCTCGATCAGGTGAGCGTGGCGGTCGATCCGGCCCCGTCCGATCCGCTGCTGGTCACCTGGACGGGGCCCGCGCGAGGGATCGCTACCGAAGGGGCGACGGACGTGGTGGCGACGGCCTCGGCGACGGGCGTCGCGGACTCGGACGCCGGGGCGACGGCGGCGAGGTTTCGTCCGCCCTTCCGGGTGCTCACCGGCGACAACCGCGGGGCGCTGGCGGTGGCGCTCGGGGGAGGGCGCTTCCTCTCGAGCTGGTCGCTCAGCACCACGAGCCCGAGCGCGGCAGGGACGGCACCCCGGCGCGCGGCCTTCAACACCTTCGACCTCCCCACCGATCGATGGGGCACGGCCAACACGGGGTGGTTCCAGAGCAGCGGGTCGCCGTGGCTGGTGGCCTTGTCGAAGGGCGCCGGGGCGCTGGCCTTCGGCGCAGACGGGGTGCAGCCGAGGGCGCAGCTGGTGATGCGGATGTGGTCGTCGCCGGAGCTGCCCTCGGTGTCGCGCAGCGTGATCGCCTCGCCGCTCGGTCTGGTGACCTCGCTGCGGGCGCTGCTCGCGTCGGACGGAACGGTGCAGGCGTCCTGGATCGAGACCCAGGACGGCGGCGCTCAGCGTCTGTTGTGGAGCGTGGCGCTGCCGGTGATGGCCGACGACGCGGGGGCGCGCTGAGCGGTCAGATGGCGACGTTGGGGCCGATGACGATCACCGGCACCGACGCGGTGTGGAAGATGCGCTCGGCGACGGAGCCCACGAGCACCCGGTTGAGGCCGGTGCGCGCGGTGGTGCCGACGATGAGCGCGTCGCCGCCCCAGGTGGAGACGAAGCGAACGAGCTCCGCGGCGGGGTCTTCGTTCACCTCGACGCCGTAGTCGACGGTGACGCCGGTCGACTCGGAGAGCGAGGCCGCGAGGTCGCGCAGCCGGTGCTCGATGGAGCCGGCGAACTGATCGTCGGCCGTTCCCGAGGGGACGATCTCCGTGCGGGACGGGACCACGCTCACCAGCACCACGGTGCCACCCACGCTGCTTGCCAGCTTCAGCGCAGCCTTCACCGCGCGGTTGCTGTGCTCCGAAAAATCCACACCGACGACCAACTTCTTGAACACGGCAGACACCTCCTGGAAGCGAGCGCCCAACCTACCAGAACATCGACACCCAGATGGGTCCTGTTAACGCACCCGACCAGCGGGTTTCACAAGGCCCTTGCGCCTCCAGCGCGTTGCCCTAGAGGATCGGCCGATGAAGAAATCTTCGGGTCTCCTGGTCTCCGCCGCCGCCGCGCTCTCCCTCACCATCGCCGCCCCCTCCGTCGCTCACGCTCAAGTGGGCGGCTCCCGGCCCTTCGGCCTCGGCCTCGCGCTCGGCTACCCCGACGTCGGCCTCTCGGCGCAGTACTTCATGAACGAGCGCACCTCGCTGCAGTTCGTGCTCTCGTTCTGGTACCGCAACGGCCGCTTCGGCCGGGACTACGTGGACAACAGCAGCGGCCTCTTCCTCCGCGCCGACTACCTCTTCCACCCCGCGACGCTCATCCGAGGCAGCGTCGCCGACCTCCGCTTCTACATCGGCCCCGGCCTCTACGCGGGCTTCGGCAACTACGACAGCTTCGCCCTCGGCCTCGAGCTGCCCATCGGCCTCGCGGTGCCCTTCAAGAGCATCCCCATCGACCTCGCCTTCGAGGCCGTGCCGCGCCTCGCCGTCGTCAACAACAACGGCGTGAACCTCGGCTTCGGCGTCGGCGGCGCCTTCCACGTCCGCTACTACTTCTGAGTCACTACTGGGCGGTGGGGCAGATCCACGTCCCGAGCTCGCGCACGGCGAGGGACGTGGGGAGCTGCACCCGCGCGACGAGGGGCGCCACGCAGGCCTGGAAGGCCGCGGGCATCACGGACACGTTGCTCACCCGCCCGTCGCCGTCATAACGAAACTGCACCCGGAGCTGCGCCGGGCGCGAGGCGGCGTTGCGAAGGCACGCGAGCACCTCCGCGCGGTGCGGGGTCATCGCGCCGTCGATGGCGTCCGGTGAGAGCCTCCCCGCGGGGGCGCCGAAGCTCATGTCCGAAGGGCCCGTCGCCGGGCGTCTCGCGGCGCCCTCCGCGGGGGCTTCCGGGGGCCTCCGGGGCGGCGCCGTCGCGCACCCGGGCGGCCGCGGCGCGCACCACCTCAGGGGCCGCGGGGTGCGAGCGCACCCGGTCGAGGAGCGATCGCTCGGAGGCCCCGCCCATGCGGGCGATGGCCTCGATGGCCTGCTCCACGGCGGCGTTGAGCTGCCCCTGGTCGGTGATGTCGCGCTCGATGATGGCGTCGCCGCCGCCCACCGGCGCCACCGGCCCCGACGTCGGCGTGGTACATCCGCACGAAGTCCGCGAGGCTATGGAGCGACGAGGGATCGCCCAGCTCCCTCAGCGCCACGACGATGGGCGCGAGGTCGTCCGTCGGGGTCGCCGGATCGAAGAGGTGCGAGACCAGCGCCGACACCGCGCGCCGCTCGTGCGCCCTCGCCAGCGCCCTCGCCAGGAAGCCCACCGGAGGGACGTCCACCCCGCGCACGTAGTCGTAGTGGTGGTCGAGCGCCTCGAGCATCGCGTCGGTGCCCTCGGTGCGCCCCACGAGGCCTTCGCCCACGACGGCTCGGAGCTCAGGCGAGAGCGCCCGGCGGGTGAGCAGCGAGACCAGCGCCGCGGTGGCCGGAGCGCCCGGGAGCGCCGCAAGCGACTGCGCCGCGAAGCGCTGGGCGGGGAGCAGGCGCGCGTCGGATCCGCCCGCGGCCTCGAGCAGCGACTGCACCAGCGTCCTCGGAGGGTCGTCGGTGTTGGGCGTCGGAGAGAAGTCCGCCGGGAGCTGAAGCACCGCCTGCGGCCCGGCGCCCGGGAGCGCCTGACGCCAGCGGGCGCGGCCGTCGTCCGGAGCCAGCAGCGACGCCCCGCCCCGGTCGTCGACGACCACAAGGCCCGCGCGCACCACCGAGACCCCGGCGAGGTCGTGGGGCTCACGTAGGCCCAGCGCAGCGCGCCGGTGGTCGCGTCGAGGGCGAACACGTCGCGGTGGTAGAGCGCGAAGACGGTGTTGTGCAGGAGGGCCACGCCAGGCAGCGCGGGGTCGGGGCGCCACGCGAGGCGCACCCGCTCCCGGGCGTCGGCGCCTGCGCGCAGCGAGGTGTACGCGTCGAGGGCGAAGGGCGCGCCGCCGGGGAGCTCGTCGCGCCGGGGCTGGTAGTGGGGCGTCCCCTCGGCGGTGCCGGAGGCGGACTCGGGCCCCAGGCGGTAGAGCGCGCGGGCGCCGTAGTACACCGCGTGGCCCTCGCGGAAGGAGAAGCCCACCACGTCGTCGCGGCTGCGGACGCGGGAGCGCTCGTCGCCGGTGCGGGCGTCGAGCACCGAGAGGTTCTGCCCGTCCCAGGGGACGAAGACGTCGTCGCCGACCAGGGTGGGGGGCCCGAGGGAGTGGGCGATCTCGGTGCGGGCCACGGCGCTGCCGTCTCCTGCTTCCACGACGCGCAGGACCCCTCGTCGGCGGGTGACCCCTGCGCCGCCGAGCACCACGGCCACGCGCTCTCCGTCGCGGCTCGCTCCCACGAGGTCGAGGCCCTCGTCGGGGAAGCGCCAGCGCTCGGCGCCGGAGAGCGACCAGGCCACGATCGATCCGCCGGAGCGGGCGAGGACCAGGTCGCCCGCCACGACGGGGCGCGAGGCGATGGGAGCGGCGACGCGGCCCGACGCGGCGCCGGTGCCGAGGTCGACGACAGTGAGGCCCTGCGCGGGGTCGTCGGCGACGATGGCGGCGACCGGGGGAAGGGAGGTCGGCGTCGCGACGCGCACCCGGTCGGCCACCGAAGCGAGGACCGCGGCGTCGGAGGAGGGGGTGCTCAGGGAGAAGGCGCCGCGGTAGATGCTCCCGGCGCAGCCGAGGCCGAGGGCGGCGAGGACGAGGGGCAGGCAGAGGCGCTTCATTGGATCCTCGAGATGGCGCTGCGGGCGGCGTCGATGGCGGGGGTGGGGCGGCCGCGGTGCTCGTCCACGAGTCGGGTGAGCAGCTCGCGGGCCTGCGGCGTGGCGATGCCTGCGAGGGCCTGCACCACGCGGAGCTTCACCGGGTTGGGGAGCTCGGCGCGGCGGAGCGAGGCCTCGAAGGCCCGAGCCAGCGCTCCGAAGGGAGCCCTGCGGAGGAAGGTCAGCAGCCGGTCGAGGTCCTGCTCTCCGCCGCGCGCTCCGAGGGCGCGGGCGGACTCCTGGAGGAGGATCGACCCCTCGGAGCCGAGGCCGTTGCTGGCGTCGCGCTCGAAGGCCGCCCAGAGGGCCCTCACGGAGGCGGCGTCACCCACGTCGGCGAGGGTGCGCGCGGCCTCGGCCCGCACTTCGGGGTCGGAGTCGCTGAGGCGAGCATCGATGGCGCGGAGCATCGCGGGCGTGCGCAGCCTCGCGGCGGCGATGAGGGCGCGGCGGCGCAGCGACACGCGGCGGTGGTCGAGGTAGCGGAGGATGGCGTCGGCGGACTCCGGGCGCGCCAGCACGCCGAGGGTGTCGAGGCCCGCGGCGGCGACGTGGGGCTCGACCCCGGCCAGCAGGGCGCTGGAGATCTCCAGGGCGCCGCGGCGGGGGTCGCCGGTGGCGGCGCGCTGGATGCGGGCGAGGGTGTCGTCGGCGCGGGAGAGGTCCCACCCGGGCGGAGCCTCGGAGCTCGGGTGGACCATGGCGACCGTGGTGACGACGGGCCGCCTCGGCTGCGCGGAGGCGACGGCCCCGACGCCGCAGAGCGCGAGCGCGAGGAGGGGTGTGTTGCGCGATGGACGCATAGGTCCCGATGGATACACGAAGCCGCGGGCGCGCGGGCGATCGGCGGCCGGAGATAGTCGGGGTGCTAGCGGTCGCGGCGCGGAGGGAAGGGCGGCGGGGCGGGGGCGCTGGGGCTGAGGCTCGGCGGGGCCACCGGGGGGGCGACCATCTCGGCCAGGTCGTCGAGGGTGAGGGTCTCGTCCACGGCCTCGACGTCGTCGTCCACGAAGTCGGCCTCGAGGGGCTCATCCTCGTCGAGGGCGTCGAGCGCGTCGAGGGCGTCCAGCGCGTCCATCGCCTCCGAGGGGGGCGGCGCGGGCCGAAACGGTCATCGGCGGCCGACCACTGGGGCAGCGGCGGCGGGGCCGAGCCCCCCGAGCGCCGGCATCGTCGGCGGAGCGTGGGGCTCGATCTCGTGCTCGTGGCTGTGGAGGCCTTCGTCCCCGCGCTCGCCGTGGTCGTGCGCCTCCTGCGCCTCGGGCTCGCCCTGGAGCTCGAGCTCCCGGTCGTGGTCGTCGAAGAAGGCCGCACGGGGGTCGTGAGCGTCGGCGCGGTCGCCTGGCTCGGCGGCCATGTCGATGGAGGGCCGATCGAGGGGGTTGAGCCGCTGCGAGGACGGCGTCCCGGTGCTGAGCAGCGCGGCGAGGTCGGCCGAGGGAGGAGCCGATCCGGAGGTCTGCGGGGGGCTCTCGGGGTTGTCCGAGAGCGGCTCGCCGAAGAGCGCGGCGCGCGGGTCCTCGTCGGCCGGAGGAGGAGGAGGGGGCACCGAGGCCGGGGCCTCGGGAGCGGGCTCGACGTCCGAGAGCTGCACGTCGTCGAGGGACTCCATGGGCTCGTCGTCGAGGGACTCCATCGGCTCGTCCTCGATCTCCGCAGAGGGCCGGCGGTCGAGGCGCTCCAGGGCGGCGCGCGCCTCGGCGTCGTCGGGGACGATCTTCAGCACGCGCTTCCAGAGGTCTTTGGCCTCGAAGGCGTTGCGCAGGTGCTGCTCCCAGATGGTCGCCATCCGGCGGTAGGTCCCCGCGCGGTCGTTGCCCATCTCCAGCTCGCGCTCCAGCGCGACCAGCAGCGGCTGCCACCGGCCGTGGCGCTCCAGCAGGTGTTGCAGCGAGCGGAGGATGGAGAGGTCCTTCGGGGCGATCTCCGCGAGCCGCTGCCAGGTCTCGATGGCCTCGTCGACGCGGCCCAGGTGCTCCCCGAGGAGCGTCGCCCGCCGCGCCGTGAACGACCGCGCCGTGGCCGCGTCGTAGGCCTTCTCGACCACGCTGTCGTAGAGCGCCGCCACGTCGCCGAGGCGCCGCAGCGTCGCCGCGACCGCCTCCAGCTTCGCGGGGCACTCGGGATCCGCGGGCCAGAGCATCACGGCGCGCGAGTAGAGCGCCATCGCCTGCTCGGGGAGCGCCAGGTCGTCTTCGCAGAGCGCCGCGGCCCGGCGGAGCAGCACCACGCCGCCCCGGGGCTCGCTCTCGCCCAGCTCGTCGCCGCGCGAGGCCAGCCGCTCGACCAGCGCCGCGATCATCCCGACCTCCGGGCGCGCCGTGTCCACCCGTCGGGCCATCGCCTCGACCTCGGCCAGCCGGGACTCGTCGGGCTCCTTGCGCCCCACCGCCGCCGCGGCCGACTGCTCCAGGTACTGGAACGCCGTCTCCTGGTCGCCCAGCACCGCGCCCGCCACCTCCGCCGCGCGCAGCGTCACCGCGAGGCGCTCGCCGTCCGTCTGCGCCGAGCGGCGCCGACGGTCGAGGGCCACGTAGAGGTCCTGGTCGTGGCCGAGCCCCGGCGCGAGGCGGATCACCGCGTCGAGCAGGTCGTCGTCCGCCGGCATCTTCGCGAGCGTGCCGAGGGAGAACTCCAGCGCCTCCGCCGTCCCACCGGAAACCTCGATGGCCCGCAGTCCCCGCATGGCCAGGTCGTGCGCCGCGGTCGCGTCCGCCGCCGCCTCCACCGCCGCCCGGTAGGCCTCGGCCACCCTCGCGGGGCTCTGCGCCTGCGCCGCCAGCGCGTCGATGCGGTCGAGCCCGGCGGTCTCCGAGGGCTCCGAGGTGACCGCCTCGCACTCCGCCTCGACGGCCCCCGTGGCGTCGCCCAGCTTCGCCCGGTGCCCGGCGATCTCGCGCCAGAGCGAGGCCCGCGCGGTCATGTCGTTCACCCGCAGCGCGAGGTCCGTCAGCACCGGGAGCACCTCGGCGTGCATTCCCCGCCGAGCGCTCATCGCGATCATCAGGTCGAGGCACGCGATGTCCCCGCCCTGCACCTGCGGCAGCAGCGCCTTCCACGCGCGCTCGGGGTCGTCGAGGTGCTCGTCCGAGGCGTGCGCGATGCGCTGCACCAGGGTGGAGAGTTCCTCCTCGTCGCCCTCCATCTCCGCGAGCTCTTCGAGCAGCGCGACCGCCTCGGCCCACTGCCCGCTGGACTCGCAGAGGTCCGCCAGGCGCTGCGTGAGCCCGAGGTCGTTGGGGTCGGCCCGGTGCTGCACCCGGAGCGCCTCGATGAGCCGGTGGCCCAGCGACTCCTCGGACTCCACCAGCGAGACCAGCCGCGCCGCCCGCTCGATGCGGTCGTCGTCGTCCTGGGTCTGCGCGACCTGGGCCTCGAGCGCCGAGTACGTGCGTTCCCAGCGGCCGTGCGAGGCCGCGAGCGCCTCCAGCGCCTCCCAGGTGTCGAGCGCCCCGTCGTCGCCCTCCCGCGCCGAGGCCTCCAGCACGTCGAGGCCCTCGTCGACGCGGCCGAGCTCCTCGGCCAGCATCCGCGCGCGCCGCATCCGCAGGCCTCGCTTCGCCGCAGGGTCGTCCGTGGCCAGCGCCGCCTCGCCCAGCAGGGCGACCACGCGCTCGTCGTCGCCGGTCAGCTCCGCGAGGCCCAGCAGCGCGTCCAGCGCCTCGGCGTCGTCGAGCATCCCCGCCCGCCGCGCGCCCGCCCTGACCTCCTCCCACACCACCGCGGCGCCCGCAGGATCGGTCTGACCCACGGCCCTCGCCGCGCGGCGGGTGAGCTCGATGCGGGCCGGGCCGTCGGGCAGCCCCTCGGAGCGCTCCCTCACGAAGGCCAGGAGGCGGTCGCGCTCTCCCAGCACCTCCAGCGAGTCCATCAGGGCCGTGGCGAGGGCGTCGTTGGAGGGGTCCATCGCCACCGCCCGCTCGGCCTCGGCCAGCGCCGTCGCCGGGTCGCCCATGGCCCTCGCCGCGTCCGAGGCCCGCGCGTGGATCGACGCCCGCTCGGGCCCGGGGCCCATCGCCTCGGAGCGCTCGACCAGCGAGGCGTAGAGCACCGCGTGCTGCCCCGTCGCCCGGAGCAGCCGCTCGGTCTCTTCCCAGGCGTGCGGGTGCACCGGATCGCGGGTGGACACCTCGCGCCACGCGTTGACCGCGGAGTGCTGGTCTCCGCTGGCCTCCAGCGCGACCGCCAGCTCGGCCCAGCGCTCGACCGCCGCCATCGGGGGCGACCGCTCGGCGCGCGCCCTCAGCACCTCCACCACGCCCACGAGGTTGCCGCTCTCGCGGCGCAGCGCCACGAGGCGCTCGGAGACCTCGTCGTCCTGGGGGTTGGCGCGCCAGAGCTGCGCCAGCGCGGCGGCCTCGGCGGCGCGGTCGCCCGATCGGTCGCGGTGCAGGTCGGCGAGGCGGCGGAGCACGCCGTTGCGCACGTCCCCCTCGGGCAGCACGTCCGCGCGCTGGGCCAGCACGGGGCTGAGCTCCTCCCAGCGGTTCTGCTGGGAGAGCACCTGGTCCATGCCGGCGAGGGACTCGGGGTCGTCGCCGACGCTGTCGAGGATCTCCCGCCACGCGTCGAGCGCGGCCTGCGCGTCGTCGAGGCGCTCCAGCGACACCTGGGCGATCTCCCTCAGCCTCGGGATGCGCATCTCCGGCGGGCACTGCTCGCAGCGCACGGCCTCGGCCAGCACGTCCCTCAGGGCGGTGTAGTCCCCGCGGGCGCGGAGGTCGTCCTCCACCAGCGCGAGGGCCTCGAGGTCCGCCGCGTCGAGGGCGAGCACCCGGCGCATGGTGTCGAGCATCCCCGCCCGGTCGCCCGATCGCCCCTGGATCTCCGCGAGGTCCTTGAGGTCCCTGATCTGCTGCGGGAGGTCTCCCTCGACGGCGAGCTCGCCCGCGAGGCGGGAGAAGTCCTCCGCCCGGCCCGCGTCGCGGTAGAGCCCGAGGAGGGTGCGGGCGACCTCGGGGTCGCTGGCGCGAAGCGGTTCGAGGGCCGCGATGGCGTCGTCGATCTGCCCGACGGAGAGGTAGGCCTCGGCGAGCGCCTTGCGCACCACCGGCGTGTACGGGCTGCTCGGGTTGGCCTGCACGAACGCGATCTGCCGCACCGCGAGCTCGTCGAGGCGCTCTTGCGCGCCGTAGGCCTCGTAGATGATGGCGAAGGCGGCCTCGTCGCCGGGCCACGCGTCGAGGGCGGCCTCGGCGAAGGCCACGCCGTGCTCGCCGCCGACGCTCTGCGCCAGCGAGGAGAGCAGCGCCGCGCCGGTGCGGGCGTCGTCGGGCTGGGCGCCGGGCGACTGGGCGCGGGTGAGGTACGCGCCGGCCAGCTCGCGGAGCAGCTCCCAGTCGTCGGGCTGCGTGGAGCGCACCTCCTCCAGCCATGCGATCTGCGTGTCGACGGCCCCGAGACGCCCGTGGAGCTCGGCGCCCTCGCGAAGGAGCATCCCCCGCACGAGCGGGTCGGCGGTGGCTCCGAGCTGGCGCTCGAGGAGCTGCGCCGCGAGCTTCAGGTTGCCGAGCTGGAGGTAGATCTGTCGGGCGGCCTCGATGGCGCCGAGCTGCGAGGGGTCGCGCTCGAAGGAGCGGGTGTAGTTGGCGACCGCGCGGTCGGCGCGGCCTACGTTCTTGGACCAGAGCTCCGCGGCGCGGAAGAAGAGGTCCCCCGAGGACTTCGGGTCGGGTCTCCGCCCGGCGGTCTGCTCGACGAGGGTCGCGAGCTGCTGAAACTCTGCGCGTCCCCCGTGGTACTCCCACAGAAATGACAGCGCCTCGGCGTCGTCGGGGTTCTTGTTGAGGCGCTCGTAGCAGGCGTAGGCAGCAGGGTCCATCGCAGGGCGGCGCGACGCTATCACGGGGCCTGTGGAGACCGGAATCTTTGGGGCCTGCGGCACCGAAGCGGCAGCCGGGTGACCGCCGGGTGATAGGGCGGTCACACGTTGATGCGAGAGCGGATCGCGTCGATGTCGTAGCCCAGCGCCTCGAACTCCCCGCGCCGTGCCTTGAGCAGCGCGATGAGCCCGGGCTCGATGTCGCCCTCCTCGTTGCGGGTGACGAGCCCGTAGCGGGTGCGGGTCAGGTACCAGGTGAAGAAGAGCTGCGTGGTCGCCTCGAAGGCGCTCAGTCCGTCGGCGCTCGGGTCGTCGAGGACGTCGGCGTCGAGGCCCAGCGAGAGGTACGCGGCCTCGCCCCCGTCGGCGTGCTGCTCGTCGTTGGCCCACGAGTGGAAGAAGGTCGCGTGGAAGATCACGTAGCGGCAGAGCTGCTGTAGCCGGTCGAGGCCCTCGGCGTCGGGCGCGGCGCTCGCGGTCACCTCGCTCACCGCGCGTGTCACCCCTCCCACCTCGCGGCGAAGCGCGTCGTGGTCGTTGAGCTCGCTCGCGTCCAGCCACGGGTCTGCCCCGCCTGGCGCGACGTGCGGCGCCGAGTGCTCCACCAGGTCTCGCGACATGGCGACGACCTCGCTCCAGCTCTCGGCGATGTCGACCGCGTTCGCCATGAAGAAATGGGAGACCCACTCTCCCACGACCTGCCAGTAGAGCCTCCCCGCCTTCGCGAAGGTGTGAGCCTCGGTGACCGGAGCGCGCGGCGACCAGCCCGCCCAGTCGCAGGCGCCCACCGAGGCGAGCAGCATCTGCTCGACCCCGCGCTGCGTGAGGGCCGACGCCACCACCACGAAGCCCTCAGGCCCGAGGAGGCTCGTCGCTGCCCGGTGGTTGATCACCACCGTCTCGCGGAGGTGGGGCAGCAGCAGCCGCGCGATGGGGCTGCGCCGGAGGTTGCGGAAGGCCGCGATCGCGTACTGCTCGACGTTGAGGTGCGCCCGCGCGAGGTGCGCCTCGACCTCTCCCCAGAGGGCGTAGCTCACCCTCGCGACGCGCATCGCCCGCTCCCAAAACGCCCCGTCGGCGGGGGTGTACGCGACCGGATCACCGGGCGGAGCACCGGGCCGGCGTCGCCGGAGGGTGATCTTCGTGGGGACGAGCTCGTCGCCGCGGCGCTCGAAGTAGGCGCGCACGTCGGGCGCGAAGTGGTGGTCGTCGAGCTCGTATCCCTCGTAGGAGTACTCGACGTAGAGGCTCCCGTCGGGGGCCACCCGGAAGAGCGCGGGGTTGAAGCCGTTGAGCATCCGGTCGACGAACCAGGCGTCGCTTCGGGAGCGCCCCGGGGCCTCGCGCTCGGCCTCGAGGGTGCGGTTGAGGGGGTAGTCGCGCTGCACCTCGGAGAGCGTCGGGGGGCGACCGAGGGACACCCGCTGGAGGTGCTGGAGGCGGATGGCGCTGACCTCGGAGACCACCGAGTAACCCTGGGATTTGCGGGCGGCGCTGAAGTCCTGGGGCAGCGCGTCGGCGAGCCCCTCCCCGGTGGCGACCCGGGCGACGGGAGAGCCCTGGCGGTAGCTCCAGTAGGGGACGCGGCAGGTGCCGAAGTCGAAGTCGAGGGCGCAGACGTCGTCGGGGCCGTGCACCACATGCACCACGCGGCGCTCGGTGGTGGACCCGCCTCCGGGCTGCGCGCAGCGGGTGAGCTCGACGACCCGCAGGTCGAGGTCCGGAACATCACCCGCCCCCGCGTCGGAAGGGTCGTAGGCGAGGGTGAAGTACCCTTCGGAGTCGGTGGTGCCTCGACCGAGGAAGTCGTCGGGCGCGCCGAGGTCGCGCTCCCAGAGCTCGACCTCCATGTGCTGAAGCGGGCGCTCGGCGTCGAGGAAGAGCAGCCTGCCGCGCACCCGGTGGGTGGGGTCGTGGCGCGGGGCCTCCGGGGCGCGCGCGGCGGCCTCGCGGCGCAGCCGGTCGAGGGCCTCCAGCGGGAGCAGGCTGAGGAGCCTGATCGAGAGCGTCGTGACCGCCTCGCGGGCGAAGGTGCGGAGGAGCGGGAAGCGCGGAGGAGAGTTGGGCATTAGGGGGGATTCGATGGAGGGAATGGAGGCGATTGCGGACCCGCTACAACAGAGCGCCTTCGGACACCCGGGCCTCGGCGTCCACGGAGAGCACCGCGTCCTTCACCGAGGGGTGCGCCGCCAGGTAGGCCGCCACCGGCGCGATCACCCGCTCCTCGATCACCCTTTGCAGCGGCCTCGCCCCTCGCGTCGGGTGCCAGCCCAGGTCGGCCAGCCTCGCTCTGGCCCCGGCGCTCACCGACAGCGTCACCCGCCGCCGCTGCAGGCCCGCTCTGCCCTCGGCCTTGGTGATCTCCAGGTCGACGATCTTCAGCACGTCGACCGGCGTCAGCGCGTTGAAGCCGATGACCTGGTCGAGCCGGTTGAAGAACTCCGGGCGGAAGTGCCGCCTCGCCGCCCGGGTCGCGCTGTCTCCCGCGATGCCCTCCCCGAAGCCCACCGCGCGAGACTCGCTCACCCCGAGGTTGGAGGTCATCACCACCACCGTCATCCGGCAGTCGACGCTCGTCCCGAAGGCGTCCGTCAGCCGACCCTCGCCGAGCATCCCCAGCAGCAGGTCGAAGACCTCCGGGTGGGCCTTCTCGATCTCGTCGAAGAGCACCAGCGACAGCGGCCGCTCGCGCACCTTCGTCGCCAGGCTCTGGGACCCCTGGCCCACCGCCAGAAGGCGCTGCCCTGAGCCCGCGAACATGTACTCGCTCATGTCGAGGCGGATCATCCTCGCCGGGTCGCCGAAGAGGTACGCCGCCATCGCGCGGGCGAGCTCGGTCTTGCCGACGCCCGTCGGCCCGAGGAAGAGCAGCGTCCCCACCGGGCGGTCGGGGTCGTTGAGCCCCGCCTTCAACCGGGCAAGCACCCGGGCGGCCGAGGCGCAGGCCGCGTCCTGGCCGATCACCGAGCGCTGGAGCGTGGCCGCGAGCGCCTCTGGGGTGACCGCGTGCTCGTCGGCGATCAGCTCCTCGGGGATGCCCGAGAAGCGGGCGAAGCGCGACGACACCTCCCGGGGCGACAGCGTGCGCGCGGTGGTGTCCGTCGGGTCCTGCGAGGCGGCGATCCAGTCGAGGAAGCGCACCGCCTTGCCGGGGAAGGCCGAGTCCCGCTGGAGCGTCGCGAGGTGCGTGGCCATGCGCCGCACCGCCGAAGGAGGCATCGTCGTGCGGGGCAGCTTGCGCTGCGCATAGGTCGGGATGAAGCGCAGCACCGCCGGGGTGGCGGGCTCCTCCACGGACACCACCTGGAAGACCTCCAGCAGCCCCCCGAAGCGCCGCCGGCACGCCTCGAGCTCGGGGCGGGTGCACTCCGCGATCACCGCCAGGGTGCCCTCGCGCGCCGCGGGGAGCAGCACCTCGCCGATCGATCCACCGTCGGGCTGCGCCTGGAGCAGCGGTACCAGCCGGTCGACGAAGAGCAGGTCGCCCTCGTGGGAGAGCTCCTTCACCAGCGCGAGGCAGCGCTCCTGCCACATGCCCACGTAGGTCATCCCAGCGATCATCCGCGTGGCCGAGGTCGACCACATCCTCGGGACGTGCCGCTCGGGGTGCGCCCTTCGCTCGACGAGCAGGCTCCGGGCGAGCCGCCGCACCAGCGAGGTCTTCCCCACGCCCGACGGACCCACCAGCAGCACCGACGGCAGCGGCCGACGCGACACCAGGGTCACCAGGTCTCCCAGCGCGGGGTCTTCCCCCACGGGCATCGGCAGCCGCCGGCGCGCCACGCGCTCGACCCACTCGTCGGCCACCGCGGTCACCGTGGGAAACTCCCTCGCCAGCTCCTCGCCTTCCTCCTCGTCGCTCCCTCCGTCGAGCGCCTTCGGGGTCCACTCGCTCACCCACTCGTCGCCGAAGCGCTGAAACTCCATCAGCGCCCCGGCGCTCTCCCCGAGCAGCATCGTGCTCACGGCCTGGCGCAGCACCTCCGGCGCGATCTCCAGGCTCTCCACCACGAAGGACCACCCGAAGCGCGGCAGCACCACGCGAAACCCGCCCTTCTTCAGCGCGCTCCAGGCGTAGGTGAGCCGCAGCGGGATCTCCCTCGCCCCGATCACCAGCCGCTTCTCCTGGGCCACCTGCGGGTGCACCTCGACGGTCACCTCCCGCGTCGCGAAGGTCACGTCCCAGAGGTAGCGATCGAGGGTCCGTGGCTCCTGCGCGATGGCCCTCTGGAGCAGCGCCTCCAGCTGCCTCTGCACCTCGTCGATGTTGCGCCCGATGGCGCTCGGCGGCGGAGGCGAGAAGAGCCCTCCGCCATGGTCGATGAGGCTCCCGCTCAGGAGCCCCCCCGCATGAGGAACGAAGTACACCCGCAGCCCCGGCTTCGCGCTCACGACCCCACCTCCTCGCGCGCCATGCGGGTCATCCAGAGGGCGGGCAGCGGGTCGGTCACGCTCGACGCGCTCATCACCCGGGCGGTGCCCATCACGTAGTCCTCCAGGGAGAGCGGCCCCGGTCGCCGCGTCGGGTCGTAGCGGATCGAGCGCACCACCCGCAGCGCCTCCCCCGTCTCCGGGACGATGGCCGAGAGCGCGTCGGCCGCGGTCTCCCCAGACCGTGCGGGTCGCACCCTCACCACCACCAGCTCCGGGGCCTCGTCGGGCGTGTGCCAGAGGTGCACCCCCTGCTCGTGCTCGAAGAAGGCCCGCACCGACAGCCCCACCAACCGCAGCGCCGCGCGCCTCGCCTCGGGGGGTGTGCCCGCGGGCGTGGCCGCCGCGCTCTCCACGGAGCCCCTCGCGACGCCGTAGGCCGCCGCCAGCGCCTCCAGCAGGCCCGGGGCCGACGATCCGCCGTGCATGCCCTCCAGGCGGGTGAGGGTGATGATCACCGAGTGCTGCGTCGGGTCGTCGACCTCGCGCAGCGAGCGGGTGAGCGCGGTGACCTCCGCGATGGCCGAGAGCAGCTCCGCCCTCATCGGGACGCGGTCTGGCGTGAGGGTGATGCGCCCGGTCTCGTCGACGTCCGTGAGCTCCCAGTCCGTCGCCTCGGAGACCCGCCGGGAGAGCGAGGCGAGGTGCTCGTGGAGCGCATCCCCCCGGGCCCTCAGCGCGTCGAGGTGGAAGAGCGCGTCGCTCGCCTCGGGGCTGCCCGCGCGGTGCTCGTCCACCCGGTCGTGGATGCGCTCGGAGAGCGCCGAGAAGGCCGGGGACGACATGGCCCCGTCGAGCGCCGCGCCCGCCTCCCTCAGCTTGCGGGCGAGCGTCGCGCGGTCGGCGTCGATGAGCTCCTCCAGGGGGTAGCGCGCCGGGATGGGATCCGCCTCGTGCAGCGCCCTCGCCTGGAGGGAGAAGCTCCCCGGGGCGTCGCCCACGTCGACCCGAAGCAGGGTGAGGTCGGCGCGGGCCACGCGCACCAGGTGGTCGGTGAGCGCGGTGCCCACGCGGTCTTCGAGGTAGCGCTTGAGCGAGCGGGCGCCGTCCTCCGCGCGGAAGGCCTCGGAGACCACCCGGTCGAGCACCGCAGGGGTCCAGGAGACGAAGACCCCGCGGTCGACGAGGCCCTGACGCGCGGCGAGGCGGCCGAGCTCCCTCGCGGCGACGACCCGGGCGACCTCCGGGGTGAGCGGAGAGAAGGCCACCACCCGGTCGATGCGGTTGAACAGCTCCGGGGGGAAGAACTCCTGCACCGCGCGCAGGTGGTCTCGCGTCGAGGCCACCGCGTCGGAGCCGACGCCCACCACCGAGTCGCGGCGAGCCCCGAGGTTGGAGGTCATCACGATGATCGAGTGGGTGAAGTCCGCGGTCACCCCGCCCGCGTCCGTGAGCCGCCCCTCGTCGAAGAGCTGCAACAGCAGGTTGTGCACCTGGGGGTGGGCCTTCTCGATCTCGTCGAAGAGCACCACCCCGAAGGGCTGCTGCGCGGCGTGGCGGGTGAGCAGCCCCTCGGGCGCCCAGCGGTCGCCGATGAGCCGCGCGGCCGCGTCGGGGGTCGCGTACTCGCCCATGTCGAGGCGCAGCAGCCGCGTGGGGGAGCTGTAGAGGAAGGCCGCCATCGCGCGCGCGAGCTCGGTCTTGCCGGTGCCCGTCGGGCCGGTGAAGAGGTACACGGCGAGGGGGCGCTTGGGGTCCGTGAGCCCCCGGCGCATGCGCATCGCGAGGTCGACCACCGACTCGACGCCCGCGGCCTGGCCCAGCACCCGGCGGGTCATCGCGTCGCGCACGTCGTCGGCGCTCATGGGCTCGTCGGGGTGGAGCAGCCCACGAGGGAAGCCCGTGCGGGCGGAGATCCAGTCGAGCGCGCGGTCGTCGTCGAGCGCGGCGGACTCCCAGTCGGAGAGCTGCTCGGCGCAGAGCAGGGCGGGCTGCTCCCCGTCGGTCGCCCGCTCTCCGGAGTCGCGCAGCGCGGCGTGCAGCAGGTCGAATACCCTCCCCGGTAAGGCCCGGTGGGGGAAGAGCGGGCCGCCCACCTCCAGCAGCGTCCGGATGCCCGAGGCGGGGATGCGCGTGCCGTAGGTGAGCTCCAGCGCGCGGGCCTCCTGCAGCAGCATCCGAAGGGTCTCCGAGGAGGAGGTCTCGGGCATCGCGACGCGGGTGAAGCTGGCCGCGAAGGCGGGCGCGTCCTCCTCGAGCTGGCGCCACTGCTCCACGGTGCACTCGCCCAGCAGCACGCACTCCCCGCGGGAGACCGGCGCCCGGAAGAACTCGGCGATGTTGCGGTCGCTGTCTCGCGAGCGGCCGATGCGTCCCCACTGGTGGAGGTCGTCGACGGCGAGCAGCGCGCGGCGGGCCCGGACGTCGGCGAGCACGTCGCCGCAGCGCTCCTCCCAGTCGCCCACGAAGGACATCCCCGCGATGATGCGGGTGCCGCTCACCCGCCAGACGGCGCGGGCGGCGTCGGCGTTCTGGTGGGCGCTGAAGTCGTCGGCGGCGAGCAGGTCGTGCACCAGCCCGCGCAGCGCCGTGGTGCGCCCGGAGCCCGACGGCCCGATGAGCACCACGCTGCGAGGCGGAGAGGCGCTCACCTGGGCGCGCAGGCGCTCCCTCACCGGGGAGCCACCCTCCGGCGAGGGGAGGTCTCCGTCGATGGCGCGGCGGGTGAGGTTCTCGCCGATGCGAGGGAGCACCCGGTAGCCGGTGCGTCGCTGAGAGAGGTCGGCCTCGGAGGGAGGGCGCTCTCCCCGGGGGTCGGTGCTCTCGGGCCTGAGCGTGTCGAGGATGGAGCGCAGCGCGGCGTTGAAGGAAACCACCCGCAGCCCGCTTCGGGGGCGGTGGCGGAGGCCGTCGAGCTCGTCGGGGTCGACGTCCGCCCAGAGCTCGCTGAAGCAGCCGGAGGCGTGCTCGACCAGGGTGCCCTGCTCGGGGCGGAAGGCGAACCAGTCGCCCTGGCGCAGCGGGTGGAAGGCCACCTGGACGCGAGGTCCGGCGCCGCTGAAGAGCGAGAGCAGCACCAGCGGGACGCTCATGGACAGCTTGCGGCGGCGTCCCTCGGTCTGGAGGGTGAGGTCGACCCGCACGGACACGAGGCGCGCCCCTCGGGTGAGCTCGAAGCGCGCCGCCTCGGGGAGGGGGAGCGTGCGGAGCAGCTCGCGGTAGTGCTGGGTGAGCTGGTCGCGGAGCTTGTTCTCGTGCGAGGCCTCGAAGCGCTGGCCGTGCGCCCCGAGCCCGAGCGGAACCCACACCACCCGCTGGCCCTCGCGGGCGTGATAGACGGTGAGCCTTACCTCCATCGCGCTACGCCGCCTCCATTGGTGCGTCGTCGGTATACAGGCCCAAAACCGGTTTGTAGAGTGTGTGCAGGGGCAGACTCACGCTTCCGCCGCAGGACCCGAGGACCCCCTTCAGGGTCGGCCCGCGCACCAGGCGAGCACCAGCTGGGCGCCGAAGTAGAGCGGCCAGCCCCAGAGCTTGTTGTTCCAGCCAGGGGCGATGAAGCGGTCGCGGGCGACGGAGAGGTCGGAGAGGTAGAAGGCCACCGCGCCGACGAGCACCCACGGCTCGCCGTGCGCGGCGACGGTGCCCACCGCGAGGGCGACCATCACGGTGATCACGGCCATGTAGGCCAGCACCGGGGCGCGCATCCGAGCCTCAACCGAGGGCAGCAGCCAGCGCCCCACCAACACCAGCGGACCCAGCAGGAGCAGCAGCGCCAGCGCGGTGGCTCCGACGGAGACGCCCCGTCGGGCGAAGGCCACGGAGTACGCGACGTGCCCCAGCAGGAAGGCCACGAGCCCCGCGAGAAAGACCCGCTTCGCCCTGGAGATGAGCAGCACGTCGCCCCACCAGGAGAACGCGAGGCCCGCGAGGATGGCGGCTCCGTAGGGCGTTCGGTGCGCTCCGTGGGCGAGGGCGGCGGCGATGAAGGCCGTCGAGGCCAGCGGCTTGAGCACCCGCTCGCCGAGGCTGGGACCGCGGCGGGTCACCGCCAGCAGCAGCGCCACCGAGACGACCGTGATGAGGGAGAAGAGGGTGGAGAGGTGGGGCATCGGGGGAGCGAGGGTTGTACCTCGCTTCACCCCTTTAACCTCAGGAGCGGTGGGAGAGGGCCTTCGGAGCGATCAGCTCAGCGGCAGCCGACGTAGCCGGGCTGGACGTAGCAGTCGTCGTCGGCGTCGCAGTAGCAGCTCGCCTCGCCCGGCCAGCAGTACCGGATGAAGCCGGCGGCGTTGCGGGGATCGCCCCGGAAGTCGGTCGAGGTGGCCTCGTGGGGGCAGGTGGCCGCGCCCGCGGCGCTGACCGTGTACGAGGTGTCGACCGCCGCCGCGTCGTAGAGCTCGGAGGAGGAGGCGTCGCGCGCCCACACCCGGATCGTCCAGGTGCCCACGATGCTCGGCATGAAGGAGCAGGTGCTCTCGGTGTCGTAGGTTCCGCAGGGGCGCGACCAGCTACCCGAGGGGTTGCGCACGGCGAAGCGGTAGCGAGGGGTCGAGATGCCCGTGCTCCGCGCGGTGATGGTCGTGGCGCGCCCGATCGCGCCGGGCGTCGTGACGGTGAAGGTCACCGAGCTGTCGCCCGAGGGAGTCGGGGTCGGCGTCGGCGTCGGGGTCGGGGTCGGGGTCGGGGTCGGGGTCGGGGTCGGGGTCGGGGTCGGGGTCGGGGTCGGGGTCGGCGCGGTGCCCGCATCAGGCGTCGGGGTCGGGGTCGGGGTCGGGGTCGGCGTCGGCGCGGTGGTCGCTCCGAGCATGAAGGGGCCGCGGTCGCGCTGGGTGCCGCGGGCGACCCGGTTGATGTCGTCGGTCACTCCGAAGGGAGCGGCGCTGGCGTCGGTGCCAGAGCCGATGGCGGGCGAGCCGGCGCGGGGGCGCACCGTAGAGATGACCACGTCGCGCGCGGCGTTGGTCGCAGGAACCCCCACCATGGGGTTGGTGGCGAGGTGCCCGACCTGGGCAGTGAGGTTCAGGAGGGAGGTGGTGGGGAGGGCGGCGCCGTTGTTCCACCAGAGGTTGTGGGAGGTGGAGAGCCCGGTGAGGCCGTGGCTCGACAGGCGCAGCGGGGTGGGCATCCGGCCTCGCGTGTCGACCATGACGTTGTTGACCACGCGCACGTTCTCCGAGCGCCCGGCGGGGCCGTTGCCCGCGCGGAACTCGATCAGCACCCTGTCGTTGTTGAGCAGGAGGTTGTTGGCGATGTAGGCGCCCTGCGCGTCGTACACGGCGACGGCGCCGGTGGTGCCGTTCATGATCACGTTGTTGCGCAGCACGACGTTGATCACCTCGAACTGCTCTCCCTGGAGGAGCTCGATGTCGGTCGGTCCGCCGAGGCCCACGATGGGGTCGCTCGCTCCGGCCCGCTGCTCGCTCAGCACGTTGCGCTCGATGATCGTGTTGCGCGATCCGCCCTTCACGAACATCAGCATCGAGCCGCCGTCGTGGATGAAGTTGTCGCGGATCACGCTGTCATCGACGTCCACGAAATCGAGGCACTCCTGGTAGGGGTTCTCGACGATGGTGCGGCGCCCCGGGCGAGCGAACTCCGAGCGCTCGATGGTCATGTGGTGCGACTGGTTGACCTTGAGCACGTCGCCGTTGGTCCCGGCGTCGTGGGCGTACATGTTGCGGAGCGTGATGTGGTGGGAGTTGTCGATGTGCACGGTGTTGTCACCGGAGTTGCGCACCTCGAAGCCGTCGAACACCAGCCAGGCCGAGCCGCCCACCCGGAGCGACTCGCCGCCGCCCTCGATCACCGCGCGCCGCGGCCCGTCCACGGAGACCACCGTGATGGGGGCCGTGGCGGTGCCGCTGCGCTCGATCCAGCCGCCGCCAGCGTAGGTGCCCGCGGGCACCAGGATGCGGTCACCGGGGCTGGCGCGGTTGACCGCCGCGGCGATCGAGCCGCCCGGGGCGACACGGATCTCGATCCCCTGGACGATGGTCTGCAGGTCGTCGATCTCCTCGCCGGGCGCGCAGCCCGCGAGCATGGAGGCGTTCAAGGCCAGAGCGACCACCGCGAAGCGGGCGCAGGAGTGGAGTGGGGAGCGAAGCGTCATGCCACCTCGGTAGAAGTCCCGTGAGAGACTTCAGGGCAATAGGTTCTCGACGGGCGCCTAAGACCCCGACATCCCCCAATGGACATCGTCGTCTTCATTGAAGTGAACTCACCTCTGATCAGGTGAGATCGCTGCCCTCAATGCCTGTCTCGAACGTTGGAGTCCCACCGTGTCCCGAGTCCGCAATGGTCGTCAAACCGCGAGTCCCGTGCACACCAGGGCGGCAACGGTGGGCGCGTCGACGCCCCGCTCCTCACCAGGGAGCACACCTGGCGACCTCCTGCGAGCCGCGCCATTCCGCGTTGGGCGCTGCGACGCCCAGGTCGCGTCGTCGTGACGTTATGCTTGAAAACAAGGGCGTTTCGCGGTGCCTCGCGGGAGTCATCGCTCCGATCGGACGCCGCACCGGCCATTGCCGGGTATGGAAACGTGACCCCTCTCTCAGGGGTATGATTTCCATGTCTTTGTAGTGCGTAAAATAATTCTCGCGTGTCGTTTTTGGGAAGCGGGCTCCTCGGAAGGTCGCTTTGAAGGTTGGATGAAAGAGCCCAAGCCGCTGCGCGCCCTACAGCGCGGCACATCGACTCCCTCGAAGCGCCCCGGCGGCTCCGTCCGTGCGCGTGATAGCGTCGCCGGCGATGTCCCACGGGCACCACCGCAGCCCCCACCCCGAGGACACGACGCTCTTCGCGCCTTCGCGCCTCCCGGCCCTTCAGCGGGCCGTCGAGGAGGTGTGCTGGATGCTCGGCCGGGGATACCCGATGAGCCTCGCGGTGCGCGCCGCAGGAGATCGCCACCAGCTGGAGCAGCGCGCCAGGCTGGCCGTGGCCCGAGCCGCCGCCTCGCCCGAGGACGTCGCCTCGCGCGCCCGGCGCTGCCTCGACGTGGCCGAGCTCGCGGGGCGAAGCCTCGACGTCGACGCCTTCAACGTGCTCATCACCCTCGAGCTGGCCCTCGGCGGAGGACCCCTCTTCGTCTGCGCCGACGGACCGCTCCGGGACCTCGCCGGGATGCGAGGGAGCTACCGCCTCGCGGTCGAGACCGAAGGGGCCATCGACCTGCTCGGCGCCGCCCTCGCTCGCTGGTCGGTGGCGCGCTGCGCCCTCTGGATCGACGCGCCAGTGTCCAACTCGGGCCGGCTGCGGTCGCTGATCGAGGAGAGGGCGGGGGCCTGGGGCGTCGAGACCCGGCTGGAGATGGTCCCCGACGCGGACACCGCGATGCGGGGGAGGGAACTCGTCGCCAGCGCCGACGCCATCGTGATCGATGCCTCGCCGCGCTGGTGCAACCTGGCCCGAGCCATCGTCGAGAGGGACCTGCCGACGGCGTGGAGGGTTCCGCTGGCGGAGGGGATGGGAACGTAGGCCGCGGGACCCTGCGCCAACGGCGGCATCACCCCCCGAAACGGTCGCTTCGTACCGCCAGGGGAGAAAATTCGACAGGAGCCGGATTCCTGAGGTGCACGGCGCTGTCGGACGATGTGTTTCCCGGTTTTGCGCGGGGTGCACATGAGACTTTCCATATTTAGCCCCATTTGGGGTGTAGGTGGATGAGCCGGGAGCGGTCACGCCTCGGCACCTCAGGGTCCCCAATCCTGACAACCGACTCCGTTGTCGCTCGATAAGCGCTTGTTTTTAAGCGTTTGCGCGTTGCCACCCCGGCCGCTTTGCTGCGGTCCATGCAACGACACACCACCCTGACCGCTCTCGCCGCCCTGACCCTGGTCGCCGCCGCTGGCTGCGCTCCTGTGGAAGGGGACGACCCGGCCTCGTCGTCGACGCAGACGCTTCGCGCCACCACCTGCCCCGAGTCCGTGACCTCCGACGGCCGTGACCCCCGCAACGCCGCGGGTCAGATCCGCTACTGCTGGCCCGGCGAGGCCAGGTGCTTCTGCGACACCGACGGCGACTGCTACGCCGAGGAGGGACACGTCGCCTGCGCGCCGCTGCTGACCCCTCCCGCGCTGACCTCGCCCACGGCCCCCTCGGCCGTTGGCAGCGTGCGCGACTCGGGTGTGGTGGTCCGCCCGGCCGATGCGGGCACCGCGCCGACGCCGACCGCCGATGCGGGCCGTGCTCCGACGCCGATGGCCGATGCGGGCCGTGCTCCGACGCCGACGGCCGATGCGGGCCGGGCTCCGACGCCGACGCCGACCGCCGATGCGGGCCGGACCCCGACGCCGACGCCGACCCCGACGCCGACGCCGACGCCGACCCCGACCCCGACCGCCGATGCGGGCACCGCGCCGCCGCGGACCCCGACGCCGTCGCCCGCCCCGGCCCCCGCCCCCGCTCCGGCCCCCGCCCCGGCGACCGGAACGACCACCCCTTCGAGCGGGCTGCGCGCCTTCCCCGGCGCGGAGGGCTTCGGAGCCACCGCCACCGGCGGCCGCGGCGGTCGGGTGATCTACGTGACCAACCTCAACGCCTCCGGCCCCGGCTCCTTCCAGGACGCCGTCCAGCAGACCGGCCCCCGCTACATCCTCTTCAAGGTGAGCGGCGTGATCAACGGCGACGTGCAGATGAACAACGGCGACGTGACCATCGCCGGGCAGACCTCGCCGGGCGGCATCACCGTCCGCGGGCTGCACACCACCGAGGCCAGCTACTGCGACCAGCAGTGCGGCGCCAACGCGCGCGGCATCCAGAACTTCATCGTGCGCCACCTGCGCTCGCGCCCGGCGAGCGGGTCGTTTCCCGATGGCCTGCGGCTGCGCTACGCCCGCAACGGCGTCATCGACCACCTCTCCATGGGCAACGCCGAGGATGAGGCCGTCGAGATCTCGTACACCAACAACCTCACCATCCAGGACAGCGTCTTCGCCGAGACCATCGGCGGCCACGCCCAGTACGGCGGGATGCTGATCAACTACACCAACCCCGCGGCGGGCTACGCGCTCGACAACCTGACGATCGTCCGCAACGTCTGGAACCGCATCCAGGGCCGCTACCCCGAGTTCTCCCGGGAGAGCGCCGGCGCCGCGGCGGGCACCACCCTGCACGTCGAGCTGACCAACAACCTCTACTGGGACCAGCGCTACTTCATCGACGTGAACCCCACGGACATCTCCGGTGGCAACGCGGGCTCGAACATCTTCTACCAGATGAACCTGGTGGGTAACGCCACCTACGCGCCCTCCAGCAACCACTTCGGCTTCATCTGGCTGCAGCCCTCGGGCGGCGGGACCAGCGCCTACTTCGCGGACAACCACTCCAACCTCTGGCCGAGCCGGGCGGACTGGGACCTCAACAACTGCTGCAACAACTACAACGGCAGCGCCAGCGCCCGGCCCTCCTGGGGCCGCACCACGCGCCACGCCTTCCCCGCGGTCACGGTGCTCCCGTCGACCGGGGTGCGCGCCAACGCCCTCGCCAACGCGGGCGCCTTCCCCCGCGATCCGATGGACCGCCGGCTCATGGGCTACGTGGCCTCCGGCACCTTCGACAGCGCGCCGAACAACACCAACCCCGCCAACGACGCGCTCCGCCTGAACTTCACGGGCGCCGGCCCCGCGGCCCCCGCGGACACCGACAACGACGGCATGCCCGACGCCTGGGAGAGCGCCCACGGCACCAACCCCAGCGTCGCCGACCACAACGGCACCACCGTCTCCGTCTCCATGACCGGCGTCGCCGGGTACACCAACCTCGAGTGCTACCTCAACGAGCTCGCCGTGCTCCGCGTCCGCAACAACGCCTGATCGTCCCTTCGTAGACTTCGCTCAAGGGTGCAGGGGCCCCGTCCTGGTGACGGAGGCCCCTGCGCCTTTGTGGGGCTACGTCGCGCCCTCGGAGGGCGGAGGAGGCGTCGGGGAGTCGAGCAGGTTGAGGTCGTCGGGGTCGGGAAGCGGGGACGCGGGCGGCGCGACGGAGCGCTCCAGCTCGGCGATGACCTGTGCGCCGAAGAGCAGGATTATGGAGCCCGCCTCCAGGGTGAGCAGCACGATGATGGTGGTCGCGAAGGATCCGTAGATCAGGTTCACCATCGAGAGGTGCGCGAAGTACCAGACCAGGACGTAGCGCACGAGCTCCCAGAGAAGGGTCGCGAGGGCTCCGCCGGCGAGGGCGTGGCGAAGGGCCATGCGACCGACGGGCATCACCATGTAGAGGGAGGTGACCAGCAGCGCCATCCCGACGATGCCGAGGCCGTGCAGCGCCAGGTGAGGGAGGCGAGCGAGGGAGAAGGTGCGGCCCAGCGCGCGGACGCTGTTGTGGGAGAGGACGTCGAGGGCGCCGCTGATCCCGGTGACCAGCACGAGGCCGACGCCGAGCACGACGATGAAGGCGTAGGGGATCAGCGCCGAGACCAGCGGGTGCCGACGCCGCTCCACCACGCGGTGGAAGAAGATCACCTGCATGGCGCTCTCCAGCATGGTGAACGCCATGCTGCTGAAGAAGAGCAGCACCACGCCGCTGACGACGCCGACCACCTCGCGGGCGTCGAGGAAGGCCGCCACCTGCGCCGTGACCACCCGCGCCTGGCCGTCGATCACCAGCTCGAGGTTCTCGGTGACCACGTCGAGGAGGCGGCGACGGTCCATGAAGTGGGAGAGCACCGCGAGGAGCACCACGATCAGCGGGACGATCGAGAGCAGCGTGTAGTAGGCCACCGCGCCCGAGAGCAGCATCCCCTGGTTGTGCCGGAAGGCGTGAAACACCCGACGGATGAACGCCCATGGCCGTGAGAACATCCGCGGCACTATAGGCAAGCGGAGCGGCGCCCGTCAGCCGCAGCTCGTGCGTGGGGCCGCCATCGAAACTCGCGGAGGGGGTGTCCCGCTGCGGCGCGTCCCTGGCCTATGATGCGCGGCGATGAGCAGATCGATACTCTGGTTGGCCTCCGCGCTCGCGCTCTCCGCCCTCCTGGGCTGCACCGGAAACTCCGTCGTGGGAGGCGCCCAGGACGCTGCCGTCGCGGACATCGGCGTCGACAGCGGCGCCGCGTGCCCGTCGCCGCTCGCCTCCTGCGTCGGGCGCTGCGTCGACCCGAGCGCGGACCGCGCGAACTGCGGCGGCTGTGGCATCGCCTGCGCCGCGGGCCAGGTCTGCCAGACCGGCGCGTGCGTTCCGGACTGCGCGCGCACCGAGCGCCTCTGCGCGGGCGGCGGCGACGGGGGCGCGGGGCTGCGCTGCGTCGCCACGCAGACCGACCGGGCCAACTGCGGCGCCTGCGGGATGGCCTGCGGCACCGACCAGGTCTGCTCCAACGGCGCGTGCACCTTCATGTGCACGGGCACGAGCACCGAGTGCACCGGCGCCTCGGGCGACGCGGGGAGCCTGCGCTACTGCGCCGACCTGCAGAGCGACCGCGCCAACTGCGGCGCGTGCGGCGCCGCCTGCCAGGAGGGCTTCGGCTGCTTCGAGGGCCGCTGCCGGGTGAGCTGCGCCGAGCTCCGGGTGCGCTGCCCCGCTGGGGACGCGGGCACCGAGACCTGCGTCGACACCTCCAACGACGTCCGCCACTGCGGCGGCTGCGACAACACCTGCGCGGTGGGCCAGTTCTGCGTGCGCGGCACCTGCCAGACGATGTGCGGCGCGGGCTTCACCGAGTGCAGCGGCATCTGCCGCGACCTGCGCAACGACCGCGAGGGCTGCGGCGCCTGCGGCACCACCTGCGCCTCCGGCGAAGTCTGCGTCGCGGGCGCCTGCCAGGTGTCCTGCGTGGCGGCGCTCAACAACTGCTCGGGCTCCTGCCGCGACCTGCAGACCGACGTGACCAACTGCGGCGCCTGCGGCACCAGCTGCCCCGCGGGCCAGGTGTGCAGCGCGGGCCGCTGCCAGGTCTCCTGCGGCCCCGGCCTCAGCAACTGCTCGGGCTCGTGCCGTGACCTGCAGACCGACCGCGCCAACTGCGGCGCCTGCGGCACCGCCTGCGCCGAGGGCCTCGTCTGCAGCGCGGGCACCTGCCAGCTCTCCTGCGTGGCCGGGCTCTCCAGTTGCTCGGGCTCGTGCCGCGACCTGCAGACCGACCGGGCCAACTGCGGCGCCTGCGGCACCGCCTGCCCTTCGGGCCAGGTGTGCAGCGCGGGCGCCTGCCAGCTCTCCTGCGTGGCGGGGCTCTCCAGCTGCTCGGGCTCGTGCCGCGACCTGCAGACCGACCGGGCCCACTGCGGCGCCTGCGGCACCGCCTGCGGCGCGGGCCAGGTGTGCACCGGCGGCGTCTGCGCGGCCTCGTGCAGTCCCGCGCAGACGGCGTGCTCGGGCGCCTGCACCAACACGCAGTTCGACCCCGACAACTGCGGCGGCTGCGGCAGCGCGTGCGGCCCCTACGACAACGCGTCGGCGAGCTGCAACGGGGGGCGCTGCGTGCAGACGTGCTCGCCCGGCTTCGCCGACTGCAACGCCGACCGCACCGACGGCTGCGAGCGCAACCTCAACACCGACCTCAGCAACTGCGCCCGCTGCGGCGCCGCGTGCCCGTCGCGCGCCAACGCCACCATCAGCTGCACCGGGGGCGTCTGCGGCTTCGCCTGCGCGCCCAACTTCGCCGACTGCGACGGCAACCCCAACAACGGCTGCGAGGCCGACCTCCGGGTGACGGTCGCGAACTGCGGCCGCTGCGGCAACGCGTGCGTGACGGCCAACGGGACGCCCGGCTGCTCGGCCGGGGCCTGCATCGTGGCGTCGTGCACGGCGCCCTTCCGCGACTGCGACTCCAATCCGTCCAACGGCTGCGAGAACGACATCCGCAACACCTGCGGCGGCTGCGACCTCGAGTGCCGCGACCGCACCGTGGGCGTCGGCGGCGCTCCCTTCGACGGGGCGGGGCAGCGGGGCACCGCGTCCAGCCCGGCGACGGGGCTGATCGTGAGCGGGATGTCCACCACGACCAACCTCGACTTCCTGTGGGTGGTGAACACCGGCGAGAGCACCATCGGCAAGTGGGACGCCGCGGGGCAGCGCGAGGTCGCGCGCTACCGGGTGGGCCTTTCGTCGGGCGAGTGCCGCGGGCTCTGCTGCTACAACAACGGCTGCAACATGCCGAGCCGGGTGGTGGTCGACGGCAACGGCGACGCCTACGTGGCGAGCCGCGGCTTCGCCACGCAGGGCAGCGTGACCAAGCTCGCCGCCGAGCGCGTCAACTGCATCGACCGCAACGGCAACGGCATGATCGACACGTCGAGCGGCCCCGCCGACGTGCGCCCCTACGGGCAAGACGAGTGCGTGCTCTGGACCACCAACGTGGGCCCCACCGACGCCGTGCTGCGCGCCATCACCACCGACCGCGGCGACGCCGCCAATCCCTTCGGCTACATCTGGGTGGGCGGGTACAACACCCGCGCGGCGTACCGGCTCAACCCGCGCACCGGAGCGACCCTCGGCACCTACCCCCTCTCGGTGAACCCCTACGCCATGGTCGTGACCCGCGACGGTCGCCTCTGGGTGGGCACCCTCGAGAACGGCGCGCTGCAGTCCGTCGACACCATCGGGCTCACGGTGGGCGCGGTGGTTCCGTACCCCCTCTCCCGCCGCATCGCGAGCTGCGTCGGGGCCTACGGGATGACCTCCGACGGGCGGGGGAGGGTGTGGCTCGCGGGCTGGTCGTGCCGCGACGCGATCGCCTACGACCCGGCGCTCAACTCCTGGACCCGCGTCGACACCACGGGCTTCGTCACCGGCACCGGCACCTCCGGGCGCGGCATCACCATCGGCGCCGACGGGCGCGTGTGGATGACCTACGCGACCCCCGGCGACAGCCTCTCCGGCGGCCTCCTCTACTGGGACTCCAACGCCTTCGTCCCGGGCGGGACGATCCCCGGCTCGGCGATCACCCGGGTGCCGATGCCGGGCAACTTCAACGGCCCCTCGGCGGTGGGCGTCGACCGCGTGGGCAACGTGTGGCTCGCCCACTACCTCGCCCCGTCGGCGCTGATCCGGTACTCGCCCGAGACCAACTCCTCGGTGGTGCTCTTCGGCGCCAACCAGGTCTACTCGTACTCCGACTTCACCGGCTCGGTGCGGCGCGTCAGCATCGCCCAGGGCACCTACGAGGAGACCATCGACCTCGGCTGCGACGCCCCGCTCCTGACCACCTTCACCTGGAACTCCACCACCCCGGCGGGCACCACCATCAGCTTCGCGGCGCGCTCCGCGAGCACCACCGGGGCCCTCGGCGCGGCCACGCCCGTGACCCTCGCCCTCGCCCCGCGCGACACCTCGCCCACCAACGCCGCAGCCGCCTTCGTGGCCGCAGGGGTCGCGCCGGCGAGGCACTTCCGGCTGACCATCTCGCTGCAGGCCGCCGAGAGCGGCGGCACCCCGTTGCTTCAGTCGTTCAACCTCGGCTGGCGCTGCCCCCGCTGAATCCGCTCCCGCCGTCGTGACTCCTCCTTCCCGACTCCTCCTCGCGCTCATCCTCCTCAGCTCCGCCGCGTGTCGGCGCCGCCCCGTTCCGGCGGGGCGCTCGTGGCGCTGGGAGAACCCTGTTCCGCAGGGCAACCGACTCGCGGCGACGTGCATCGAGCGCGGCGGCCGGGCATTCGCCGTCGGGCAGCACGGCACCGTGCTCACCCGCGACGCCCGCGGCGCCTGGCGCCCGGTGCGCACCGGCGAGCGAGGCGACCTGCACGGCGTCGCGTGCACCGACCAGGGCGTGGTGGTCGTCGGCGCGCGAGGCCTCATCCTGCGCTCGGCCGACCACGGCGCGTCCTGGCAGCGGGTCCGCTCTGGCACCGCCGCGGATCTCTGGTCGGTCACGTCCGCGGGCCGCCGGGTGCTGGTCGTCGGCGCGGGCGGCGCGGCGCTGCGCTCGGACGACGGAGTCCGCTGGACCCCGGCGGCCTCCCCCCCAGACGCCGACCTCTTCGGGGCATGGACCGACGGGCGCCTCGCGCTCGCAGCCGGGCGAGGGGGCGCTGTCTTCCGCTCGACGGACGGCGGCGCGCGGTGGGCGCGGGTCGAGACCGGCCTCACCACCTCGCTCACTGGCGTGTGGGCGAGCGGCCCCGACGACGCCTACGTGGTGGGCGCCGGTGGCACCATCCTGGTCTCCAACGACGCCGGCTCCCGCTGGACCATCCTCCCTCGCAGCGTCACCGAGGACCTCCTCGCCGTCACCGGCCGCGGCCGCGGCGACGTCTACGTCTCGGGCGCCTCCGGGGCGCTGCTGCACGCGCGCGACGGGGTGCAGTTCATGCGGGAGGGCAGCGACACCACCTCCGACCTCGTCGCGCTCGCAGCGCGCGATCGGGAGATGGTCGCGGTGGGGCCCCGCGGGGTGATCACCGAGCGCTCGGGCGACGCCCCGTGGCGCGCTCGCCTGGGAGGGCCCCGCGGCTCGCTCCACGCCGTGTGGAGGGGGCGCGACGGCGTGGCGTGCGCCGCGGGGGCGGGTGGAGTGATCCTCTGCCGCGATCCGGCCCTGGGCTGGAAGCGCATGCCCTCGGGCATGAACGTCAACCTCTCGGGCATCGCGGGCGACGGCGCCGGGACCCTGGTCGTGGTGGGCGACAACGGGACCATCCTCCGCAGCGAGGACCAGGGCCGCGCCTGGACGCTGGTGCCGCCGATCGACGACAAGATCCTCTCGGCGGTGTGGCTGGGATCGCGCGGCGCGGGGCTCATCGTGGGCCGCGGCGGCGTGGTGCTGCGCAGCACCGACGGGGGAGAGCGCTGGGCGCCGGTGACCGCGAGCGACGGCCGCGGGTTCATGGGCGTCTGGGGCCGCGACGACGGCCACGCGTGGATCTGCGGGATGCGCGGCGCGCTGATGCACACCGCCGACGGAGGCGCGCACTGGCAGGCCGTGGAGTCGGGCGTCGAGGGGGACCTCTTCGCGCTCTGGGGCGACGCCGACGAGGTGTACGCCGTCGGCCGCGAGGGCGCGGTGATCCGCAGCACCGACGGGCTGCGCTGGACGCGCGTCGACGCGCCCGTTCAGGAGACCCTGGTGTCGGTCACCGGGGCGGGAGCGGACGTCTGGGCCGTCGGGCTCGCGGGCCGCGTGGTGCACTCGCGCGACCACGGCGCCCACTGGCGCTCGCTCCCGGTGGGCACCGGCGACGACCTGACCGCCGTCGCCGCGAGCGACGACCGGCGGGTCACCGTCGTCGGCTACTGGGGGACGATCCTCGCGTACCAGTGAAGGTCCGTTCGTCACCGTCGCGTCGGGCTGCGCGGCTCCCGGCGCTCGCGCTCCTCGCCGCCGCTCGCTCGCTCCAGGCGCAGGACCTCGAGGGCGGCGCAGCCCTGGTGCGCAACCGCGCAGCTCCAGGGAGACCCGCGGCCGCAGCCGCGGCGAGGTCACCCGCGAGGACCTCGAGGAGCGCGCGCCCCGCTCCCCTCCCGGGGCGCTGCGCTTCGTGCCGGGCGTCACCATCCAGCAGACGGCGCACGGCCAGGCGAGCCCCTTCGTGCGCGGCGTGACGGGCCAGCAGGTGCTGCTGATGTTCGACGGCGTGCGGCTGAACACCGGCGTCTATCGCCAGGGGCCCAACCAGCACTTCTTCACCGTCGACTCGCAGAGCGTGGAGGCCCTGGAGGTGCTGCGCGGCAGCGCCTCGGTGCGCTGGGGCTCCGACGCGATCGGAGGCGTCGTGCTGGTCACGCCCCGCAGCCCCACGCTCGACCCGGCGCTCTCCGGGCTCACGCTTCACCCCGCGCTGCGAGGTCGCTACGGCACGGCCGACGGGGAGCTCGGAGGGAGGGCGGAGCTCGACGCGCAGCTCGGGCGCTCGGTCGCGGTGCTGGTGGGAGGCGGGTACCGGGACGTCGGTGCGCTGGAGTCCTCCGGCGCGATCGGTGACCTCGCGACGGGGCGAGCGCCGCCGGTGCCCTACTTCGAGCCCGACGGGCGCACCCAGCGAGGGACGGGCTTCCAGGAGGGCACCTTCGACGCCCGCGCGGTGCTGCGGCTGCGCGACGATCTCCAGGCCGTCGCGGCGGTCTACGGCTACCGGCAGTACGACGCGCCCCGCACCGACCTGTGCCCGCCGGCGTATGGATCCGACCGGGAGTGCCTGCGCTACGAGGAGCAGTTTCGCACCCTGGCCTACGCGGCCCTGCGAGGCCACGCGGGTCGGCGCGTCCGCGACCTCGACGTGGTGCTCTCCTACCAGCGCTCCCACGAGCGGAGGCGCCTCGACCGGCCGCTGTCGTCGGCCACCAACGGCTTCCTCGACGACGTCGACACGCTCGGCGTCGCGCTGCGCGCCGCCACCCCCGGCTGCGCCTCGCGGGCACCGACGCCCGCCCGCTCTCGCTGCGGCTGCGCTACGGGGTCGAGGCCTACCGCGACGCCGTCGCCAGCGCCTCGTGGATCACCTTCACGGACGTCGGCGTCACCCGCCCCTACGCACGCGGTCAGTACGCCGACGGCGCGACGATGCTGCAGGGCGGCGCCTGGACCGAGGCCGAGCTCTCGTATGGTCCGCGGTTGCGGGTGCGCGCGGGCGCGCGGGTCGCGGCGGCCGGAGCCTGGGCGGCGGGCGATGCGGCCAGCGCCACGCAGCCCGTCGACTCCTCGGCCGTGGCCGCCCTCGGACGCGCGGGCGTGGAGTGGCACCCCAGCGCCGCGCTGCGCTTCTTCGTCAACGTCGACCAGGGCTTCCGGGTGCCCAACCTCGACGACCTGACTTCGCGCCAGCAGGCGGGCCCGGGCTTCCAGTTCGAGAACGTCGCCCTCGGCCCCGAGCGCTCGCTGACCTGGGAGCTCGGCGCGAGGGTGCGCCTCCCGTGGCTCGAGCTCGAGGCATGGGGCTACGCGATGACCCTCGACGGAGCGATCACCCGGGCGCTGCGCTCCTCCGCGGAGTGCCCCGCGATGACGCCGCAGTGCGACGCGTCGTGGTCGCGCTTCCAACTGGTGAACTCCGACGGAACCAGCGTGCTGCTGGGCGCCGAAGGGGCCGCGAGGGTGCTGCTCCCGAGGGGCGTCTCCGTCGCCGCCACGGTGGCCTACGCGTGGGGCGACGGGCCCGCGCTCTCGGGCACCTCGGGGCCGAGGGTGCCGCTCTCTCGCATCCCCCCGCTCAACGGCACCGTCGAGGCCCGCTGGCGCCACGCGCCCTCCGGGATCTACCTGGGCGCGGCCCTCCGCTGGGCCGCCGACCAGACGCGCCTCGCGCCCTCCGACCTCGGCGACGCCCGCATCCCCGCCGGAGGAACGCCCGGCTATGCCGTCGTCGACCTTCGCGCCGGATGGCGCTGGCGAGACCACCTCCGGGTGGGCGCCTCCTTCGAGAACGCGCTCGACAGCCCCTACCGGGTCCACGGTTCGAGCGTGAACGGCCCCGGCCGCAGCCTGCTCTTCACGCTCGCCACCCGGCTCTGACCACTCTTCGCCCCGAAGGGCGATTCACGGAGACTGAAGACCTGTGCGCACGACGAAATCCTCCACGAATCGCCGATGCTCCTGGTGCCTCTCGGTGGCCCTGCTCTCGGGCTGCGAGACCGGCGCCCCCGCCGTCACGCCCTCCGACGCGGGCTACGACGCCGTGGCGCGCGACGCGACCCCGGAGGCCTGGAGCGACCTCGGCGCCGACGACCGCTCCGACGCGGGGGCTCCCGACTGCGCTCCCCTGGCCACGGACTACACCCCTCGCGCGATGATGTCGGCGACGGACTCGTGGCCCTCGTGCGTGAGCGACCCGGGGCTCTATGTGCGCTTCGACATGAGCACCAGCTCGATCGCCCGCACCACGGCCTTCGAGCGCATCCACCGCGACGAGGCCGGCGGTCGACCGTCGGGCTTCTTCGATCCGGCGCGGGACCCCAGCCCGGAGGAGTTCACCGCCGCCCGGATGATCTACCTCGAGGCCGAGGGCCTCGACTCGCGGCTGGTGAGGCGCACCGACGAGCACTTCCCTCAGCCCGCGGCCGGCAACGACTGCCGCGTCGCGACGGTGGCCTCCGCCCACCCCGACTACTGCGCAGGACCGGCCCGGCTGCTGCCCGTGGTCACGGCGAGCTTCCGCGACGGGCAGCTCGGCTCCACCGCCGCGCCGCCGCGCGTCCTGGCCGCCCGGGTCGAGGCCGCGCTGCTGTGGTTCCTGTACCTGTCGGTCTACAAGGAGTCGCTCACCTGCTCGACGGCGACCGCCGACTGCGACTCCTCCTGGGCCTACTACACGGGCGGGGTGCAGCGGGCCGAGGCCCGTCACGCGGCGCTCTCCCGCTACGTCCTGGCCCTGGAGCCCGCGACCCACGACCGCATCTGGGACGGCCTGCTGGCGGTGCGCTGCTGGCGCGACCTCGACCGCGCCACCCCTGCCACCAACCCGGCGCTGCGGGAGCGGGCCCGCGATCAGCTCGACCGCGCCCTCACCCGCGGCGTGGTGGCGGTGCTGCGCTCACGGCTGCTCGCGATGCCCGGCGCCTCTTCCGCCGAGCGCCCGGCGCACCTCGCCTTCGCCCAGGTCATCGCCCCGCTGCTCGACCGCGCGGCGAGGGCGCGCAGCCCCGCGGACGCCGACCGCCTCGGGGCCCTCTTCACGGCAGCCGCTCCCGAGGCCCTCGACGTCGCGGCCGCAGTCGAGACGCTCGACCGGCTCTTCCCCTGTCCGTGACTCTCCCTCCTCCATCGGGAAGGGTCACTTCTCGGTCATGGTCTCCACGCCGTCCCAGTCGGGGGCGGCGCCCTCGGCGATGAGGCTCCTCAGCCGGTTGAGGAAGTAGAGCGGCAGCGGGTCTTCCGGCGAGGCCGAGAGGCAGTCCGCGAAGCCCGCCTGGGCGGCCGCGAAGTCCCTCGCGAAGAAGGCGTCCACCGCGGCCTCGTGCTGGTCGAGCGTGGCGTGGCGCACGTCGCGGGAGCGCTCTGGCTCCGCGTCGAGCACCTCGTAGAGCGTGAGCGGCTGCTCCCGACCCTTCACCCGAACCCTCCCCACCCGGCGCTTCGCCACCCGGGAGGGAGCGCGCATCGCCGCCAGCGTCGCGTCGGAGATCAGCACCCCGACCTCGTAGCGACGGGTGAGCCCCTCGACCCTCGCGGCCAGGTTGACCGCGTCGCCCACCACCCCGCACTTGAGCGAGCGACCGCCGCCCAGCGTGGCGAGCATCACCGTGCCGGTGTTGATCCCGATGCCGGTGCGCACCGACCGCAGGCCCTGCTTGAGCCTCGCGGCGTTGAAGCGCTCCAGCGCGTGGTGCATCGCGATCGCGCCCGCGACGGCGTCGTCGGCGTTGCTCCCGGCGGCGTCGAAGAGGGCCATGATCCCGTCGCCCAGGTAGGTGTCGATGAAGCCGCCGTGGCCCTGGATCGCGGGCTCCGCGGTGGCGAAGTACGAGTTGATGAAGACCAGCGCCTCGGCCGCCGGGAGCCGCTCGATGAGCGACGTGAACCCGCGGATGTCGGAGAAGAACACCGACACCTCCTTCTGCGCGTGGTCGCCGATCTCCACCTCCACGATGTCCGAGCGGTCGAGGCTGCGGAGAAACTGGTACGGCACGAAGCGGTTCTGCGCGGCGTGAAGCCGGGCGTTCTCGACGGAGATGGCGACCTGCGGCGCCAGCACCTCCAGCACGCGCACCCGGGCCTCGGTGAAGGCCCCGGCGGAGAGGTCGTTCTCGAAGTAGAGCACCCCCATCGCCCTGCCCTGGTGCTGCACCGGAGCGCAGAGCACCGAGCGGGGTCGCACCCGCTGGAGGTAGGGGTCGTGCGCGAAGTCCGGCGCGTCGGCCACGTCGTCGTGCACCTCCGCCACCCCGCGCCGCCACACCCTCCGCACGATCGTCGGCGGAACCCTCTGCCCGTCCTCGAAGGCCACTCCGCCCAGCAGCTCCACCGCGCCGGACTCCGCGAGCCCCTCGGCCTCGATCGCCAGCACGCCCCGGGAGCGCAGCAGCAGCACGCGCCTTCCTCGCCCCGACGTTCTCCAGGAGGATGCGCACCGCGCGGGTGAGCAGCCCCGCGAGCTCGACCTCGCCGGAGATCGCCTGCGAGGCCTTGAGGATGGTGTCCAGGTCGAGCGTCGCGCCCGCCAGCTCGGTGCTGCGCTCGAAGGTGCGCGGCGCGTGGCTCGAACGCTCCGCCGGAGCCAGCAGCTCGCCGTGAAGGGTGTCGAGCTGCACCACCTTGGCGGTCGCTCCCCAGCGCTGCCAGGCGAAGCGGGCCTCCTGAAGGTAGGCCCTTGCGACGTGGCGAGAGCCGCGCCCCAGGTGGAAGAGCGCCGCCCGCTCCCCGGCCAGGGCCTCGTCGTGGACGAAGCCCCCCGCCGCGGCGCGGGCGATGGCGCCGTCGTAGCGCTCGATGGCGGCGCCGACGTCGCCCTGGCGCGCGCGAGCTCGGCGTCGAGCAGCGCCAGGAGGTGACCGGCGTTGTGCCCGAGCGCTCGCCGCGGCGGCCACCTGCGCGCGCCAGCCGCGGGCGGCGTCGACGCGGGCGGCCCGCGCGTCGGCGTCGAGGCCGTCGAGGCAGGAGAGCACGGCCACCGCGGCCTGCACCCGCATCGAGCACTGGTAGACGATCGCCAGCGCCCCGTCGCTGAACTCGAAGGCCAGCCTCGCGGCCTCCTCGGCGCCGACGTAGTCGCGGAAGATCAGCCGGGCGGAGAGCATGCATACGGCGAGCACCAGGGCCCCCGCGCGGTACCCGCTGGCGCGGTACGCCGCGAGCGCCGCGACCTCGTCGTAGTCGGCGCCCACGAGGCGCGACGGGTCGACGGCCTCGCCCCGAAGGCCCCGCACCAGCTGAACGAACTGGATCGTCGCCTCGTGCGCGGCGTGGAGCTTGTGCTGGCGCATCAGGGCGACCGCGCGCTCGAGGGCGGCGGACTGGGCGTCGAGGGAGACGCCCGAGGCGTAGCCGTAGACGGCCTGCGCTTCGAGCACCCAGGCGGCGTACTCGAGGTCGCCCACGTCCATGAGCGCCCGGGCGAGGTCGGGGGTCTCGCGGTAGATGTCCCGGAGGGGCTCGGTCCACGAGCGGACGAAGTGGTTGACGACGTGGCGGGTGCGACCGCCCGAGGCCGCGTCGGGAAGGCGGTCGAGCAGCCTGAACGCGAGGCGCCCGTACTCGTAGCCCAGCGCCAGGTGCCAGCCCGCGCAGAGGCTTAGCGCGAAGACCCCGAAGCCGTAGCTCGACTCGCGAGACACCCCGCGGGCCACGGAGCGAATCACCAGCTCGACGCTGAGCAGCGGCAGCAGGTTGGGCGTCACGACGTAGCTCGCCGACGAGATGCCCACCATCATCCGCCGGGCGGCCTCCTCCACGGCATCGTCGCAGAGGGGCAGCGCCGCGAGCTCGTCAGTGCTGCGCGCCCCGATGGCCCCGAGCGCCGCGCCGATGCCCGCGCGCACCTGCTCGATGGTGGGGTGCCGGGGGAGCGAGACCCCGACGCCCTCCAGCGCATGGAGCGCCGCGGTGATGCCCTCGTGCAGCTCTCCACGAGCGATCTGCGACTGGATCAGCACCCACTCGGCGTCGAGCCCTCGACCGCGCTGCCGGGCCTCGCGCGCAGCTCCTCGACGCGCGCACGCATGAGGCCGAGGTCGCCCACCAGCCACGCGGCCCTCGCCGAGAGGAGGTAGAGCGAGCGCGCGAGGGCAGGGTCACGGGTCCACACGCCGGGGCCCGCGAGCGCCGCGGCGGCCTCCAGGAGGCGGTGCGCCGGGGCGTACGCGGCGCTCTGCATGGCGCGGCGCCCGGCCTCCAGGTTGACCTCGACGACGGCCGCGCGCTCGGCCGGGTCGACGACCAGCTCGGCGGCGGCGTTGTAGTGCTCGGCCACGCGGAAGACGTCGGACTCGGCGACGGCCGCGCCCAGGCGGGCGCATGGCGCGGGCGAGCGCGAGGCGGGTGCGCGCGGTCTCGGGCGTGGAGACGAGCTCGCTGGCGGCCTGCTGGATGCGGTCGTGCACGAAGGCGAAGCCGAAGTTGCGCCCCAGCGCGGCGGCGTCGTCCCAGTAGTCGTCCTCGAGGGGGACCACGAAGCGCCGCTCGATGGCCCCGCGCAGCGCGGCGAGGAGCTCCGCGGGGGAGAGCCCGGTGACCTCGCCGAGGAGCGCGAGGTCGAAGCGCGCGCCGATCCAGGCGGCGGCGGAGAGGCAGCGCCGCGGCGTCGCCCGAGAGGCGCTCGAGGTCGCGGCGCAGGAAGGTCACCACGTTGTCGGTGACCGCGCGCTCCCTCAGGGCCGCGAGGTCCCAGCGCCACGAGAGGGACTCGCGGTCGAAGCGCAGCGCGCCGGTGTCGCCGAGCTCCTCCACGAGGCGACGGAGGAAGAAGGGGTTGCCGCCGGCCTTGGCGTGCAGCGCCTCCGCGAGCTCGCGCGCCTCCGTGGGGGCGACGTGCAGCGCGTGCCCCAGGATGCGCTCGCAGTCGGCGGGCCGGAGGGCCCCGAGGTGCAGCGCCTCGACGCGGGCGTCCGAGGCGCGCAGGGCGTCGAGGGTGGGCCCGAGGGCGTGCGAGGCGTCGACCTCGGTGTCGCGCCAGGCGCCGACGAGCAGCAGGTGGCCGAGCGAGGGGTCGCGGAAGAGCGTCTCCAGGAGGCGCAGCGAGGGGAGGTCGGCCCACTGGAGGTCGTCGAGGAAGAGCACCACCGCGTGGCCACGGCCCGCGACGGCGCCGATCACCCGGCGGAAGGTCTCCTGGAGGCGCTGCTCGGCCTCGGTGGGGCCGAGCTCCTCGACCGGGGGCTGCGGGCCCAGCAGCGCCCCGGCGCCGGGGACCAGATCGGTGAGCACCCTGCCGTTGGGGCCCACCGCGGAGAGCAGCCGGGAGCGCCAGGCGTCGACGGCGTCGTGGGTCTCGGAGAGCGCGTCGGTGAAGAAGCCATCGAGCGCCTGCGCCAGCGCCGCAAAGGGAACATCCCGGGTGTACTGGTCGAACTTCCCCTGGAGCACCCGGGCGCCCGCCACGGTGGCGGGCTGCTGGAGCTCGAACACCAGGGAGGTCTTGCCGATGCCCGGCTCGCCCGAGACGAGGGCGACTCCGCGCGCGCCGCGCACCACGTCGTCGAAGACCGCCGTGAGCCGCGCGAGCTCGGGCTCGCGTCCGTGGAGGTCTTGCGGGAATTCAGGTCGCGCGGCGAGCCCGCGGCCGACGAGGGCGGCGCCCTCCGGGTCGGTCCCGCGCGCGAGGGCGTCGAGGCAGCGGCGCAGGTCGAGCACCACGCCCGCGGCGCTCTGGTAGCGCTCCTCGGGGCGCTTGCGCAGCAGCGTCATCACGATCTCCGCGGCCTGCCGGGGAAGCTCCGGGGCCTCGGCGGAGAGGGCGATGGGCTCGCGGGCGAGGTGCGCGTGGACGTACTCCAGCAGGTCGGCGCACACGAAGGGGGCGCGGCCGGAGAAGAGGGCGTAGAGGGTGGCGCCGAGGGCGTAGAGGTCGGCGCGGGCGTCGACGGCGCGGTTCATCCGGCCGGTCTGCTCGGGCGCGAGGTAGGCGGGAGTGCCCTCCAGGGAGGAGAGGGGCCGCGGGCCCGCGACGCCGTGGGTCACCCGGGAGGAGAGCCCGAAGTCGATCAAGCAGGCCGCGCGGGACGGGAGGTCGACGAGCACGTTGGAGGGGCTGATGTCCCGGTGGTGCACCTCCCGCGCGTGGACGCGCTCGACGGCCTCGGCGATGCGCAGCGCGAGGGTGAGGGACTCCGCCACGCCGAGCGGCGGCCCGACGAGGGCAGGCCTCAGGAGACGCCCGGGAGCTGCTCCATCACGATCTGCGCGACGCCGTCGTGGAGCTCGAAGGCGATGGGCTTCGGCGCGCCCGCTCCGTCGAGGGAGGCGAGCATGTCGTACTCGCGTCGGAAGCGCGCGAGCTCGCGGGGCCCGGGCCAGGCGCCCCGGAGCTGCTTGATCACCACCGGCAGCCGGTCGGCGAGGCGCCAGGCGCGCGTGACCCGGTTGTGCGGCCCTTCGTGCAGAACTTCGGCGTGCTCGTACACGGTGATGGCGCTCTCCTCTCGGGCGTAGCTTCAGACGTGGATCGACTGCGCGAGGCGGGAGGGGCGCAGGGAGGGGAAGTTCCAGCGGCGGGCGGCGTCGCGGGCCGCGGTGGACGGCGTCGATGGCTTCGAGCCCGTCGGCGCAGCGCGCGACAGGAGGCTCGGCACCCGCGGGTCGTCGAAGCACCCGTTGGGGTAGGCGCCGAGGGTGTTCATCCGTAGCTGCCGCTGCGGGAGCGTGAGGTCGAGCATCCGGTCGGCGACCCCGACGGGAGGGAGGGCGCGGAGGTAGTCCTCCTCGGTGAGCGCGGCGTCGGCGTCGGGCGAAGGGGCCCAGCGCGCGGTGGGGAAGGTCTCGGGCCACGCGTAGTGGTCGTAGCCCGCGTAGTTGACCGCGGCGTGCCCGACGGTGACTCTGGAAGATCAAGGTGGTCACCAGGTCGATCAGGTCGTCGATGCGCCCGATGGAGGGGACGTCGGTGAGGCCCGGGGCGTCGGGGGCGCTCAGGGCCCGGTGCCAGGCGACGAGCTCGGCGTCTCTCGCGAGGTCGGCGTCGTCGCGGTACCAGAGCCGGAGGTAGGCCGAGACCCAGCGGCGAAGGGCCCACGCCACGGGCAGGCCGTCGTCGCGGTAGGGGTACTCGGGCAGCGAACAGCGTCGTCGGCGCCGCGGAGGGCGAGGTCGCGCCACGGGGCCCGGTCGCCGAGCGGGCGCTCGCGGAGGCCGCGCACCGCGAGGTCGACGGCGGCCTCTCGCGTCGGGGCCATGAGCTCGTCGAAGAAGCCGCCCGGGCCGATGACCGCGTCCTTCATGGTCTCGTTGGCGGCGGTGGTCATCTCGAAGTGCGGCCACAGCAGACGCCGCAGCGGGTGGTTGGGCGCGAGCTCGCGCGCCGCACACACCTGGAAGGCCGCGGAGAGAGAGTGGAAGCCGAGGTGCATCACGGCCCCGGCCCAGACGCTGTCGGCCACCTGCACGTCGAGCTTCGCGTGGCGCCAGCGCTCGCCGTCGGCGGGCGTGACGATGGGGGAGCCGGCGACCGGAGAGCCCTGGATCGCCACGGGGCGGAAGCTCCCGTCGAGGGCGCGGACGAAGAGGGCGAGCACGCCGCTGGAGTAGCGGGCGCGGCCCTGGGTCGCGCCCTGGGGGATGCCGTGCAGGGCGCTCAGGTCGAGCGCGAAGAGCCGCCCCTCGGCGCGCGCACGGTCGAGCGAGTCGCCCTCTCCGACGGCGGCCCGGAGCTGCGCGTCGGTGACGGGGAAGCGCGGGTCGGCCTCGCGCTGGCGGCGGATGTGCGTGGCGTTGCAGCCCGCGAGGCGCTGCCAGGCGAAGAAGCCGTCGTCCTGGGCCCACGCCCGGTACGCCGGCGAGGGGAGGGTGTCGAAGAGCGCGTCGTAGTGATCGATCGAGCGCACGGAGACCATCCCCGCGCGGGTGACCCCCCCCTCCTGGGCGGGCCGTCCAGGCG
Source organism: Deltaproteobacteria bacterium (assembly GCA_016704445.1). Classification (GTDB taxonomy): domain Bacteria; phylum Myxococcota_A; class Polyangia; order Polyangiales; genus SCUS01. The sequence goes on from JADJAE010000016.1 coordinate 179,202, forward strand.
CGGCGGCACCGCCTGGAGGCCCTGGCGCTCGCGCCCAGCCGGGGTCGAGGGCCGCGGCGCGGGTGGCCGCGAGCATGGTGCTGGTCTCGACGTAGCGCAGGCCGAAGGCCATGGAGTAGCTCTCGGAGTCGACCTTCGCCGCGAGGGGGAGGCCGCGCTGCGTCGGGTCGAAGCGCCACACCTCGCGGTCGGCGGCGAGCGCGGCGCGTCGGGCCTCGGGGGCGGCGTCGTCGTGGGGCAGGGAGAGGTTCATCGCGGGGGCTCCGGGTGCGCGGTCGGGTCAGATGATGATCGAGGCGGGGACGAGCGAGGGGAGGAGGTAGGGATAGGGCAGCAGGCGGGAGGCCTCGCGCTCGCCGATGGCGGACTCCAGCGAGGCGAGGCGCGCGCGCAGCGCGGCGAGGGGGGGCGTTGACCCGCGGGTCGGCGAAGGGCGCGTAGGCCCCGAGCGGATCGAGCCGGATCGCCGACAGCTGGTACACCGTGTAGGCCTGGAGCACCGCGAGGTCGGACTGCGGGAGCGCGGCCAGGAGCGAGGCCTCGGCGTCGGGCGTGTCGAGCGTCGGGGGAGGCGCGTAGAGGCCCGCGGGGATGCCCGGCACGTAGCCCATGAAGGGGTACTGCGGGAAGTTGACGGCGGCGTGCTGCACCGAGGCGGTGAAGATCACCAGGGTGACCAGCGAGGTGAGCGCGTCGACAGTGCGCACCTCCGGGACGCCGCGGAGGCGACCGCCGTCCTGCGCCGAGAGCTCGGCCACGAAGGACTGCAACTCCGGGTCGGCGGAGACCGCCTCGTCGTCGCGGTAATACAGCCGCAGGTAATCGCCCACCCACTGGTGGAGCGAGTCCCAGTGGGGGAGGGCGTCCTCGCGGTAGGGGCACTCGGGCAGCGCGTCGGTGTCGAGCAGGCCGAGGGCGCGCAGCCTGGAGCGCGGGTCGCCGGCGCCCACGTCGAAGGTCGAGAGCGCCGAGGCGACCAGCGCGCGGGTCGCGGCGATGGGCTGCGGCATGAGCTGGTCGAGGGTTCCGCCGTCGGCGATGAGGCTGTGGCGCGCGGTGTAGTTGATGAAGTGGGTGTGCTCGAAATGGGGTTCGAGCAGGGCCGTGAGCGGGTGCGCGGAGGCGAGGTTGCGCCGCGCGGAGACGGCGAAGGCTTCGACGAGGAGGTGCGTGAGCCCGAGGTGCTCGGCGGCCTCGTGGATGCTCCCTTCGCCCAGCGAGAGGAAGGACTGCGCCATGCGCCAGCGCCAGCCGTCGGCGGGCGTGAAGAGGGGCGTCGCGGCGGAGGGCGTCTGGCCACACTGGATCGCCACCGGCAGCAGCGCCGTGGAGCGGTCGAGGGGGCGGACGAAGAGCCCCATGGCGGCGGCGGTGTACTTCTGTCGGCCCTGGTTCTGGGTGGTGGCGATGCCGTCGAGGGCGGCGCAGTCGGAGAGGAAGATCCGTCCCTCGGAGAGGGCGCGGGAGAGCGAGTCGCCCGGCGAGCCGTCGGGGCAGAGCGCGGAGAGGGCGCGGCGGAAGTGCTCCTCTCGGACGGGGAAGTGGTCGGGCAGGCGGTCGTCGCGGAGCTGCGAGAGGGCGAAGGGGTTGGGGCCGCCGAGGCGCTGCCAGCCGAAGAGGGCGTCCCGCTCGGAGGGCCGCTCGCGGAGGCGCTGCGCCAGGGGGATGGACTCCAGGCCGTCGGTGAAGTCGGCGTACTCGTCGAGGGAGGCCGAGGGTCGGCGCGCGGTGTTCGCGGCGGCGGTGGTGGTGGCGTCCCAGAAGGAGCGCGCGGCCTCGACGGCGCTCATGGCGGCGTAGAGGCCGACCTGCACGGGCGCGGCGGTCTTCGAGTCGCGGAAGCCGACGACCCTCTGCCCGACGTGGTGATCGGAGACCGCGGCGTTGGAGCGGGCGATCGCGAGCAGGTAGTCGGGGCCTGGCTTGTCGGCGAGCTGGAGCTCGGCCAGGCAGGCGACGCCGACCGGGGAGGAGTAGTCGTAGCGGCGCTCGTCGCGGCGCAGCGCGAGCAGCTGCTTGCGAATCGTCGGGAACGCGTCGTCCTGAGGCAACGTCGGAATGGGCAACTCACCCTCCTGAGCTGGAAGTGACGGGGTATGTGACTGTGGGCCCGGCGCGAAGATACATCACTCTTCGCTGTCTAGCGGGCCCTCCATCAGCTCCTCGAGGGGGGGTGCGCCCTCGTCGAGCTCCAGCGCCACGAGGTGCTGGCAGGCCACCCGCTCGATGATCGCCAGCGGGTGCCTTCCCTCCAGGGCCACGCTGCGGCCTCCCGGCACCATCACCCGCTCTCCGGCAAGCACCAGCCGGGCGGGGGAGCGCTTCTGGTGCGCCTCGAACTCCGTGGGCTTCGGGGGGACGAGCGAGGGGTGGGACCACTGCTTCTCGCCGATGGAGTCCGAGCGGGTGAGCAGCCGCAGCTCGATCGCCGAGCGCACGCTGCCCTCGCGCCAGAGGTGCACGCCCGCCTCCAGGGCCAGCAGCACCCCCGCGTCGACGCCCTCGACCAGCAGCAGCACGCTCCGGGCGTCGCGCTCGCCCTCGTCGCGAAGGAGGTCGAGCACCGCGCGCAGCCTCCTCGGCGGGCCCCACCGGCGGTCGGCGGGCCACTCGTCCTCCCGCTGCGCGACCATCCCCTGGAGGTGGGCGTCGACGGTCCACCGCCGCGCCGTCGCCAGCTCGTCGAGGGCCGCGAGCCAGCGCTCGAGCCCCCGGGTGTCGTCGATCTCCGAGACCAGCAGCACCGCCGCGTTGCGCCCCGTCACCGACGAGAGGATCGCCCAGGCCAGCGCGGCCTCGTAGCGCTCCCGCACCGCACGGGCGTCGTCCCTCAGCCCCCTGGCCCCGTCGCGGTCGACCGCGGGGTCGAGCGCCAGCTCCTCCAGGGTCCACAGCTCACGCTGCAGGGTGGTGAGCGCCGTCCAGTGGGCGTCGAGCCGGTGGTGCTCCCGCTGCAGCGCGGTCACCTCGCCTCGCGCGCTCGCCGCCCCGGCGGCGCTCGCCCGGTACGAGAGCTGCGCCCTCAGGTGCTCGAGCTGGCTGCGAATCGCGTCGACGCGCGGCAGTTGCATTGCGGCGTCGACCCAGCGGCGGTGCGCCGCGAGCACCCCCTGGAGCTCGGACATCTCGGCCCTCAGCCTGCGCGCCGCGCTCCAGAGCTCGAAGCGCAGCCCGTCGACGGTCTCCTCGGTGCGCTGACCGGGCGCTCTGGTCTCCGGGACCTCGTCGGGCACCGACACCCGCACGGCCGAGAGCGCGGCGCCCGGGTCGAGCCGGTCGTCGAGCACGCGGGAGAGCGGGGCCACGAGGTGGTCCTCGAGGTGGCGTCGCATGGCGCGGGCGCCATACCGGTGGGAGTAACCCTGGGCCGCGAGGTGGTCGAGCGCCCGGTCGGTGACCGAGAGCGTGGCCTCGCTGCCGTGCAATCCCCGCCGGACGCCGAGCTTCGCGACGGCCATCGCCGCGACGGCGCGCACCTCCGCGGGGCCGAGCGCGTCGAAGGGCACCACCCGGTCGAGGCGGTTGATGAACTCGGGTCGGAAGCTGCGCTCCACGGCGCGGAGGTAGTGGGCCGCGAGGTCGAGCGGCGCCGCGGCGATGCCCACCGGCTCGCGCGCCCCGGTCGCGCCGAGGTTGCTGGTCATCACGATGATGGCGTTGTGGAAGTACGCGGTGCGCCCCCGGCCGTCGGTGAGCCGCCCCTCGCCGAGCACCTGGAGCAGCAGGTCGAAGACCGCGGGGTGGGCCTTCTCCACCTCGTCGAGCAGCAGCACCCCGAAGGGCTGCTCGCGGATGCGGCGGGTGAGCAGCCCCTCGGCGCCGTGGGTCCCCCGGATGAGCCGGTCGGCGGCCTCGAGGTCGGTGTACTCGCTCATGTCGAAGCGGATCATCCGCTCGTCGCTGCCGTAGAGCAGGTGCGCCGCGGCGCGGGCGAGCTCGGTCTTGCCCACCCCTGTCGGGCCCACGAAGAGCAGGCAGGCCAGCGGCCGCCCTCCTCGCTGCATCCCGGCCTTCACCACCCCGAGGGTCTGCGCCACCGCGCGCACCGCCGCGAGCTGCCCCACGAGCCTGCCCTGCAGCGTCGCGGTGACCTCCTCGACGCCCATGGCGAGGTCGTCCCTCAGGATGAACGGCGGTATCCCGCTCTGCCGGCTGAAGGCCCGCTGCACCAGCTCGCGGTCCATGGTCGGGGCGTCGGCGCGGCTGAGGTCGCGGTCGCTCTCGACCACCGCGCGCAGCTCGTCGAGCAGCCGGAAGGCCTTCCCCGGGAAGGCGTCGTAGGCCATGTAGCGGGTCGCCAGCTCGACGAGGGTCTCGGCCCCTTCGGGGGTGAGCGCCGCGCGGTCGGGGCGAGAGCGCGCGTCGAGGGTGATGCCCTCGCGCAGGGCGTCGAGGGTCTGCGAGGCGCTGAGGGCGTCGAGGCGCACCCGGGTGAAGTTGCCGAGGAAGCCGCCGTGGTGGCGGTCGGCGGCGTCGACGAGCTCGTCGCGCAGCTCTCCCACGAGGCGCACCCTGCCCTCTTCGAGCGCGGGGCGCAGGGCGGCCGGGAGGTTGACGCCGCCGGTGGGGCGGTCGGTGAGCAGCTCGCCGAGGTTGTCGAAGACCAGCACCGCGTCGAGGAGCTCGGCCGCGTCGAGGAGCTTGCGCAGCCGCTCCTCCCACTGACCGAGCCCGCTCATCCCTGCGAGGAGTTGCGCCCCGCTCGTCAGGAAGACCAGGGGTGATCGCCCCTCGGCCTTGCGCTGCGCGATCCAGGCGCGGAGCAGCACCGACTTGCCGACGAGCGACGGGCCGGTGAGCAGCACCGACTGCCGCTGCGCCCCGTCGAGCAGGGCCGAGAGCATCCGCAGGGCGTCGTCGCGGTGCGAGAGAGAGACGGGCGCGTCCTGGTCGTGGAGGGCGGTGGCGACGGAGCGCAGCGCCTCGAGGGCGGCGGTCTTCTCCTCCGCGCGGGCGAGGTCGCCTGCGCGCTCGCCGGGTGCGCCTGCGCCCTGCCTCCGCTCGACGAGGAGGTCGACGTGGACGAGCTCGCTGTCGGCGTAGGGGAAGAGCTCGAGGCGTCGGGCGGGGGAGAGCTCCCAGGCGTCGACGAGGAGCGCGACCTCGGCGCCGACGGTCTCGGCGACGGACTCGCCGGGGGCGACGTGGACGACCGTTCCGAGCGGGGCGACGAGCACCCAGGAGCGGGCGCCGTCGGGGAGCACGACGCAGGTGACGCCGGCGGTGACCGGGTCGCGGAAGCGGCGGGGGAGGTCCTCGCGGGTGAGGGCGACGGGGACGAGCTCGACGCGGGCGTCGGGGTTGGCGACGAAGCGAGCGACCACCGAGGGGGCTTGGGTGCGGAGCCACTCGGAGAGGAAGAGCTGCGCCTCCAGGAGGGCGTCGGCGTCCTCGTGGACGAGCGCGTGCCTCGGGTCGGCGACGGGGATCAGCAGCGCGCGCCCGCTGGGCAGCCGGACGCGCAGGAGCTGGGCACGGAGTGGGATGGCGGTGGGGTTCATCGTGGCGTTCGGGCGGAGGCCGCCGGAGGGTATACTGCCGTCGCGATGGCGTACTGCAGAGCGTGCGGGGCGGAGCACCCGGCGGACGTTTCCTCCTGTCCCGCGCTCGGCACGTCGACCCGCGACGGCCCTTGCGGCGCGAGCATCGGCCGCTACGAGATCGAGCGTCTCCTCGGCGGCGGGGGCATGGGGACGGTCTACCGCGCCCGCCGTCAGCCCGGCGGCGAGGCGGTGGCGATCAAGCTGCTCAAGCCCGAGCTGCCCGACCGCGACGACGCGCTGGAGCGCTTCGTGCGCGAGGCCAACGCCGCGAGCGCGATGCGCTCCCCCCACCTGGTGCAGACCTGGGAGTGCAGCATCGCCCCCGACGGCACGGCCTACCTGGTGATGGAGCTGCTGGAGGGCCGAGGGCTCCAGGCGGCGCTGGAGGCGGAGCGGGTGCTCTCCCCGGCGAGGGCGGTGGCGCTGACGATGGAGGTGCTGGAGGGACTTCGCGTGGCCCACGCGCACGGCGTGGTGCACCGGGACATGAAGCCGGGCAACGTGTTCCTGCGGAGGATGGAGGGGGGAGGAGAGCAGGCGGTGGTGCTGGATTTCGGCACCAGCAAGCTGCTTTTCGAGCAGCGGAGCTCGCCGCTCACGCCCGCCGGGACCACCCTCGGCACGCCCTACTACATGTCCCCGGAGCAGGTCTTCACCCCGGCGCAGATCGACCACCGCGTCGACCTCTACGGCACCGCGGTGATGCTCTACCAGATGCTGAGCGGGGCCCTGCCCTTCGAGGGGACCACCATCCCCGAGGTGCTGATGAAGGCGTGCAGCGGCGCGCCGGTGCCGCTGCGCTCTCGGGTCCCGTCGCTGCCCGAGGCGCTGGTCGACGTGGTGATGAAGGCCATGGCGAGGAGCGCCGACGCCCGCTACCAGCGGGCCGAGGACTTCATCGACGCGCTCTCGGCGCTACGCCTCGACGGGCTCCCGGGGAGCGATCCCCGCACGGTGCGCCCGAGGAGCGAGGCCGAGTCCGAGGAGCCCGCCACCGTGCGCATCGAGCGGGCGTAGCGCGCACTCACCGAACCCGCGTGATGGGCATCATCCGACCCGTCCCGAAGGCCCGCTCGCTCACCTTCAGCACCACGCCCGACTGCCAGCGCTTGTGCTCCGCGAGGCGCACCGTGCGCTCGGTGGCCGCCCGGTCGGCCGGGTCCCAGTCCGCGAGGGGCGCGCCCTGCACCAGCGACTCCACCCTCGGGGCCACCACCGGGTAGTCGAAGGGGTCCACCTGATCCTCCCGCAGCTCCGCGCTCGGCGGCCGCTCCATCACGAAGGCCGGGATCACTCCGCGACCCCCGTCGTACCAGCGAGCGAGCGCATAGACCTCGGGCTTGGTGAGGTCGCCGATCACCGAGAGGGTGCCTGCGAGGTCGCCGTGGAGCGTCCCGTAGCCCAGCGAGAGCTCGGTCTTGTTGCTGGTGTTGAGCAGCAGCCCACTGGTGCGGTTGACCGCCGAGAGCAGCACCATGGCCCGCACCCTGGCCTGGATGTTCTCGTGAGAGGTGTCCCCCGGCCGCGCGGCGCCCAGCGAGTCGAGCCACGGCCCCAGCGCGCCCGACGCCGACGAGGCCATCGCCTCCACGGGGAATACCTCCACCTGTATTCCCAGCGCCGCCCCGAGCTCCCTGGCGCAGCTCGTCGAGCGCGGATCGTTGTAGCGCGTCGGCATCGCCACCCCGAGGACGTTGGCGCCTCCGAGGGCCTCCTTCGCGATGCACGCGACCAGTGCCGAGTCGACGCCGCCGGAGAGTCCCAGCACCGCGCGGCGCACGCCGTTCTTCCTGGCGAAGTCGCGCAGCCCCAGCACCAGCGCGCCGAAGCCGAGCTCCTCGCGGGACGGCGGCGCGGGCGCCTCTTCGCCGTCGAGCGCATCGAGGTCGAAGCTCTCCACCGCCTCTTCGAAGAAGGGCAGACGATGAACCACCCGACCGAGCGCGTTGGTGACGAAGCTGCCGCCGTCGAAGACGAGCTCGTCCTGAGCGCCGACGAGGTTCACGTACGCGACCGGGACGCCCTGTCGCGCCGCGTGGGCCAGGCGCTGTGGGTACGCGTCCCAACGAAAGGGCGACGCCGCCGCGCAGGCGAGCACCCGCGCCCCGGAGGCCACGAGCGCCGCGCCGGGGTGGGTGCGGTATCCGTCGTCCCAGAGGTCCTCGCAGAGGAGCGGTCCGAGGCCGTCGCGCACCAGGGTGCCTCCCCCGCCCGGGACGAACCACCGGGGCTCGTGGAAGACGTCGTACGCGGGCAGGAGCTGCTTGTGGATGGTGTCGACGACCCGTCCATCGCGGATCACCGCGAGGGCGTTGTAGAGCCCCGGGTGGCCAGGGGTGCGGGAGGGGGCGCGGGCGATGGTTCCGACGTAGGCGGTGAGCCCTGGGGGCGACCGCTCGGCCACCGTACCGATCGTCGCGAGGGCGTCGTCGACGAAGCGGTCATCGAGGAGGAGGTCGCGAGGAGGAGCGCCGGTGAGCACGAGTTCGGGGGTGACAACGTGCGCGGCGCCCTGGGCGTGGGCGGCGCGGAGGGCCTCGACGACCAGGGCGGCGTTGCGGGCGAGGTCGCCGACGCGGGGGTTGAGCTGGGCGAGGGCGACGCGCATGGGGCGCATTGTGGACGAGGTCGACGGCAACCCGAGCCCACTCCGCGGGAGAATGCGCCGCCTCGCTCCGGCGTTCACCCAGCGCGTCCAGTGCTACCGTGAGGGCCGTTCATGAGCGCCACCCCTGAAGTCTCCGCCCTCCGTAGCACCGTCGCGATCCTGCGCGAGCGCCTCGCCTCGGTGCTCTCCGGCCGGCCGGAGGCCATCGAGCTGCTCCTCGTCGGCGTGCTCTCTGGCGGGCACGTGCTCATCGAGGACGTCCCCGGCGTCGGCAAGACCACCCTCGCGCGCGCCCTCGCCCGCTGCTTCAACGTCACCTGCACCCGGGTGCAGTTCACCCCCGACCTGCTGCCCTCCGACATCCTCGGCGCGCAGGTGCTCGACCCCCGCGACGGCACCTTCCGCTTCCACCGCGGTCCCATCTTCACGCACGTGCTGCTCGCCGACGAGATCAACCGCGCGTCGCCCCGCACGCAGAGCGCGCTCCTCGAGGCCATGAACGAGGGCAGCGCCACCATCGACGGCACCACCCACCGGCTCCCCCAGCCCTTCTTCGTGCTCGCCACGCAGAACCCCATCGAGTCGCAGGGCACCTTCCCCCTCCCCGACGCCCAGCTCGATCGCTTCATGCTCCGGCTCTCCGTGGGCTACCCCTCGGCCGACCACGAGATCGCGATGCTCTTCGCCCGGCAGCGGCGCGACCCCCTCGACGACCTGCGTCCGGTGGCCGACGGCGACTCGCTGATGGCGCTCCAGGCTGCGGTGCACGAGGTGCTCGTCCGAGAGCCCGTCGCCCGCTACCTGCTGCGTGTCGTCACGGCCACGCGCGACCACGCCGACCTCGCGCTCGGGGCCTCCCCCCGAGGGGCGCTCTCGTTCTTCCGCGCCTGCCAGGCGAGGGCGCTCATCGCGGGCCGCGACCACGTCACGCCCGACGACGTGCAGGCCCTCGCCGCGCCGGTGCTCGCCCACCGGGTGATGCTCACCCCCCAGTCGCGCTACGGCGGAACCTCCCCCGAGCGACTCATCGCCGCCATCGTGAGGGGCCTAGAGGTCCCGGTGTGAAGGTCAGGCGCCGGCTGGCCCTCGACGCGGTGGCCGACCTCGACTTCGAGCGGCTCAACCACGTGCTCATCCCGAGCCGCGCGGAGGACCGCGAGCGCCTCCGACGCTCCCGCACCGGCCGGGTGCTCCTGCCCCTCTTCAGGCTCTACGAGCGCTTCACCCCCGAGGGGCAGCTCACCGCGGGCCTCGCTCTTCTGGGCACGGTGATCAGCCTCGACGTCGACCGCTCCGACGCCCACCTCGTATGGGCCGCCCTGGTCGGAACCCTCGGGTGCTCCCTCGCGGCGAGCGTCTTCGTCCGGGTCGACGGGGTGGTGCTTACCGTGAGGGTTCCTCCGAGGGTGGCGGTCGGCGAGGAGGTGGCCTTCGCGATCACGGTCCACAACACCGGCGATCGCACCCGCACCAGCCTCCGCGTCGACGGCCCCTTCCTCCCCTGGGACGGCGCCTGGACCCGCGAGCCCCCGGTCATCGCCCGCCTCCCTCCCGGGGCGCAGGAGACGGTCACCTGCCACGCCCGCTTCCGCTCCCGCGGGGAGCACCACCTCGACACCTTCCGCGTCAGCGCCCTGGTCCCCTTCGGGCTCTGCGAGGGGCCTTCCGTGTACAGCTCCGGCTGCCGCTTCGTGGTGGTGCCTCCGGTCGCCCGCATCGCCAGCCTGCGCACCCCGACGCTCGCCCGCCACCAGCCCGGCGGGGTGCCTCGGGTCACCAGCACCGGCGAGTCCTTCGACCTTCGCGGGGTGCGCCCCTACCGACCGGGCGACCCGATCCGGGACCTTCACGCCCGGAGCTGGGCCCGCACGGGCTTTCCCGTGGTGCGCGAATACCAGCAGGAGTATTTCCGCCGCGTCGCCATCGTGGTCGACCCGGACACCTCCGGCGCCGCGCACCCCGCCGTCCTCGACGCGCTGATCTCCCTCGCCGCCGGCCTCGCCGCCACCCTCGGCCGCGACGACACCCTGGTCGACCTGGTGATCGTCGGCCGTCGGCTTCACGAGCTCAACGCCCACGGAGGCGCGGGCGCAGACCTCCTCGGCCCCACCCTCGACGTCCTCGCCTGCGTCGACCCTGGACCACCCCTCGACCCCGACGCCGTGCTCTCCGCGCTGGGCCCCCACGCGGGCCGTCTCTCCGCCGCCTTCGTGCTCACGGTCTCCCCCTCGGAGACCCACCAGGGCCTCGGCGCAAGGCTCCGGGCGCTCGGCATCGCCAGCCGGACCCTCGCCGTCTACGACGCCCGCAAGCCCCGTCCCGAGGCGCCCGGGGACGTGTCGCTCTTCGCCCACGACGCCGTGCTGCGCGGCGAGGCGGTGCACGCGTGAAGGCTCGCGTCGTCCACGCGCTGGCTCCCACGCTCGCGGCCCTCGCGGTGGTGATGGCGACGAGGCAGCCCATCCACGGCGCCTGCCTGCTCGCCGCCGCGGGGCTCAGCCTCGCCGTGGGCCCCGCCTTCGCCCTCGGACCAAGCGCCCAGCGGCTCACCCTTGTCTTCGGCGCGATGCTTGGAGGCGTGCTGGCGGGGCTGCTGGTCCCTTCGGCGCCGCAGGGGCAGACGCTTGGGGGCGTGTGGTGCATCGCGGCGACGGCGCTGGCGACGGCCGCGCTGGTGAGGCTGACCTTCACCCGTCCCGAGGGCGGTGCGAAGGCGGGCTTCGCGCTCAACGTCCTCACGCTGCTTTCCGTCGGGCAGGTGAGGGCGCACGGGTACTTCCTCCCGATGGCGGCGCTCACCCTCGGGGCGGGGCTGCTGGCGATGCGTTACAACGACCCGACGAGGCCACCGTGGAGGCTGCTGGGGGCGCGCGCGAGGGCGGCGGGCGCGGCCATCGGGGCGGGCGCCCTGGCCTTCACGCTGCTGATGGGCTGGGGCCTGCCGAGGCTTCACACGCTGGCGATGACGCGCTTCCTGCAGGCCTACGGGGAGTCCGCGGTGACGGGGCTCGACGACGCGCTGGAGCTCGGCGCGCTCACCTCGATGCTGCAGTCCGAGGAGATGGTGCTGCGGGTGTACGGCCGAGGCGTCGACCGGGTGCGCGGCGCCGTCTACGACCGCTACGACCGCGGGCGGTGGCGAAGCAGCCGCGGCCCGGCGCACAGCATCCAGCGGGTGGGCACCGGACCGCTCCGTCAGCGCGACGCGGTGATGGTCGAGCGGGTGGGGGGAGTGCGGGGCTGGGTGATGATCCCGCTGGGGGCGACCGGGCTCTCGACGGAGGAGGGCGCGGTGAGGGTCGACCCGCTGGGGGTGGTGCGCTCGATCCCGGGTGATCCTGCGGTGCGGGTGTGGTTCCGGCCCGGGGTGCGCGTGGCGATGGCTCCTTCGCCGCCGGGCGTGGACGACCGATCGGTGCCGGCTGCGATACGGCCGAGGCTCACGGAGATCGCGGAGCGCTTCTCCGCCGGGGCCACGACGCCCTTCGAGCGGGTGGAGCGCATCGCCGACGCGCTTCGCACCCGCTACCGCTACTCGCTTCAGTTCGAGCGCACCCCGCGGGTCGACCCGGTGATCGACTTCCTCGACCGGCACCCGCAGGGGCACTGCGAGTTCTTCGCCTCGTCGCTGGCGCTGCTGGGTCGAGCGGCGGGGGTTCCGACGAGGGTGGTGGGCGGCTATCGGGTGGCCGAGCGCAACCCCATCGGGGACTACTTCGTGGTGCGTGAGAAGAACGCCCACGCCTGGGTCGAGGCCTGGGATGACACTCGGGGCTGGGTGACGCTCGACGCCACGCCGGAGTCGGAGGTCCCGCAGAACATCGGGCACGAGAGCCGCTGGTGGGCCGCCCTCGGCGACGGCCTGGCGGTGATGGCGGGGCAGTCGAAGGACTGGTTCGAGCGTCGCACGACCGAGCAGCGGCTGGGGGTGGCGCTGGTGCTGCTGGTGGGCTGGCTGGCCTGGCGCACCTGGCGGGCGAGGGGCGAGGCCGCGGAGACGAAGGTGGCGCTGGCGCAGGAGGGTCCGCTGCCGTGCTGGGAGGCGCTGTCGGCGGCGCTCACGGCGAGGGGCGTGGCGCGGGCGTCGGACGAGACGCTGGAGCGCTACGCGGCGAGGGTGTCGGCGAGCGACGTGCTGGCGCCGGGGCTGAGGGAGGAGAGCGCGGCGGCGATCCGGGCGTACGCGGCGGTGCGCTACGGGGCGGAGGGCGACGCGGGGGAGATGGTGCGGAAGGCGGACGAGGTGGTGCGCTCGCTGCGGTAGCGGCGGGGGAGGGGAGGGGGGCGGGGGCGACCGACCACGCCTACGGACGCCGCCTCACCCAGAGCGAAGCGAAGGGGGCGAGCGACCACGCCGTCCCAACGCGCCGTCGCCGACGAGCCGAGCGGGAAGGCCGTCGAGTAGAAGCGAACGATGACCCGTTCACGTCGTCCGGCTTCGTGGTCGTTGATTGGGTGAGCGGGTCGCGTGGTCGGTCGCCCCCTCCGCCTCGCTCCGAACGCGCTGGGACGGAGTGGTCGGTCGCCCCCTTCGCTTCGCTCAGGGTGAGGCGGCGTCCGTTGGCGTGGTCGGCGCCCGCCGCGTCAATGCGGCTCGCGGGCGCCGAAGCGGGCGACGTAGTGCCAGAGGCGCTTGAGGGCCTGCTCATCATGCTGGCCCGAGCGGGCAGCGTCCCCGATGGTCCGGGGGTCGAGCCAGCCATCGCGCGCCAGCGCCAGGCCCAGCGCCACGTACTCCGGTCCGCGGTAGTCCGGGTGGCGCTCCAGCTCCTCCGTGCTCAGGCGGAAGCCGGGGTGCCACTCGACGGGGCATCCCAACGCCCCGGCCGCTCGCTCGACCTCCGTGTCGCGGTAACAGACATCGAGCACGAGCGCCTCCACGTCTCTCGCGAGCTCGAGCCGACCGTGCACCTGGGCCTCGACATAGTCGTCCAGCGGGTCCTCCGCCGGGGTCGCCGCAGCCAGCGCGAGGAGGGCGGACCCGCGGGCCGCGACGCCGAAGTTCGCCGGCTCGTAGTAGCTGTCGGGGTGGCAGAAGGTCGTCCGGCCCAGGGCCTCTGGCCTGAGCCGCAGATGGGCCGAGCCGAAGCGGGCCGAGGCCCCGTGGCGGCGGCGGCGGAAGTTCAACGCCCCGTACTTCGGTCGCTCCGAGGAGGGGGCATGATCGTAGGCGCCGCCGAAGATGCGGCTCTCCCAGAGCCAGCGGCTCCCGCCTGGGTGCGCCGTCAACGCTCCATTGCTGGTCCCCGTCTCGAACTGGGAGCGATAGAAGCCGTCTCGGGCCATCAGCTCGAGGATGGGATGGCCCGCCACCAGGCGATCGGGATGGAAGTTGATCGTGACGCGCAGCGAGCCATCGACGGGAGCGCCCTGCGCGAGCGCGGTGACGTGTGCGATGGCGAGCTCCTGCGGAGAGGCTGGCGACGTCGGAGTCATAGAAGCATCAGCTCATAGGGATCGGAGGAGTGGTCGAGTACGGCAAGCGGGCGAAGCAGATGAGGGTGCGGCTCTTCTGGTGTAGCGGTGACCCGCAGGGATTGCGGAGGGTGGGGCTGGCGTGAGGGTGCGGCGGCTTGGTAGCCGGGCGTTACCACACATCCAACCCCGAGCCGCCGCATGCCCACGACACCACAGCCCCCGTCCGCCGTCGACCCCTTCGCACCCGTTCACGAGCTCGTCGCCGACGTGCTCCGCAGCATGAGCGACACCACCATCCCTCGCACCCACGAGGCGCTGGAGCAGGAGCTGCTGGTGAGCAGCCGAGAGTTCGCCCGTCGAGCCCTCCAGGGCCGCCTGGACCTTCTCGCGGCGCAGGAGCGGCGCGATCTCACGCCGCCGTCGGTGATGGCCCCGGACGCGACGCGGCGCTCCCTGCGCCGGACGCTGCGGACGGTGTTCGGGACGGTGACGGTGCCGCGCATGGGCTGGCGAGATCACCGCGCCATCACGTACTTCCCGACCGACACCGCGCTCAACCTGCCGGCCGAGCAGTACTCCTTCACGGTGCGCCGCTTCGTGGCCGAGCACGTGGCCGAGCAGTCCTTCGAGACGGCCCAGCGCTTCCTCGGGCAGCAGGGCATCGTGGTGCCCAAGCGGCAGGCCGAGGAGCTGGTGGTCCGCATGGCGCAGGACTTCGAGGTCTTCTACCGATGGCACCAGGCCTGCGCCAACGATGGCGCCGCGGACGACTGCGCGCTGGTGATGAGCTGCGACGCGACCGGGATTCGGATGATCCCCACGGCGCTGCGGGATGCCACCCGCAAGGAGGCCGCCGAGGAGCGCACCGCTCGACCCCTCGGCGATCCGATGGAGTCGCGCAAGGAGCGCACGCACGACCACCGCATGGCGGTCGTGACCGCGGTGTGGGACCAACCGCTCAAGGTTCGCACGGCGGCGCAGATCATCGACAACCTGCGCCCGGCGACCGAGCGTCGTCTCGATCGGGAGGAGTCGCGGCTTCCGCCGCCTCGCAACAAGGTCGTCTCGGCGACGATCACTGACAATCAATCGACTGCGATCAAGTCGATGTTCGACGAGGCGGAGCGTCGCGATCCCGAGCATCGTCGCGAGTGGATCGTGCTCATCGATGGTGCCCGCGCGCAGTGGGATCAGATCGACGCAGAGGCTGCGCGGCGAGGCGTTCGCGTTCGTATCGTGATGGATCTGCTCCACGTGATGAGCTACGTGTGGAAGGCGGCGAATGCGCTCCATGGGACCGGGAAGCGGAAGGCCGAGGAGTGGGCGTGCAAGTATGTGGGGCGGCTGCTGACCGACTCGGTGGTGGACGTCGTCGCGGGCATGCGTCAGTCGGCCACGCTTCAGAAGGCGACGGACAGCGCACGGGAGGCGGTGGAGACCTGCGCCCAGTACCTCCTCGATCGCCTGTGGAACCTGGACTACAAGACCGCCCTCGCGAAGGGACTGCCCATCGCGACCGGGGTCATCGAGGGCGCCTGTCGCCACCTGGTCAAGGACCGGATGGCCATCACCGGGGCGCGCTGGGACCTCCCGATGGCCGAGGCCGTGCTGCGGCTCCGTGCGCTTCAGGTCAGCGATCACTGGGTGGCGTACCTGCGCTTCCATCTGGAACGCGAGAGCTTCCGCAACCACTCCGATCCCCGCGTCGCGAAAAAGGCGGCGTGAGGAGCGTGCGATGCACCGACTACGCAAGGCCGTTCATAGCCGCGTTACGCGAGAAGAGCCGCACCCAGCAGATGAAGGCGGAGGCGGGAGATCGCCGATCAACGGCTTGCTGATGTGTCGCAGTCGCGCGTGAAAGGGGGTTGGCGACAGGTGGATTGGGTGCGGGCGGCGCCATCGGCTTGTAGGGCACGTCGCTTCCGACGCTCATTGCTTCAAACGACCGCGCCAATAGCCAGGACGCCGACTCGAATGGCCAAACGCCATCACGAAGAGCTTGTCGCTCTGGACGACGAAGTAGGCGACGTATGGGAACCGTGTGAACAGAAAGCTGCGCACAATCCTGCTGCCTGCAACGAAAGGCCAGGTGGTGGGAGTCGCCGCGATTGCGTTCAACACCCGGTCGGCTTCTGCGAGGAGGTCGTCGCCGAGGCCTTCCCGCTCCTGCTCATACCACTCAGCCGCAGCGGCCAGCTCTTCGTCTGCCTCTTCGTGAACGACTACGATCATCCTCGGTTCGCGTGCAGACGCGCAGCGATTCGAGCTCGAACGACTTCCCAGGGCTCGCACTTCGCTGTACCGCGATCGACGTCCTGTAGACGTCGCTCGACTTCGGCAAGCCAGGCAGCCTCTACGCCCTCCTCCGCGGGGTCGTCGAGGCTGGCGATCAGGAGCTTCGCGACATCCGCTCGCTCGTCCGGAGGAAGTTGCAGGGCTTGTGCGAGCACCGTGTTCCTAGACATGCCGGGATCGTAGCAGGATTCCTGTCATTTGGAACGCATGGCGGCAGGGCGGAGCAGCCCGTCTGCCTTCCGCCAGCACTGTGACGACGCGGCGCTGGACCAACCGACCACCGACGTCTCGGGATCGGGGCGCCGGACTCATTCGCCTGCCCAACGACTGGCCGTTAGAT
This sequence comes from Deltaproteobacteria bacterium, assembly GCA_016704445.1. Classification (GTDB taxonomy): domain Bacteria; phylum Myxococcota_A; class Polyangia; order Polyangiales; genus SCUS01. The sequence goes on from JADJAE010000016.1 coordinate 195,406, forward strand.
GGCCTGGGTTGGTATCGGTAACGGTGTCGGTTCTCCGAACGAGACGCCTTTCGGCTCGTCGGGCCAGGGCCGATCACCGAAGGTGTAAATCTCCACGAAGTCCAACCTACCGTCGCTGACCTTCAGCAAGCTGCCGGCCGGTGCGTCCAGCTCTGGCAGATGCATCTCCACTTCGCCGCCGATCATCTCGGGCGGAGACACCGACGGCGTACCGCGAGGGTGTGCAACGTAGGCGTAGAGTCCGGCGCCCGTGAGGGTGACACGGTCGATTCGAGCTTCCCCAAGCTGCCCGCGGAGCGCCCGATGTTCTACCGTGGGCCCGTCGAGGAGTCGCCCTGCGAGGTCGCGAACCAGCGCGGCCACTCCAGGCGAGATCTCGTCTGCGATCAGGTCCCTGGGATAGTCACCCATTTCCGTCGCCATCTAACGGCTGACCGTTGGACACGCTCCGCGCCACGAAGCGCCTGGATGTCACTGCGGACGCTGTCCGCAGCGGTCCAGATCCTTCGCTGCCCGTCTCGCTTGTCGCTTGGACCGTGGTCATCGCGCTGCTCGTGGTCCGCTGAAAAATACTCGTCGGGCGTGGCCTGCAGTTAGCGACCTCGCAGCCGTCTCTCGCCGCTCTCTCTGCTGTCCATACGGACTGTCGATGTCTCGACCGGGTTTCATGTCTCAGTCTGATCGCGCGTCAGAAGGTAGCGCTCCTTTAGACGTGGCACAGGCCACTTCCCGTCGTACTCCTCCAGGTACCGGAGGAGTTCCTGCTCGGCCCCATCATGCCAACGCGTGAGCAACGACGGAATCTCGTGGACCGCCTCCCAGAGATCGTTGATCTGCTTTCGCGAGAAATCATCACGAAGCGTCCAGTTCCGTGTGTAGACCCCGCAGACGAACATCACGTCGAGCGCGGCCTTGAGGATGGCTGAGGGCGGGGTCTTCAATTCACTACTCCCTGTCCGTCCAACGCCGCCCTGCTGTCCAACGGCTGGCCGATGTGCCGCCGCAGCGGGCGCGGCGGGCTGGGGGTGGGCGCAGTGGAAGCGGTCGGCACCATCGGCTTGTTGGGCCCACGATCTGACGTATCGGTTGGGTTGTGAGAGCGCATTCTTTGTGCAGCGCCGTGTCTACTTAAGTACAATGTCTGCGAGATCGTCTGGGGCCTGCCACAGGCCAGAGAGGGCAAGGGCGTAAGTCTTACACAATGTATAGACTTTCTCTCGTCCCTGAAGAACAAGCTTGCGCCTCTCTGTCACGGTCAGCGCCTTGTATGCTCCTTCGACATAGCCAGAAGAAGAAACAAAGATGCCGCTTGTGACCTTCTCCTTGAGAACCACCGAGACAAAATCTCGCATGGTCGCTGTGCCAACCTGCTTGCCGCTCCTCCAGTGCTTGACCTCGACAAAGTACACGCTCTTTTGGCCCTTGAATGAAGTCTCAAGAATGACGTCCTTGCCACCGTCCTTCGATGATGGCGTGAGGGTCACTTTGAATCCGATCTTCTCGAAAACCTCCGCCAGAGTCTTCTCCAGTTCACGCCACTCGATGTGATTGAGAAAGTCTGGATCCTCCGCGATCTTCTTGGCGAACGTCTCGCACAGCAGCCTTACGGCGGTGCGATACGCCTCTTTGCCGTCGGGCGGAGCTTCTTCCTCTTCGTCTTCCTCCTGAGCGGCTCGCTCAAAGAATTCTTCGATTTCGGTCTGGGAAATCGCGTCCTGAACGATATCATCCCCATCTACTTCAAAAACGGGTTCCCCTCCGTCATAGGGCAGATTGGCGCTGATCTCTGAGTCAACGATGCCCTGCAATTCTGCTATCAGGTCGTCTAGAGACGAGAATCGCCGCTCGACAGGTTCGTACTTTGCTCCCCATGGCCCTGTCAGAACCACCTCACCAGTGTGGCCATCGAGTTTCGCATCCTCGAGAAGGGCTCGAATCGCCTCCTTGGCTTCAGCTCTCCCAAATAGATCATCATCCGATCCATCCTCTTCGTAGTCCTCCTCTTTGCCTTCATCTGTTTCGTTCGTATCGTCGCTCATGCACTTCTCCTGTTACTCCAGCCTTGCGCTGTTCGTCACGGCTTCAAGAATCGAGACTGCCCGACATCCGGCCCACGGCTGCGGGTGCGTTGCGTCCGTCGTAATGGTCGGTTCGTTGGGCGCACTCGGCGTGGCTTTAAGCACAGATCACAACCCCCGACTTTACCGACCGTTGTCGCATCACCGGTTGCATGGACCGCGGTTGTCACGATGCGCGTTGTCTGTTGATCGCTGCCCACGAAAGTTATCTAGTGCTCACCACCTGTTGCTCACTATCCGTGGCCTGCGGCCTGCTTTTTGGGGCCGTCGGTCGTGACTCTGTGGCTGCCCAACGGCGGGCCGAAGCTTCGTTTCAGCGCGTCGACAATGGGTGCAGCGTGGGTGGACGGCACCATCGGTGTGTTGGACATGCCCCCGCTTGCTCGCCGCTATGCTGCCCAACTCACACCTAGTCTTCCTGCACTCCGCCAGTCGGTTTCGAGGAAAGCTTTCGGTAGCCCTCCGCAGAAATGTTATACAGAAGTTCCTTGCCCATCTCTGAGTTCGTCGCGGCAACAATCTGCGGAACGGTCATGCCTTCGAGCCACTTGGTGTAGACGATCCCATTGGCGCGAAGTGCGTCCCCCACGCCGAGATCTTCCTTTGCACCAATGAGTCCAAAAAAGGGGTACGCATCCGTTTCGTCAACGACCTTCACTCCATGCAGTCCCTTGCAGGTGCTCATATTGAGCAACAGCGTCTCCTTGGTCGCTGCATGGATCCGCTTCAAGAACGGCCGCATCTTAACCAATCTGGCGAACTGTGCCCCGGCGGCAATGCCGTCTTCATTGCCGTGCGACACAAAGTGAAGCATGAAGCGCCGTCCAGCACTTGCCTCCTTCCGAAACGTCTCCAAGGCACCCAAGAGTTCAGCTTCCGATCCCACTTCGGCCAGAGCGGTCGCGACCCCAGCGCTATTCAGAAGCGCCCTCAGCCGTTCAGTGATGCGGAAATCGTTCCTGTCCTTCGGCTCAAGTCCGTCGATGATCCCTACGTAGTCGTATTCGATATCCAGGGCCGGCCGGTCGTAGGTGATGTGGTTCGTAATCATGGGAGTCTCCTGGTGCTTTGCTGTTCAATGGCTGGACGGTCTACTGACGCATTGACCTTGCACTGACTTGTGTTATCGGTATCACTGTTCGTCGTCGATTGAAAGGCATTTGCCGTCCGCGATTTATACGCGCGGTTCGCTACCCGACGCTCATTGCTCGGCTTC
>JADJAE010000017.1 GCA_016704445.1 Deltaproteobacteria bacterium
GTCCCTTGACGGGTCCCAGAGCTTCGAGGGCGAAGGCCGCGCGGATGTCCTGAGGCGCAGCAGAGGTGCGCTTCCGGGTGTCGCAGCTCGGGGATGCCCGCCATGGCGCTGGGCAGCTGGTAGAACGGAAATCTGCGGGTTGAGGTGGATTGCGTGGGGAAACCCGATGTTGCCGGTGAACCAGTGCAACACCGGCGACAGCTCCATGAAGCTCGACGACTCCGTGGCGGCGCGGGTGTAGCTCCAGGTCTCGCGCGGCTGCACGTGGATGTCCGGGAAGTTGTGCTGGGCGTAGAAGAGGTACGCGCCCAGGGCGCAGGCGATGGCGACGCTGCCGAACGTAGCCGACGGCCACGTTGAGCGGCGAGCGCATGAGCCGGTACATCCCGCTGCTGCGACGGCGTCGCCTTCGCGTACATCGCCGGGTGAGCATCATGTACGAGCCGATGTGCGAGCCCACCAGCTTCGCCGTGTGCGCGTGGTGGTAGTTGTGCGACTCCTTCCAAATACGCGGCGGCGTGAGGATCCAGAAGCCGTAGGCGGTCACGAAGGCCCGGCAGACCTTCGCCCAGAAAACATTTCCTCGGCACATCGCCCCGTGCATCACGTCATGGAAGAGAATGAACAAGCGCGTCGCGAGCACCGCCGTGAGCACCGTGAAGGGAGGCGCGCGTACCACGGGGCGGGCAGCGCCGTACGGCGAGCGTGAAGCACGTCGCCCAGGCCGCGAGGGTGCTGGCCACCACCCAGATGGTCCGAGCGGGGCTCTCTACCGCGAAGGGGGCCGGACGCGTCGATGAGCAACCTTCGCGGGAGCGGGCTTGTCGACAGTGTTGTCCGATGGAATCGAGGGGTGGGGAGGGCTGAGTCCATGGTTGGCTGGAGCTGGACCTATGGCCCCCCATTTTCGCGTGGGAAAAGATCTTTAACCGATATCCCAGAATCGCGAAGAATGCGGTGCACCCGCGAAGGTGACTACGCACCCCGATGGCCGCGGATGACGTCGAGGGTCATGCCCTCGCGCGCCGCGACGGAGCGCTCGAAGGCCCCCTGGGCGCGGCGCTCTTTATCCACCACCGCGGCGTCGTCCTGTGGGGATCATGCGTCGGGAAGACGCACGAAGTGCCTCACGCGCGCGCCGCCTGGGCGATGCGCGCCCCGTCCATCATGGAGCTGGCCCCAGCCCGGCGCGACCCGGGGCCGTCTCCGCCCGTCGAGCTGCTCACAAAGTGAACTGCGCGTCGTAGATGAGCACGTCGGCGCCGCGCGCGAGATCGATGATGGCGTGGTCGTGGAGCGACGAGCTCTCCGTGTCGGTCGCGTAGACCACCGAGTGGCCCCTTCCACTCGACGCGCCACGCGAAGACCCCGTCGAGGGTTGCCCTCGATGCCGTGCCACCACGCCGTCGCCGACGATCGCCCGCTGGCGCTGCTCGAGGTCGTGGAAGGAGGGGCTGCCTCGATCTCCTGGAGGTGCATAGGAAGTACAGGTCGGCCATCTGGCCCGCCGAGGAGCGTCGCGCACCGTGCGCCTCCGCGCTTGCCCGTGCAGCACGAAGCTGCTCTTCGGGTCGAAGGCGGGCTTACGAGGGCACGCCCTGGATGTGATCCCCAGTGGACGTGGGAGAAGACGTGGGCGCTGATGGGGCCGTGGTGGCGGAGGGTCTCGCTGAGCTCCCGGAGCCCGGGTGCCGCCGTCGAGATGATGCGCTCGTCGCCCGCGCGAACCTCGACGCAGCTGGTGTTGCCGCCCACGAGGACCGTGCGCGGCCCCGGGGTAGCCACGCTGCCCCGGACCCCCCAGAAGGTTACGTCGAAGCCATCGTGGCGCACCGTGGCCCGAGTTCTATCCCCCGGCGGAGCGCAGGGTCAACGACGCGGTGGGCTCAGGCCTGGGCGGACTTCACGCGCTTGATGAACGCGCTCATGGTCTCGTCCATGTGCGGCGTCGGGAGCGCGCGCTGGTCTTCGATCCCGAGGCGGTTGGCGGCGCCCGCCAGGTAGCCGCAACGGAGCGCGGCGCGACGGCTCATCGCCTTGACCGGGCGCTTGTTGAGCTGCGTGGTCACGAACACCCAGGCGGACTTGTCGGCGGTACGGAACTTCGGCTTCTGCATGACAACCCTTTTGCGATTCGAGGGAGGCGGTAGGTACCCGAACCCCCGCGCCCCTGTCAAATGGCGGCGGCGGGTGTTTCGGGTGGAGTTCCAGGCGCCCGGGCATCACCATCACGCCCGGAGGGGAGTGGTGGTTCAGATGTCCAGGTTGCGGGCGTTGAGGGCGTTCCTTCTCGATGAAGGCGCGGCGCGGCCCGACCTCGTCGCCCATCAGCAGGTCATGACCTTGTCCGTGGCGGCGGCGTTCGACCCGCACCCGCAGCATGATGCGCTTCGCCGGGTCCATGGTGGTCTCCCCAGAGCTGATCGGCGCTCATCTCCCCGAGGCCCTTGTAGCGCTGGATGGTCACGCCCTTCTTGCCCCGCTCGTCGATGATCTGGTGGAGCTGCCCCCCGTGCACGATGGTGTGGGTCTTCGACCCGTCGACCAGCGTCCAGGGCGCCGGCCCAGCGCCCCGAGGTGATCTTCGATGGCCGTGAGCTCGCGCAGCTCGGGGCCGTCCAGAAACGACCAGCTCACCGTCGTCGTGCGCCCCGCGGTGCCCGCGCGCACCCGGATGAGCACCTTCGACCCGCCGTGCTCCACGTCCTCGTCGAGCGTGAACCGCAGCGGAAGAAGCTCCGGCGAATACGTGGTCATGTACTCCTCCAGGCGCCTCATGCCCTCCGCGATCTTCTCCTCGTCCTTGAGCGTGTCGCGCGTGAAGGCCCGCGTGCGCACCACCGCGCTCACCACCTTGGGCTCGCAGCGCAGCTCCATCCGCTGCAGCAGCGTCTCCGCCCGATGCAGCTCCATCGCCAGCGCGTGCAGCTCCTCGCCCTCGATGGTCTTCGTCTCGGACCTGAGCGCGACGTTCTTCGTGCCGACCTTGATGACGTTGTGCGCGAGCGCCTCGTCGTCCTTCACGTAGTCGATGTTCTTGCCGCGGCGGATGCCGTAGAGCGGCGGCTGGGCGATGTACAGGTAGCCCTTCTCCACGAGCTCGGGCATCTGCCGGAAGAAGAAGGTCAGCAGCAGCGTGCGGATGTGCGAGCCGTCGACGTCGGCGTCGGTCATCAGCACCCACCCGGTGGTAGCGCAGCTTCTCCAGGTCGAGCCGCGGACCAGGCGTGGTCGAGCCGCTCTCCTCCTCGGTGGACTTCGGATCGCCGAAGCTGTCGGGCCGCACCGTCACCCCGAGCGCCGTGATGAGCGTGCCGATCTCCTGGTTGCCCAGCATGCGCTCGAAGCGCACCCGCTCGACGTTGAGGATCTTCCCGCGCAGCGGCAGGATCGCCTGCGTCTTGCGGTCGCGCCCCTGCTTGGCGCTGTTGGACGAACGCCCCCGCCCGCGAGCGCGAAGTTGTGGGTGCCGGGGACCTCGATGTCATACACATCGTGCCGCCCGTCGAGGCGTTCGACGGAGACGACCCGATGGTTGTGGTGCACGACCGCGTCGAGCGCCCGGCCGGAATCGCCTTCGAAGTACCGCTCGCAGAAGGTCTCGAACCGCAGCAGCGACTTGTCCCGCGACGCCACGCGACGCGCTCGGTAGGTGTCGAGGTCGATCGTGCCCGCCGGGCCCTCGCATGACTTCAGCGCGGTCACGGTCTTGCGGAAGTAGGTCGCCTCGAGGGTCGCCTTTCGCTTCTCGCGAAACCCGTCGGTCCACTGGGCGGCCGTCGTCTCGCTCCGCCACGCCCTGAGGTCGGCGTCCGCCCATTGGGTGTTCGCGCTCTGGGACAGGAACCCCTTCCGTTCGGGGTGGGCCTCGAAGTGCGCGTGCACCCGCTCGCCCTGCGCGCGGCGGTGCGCCTCGTCCGACCAGTACTCCCGCTGCGCGCGGTCGAGCTGCGCGTGCACCTCGGCGCGGTACTCCGCGTTCTCGGCATAGAACGCACCCCAACGCTCCACCATGAACCGCTTGTAGGCCGGGTCGCTCCACTGCGCCTGGGCCTGCGCGGAGAGCACCGCGGGTCGCGGCCTCCTTCATCCGATCGCTCATCCGCGACCTGAAGGCGGGGCTGCGACGAATCTCCCGGCACTTCTCGATCACCTCCGGACGGTGAAGCGTCTCCGAGGCGTGCGCCCGGTGCAGGGCCAGGTGCTCGTCCCTGGAGAGGCGCTTGAGGTTGGTGGGGTTGTTGTTGCGCTTGTTGAAATCGACGTGGTGACAATGCGCGCCGTCCGTCGCGGCGTACACGCCCTTCCAGCGGTTGTGCCAGTCCGCGAGCTGGTGGGTGAACATCCACCGCGACGACCGCGGGTCGAGCACCATCTCGTACCCCTGGATGGTCACCCCGGGCTCACGCACGTCCGACAGCTTCCGGTAGAGCGGCATCAGCGAGTCGCCCGCCGCCAGGCCCTCCGCGGCGCGGTAGGTGCCGTCGCGCAGCATGAAACGATGGTCCGGCGTGCAGACGATCGCCTCGCCGTTGTCGAGCGTCACCCTGACGACCGCCGCGTCACGCTTCGTGCGCCTCGCATGGAGGATGCGCTCGAGCCCGATCTTTCCGTCGCCTCGGATGGTGTACGCGAAGTGCTCACGCCCCTGTGACTGCTCCTCGACGAGCTCGAGGAAGCTCAGCTCTCGGCCGTCCGCGAGCGCCACCTTCGTATCGCCGACAAAGCAGCCGCCGGCCGAGTCACCCTCGACGATGTACAGCTCGCACTTGGCTGGATCGCGCTCCTGGCAGTCGGCCAGCTTGCCCGGCAGCGAGCTCGCGTCGAGCACGCCCTTGCGGTGCACCCAGCTCGCGGGCCTTCTGCGCCGCCGCGCGGGCCTGCGCCGAAAGCACGCACTTCTCCAGCACGCGCTTGGCGGCCACCGGGTTCTCGTCGAGCCAGCGGGAGAGCCGCTCCTGCAGGATGCCCGACACGATGCCCGACACCTCGGACGACACCAGCTTGTGCTTGGTCTGCGAGCTGTACGAGGGGTTGGGGTGGCGCACGGAGATCACGCCCGTCAGGCCCTCGCGCACGTCGTCGCCGATCAGCGCCAGGTCCTTCAAGGGCTTGAGGAGGCCCTTCTCCATGCCGTAGGCGTTGATGCACTTGGTGATGGCGGTCTTGAAGCCGGAGACGTGCGTGCCGCCGTCGCGGTTGTGCACGTTGTTGGTGTACGCCTGGATGGCTTCGTACAGGCTGTCGGTCCACTGGAGGGCGATCTCCACGGTGACCACCTTGCCGCTGTCGAGCGTGTGGTCGCCCTTCAGCGCGATGGGCTCGGCGTCGGTCTTCTTCTCCGCGTTGAGGAACTTCACGTAGTCCGCGATGCCGCCCGCGGAGTGAAACTCCTGCGTGGGCTTGTCGGTGCGCTCGTCGGTGAGCGTGAGCGAGAGCCCCGCGTTGAGGTAGCCGAGCTCGCGCAGCCGGTTCTCGAGGATGTCGTACGAGAACTCCGTCATCGTGAAGATCGTCGGGTCGGGCTTGAAGGTGACGATGGTGCCCGTCTTCGGGCTCTCGCCGACCACCTTCAGCGGCTCCTTGGTGACGCCCGCGGCGAACTCCAGCTCGTGCACCTTGCCCTCGCGCCAGATCTCGAGGCGCAGCCACTCGCTGACGGCGTTGACCGCGCTCACCCCGACGCCGTGGAGACCCGACGACATCGCGTAGTTGTTGGCGCTCTTGAACTTGCCGCCCGCGTGAAGGCTGGTGAGGGCCAGCTCCGCCGCGCTGATGCCGTGCTTGGTGTTGATGCCCGTCGGGATGCCGCGCCCGTTGTCGGCCACGCGCACCGAGCCGTCAGCGTGCACCGTCACGTCGATGCGGTTGCACACGCCCGCGAAGTACTCGTCGATGGAGTTGTCGACGACCTCCCACACCAGGTGATGCAGCCCCGAGCCGTCGTGCACGTCGCCGATGTACATCCCGGGGACCTCGCGCACCGCCTGGAGACCCTCCAGCTTGGTGATGCTATCCGCCCCGTATTCCTGCGCCGTAGGTTCGATCGTCATGTCGTGATTTCCTCGGTAATTTCAGGGCTTTTCTCTAGCAGATGGCCCCCCTGAAGGCAATGTCAGACTATGTCCATCACCCTGCGCCGGCGGGGGTGACCGCGCCGTCGGCCACGGCGAAGCGCCGGGCGCCCGGGAGCATGGCCGCGATGGCCGGGTCGGTGGTGGTCACGAAGACCTGCGCGCCGAGGGCCGCGACCAGCTTGAAGAGCCTGGCGGTGCGCTCCCGGTCGAGCTCGCTGGAGACGTCGTCGAGCAGCAGCACGGGGATGGCGCGGGTGCGGGCCTCGAGCACGTGCAGCTCGGCGAGGCGCAGCGCGAGGGCGAGCGCGCGGGTCTGCCCCCTGGCTGGCCACCACGCGGGCGGGCAGGCCCGACCAGGTGATGGCGAGGTCGTCGCCGTGCGGGCCGAGCGAGGTGCTGCGGCGGGCGAGGTCGCGGGCGGGCCCTCGGCGAGCGCGGCGGTGAAGGCCACCTGGTCGCCGGAGGCCCTGGGCTGGTACTTGAGCTCGATGGCGTCGGGGCTGAGCGCCACCTCGTCGAGGGCGCGGCGCGCGGCGGGCACGAGGTCGTGGGCGAGCACGGCGCGGGCGCGGACGAGGGCGCTGCCGTAGCGGGCGACGGGGAAGTCGTAGGCCTGGATGGCCTTGGCGTTGGGGTGCTTCTCCCTCAGCAGCGCGTTGCGGGAGCGGAGGGCCTTGCCGTAGGACTTGAGCGCCTCGCCGTAGCCGTCGACGGCGCGCACCAGGATGCGGTCGAGAGGCGTCTGGCGAAGCTCCGGCGGGCCGCGCACCAGGTCGAGGTCGCGGGTGGAAGACCACGCAGGCGGCGCCGGAGAAGTACTCCACGGCCTTCTCGGGGCGCTTGCCGTCGAGGGTGATCTCCCGCGAGGCGCGGGCGAGGCGCAGGCGGTACTCCCGCAACCGGGACGGGCCGCCGACCCGCATCAGGATGTCCGCGGCTTTCGCCTCGTGGCCGATGGGCTGGAGTGCGGGTGGCGCCGCGAAACGACCGCAGCGAGGCGGCGTAGTCGATGGCCTCGAGGATGGAGGTCTTGCCGTGCCCGTTGTCGCCCAGCAGCACGTTGCCGCCGGGCGAGGGCGAAGCCTCACGCCGTCGGAGGTTGCGAAACCCGTCGACGTTGAGCTCGGTGATGCGGAGCGGGATCACGTAGAGGAGCTTGTTGAAGACCAGACCGCGACCGTGAGGGAGCGGACGCGCCCGCCCACGCCCGCAGCCATCCGGTCAGATGCGCATCGGCATGATGACGCCGAGGTAGTCGTCGCGGCCGACGGGCTTGATCATCCCAAGGTCGAGCTCGCCCGAGAGCTCGAGGCGACCTCGTCGGAGGTGAGGCGCTCAGGGCGTCGGTGAGGATTGCGGTTGAAGCCGATGGTGACGTCGGGGCCCTGGAGCGAGGCGTCGATCTCGTCGCTGCCAGCGCCGATCTCGGGGTTCTCGCTGGTGATGAGCATGCGCGACGAGTTGACCTGCGAGCTTCACGCCGCTGGTGCGGTCGGAGGCCACGAGGAGACCGGCCCGCAGGGCGTCGAGGACCGGGCGGTGCGCGAGGCGGTCACCGTGCGGTCGGTGGCCGAGGGGGATCACCTGCTCGTACGAGGGGAAGGCCGCGTCGACCAGCTTCGACGAGAGGGTCATCCCCGTCGCGCTGGAAGAACACCGGGCCCTGCGAGCTGGCGGCGCCCATGCCCACGGCGGGCCGGCGCTGGTGGCGTCCTTCTTCTCGGCGCGCAGCTCGTCGACCAGGCGCCTGGGCTCGTGCATGGCCTTGGCGGGGATGAGCAGCTTGCTCTGGGCCTTCATGCCGCTCGATCTTGCGCTCGGCCTTTGCAGAGCCGGTGGCCGTCGGTGGTGACCACCCGCAGCACGTCGCCCGCGAGCTCGAAGAGCGCCGCCGAGAGGAGGGGCCGGGTGTCGTCCGGGGACATCGAGAACTGCGTGAGCGCGATGAGCTCGGCGACGTCGTCGGCGGGGATGAGCGTGAGGGCCACCTTGCTCGGGTCGGGCAGGGTGGGAAAGTCCTCGCCGGGCATGCCGCTCAGGTCGAAGCGGCGCTTGCCCGACTTGATGCGCGCGGAGAAGTTCTTCTCGACGGTGACCGTGACGTCGCCGTCCGGGAGCACCTTCACCACGTCGAACACGTGCCGCGCGGGCAGGGCCACGGTGCCGCCCTTGCGCACGTCGGCCTTGCAGTGGGCCGTCACCGCGAGCGTCAGGTCGGTGGCCGCGAGCCGCCACGCCCGAAGCATCCGCCATGATGAGCACGTTCCTCAGGATGGGCATCGCCGACTTCTTGTCGGCCACGCTCTGCACCCGGCTCAGCGCCCCTCACGAACTCCGCTTGTTGACCACGAACTCCATCGCTCACTCTATCCTTCGGTCGTCGGCTCAGCGTCCCCGACCCGTTTGGCTTCCGGATGTCTTCTTCTCTATTCAGGGAAATTAATTCAATTGAAACGGTAGTAGTAGTGAGTCCTGTGGAGACGGTGGAAAACGCCGTTTCCTGCTGTTACCATGGGGATGCGCTGGGACGCCGACCGGGGGCTCGACTGTGGAACCGCCGGGACAGGGTTCGCACCAGTACGCCATCCCCCAGGCCCGTCCACAGTCCCCGTCACCAGGAAGCCCCCTACAGGCCCCCAGGGTTTTCCACAGGCCGGGGAAGGCCCTGTTTCCCTGAGAAATCATCGGGCGGGTACTCCTCGGCCCCGGCCGCGACGTCCAGCACCGGGGCTGCAAGCCAGCTTCAGGGAGATGGCCTCCAGGGCGGCGACGGCCTCCAGGTCGTCCACCCAGAGCTTCGCCACCTTGCGCACGGACGACATCACGGTGGTGTGGTCCTTCCCGTTGAAGCGGCGCCGATCTGGGAAACGAGGTCCCCGAGGTGGGTGCGGGCCAGGTCCATGGCCACCTGCCGGGGAGGGCCACCTCCGCGGTGGCGGTCCTTCCCGATGAGCTGGTTGAGCTTGATGCGGTAGTGCTCGCAGACGGCGCGCTGCACGTCCTCCACGGTCACCACGGCGGGCCTCGCCCCGATGCGAAGGGTCTCCTCGCCAGGCCGCGTCGATCACCCCGTGCCGTTCGAGGCTCGCCCGGATCGACAGCTTCATCAGCATCCCCTCCGGCTCGCGCACGTTGCTCCGCCGGCGCTGGCGATGAGCGGCCGCGGTCTCGTCGTCGAGCTTCACCCCCGTCCTGCTCGGCCTTCTTCCGCAGGATCGCGATGCGCGTCTCCAGCTCCGGGGGATACACCTCCGCCACGAGCCCGCTGGCGAAGCGCGAACACAGCCGCTCGGCCATGCCGTGGAGGTTCTGCGGCAGCACGTCGCTCGTCAGGACGATCGGGGATGTCCTTCTGGTAGAGCGCGTTGAAGGTGTGGAAGAACTCCTCCTGCGTGCCTTCCCGCCCCGCGAAAACTGCACGTCGTCGATGAGCAGCCCGTCGCACTCGTTGCGGTAGCGCCCGCGAAACTCCTCCATACGCTTCTGCTGGATCGACGCCACTTACTCGTTGGTGAAGGTCTCCGCGCTCACACAGACGATGCGGGCGCCGGGAAACTTCTGCTCGAGATGCGGTGCCCGATGGCGTTGGAGAGGTGGGTCTTGCCGAGGCCGGTGCCGCCGCAGAGGAAGGGACGTTGACGCCGTAAGCCCGCCGGGTTGGACATAGCCTGCGCCATCGCGTACGCCACGTTGTTGGAGGGCCGTTCACGGAAAGTGTCAAAGGTGTACTTGGGCGAGAGCCCGCAGCCCGCCAATCCGCTGGCGGCGCCGGGGTTTGTGCACCGGGCCCGGGGCCCAGGTCGACACCGGCGGGGCCA
>JADJAE010000018.1 GCA_016704445.1 Deltaproteobacteria bacterium
GCACGCGGGGATCGACCCGGCAAGCGCGGAGGACCGGGTGTTGTGGATCTTGGTGGCTCCCCGCACACGCGGGGATCGACCCGACGGGGAAGACCACACCGCGCGACGCCGCCCCGGCTCCCCCGCACACGCGGGGATCGACCCCCGCGGAGGCGAGTGCCCGGGTAGCTGACGGGGCTCCCCGCACACGCGGGGATCGACCCCGGCGCCGCACCTGCCGGTCGCCCCGCCCCCCGCACGCGGGGATCGACCCCACGTCGCGCTCGGGCCGAAGGGCTGGGCGCGGGCTCCCCCGCACACGCGGGGATCGACCAGTCGCGGTCGGGCCGCCGATGCAGGGCTCCCCCGCACACGCGGGGATCGACCCCACGCTCCGGGCCCGCGGAAGCGCGGCCCCCCGCACACGCGGGGATCGACCCCGGCCCCGGCCCCTGGCGCGACAGGGGCTCCCCCGCACACGCGGGGATCGACCCCGCCTCCCCGCCGAGCACGCGGAAGAAGCTGCTGGCTCCCCCGCACACGCGGGGATCGACCCCAGCGGGCGACGGGGCGGCCTCGACCGCGGGCGGCTCCCCCGCACACGCGGGGATCGACCCGCGGGATCCTCGCGGCCATCGGCGCGGGCGCGGCTCCCCCGCACACGCGGGGATCGACCCGGTGATTCCCCCGGGAGTCTTCGCCACGGTCAGGCTCCCCCGCACACGCGGGGATCGACCCCCGCCCGCGCACCTGCTGGTAGGCGCCCGAGGCTCCCCCGCACACGCGGGGATCGACCCGAGACAACGAAGCGTCGGGCGCTCCGAGGATGGGCTCCCCCGCACACGCGGGGGAGGCTCACGCGCGCGGATGCGGCGCTACGGCCCTCGCCGGCTGGGCTACGCTCCGGGGATGTCAGGCGACGCCGCACGCACCATCGACCCGGAGTTTCCCAACCTCGCGCCCGACGTCGTGGACGGCTACCGCAACGCGCCGGAGACGATGCTCGCGGAGATCATCGACGGGGAGCTGCTGACGATGCCTCGCCCCCACCGTCAACACGTTCACGCGGCGTCGGCGCTCGGCGAGGAGCTGGGGCCGCCGTTCCGTCGAGGGCGCGGCGGACCTGGGGGGTGGGTGATCCTCGACGAACCGGAGCTGCACCTGGGGCCGCTCCCTGACGTCGTGATCCCCGACCTGGCCGGGTGGCGGCGCGAACGCATCCCCGCAGACTTCCTCGCCGGGACCGAGCCGGCCTTCATACCCCTCGCGCCGGACTGGTGTTGCGAGGTGCTCTCGCCCTCGACGGAGCGGGTCGACCGCGGGCGCAAGCTGGCGATCTACCATCGGGAGGGCGTCGGCCACGTCTGGCTGGTGTCGCCGACGCTGCGCTCCGTGGAGGTGTACCGCCGGGCGGACATCGGCTGGCTGTTGGTCGCGACCTTCGAGGGAGACGCGGTCGTGCGCGCGGAGCCCTTCGACGCGGTGCCGCTCGAGCTCGCCGGACTGTGGGCGCTGTAGCCCGGCCCCCCTCCCCCTCCGATCAATCCTCGTCAGGAAAGCGCGCCGTCGAGGCGAGCACCAGGTCGAGCGACGACGAGCCCAGCAGGTCGCGCTCGATGGTGTCGCAGACGCGGCTGAGCGCGAGGTCGTTGGGGTCGTGGCCGAAGGGGTTGTCGAGCTCCTGCCCGATGCCCTCGATCATCAGCACGGCGTACGCGACCATCATCGTCACCAGCGGCGTCAGGAACCCGACCTCCTCCACGAGGCTGAGCGGCAGCGTCGCGATGTAGAGCGCCACCATCCGCCGGAGGAGCAGCACGTAGCCGAGGGGCGTCGGGGTCTTGCGGATGCGCTCGCACCCGCCCAGGCTGTTGACGAGGACCATCACCTCCTCCTCGACCCGCGCGACCATCGGCGGATCGAGCGCCCCGCGCCGCGCGTAGCCCGCCAGCAGCGACGAGATCTTCTCCGAGGCATAGAGCGGCGGGCTCGGGTGCGCGGCCATCGCGGCGCGCTCGGCCTCCGGCAGCAGCTTGTCGATCTCTGGCCGCTCGGGCTCCTCCCGGAGCGAGCGTCGGGCGGCGTGCGCGAAGACCACCACCCAGGTCACGAACTCCCTCGCCTCCCCGACGTCGATGGCGGCGTGGCAGCGGGCCACGCGCCCGAGGTTGCGCGACGCGTTGACGATCGACCCCCAGAGGGTTCGACCCTCCCAGAAGCGGTTGTAGGAGGTGTTGGTGCGGAAGGCGAGGATCAGCGCGATGACCGCGCCGGAGATCTCGTAGAGCCCGATGTTGAGCACCACGCGGTCGTTGAAGCGATGGGCGATCCAGAGGGCGGTGGCGATCAGCCCGAAGACCAGCACCCGGCGCATCAGCCCCGGCGCGAAGGACCCCCGCGGAGACACCAGCATGTGGAGCCAGTCGGTCTTCGCATAGGAGAGCACCGGCCCTGGATCGATCCCTCACGAGCGAGCGTCAAGCGCGGCACCGCGGATGCAGCCTCGAAGAACGGCCCTCGGGCCGACCACAACACGCTCAGGAGGAATGAGGCCATGCGACGATTGCTGCTCGGTGCCCTTGCGGGCGCCTTCATCCTCTCGGGTTCGCTCGCGACGGCGCAGGACGGCGGGCTCCGCGCCCCGCCGACGGAACAGGTGCCCGGAGGCACCGGCATGGGCGGGCTCGACTCCCCCGACATGACCCTCAGCGAGGGTGAGATCGTGGCGACGGTGGCCGCGTTCAACCGCGGCGAGATCACCCTGGGAACCTTCGCGCAGGGCCGCGCTTCCAGCCGCGCGCTGAGGGAGTTCGCTCGCTCGATGGTGTCCGAGCACACGGAGGCCGGCACGCGGATGTCGGTGCTCGCGCGGCGACTCAACCTCACGTCCATCGAGGGCACCGAGAGCCTGAGGCTGACCGCCGAGGCGGCGGCCACCCGGCAGCAGCTCTCTCGCCTCCGCGGCAGCGTCTTCGACCGCGCCTTTCTCGACGCGCAGATCGCGGCCCACGGCGAGCTGCTCGAGCTGATCGACCACAAGCTGATCTCGTCGGCCCACGCGGCCGACCTGCGCACCGCGCTGCAGAGCGACATCCGACCCATGGTGGCCGCGCACCTCGCCCACGCTCGCAGCCTTCGCAGGCGGCTGTGAATCACTCCCTCGGTGTCGCGCTGCCGCCATGGTGTGGCGGCGCTGCCGTGCGCGGCTAACGGCTGGTGCCGGCCGGCACCGCCCGCGGCTCGTCGGGCTTCGGCTCGCTCTCCACCGACGACTCGCCCACCCATCGGCCGATCGACATCAAGATCAGGTCGCGCGCCTGCTCGGGCGTGCGGTCGGAGACCTCGATGATGAGCCGCTTGAACTCGTCGTGCTGGAGATCGATCGCGACCGCCTTCGTGTCGTCGCGCACGTCGCAGAACACGTTGCCCGTGCCGTCGGCCATCACGAGCGTACCGGCGAGCACGTTGCCTGGGCTGTGCACCCCGCGAAACTGCGACTCCACCGGCATGTACATCACCTTCGAGATGTCGGGCCGCGCGGTGACCCCTGTGATGTGCGCGAGGGGAACGGTGATCGAGCTTCGCAGCGCCAGGATCTTGTCGAAGCCCTCGACGGTCACGAGGAGCGCGCTGTCCTTGATTTCGATTGTTGCCATCGGAGACCTCCGGGGCGATGCGCGACCCCCGCCACACGATGGGACACCGCGTTGCAGACGCCGCGCCTCAGCTCATGCCTGTTGCCCTCGGGCACGCCTGTCAATGTGCGGCCCGGTGGCGCACCGCCCTCGGGGAGAGCGCGCTCAGGCCTTGTTGGCGAGGGCGCGCTGCATGAGGTCGGTCATGCGCTGGGCGAAGCGGTGCGGGTCGTCCGGGGTCGAGCCCTCGGTGAGCACCGCCTGGTCGTAGAGGAGCTCGATCCACTCATCGAGCGACTCGTCCCCGGCGGCGGCGCGCGCCTGGATGGCCTCCATCAGCGGGTGCGTCGGGTTGAGCTCCAGCACCCGCGCGGACGGCGGCACCTCGCGCCCGTTGGCCCGCAGCAGGCGCTCCATCGCGGGGTTCATCGCGCCCGGCGGGACCACCAGGCAGGCCGGCGAGTCCTTGAGCCGCGACGAGCTGCGCACCTCGCGCACCCGCGAGCCGAGCACCGACTTCACCCGCTCGATGAGCGGCTTGATCGCGCCCGCGGCGGCCTCCTCGCTCTGCTTCGCCTCGGGGCTCGCGTCGAGCTTGAGGTCGGCCATCGCCACGTTGACCAGCTTCTTCCCCTGGAACTCCTTCAGCCCGTCGGCCGCCAGCGTGTCGATGGGATCGAAGAGGTACAGCACCTCGTAGCCGCGCTCCCGCAGCGCCTCCAGGTGCGGCGACTTGGCGGCCGCCTGCCGCGTCTCGCCGATGGAGTAGTAGATCGCCTCCTGCCCCTCCTTCATGCGGCCGACGTACTCCGCGAGGGAGGTGATGCCGTCGCCGTGCGAGCTCTCGAAGCGCACCAGGCTGCCCAGGCGCTCGCGGTACTCGTAGTCGAGGTGCAGGCCCTCCTTCACCACCTTGCCGAACTGCGCCCAGAAGGTCGCGTAGTCCGCGGGCGAGTCCTTGGCGAGCTCGTCGAGCCGGTCGAGGGTCTTCTTCGCGACCTGCTTCTTGATGGCGCGCACCACCGCGGAGTCTTGAAGGGTCTCGCGGGAGACGTTGAGCGGCAGGTCGTCGGA
The DNA here is from genome assembly GCA_016704445.1 of Deltaproteobacteria bacterium. Lineage (GTDB taxonomy): Bacteria > Myxococcota_A > Polyangia > Polyangiales > SCUS01. The sequence goes on from JADJAE010000018.1 coordinate 4,689, forward strand.
GTCGATGAGCCCGCGCACGAACCGCAGCCAGAGCGGCACCAGCTCGTCGCAGTTGTCCATGATGAAGACGCGCTTCACGAAGAGCTTCACCCCGCGGCGCCCCTCGCCCGGGGTGTCCATCTCGAAGGGCGGACGCCTCGGCAGGTACAGCAGCCCGGTGAACTCCTGCGAGCCCTCGACCTTGAAGTGCGCCCACGCCAGCGGCTCTTCCCAGTCGTTGGTGAGGTGCTTGTAGAAGTCCTTGTACTGCTCGTCGGTGATCTCGGCGCGCGGCCGCTGCCAGAGCGCCCGCGCCTGGTTGATCGCCTCGAAGGCGGGCTCCTCCTCCTTGGGCTCCTCGCCCTCCTTGGGCTCCTCCTTCTCCGCCGCCATCTCGATCGGGTGGCCGACGAAGTCGGAGTACTTCTGCACCAGGTCGCGGAGCTGCCAGCTCTGGAGGAAGTCCTTCTGGTCCTCCTTGAGGTGGAGGATCACCGAGGTGCCTCGGGTCTCGCGCGTCGCGGACTCGAGGTCGAAGCCGTCCTTGGCGTTGGAGGACCAGCGCCAGGCCTCCTCGCTGCCCGCCGCGCGAGACACCACCGACACCCGATCGGCCACCAGCCACGAGGCGTAGAAGCCCACCCCGAACTGCCCGATGAGCGTCAGGTCGGGCTTTCCCCCTTTGGCCTTCAGCGACTCCAGGAACTTCTTCGACCCCGAGCTCGCGATGGTGCCCAGGTGCTCGATGAGCTCGTCGTGGGTCATCCCCACGCCGTTGTCGTCGATGGTCAGCGTGCCTGCGGCCTCATCGGGGATCAGCCGGATGCGCAGCGGCTCCTCGCCCATCAGCCCGGCCTCGGTGACCGAGCGGAAGCGCAGCTTGTCGATGGCGTCGGAGGCGTTGGAGATCAGCTCGCGGAGGAAGACCTCGCGGTGGCTGTAGAGCGAGTGGATCACCAGGTCGAGGACCTGGCTCACCTCTGCCTGGAACGAGTGGTGTTCGGGTGCGTGCGCTTCGGTGGTTCCCATGGGGCGAGGCTGATAACCAGCCGCGCGCCACGGCTCAAGCCCTACGGGCTCATTCCATGTAAGAAGGCGAGAGGAAGGCGTCGCGCTGGGCCCACAGCTCGTCGGCCACCTCCGCGGGCACCGCGTCGGTCATCGCCGCGATCGCCGCGTCGACGTCCTCGCCCTCGGCCGCCGGCCGCCCCGCGCGCCGGGCGATCTCGCCCGCCGCCTGGAGCACCATCCGCGCGGTCATCTGCCCGACCATCCCGCCGAGCGACTGGAGCGCCTCGCCCTGGGCCCGCGCCTCGGACTCCGACTCCGCCCGCATCACCCGGATCTGCTCCATCGCCGCCGCCAGCTTGCGCGCATAGCGATCGCGGTAGCCCTGAGCCTCCCGCGCCGCCCGCTCCGCCGCCTCGATGCGCTCCAGCGTGTCCGTCGCGTAGTTGCCGAGCGCCTCCCTGGTCGCCTCCAGCTCCCGCTCCAGGTCCGCCGCCATCGCCTGCGCCGAAGAGACCTCCTCCGCCGCCTTCGCCTGTGCCGAAGCGACCTCCTCCGCCGCCTTCGCCTGCACCGAGGCGACCTCTTCGGCCGCCCTCGACTGCACCGAGGCGACCTCTTCGGCCGCCTTCGACTGCACCGAGGCGACCTCCTCGGCCGCCTCCCTCAGCGCCGCCGAGGCCTCGTCCGCCGCCTCCCTCAGCGCCGTCGAATACTCCTGGTGGATGGCAGCCACAGCGTCCAGGTGTTCTGCGCGAAGCGACTCCGCGGACAGCTCTCGCGCCTCGTCCATCGCCCGCTTCATGGCCACCGTCGCCTCCTCGGCGGCGATGCGCGCGGCCCGCTCGGCGGCGAGCTCCTCGGCCTGCTCGTCTTCCATGGCGCGCAGGGCCATCGCGTGCGCCGCCCTCGCCGCCTCGAAGCGCGACACCAGGGCGTCCTGCGCCGCCTCGGACTCCTCCCGCGCGCGAGCCACCGCAGCAGACAGCTCCGCCCGCACCGCGGACAGCTCCCGGGCGTGGGCGTCGAGGAGCCGCTGCCGCTCGGCGTTGGCGACGTGCAGCGCCGCCCGCAGGCCCGCCGCGTCGTTGGCGAGCTCGCCCAGCTGACGCCGCGCCTCGTCGCGCTCCCGGGTGCGCTCGTCGGCGTAGCGCTGCCACTCGTGCACCGTGCCGTCGGCCTGCATCAGCGCGCTGGCCGCGTGCTCTCGCTCCTGGCGCACCGCCTCGAGGGCGCGGCTCAGCGTGGCCCGCTCGGCCTCGATGGACTGGAACACCCCGTCGCGGGAGCGCAGCCGCTCCTCGAGCTCGGTGCGCTCGCGCTTCAGCCGCTCGACGACCTCCCTGGCCTCGTGGATGGCGCGGTCGCGCCCGACGTGGTGGGTCTTGAGCGCCAGGATCTCGCTGTCCTTGCGGGCCAGGGCCTCGCGCAGCAGCGCCAGCCGCCGCCCGGCGCCGTCGCCGTTGCGGGTCGCCTCGTCGAGCTCGCGCTGCGCCCGGTGGAGGGTCTCGACCTCGCGACGGAGCTGCGCGTTCTCGGTCACGAGCTGGTCGCGGTGCCGCGCGAGCTGCTGGGCCGCCGCGTGCGTCGCCCGGAACTCCTGCTCCGGCACGAAGGACGGCAGCTCGTTGTGCGTGTCGACCGAGCCCGGGTTTTCGTAGTTCAACGCCATGAAGCTCTCTCACCTCCACGACGGGCCTTGGCCTACATGGTGGGTGCGGGTCCAGTTTTCGACCGAGATCGCTTTGACGCCTCCCGCCAGGAGCGGTCACGCTCGGGGCCGCCATGACGTACCCCACCCCCGGTCCGAACGTCCCCTACGGCATCAACCCCCAGTACGACCCACGGATGGCCCGCGCCGCGCAGCTCGCCGAGAGCGCCCGCAACTGGCTCATCATCTGCGGCATCGGCTGGTTCGTGGGCTTCATGTGGATCACCGGCCCGCTGGCCTGGTACCAGGCCAACCAGTTCGCCCGAGACTTCCAGACCATGGGCCTCGCGCCGCCCAGCGAGGTCACCAACCTCCGACTGCTCGGCATCATCACCACCATCGTGGTCGCGGTGGGCTTCCTCTTCCTCATGGTGGCGCTCGCCGTGATGTTCATCGGCTTCGCCTCCTACGGCGGCTTCAACCCCCGCTGACCCGCCGCTCCCGGCGGCCCTTCGCTACGCGGCGCCCTTCGGCGCCCGAGGCATCCGGAGGCAGAAGCTCGCCCCCCGCCCCAGCTCGCTCTCGACCGTGACCGACCCGCCGAGCGCGTGGACGACGCGCCAGACGATGGTGAGCCCGAGGCCCGTACCCTTCCCCGGCGCCTTCCTGGTGAAGAAGGGGGTGAAGATCCTCGCGCGGTCGTCCGCGGAGATGCCCGGCCCGTTGTCGCTCACGGTGAGCAGCACCTCGTCGGCCAGCAGCTCGCCACGCACCACCACCCGGCCGCTCTCATCCGCGACCGCCTCGATGGCGTTCTGAACCAGGTTCGAGATCGCCTGGTGCAGCTCCTCGGCGACGCAGTCGACCCACCCTTCGCCCTCCAGCTCAAGCACCAGCTCGACCGGGCGGCCGATCGACGAGGACACCAGCGTGGCGACGTCCCTCGCCCCGGCGAACACGTCGTGCGAGCGCGCCACGCGAGCGAAGCCCTCGCGGCTGTACCGCCGCATCAGCGCCACCGTGTCCCCGATGCGCGAGAGCCCCGCCTGGGCGGTCTCGAACATCCGCAGCGTGCGCCCCTCCAGCGCGGTGATCCTCGCCCGCTCGGCGTCCCCGTCCGCCTTCGGGACGGCCATCTTGAAGGCCTCGGTGACGTCGATGCGCACCCGCGTGAAGGCGTTGCGCACGTAGTTGAGCGGGTTGTTGATCTCGTGCGCCAGGCCACCGGTGATGGTCTCGAGGGAGTCCATCTGCTGGATGAGCACCCGCTCGGCGGCGGCGTCGCTCGCCTGCGCGAGCTTCTGCACCGTGGCCAGCAGCTCGCGGGTGTTGAAGGGCTTGCTCATGTGCTCGGTGACCCCGGAGTCCATGCCCTCCAGCCGGTCGGTGAGCTCGCCCCGCGCGGAGAGCATCAGCACCGGGACGTGCTTCGTGCGAGGGTCGTGACGGAGCCGCCGCGTGAGCTCGAAGCCGTCCATCTCCGGCATCATCAGGTCGGTCACCACCACGTCGGGCATGTGCTTGAGCGCGAGCTCCAGGCCGCGCACGCCGTTGGGCGCGGTGAACACCCGGAAGTGCTGCCGCAGCACCGTGTGGACGAGCCGGGTGACCTCCGGCGTGTCCTCCACCACCAGCACCGTGCGCCCGCGCGCGCCCTCGTCCGGGTCGCGCTCCACCACGCGACGCTCGGTCGCGTCGAACACGTCCAGCAGCCTGAACTCGTCGCGCGCCGCGAACTGCGCCGTCCAGTCCGTGGGGCTGTGCTGCGCCCGACGCTCGTTGGGCACCGTCTCCGCACGGGCCCGGCGCTCCACCACCTCCGGCGGTAGGTGCGACCGCCCCTTGCGGAGCGTCACGGTGAAGGTCGCTCCGGCCCCAGGGGCGCTCGACGCGGTGATGGTCCCGCCGTGCAGCTCGACCAGCTCTCGGGCGAGCGCGAGCCCGATGCCCGTGCCGCCCTGCGTGTAGCGGTTCTGCGCGGTCTCGCTGTCCACCTGGAAGAAGCGCTCGAAGAGCCGCTCGGACAGCTCCTGCGGAAAGCCCGCCCCGGTGTCCTCGACGGAGACCCGCGCCTGCTCGCCGTCTTCGGAGAGCGAGATCGTGATGCTCCCCCCCTCGGGCGTGTGCTTCGCGGCGTTGGAGATGAGGTTCACGAACACCCGCTCCAGCCGGTCGAGGTCGCACCACACCTCGGACACCTCGACGTTGGCCTCGAAGCGCAGCTCGATGCGCTTGCGCTCGGTGAGCGGCGACACCTGGGCGACGAGTGCACTCAGCCACCGCACGAGGTCCTGCGGCTTCACCCGGAGGCGCAGCCGCGACTCCTCCAGCCGCGACAGGTCGAGCAGGTCGCCGATGAGCCGAAGCAGCCTCGCGCCGGACAGGTAGATCGACCGGAGCGTGGCGCGCTGCGGCTCCGAGAGCTCGCCCAGCTCCCCGTCGATCATCAGCTCCAGCGGCGAGAGGATCAGTGCGAGCGGCGTCTTCAGCTCGTGGGTCACGTTGGCGAAGAAGCGCGACTTGAAGGCGTCGAGGCGCTGCAGGTCCTGGTGGGCACGCCCCAGGTTGGCGGTCGTCTGAACGATCACGAGCTGATTGACGATCTGCTCTCGCTGGGTGCGGTAGGCGAGGATCTGGCCGATCGAGATCACGATCGCCGTCGCGGTGAGGAACACAAGGTTCGACACCGCGCCGACCCCAGCGGTCTCCGGCCGCAGCATCAGGTTGGGGAGGAGGAACGACAGCACGATGATGGCGTGCGTGGTGAGCACCACCTGCGGCGGCCACACGAAGAGCAGCCCGGTGGCCACGATGATGAGCGAGAGGCCCGCGTAGTAGGGCGACGCGAGGCCCTCCAGCAGCACGGTCATCAGGGAGATGCCGCAAGAGCCGACGATCAGGTAGCTCGCCGAGAGGCTGTTGGGGAAGCGCTCGAACCAGCGTGTCGGGAGCAACCTGAACATCGCCAACGTCAGCACGGTGACGAACGCTCGCGTGCCCCACAGCACCTTGAGCCACGCAGCCGGGGCGACGAGCCAGTCGAGCACGCCGAAGAGGGGATACATCGTGATGCCGATCCAGAGGACCAGCCGCGTGCCGCGGCGATTTCTCTCGACCAGCCAGGCCCTCCAGCGGGGCTCGACCTCTTCGATGGGTACCGGCCCGACCGGGCTCACGCCCGAGTCAGCACGGCGAACGGGTTGACCCCCGAGGGCTCCTCCCGAATCGCGACGGTGGCGTCAGGTGCCGCCGCGCGCCCCATCGCCAGTAGATCTTCGTGGGTCTTGTACTTCAGGTTCCAATCGAGGTTCAGCTCCATGAACCAGCGGTTGGGGCTCGTCGGCACCATGTTGCCGATGAAGAGCTCGCCCTTCGGCCTGAGGTTGCCGTAGAGGCTCTTCGTCAGCGACACCGCGGTCGGCATCTCGAGGTAGTCGAAGAGCCCCGTGCAGAAGATCACGTCGAAGCCCCCGTACCTGGCGAACAGCGTCGGGTCACGCAGCAGCCGCTTGATCGAGTCGTGCAGGTAGGTGACCGTCACGGCCTTCGGCCAGCGGGCGCTCACGATGGGGCTGATGCGACGAAAGGCGTACGACAGGGCTCCCTTGTCCTGGTCGAAGAGCACGATCTCCAGCGGGACGGGGACCGTCTTCCGCTGCTTCAAGAGCTCGTAGACCTCCTGCGCCGGACCGGCGGCCACGGACAAGAACCGCAGCGGGACGCCCGGCTCCGCGCGGTCGAGCGCCTCGGAGAGCCGGTCGCGGACGAGGTTCTTGCGGAACCTCACGGCGTCGCCCGGACGCGTCGTCAGGATCGCCAGGCTGACAGCCTTCGCGAAGAGCGTCGGGCCGGCGAACTGGTTCTCGTACATGTACTTCATCACCTCGTAGTCGCCGGGGTACCCGAGCGGCTTGAAGAGCGCCCGGTGCATACACGGCGCCTCGATGAAGTATTGCTGCAAGAACCGCTGTGAGTACTCCTTGAGCGCGGGGATGTCCGCGAGCGGCACCGTCCGGAGCGCCGCGTCGATGCGCTCCGACCGACGGATGAACTCCTCCGCGAACTCGCGCCTTACCCTGCCGATGAGCGCGTCGCGCGCGGCCGATCTGCCCTCGCCATGAACCACGTCCCAGGGGAGCAGGCGCTCGACCGCCGTGAGGTGCTCGCGCGCGTCCTCGAGGAAGAGGCGGAGCTCGGCGACGAGCGACTTGAACTCGGCGTGCCCCTCGACCCTCCACGGGGCGCTCTCGAGCCCGAGCCCGCCTGAGCCCGCGGACGCGTAGGACTTCACGTCGCGCAAGGCGATCACGTCGTCGACGTTCATCAGGGAGTCGACGAACGACGCCCCGACGACGAGCTTCCCATCGAGGCGGCGAAGCGAGCTGACCCGCGCGGCGCCGCTGTACGCCTCATGCTGATCGAAGTTCAGGGAGAGTTCCGGAATCTCGAACCCGATCTCTACCTCGACGTCGACCGGCCACTCGAAACCCACGCCGTTCTGCGAGACATCGGTCATCTCGCAGTCGAAGCGGCGACCGCTCACGGAGATCGACACCACGGTGCGAACGGGCCCGAGGTCGGATGGCTGGTAACGCTGGGGCCTGAAGTAGATCTCCCGCCCCTCCCCCCCGTCGAGGTCCTCGACGTTTCTCGGGGCCACGCTGGGCCGCCCCTCCGCCAGGACAAGTTCATCCTGGCTCATGCCGGGGACGATCGAGGGCCGTGAAAGACGTTCGACGCTGCGTCCCCTGTCGTCACTATCTGTCATCAGGTCCTCTCGGCAGTTCGATCACAAACCTCGCCCCGCCCCCCGGCGGCACCGGAGGCACCGAGCGGATCGATCCGCCGTGCTGCTCCATGATGAGCCGACACATGTAGAGACCCATCCCCAGGCCGTGCGCCCCCTTGGTGCTCTCGAAGGGATCGAAGAGCCGCGACGCGATCTCCGGAGCCACCCCCGGACCCTCGTCCTGCACCGCGATCGACACCCCCCCCGGGGTGCGCGCCACCTCCACCTGGATGCTCTGCGGCGCGTCCGTCGACTGCATCGCGTTGCGCAGGAGGTTCACCATCACCTGAAGGATGCGAGCGCGGTCGCAGCGCACCGGAGGCAGGCCCGGCTCGACGGTGATCACGCAGCGAGAGCGCCGCTGCTCCATCTCGAGCCCGGCCAGCACGAGGGCGTCGCGCAGCACGTCCGAGAGGTCGATGGGCTCCTCCTTCAGCGCGAGGCTGCCCGCCGCGAACTGGTGCAGCGTGCTCAGCGTCGACATGAGGTGCCGGGTCGCGGAGACGCCCACGCGCAGCGGCGACATCAGCCGCGGCGCCACGCCCTGCGCCTCGAACAGGCTCTCGAGCAGCGTGAGCCCGCCGAGGGTGTTGCGCAGGTCGTGGGTGATGCCCGCGGTGAGCCGGCCGATGGTGCCCAGGCGCTCGAGGTGCAGCATCTTGTGCTGCGCCGCGCGGAGCTCGTCGAGGGCCAGCTTCAGCTCGTCGCTGCGCGCGGAGAGCAGCTCGAGCAGCCGGGCGTTGAGCCTGCGCTGCTGCACCATCGCGCTGGCCTGCGCGACGGCCCCGAGCAGGTCTTCGGGCTCCCAGGGCTTGTGCATGTGCCGGAACACCCGCGCGCGGTTGATCGCGTCGACCAGCACCGGCGTGTCGGTGTAGGCGGTGAGCAGGATGCCCGCGACGTCGGGGTAGCGCTCGCGCACCACCGCCAGCATGTCGATGCCCGTCATGCCCGGCATGCGCTGGTCGCACACGATGACGTCGAAGCGCTCGACCTCGAGCAGCTTCAGCGCGATCTCCGCGGAGCGCGCCTCGTGCACCACATAGTCGGCGTCGAGAAACGCGCGCAGCACGTCGAGGTTGCCCAGGTCGTCGTCGACGATGAGCACCTGTCCGGTGAGCGTCTCGCCGATACCGTACCGGGCGGCGAGCGCCGCGAGCGCATCAGGCTCAAGCACGACCGGAGTCTAGACAGGGCAGCGTGAGCCCATCAACCGCGAAGTGTCCGAATGACGGCCCCGGGATCAGCGCGCCCGATGTGCTGCGAAGTGGTCGAGGATGTGATCGGCGACCGAGGCCTTGCTCATCGGAGCCAGCGGAGTCACCGCCCCGGGCGTCACCAGGGTTACGCGGTTGTCGTCGCCGTCGAAGCCGTCCGCGGCGAGGTTGGCCACCACGAGGTCGCAGCCCTTGCGAGCGAGCTTCTCCCTCGCGCGCTCGACGAGATCGCCCGTCTCGAGCGCGAAGCCCACCAGCATCGGCCCGCCCTCATGACGCGATGCGCCGAGCTCGGCGAGGATGTCGGGGTTCTTCACCATCCGGATCACGAGCTCGCCGTCGGACTTCTTGATCTTCTCGGCAGCGACCTCCGAGGGCCGGTAGTCGGCCACCGCAGCGGCCATCACCACCAGGTGCGCTGATCCGGCAGCGGCCATCACCGCGTCGCGCATGTCCCGCGCGCTGCGCACCCGCTCCACGGAGACGCCCTCCGGGGTCGGCAGCGCGGAGGGCCCGCTCACCAGCACGACCTCCGCGCCCCGGTCGCGCGCCCGCATCGCGATCGCGTAGCCCATGCGCCCGGACGATCGGTTGCCCACGAAGCGCACCGGGTCGATCGCCTCGTGGGTGCCGCCTGCGCTCACCACGACGCGACAGCCCGCGAGGTCCTGCGGCGTGAGAGCGCGCGCCGCCGCGTCGACGATCTCCCCGGGCTCGACCATGCGCCCGATGCCGCTCTCGCCGCTGGCGAGCGGCCCGACGACCGGCCCCACGACGACCACGCCGCGCGCCCGCAGCAGCGCCACGTTGGCCTTCGTGGCGGGGTGCTCCCACATGCGCGGGTGCATCGCCGGGGCGACCACCACCGGGCCGTGCGCGGCCAGCAGGCAGGTGGTGGCGAGGTCGTCGCCGAGCCCGTGGGCCATCCGCGCGAGGAGGTCGGCCGTGGCCGGGGCGACGAGCACCAGGTCTGCGCGGCCGGTGAGCGCGATGTGCAGCTCGCCCGGGTACGTAGGGTCCCAGAGGTCGACGCGGGCCGCGCGGCCGGTGATGCCCGCGAAGGTCACCCCGGTGATGAAGCGCTGCCCGGCGGGGGTGAGCACGGTCTCGACGGAGGCCCCGCGGCGCTGGAGCTCGCGCGCGACCAGCGCCGACTTGAAGGCCGCGATGCCGCCGCCGACGACCAGCAGCACCTCACGCCCCGCGAGCGCGTCGCCGCTCACCGCGCGCCCGGCCTCGCCGCGGGCCTCGCCGCAGGCCTCGCCGGCACCGGGCAGCTCGCCCCGGCGCACCCGCTCGGCACCACCGTGCGCCCGGCCGCCGCCGCGCTGGTCATCGCCGCCGCCGTGGTCGCCGGGAGCGCGCGGGTAAGGCCCTGACGGACCATCCACCCCGCGGTGCCGCAGAAGCCCGGGCGGCGCACCTCCTGGATGTCGTCGCTCTCCAGCGGCTGCGTGAGGGCGAGGTACTGGTCCGCGGTGTACTCCGGGTGGTCGTCCTGCCGCGCGGACCCTGCGGCGCCAGCGGCCCCGGTGCCCACGCGCCAGACCTGCATCGTCGGGGGATAGGCGTCGAGCCAGCGCTGGCGCACGGCCTGGTCGCCCTCGCGGATGATCCGGTACCGGGTGATGCGAAAGCCCGGGATGCCCCGCTGCGTGAGCACCCGCGTGCCCGCCGGGAGGTTGGCGTCGGGCACCTCGCGCTCCTCGAAGCGGTCGACCCGGGGCATCACCTTGCGCACGAAGGTCACCGCGCGGGTGCGCCGGGCGCCGAGCAGCTCGATGCGGGCGAGGCCGTTGTTGAGCCGCGTGTGAATCACCACCGGGAAGGGCAGCGTGTTGCGCAGCTTCAGGTTGATCGACGGGTACACCACCGTCGCGTCGAGGCCCATCTTGATGTAGCCGCTGGGGCGCGAGTGGGGCGTGCGGTCGAGCACCTCCATGCCCGCGAAGAACGACGCCGCGAAGAGGCTCCCGGCGATCTGGCACACGCCGCCGCCGACGCCGTCGATGAGCTCGCCCGCGGAGATGACCGTCGCCATGCGGAAGCCGTTGGCCTCGGAGCGGTCGCCCACGATCTCGTTGAAGTCGAGCACCGCGCCCGGCATCCAGACGTAGCCGTTCACCCGGCTGGCCGCGAGGTGGAGGTTGTACGTGCGGTCGCGGTGGTCCTCGTTGGCGTTGTAGTTGGTCTGGAACCACCCCACGACGGCGTTCATCTCCACGTCGCGGAGCTGCTCGGAGGTGGTCGTCGGGTCGGTGTGCTCCAGCACCGCCTCCACCCGATTACGCCCGTTGGTAAACGCCGTGTCGAGCAGGGCCAGCGTGCCGAACACGTCGAGGTAGGTGCCGCGCCGCTCGGGGATCACCCGCCGCTGCTCGACGTCGATGCGCGCGTCCACCGGCAGGTGGTCCACCTCCTCCTTGAGCTGCGCGAGGAGCGGCAGCGCCACGGCCCCCTCCAGGCGCACCGGGAGCGGCAGCTCGATGGGACCGCGGGCGAGGGCGGCGTGGTGCCGGACGAGCGCGCTCGACGGGTCGGCCGCGGCGCGCAGCAGGTGCTCGAGCAGGCGCACGTCGACCCGGGCGCCGAAGGCCTCGCGGCTGCGATCGAGCGTGCGCTCCTCGGCGACGATGGTGACGTGCTCGCGGAGGTACGCACGCGCCAGGTCGCGGGCCTGCGCTCGGGGATCGGGCCCCAGGGTCACCGGCCGGCCTCGCACCCTCACCCGCGGGACGCCCGCGGCCTGCGGGGCCCGCTCGGGGAGCAGCAGGTACCCGATGCCTCCGCCCATCAGGGCGAACAGCAGGGACAGCGAGGAGAGCCGCAGCCAGCGCGTCATGGGAGCTCCCCGGTCGGTAGACCGCGGAGCCGGTCGGGTCAACCTTCCGACCGGGAGCGGCCGATGCGCCGGTGCATGAGCGACGGCAGCGAGGCGCGCACCGAGGCCGTGCGCCCGGGGTCGATCTCCGCGAGCACCACCCCCTCGCCCTCGGCCCGCTCGGCCAGCACCACGCCCCACGGGTCGACGATCATCGCGTGGCCCCAGGTGGTGCGCCCGCCCGGGTGCGTCCCCCACTGCGCCGCCGCCAGCACGTAGGACTGCGACTCCACCGCCCTCGCCCGCAGCAGCAGCTCCCAGTGCGCGCGGCCCGTCGTGGCGGTGAAGGCCGCGGGCACCGCGAGCACCGTCGCGCCGCCGTCCACGAGCCCGCGGTACAGCTCCGGGAAGCGTACGTCGTAGCAGACGCTCAGGCCCAGGCGCCCCACCGGCGTGTCCGCCACCACCAGCGCATCGCCCGGGGCCGTATTACGCGACTCCGTAAGAACGGGCCCGCCCGGCAGGTCGATGTCGAAGAGGTGGATCTTCCGGTAGCGCGCCACCACCACGCCCCGCTCGTCGAGCAGCGCCGCGGTGTTGAAGGTGCGCGCGTCCTCCGCGCGGGCCTCCGGGACGCCGCCCCAGAGCACCCACGCCCCGGTCTCCCTGGACAGCGCCGCCATCCTCTCGCCGCACGGCCCCCCCGGCGCCTCGCCCGGAACATACCTCCCGGCGACCTGCCCCCTGCCCTCCTCGGCGCCCATGTAGAGCGCGTTCTCGGGCATCACCACCAGCGCCGCGCCCGCCGTCGCCGCCTCGCGCCCGAGGGCCTCCGCGGTCGACAGGTTGCGGCCGACGTCCTCACCGGAGTTGAGCTGCACCACCGCCGCCTTCACGCGCCGCCCCTCCCTTCGAACTCCACCACGCCCGAGCGCATCGCCGCGCGCGTCGGAACGATCTCCCTCCCGGTGAGCGCCGCCACGGTCACGACCATCCACGCCTCCGGCAGTCCCCGCACCCGGTAGCTGGCGTTGCGCGACTCCACCACCAGCGCGGCGCCCTCACGGCGCACCGCCACCACGCCCCGATCGATGAGGGCCTCCAGCGGGGGCGCCCAGCCCGGGGCGCAGCGACGCCACCACGCGGCCGCCTCGTGCACCAGCACCACGGGCATCGGCTCGCCCGCCGGGGCGACGACCCCAGCGGGGATCTCCGGGTGGGTCACCCCGCGCCGGGCGCGCACCCTCCGCGCGAAGGCGACGGGGCCGAGCGGGGCGAGGCCCTGGAGGGCGGCGGAGCGCAGTCGGGCGAGCGGGTCGTGGGTCACGGAGCGCACGATAGCGCGGTCCGACGGCAGTCTTCAGGGGGGAAGCGAACTAGTGGCCGCAGGGCGAGGCCGAGGACGGGGCCGAGCCGGCGCAGGGTGAGCCCGAGCCCGAGGCGCAGGGTGAGCCCGAGCCCGAGGCGCAGGGGGTGCCGGAAGCGCAGGGCGATCCGGAGGCGCAGGGCTCGCTGCCCGAGGTGCACCACGCCACGCGCGCGACGATGGCGACCTGGGCGGCGGAGATGATCGCGAGCCCCGCGATGCCCATGAGCACCGTGTAGCCGAGGCCCTTGCGCACGAGCCCGAGGTCGCCCGGGACCACCGCGACCACCTCGCTGGGCGACTGCGCGCGGAAGGGGCGGGCTCCATCGTGGGGTGGCTGTGCGGGCGCACCAGCACGTGGTCGAGCACCGGCGCCCAGACGAGCGGCGACGAGACGTGCTCGACCTCGCGCGGGACGATCGCGAGCGCGCCGTCGCTGACCGCCTGCTCGAAGCGGGCGAGGCGCACCGCGCGCAGCATCGCCGCGAGGGTGAGCACCGAGGCGACCACCGTGAGGCCCACCGAGGCGGCGTGAAGGACGTCGATGCGGTAGCGCCAGCCGGCGAGGCCCGCGCAGGCGCCGATGAGCGTAGCGGCCTCGATGGAGAGGCGCTCGGCGCGGCTGGCCGAGGGCTCACGCTGGGCCGCGCGCACCCGCAGCGACCAGAGCGAGAAGAGGACGCCGAAGCCCCCGCCGACCAGCAGCCCGTACGCCACCCCGTAGGCCGTGGCCACCGGCAGGAAGCGCGTGAGCGCGAAGCCCGCGCTGGCGACGACGGCGATGGAGACGACCGCGCCGCCGAGGGCGCCGAGGAGCAGCGAGCGCCCGAGGGTGCGGACGACCGCCTGCGCGTCGCTGCCGTCGGGCTGCGCGGCGGCGCGGGCGACGTAGGCCCCGCAGATCGCCCCGAGGAGCAGCGTGGGCAGCCACCCCAGCGGGGCCGCGTGCTCGGCGCCGACCCACTGGAACATCAGCGGCGACAGCAGCGCGCCGAGCGTCGCGAAGAGGACTCGCGTGGCCCTGAGGGACGAGGCCGCGTCGACGGTGCGGAGGGGGAGCGGGAATGGCGTGGCGTCCATAGGGGGTCGAGCATGAACCCGCGGCCCCGGGGTGACCAGCCCTCCCCTACAAGGCCCTGCGGCGCATGGAGACGTTCATCAGCAGGCCCACCCCGATGAGGATGGCCAGCACGCTCGAGCCGCCGTAGGAGAAGAACGGCAGGGTGACCCCGACCACCGGGAGGCTGCGGGTGACCATCCCGACGTTGAACACCACGTGCCAGAAGAACAGGGCCGTGACGCCGACGGCGATGGCGGCGCCGAAGCGGTCCTTGGCGAGCGAGGCGATGCGCAGGGCCCAGAGGATGAGGAAGAGGTAGAGCAGCAGCACGATCACGACCCCGAAGAAGCCCTGCTCCTGGGCCCACACCGGGAAGGGGAAGTCGGTGTGCGTGTCGGGGAGGAAGTGGTGCTGGTTCTGGGTGCTCTGCATGAACCCCTGGCCCCACCAGCGGCCGCTGCCGATGGCCACCATGCTCTGGTGCGCCTGCCAGCCGGTGCCCTGCACGTCGACCTGCTCGCTCATGAACGAGGTCAGCCGCTCCTTCTGGTACTGCTTCAGGCCGTAGAGCCAGAGCAGGGTCCCACCGACGAGGCCGCCGCCCACGATGACCCCGAGGGTGCGCAAGGAGATGCGCACCAGCGAGAGGGTGCTCACCGCCACGAGGCCCACGATGAGCGCCGTCCCGAGGTCGGGCTGCGCCATGATCAGCCCCAGCGGCAGGGCGATGAGGGCGCCCGGGGCGATGAGGTCGCGCAGGCTCCACGCGCCGCTGCGCTGGTCGCGGTGCACGTAGCGCGCGACCGCGAGCATCAGGCACAGCTTCACGAACTCGCTGGGCTGGAAGAGGAAGCTCCCGAGCTGGATCCAGCGGTGCGTCCCTCGGATGCTCTTGCCCAGCAGGAACACCAGCACCAGCGCCGCGATCGACCCGATGTACGCGCCGTACGCGTATCGCTCGTAGACCTTGTAGTCGATGGCCGCGACGATCACCGCCACGCCGCCGCCGAGGGCGAGCCAGTAGATCTGCTGGATGTACAGCTCCGCGCGCGCTCCGGTCTGCGCGCTGGTGGCGGAGTAGAGGTTGACCACCCCGAGCGTCGCGATGACGCACACCACGAGGAAGAGCGGCCAGTCGAAGTCGTCCCGGAGCCGGTGCTGGATCGTGCGCGCCATCGGGTGGGCCTCAGCGCCTGGGCTGGTGGGCCCGCCAGGTGGCCACGCTGGGAATGGGTGCGCCAGGGCGGATGCGGGTGAAGTACTCCCGCACCACCTGGGTCATGAGCGGCGCCGCCTCGTGGCCGCCCGACCCGCCGTGCTCGACCAGCAGCACCACGGCGATCTCGGGGCTGGCCGCCGGGGCGAAGCCCGCGAACCACGCGTGGTCGCGCTGCGTCGACCAGCCGCGCCGCGGGTCCGTCGGGTCGCGCACGATGCGGGACACCTGCGCGGTGCCGGTCTTGCCGGCGACGTCGACCTCGGCGACCTGCGCGGCGTGCGCCGTGCCGTGCGCGTCGGAGATCACCCCGGCGAGCGCGCTGGTGATCATCGCGAGGTGCGCCGGGGTGACGCTCACCTGGCGCCGCACGGTGGGGGGAAAGGTCTGGATGATGGTGCCGTCGGGGCCCTCGACGCGCGAGACGAGCTGCGGGACGAAGAGCGTGCCGCCGTTGGCGAGCGCGGCGTAGGCCATCGCGAGCTGGAGCACCGTGACGCGCACGTTGCCCTGCCCGATGGCGGTGTTGAGCGTGTGCCCGATGCGAAACTGCCCGGGGTAGTTCTGCGCGTACCAGGCGCGGGTGGGGATGAACCCCGGGGTCTCCTGGTTGATCCCGATGCCCGAGCGGTGGCCGAGGCCGAAGTCGAAGGCCATGCTCGCGATGCGGTCCATCGTGACGGCCTCGGCGAGCGTGTAGAAGTACACGTTGCACGACTCCACCAGCGCCCGGTGCAGGCTCACCGGGCCGTGCACGTGCTTGCAGCGAAACACCCGCCGGCCGAGCTCGTGGCGCCCGGTGCAGGTGACCTGCGAGCCCGCGTCGATGAGCCCCGCCTCGAGCCCCGCCAGCGCGGTGAAGGGCTTGAAGGTCGAGCCCGGGTAGTAGCTCTCGTAGATGGTCTTGTCGATGCGCGGACGGTAGGGATTCTCGTCGATCTCGCGGTTGAGCAGCGCCGAGATGCCCATGGTCATCGTGTTGGGGTCGACGCTCGGCTTGGAGTAGAGCGCGAGCACCCGGCCGGTGCGCACCTCCACCACCGCCGCCGCGCCGCTGGGCTTGCCGCGGAAGGCCCGGTCGATGGCGCGCATGAGCTCCATGTCGAGCGTGAGCACGAGGTCGCGCCCGGGCACCGGGTCGCGGTGCCGATCGGGGCCGAGGCCCGCGATGGAGTCGCGCGTGATGAGCAGCCCCCGCACGTCGTGCTCGAGCCGCACCCACCCGCGCCGGCCGCGCAGGATCGACTCCCACGCCTGCTCGACGCCCGATCGCCCCATGCGCTCGCCCGCCCGGTAGTCGCGGCCCGCGAACTCTCGCAGGTCGTCGGCGTTGACCTCGTTGAGGAAGCCCAGCGCGTGCGCCGCGAGCTCGCCGAAGGGGTACTGCCGCACCGGCGTCGCGATCACCGAGATGCCGCGGGGAAACTCCGAGCGGTGCGTCTCGATGAGCGCCAGCGACTCGCGGTCGATGTCCGAGCGCGCGAGCATGTGCTGGTAGCGCCGCGAGCCCTCGGCGTTGCGCATGCGCGCCTCCAGGCGGTCGCGCTCGTCGCGGGTGAGCCCGAGGTAGTCCGCGAAGCGCGTGAAGCGATCCATGGGGAAGTACCCGGGGATCACGTAGACGTTGTACGCGGGGCGGTTGGCGGCGATGACCCGGCCGCGGGAGTCGCGGATCATCCCGCGCGTCGAGGGCAGGTCGACCCGCCGCAGCACGTTGTCCTCGGCGATCTGGAGCCAGCGCGCGTTGTCGACGATCTGGATCCAGAAGACCCGGCCGACCAGCAGGAGCACGCCGAGCAGCACCGCCGCGCTCATGAAGCGCACGCGCTCCCGGATCTCTCCGAGGCCTGCCTTCTGCACGAGTTCGATGGACGCCATGCGATCTCCCTCAGCCCGTCTCGTCGGGTCGCGGCGCGGTGCCCGGCAGCGCCTGCACGAAGCGGAACACCAGCGGCGCGCACAGCGCCGTGGCCAGGGCCTGCGAGGCCACGACGCCGAGGGCTGGTAGCACCGCGAGCACCCGCCGGTCGAACACCAGCAGGAGCCCCATCATCCCCACCCCCGCGACGCACGACGCCACGAAGGCCAGCACCATCTGGAATACCACCCCGTGTAAGAAGAGCTTGAGCCCCGCGGCGCGCGCGAGGAGGAAGATGCTCACCAGGGTGAAGGTCCAGAGACCGAGCGAGCCGCCCGAGAAGACGTCCGTGAGGTAGCCGAGCACGAAGGCCACGGAGACGCCGCGCGCGAGGGAGAACTCCCCGACGGACATGTAGAGCACCATCGGGAGCACCAGCGACGGCGCCGGGTACTCCGACCACAGCACCCGCGCGAACACCGTCTGCGCCAGCAGCAGCAGCACCCCGGCCAGCAGCAGCGCGGCGTTGCGCACGCTCAGCTCCCTCCCCGGGTCTCCGTCCGCCGGGCGCGCTGCGACGGCGCCGTCCCCGGGCGGCACCCCGGTCGGTCGACGCTCTCCGTCGCCAGCACGAGCACCTCGCCGAGCCGCGAGAAGTTCACCGCGGGCGAGAGCTCGACCTCCTGGTAGAGCCCGAACTCCCGCCGCGTCACCGCCGCCACGCGCCCCACCAGGAGCCCCGCGGGGAAGCGGCACCCGAGCCCCGAGGTGACCACCGCGTCGCCCACGCGCACGTCGTCGGTGCGCTGGAGGTACTCCACCTTCGCGGCGTAGCGATCCCGCTCGCCGGTGCCCCGCACGATGCCCCGGGCGCCGGAGCGCTCGACCATCACGTCGACGGCGCTGCGCGAGTCGACGCTCAGCAGCACGTCGGCGTAGTTGCCGAACACGCGCGACACCTGCCCCACCAGCCCGTCGGCGGTGATCACCGGCTGCCCCGACCGGAGCCTCGTGCGGTCCTGCGAGGTGATCGCGAGGCGCGTCACGCGGAAGAAGGGCGACGTGTCGCGCGCGATGACCTCCGCGGCGTACACCTCGCCGGGCGTCTCCACCCGGAGCTGCAGCAGCCGCCTCAGCCGGCGGTTCTCCTCGAACTCGCTGCGGTGCCGCGCGGCCTCGCTGCGCAGCCGTGCGTTCTCCGCGGTGAGCCGGTCGTTCTCGTGCTTCACCCGCACGAGGTAGATGTAGTCGCTCCAGATCTCCGCGGCGCCGCGCACCGGCAGGTCGATCTTGTCCTCGAGGAAGGACACCGCCGGGAGCACCAGGCGGTCGAACTCGTCGTAGCGGGTGGGGTCCTTGAGGGTCGTGCGCAGGAAGAAGAAGGGGATGCTCAGCAGCACCACGCACAGCAGCACGACCCGGTATCTCTGCCAGAGGGTCATCGGCGTCTTAGGGGTCTCGGGCTCTCACCCGATCGCGATCTTCTCCAGCAGCTCGGGGTGGTCGAGCGACTTGCCGCTGCCCATCACCACCGCGCTGATGGGGTCGTCGCACACCATCACCGGCAGGCCCGTCTCCTCGCGGAGGAGGATGTCGAGGTTGCGCAGCAGGGCGCCGCCGCCGGTGAGCACGATGCCCTTGTCCTTGATGTCGGCGCTGAGCTCCGGCGGGGTCTTCTCGAGCGCGGCCATCACCGCCTCGACGATCGCGTGGATCGGCTCGGCCAGCGCGTCGCGCACCTCGTCGGAGTTCACCAGCACCGTGCGGGGCACGCCCGCCACCTGGTCGCGGCCCTTGACCTCCATGGTCAGCGGCTCGTCGAGGGGGAAGGCGTTGCCCACCTGGCACTTCACCCGCTCGGCGGTCTGCTCGCCGACCAGCAGGTTGTACTTGCGCTTCATGTACGCGACGATCGCCTCGTCCATCTTGTCGCCGCCGACGCGGATGGACTGCGAGTACACGATGCCCGCGAGGGAGATCACGGCGACCTCGGTGGTGCCTCCGCCGATGTCGACGACCATGTTGCCCGTGGGCTCGGTCACCGGCAGCCCCGCCCCGATGGCGGCGACCATGGGCTCCTCGACGAGGAAGACCTCCCTCGCCCCGGCGCGCTCGGCGCTCTCTCGCACCGCGCGCTTCTCCACCTCGGTGATGCCGAACGGAACCGAGATGACGATGCGCGGCTTCACCAGCGTGCGGCGGTTGTGCGCCTTCTCGATGAAGTGCTTGAGCATCGCCTCGGTGATGGCGAAGTCCGCGATGACCCCGTCGCGCAGCGGCCGTACGGCGGTGACGTTGGCGGGCGTGCGGCCGAGCATCTCCTTGGCCTCGCGGCCGACGTGCGACACGCGCCGCCTACCGTTCTGGCTGGTCTCCACCGCGACCACGGAGGGCTCGCAGGAGACGATGCCCTTGCCGCGGACATAGATGAGGGTGTTGGCGGTCCCGAGGTCGATCGCGAGATCGTTCGAGAACAAGCCGCTCACCCAGTCAAACAACATCCGCGCACCTTCGCTCGATCGATGGCTCCCGACCGTCGGGGGCCTCCAGGCGGCGGTCTATAGCACAGCCTCCCGGCCGCCGATCAAACCCCTCCCCCCTCCGCCCCCCCCGCAGGCGCTACCGCTCTGTGCGAGCGCGCTTGAGCAGACGCATCGCCTCGCGCACTCGCGCCAGCACGATCTCCGGCGTCTCCGCCCCGGGCAGCACCCTCGTGCCCGCCGCGGTCACCGAGGCCCGCAGCCGTCCCTCCTGCAGCGCGAGGGCCTCCGCCGCAACGCCATCCATCACCTGCTCGGTCAGCGCGGCCACGCCCCCGGCCAGCGGCTCGGAGCGCCAGAGCGCGAACTCACCGCCCCCGAGGCGAGCGCAGCTCACGCCCCCGGGGAGGATGCGACGGAGCCGCTCGGCCAGCGCCACGATGGCGTCGTCGCCGACGAGCTCGCCGTACTTCTGGTTGATCGCGCCGAGGCCGTCGAGGTCGAGCACCACGAGCAGCGCCTCCGGGCGACCCGCCGCCTGGGCCCACGCCTCCATGCGCCCGACCAGCCCCTGCGCGGTCGCCGCGTCGGTGAGCACGTCGATGGTCTCGAGGTGCGCCCGGATCTCGTCGACCCGCTGGGCGCGCGGAGCATCGAGCACCCCCTGCAGGATCACGCCCCCCACGCGCACCCGATCGCCGTCCTGCAGCAGCGCCTCGCGCACCCGCACGCCGTTGACGAAGGTGCCGTTGGTGCTGCCGAGATCCTTGAGCGTCCAGCCCTCCGGGCCGTGCAGGAGCGACGCGTGCCGACGAGACACCGAGCCGTCGTCGAGCACCAGCGCGTTGTCCGGCGTGCGGCCGATGAAGATCTCGCCGATGGACGCGTCGAGCGGCAGCACGCGCCCCACCAGTCGCCGCCCCTCGCGCACGTAGAGCACCATCAGCAGCGGCTGGTCGTTGGCGTCTTCCGGCGCCGCGACCCCTACCGGCTGGTGGAGGATCACCACCGCCGGGCGCAGCCGTGCGAGGAGGTTCTCCCCCTGCGGCGGGGGATCGCTGTCCGCCTCCGCGGGAGAGCTCTTCGGCACGCCCCACGGGTGCGTCTCGGCCCGGAGCGCGCGCAGCACCTCCGGGTCATCGATCGACGGCAGCCCTACCGCGAAGCGCACCGGGCGCTGGGCCCAGCGCTTGAAAACATCGTCGGCGAGGGCGGCGTCATCAGCGTTTGTGTGGTTGTCGCTCATCTTGGGCTTCGGATCTCCACGCTTCCACGACTAGACGGGAGCCAGCAACCGCCTATGTCGGGAGACCGGCGCCAAGGTCGGCGCACCGTCGGGCGCGATCGGGCTCAGTCCCCGACCGCCGCCCGCAGCGCAGCCCCGACCCGCGCGCCCAGCGCCCTGGCGCCGGTGGCGTCCTTCACGGCCGAGCTCTCCTGGTGCCGGGCCTGCGCGTCACCCGTCGGGTGCGCGTAGAAGCCCTCCAGGCGCATGACCCCGGTCGCGGCGTCGAGCCGTGCGAGCGCCCCGAGCGGCGTCCCGCAATCGCCGAAGAGGGCGCCCAGCACCGCGCGCTCGGCCTCGGTCTCCAGCGACGTCACCTCGTCGTGCAGGCGCCCCACGATGGCCCTCGCCGGAGCGTCGTCCGCGCGCGTCTGCAGCGCGAGCGCGCCCTGCGCCACCGCCGGAACCATCACCCCCTCGAGCAGCACCCGCGCCGGCGAGAGCCCGAGCCGCCGAAGCCCCGCCTCGGCCAGGATGATCGCGTCGAAATCCCCCGCCTCCAGCCGCCGAAGCCGCGTGTCGACGTTGCCGCGCAGCAGCAGCACCTCCAGGTCGGGCCGCGCCGCCTTCAGCGTGCGCGAGCGCCGCAGCGAGCTCGTGCCCACCCTCGCCCCCTTCGGGAGCGCGTCGAGCCCCACGCCGCCCGGCGTCACCAGCGCGTCCCACGGGCTCTCCCGCTTCGGAGCCGCCGCCATCGCGAGCCCCGCCGCCATCTGCGCCGGGAGGTCTTTCATGGAGTGCACCGCGAGGTCGGCCCGCCCCTCCAGCAGCGCCTCCTCGATCTCGCGCACGAACAGCCCCTTGCCGCCGACCTCCGAGAGCGCGCGGTCGAGCACCCGGTCGCCCTGGGTCACCACCTGCACCTCCTCCACCTGGAGGCCGCTTACCATGTCCTGTAAGATTCGCGCGACCTGCCGGCTCTGCGCCAGCGCGAGCGCGCTCCTACGGGTGGCCAGTCGAAGCACCGTCATCTTCCGTTTCCTGCCTTGGCCTTCGCCGTCATCTCGCCCTGCACCCGCATTCGGGTCACCTCGCCGCGGGGATCCGCGGGCTCGGCGTCGAGCGCGAACAGCGACCTCGCCGCGCGCATCACATCGTCGCCGTCGGAGCTCGCCGCGGCGGACTTCAGCGCCACCGTGGGCGCGTGCAGCAGCTTGTTGGTCAGCGCGTCGAGCATCGCCTCCACCGCCGCCCGGTCGCCCGCCGGGAGGTGCCGCAGCTTGCCCGAGAGCGAGCGCTCGAGCTCCGCCGCCGCGGCCTCCTGGAACCTCCGTCGCAGCGCCACGATGGTCGGCCCGGCGCTCCGCTGCGCGAGCTCCTCCGCGCGAAATGCCGAGAGTTCCTCAGCGATCACCCGCTCGGCCTCGATGGTGGCGACCGAGCGCCCGTGTCCTCCCTCCGCCACCGCCCGCTCGAGGTCGTCGACGTTGTAGAGGAACACGCTGTCGAGGTCCCCCGCCGCGGGCTCGACGTTGCGCGGCACCGCGATGTCGATGAGGAAGAGCCCACGGCCGCGCCGCGCCTTCATCACCGTCGCCACGTCGTGCCGCGTGAGCAGGTAGCCGCTCGCGCCGGTCGAGCAGACCGCCACGTCGACGTGCTGAAGCAGCATCCCGAGGTCGGTCAGCGGGTGCGCCGTCGCGCCGTACTCCCGGGCGAGCGCCTCGGCCCGGTCGAAGCTCCGGTTGGCAATGAGGAGCGAAGCCCCCGCGCGGGCCAGCGTGCGCGCGGCCCCGAGGGCCATCTTCCCCGCGCCCACCACCAGCACCTTGCGGCCCATGAGGTCGCCGAAGATGCCTCGCGCGAGATCGACCGCCACGCTCGCGACGGACACCTGCCCCTCCGCGATGCCCGTCTCCGTGCGCACCCGCTTGGCCGTCTGGAACGCCCGGGCCATCACCCGACCGAGCCGCCCCCGCAGAGCGCCCGCCGAGCGCGCCGCGGCGACGGCCTCTTTTACCTGACCAAGTATCTGCGGCTCGCCCACCACCAGCGAGTCGAGGCTCGCGCAGACCCGAAACGCGTGCTGCACCGCCGCCTCGCCGCGGTGCTCGTAGAGCGTCACCCCGCTGCCGCCCCGCGCCTGCATGTGCCGCCGCAGCTCGCCCGCCACCGACTCGGCCTCCGCGCCCGCCGCGTAGAGTTCCACCCGGTTGCAGGTCGCGACCACCACCGCCTCGCGCACGCCCTCGAGCGCCAGCACGGCGCGCACGGCGTCCTCGAGGCCGTCCGGAGGCACCGCGAGGCGCTCCCTCGCCTCCACCGGCGCGGTGCGGTGGTTGAGCCCCACGACCACGACGCCCTCGGTCATAGCCGGGCCCCGCGCACGAAGTACCCGACCAGGACCATCACCGCGCTGGCGTACCCGACGATGGTTCCGATGGCGGCGCGGTGCCCTCGCCAGCCGGCCAGCAGCCGGAGCGCCAGCACCGCCGCGAACACCGCCCAGACCCCGAGCGCGAGGTAGTGGCGCCACGAGACGATGGGGATGCCGCGCCCGACCTCCTGCAGCCCGGCGGAGAGGCCCGTGACGAGGCCCAGCGTGAGCGCCGGGAGGCCGAGCGCGATGCTCCGGAAGCTCGCGACGTCCAGCACCTCCAGCGGCGGCAGGCGCTGGAACATCCCGCGCAGCCGCTTCTGTCGCACCTCCCGCTCCTGGACGAGGTAGGCCGCGGCGAGGGCGAAGGCGACGGTGAACGCCGCCGTGCCCAGGATGGTCGAGCCCACATGGACGCCGAGCAGCGCCCCGCTGAGCGGAGCCGCGGGCTGCGCGTCGACGCCCTGCGAGGCCAGCAGCATGAGCAGCGTGAGCGGCGCGACGAAGACCCCGAGCGTCTCCAGCCGACGACCAAGGAGGCGAAGCGCGAAGGCCACCCCGGCCACGAGCAGGGCGAGCGTCGAGAGGCCCTCGTGGATGCCCGCAAAGGGCCCCCGGCCCAGGGTCACCCAGCGAAGGATGTCGTGCGTGAGGTGCGCGGCCATGGCGGCGCCGAGACTCACCGTCGCCACGCGACGCGATGGCAGCGTCGAGGCCACGCCCACGAGGTACGTGAGCATCAGCACCGTCGCGATGAGGTAGAGCAGCGCCGCCGCCGCGAGGAACCCGACGAGCATGGGGAGCTACTTCACGTTGTTGAGGAAGAACGCCTGCAGCGCCAGGATGGTCTGCCGCTGCTGTTTCTGGGTCTCGGGCGTCACCGGGACTTCTGTCGGAGGCGGCGTGGTCTCGCGCTCGGCCCGGGCGACCTGCGCCACCGGACGGCCCACGAAGCCCGGCTGCACCTCGTAGGCGAGCTCTCCCAGCACCACCGAGTCGGACATGTACTCGCCGCCCATGGCCGCGAGCTGCACGAGGTCCTTCACCCGCCCGACGAGCCCCTCGGCGTCGTCGCCGCCGGAGACCTCGGAGAGGAAGCGCACGCCCTCCAGGAGCTGGAAGCGCCGGCCGCCGACCTTGTCAATGAGCACGTCACCCTGGATGTCAGCGCGGCCCTCGCCGATCCACGAGTCGAGGGCCTCCTGGGAGAGGAAGATCCTGCTGGGATTCATCGACGACGACGATACTCCTCGGGTCGCCTCGGAGCACGCACAGACCTCGCTCACACCAGGATCCGCATGGGGTTCTCGACCAGGCCCCGCAGCGCGAGCAGCCACTTCGCCCCGAGGGCCCCGTCGACGACCCGGTGGTCGCACGAGAGGGTCACCGCGCAGCGCTTGCCCGGCACCACCGCGCCGGCCTTCACCACCGGCACGTCGCGCACCGCCCCCACCGCCAGGATCATGCTCTCCGGCGGGTTGATCACCGCCGCGAAGCGGTCGATCTGGAACATCCCCAGGTTCGAGAGCGAGAAGGTTCCGCCGGTCATCTCCTCGGGCGTGAGCTTGCGCGCCCGGGCCTTCGCCACGAGCTCCTTGGTGGCCCTGGCGATGGCGCTGAGGGAGAGCCGGTCGGCGTCGCGCAGCACCGGCGTCAGCAGCCCGTCCTCGATGGACACCGCCACGGAGACGTCAGCCCGGTCGTACTGCACCACCTGGCCGTCGATCCACGACGAGTTGGCCTCCGGCACCGCCCGCAGCGCCAGGGCGCAGGCGCGAAGCAGCAGGTCGTTGACGGAGACCTTCGTCTCCGGCGTCGAACCCTGGTTTACCTGTTCACGTAAGGCGACCAGCGCCTCGACGTCGAGGTCGACCTCCAGGTAGAAGTGCGGCACGGTCTGCTTCGACTCGACGAGCCGACGCGCGATGACCTTGCGCATCGGCGACGCCGGCCGCGCGACGTCCCCCGGCCGGAGCGCGAGGCTCTTCGGCCGCGTGACGTCCGCCTCGGTCACTCGACCGTGCGCGCCCGACCCGGGGACCGCGTCGAGGTCGACCGCGCGCTCCCGGGCGATGCGCCGCACGCGCGGGCTGCTGGGCGCCAGGATCGCCCCGGCCACCCCGCGCTCGCCCTTCACCGCAGCGTCCCCGGGGGAGCCTGCGGGCGTGGCGGGCGGCGGGCGCGTGGGCTGCTCGCTGGTCGGCGTCGGGGGCGCCGCCTCGAGGGTGGGGCTCACGGGCGCCCTCTTCGCGGGCGGCGCCTCGACAGCGGGGGCCGCGGGCGTGCTCGCCGCGGGCGCGGCGCCGACGGACGCGAGCAGCGCGCTGATGTCCTCGCCCGGCGAGCCGAAGATGGCGACCGGCTGCCCCAGCTTCAGGACGGCCCCTTCGGGGACGAGCAGCTTCAGCAGCGTCCCCTTGTCGAAGCTGCGAAACTCCATGGTCGCCTTGTCGGTCTCGACCTCCGCGAGCAGGTCATCGACGCCGACGGCGTCGCCCTCCCTGCGCGACCAGCGCACGAGCGTGCCCTCCTCCATGGTCGGGGAGAGCTTGGGGAGTTCGATGATCTTCGCCACGATGCACTCCTACGCTTCGGCCACTTACCAGGCGAGCACCGCGCGCACGCCGCGCACCACGGTGTCCACCGACGGGATCGTCAAATCTTCGAGGTGCTTGTTGTAGGGCATCGACGCGTCGCGCCCGGTCACCCGCAGCACCGGACCCTTGAGCGCGCCGAAGGCGTCGCGCTGGATGCGGTCGACCACCTCCGCGCCGACGCCGCCGTAGGGCCAGGCCTCCTGCACCACCAGCGCGCGCCCGGTCTTCTCCACGCTCGCGAGCGCCGGGCCCAGGTCGAGCGGGCGCAGGCTGCGCAGGTCGATCACCGCGCACTCGACGCCCTCCTTCGCGAGGATCTCGCACGCCGGCAGCACCATGTGGAGCATCTTCCCCCAGGTGACGATGGTGACCGCGTCGCCGTCGCGCACCTGGGCGCTCAGGCCGATGGGCACGAGGTGGTCGCCATCAGGCACCTCGCCCTTGAGCCCGTAGAGCCGCTCGTCTTCGAGCACCAGCACGGGGTTGTCGTCGCGGATGGCGCTCTTCAAGAGCCCCTTGGCGTCGGCCACGGTCGCGGGCGCCACCACCTTGAGCCCTGGGATGTGCGTGTAGAACGCCTCCCAGCACTGCGAGTGCTGCGCCCCGGTCTGCCTCGCCGCGCCGTTGGGACCGCGGAACACGATCGGGCACGCGAACTGCCCGCCGGACATCTGTCGGATCTTCGCCGCGTGGTTGATGATCTGGTCGAAGGCCACGGCGCTGAAGTTCCAGGTCATGAACTCGATGATGGGTCGGAGCCCCACCATGGCCGCGCCCACGCCGACGCCCGCGAAGCCCTCCTCGGTGATGGGTGTGTCGACGACCCGGCGCGCGCCGAAGCGCTCGAGGAGCCCCTCGGTCACCTTGTACGCGCCCTGGTAGTACCCGACCTCCTCGCCCATCAGGAACACGCGATCATCGCGGTCCATCTCCTCGGCGATGGCCTCTCGAAGGGCCTCGCGGTACCGCAGTTCACGCATAGGTAAATGCCTCGATGAGCTCTTCGCCCGGCTCCGCGCTCTCTTCCGCGAAGCGCGACGCGTCCTCGACCTCCGCCTCGACCTCCGCCTCGATGCGCGCGATGTCCGCGTCCCCGACGCCGAGCGCCCGCAGGTCGGCCTCGGCCTTCACGATGGGGTCGGTCTTCTTCCTCAGCTCGACCTCGTCCGCGGTGCGGTACTTCCCCGGGTCGCTCATCGAGTGCCCGCGGTACCGGTACGTCTGCACCTCGATGAGCGTCGGCTTCGAGGTCTCCCTCGCCCGCGCGACGGCCTCGCCCACGCGGCGCTTCACCTCCAGCACGTCGCTCGTCCCGAAGCGGTCGCTCGCCATGCCGTAGCCGTGCGCCTTCTGGCTGGTGTCGTGCACTGCGAGCGTGCGCGAGAGGGGAGTGCCCATCGAGTACTCGTTGTTCTCCACGATCACGACCAGGGGAAGATCCCACAGCGCCGCGAGCGAGAGCGCCTCGTGAAAGCCGCCGATGCTCACGCTCCCCTCGCCGAGGAAGCACAGCGTGACCTCCCTGCGGTCGCGGTACTTCGAGGCGAAGGCCACGCCCGCCGCTACGGCGACGTGGCCGCCGACGATGCCGTCACCGCCCAGCATGCGTCGCTCGGCATCGAAGAAGTGCATGCTCCCGCCGAGGCCCTTCGAGCATCCGGTCACCTTGCCGTAGAGCTCCGCCATGCACGCCCGCGCCGACATGCCCCGCGCGAGCGCGATGCCGTGGTCGCGGTACGTCCCGACGATCGCGTCGCCCGCGTTGAGGTTGGCCAGCGCCCCCACGGCGCTCGCCTCCTGCCCGATGTACAGGTGCAGGAAGCCGCCGATCTTGCCCTGCGAGTAGGCCTTCGCGGCGGCCTCCTCGAAGCGGCGGATCAGGAGCATCTGTCGGTAGAGTCCGAGCAGTTCGTCGGCGGGTGCGGCCATCAAGTCCCCTCGAAGGTCAGGGCGGTCTGCGCCGACGGCGAATCGGGTGACTCGCGCGGCGTGCGCAACATAGGGAATGCGAGGGGCGAATGGAAGACGTCGCTGCGCGACGAAGAGCGGAGGGGGAGAGAGCCCGGATCAGAACATGCCGAAGCGGCCGCGCGGGCTCTGATCGTTGCGGGTACGGATCACGCCGCCGCCGCCGCCAGAGCGCCCGGAGGCGATCTCGTAGATCTTGTCGAGCGAGAACACGGTCTGGAGGTAGAAGCGCGAGTCCTGGTACGGGGCGTAGAAGGGGTTGCCGTAGGTGCCGTCTGCGTTGAGCAGGTTGCGGAACACCTGATAGCCCACCTCGGCGGTGAACCAGGGCGTCGCGATCCAGTCGACCCAGGCCGCGAAGATGGTGTTGGTGCGGACGGCGGTCGGGTTGTTGTGCATCAGCAGCGCGTTGTCGGCGCCCTGGTACGGGAAGATGTGCTGCATCGAGAAGAACACGCCGGGGGAGATGTGCTCCCAGCTCTGCGCCAGGATGAGCGCCCAGGACACGGTGTTGGCGGGGTTGAAGAGCCCGGAGAGCTGCTCGTTGCAGCCGCCTCCGTTACCCGCGCCGAAGCACGTCGCGCGGTTGGCCGGCGCGGTGCGAACGCCGGGGGTCGTGTACTCGTAGAGCGGGTGCGTGAACGTCGCGTTGGCGATGATGTCGAGCTCGCCGCCCAGCACATGCTCGATGCCGTAGGCGCCCTGCACCACGAGACCCGGCGTGACGATCATCGTGCGCGCGCGGGACTCGACGGAGACCGGGAAGATGAGGCGGGGGGCGACCCAGAACTTCACCGCGCCGCCGAGCGGCGGAATGCCGGTGATCCAGAGGTCGAGGTTCATGTCGCCGAAGCGCGGCTCGTTGCGAGTCGTCGTGTTGTCGGCGTTGGTGAACTCGTAGCTGAACGCGATGCCGGCGCGGAGCTGCAGCATGCGGTTGAAGGTCCAGCGAGGACGGAGCGCGATCGACATGTCGACCGTGTCGTTGGCGGACTGGTTGAGGTCTCGGATGATCGTCGGCAGCGTCAGGCCGAAGGTGGCCAGGAGCTGCGTCTGTCGCCACGGCAGCGGCGCCGGTCGTGCCCGAGCCGGGGCCGGGGCCGGGGCCGGGTGCGGCGTGGCGGCCGGCGCGGCGGGGGTCTGCGCGGCCGCGGTGCTCGTCGCCGAGAATCCCGCGAGCAGCGCGGCGGCCTGAACCAACTTCCTCATCGACATCACTCGAGCTCTCCCAGAGGCGATCGGAGTCGACCGCCAGACCATTGAGGGTTGCGGACATCACCCGCCCGCGACCGCGTTGTCAACAGCGGTCGCCGAACGTCGTGCGCGGGTGTTGTTCAAGAAATAGACCGCGCGGAATCACTGCGCGATCATGAGCGCGCTGGCTCCGCCGTCAGGTTGCTAACGGCGCGGCCGCTAGGGACCCGTAGCGCCCCGGGGAATACCCGGAGCGGTACTCGGTCAGCCGTCGCTGCCGCGGTCGTTGGGGGGGATCTTGCCGCCGAGGTACATCAGTCCGCCGACGAGGAGGAAGACGACGAGGAGGGCGACGAGCTTGGGCCAGAGCATCGGAGGGATCTTTTGGGGGGGTGAGAGGGCGCCCTCGGCTCAGCTGGAGCTGCGCGCCTTGAGGACGAGGAGCTGGAAGCCCGCGAAGCCCGACTGGCCGCAGGTGTAGAGCACCTCGAAGATCGTGCGCGAGGGGATGCCGTGGTCGGCGATGATGGCGATCTCGCCGCGGAAGGGCTGGCCCGCGCGCTCGGCGATGGTGCGGGCGACCTGCACCTGGTCGCGCATCGACTCGGCGAGGGGGTTGATCATCAGGCCGGTGCCGCCGCCGCGCTTCTGCGACGGGTCGACGTAGCCGTTGCGGAGCGAGGTGATGAAGCGCCCGTTCACGGTGATGGACACCCGCGAGACGATGACCTGCAGCGCCTGCGAGGGGGAGGTGTTGACCGTGGAGTGCGGAAGCCGGAGGTCGTCGCTCTGCGGCACGTTGGCCGGCGACGACGACAGCGACTTCAGGAGGAACACCAGGATGATGGTCATCATGTCCATCATCGCGACGATGTTGAGCTCCTCGGCGACGTGCTCCTGCTGGCGCCGGCGGGTCTTGCGCGAGATCTCGCGCTTGACCTGGAGCATGCTCGCCTTGGGGTGGGCCGCGTCAGACATCGCTCAGTTCCTCAGGACGCCGAGGGTGACCTCGGGAAAGAGGCAGTCGGGGCTGGAGTAGTTTCCCTGACCGCCGTTCTCGGGCAGGCGGCAGGCGTCGCCCCGGGACTCGCGCACGGCGTCGACGGTCTTTACCAGCACGCCGTAGGGGATGTCGCCGTTGGGCGACACGTTGATCGAGTGGTCGTCCTCGACCTCCGTCGCCCACTGCTGGCGGATGGCCACCATGCACTGGGTGAGACCGGCGAAGTCGTGGGAGCTCCCGTCAGCGTCGGGCATCCCGCGGTTGGGCACCGTGAGCGACGCCTGACCCACCGTACGGCAACCCGGCATGAGGAAGCCGCCTCCCGCGCCGACGATGAACCCGTTGGGTGCGACCTTCACGGTGATGTTCAAGCGTTGACGGGTGTCAGGCTGGGAGTTCGGGCGGGGACCGCTCGACGGCGCGGGCACTGGGATGGTGGCGGTGAAGATCGTCGCGACGCTGGCCAGGATGAAGATCAGGACGTTCATGATGATGTCGAGGAACGGCACGATGTTCAGCTCGCCACCACCGTCGTCCGGCCCGTGATGCTTGGGCTTGGACTTCCGGTTGATGACCGCGCGCTGCGCAGCCGTGAACTTCCCGCTCATCCCTGGCTACGGCCGGTCGTGAGGAGGTTGGTGAGCTTCGATGAGGTCAGCTCGACGTCCGCCAGGATCTTCTTCGCCTGCCCGTTGATGAGCAGGTGCGCCACCATGCAGGTCACCGCGATGCCGAGGCCGAGGGCGGTGTTGTTCATCGCCTCGGAGATGCCGCGGGCGAGCAGCTGCTGACGCCGACCCGGGTCGGCCACGCGGTCGAGCGCGCTGAAGGTATGGATGAGGCCGAGGATGGTGCCGAGGAGGCCGATGAGCGTGGCGATGTTGGCGAGCGACCAGAGGGCGCCGATGCGCTTCTGGACCTGGGGCTCGATGTCCATCACCTGCTCTTCGATCGCGACGACCACCGCCTCCTCGCCGCGGTTGACCTGCATGAGGCCCGCGCGAAACACCCGGAGGATCGGCACGTCGTCGGCCTCACACAGCTTGATCGCGCGGTCGATGTTGTTCGCCTGCACGAGCTTGCGAACCTGCGCGAGAAGCTCCTTGCTGTTCACGCGAAACTTCGACAGCAGGAAGATCACCCGCTCCGTAATGGTCGCGAGCACCACGATGGAGATGAAGATGTTCACGAAGAAGGGCCAGCCCAGCTTCTCGTAGAGCCCCGCGAGGCCCACCGCTTCTTGCGGGTGATCTCCACCCGCCTGCTGAGCCATCAGTAGCAACTGCACCAGCGCCGATTGCATCGTCCTCTACGCTCCTTGCTCCGTTCTTCGAACCGCTGTCTGATTCGCGAGCCACGCTACGCTACCGCAACGGGTTGATCGCTGGGAAGGGTGCGGTGATCCGAAGACTCTCACCGGACCTCCACCCCTTAGGACCACATCAACATCGTCTGGTTGCTGCCGAAATTCAGGTTCAGGTCGGAGCCTTCGCCCACGTCGCCCGCGACGCAACGCGGCGGACCGTATCCCTACGCCAAGAGGGATGTCAACGACACAAGCGAGCCCGCCGCCCGGGAAATTCCCCGGTCCCGCCGATGGAGTAAATGCCCGACCCGAGACGCGGGGGCCGCAGGAAGAAATTGTCGGCAGGGATGTCACGCGAGCCGGCCGAGGCCCGTTGACACCAGAGACCCCCCCGGTATCATCGCGCGGCTTCAAGGCGGTCGAACTTTTCGTCCCCGCGAAATCATGTGGCACACGATACGATGGGTCGTGTAGACACGCACCGCACGACCGGCAACGGTTCAACGGATACGCCCCAAAAAGCCGACCCACCGATCAACCGGGGACACTCGGCATTTCCAACGCTCTCAGGAGGATTCTGCGATGTTGCAAAGTCTGGGTCAGCACTTCAAGGAAGGCGGATGGGGCATGTGGCCGATCGTCTTCTGGTTGGTGTTCGTGATTGCGATCACCGTCGAGCGATCGATGTACCTGTTCAAGTCGTCCATCAACAAGGACGCCTTCCTCTCCAACATCCAGAAGTGCATCCTCGCGGGTGACGTGGGCCGGGCCATCAAGCTCTGCTCCAGCGCCCAGGCGCCCCTCGCGCGCATCGTCAAGGCCGGCCTGATGAAGGTGAACCGCCCGGACGCCGAGGTGCAGGCCGCCATGGACGAGTCGGCGCTCCGCGAGCTCCCGAAGATCGAGCACCGCACCGCCTACCTCGCGCTCCTCTCCAACCTCGCCATGCTCTCCGGCCTCCTCGGCACCATCACCGGTCTCATCGCGGCCTTCGGCGCGGTGGGCGGCCACGGCGGCGAGGGCGGCCCCACGATCGACCCGGCCCGCAAGGCCGAGCTGCTCGCGGGCGGCATCTCCGAGGCGATGAACTGCACGGCGTTCGGTCTGATCGCCGCGATTCTCGGCCTCATCGCCTTCGCGCTCCTGAACGGCAAGACCCAGCAGATCGTCGACGACATCAACGAGTCCACCGTCCAGGTGCTCAACCTCGTGGTGAACAACCGCTCGAAGATCAACGTGGGCTCGGGCCAGCAGGCCGCCTGATCCTCTCTCCGGCCGCACGCTAAGGAGCTCAGCCATGGGTGGCGTCTCAGTCGATTCAGGCGGCAAGGGCGGCAAGAAGTCCGTCGACTCGCAGGTCAACATGGTCCCCATGATCGACCTGTTGATCTGCTGCATCGCGTTCCTTCTCATGACCGCGGTGTGGGTGCAGACGGGCGCCGTGCAGGCCACCCAGCCTCGCGGCGCGCCGGCCCCGGACTCTCCGCCAAACCCGGAGCAGCAGGACCAGCTCAAGATCCAGATCTCTCCGACGGGTCTCCAGGTCGGCGTCAACGCCGCGGACATGCGCCAGATCGGGCGCACCCCGCAGCGGTTCACCGAGCTGAAGACCCTCCTCGAAGCGAGGCGTCAGGCCAACCAGCAGAACCGCGAGGTGTGGCTGCAGCCCGACGGAGCGGTCGACTACTCGGAGATCATCTCCGTCATGGATACCGTCTACGAAGTCTACGGCAGCGCCGCTCGCGGCGAGGTCACGATCCGCTTCCTGTAAAGGTTCCAGGGGAGAAATCATGCCCGTCGCGAAGCCAGGTAAGCGCCTCCTCCACCACGTCCCGCTGCGGTTCGTGCAGAAGCGCGTCGCGGGTGGCGGTCACAAGGCCGTGACCGCCGACCTCAACCTCACCTCGATGATCGACTTCCTCGTCATCACGGTGGTGTTCCTCCTCTCGCAGTTCGGCTCGCAGCAGCAGGTGCAGTCGAGCGCGGGCCTGGAGATCCCCGAGACCCACAACGCCGACAACCTCGCGAGCGCGCCCATCATCTCGATCTCCGAGCAGGCGATCATGATGGACGGCCAGCGCATCACCACGCCGCGCGAGATCTCCGGCTCGACCGACCGCATCGACCGCCTCTTCGAGCGGCTGGAGCAGGCCAAGCGGGAGTACCCGGTGCTCCACCCCGACCGCCAGTTCGAGGGTGACGTGGTCTTCCAGATCGATCGCCGCGTGCACTGGGACATCGTGAAGACCATCGCCCGCACCTGCGCCGCCGCGGGTTACGTGCGACTCAACTTCGCGGTCACCAAGGGCAACGCCAACACGGCTGCGGAGTAAGTCCGCGAGCCCGCCGATGTCCCCTCCCCCCGATCCCCCGGTCGATGAGCCTGGCAGCTCCCACCGGGGGATGATTCCCCGCGAAGATCTCCCCTTCCTCCCCAAAATCAAGTGGCGCTTCTGGGTGCCGGTCCTGGCGATCCTGGTGGCGTTCCCGCTGCTCTGGGGCATCAAGCGCGACCGCGAGGCGAGGCGCATGCGTGAGCAGCTGCTCCGCGAGCACGCCGCCCTCACCGCCCGGCTGGGCCCTGACTACCGCACGGCGCGACGGTTCATCGAGGCCTCCGCGCTCGAGGCCGTCGGCCCCTACGCGGGCGACTTCCGTGACCCCTCCCTTACCCTGGAGGGTATGACCCGGGAGCCCGTGCTCTACGGGCGCCTGCGCGTCCACGAGGTGCACGCCCCCGCGGACGTCGCCGCCTCCATCCGCCACCGCTACCCCGACCAGGTGTCCTCGTGCCTGGGCCTCGAGCCCGTCTTCGCGCGGGAGCTCTTCGACAAGGGCGCCTTCCTGCTCCCTTCCTTCGTCGACGCCGTGCGCGGGGCGAACTCCTCCGAGCGCCTCCACGCCCTGCGCGAGGACCTCATCTTCCGGCTGCGTCGCGACACCGCGATGCTCGTCGAGCACCTGCGCCGCCCCTACCTCGTGCTCGTGGTCGACGAGGCTCGCGCCTCGGTCGACGGCCCGACGCGCGTCTTCGTCTACGACCTGCCCGCGAGGCGCCTGGTGCTGCGGGCGAGGGGCGAAGGCACCGACGTCCGGGTGATTCCCTTCCGGATGGCGGGCCTACCCTCGCCGCCCCCGCGCGCACGCCCCCTCACCGGGAGCTCGGTCAGCGGACACGACTGCTCCGTCGCCAACGCCACGCGGCAGGTGCTCGGCGTCGCCCCGATGGGCATGCTCCACGCGCCCGACTCGCCTGCGCCGGTCGCCGACGCGGGCCCCGTCGCGACGGACGCCTCGAGCGCACCGGCGCTCGACGCGAGTCCTTGACGCGCCACGACACGTCGACCACTTTAGCTTCGGTGGTGACCCCCCCCAACGTCGAGGCCCTCCGCCTGCGGCTTCGCGATCACGTTCTCCGTAACAAGCTGAAGAGCTCGACGCGGCGTGAGCTGATCCTCGAGACCCTCGCCAGCATCGGCCGGCACGTCACCGCGGAGGAGCTCCTCCGGGACGTGCGCACCCGCGACGCCCGCATCGGCGCCGCCACGGTGTACCGCACGCTGCGGGTGCTGCAGGACAGCGGCATCGTCGCCGAGCGCCACTTCGAGGGCGGCGCCTCGCGCTTCGAGCTCCTCGGCGACGACCACCACGACCACCTGATCTGCACCGTCTGCGGCACCATCGTGGAGTTCGAGGACGACATCATCGAGCACGAGCAGAAGCGCGTCGCCTCGGCCCACGGCTTCGAGCTGCTCATGCACCGGCACGAGCTCTACGGCATCTGCCCGAGCTGCCGCGCGAGCAACGCGACGTCGCGCCCCGTCCGCCGGATGTAGCGACGCTCAGACCGCTCGCATCGGCAGCGGCATGAAGAGCAGCGCGAAGAGCGCGAGGCAGAGGAGCGCGATCGCCTTGCGACCGGGGGTCAGCGGATCGTCCCCAGCGGGCGGATGCGCGTCGCCGGAGAGCCGGAGCAGCACCCCGGTGACCAGCGCCCAGGGGCCCCAGATGAGCGCGGGCTGGAAGTGTTCGAGCGTGAGCTGGCCGCGCGGAGTGGTGAGCGCGATGTACCCCGAGAGCGCGAGCGCGTAGCCGAGCAGCGCCCCGGTGAACCACCGCGACCAGCGGTCGGCGCGGCGGCCGTAGAGCGCGTAGGTGACGTGGCCGCCGTCGAGCTGACCCACCGGCAGCAGGTTGAGCATCGTCATGAAGAGCCCCGTCCAGCCGGCGAAGGCGAAGGGGTGGAGCTGCACGTCGTAGCCGGGCGGAATCGGCCCGCAGATCAGCCGCTTCAGCAGGAGGTAGACGAGCGAGTCGCCCTCGAGGAGCCCGCCCGGGGTCAGCGGCTCGATCGGCGAGAGCGCGAGCCCGACCGCGGTGATCGGGAGCGCGAGCACCAGGCCCGCGAGCGGACCCGCGGCGCCGATGTCAACGAGGGCGTTGCGGCTGCCGATGGGGCGCATCGAGATCACGGCGCCCATGGTCCCCAGCAGGTTGGGGAAGGGCACGAACATCGGCAGGCTCGCCGGCACCCGGTGGCGCCGGGCCAGGAGGAAGTGGCCGAGCTCGTGGGTCACCAGGATCGCCAGCAGCGGCACCGCGAAGCGCCAGCCCTGGCCCAGCGACCAGCCCAGCGTGCGCAGCGCGGAGAGAATACCACCCCGGGTAAACGCGGCCTCGATGAGCTCTTCCGGGCGCCGCGGGAGGTGCTGCGTCGCGCCCGCGTAGAAGACGCTGAGCACCGTCGCGAGGAAGAGCCCGGCAGGGAGCAGCAGGCGAGGGCGCTCGTCGAGGTCGTCGCTCACTCTCGCGGCTCCTTCAGCGAGGCCAGCCAGCGGGAGCGGGCCAGCGAGAGGGACTCGGCCCAGTCCGCGGTCACCCTCCCCCGCGCGGTCTCCACCGCCACGCTTCCGCGGGCGACCGACGAGTCGGCGGCCACCTCGATCCACTCCAGCGAGGGCGCGTCGGAGAGCGCCTCGACCGCCGCGCGTCGGGCCGCGGTCACGTCGTCGGGGTGGGCGCACACCAGGAGGCGCCGCTCTCCGCGAGCCCGCGCGATGGCCTGCGACACCATCGCCTCCAGCGTCGCGGGGTCGACCGTGACGGCGTGGCCGATCACCCCCTCGGCCACGTCGAAGGCCAGCGTCGCGAGCGTGTCGTGGGCGGTCGCCAGCGCGCGGTCGAAGCGGGCCCGCGCGGCGAGCTCCCAGGCCACCGTGGAGGCGTCGAGCGCGGCCTGCGCCCGAGCGGTCGCCGTGGCCGAGGCGCGCGCCTCGGAGGCGCGGACGAGGGTCAGCCCGCGAGCGCCGGTGCTCATCGCGCGCATACCCCCGCCGCCAACGCGAGGCACGCCGGGGCGCGAGCGCTCATCCGCACCACCCTCGCGGCGCGGAGGAGCCCGGCGTCGTCCAGGGGGCCGCGCAGGGCGAGCGCCTCCAGCAGCGACGACCACTCGGGCAGCGTGGGCGGGCGACCGAGCGTGCGGTGGGCGAGGTTCATCAGGTAGGTCGCGGTGGAGTGCTGCGCGGGGTCGAAGGCGGGCGCCGAGAGCAGCGCGAGGCGGAGCGAGGAGAGGGACGCCGCCCCGAGGCCGCGGACGAAGGCCTCGCGGTCGGCCGGGGCGAGGGAGCGCGCCCACGCGGCCATGAAACGGGCGCCCGTCTCGTCGGTCGCAGCGTGGTGAGCGCGAGGTCGACGCAGGAGGCGGATGCCCGCGGCGGCCAGCGCGCGAGCCCGCTCCGGGCGGGTGGCGCCCGAACGCAGCGCTCGAACGGTGGTCAGCAGCCGATCGCGCTCGGCGGGCTCGAAGGCCGCGGCCACGCTCTCGCCGTCTGCGCCTGCGAGCGCCACCGTCAACGCCGCCGCGTCCATGCATCGGGCCGTCATGTGCGAGGCAGAGCCTGACACGCCGCCGGGGGGGCCTACCAGCGGATGAAAACTCGCGTCGCGAGCGACGGGCGCGCTATCGACCTGAGGGTGCGTGTTGCCAGGCTTCGACTCCACCCTTGGCTGTTCGGCTTGCTCCTCGTGGGGATGCTCTCCCTCGCCCTCCCCTCCGTCGCGCTCGGGTGGACCGACGCGCGGCCCGGGGACGCCGTCACGGAGTTCGACATCAGCCCCGACGGCACCGCGGTGGTCACCCAGCGCGTGCGCTGGCGCGTGCTGGCAGGGCGACTCCATGAGTTCGAGCTCGCGGAGCTTCCGGCGGACCTCTCGCTCATCGAGGCGGCGGCCAGCACCTCCACCGGCACCCCGGTTCCGATCACCGTCCGCAGCGCGGTCCCGGGTCGGCTGACCGTCTCCCTCGGCGACCCGGGCGTCGGCCTCGCCCGCGGCGCGGTCGACGTCGTGCTCCGCTACGGCACCTCGCTGCGCGCCCAGGGCGCCATCCGGAGCGCCGGCGGCGACGCGGTGATCGAGGTGCGCTCGGTGCCGTGGGAGCGCGGGATGGAGGCCACCGAGCTGCGCGTCTCGATGCCCAGCGCCAGCCGCCGCGCCCGCTGGATCGCCGATGACCTCGACGGGGTCCACGCCACGGTCACCA
This sequence comes from Deltaproteobacteria bacterium, assembly GCA_016704445.1. GTDB lineage: Bacteria > Myxococcota_A > Polyangia > Polyangiales > SCUS01. The sequence continues at coordinate 42,348 of JADJAE010000018.1, forward strand.
CCGAGCTCTCCCGCGACGTACTGCGTACGCTGCGCCGCCACGTCCCCACCGGCGTCGTCTGGAGCGCCCGCGTCGCCGCCGACCCCGCCCTCTTCCCGTGGCTCTCGACGGGCGTCCCCATGCGCTCCCCGCGCCCGGTCGAGCGCGCTCCGTGGTCTCCCCTCGCCCTCGTCTACGGCCTCGGCCTCGCCGCGGTGCTCCTCATCGGCGGCCGCGCGCTGCGCCAGCTCGAGGGCCCCGCCCGCGTGGCGCTCCCCCGCGCGCTCGCCGCCCTCCCGGCGCTGCTCGCCCTCGGCGCGGCCGCCTCGCACGGGCTCGCGCTCGCCGGTGTCCACGGCGGCGTGTCGCCGGGCACGGCGCTGCTCCTCGGCGCCGTCGCCCTCTCGCTGCCCGCGCGGACCCGGAGGGCGTCGAGCCGACGCAGGTCCTCGATGGTGCGCGTCGCTCAGGTGGGGGCGCTGCTCGCGTGCGCCGGGGGCTTCGTGTGGGGTCTGCGCGAGGCGTCGACGCTGGCCGTCGTGGTCGCGCTCGACCTCGCCGTGCTCGTCCTCGCCTCGGTGGCCGTGTCGCGGCTGCGACCGGCCGATGTCTTACAGCCGAAGGTAAACGTCCGGCCGTCGGCGACCCGCTCGCTCGGCCTGGACGACGTCCTCTTCAGCGACGCGGCTGCAACCGCTGGTGGAACATCTGCAGCGCGCTGTCCACCCGCTTCACCGCGGCCCTGATCGCCGCGGGCTTGAAGTCGAGCTTCAGCGCGAGCACGGACACCTCCGCGGCGAGCCATCCGGGGTCGACCACGCCCTGCGCGACCTCGCTCGCCCGACGGCCCTTGAACTCCACCTTCTCGATGGCGAACACGCGCTGACGGAAGGCCTGGTAGGTTTCCTCGTCGAGCGACTCGCGGAAGGTCGCCAGGTCGTCGCCCACGCTCTCGACCAGCTCGGGGATGCGGTCGCGCCAGGACTCGAAGCGCTCAGGCGCCTCGCGGTGGACCTCGTCGAGCGCGATGCGCAGCGCGAGCGCGTCGTCGAGGTAGCCCATCACGCCCATCGAGTCGGGGATCACGTCGCCGGGGACCAGCGCGTAGAACACCGCGCCGTGCACCCGGTCGCGCAGCGACTCGTCGAGCTCGGGGTCGTCGCAGACAACGCGCACGAACTCCTTGATGTCTTGTTGAAGGGTCGAGAGCCAGCTATCTGCGATCGCGTCCAGGGCTTCGGTCGACATGTTCCGTCGACCATACAGCAAGGCGCGGCCGAGTCACTACGAGGTTGGAAGCGCCGGCTCAGCGCAGGTCGCGGTCCTCTTCGGGGATGAGATCTTCGCCCGCCGGGCAGGCGATCTGAACGCGCGTCGGACCCGCGGAGGTACGCAGGATCAGGAACACCACCCGGCGGTTCTGCGCCCAGGCCACCGGGCCTCGGCCCGGGTTCACCGGGCAGCGCTCGCCGTAGCCCGCGGCGTGCAGCCGGTCGGCGCTGATGCCCCGCTGCACGAGCGCCGCCACCACGCTCACCGCGCGGTCGTGGGTGAGCTGGAGGTTGTGGTCATCGGGGCCCCGCTCATCCGCGTGCCCCTGCACCTGCAGGAGCTGGATCTGGTCGTTGGACCGCAGCGTCGCCGCCACCGCCTCGATGATCGGCATGCTCTCCGGCCGGATCTGCGCCGAGTCCGTCTCGAAGTTGATCGCCTGGAGGATGCGGATGGTGTTCTCCTCGAGCACCGCCACGCCCTGGTCGGGGCAGCCGTCCTCGTCCTCGTGGGCGTTGTAGGTCTCCGGGTCGTTGGGGCAGCGGTCGCGCACGTCGGGGATGCGGTCGTGGTCGTTGTCCGGGTCGGGGCAGCCGTTGTCGTCCTCGAAGTTGTCGCGGTCCTCCGGGTCGTTGGGGCAGAGGTCGACGCGGTCGAGGATGCCGTCGCGGTCGTTGTCCGGGTCGGGGCAGCCGTCCGTGTCCTCGAAGTTGTCGCGGTCTTCCGGCTCGTCGGGGCAGCGGTCGACGTTGTCGAGGATGCCGTCGCCGTCGCGGTCGTTGTTGTCCCGGTCGGGGCAGCCGTCCTCGTCCGCCTCGCCGTCGCGGTCTTCGGGCGTGAGCGGGCACTGGTCGTCGCCGTCCCGGATGCCGTCCTGGTCGTTGTCCGGCTCGGGGCAGCCGTCGGTGTCCTCGAAGTGGTCGAAGTCCTCGGGGCTGTCCGGGCACCGGTCGACGTCGTCACGGAACCCGTCCCCGTCGCGGTCGCCGATCGACGGCTCGAACACGAAGCCCACGAAGGCCCGCAGGTTGGCCCCCGCGTCGCTGTCGGTGATGCGCCGTCCGGCGCCGAGCATCAGGTAGCTGTTCTCGACCACGAAGATCTTGAGCCCGCCCACCGCCTCGAAGGGCGTGGTGTTCGCGCCGAACATGGCGTTCGAATACGTTCCCCCGTAAACTTCGGCCACGAGGTCGAGCGCCGGGCCGACGCGCACGCTCATCCCGAGCCCAGCGGTCACGGGAGAGCCGTAGGTGGTGTCGACCAGCCGCGCCGCGGTGCCGAGGCCGAGCCGGTAGCCGAGGTTGAGGTCCATGCGAAAGCGCGAGACCGGGTGCCACTCGGCGGCGATGGAGGGCCAGAGCATCACGCCCGGGTCGCCCGCGAAGTTGCTGGGGCCCGACGAGAGGGGAATGCCCGCCTGCATGATGAGCGCGAGGCCCCACGTGGTGACCGTCGGCGGGAGCAGCCGAAGCTTGGCGTGCAGGCTGAGCGAGCCGAAGCCCTGGTAGTCGAGCCCGCCGTTCTGCGGCGTGTACCCGGCGATGGGCTGGAGGCTGCCGTCGCTGCCCCCGGGACCAGGGCCGCTGACCAGGTGCAGCGGGAGCTGGAGGCCCACCACCAGGCGGTTGAAGAGGCCGAGGTTGGCGGAGAAGGTTCCGGTGAAGAAGTTCTCCACCAGCGGCACCTGCGTGTCGGTCTGCATCCCGCGCAGCACCGTGCCCTGGCGCGCGAGCCCGCGGCCCCAGTCGACCACGAGGCCGAAGGAGGTGTTGAGGTGGCCGAGGGTGTCGGTGCCGTTGACCGTGAACTGCCCCTTCGAGTCGATCGCGTGCCGGAACAGCCGCAGGTCGAAGCCCGTGTCCGCGGGGAGCGCGTCCTGCGCGCGGGCCTCCGGGGCGAGGGCCGCGAGGCCCAGGGACGCGACGATCGCCGAGAGTCTTCCCACCGTTCTACGCATAGCCGCCGGACGCTAACAGATCACCCGCAGCGGGGTCAGCAATCCGGGCGATCAGGTGTACAAGCGCGCTCGGCGTTTGAGATGGGGTTCGGTTTCGAGCCGCACGGCGCTTCGCGGAGGTTTCAAGCGACATGGCAACGAGCGCAGCGGGGGTGGTGCTGATCACGGGGGCCTCGTCGGGCATCGGCGAGGCGATGGCGCGGGAGTACGCGCGGCGCGGGTGGAAGACCGTGCTGCTGGCCCGGCGGGTGGAGCGCATCGCCGCGCTGGCGCAGGCGCTGGGAGGCGAAGGGCACAGCCTCGCGGTGTCGTGCGACGTCACCCACGACGGCGACTGCGAGGCCGCCGTGGCGCGCGCGCTGGAGGCCTTCGGCGGGCTCGACGTGGTGATCGCCAACGCGGGCTTCGGCGTCGACGGCACCTTCGACCAGCTCACCATCGACGATGTGCGGAGGCAGTTCGACACCAACGTCTACGGGGTGATGCGCACCGCGAAGGCCGCGCTCCCGGCGCTCGTGCGCTCGAAGGGCGCCTTCGTGGCGATCGGCAGCGTGGCGGGCTTCCTCCCGGCGCCGGGCAGCATGGCCTACAACATGTCGAAGGCCTGCGTGACCTCGCTCTGCGACACGCTGCGCACCGAGTGGGTGCCGAAGGGCATCAGCGTGACGCACGTGGCGCCGGGCTTCATCGAGAGCGAGATCCGCCGCGTCGACCGGCAGGGGACCTTCAAGGAGACCCGCCGGGAGACCATCCCCTCGTGGCTGATCATGCCCGCGCACACCGCCGCGCGGAAGATCGCCGACGCCGTCGCGAGCCGCGACGACGAGCTGGTGCTTACCCTGCACGGTAAGTTTGGCGTGGCCATGTCCCGGCACGCGCCAGCGCTGACCCGGGCGATCTTCCGCCTCGCCGCGCCGAGGGTCGGCAGCCGCAAGGCCAGGGACGTCTGACCCGTCAGGGCCGCAGGTCGAGCACCCGCCAGCGGCCCCCGACGCGCACCAGCGTGTCGATGCGAAAGCGCCGCACGCTCCCGCCCACCGCGTACTCCACCACCGGCCCGTCGACGCACTGCGAGCCCGGCGCTGCGTAGCGCCCGCACCGCCGCGGGTCGATGGTGTTGCGCGCATACGATGGGCCCGCGATGCCGCGGAACTGCGCTCCCGCGAGCCGGGGGCGCAGGTCGCGCGCGTCTCGCTCGAGGGCCTCGAGCTGGCGCCGCACCACCATCCCGCCGCCATCGGGACCGGCGTCCCCCGGGTCGCGCAGCCCGAAGACCACGCGCAGCTCGGCCGGGGTGGGGAAGATGCCCGACGGGTCGCGGGCGCCGTCGCGGACGAGCTCCATCACGCGCCGGGCGAGCGAGGTGATCTCCGCGCGCTCGGCGGGCGCGAGGCGCCGGGGGGCGGCCCCGACCTCGCCCGCGAGGAGACCGCCCAGCAGCAGCCACGTCCCGACGATCGACCTTCTCATCGCGGCGAAGCTCGCGCAGTCGGAGCGCCCTGCGCAAGCTCCGCGACGAGCCTACCGCACGAAGTCGTCGGGCTCTGGGTGCGCGTCGTCCGCGGCGCTCTCGATGCGTGCGTTGTCGAGCGCGCCGACGGAGCGCATCGCCTCGTAGACCACGATGGCCGCGGCGCTCGCGAGGTTGATCGAGCGCACCGCGCCGGCCGTGGGGATGCCATAGACGTCGTCGGGGTAGCGGTCGAGCACCTCCTGTGGGATACCGCTCGACTCGCGGCCGAACACCAGCGCATCGCCGGGCAAGAAGCCCGCGTCGAGGTAGCTGCGTCGGCCGGTTGCGCTGAAGAGGCGCACGCGACCGGGCGGGCGGAGCCGGGCGTGCGTGAGCGCGAAGGACGACCAATCGGGGTGCGTGTGCAGCATGACGAGGTGCCAGTAGTCGATGCCCGCGCGGCGCACGCTGCGGTCGTCGATGCGAAACCCGAGGCGCCCGACGAGGTGCAGCGGGCTCTGCGTGGCGGCGCAGAGGCGGGCGATGTTGCCCGTGTTCTGGGGGATCTCAGGCTCGACCAGGACCACCTGGAACGGGGACGTCATCGGCGCGACACGGAGCTTTGGGGAGGGCATCGGATTCAGGTTCTCTCGCGAGCCTAGATGTCACGTCGGCAGCGCGCGGGGCAACCGCACCGAGCGCGCAATGTGGGCTCCGTACGCGGTGGCACGTGGATTGCGGAACGCCCGGTCATCGCGACCACCCATTGTCATCCAAGTCCGCGAGGTTCCCATGGAAATCGCAGAGTTCACGCCGCTCCTAGAGCAGCTCATCGTCCGGTTTCGGTCGTGGGATCAAGCGCAGAGGCAGGCCTCCGAGAGCGACGAATCGGGTCTTTCGGCGGCCGAGCGGAAGGCCCTCCTCGACGAGCTCCACAGCATTGTCGGCGAGGCTGAGCCCAGCCACCCTCCCAGGACACCGTGGCAGGCGTGCGTCGACTTCTTCTCGGCGCACTCGTCGTCTCCCGCCGAGGTGTGCTCGCAGCGCGCGCACGCCCTGCTCCGCTGCTATGAGCAGCTCTGCGAGCTCGACCTCCCCTTCCACGTGTCGAGCGTGCTCCTGCGCCATCACAGCGTCATCAAGCGAGCGGCCAACGTGGCCGACGGACGGCTCCATCTGCCTACGCCCCCTCGCGGCTCGGCGACCGCGCTCGCGTCGACCCCGGGTCCCGGCTCGGCCGCGCGCTGACGCCTCACATGAACAGCACGTTGTGGCAGTTCGCCATACCTGGCTCGCGGTCCCGTGGGCGCGCTGCGGCTGCTGAAGAACTGGGGGCGCGCCCATGAACGACGTCGCGGCCGTCGTGACGGAGGAGTCGGCGGCGCCGGAGCACCTCACCGTCGAGCGCCTCGACGCCCTCGCGGTGCAGCTCGCCCAGGCGCACGTGGGCCGCACGGGGCGCGCCACCGCGCGGCACGGCGAGGACTACATCGCGCTGCTACGGGCCAACCGTCGGCAGCTCCTCGACAACTACCGCTCCACGCTGAGGGCCTCGGAGTCCGGGGGCTGGATCTCCCCCGCCGGCGAGTGGCTGCTCGACAACTTCCACGTGATCACCGAGCAGCTCCGCGAGGGGCGCGAGGACCTTCCGCGGCGCTTCTACCGACAGCTCCCGGTGATCTCCGAGGGCCCGCACGCCGGGCACCCGCGCGCGTTCGCCATCGCGATCAGGCTCATCGCCCTCACCGATGGGCTCCTCGACGTCGCGCTGCTCGTGCGCTTCCTCAACGCGTACCAGACCGTGGAGCCGCTCACCATCGGCGAGCTATGGGCGATCCCCATCGCGCTCCGACATGGGTTCCTCGACCGGCTCGCTCGCATCGCCGCGCGCGTCGACCGCGCCCGGGTCGAGCGGGAGGCCGCCACCACGCTCGCGGACGAGCTCGCCCTCGGCGCGGCGAGCGGGACGGCCACCGTCGCGGAGGCCCTCGAGCACCGCGTCTCCCGGCGCGTGGAGCCCTCCACGACCATGTTCGCCACCGAGCTCGCGCTGCGGCTGCGCGATCGCCACCCCGCCCTCTCCCTGGCCACCGCGTGGCTCGAGCGCCGCTTCGCCGAGCAGGGGACGACCCTGGAGGAGGCGATCCGGGCGGAGCACCGCAGCCAGGCCGCCAACCAGATCTCCGTCGGCAACTGCATCACCTCGATGCGGACGATCACCGCCACCGACTGGAGCAAGGTCTTCGAGTCGCTCAGCGTCGTCGAGCGCGAGCTCCGGCGAGACCCCAGCGGGACCTATCCCCGCATGGACTTCGCGACGCGCGACCGATACCGCCACGTGGTCGAGCGCATCGGCAAGCGCACCGGGAGGCCCGAGCATGAGGTCGCCGAGCGGGCCGTCGCGCTGGCCCTCGCCGAGGCGACGCGCCGCGCGCACGTGGGCTACTTCCTCATCGACCGCGGCCTCGCCACGCTCGAGGCCCAGGTCGGCTACCGCTCCCCGCTGAGAGAGCGCCTCGGACGGGCGCTCGTGGCCCACGCGACGCTCGCCTACCTCGGCCCGATCGTGCTCGGCACCCTCTGTGTCGCGGCGACCTTCGGCGGCCTCGCCCTGCGCCTCGGCGCCTCGCGCTCCCTCGCGGCGACGCTGGCGGCCCTCGCCCTGCTGCCCGCGAGCGAGCTCGTCGCGAGCCTCGTCAACCTCGCGGTCACCGCCAACCGCGCCCCCACGCTGCTGCCGAAGCTCGACTTCGTCGACGGCATCCCGGCGGAGTTTCGCACCCTCGTCGCGGTGCCGATGATGCTCACCAGCCAGGAGGCCATCGAGGAGCAGGTCGAGGCGCTCGAGCTGCGGTTTCTCGCCAACCAGGACCCGGCGCTGCGCTTCGCCCTGCTCAGCGACTTCACCGACGCAGCCACGGAGCAGACCCCCGCGGACGACGAGCTCGTCCAGGCCATACGGCGCGGCATCGAGCGCATCAACGAGGCGCACGGGGGCGATCGCTTCTACCTGCTGCACCGCAAGCGCCTCTGGAGCGAGGGCGAGCGGCGCTTCATGGGCTGGGAGCGCAAGCGCGGGAAGATCGAGGAGTTCAACCGGCTGCTGCTGGGCGACGAGGGCACCTCCTTCACGGACGTCGTCGGCGACCGGGCGTGGCTCGGCGGGGTGCGCTACATGATCACCCTCGACGCGGACACGCAGCTCCCGCTGGGCACCGCCGCGAGGATGGTCGCCACCATGGCGCACCCGCTCAACCAGGCCCGCGTCGACGCCGCCACTGGCGTCGTCGTCGAGGGCTACGGCGTGCTCCAGCCGCGCGTCTCGGTGTCCCCGACGTCCGCGCGCCGCAGCCGCTTCGCGCAGGTCTTCGCCGACCAGGAGGGCCTCGACCCCTACACCAGCGCGGTGTCCGACGTGTACCAGGACCTCTTCGGCGAGGGCTCCTTCGTTGGCAAGGGGCTCTACGACCTCAAGGTCTTCGATGCGGTGCTCCGGGCCCGCCTGCCCAACGGCACCGTGCTCTCTCACGACCTCCTCGAAGGGCTCTTCACCCGCGCGGGCCTCGTCTCCGACATCGAGCTCTTCGACGACATGCCGTCGCACTACCTCGCCGCCAGCCTGCGTCGTCACCGCTGGATCCGCGGCGACTGGCAGATCTCCCCGTGGCTCTTCGGGAGTCCGCCGCGCGAGGACGGCCGGCGCCTGCCCAACCCCCTCTCGCTCATCAGCCGATGGAAGATCGCCGACAACCTCCGGCGGTCGCTCGTGGCGCCCGCGACGCTCGCGCTCCTGCTCGCCGGATGGCTCGTCGCCCCGCTGCCGCTCGTGTGGAGCGCGGCGGTCGTCATGCTCCTGGCGCTGCCCATCCTCGCGCACGGAGCCTCCGCGCTGGTGCGGCGCCCGCGCTACTCGACCTGGAGCGCGCACTTTCGCCGCGTGATCATCGACGCCGCGCACAGCGCGCTGCGCTCCGCCGTCACGCTGCTCTTCCTGCCGCACGAGGCCTGGGTGAGCGTCGATGCGATCGCGCGCGTCACCTGGCGCCGCTTCGTGAGCCATCGCGGGCTGCTCGAGTGGACCACCGCGGCCCAGGCGGAGCGGTCCGCCGGGCGCTCGGTCGCGTCGGCCTACCGCACGATGGTGGCGTCGCTGGCTCCGACCGCGGCGGCGCTCGGGCTCGTCGCGCGGGGGCAGACCGGGTCCGCGGTCGCGCTGGCTCCGCTCGTGCTCGCATGGGGCTTCGCCCCGGCGGTCGTGGCGTGGCTGGGGCAGCCGATGCGGGATCCGTCGCGGGTGGTCAGCGCCGTGGCGCGGTTCTTCCTCCGTCGCACCGCGCGCAAGACCTGGAGCTACTTCGAGACCTTCGTCACCGCGGAGGACAACCACCTCCCTCCGGACAACTTCCAGGACGACCCCGTGCCCCTGGTCGCGCACCGCACGTCGCCGACCAACATGGGCCTCGCGCTGCTGGCCAACTTCGCCGCCCTCGACCTGGGCTACCTGGGCCTCCGCGGCTGCGTCGACCGGCTGGAGCGCGCCCTCTCGACGATGGAGAAGCTCGCGCTGCACCGCGGGCACCTGCTCAACTGGTACGACACCCGCACCCTCCGCCCGCTGCCGCCCTCGTATGTCTCGACCGTCGACAGCGGCAACCTCGCGGGGATGCTCATCGCCCTGAAGCAGGCCTGCCTGCGCGCGACGGAGCTGACCCCGGCCGCGCAGATCAGCGACGGCATCGCGGACACCCTGCGGCTCCTCGACGAGGAGATCGAGCGCGCGGGGGACCGCTCGATGCGCCTGCTGCGGCCGCACACCGAGGCCTTCGAGCCGCTCCTCGCGAAGGCTCCTGCAGAGCCGTCCGAGCGCGAGGCGTGGCTCCGCTCGCTGCTCGCCGTCGCCGAGGGGCTGCGGCGCGAGGTGGCCGCGGCCACCAATGGCCCGAACGACCCGCGGCACCGCGAGGTGATCCGCTGGGCGGGCGCCCTCATCGCGCAGGTCGAGTCGCACCTGGAGGACGTCGCAGCCCCCTCTCCCGGCGACGCCCTGCGCGCCCGGCTGGACTCCGTCGCGGCGCGCGCCGACGCCCTCTTCGAGGCGATGGACTTCACCTTCCTCTACCACCGCGACCGGCAGCTCTTCTCCATCGGCTACGACGTCGGCGCAGAGCGCCTCGACGGGTCGTTCTACGATCTGCTGGCGAGCGAGTCGCGGCTCGGCAGCTTCGTCGCCATCGCCAAGGGCGACGTCCCTGTGAGGCACTGGTACAAGCTCGGCCGGCCGCTCACGCTGGTGGGGCACCACCGCGCGCTGCGCTCATGGACGGGCACGATGTTCGAGTACCTGATGCCGTCGCTGCTCATGCGCAGCTACCGCAACACGCTGCTCGACCAGACCTGCCAGGTGATCGTCCAGGGCCAGGTGGCCTACGGCGAGGAGACGCACGTCCCCTGGGGCATCTCCGAGAGCGCCTACAACGCCCGCGACCTGCAGCTCAACTACCAGTACGGCCCCTTCGGCGTGCCCGGCCTCGGGATCAAGCGCGGCCTCGGCGACGACCTCGTGATCGCTCCCTACGCCACTGCGCTCGCCCTGCTGGTGAACCCCGCCGCGGCGGTAGAGAACCTCTGGCGCCTCGTCGCCGAGGGCCTCGAGGGCGACTACGGGTTCTTCGAGTCCATCGACTACACCCCGGGGCGGGTGCCCGACGGGCAGCGGGGCGCCGTCGTGCGGGCGTTCATGGCGCACCACCAGGGCATGAGCCTGCTCGCGATCGCCGAGCACCTCGGCGGACAGATGACCGAGCGCTTTCACGCCGACCCGCGGGTCAAGGCGACCGAGCTGCTGCTGCAGGAGCGAGTGCCCCGCGAGGCGCCGATCGACCGGCAGGCCGAGGAGGAGCAGCGCGCCCCTCGCCCCGCCCAGGAGACGCCGCACGAGGAGTGGCGGGCGGCCCGCGGAGACGCCGCCCCGGAGGTGCACCTGCTCTCCAACGGCAGCTACTCGGTCATGGTCACCTCCGCGGGGGGCGGCTACAGCCGACGCCGCGAGCTCGCCGTCACCCGCTGGCGCGAAGACCCGACGCGCGATGCGTGGGGGCAGTTCCTGTATGTGCGCGACCCCGGGAGCGGGAGGTTCTGGTCGGCGACGCACCACCCGGCCGACCACGCGACCGGGGCCATGGAGTTCTGCTTCCCCATCGACCGCGCGGAGTTTCGCCGCGTGGCCGACGGCATCGAGACCAGCCTCGTCATCACCGTCGCCACCGAGGACGACGCCGAGGTGCGCGCGCTCAAGCTCACCAACCAGTCCGACCAGGTCCGCGAGCTCGACGTCACCAGCTACCTGGAGGTCGTCCTCGCCACGGCCTCCGCCGACGCCGCCCACCAGGCCTTCGCCAAGCTCTTCGTCGAGACCGAGTTCGTCCCCGAGCACGGGGCGCTCATCGCCTCGCGCCGCCCCCGCTCGGCCGAGGAGCCGCGCACGTGGGCCGTGCACGTCTGCGCCGTCGAGGACGAGGCCGTGGGCGCGATCGAGCACGAGACCGACCGCGCCCGCTTCCTCGGCCGAGGGCGCTCGACCCGCCACCCCGCCGCCATGGAGGCGCCGCTCTCGGGCAGCACCGGCGCCGTGCTCGACCCGGTGTTCAGCCTGCGGCGGAGGGTGCGCATCGGCGCGGGCAAGTCGGCCCGGCTGCTGTTCACGACGGCGGTCGCCGACACCCGCGAGGCCGCGCTCGCGCTGGCCGAGAAGTACGCCGACCCGGTCTCCGCCAACAGGGCCCCGACGCTCGCGTGGACCCACGCGCAGTCGCAGCTGCACTACCTCGACATCGGCGCCGACGAGGCGAAGCTCTTCCTCCGGCTCGCCGCGCGCGTGCTCTATGCCGGGCGCGAGCTCCGGGCCCGGGAGGACGTCATCGCGCGCAACCGCCGGGGCCAGTCGGGCCTGTGGGCCTACGGCATCTCCGGCGACCTCCCGATCGTCCTCGTGCGGGTCGGCGGCGAGGAGCACATCGAGCTGGTGCGCGAGGCGCTGCACGCCCACGAGTACTGGCGCATCCGAGGCCTCACGGTCGACCTGGTGGTGCTCAACGAGCACCCGCCAAGCTACCTCCAGGCCTTCCAGGATCAGCTCATGGGCATGGTGCGCTCAGGCCCGAGCGCGATCCTCGTCGACAAGCCGGGCGGCATCTTCGTGCGCCGCGCGGACATCATGCCCGTGGAGGACCAGACGCTGCTGGCCGCCGCCGCGAGGGCGATCCTGGTGGGCGCCCGCGGGACGCTCGCGGAGCAGGTCGACCGCAGCGTCCCGGCGCTCGCGCTGCCGCCGCCGCTGACCGTCACCCGACGCCCGCCTCCGGACGCTCCTTCTCCCGCGCTTCCGACGGAGGCGCTGCGCTTCTCCAACGCCCTCGGCGGCTTCTCCGCCGACGGCCGGGAGTATGTGATCCGCCTCGGGCCGAAGCAGTGGACGCCCGCGCCGTGGGTGAACGTGCTCGCCAACCCCGGCTTCGGCGCCCTCGTGAGCGAGGCCGGCTCCGGGTACGAGTGGGCGGAGAACAGCCACGAGAACCGCCTCACCGAGTGGACCAACGACCCGGTCTCGGACCCCGCCACCGGGGCGATCTACGTCCGCGACGACGAGACCGGCGCCTGCTGGACCCCGACGCCGCTGCCGATCCGCGGCCTCGCCTCCTTCGTGGTGCGCCACGGCCAGGGCTACAGCGTCTTCCAGTCGACCATCAGCGGCATCGCGCAGGAGCTGACGGTCTTCGTCGCCGCCGACGACCCGGTGAAGATCTCCCGGCTGACCCTGCGCAACACCGGCCGACTGCCCCGGCGGCTCACGGTGACCGGGTACGTCGAGTGGACCCTCGGCGTCCTGCGCCAGGGCGACGCGATGCACGTCTCGACGTCCATCGACGCCGAGAGCCGGGCCTTCTTCGCGCGCAACACCTACCCCAACGACATGGGATCGCGGCTGGCCTTCGCGGACACGTCACCGCCCTTCCGCTCCTACACGGGCGACCGTGAGGAGATGCTTGGGCTCCTCGGCGACCTCGCCCGCCCCGCGGCGCTGGGTCGCTCCGGGCTGAGCGACCGCGTCGGCGCCGGCTACGACCCCTGCGCGGCGCTCCAGGTGGAGCTCATCCTCGGCCCCGGCGAGGAGCGCGAGGTGGTGCTGGTGGTCGGCCAGGTGATCGAGGCCTCGCACGCCCGCAGCCTCCTCGCGCGCTACCGAGAGCCGGGCGCCGCGGGGCGCGAGCTCGACGCCGTGAAGCGCCGGTGGGACGAACTCCTCGGGGCGATCGAGGTGCACACCCCCGACGAGGGGATGGACCTGCTGGTCAACCGCTGGCTCCTCTACCAGACGGTCTCGTGTCGGCTCTGGGGGCGCACCGGGCTCTACCAGTCGGGCGGGGCCTACGGCTTCCGCGACCAGCTCCAGGACGTGACGGCGCTGGTCTACGCCCGCCCGGGGCTTGCGAGGGAGCACATCCTCCGCGCCGCGGCGCGGCAGTTTCCCGAGGGGGACGCCCAGCACTGGTGGCATCCGCCCACGGGCCGCGGCGTGCGCACCCGCTTCGCCGACGACTACCTCTGGCTGCCCTTCGTGACTGCGCACTACGTCGCGACCACGGGGGACGCCGCGGTGCTCGACGAGCCGGTGCCCTTCATCGAGGCGCGCGCGCTGGAGCCGGGCGAGGCCGAGGCCTACCTCCTGCCGACGCTCTCGGAGCAGGTCGCCTCGCTCTACGAGCACTGCACCCGAGCGCTCGATCGCAGCCTGACGACCGGCCCTCACGGGCTCCCGCTCATCGGCTGCGGCGACTGGAACGACGGCATGAACCGCATCGGCACCGGCGGCCGGGGGGAGAGCGTGTGGATGGCGTGGTTTCTCATCGCCACCATCGAGCGCTTCGCCGTGCTGCTCGACGCCCGCCGCGACGACGAGCGCGCGGAGCGGTACCGCGCCCACGCCGCGAGCCTGAAGGCCGCCGCCGAGGAGCACGCCTGGGACGGCGACTGGTACCTCCGCGCGTTCTTCGACGACGGCACGCCGCTCGGCACCGCGAAGGCCGACGAGTGCCGCATCGACTCGCTCACCCAGAGCTGGGGGGTGATCTCCGGGGCGGCCGATCGGCAGCGGGCGACCCGGGCCCTGGCCTCCGTCGAGGAGCGCCTCATCGACCGCGAGGCGTCGATCGTGAAGCTGCTGGCGCCTCCCTTCGACCGCACCCCCAACGACCCGGGGTACATCAAGGGCTACGTCCCTGGGGTGCGGGAGAACGGCGGGCAGTACACGCACGCCGCGGCGTGGGTGGTGCTCGCGGAGACGATGCTCGGGCGCGGTGACCAGGCGGGCGAGCTGATGCGGCTCATCAACCCGGTGCACATCACCTCCACCTCCGCGGGGCTCGCTCGCTACCGGGTCGAGCCCTACGTCGTCGCCGCCGACCTCGCCGCGGTCGCCCCGCACGCCGGCCGAGGCGGCTGGACCTGGTACACCGGCTCCGCGAGCTGGGTGTACCGCGTGGCGCTGGAGGCCCTGCTGGGCTTCACGGTGCGCGGGTCCACGCTGAGCTTCGACCCGTGCATCCCCGCCCGCTGGCCGGGCTTCACCCTCACCTGGCGCCGGGGAGCGACGACCTGGGAGGTGAGCGTCGAGAACCCCGACGGGGTGCAGCGGGGCGTCGCCGAGGTGACCCTAGACGGTCATCCCGCGCCCGACGGCCGCGTGGCGCTGGTCGACGACGGCGCCGTCCACCGTATCCGCGTGCGGCTCGGGGCTCCGCCCGGCTGATTCCGCCAACGCTGGATTCGCGGGATGGCGCGGTGATACGGTCCCCGGCCAAGGTGATGGCCCTGACCCCTCGACGACGGTCCTGTTGGATGTACGCGGCCGCGCTGGCGCTTTCGGGAGCGACGGCCTCGGCCGACCCGATGGACCTCTCGCTCAACCGCCTCAGCTATTACAACAATACCCCGTGGAGTAATGGCGGGGTGCGCTACGAGCCCTCTCGCTGGGCCTTCCGCGGGGGCTGCGGCACCGCAGGCACCGCCGGGGCCGACGGCCAGGCCTACGCGCAGTGCTTCCCCGACAACCAGCTCTGGGCCAACCTGGTCAACGAGCTCGGCGCCGCGCTCGCCCCCTCGCTCGCCGCGCCCGCGATGACCCTGGGCACCTCCGGGCTCTACGTGGGCTACGAGCTCTCCGTCACCAACCTCCAGCGCACCGGCGAGCACTGGCGCCGCGGCACCGAGGGGTCCGCCTCGTCCAACGTCAACAGCGACACCAACACCCGCCGTGACAACGGCGACAGCGCGGGCGTCGTCTCTCGCATCCACGTCCGCAAGGGCCTCCCCTTCGGCTTCGAGCTCGGCACGCAGGTGAGCCACCTGCACTCCAGCGGCATCTGGGCCATCGGGCTCGACCTCCGCTGGGCCCTCTTCGAGGGCTACCACCGCGGCCTCGGCTGGCTGCCCGACCTCGCCGTGCGCGGGTCGGTCAACACCCTCGCGGGCCAGTCGCAGATGACCCTCACCGTCGTGGGCATCGACGCGGTGGTCTCCAAGCGCTTCGCCCTCGGCGGGCACGCGCGGCTCAGCCCCTACGTCGGCGCGCAGGGGATGTTCATCTTCGGCGACTCCGGGGTCATCGACCTCACCCCCTCGCGCAGCGCCCAGTCCGAGTGCCCGCGCCCGCAGACCCGCTACGTGGCCGACACCCGCACCGGCGCCGATCGCTCGCCCTCGGGCCTGGTGGGCCAGGTCATCTGCAACGGCGGCGGGACGCTCCCCACCCCTACGCTCCCGGGCGACCTCAACGACACGCGCAACAGCGCCGTCTTCCAGCCGATGCGTATCCTTCGCACCCGCGGTTTCCTCGGGCTGCAGTTTCAGTGGGAGATCCTGATGGTCACGGCGGAGTTCTCCGTCGACCTCGGCGACCCGTCCTTCACCAGCACCCCACCGACGGACGCCGGCCGCCCGGTGACCACCAACGTCGCCGGAGCGCCCTCGCGCACGCCCATCACGCTCGACAACTACACGCAGTGGACCACCACCGTGGGCGTCGGGCTGGCCTTCCGCTGACCGATCCGATCCACCGGGCGGGCGCTCGATTTCGTCCTCCCGTCGCATCACAACACTCCCCCTCATCACTGTTCTACAGGAGCATCGCAATGGACGATTCGACCCGGCAGCGCATCGCGGACCTCGTCAACGGCAACAAGGTCGTGCTGTTCATGAAGGGCACCCGGCACTTCCCCCAGTGCGGCTTCTCCGGAGCCGTGGTGCAGGCGCTCAACGCCAACAAGGCCACCTACGAGACGGTCAACGTGCTCGCCGACCCGGCGATTCGCGAGGGCATCAAGGAGTACGCGAGCTGGCCCACCATCCCGCAGCTCTACATCGGCGGGGAGTTCGTCGGCGGGGCAGACATCGTCCGCGAGCTGCATTCCCGGGGCGAACTCGCGACCCTGCTCGCGAAGGCCTCGGCCACGCAGAGCTCGTAGTCACGAGGCGCTCCCACCGCGGCGCCGATCTGCTCTAGACTCCGCGGCCCTACACCACATGAGCCAAGCATCGCCTTCGCCCCTTCGCGCGCGCCTCGCGGATCACGCCCTGCTCGCGTACCTCTCCCCCCTCTTCGCCGGGCGGCGCATCGCCGTGGTCGGGACGTCCTCGGGTGACGTCGCGCACCGCGCCCGCGCGCTGGGCGCCCACACCGTGATCTCCTTCGGCGGCGTCGCCGAGGACATCGCCGTGCGGGCCCTCACCCCGGGCGCCATCGCGGCCTTCCACGGCAAGCTCGACGTCATCGTGGTGCCCGACGCCACCGCCGTGCCCTCGCTGGTGGCGGTGCTCGACGAGGCGCGCCGGGCGCTCGGCTCCGACGGCATCCTGGTGGTGGGCGCCGAGCCCGAAGACGCCCCGGTGCCGATGGAGGTCTCCGGGCGCTCGTCGCCGGTGGGCTTCGCGCAGCTCCACGAGCTCTGCGCGGCGCGCTTCGGCGAGGTGCGCATGGTGGGGCGCGGCCCCTTCGTGGGCTACACGCTGGCGACGCTCGACGAGGCGGCGGAGGGGGTCGCGCTCGACACGCGGCTGGTCGACGGAGACCCGCCGAAGCCCGAGGCCTTCATCGCCGTGGCCTCCGACAGCGCGGTGGCGCTCGAGGCCCTGGCGGTGGTGCAGGTCGCCCCGGAGGTGCTCCACACGCTGCGCGCCGCGGCGCGCGGTGACCTCGAGGCGAAGGTCGCCGAGCGCGACCAGAAGCTGAAGGACGTCGAGCAGGCGAGCGCCGAGCGCTGGGTGAAGCTCCAGCGCCTCGAGCACGGGCTGAAGGAGCTCGAGGACGAGCACCGCAAGGCCCGCGACAAGGCCGTGCGGCTGCAGAAGGAGCTGGAGGACGAGCGCAAGCTGCGCCAGCGCATCGAGCTCGACGCGCAGATGACCCGCCGCGCGCCGGAGCTGCCCAAGGGGCCCGACCTGCAGCCCGAGCTCGACCGGGTGAAGTCCTCGCTGGCGGGCACCGAGGCGCGCGCGGCCTCGCTGGCGGCCGACCTCGCAGCGGCGCAGGCGCGGGTGACCGCGGCGGAGGGCGCACTCGAGGAGTCCAGGGCCAGGGTGAAGGCCCTCGGCGCCGACGTGATGAACGTCGAGGCCGCGCTCGACGCGGCGCTCAAGCGCGAGGGCGACCTGCAGCGCGAGCTCGACGAGACGCAGGCGGCGGAGTCCGAGCTTCGAGAGCAGCTCGACGAGCTGGCCGCGCGACCCGAGCCCGCGCCGGTGGTCATCCGCGAGCCCGCGCCGGTGGTCATCCGCGAGCCTGCGCCGGCGGTGAAGTCCGACGGGCCGACGAGGGCGGAGTACGCGGCGCTGCAGACGGCGCTGGAGGGTGAGCGCGCGGCGAGGGCGCAGGCGGAGGCGGAGTTCCAGCGGGCGGAGACGCTGCTGGCCGAGCGGGCGACGGAGCTGCAGCGGGCCGAGGGGCTCCACCGGCTCGCGGTCGAGGCCGCGCGGGAGCTCTCGCTGACGGTGCAGCGCGGGGGACTGCCGGCCGAGGAGCTGGCGTCGCTGCGGGCGGGCCTGAGCGAGGCGCACCGGGCGCGGGCGCGAACAGCCGACGAGCGCGACGCGCTGGAGGCGCAGCTCCTGGCGGTGGCGGGCGAGGCGCAGCAGCTACGGTGGAAGCTGGCCGAGGCCGCGGCGGCGAGCGTCCCTCCGATGGAGGCGGAGTCCCCGGAGCTGGCGGAGTGGGAGGTGAAGGAGGCCCGCTACGAGGGCATGCTCCGCGGGCTCTCGGCGCGGGTGCGGGAGTGCGAGGCGCAGCTCGTCGACCTCGATCGGGCGCTGGCCGAGGAGCGCGCCGGGCGCGAGCACGACCGGGCGCTGCTGTTCGACGCGCGCAACGAGGTGTCGCGGCTCTACGCGCTCAACGTGAGCCTGGAGGGCCGCATCCTGCAGCGCGGCGTGGAGCTCGAGGGCGCGCGCACGGGCTTCCAGCGCCGGGTGGCGGAGCTCGAGCTGGAGGTCGAGCGGCTGGTGCAGGCGCTCTCCGTGTCGGGCACGCAGGCGACGCAGGAGCTCAGCGCCTCGCTGACGGCGCGCGCCAACGCGCACGACCTGCAGGTGGCCGAGGCGCAGGGACTGCGGATGCGGCTCGATGAAGCCGAGCGCTCGCTCTCGATGCCCCGCGCGGCGGTGGCGGCGGCGGTCGACACCTCGGCCCTGGAGGCCGAGGTCGCGAGCCTCAAGCGCGAGCTCTCGGAGGCCGAGGAGGGCGCCGAGGAGCTTCAGGGGGTGCAGTTCAGGCTGGAGCGGGCGATGCGCGACCTGGAGGCGACGGCGCGGCGGCTGGCGGAGACCGAGGAGACCCTCGGCCACGCCCGCTCCGAGGCCGTGGTGCTGCGGGCCCGCGGCGGCCGCGAGGAGTCCCTGCGCGGCGCCGTCGAGGGGGCGCGCCGGGGCATCTCGGGCCTGCTCGCGGACGGCCGCGGCGCCCTGCTGGCGCCTGAGCTCATGGGCATCCTGCGGGCGCTCGAAGTGGACTGATGGGCACCTGCGGCGCGAGCTGCGGCATCACGAAGACCAGGGAGCGCGAGCGCGAGCAGGCGACCCGCGTGGCGCTCCGGGCCTTCGCCGACGGCCGCCGCGACACGCCGCGGTGGTGGCCGCCCTCGTCGGTGTTCGAGGCCGGTGAGGTGGAGAAGCTGGCCGAGGCGCTGCGGGGGGCGCTGCCTTGTCGCGCGGTGGTGGTCCCCCCGGCGGACGAGCTCGCGGCCACGTGGGTGTACGTCGTGCGCGACGATGGCCGAGGGCTCGTGGGTGGAGCTGCGCGAGGGCCGCGGGGCGGTGGTCCCGGAGGCGAGCGAGGAGCGGGGGCTGCGCGTGGGGCTCTCGGCGCTGCACCGCGCGGCGACGGTGCAGGAGTTCGCGCTGCGGGCGACGGTCGAGGGGCCCGTGGCGTGGGTCGAGGAGTCGCGCGTGGCGGGGGTCGACGACCGCAGGCTGCAGCTCTTCGTGAAGGCCGCGCAGGGGCTGCTGCGGACCATGAAGATCACCACGCTGGACGCGGCCTTCCTGGAGGGTCCGGCGGTGGAGGGGGCCGACCCGCTGTGGTCGCTGCTCTTCGACGCGTCGCCGATGGTGAGCCGCGCGGGCGAGTGGGTGACGCTCGGCGCGGAGCGGTAGAGGGGCCTTCGCGGTGACGGGGTGCGGCGGATCGCAGCGGAGTGCGACAGGAAGGCCCACGCCACCTGCGCGTAGGCCTACGGCGCTCAGGCCGCTTCGGTCGGGGTCGGGACGGCGGGCTCGGTCGGGTGGACCTTGCGGGCCTTCATGCGGAGGTTGAGCAGCTCGATGAGGAGCGCGAAGGCCATCGGGGCGTAGATGTAGCCCTTGGGGATGTGTCGGCCGACGGCGTCGGCCACGAGCATCACGCCGATGAGGATGAGGAAGGCGAGCGCCAGCACCTTCACCGTGGCGTGCTTCTCGACGAAGCGGCTCACCGGAGCGGCGAAGGCCAGCATGGTCGCCACCGCGGCCATCACCGCGACCACCATCACCCAGATCTGCTCGGGCGGGACCATTCCCACCGCGGTGATGACCGAGTCGAGCGAGAACACCAGGTCGAGCGCCACGACCTGCGCGATGAGCGAGCCCGTCGACGCGACCGCCTTCGCCGCGCCCGGCGCGTCCTCCTCGACCCCCTCCACCTTCTTGTGGATCTCGATGGTGGCCTTCGCGATGAGGAAGGCCCCACCCGCGGCGAGCACGAGCTGCTTGCCGGTGATGGCGAGGCCCGCGACCGTGAAGAGGGGCCGCGTGAGGCCGAGCACCCAGGAGATCGCGAAGAGCAGCCCGATGCGCATCACCAGGGCGAGCCCGATGCCGAGGCGCGTGACCTTGCGGCGCTGCACCTCCGGAAGACGCCCGGTGAGCACCGAGATGAACACGATGTTGTCGACGCCCAGGACGATCTCCATCGCTACGAGGGAGACCAGCGCGATCCAGGTGTCCGCGCGATCGAAGCCAGTGAACATTGAGCTCGTACCTCTCTTCAGGAGGATCCGCTCTGCGAGGGTCGTGCCCGCGTCACATCAGGTTGTGCCGCCGCATGTAGTCCGCGGCCTCGTCGTACTGCCCCGACTCGTTGGCGAACTGCACGTGGTTCCTGATCGTCCCGAACCACTCCCTCGTCGAGGGCCGAAGCCTCGCGCGCGCCGCCTCCAGCATCGGCATCGTGATGGGCTCGACCTTCCCTGACGCGAGGCTCTTCCCGATGGCCGACTCCGCGGCGGCGTCGATGAGGTTCTCCAGGTCGGCGCCGGACCAGCCTTCGGTCACCTCCGCGAGGCGCAGGAAGTCCATCGGCCCCTGGGGCTTCTCCGCGAGCTTCAGCTTCAGGATCTGCGCGCGCCCCGGCCGGTCGGGCGGCGGGACGAACAGCACCTGGCTGAACCTCCCCGGCCGACGGAAGGCCGAGTCGACGTCCCACGGCGTGTTGGTCGCGCCCAGCACCAGCACCTTCTCGTTGCGGCTCGCGAAGCCGTCGAGCTCCGCCAGAAACTGCGTGATCACCCCGCGCATGGCGCCGGTCACCAGCTTGGCGCGCTGCATCCCTAGCGCGTCGACCTCATCGAAGAAGAGCACCGTCGGCGCCCGTCGCCTCGCGTCCTCGAAGATGGCGTGGAGCTGCCGCTCGGAGTTGCCGATCCACATGTCGAGCACCTCGTGCAGCCCGACGGAAACGAAGTGCGCGCCGCACTCCCCCGCGGTCGCCCTTGCCAGGAAGGTCTTGCCGCACCCCGGCGGACCATAGAACAGCATGCCCCCGCCGCCCTTCTTCCCGAAGGCCGCGAAGAGGTCGGGCTTCTGGAAGGGCAGAACGATCCGCATCCGGATGCGCTCCTTCACGTCGTCGAGGCCGCCCACGTCCGCGAAGGTCACGCCCTCCCTCGGGCCCGTCTCGGCCTCCTTGCCGACCGCCCCATCGGGCTCCTCGCGCGACGGCAGCAGCGCGTCCCAGAGCTTGGTGTCCGCGAGCTCTGGATCGAGCTGCACCGCGCGCTCGTAGTCGCGCCTCGCGTCGCGGTGCTCGTTGCGCCGCTCGTGCACCCTGGCCCTGAGCAGCAGACCCATCGCGTGCTCAGGAACCGACGTGAGCACCGCGTTGACGAAGCCCAGCGCCCGGTCGAGCTCCCCGAGGCTCAGCGCGCAGCGCGCGGCGCCGAGGCCCGCGTCGTCGCCGAGGGCGCGGTCGCCCAGGAGGCGCTCGAAGTGAGAGAGCGCGTCCCTGGGCTGCGCGGCCTTCTCCATCGCGGTCGCGACGTGCATCCGCAGCGGGGCGTTGTCCGGCGCGAGCGCCAGCGCTTCGAGGAGGAGCTTGAGGGTGGGGTCCGTCGGACGGTCTTGCATCGGCGCAGTGTAGCCCGCGCCCATCCATGTCCAGCAGCCCCCTGGAGGGTCAGCGGAAGACCTGCTCGCCGCGGTAGTTCTTCCACTCCTGCTCGAGGTACTCCGCGTCCTCGGGGGTGCGCGGGTGGACCCCCATCACGATGCCGCCCTCCTTGATGCCCGCCTCGTAGGCCCGCGCCCGATCCTCGGGGATTCCCGCCCCCACGAGCGCCCCGACCAGGCCGCCGGTGAGCCCTCCCGCCCCTGCTCCGGCGAGCGCCGCCGCGAGCGGTCCGGCCACCACCAGCCCGAGCCCCGGCAGCACCAGGCTCGTCCCGATGGCCGCGATGGCCGCGACCACGGCGCCGACGGTTCCGCAGATGGCGGAGCCCACCCCGGCGCCCTGCAGGGCCTTGTCGCCCAGCTCGCTGTCAGCGTCGGTGAAGTGCCGCCTGCGCGCCTCATCGGACATCATCAGGTTCACGTCGTCGCGGCTGTACCCGCGGCTCGCGAGCGCCTCGTAGGCGCGCTCGGCGTCGGCCCGCGAGCGAAAGAGACCCGTCACGATCTCCGGCTGGGTATTGCTTCCTGCGGCTGCCATGGATCACCTCCTACAAGGGTTGTTGCATCGTCACATGCGACGATGCGCGTCCCTTTTGCAGGCGCCGGACCGACGTCCATCCATGCTTGTTTTTGAGGGTATTCCCCTCCGGTCTGCCCGAGGCCCTGGGGTGTCAATTGCGCCCCAGGTGACCACCCCTGCTGTGGCGGTCGGACACTTCCCACTACGCGCGTCGCGCGCGGCGCTCGCTCGCCTCGGTGAGCATCCCCAGCAGCTCGTCGCTCCGCGGCTCCCAGCCGTAGCGCGCCTCGACCCGCTGGCGCGCCGCGACCGCGATCGCCTGCGCCCTCGCCCGGTCGTGGAGCAGCGCCAGCACCGCCTCGGCCATCGGCGCCCCCTGCTCGCCGTAGGGCGCGACCACCAGCTGCGTTCCGGGCTCCGCCTCGATGCCCTCGGCCGCCGCGGGAGAGCACACCACCGGGACGCCCATGGCCATCGCCTCGAGCACCTTGTTCTGCACGCCGCGCGCGACCCGCAGCGGGATCACGCACACCGCGCAGCCCGTCACGTACGGCCGGATGTCCTCGACGTAGCCGGTGACCGTCACCCCTTCGACCGCCGCGAGCGCCAGCACCTCCGGCGTCGGCCGGGAGCCCGCGATCACCACCCGGAAGTCGGGGTAGCGCGCCCGCACCCGAGGCATCACCTCGCGCACCAGGAACACCGCCGCCTCCACGTTGGCGTGGTAGTCCATCGCCCCGAAGAAGACCGCCGACGCGTCGGGGGCGGGCGTCGCCGCGGGGCCGAAGTAGTCGGTGTCCACGCCGTTGGCGAGCGTGCGCGCGTCGCACCCCGGCGCGATGGCCGCGAGCAGCACCTTCTCCCGGTCGGCGGTGACCGTGGAGATCACCGCGCGCCGCGCGACCTCGCGCTCGTACTCCTGCAGCGTGGCCGCCTCGCGGCGGTACACCGAGCGCATCGGGAAGCTCGCCTCGTCGGCGTACGCGCGCCACTTCGCCGAGTCGACGTCGACGAAGTCCATCACCAGCGGCACCTCGGGGTGCCGCAGCGCGTACGGCGCCATCGAGCTGCTCTCCGCGAGGATGGCGTCGGGGTTGAGCTCCCGCACCGCGCGGTCGACCTCGGCCCGCAGCCGCCAGCTCCTGAAGACCGGAAGCGTCAGCGGCTGCCAGCCCAGCAGCCACGGCAGCGCCTTCACCCGCTGCCAGCGCATGTCGAGCGGCACCAGGGTCACCGAGGCGAAGTGCCGCCGCAGCCGCGCTGCGTGGTCGAGGTCGGACGGCGGCTCCGCGAAGGCCATCAGGTGCACCTCGCAGCGCTTCGCGAGGCGGGTGAGCAGGTGGTGCGTGCGGATCTTGTCGCCCTTGTCGGGAGGAAACGGCGTGCGGTGCGTGAGCGCGAGCACCCTCATGACGGACGCACCCACGCCCGGCTCACCGGGTCGCGACGACGGAGGATGCGCGCCGGGTTGCCGCCCACCACGCTGTTCTCGGGCACCGGCTCGACCACCACCGAGCCCGAGGCCACCACGCAGCCGGGGCCCACGTCCGCCAGCACGAGGGCACCATTACCGAGCCAGGTATTGCGCCCGATGCGCACCTGGTCGTAGCGGCCCGGCTGGTCTTGCACCGGGGCGTCGGGGTCATCGAAGCCGTGCTGGTTCTTGCCGGACAGCACGTGCACGTTGGAGCCGAGGGTCACGTGCTCCTCGAGCACCGCGCGGCCGACGCTGCAATTGGCGCCGATGTACACGCCCTTGGAGACCACCGCGTCGGGCGTCGAGAAGGTCGTCCCCCACTGGATGCACGAGTCTGCGTGGCACTCGGTGAGCACGGCCCCGTAGAAGGCCCGGCGCACCAGCTGCCCCGTGAGCCCTGGCACCATCGCCAGCGCCTGCGAGTAGCCCGCGAAGAGCGTGCGCAGCCGGTGCTCGTCGACGCCGCGGGTCTCCGCGCGGAAGGCCAACACCAGCGGCATCACGGCGCCGCGGGCCCCCGCGAGGGCCACCATCTTCACCAACCGTCGCGCGTCCATCGGGTGCTCCTCACGCCGCTCGAATCGTCAACGAACCCCGAGGGAAGAATACAGGTCCAGGTAACGCTGCGCCCGGCGGGCGGGGTCGTGCCGCTCCGCCGCGCGCGACCGGGCCTGGGCCACCCGGCGGGCGCGCTCGTCGGGCCGCGCCACGCAGTCGACCACCGCGTCGGCCAGCGCCTCGGCGGACTCCGGCGCCACGATCCAGGCCATCTCTCCGTCGTCGGCCACCTCGGGAACGCCGCCGACGCGCGTGGCCACCACCGGCAGCCCCAACGTCATCGCTTCGAGAAGCGCGTTGGGCATCGCCTCGGAGCGCGATGGCATCACCAGCATGTCGCAGGCCTTGTAGACCACGCCTACCAGCTTCTGGTGCCCCAGGAACCGAACCGCAAGCCCGAGGTCGAGCTCGCGCGAGAGGGCTTCCAGCATCGCCCGATCGGGCCCGTCGCCGGCCAGCGCGAAGGTCACCTGCGCCCCCTGGGCTCGCGCCTGCGCCAGCGCCCTCAGCGCGAGATCCTGCCCCTTCTCGTGCGAGAGCCGACCCACCACCGCCGCGACGAACTCCCCCTCCGGGATACCCAACTTTGCGCGAGCCTCCTCGCGGGTCATCGGGGTGGAGAGGTCCCTCGCGTCGACCGCGTTGGGGATCACCACCACCCGGTCGGGCCGCACGCCCTCGTGCACCACGATGTCCCTCGCGCTCTGCGCCACGGCCACCACCCGGTCGGCCCTCGGCAGCGACCACGCATCGATGCGGTGGTAGCGCTTCACCTTGTCGTTCTCGGCGGTCCACCCGTGGTGGTGGCCCACCCAGGGGACGCGCCGCGCCGCGCGCACGGCCATCGCGATGAGGTGCGGCTTGTACGAGTGGCTCTGCACCACCCGGGCGCCGGTGCGCCACGCGATGGCCACCGCGCGCGCCAGGATGGTCGGGTCGTAGGGCCCTCGCTCCTGGATCTCGTGCACCGTGAGCGCCCCGTCGGACATCTCGTCGAGCGGAGGTACGGGCCCGGCCCCGCGCCCCCGAAGGATGGCCACGTGGAGACGCACGTCGGGCGGCAGCGCCCGGGCGAGGTGGATGAGCCCGCGCGCCGGACCCGTGACCACCGGCGCATCGAGGAAGGACAGGACGACCATGGGCCCCACCGCTCAGTCGTCCTTGGGCTCGTCGGCGGGAGGCTGCGGGCCTCGGTAGCCCCGCCCGCCGCCTGCGTCGACCGCCGCGACCGGCGCCCTCACGACGCCCGCGTCCGCCGCGGGGATCGCCCCCGGCGGCACCGGCCCCACCGGGGGGGTTGCCCCTCGGCCCTCGAGGATCACCGAGCGGATCAGCCCGATCATGCGCTGGCGTCCCGCCTGGTTGGGGTGCAGCCCGTCGTCGGTGAGCGAGTCGGGCAGGTAGCCCTCGTCGTCGGAGAGCACCGAGGCGTAGTCGAGGAGCATGTCGCGACGCATCCTCGCCTGGTCGCGCACCCACTCGTTGAAGCGCCTGATCTTCGGGGTCGCGGTGCCGTCGGCCTCCGCGCGGTCCCAGGCCCTGGAGACCGGAACCGTCGTGGCGAGCACCACCTTCACGTGGCGCGCGCGCGCCTGCTCGGCCATCTGCGCGAAGTAGAATTGCGTCTCGTCGAAGGGGGGCGCGTCGGGCAGCAGGTTGATCGCGCACATCTTGAGCACGACCATCTCGGGCCGCAGCTCGAGCGCGTCGGGCTCCAGCCGCAGGTACTGCTGCCAGACGAGCTGCCCGCTGTCGCCGCGGTTGACGAAGGGGACGCCGGGAAACTCCCCCGCGAGGTCGAGCTGGTCGGTGATGCTCGCCCCGAGAAACACCACGCGCCCCGCCACGACCCCTTCGTTACGGAGGCGCTCGTTGTCCGCGCGGTAGCGCACCCGGTGCGCCGGATCGCTGTGCAGCCCGAGCCAGCGCTCGTGCCAGGTCCTCGCGTCGCTGCGGTAGCGCCAGGCCTTGTACGAGACGGCGCCGAGGCCGACGAGCATCAAGGCCAGGGCTCCCTGGAGGAGGCGGTTCATGATGGGCGATCACTCCTGCGCGCTGATACGGAAGCTCGACACGCGCGGAGCATCATGCCATATCGACCGTCCACGGCGGGTGCGTGAAAGACCGCGCAGAAGGATCGTTTCGGAACCACGATGGTTGCCTCAACCCTGGCCCTGGTGGTGGCAGTTCCGATGCAGCTCGCGGCGGCGGCGGGGGTCGAGCTGGCGGGCGGATATGACTCCACGGTGCTCAACCAGCAGACGCTCTCCTATGGAGATGGCGCCCTCACGCGCGGCGCGGTCGACCTGCAGGTCGGCCACCGCGGAGAGACGGTGCGTCAGCTCCTGCGCACGCGCGGCGAGTACTACTTCACCCAGGGCGAGGGTCGCACCTTCGACCAGGGAGACTTCGTCTCGCTGACCCGCTACGCCCTCCACGCCGAGCCGAGCGAAGACTGGCTCGTCGAGGGCGAGGCGAGCTACGCGCTCGGCCAGTCGTCGCTGCTCCTCGGCCGCGGAGGCAGCCCCTTCCTGTCCTTCCAGCGGGGCATCTTCGGCGACTACACCGGGCAGCTCCGCACGCAGCACAACTTCTCCGACACGTGGCGAGGCTCACTGCTCGGCGGAATCCTCAACCGACACGCGGTCGACATCCCCGACAACCTCGCGCGCAACAACATGCTGACCTTCGTGAGCGCCCTCGAGGCCGCCCACGACTTCGACGACAACAACGTCGGCATCGCCGCCTCGCGCTTCGAGTACTTCCTCATCGACGGCTACGCCAACTGGGTGCCGCGCATCGTGGGCTACGCCGGGCTGCGGCACTTCTTCGGCGACCACGTCACCCTCACCGCGCTCGGCGGCGTCGACTCCCTCGCCGACCAGAACGACACCTCCGAGTTCTTCGTCGGTCCCTACGCCAACGTCGCGCTCTCGGTGATCGTGCCGGAAGATCACCTCTCCTTCGGCGTGGGCGCCCGCTACGAGTACGCCATCGTGGGCACCACCCGCTGCAACGTGGTGGTGCCGGCGGGCGGCGCGTGCCCCACCAGCGCGGTGGCCGCGGGCGGCACCGGGCGCATCCTGGGCGGCAACCTCAGCGCCCTCTGGCGCCCCGGCGAGGGGGTGGTCTCCTTCACCGCCGACGTCAACGCCGACTACGGCCTCACGGAGAACGCCGTCCCGGGCTCTACCGCGGCGAGGATCACCACCCGCGAGGTCGCGAACTTCAACCTGTCGGCGCTCGCCGGGGTGCGCTTCATCGTCGGGCGACAGTTCTCGATCTTCGCCCGCTACAACTTCCTCTACTCCAGCATCTCGCCCCGGACGACGGGCTTCTGCACCAACGACAGCGACATCTGCAACGTCGTGCGCCACGTCGCGATGCTCGGGGTCACCTTCGCGCTCGGCAGCGATGACGACGGCGTGACCGAGCCGCTCATCCCCTACGAGGAGCTCGAGGCCCTGCAGGACGCGCGAGGCGCGGGCAACAACCCGTCCAGCGCGGGCCTCGGGGGCGACGACAGCCTGCTCACCAGCGACCCCTTCGACCTCGCAACCCCGGATGCTCCGCCCTCCTCCACCTCGGGGGAGCCGGGCTCCGGCTGGTTGCCCGCGCGGCGGCGACCCCAACGCCGTGGTCGACCCCAACGCACCGGTCGATCCCAACGCGCCGCGCCCCCGCTATTCGACGCAGCCGACCACGCGGCAGGCCACGCAACGATCTACCTCGCCGGTGAACCATGGCAATGCGCCGGTCGCCCCCGCTTCTCCACCATCGGGTGGAAGAGCAGGCGACACCGGGCAGAGCCCTCAGGGAGAATCCAACCCATGACCATGGGAGAGAAGGAAGACCAGCCGCTCTCGCTCAAAGACCTGCTGGCCAATTACGGCGCGCTCGCTCGCCGGGGCCTCCGCTACTGGAAGCGGGGCCTCGCGGTGTTCACCGTCATCATGCTCGCGGGCATGGCGCTGGTGATCACCCGGCCGCGGACGTACCGCTCGGAGGCGCGCTTCCAGGTGCAGGAGCAGGAGCGCCCGGACGGCAACGGACCGGGCGCCGAGGAGGTTCAGCGATCGATCGAGAACCGGCTGTCGCAGGTCTACGGCTCGCGCACCAACATCATCACGCTCATCAACCGGCTGCACCTGTACCCGCTGCTCCAGGGCAAGACCTCCGAGACCAAGCTCGCCGAGCTCTTCTGGGGCAGCCTCGACCGGAGCATCCAGACCGACACCGTGCAGGTGGGGTTCAAGTACGGCAACCCCGAGGACGCCCAGCGCGTGGTGCAGGGCCTCATCGACATGTTCGTCAACGCGCGGCGCAACACCGCCGTCGAGCGGGCGCGCGAGGCGCTCCAGACCGTCGACGCGCAGCTTCACCAGCTCGAAGGGTCGCTCGCCGAGCGGCAGCAGTCGCTCGACCAGTTCGTGCTGGCCAACCAGGCCATGGTCGCCGAGGTCCGCGAGCGCCGCGGCGGCCCGCAGCGGCTGATCATCGGCCCCGGCGGCGCCGCCCCCGCGCGCGCCCCGGAGGTCGACAACCGCACCTCGGCGCGCACCCGACGGCTGCAGACCCGCATCGCGCAGCTCAACGCCAGCGTCGAGGCGCTCCGCAACCCGTCCCAGCCCAGCGCCCCATCGGCCGACGAGCCGCCGGAGCTCACCGCCCTGCGCGAGCGGGTGCGGGCCAAGCAGGCGGAGGTCCTGGCGATGCGCCAGCGCTTCACCCCCGACTGGCCCCCGCGCGCCTCGGCGGAGCGGGAGCTCCAGGGGATGGTCACCGAGCTCAACGGCGTCATCGCCCGGCAGCGCGGCGCCCAGCAGAGCGCGCAGAACCTCTCCCAGGCCGAGCGCGAGCAGCGCATCGAGTCGATCAACCGGGAGATCCAGCAGGCCCGCAACGAGCTCGCGGAGAGCCAGCGCGCCGACAACGCCGCCCCGTCGCCCGGCGGGACCCAGCCGCGCACCCCCACGCCGGCCCCCAACGCCCCGAACCCCCTCACCCGCAGCAACATCGTCGCGGTCGAGGCCGAGTTCGATCGGCTCACCACCGACGTGACCACCACCCGTACCAGCTACCAGGAGCTCCTGCGCCGCAAGTTCGACCGCCAGGCCGACATGCGCCGCGCCGAGCTGAGCGGCGGCGAGCAGATCCGCATCCTCGACGCGCCCTCGCGACCCATCGAGCCCGAGCCCCCGGGGCGCACCAAGCTCGCGCTGATCGTCTCGCTGCTCGCGATGATGTTCGCCTTCGGCACGGCGCTGATCTCCGGGTTCATCGACACCCGCATCTACGACCAGGACGACCTTCGCCGCTGGGGCGAGCTCGCCGAGCTGCCGTTCATCCCCGACCTGCACTTCGACGGCCCGGTGACCCGCTCCGGCGCCTCCAGTTCGTCTGCCCCGCCTCCGGCCTGACCCACGTCGGCGTTTCGCCGATTGCCATCCACAGCCCTGGATATGATACATCGCGAACCATGCGTGATTTGCGCTCGATGTGTCTCGCCAGCCTCCTGTCCCTCTCGGCCTGCCGCTCGACCCTCACGGGACCGTGGCCGCCCGTCGAGTCCGCCGTGCAGGAGTATCGCGTCGGCTCCGGCGACATCATTCGCATCGCCGTCTTCGGCAACGCCGAGCTCAACACCCGGGTGACGGTGCGGCCCGACGGGCGCATCACGCTGCCGCTCCTCAACGAGGTCACCGTCACCGGCAAGACCATCAACGAGATCACCCGCGAGGTCACCGAGGGCTACCGCCGCTTCGTGCAGGACGCGCGCGTCTCCGTGGTCGTCGAGGAGGTGCACAGCTACCGGGTCTTCGTGACCGGCAAGGTCATCCGCCCGGGCGACTTCGAGTCCCGGATGCCCGTCACCGTCATGCAGGCCCTCGCGCTCGCGGGCGGCGGGGCGCGGGGCGCCAACCTCGACCACATCATCGTCCTGCGCCGGGCCAGCAACGGCCGCGAGGAGCGCTACGAGGTGTCCCTCAACGACATCCTCGAAGGCCAGATGCAGCAGAACTTCACGCTGCGCTCGGGCGACACCGTCGTCGTCCCCTGACGGTCGCCCTCTAAACCCCCTTCACCGACGCTCGGCCCGCCCGGGAGATCACTCTCCCGGGCGAACACCGGATCACTCAAAGACGCTTCAGTGGTGCGCGCCGCCGTGGCCGTGCACGTGGCCGTGGGCGAGCTCCTCCTCGGAGGCCGCGCGCACGTCCTGGATGCTCACATCGAAGTGGAGCTCCTGGCCCGCCAGGGGGTGGTTGGCGTCGAGGCTGATCATGTCGCCCTCGATCGCGATCACCCGCAGGTGCAGCGGCTCGCCGCCCGGCCCGACGCCCTGCAGCTCGAGGCCCACCCGGGGCTCCGGGGTCTTGGGCAGGCGCGCCCGGGCGACCTTCATCACCAGCTCTTCGCGCCACTCGCCGTAGCCGTCTTCGGGCTTCACGGTGACCTTCAGGTTGGACCCGGCCGTCTTGCCCTGGAGGGCCTCCTCGAGCCCCGCCACGATGTTGCCGTGCCCGTGCAGGTAGACCATCGGCGAGCCCCCCTGCGAGCTGTCAATCACCGCCCCGGCGCCGTCGCGGAGCGTGTAGTCGAAGGCCACCACCGAACCATTCGCAATCGTCGTCATCGTCAGCTCGTCTCCTCGGTGCTCGCGCCGTCACGCATCACCAGCGTCCGTGCGCAAGTTTCGGCGCAACCTGCCATCAACCCCCAGCGGCGTCGATGCCAGAGAGGCCAAAATCCCCGACGAATCCTTGTGGGGACAATGTAGGTGTAGTTCGCTGGCCTCAGGACGCATCACGGCATCAGTGACGCCCGGCAAACCTGCTGGAGGGGGCGCTCGAGGGTGGCCCATGCCGTGCACTCCGCGTCCGACGGTGCTCTCCATGGATTTGATCGCTCCCCAAGGCCTTCGCAGCGTGTTGGCGCTCGTCGTGGTGGCCTCTGCGTCCTTCAGCGCGCACGGGGTCGCTCGCGGGCAGAACCGCCCCTCTTCGGACGCCTCGTCGCCGGTCGTCGCGCCCTCGCGGCCGTCACCCGCGGTGGTCCCCGCGGCGCCGCCGACGCCGCGTTGCCCCGACGGGATGGTGCTCGCCGAGGGGGAGTACTGCAGCAACGTCGACCAGCGATGCCTGCGCTGGCTCGATCCGGAGACGCAGATGCGCTGCGCGGAGTTCGCACCGTCGCGCTGCACCGGCCGCCGTCGACCGCTGTCGGTGTGCGTCGACCGCTACGAGTACCCCAACCAGCCGGGCGTGCGCCCTGAGGTGATGGTGAGCTGGTACGAGGCCCGGCGCGCCTGCGAGAACCAGCACAAGCGCCTCTGCACGCAGTCCGAGTGGACCTTCGCGTGCGAGGGCCCGGAGATGAACCCCTACCCCACCGGGCTGCGGCGTGACCCCGAGGCCTGCCGCATCGACCACCAGACGATCCGCCCCAACCGGCCGCGGCTGAGCAACCCGATGACCACCGCCGACGAGAGCGCCCGGCTCTACGAGGCCGTCCCCTCGGGCACCATGAACCGCTGCGTCTCCTGGGCGGGCGTGCACGACATGACCGGCAACGCCGACGAGTGGACCATCAACGAGTCGAGCAGGCCCTTCCAGTCGGCGCTCAAGGGCGGCTGGTGGGGCCACATCCGGGCGCGCTGCCGCCCGTCGACGATCTCCCACAACGAGGGCTTCGTGTACTACCAGATCGGGTTCCGCTGCTGCGCCGACCCGACCGCCTCGACCCCCTGAGCGCTCCCGCGGCGCACGCCGTTGCGGGCCGCGACAGCGATGTCAGTACTCGCCCCGCCCCGCGATGCGGATGCGCGACGCCGACTGGCGCTCGTCCCACGGGTCGCCCTCCCTCCAGGCGACCTCGCCGCTCGTCCCCCAGCCCACCTCGCGCACCGTCGGGCCCTCGAAGTTCATCCAGAGGAGGCCGCCGTCCGAGCGCGTCGCCTGGTCGAGGCAGGCCACCCGGGTGGTCTCGCCGTTGTCCCAGTAGAGCGACGCGGCGTGCGGGACGTGGATGTGCCCGCAGAGCACCCACGGCGGCCGCAGCCGGGTGACCAGCAGCGCCGCGTAGGGGTTTCCCACCTGCGGCCAGTGCGCTCGACGGATGCCGCGGGCGCCCACCACGGCCACGGCGCTCTCCATCCCGGCGATGCCGCGGGGCCACTCGTGGAGCAGCAGCAGGTCGGCCCCGGGGATGGCGCAGGCCGCGTCCACGTCGTCCTTGCGGAAGTACCCGGCCTGCTTGTTGGTCTCGGCGTTACAGGCCGGGACCCTCGGGCGCATGTAGCGCGTCGGCGCGTAGATGCCCGAGAGGTAGCCCACCTGCAGTCCCTCGACGGCCCGCACCCCGGCCCGGCCGAGGTAGGTGACCTTGGGCGCCAGCTCGCCCCCGTCGGGCATCAGGTCGAGCTCCTCGAAGCTCTCGTTGTTGCCGCCCACGAAGTAGAACGGCCGGGACATCTCCCGCTCGCCCGTCGCGTAGGCCGCGAACTCCGCGGGCATGGCGCGCTTGGTGGCCTTGCGCCGGTGGTCGTCGGGGGTCGCGAAGGTCTCCACGTCGCCGACGCACAGCACCGCCGCGACCCGCTCACCACGCGACTGTTCTAGCGCGTCGATCCACTCTTCGACGCGGAAGAACCTTCCGTGCACATCTCCTACCGCCGCCACGAGCATCGCGCGTTGAAGGCAGCCTAGCGCACCTGGGGAGCCCGCGGGGGTCTGACAAGCTATGTCCGATGCATCGGATGGGCCGGGGAGCGGACGCCGCACGCACCATCGCCCGGGCTGCCCCGTGGTTTCGCGCCTACCGGACGATGGGTGGAGGGTCGACCCCGGGGGCGGAGCTCCCGGAAGAGCACCCTGGCGGTCTCAGCGGTAGCGGGCGAGCGTCTCGAGGAAGCGCTTCTCGGCGACCTCGAGCCAGGCTGCGGGGGCCTCGGCCAGGGTCGCGGCGAGGGCCTCCCCCCAGCGCTCCAGGATCGACGTGTTGGGGACCTCGTTGGCGGTGCGCATCGGGAGGCTGAAGGCCTCGACGAGGTCCTGCGCCCGGTCGGTCTCCAGCAGCGCGAGCCCGGCCCGCAGCGCCGCCCTCACCCGCTCGGCCTCGATCTCCGAGAAGACCGGGTCGGCGGGCGTGCGGTGCTTCTCGAAGTAGCGCCGCAGCAGCAGGCCCGCGCCGTAGGTGCGGTAGACGTTGTTCACCGCGTCGGCCGCCCTGCCGCCGGGGACGAAGCGCTCGAAGGCCCAGCGGATCCCCTGGGTGACGTTGCCCCGGATGGTGGTGGTCTCCTCGATGTCCACCAGGATGCGGCGGGCGCCGTGGGTGAGCACCACCCCGTAGCTGCGGGCCAGGCGGTCGACCATCGCCGCGCGGAGGGTGCGCACCACCGGGAGGTCGACCAGCGGGGGCAGCGCCAGCCGGGCGGCTCCCGCGAGGAGGCCGTACATCGCCAGCACCGAGTCGCTCTGCGCGCGTTCGCTCATGGTCGAACCGTACCCGAGCGCCCTGGAAGCCGCGAGCAGGGACCGCTACGGTGCCGGCCCATGAGCCTCCCCCCCGGACCGTCCACGCCCACGCCGTGGAACCTCATTCGCTGGATGCGCGAGCCCGTCGGGCTGCTCGACGAGTGCCGCGAGCGCTACGGCGAGACCTTCACCCTCCACCTCGGGGCCCTGCCTCCCATGGTGATCCTCTCCAACCCGGAGCACGTCAGGGAGGTCTTCGCGAGCGCCGGGGACGACATGCACGGCGGCAAGATCGCCCAGGCCCTCCGCCCCTTCCTGGGCGAGCGCTCGGTGATCGTCCTCGACGGCGCGCCGCACCGCACGATGCGCAAGCTGGTGATGCCGCCCTTCCACGGCGAG
Source organism: Deltaproteobacteria bacterium (assembly GCA_016704445.1). Taxonomy (GTDB): domain Bacteria; phylum Myxococcota_A; class Polyangia; order Polyangiales; genus SCUS01. The sequence continues at coordinate 76,407 of JADJAE010000018.1, forward strand.
CGCATGCACGCGTACGGGCGCGACATGGTCGAGCTCACGCACGCCTCGATCGACCGATGGCCCGTGGGGCGGGAGTTTCCCATCCACGAGCCGCTCCAGGGCATCACCCTCGACGTCATCCTGCGCACCGTCTACGGCGTGGACGACGCCGCGGAGCGAGAGCGCCTCGGGGCCCAGCTCACGCGCCTCACCCACCTGGCCTCGTGGCCGCCGATGCTGCTCCCGCAGGTGCAGCGCGACCTTGGGCCCTGGAGCCCGTGGGGGAGGTTCGTGCGCGAGGGGCAGGCCGCCGACGCGAGCCTGCTCGGCGCCATCGCCCGGCGGCGGCGCGAGGGCGCCGACGGGCGCACGGACATCCTGTCGATGCTCCTCGGGGTGCGCGACGAGGACGGCCGCGGCCTCGACGACCAGGACCTCCGTGACCAGCTCGTCACCCTCCTCGTCGCGGGCCACGAGACCACCGCCACCGCCCTCGCCTGGACCCTCCGCTGGGTGCTCTCCCTGCCCGCCGTGCGCGACCGGCTGCTGTCCGAGCTCCACGCCGCGCAGCGCTCCGGTCCGCTCACCCCGGAGCGCATCGCCAGGCTCGAGTACCTCGACGCGACCGTGCGAGAGGGCCTGCGCCTCCAGCCGGTGATCCCCCTGGTGGGGCGGGTGCTGCAACAGCCGATGCGCTTCGCGGGCTACGACCTCCCCGCGGGCGTGGCCCTCGCGCCCTCGGTGCACCTCGTCCACCAGAACCCGTCGCTCTACGAGAACCCCTCGCGCTTCGAGCCCGAGCGCTTCCTGGGCCGGCAGTACAAGGCCCACGAGTGGATCCCCTTCGGCGGGGGCATCCGCAAGTGCGTGGGGATGGCCTTCGCCCTCTACGAGATGAAGATGGTGCTCGCCACGGTGCTCTCCCGCGTCTGGCTCCGTACCGCCCCCGGGTACGCTCCTCGCGCGGTGCGCCGGAGCATCACCCTGACGCCCTCGCAGGGCATGCCCGTCATCGTCGACGCGGTGCTCCCTCGCGACGTCGTCCCCGCCGCCGCCTGAACCCCGCCGTGCGCGTCGCCCTCCTCCTGACCTCCGCCGCGCTCTCCGCCGCGGGCTGCCATCGCTCCAGGCCGACCCCGCCCCGCGCGGCGACGGCCGACGTGCCCGTCGACCTCGGCCCTCCCCCGGTGGCGCTGGAGACGCCGCCGCCCGCGCTGCCGCCGAGGATGTTCCGCTTCGACGCGAGGCACACCGGGCGGAGCGGCTACCGGCGCCCCGGCACCCGGTGATCACGGCGCGCTACGCCACCCGGGGGCGCATCACGTCGCAGCCGGTGATGAGCGCTCGCGGCGCCGTCGTCGTCACCTCCCACGACGGGGTGGTGTACGGCCTCGCGCGGGACGGATCTTTACACTGGCAGGTAAATACCGGCGACCGGGTGTACACCACGCCGCTCGTCCGGGCGGACGGGACGATGGTGCTCGGCACCGACGCCGACCGCGTGGTGATGCTCGGCCCCGACGGGTCGCTGCGCCTCGCGCTGGGCACCGACGACGACGCGGACACCTCCGCCGCCGCCGCGGGCGACGGGTCGCTGCGCTTCGGCTCGGGGCGATCGCTCTACGCGACGGAGGCCGACCTCACCGTGCGCTGGCGGCTGCAGCTCGGGGCGAAGGTGTACTCGTCGCCCGCGGTCACCGACGACGGCGTCGCGGTGGTGGGCGCGCAGGACGACCGGGTGCGCGCGGTCGACCCCGACGGCGGCGTGCGCTGGACGGTGACCACCCGCGACGACGTCGACGCCCCGCCGGCGATCGGCGACGACGGGACGGTGTACGTGGGCGGGGACGACGGCGTGCTGCGGGCGATCACGCGCGACGGCGTCGAGCGGTGGCAGCGGCCGCTGGGCGGGTACGTGCGCGCGGGCGTGGCGCTGGGCCTCGACGGCGCGCTGGTGGTCGGCACCTACGGGCCGCGCGCCAGGGTGGTCGCGGTCGACCGGGAGAGCGGCGCGGTGCGCTGGGAGCGGGCGGTGCCTGGTCCTCCGACGCGGGACTACGGCGTCGCGTCGAGCGCGCTGGTGGACGTCGATGGGTCGTACGCCGTGGGGGTGCCCGACGACGCGATCTGGCTGCTGGGTCGTGACGGCGCGCTGCTGGCGCGGGTGCCGCTTCCAAGCGACGCCGACGGCAGTCCGGCGTTGATCGACGACGGCGTGCTCGTGATAGGGTGCGATGACGGTTCGGTGTACTTCGTCGGAGACGGCCCCTCGGCGGGCGCAGCTCCGGAGTGAACGGGTCAATCGAGGGACGGGGAATGGGCGAGACAATGGTCGAGCGACACTGGGACCACACACGCGGGAGCGCACCCAATGTCCTGGCGATGGTGCTGGCGGGCGGTGAGGGCAAGCGCCTCTCCCCGCTGACCCTGGAGCGGGCCAAGCCCGCGGTGCCCTTCGGCGGGCGCTACCGCATCATCGACGTGGTGCTCTCGAACCTGGTGAACTCCAACATCACCAAGATCAAGGTGCTGACGCAGTACAAGTCGGCGTCGCTGGAGGAGCACATCGCGCGGGCGTGGCGGCTCTCGCCGATCCTCGACGGCTTCATCGAGACGATCCCCGCGCAGCAGCGCACGGGGCTCTCGTGGTTCAAGGGCAGCGCCGACGCCGTGTGGCAGTGCTTCCACGCGATCGAGGACTCGCAGCCCGACTATGTCGCCATCTTCGGCGGCGACCACATCTACAAGATGGACGTCCGGCTGATGCTCGACCGGCACTTCGACACCGACGCCGACCTCACCGTCGCGGGCATCCCGGTGCCGGTGGCGGAGGCCTACGCCTTCGGGGTGCTGCAGGTCGACGCCGAGGGGCGGGTGATCGACTTCGTGGAGAAGTCCAGGACCCCGCCGGAGATCCCCGGGAGGCCGGGGTGGGCGCTCGCCTCGATGGGCAACTACATCTTCAACACCAAGGTGCTGGCCGACGAGCTGCGGCGCGACGCCCTCGAGGAAGACAGCGCCCACGACTTCGGCAAGAGCATCCTGCCCTCGATGGTGCAGTCGGGCCGCAAGGTGATGCTCTTCGACTTCGGGACCAACGAGATCCCCGGCGAGGGCCTGGTCACCTACTGGCGCGACATCGGCACCATCGAGGCCTACTTCGACGCGCACATGGACCTCGTGGAGATCAAGCCCGAGTTCAACCTCTACAACCGCCGCTGGCCCATCCGCACGGGGATGAGCTTCGACCCGCCGGCGAAGTTCGTCTTCAGCGACCAGAGCAACGCGCGCGTCGGGAGCGCCACCGACTCGCTCGTCAGCGACGGGTGCATCATCTCGGGCGGAGCGATCCACCGGGCGGTGCTCTCCGCGGGCGTGCGGGTGAACTCCTTCTCGCACGTCGAGCAGTGCGTGCTGCTCGAGCGGGTGCAGGTTGGTCGCTACGCCCGGCTGCGGCGGGTCATCGTCGACAAGGACGTCGAGATCCCGCAGGGGATGCAGATCGGCTTCGACCTGGAGGAGGATCGCAAGCGCTTCACCGTCACCGAGGACGGGATGGTGGTGATCCCCAAGCGCGCCCGCCTCACTGGCTGAGCGCCGCTCTACCTCCGCCGCGCCACCAGCCGGAACAACGGCGCAGCGCTCACCCTCACCGCCCCCCAGATCCTCGCCACGCCACGCAGCCCGGGGAGCCCCGGGGCGCGGGCGTCCCACCACCGCGCGGCGTCGTCCCGGGCGCTGTCGATGACCGTGAGCCCGTCCTTCGCGAGCCATCGCTCTACCACCGCCCCGACCGGCAGCACGCCCACCTCGTAGCGGGGGAAGCCTCGCACGCGGGTGACGTAGAGCTCGCCCAGCCAGTGGGGCATCGCGCTCACCCCCGCGAGCTGATAGTGCGGGTCGCTGCGCAGCAGGGACGGCGACAGGCGGTTGGGGCCGAAGAGGTAGAGGGTTCCGCCGGGGCGCAGCACGCGGGCGATCTCGCGCACCGCGGCGCGGGCGTCGGCGACGTGCTCGATGACGTCGACGAAGGTCACCGCGTCGAAGCTCGCGTCGGGGAAGGGCAGCGCCTCCGCGAGCGCCACCCGGAAGGCGGGCTCGACGCCGTGGCCGCGGGCCCGGATGCGCGCCCCCTCGATGAGCTTCTCGTCGACGTCGACGCCCGTCACGCTCGCGCCGAGGCGGCTCAGGGCGATGGGCAGCGCGCCGGTCTGGCAGCCGACGTCGAGCACCCGGCGGCCGCGCAGCGAGACGAAGCGGTCGACCTCCGCGGCGATGCCCTCGTTGCGCCCGATCTGCGCCCGCTCCAGCGCGGCCCAGCGCTCCCGCTGCGGATCACCCGGGTCCAGGAGCTCCCGCGCCCAGTACCTCAAGAACTCCCCGTCAGGACCGTCTCCGCCGGTGGCCTCAGCGTCATTGCCGCGCATGCGGGCGGTACGGTACACGGTCGACCCCGTGGCGACGACCGCAGCATGGGCCTCCCTGGCGCTTGGCCTCTATCTCCTCCCGCACGCGGTCTTCGTGCTCGCGCTGCAGCGCTGGCGGCCGGCGGACCCGTGGGCGCGCAGCCTCGACGTGGCCTCCGCGGTCGCCCTCGACGCGCTGCTGGTGGTGGCGCTCTCGTGGCTCGTCCCCTTCGACCGCGCGGTGCTCGGCGTGCGCGTCCTGGCGGCCCTCGCGCTGCCGCTGGTGCTGGTGCGCGCGCCCCGCCCGCAGCCCCGTCCGCACCCCGCCGCGGTGGTCGGGCTGGTCGCGCTGGCCGCGGGGCTCGTCGCCCTGCACCTCCCCCTCTCCTGGCGCCTCGTCATCTGGGACCGCGACTGGCACATCGCGATCGCCTCGATGATCCGCACCTCGCGCCTGCCCTACGAGAACGTCTTCCTCCCTTCGGCGCAGCTCCGCTACCACTACCTCAGCGACGCGCAGGCCGCGATGCTCCAGGTGCTGTCCTTCAACCGCCTGCACCCGGCGACGACCTTCTCGCTCGCGCACGACCTCTTCCTCTTCGGCGCCTCGGCGCTGCTGGTGGTCGCGGCCTCGTGCGCCGGCCTCGCGCCCTACGGGCTCGGCGACCGGAGGCTCTCGCTCCGCAGCGTCCTCGCGTGGCCCGTCGCGCTCGCGCTCCCGCTGCCGCTCGTCTTCGCGAGCCCCTTCACGCTCCGCAACGTGCCCGCCGCGGAGCGCTTCACCACGCTCGACTCCGCGCGCCTCTGCGGCCACTCGTTCCTGGGCTTCACCACGCTCGCCTACCGGCCCCACGTGGCGATGGCGACCTACCTCCTGGTCGCCGTCGCGTCCGCGGTGCTGCTGCGCGCTCGCGCCGACGCCGACGACCGCGACGCGCCTCGCAGCTCCCTCGCGATGATCACCTCCGCGGGAGCGCTCGCGCTCCTCGACGAGGCCTCGCTCGCGCTCGTCGCCGGCGCCCTCGGGCTCACCTGGCTCCTGGTCCCGCGCGCCGTCCACCCCAGCCGCTGGCGCGGCGCGCTGGTCGTGGCAGCCGTCGCCGCGGCGCTGCCGCTCGTGAGCCGCGGGCTCGCTGGATCGCTCTCCCCGGGCGGCCCCGCCTCGGTGGTGGAGATCGTCCCCGCGCGGCACCTCGCGCTCTTCGAGGGCGTGGTGCCCTTCACCGACCGCGCGCGCTTCTGGGAGGTCGCGAAGCACGACTGGTTCCCGTTCTACGCGACGGTGCTCTGCCTCGCAGCCGCCGCGGCGTGGACCCGCCGCCGAGACGTCGTCGCCGCGTTCGTCTTCGTGACGGCGCTCACCGTCGCGGGCGTGCTCGCGTCGCTCAAGGTGGAGGTCAACCACGACGCCAGCGAGGGGCACCGCTTCCTCACGGCGGCGCTGGTGCTCACCGCCGCGGTCGGCGCCTTCATCGTGGGCGCGGCGCGCGGCGCCTTCGTCGTGCGCGCGGGCCTCGCGGCGGCCCTCTCGCTGAGCGCGCTCTCCGGCTGGGCGTGGTGCCAGAGCTTCCTTCGCGAGCGCTTCCAGCCCGGGATGGTCCCGAGGGAGCGCGCGTGGGCCGGAGCGGCCGACCCCTTCCTCATGAACTGCGACGTCAACCTCGGCTCGCCCCGCCGGTCGCGGCCGCCGGTGGAGTACGTCGAGGCCTCGATCGCGGTGCGCTACACGGGCTGCGAGCGCGTGCGGCTGCCGGGTCGTCCGTCGTCGTGGAGCCTCACGGTGGTGGGCCCGACCTTCCGCGGAGAGGCGCGCACGCAGCTCATGGCCGCCCCGGAGGCCGACCAGCCTACGGGGGTGGTGTGCGGGAGCGACCCTGCGGGCCGCGAGCCGGTGTGCGCCTGGGCGCTGCGCGCGCTGCGCTGCGAGGTGCTCGGCGACGGGGTGATGGTGAGGTGCGCGCTGCCGCGCGAGAAGCGGGCGGCGTTCTATCGGGAGCTGTAGCGGGCGGATCAGGGCGGGCAGGCCATGCCGTTGGGGCTGAACCCGCGCGGCTGGCAGAACTCGGGGTTGGAGCCTCGAGCAGAAGCGGCAGTCGACCGGGAAGTCCTGGCCGAGGTTGCACGTCGCCGGGCCGATGACCGGCATGCCGTTGTTGCAGTCGGGGCCGACGCCCGAGGTCATGGTCGCGGGCGCGTCGGCGTCGACCGGGAAGGTGATGAGGCAGCCGCAGCAGACCGTGACCGGGAAGTAGAACGGCGCCGACTCGACGTTGTTGCCGCCCAGCGACGCGCCGAAGGCGGTGAGCTTAACGAGGATGGTGCGGTTGACCGACGCGACCCGGTAGACCGGGCAGCTCTCGTTGACGCCGGTGCGGTCGATCTGACAGACCGCCGCACGGAGCGCGACGCCGACCTGCGGCGGAATCACCTGGATGCGCGCGAACGCGTATCCGGGCGCAATCGCCGTCAAGGCGGCTGGCACCACGACGTTCTGGTAGACAGAGAACGCCGGCCCGACCAGCGGGCCGTCGGGCGAGCCCTCGTGCAGCTCGACGACGAATCCCTGGATGTTGAGGGTCGAGGTTTCCGCCCGCAGCTGATCCATGTTGGCGCGGGTGATGAGCTGGTTCGCGATGAGCGGGGTCAGCGTGTAGCTGTCACTCAGCGCCACGTCGAGGGTACCCTCGGTGATGATCTGCGAGGTCGGGTCGTTCGAGACCGTGCACATCGTCCCGGCGACGGTCGGCGCCTGCACCTGACGGATGTAGACCGACACGGTGTTGTCGACGCAACCGGACGCGGACGTGAGCACGCCTCCGAGGGCGAGCGCGCCGAGCAGGGGACGCGATGCGTTGAGCCTGTTCCACATGACGCGGATGATAGGCCAACCAGCGGGGGCTCAACGAATTTCAATCACCGCCCGTAGCGTGCGCGTCAGCTCCCTGCTCGGCACGGCGGCCACCGTCCCGCGCCCCGGACCTGAGACCAGGGCCGCGCGGAGCCCGTCATCCTCGCGTTTTTTGTCGAAGCGCAGGGCCGCGAGCGCGACCTCCCGGTCGGCGCGATCGCCCGCGCGAGGCCCAGGCGTCCATCAGCCCGACGACCCTCCGGCGGAGCTCCGCTCGGGTCACCCCGAGCGCCACGCCGAGCCCGAGCTCCGCGCGCATCCCGACCGCCACGCAGTCGCCGTGCAGCGCCCGAAACGCCGCGCCCGCCTCCAGCGCGTGCCCCACCGTGTGGCCGAAGTTCAGGAGCGCGCGCACGCCCGCCTCGCGCTCGTCCTCGGCCACCACGTCGATCTTCGCCTGCACCGCGCGGCGGATCATCTCGTCGATGGCCCCGCCCGGAGCGAGCCTCGCACGGTCGCCCTCGGGCCGAGCTCGGCGGCGTGCGCTTCCATCCAGGCGAACAGCGCGGCGTCGCGCACCGCGGCGATCTTCACCACCTCCGCGAGCGCGGCGCGGTGATGCCTCGGCGCGAGGGTCGCGAGCACCGCGGGGTCGATCCACACCAGCGACGGCTGGTGAAAGGTCCCCACGAGGTTCTTGCCGGCCGGGAGGTCGACGCCGGTCTTCCCTCCGACCGACGCGTCCACCATGGCCAGCAGGCTCGTGGGCGCCGACACGTACCGCACGCCGCGCAGCCACGTCGCCGCCGCGAACCCGCCCACGTCCGTGACCACGCCGCCGCCGACGCACGCGATCACCGCGCGGCGATCGGCGCCCGCGCCCCGACGGCCTCCCACACCCGCGCCACCGAGCGCAGGGTCTTGCTCCGCTCCCCGGGCCGCAGCACCACCCGCGCCGGTCTCCCGCCGAGCGCGCGCTCCGCGGCCTCGCCCCAGTGCCGCGCCACGGTCGCGTCGGTCACCACCGCGGCGGCCACCATCCCGGTCATCTCCCGCGCGAGCCCGTCGAGCGGACCGACCCACACCCGGTAGCTCCGCTCGCCCAGCGGCACCAGCATCGACAGCGCCCCGCGCGCCTGCGCCGTCACCGCCTCCGCCACCGCGTCGACCGGCGCATCCGCGGCGACCGTCGAGTGCGCCTCGGCGTAGGCCGACGCGCCGCGCCTCGAGCAGCGCCTCCAGCGCCCCGGCGCCGCCTTCAACAGCGGTCGATCCGCGCCGCCCGCGAGCCTCTCCCGCAGCGTCGCCGCGGGCGCCCTGAGCGTCACCACCCTCGCGCATCGGAGCGCCTCGCGCCGCATCGTCCGGTCGACCAGCGCGCCGCCGCCGACGGAGATCACCACCCGCTCTCCCTCCAGCGCACGCCGGAGCGCGGCGCTCGCGCTCCCGAAACGCGCCCTCGCCCTCGCGCGCGAAGAGGCGCGCGACGGTGACGCAGGCCTCCGCCGCGACGACCTCGTCGAGGTCGATGGAGCGCCAGCCCAGCGCCGTCGCCGCGGCCCGGCCCACGGTGCTCTTGCCGACGCCCGGCGGGCCGCCGAGCACGCACCGAAGCGCGGCGCCGTCAGCGCCCGGCGAGCTGAGCACGGTAGCCCTCCAGGTTGCGCAGCAGCTCCCTCATGGAGTCGCCGGAGAGCTTCTCCACCAGCGCGTCGGCGAGGGTGAGGCACAGCATGGCCTCGAGCACGACGCCCGCCGCGGGCACCGCGCACACGTCGCTGCGCTCGGTGTTGGCGGGCGCGGGCTCGTGGGTGATGACGTCGACGGAGCCCATCGCGCGGCGCAGCGTGGAGAGCGGCTTCATGGCGGCGCGGAGCACCACGGGCTCGCCGTTGGTCACGCCTCCCTCGAGGCCGCCCGCCCGGTTGGTCGCGCGGGTGTACGCCCCGTCGCGGCGGCTGATGGCGTCGTGCACGGAGGACCCTCGGGACGCGGCCGCGGCCCATCCGTCGCCCAGCTCGACGGCCTTGATCGCCTGCACGGACATCGCGGCCTGCGCGAGGCGCCCGTCGAGGCGACGGTCCCACTGTGCGTAGCTGCCGAGCCCGGGGACGAGGCCCACCGCGGCGACCTCCAGCACTCCGCCGAGCGTGTCGCCCGCGTGGGAGGCCTCGAGGATCTCCGCGCGCATCGCCGCCTCCGTCGCGACGTCGAGCACGCGCAGCGAGGAGGCCTCCAGCCGGTCGCCGGGCTCTCCCTCGGGCACCCACGCGCGCGGGTCGTACGCGCCCTCGTCGCGCACCGGACCGATGGAAAGCACGCGAGAGCGCACCGCGACGCCGCAGGCCGCGAGGAGGCGTCGGGCCACGGCGCCGGCCGCCACCCTCGCCGCGGTCTCCCTCGCGCTCGCCCGCTCGAGGACGTCGCGCAGGTCGGCGCGGTCGTACTTCAGCGCCCCCGGGAGGTCGGCGTGCCCGGGGCGCGGCGTGCGCACGGGCTCGGGCGGCGCGGCGAAGGGCTCAGCGCCCATGCGTCCCTGCCAGTTGGCGAAGTCGCGGTTCTCGATGCGCAGCGCGACGGGAGAGCCGAGGGTCTCGCCGCCGCGCACGCCGGCCTCGATGCGCACGACGTCGTGCTCGATCTTCATGCGGCCGCCGCGGCCGTAGCCGCGCTGGCGCCGCGCGAGGTCGCGGTCGATGTCGCTCGCGAGGAGGGTCAGGCCGGCGGGGACGCCGTCGAGCAGTGCGAGGAGCGAGGGACCGTGGGACTCCCCGGCGGTGGACCAGCGAAGGTGGGGCATTGGGGGATGCGGAGGGGACTGTAGCGGGGCGGCGGGCGCGGCGTCAACCCGCGGGGCGGATCAGCGGCCGAGGGACTCGGCGCGGTTCACGATGCGCGGCGTGATGAAGATCAGCAGCTCGCTGCGGCGGTCGCTCTGGCGGCGGCGCTGGAAGAGCGCGCCGAGGATCGGGATGTCGCCCAGCAGCGGCAGGCCTTCCACGTTGCGGCCGGTGTTGCGGGTGTAGATCCCGCCGATGACCGCGGTGCGACCGTCCTGGATGAGCAGGTCGGTCTCGGCCTCGCGGCGGAGGATGGTGGGGTCGCCGCGGGCGCCGGTGTTGTTGAAGTCAGGCTCGTCGCGGTTGATGCGCACGTGCATCGAGATCGACCCGTCGGCGGTCACGTGCGGCCGCACGCGGAGCTGGAGCTTGGCCTCCTGGAAGGCCGTCTGGATGCCCGCGGCGCTCACCTGCGAGTAGGGGATGAGGGTGCCCTGCGCGATGGTCGCCTCGCGGTTGTCGAGGGTCAGGATGCGCGGCGAGCTCACGATGCGCAGCACGCCGGTGCTCTCCGCTGCCGAGAGGCGCACGTTGAGGTTGAGCGCGCGCCCGATCGAGCCCAGCGTGAAGCCGAGCGCGCCGCCGGCCCCGGCGCCCGAGGCGGCTGGGAGGTTGACGGCGAAGTTGGGGTTCGCGACACGGGCCTGCGTCGCCGAGAGACCACCCGTGGGGGAGTTCGGGTCGCTGGCGCCGCCGACGATGCCCACGTCGCTGGGGAAGACCAGGCCCGTGGGGTTGCCCGTGGCCGCCAGGAAGCCGAGGTCACCGCCCCACTGGATGCCGATGTCCCGGGAGAAGGTGCTCGTGGCCTCGACGATGCGCGCCTCGACGAGCACCTGCGGGGTCTGCGTGTCGAGCGAGCGCACGAGCTGCTCGACCTGGTTGAGCGAGCCCGCCACGTCGCGGACGATGAGCATGTTGGTGCGCTCGTCGACGGAGAGCGTGCCGCGGGAGGTGAGCAGCTCGCGGGCCCGGGGAGCGACCTCGCCGCCGAGCGCGTAGCTCACGGGGATGAGCCGGGTCTCCAGGGGCTCGAGGGCGACGTTCTGCTTGGCGCGCTCGATGGCGAGCTCGCGCTCCTTGTCGAGCACCGACTGCGGCGCGATGCGGATGATGTTTCCGTCGCGCTGCATGCCCAGCGAGCGGGCGGCGAGGATCACCTCCAGCGCGCGGTCCCAGGGGACGTTGTGCATGCGAATGGTGACGTTGCCGGCCACGTCGTCGGAGGTGACGATGTTGACGTTGCCGACCTCCGCGAGGAGCCGCAGCACGTTGTGGATGTCCGCGTCGCGCAGGTCGATGTCGATGCGGCGACCGGTGCCGGCGGTCTGGCCTCGCGCGCCGTTGATCTGCATCGGGACGGTGGACAGGAACCCCGCCTCGTCGGCGTGCGCGCCGGCGACGACCTCCGCGGACTCTCGCGCCACCACGCGGGATGGCGGTCTCGTCGGAGGGGGGTCGTCCGACGGCAGCATCTGCGCGGCGGACGTTCGCGGCGCGACAAGCGCTGCGACGAGTAGCAAAAGGGGTCCGGCGAAACGCCACGGAAGCGCGTGTGCGTGCCGGGGGCCATCAGACCGCATGGGACGGAGCCGGTTCATCCAGGACCTCACTCGGGTTTCGCCCTGACGGTATCGGAGGGCGGCGGGCGAGCCCGCATTTCGTACAAGAATCGTTGTTCAAACTGACCGATGCGCGGAGCTCTCCCCTCCCCGCGGCCCCCAGGTGAGAGCTCTCCGGAGCCCCCTTGATCTTTGGGAGCGGAGAGACCTCAAGCCGATGACGGCGGTGGGCTGAAGGGAGGAGAGAAGGGATCAGCGCAGCGGAGACTCGCCGCCCGTCGTGACGATGGGCGGCGGCGTGCTCGGGAGCGGGACCAGCGTCGGCCCCGTCGGCGCGGCCGAGGGCGGCGGGGTCTGCACGATCACCGTGGTGGTCGTGGTCGGCGCGCCGCCCTGCCCCCCACCGGTCGTCGTGGTGGTGCCTGGCCGCCCGCCCGGAGGGGGCGCAGCGCCGGAGGGCACGCTGGACGGCAGGAAGCTCGGGGCCGGCCCGCCGACGCCCGGGATGGGCATCCCGAGCGCGGAGCCGACCGAGGGCGGCGGCTGCGCCTGGGTGCTCGAGACGCCCTGCGACGCCATCGCCACCGAGCGCTCGACCACCTGGGCGTTCGGGTTCAGCGGGTCTTCCCGCTCGAAGACGACCTCCGCGGGAATCTCCGCGAGCGCCCCGTCGGGCGTCCTCCGGAGGCGAGCGGGCGAGATGCGCGCGACGCGCCAGTGCACGGCGTAGTCGGTGCGCCCCTCGACGTTCGATCGGATGATCTCCTGCCGACCGACGTACATGCCGCGTCGGAGGATGGTTCCCGCGTTGGTCGGGTCCTTCACCATCGCGTACGGGCTGTCGGTGCCGAGCACCACCGCCACGAGGCGCAGCTCATCGAGGGAGAAGCGCGGCAGCACCACGGCGCGGGAGTCCGTCGTCGTGATGATGTCGATCCGGTTGCTGAAGCGCCGGAACGGGTCGCGCACCGCCGGGCTCTCCACGAAGGACTGGTCCGTCACCGGGATCGGCGGCGGGCCGCCCGCGTCGGCCTGGCCCCCCTGCCCCGGCGGGGTGCGGGGGTTGCGAGCGGCGACGCCAGTGCGCGCCGTGCTGTTGGCCGCGGGCGGAGCGGGCGGCGGCGGGACGGGATCGTCCTCACAGCCAGCCGCCCCGAGGGCGAGGGTGAGACCCCACGCCGCAGATCGTCGTTGCCAGCGCTTCATCGCGGGCCTCCGGTCGCGCCCGGCGCGGCCGCGCCGGGGGAAGTCGCCACGCCGCGGAAGGTCGTCGCCAACAGCGTCGCGTTGAGCAACATGTCGTGCGTGTTCGCGTCCTCCGTCGGATTCTGCAGCTTGATGTTCTCCATGTTGATGACGCGCGGGAGCTGCGAAACCGAGTGGAAGAAGCGCGCGAGGGACAGGTAGGTGCCGGTCACCTGCATCTGCACCGGGATGCGCGCGAAGTAGCGCTCGACGCGCTCGTCCACCGGCTGGATCAGCCGGATCGACAGCCCGCTCGCCTCCGCGAGGGCGTTGATGCTCCGCATGAACCCGGGGATGTCCGGGTCGTTGGGCAGCACCGACTCCAGCGACTGGGCGTGCACCCGCGCGCGCGCCAGCTCCGCCACGTCGGTGTTGTACCGCCGGAGGTTCTGCTCCTCGCGCACCCGTGAGGCCGCGAGCTCGGTGCGCCGGGCCTCCTGCTGCGCGCGATCCTGCGACAGCGGCTCATACAGGAGGAAGTAATATCCCGCGAGGACGCCGATCACCGCGATCACCCAGACCACGACCAGGACCACCGTCTGATTGACCCCGCCGAGGCTGATGCCAGCGCTCTTCTTGGCCGCCATGTCAGTACCTCACCCTCGCGCTGATGGTGAACTGCTGCACAGGCAGGCCGTTCGCCGCCACGCCCGCCTGGGCGCGGTCGAGCCGGACGTTCTGGAAGTACAGGCTGAGCTGCATCCTCCGCATCGCCTCGCCGACGTCGTCGGCGGTGCGGCCCTCGCCCTGGATCTTCACGGTACGGTTCTCCTCGTCGAAGCTCGTGAGCCAGAGGCGCTTGGTGTCCCAGGTGGTGCTCCAGAGCTGGTCGCGCAGGCCGCGGGCGCGGAGGTTCTCCACCACCGTGGGGTCGGCCGTCGGCGCGCCGCCCGCGGAGAGGATGTGCGAGATCTCCAGCAGCATCGAGGTGGGGCCCGTGCGGGCCGCCTGGAGCTGCTGGATCGCCTCCTCGCGGCGGCGGATCTCCGCGAGCTCGTCGAGGATCTTCTGGTGGTCCGCGACGCGGCCCTTGATGGCGTCGATCTCGCTCTGCGTCCGGGTGTTGGCGCTGCGGATCGTGTCCACCTCGCCCGCCTCGGACGTGTGGAAGAGGAAGAGCCCGCTGAGCAGCAGCACCAGCGAGCCGATGACGCCGACGAGCAGCAGGTTGGGGACGCTGCCGCCGAAGCCCGGCTGCGGGCGGCGCCCCTTTTCGTCTGGCAATAGGTTGATCTTGAGCATCGTCTCGGTCCCTCTACGCCTTCTCGCGGTCCTTGCGCAGCGCCAGCCCGATGGCCACGGCGACCTGCGCGCGGTGCAGGTTCAGGAGGTCACCGTTGACCTCCTTGAGGTCGACGGCGATGTCCCGAAACGGATCGAGCAGCTCCACCGGCGCCTTGGTCCGGCGCTCGATGGCGGCGCCCACCTCGGGGATGTTCGCCGTGCCGCCGGAGATGTAGATCCGCGAGATCTCGCGCTCGCCGCTCGTCGCCAGATAGAAGTCCAGCGACCGGAGGATCTCGCCGCTCAGCCCCTCGCACACCTGCCGGACGATCTGCGGCACCTCGTTGGGCACCACCGAGCGGCCCGTCGACGCGCCCTGCATCACCGCGCCGGTCTTGTACGTCTCGGCCTCCTCGTAGGAGATGCCGAGGCGCTTCTGGATCTCCTCGGTGATCGCGTTGCCGCCGTTGATGATGTTGCGCGTGAACGCCGGGATGCCCGCCGACAGGATGTTGATGGTGGTGAGCGTCGCGCCGATGTTGATCAGCGCGATGGTCCCCTCCTTGGGCAGCCCGTAGTTCACCTCGAAGGTGTTCTGTACGGTGAACGCGTCGACGTCGATCACCACGGGCTTCAGCTTCGCTTCGCGGGCGACCTGCGCCGTGTCGTTGATCTCGTCCTTCTTGGCCGCGACGAGGAGCACGTCCATCTGCCCCTGCTCGCTGCGGCTGCGGAGCACCTCGTAGTCGATCTGCACGTCCTTGATGTCGTACGGGATCTGCTGCTCGGCCTCCCAGTCGATCTGCTCGTCGAGCTCCGCGGGGCTCATCAACGGCAGCGTGATGCGCTTGATGATCACCGCGTGCCCCGACACCGCGAGCGCCACCTCGCGGCGCTTGATCTTGAGCTGCGTAAAGAGGGCGTTGAGGCCCTCGAGCACCGCGGCCGTGTTCATGACGTGCCCATCGACGATCGTCTGCGGTGGCAGCGGGTGGTAGCCGAAGCGCACCAGGGTGCGCTTGCCGCGCACGTCCTTGAGCTGACAGACCTTGATGGAGCTCGAACCGATGTCGACGCCGACGAGATAGTTGCCTTCGGCCATCCGCGTTCCTTGAAGCAGCGACGTGAGGTGGACGCTGATCCAAGCCATTCAAGCACCCGCGCGTCTCGCGGGTCAAAACTTGATCGGACTACAGGCCGGTTGGACCGGGAGCTCTATCGCTTCGCGCCCCGGGCGGCCTGCTTCGCGGGCGCCTCGGACTCGTCTTCGCCGATGTCGATGTCCTCGAGGCGGGCGACGCGCACCTTCGAGGGGCCCACGTCGTCGCCCTTGCCGTCGTTGTCGAGCTCGATGAGCGACGCGTAGAGGGTCGCCATCAGCGGCGCCATCGCCAGCGGCTGCTGGAAGAGGAAGCGCGCCTGCTCTGCCGGGGGTAGCGCCGGGAAGAGCGAGGCCGGGAGGGGGATGGCCGACACGTGGAGGAAGGAGCTCGCGAGCGCGTAGAGGCCGCAGCCCACCGCGATGCCGAATACACCGCGGAGTAAGGCCTCGATCCACGCGCCGGGCTTCCAAAGCGGCTTGCCCGCGACCACGCCGGTGATGGCGCCCACGACGCCGTACAGCAGGTAGGCCCAGGCGCTCTCCAGGCTGCCCTGGCTCAGCCCGAAGTAGAGCGCGGCCCCGACGCCGCCGCCGACGACGATGCCCTTCAGGATTCCAATGAGCAGACGCTTCAGCATGGCTGAGTCGAGGGTGTCACGCGGCCCCCGCAGCGGCAACCACCGCGGCGACCGCTGAGCGATGGAGAGGTGATCAGAAGCTGGGCGCCGCGCCGGTCGGCACGAGCTGGGCCGCGACGGACCCCTGACTGTCGACGCCGTCGATGCGGAGCGTGAAGAGCGACTCCATGTGAACGCCGTCGCCCGCGGGGCGGGCCTCGGAGATGCCGACGACGCGGCAGGTTCCGTCGCCAAGGCGAGCGGTCTCGATCACGAGCGGCCTCGAGGCGGCGAGGCGCGTGAGGGCCTGCGAGGCCGTGAGCCACGACCCGACGGTGCCCTCCCCCGCGACGCGCAGCAGCCCGGCGTAGGCCCCGGGCGCGTCGACCGCCGCGAGGATGCCCTCGGCGCCGGTCACGAGGTGGTGCAGCGCCGCGCGCGCGGTCGCCGGCGTGGTCTCGCCGAACACCAGGCGGTGCGGGCGCATGCGCACGGCCGCGTCGACCGCCGCCGCGCTGTCGCCCTCGGCGTGCAGCACCGCGGCGTCGCGGCGCACCCGGGCGAGCTCGTCGCGCGTCTCGACGATGGCGATGCGGTCGGTGGCCGGGAGCGCCGAGAGGAAGGCCGAGAGCAGCGTGGTGCGGCCCGATCCGGCGCCGCCGACGACCAGCACGTTGCGCCGCGACTGCAGCGCGTGATGGATGAGCGGCAGCGCGTTGGACGAGAGCGCCCCGCGCGCGGCGAGGTCGTTGAGCGTCGGGGCGCGGGCCGGGGCCCGCTCGACGGAGGCCACCGGGCCGTTGATCGCGACCGGCGGAAACACCGCCACGAGGCGGGCGCCGTCGCGCAGGGTGGCCTCGATGGCGGGTCGGCCGCCGCGATCGATGCCGTTGGAGCGGAGCAGGCGATCGATGCCCTCGACCGCGGCCGCCGAGGAGGAGAAGCAGTAGCCGGACGGGCCGACGACGCCGCTCCGTCCCACGGACACGACGCCCGAGGACTCGACGATGATGGTGGTGATCTCGCCATCCTCGATGAGCGTGTCGAAGGGACCAGCGCCGGCGATCTCGGCGAGCGCGTCGCGGGTGAGTCGCTCGGGGGTCACGCCGTTGGGGAGGTTGGGCAGGCTGCGCGCTGCCTGTTCGACGGTGGGCCGGAGGCGCGCCCTCGCGACCTCATCGCCGATCGCTGACTCGGCGCCCCGGCTGCGAGCTCCGCGGACCACCTGGGCCAGGAGCTCTTGGTATTCGTCCCCGCCGTTGGCGGAGGGGCGAGAGGCGGCGCGAACGACCGACGGCGCTGCGGGAGCGTGAGAGGGCGACGCTCCGCCTGGGATGGAGGCCGGCTCGAGCGGGCGCGACATCGCGACGGCGGCGGCCACGTCGGGCTGACGCGTCGGCTCGTCGAGGTTGGGCGCCATCGGGATCACTTCCCGCTGCGGCATCTCCGAGGTGCTCGGGATGCTCACCGGCGCGAAGGGCTGTGCAGGCGGCGTGCTCATCGGGGCCATCCCCTGCGAGGGGAACGAGGGTGCGGGACCACCGAAGGACGGCGGCGGGGCGCCGTAGCCAGGAGGAGGGCCGCCGAGCGAGGACGCGGGGCCCATCGAGGGAGGCATGCCGCCGAGCGACGGAGGAGGACCACCGAGCGACGGAGGAGGACCGCCGAGCGACGGAGGGGGACCGCCGAGCGACGGAGGAGGACCGCCGAGCGACGGCGGAGGACCGCCGAGCGACGGCGGAGGACCGCCGAGCGACGGCGCGGAACCCATCGAGGGAGGCATGCCGCCGAGCGACGGAGGAGGACCACCAAGCGACGGCGCCGGGCCCATTCCGCCCATCGGAGGTCCGCCCAGGCCGCCCATCGGAGGACCGCCCATCGGGGGACCGCCCATCGGAGGACCACCCATCGGAGAGCCGCCCATCGGAGGACCGCCCATCGGAGGACCGCCCATCGGAGGACCGCCCATCGGAGACTCGTGGGGCATCGACGGACCGGAGGGCCCACGCGATCCGATGGGCGGCATCGCCCCACCGGCGCCGGGGCGGAGCGGCGGGGGACCACCCAGTGGACCCGCACCCGGGCTCCCCGGACCCATCACGGTGCTGCGCGGCGGACCACCGGGCGGCCCGGCGAGCGGACCCGACTGCCTCGGCTCGGGAGTGCCGCCCATGGGTGACTGCGCAGACATCGGACCGGGGGACGATCCCCGGCCGAGGTTGGCGGGAGCTCCAGGACCGGGGCGACCGCCGAGCGGAGGCGGGCCGAACCCACCTGCGGCCCGCGGGGGCTCCGGGGTCTCCGGCGAGTCGTCGTATCCGCCGTCGTCGCCACCGCTAGGAGGAGCGCCGACCTCGAGGTCGTTGCCGCCCTCGTCGCCCGCCTCTTCCATCGCGTCGGCCATGTCGCCCATGTCCACGGTGACGACGAAGTCGCCGATGTAGATCTTGTCGCCCGGCCGGATCACCGACGGCGTCGTGATGCGACGACCGTTCAGGTAGGTGCCGTTGGTACTCTTGAGATCGGCGACAAAGAAGCGCCCCTCTCTACAGAACACCTGCGAGTGACGCTTGGAGACGTTGCCCTTCGGCAGCACGATGTCATTCCCAGGGACTCGGCCAACGGTGACCTCGTCCTTGTCGAACTCCATCCGCTTGGGCGTTCCCCCCTTCTCCGTCACGTTTAGCGTCAGCATCGCGGCAACTTCGCTCCTCTTCGGGGCGCATCGTAACCGATTCCGTCTCCGCCATGCCTAGCAACTTGGTGCCGACGCGGAGATCCCTCGCAACACCCTCAACAACCCGTCGACCGCGCCGCCGACACACACGGGCGCGCCCGACGGATCGAGCACCAGGCAGGTCGCCGCCGCCCCGGGCGGCGCGATCACCGGCCGACCGAAGCGGAGCGAGCGCGCGGCCTCCTCGTCGACCCCCACCGTGGGCATCCAGCGTCCAGCGTCGGACCAACCCTCGACCGCATCACGCACCGCGGCCCTCATCGCGTCGTCGCCCCGCGCCGCGGCGATCAGCGCGGCGCCATCGAAGGCTCCGTCCAGCGTGAAGGCCCCGGAGCGCGTCCGCCGAAGCGCCGTGAGGTGCCCGCGGGTGCCGAGCGCGAGCGCGAGGTCGCGCGCCAACGAGCGCACGTAGAAGCCCTTGCTCACGGACAGCGAGAGGGTGCACTGCGCGGGGTCGGCGCTCACCGAGGTGACCACGGCCTCCCTCAGCACCACCTCGCGCGCCTCCGGCACCACCACCTCGCCGCGGCGAACCCGGGCGTGCATCGCCTCGCCGTCGACCTTGATCGCGCTCACCACCGGGGGCACCTGGGAGATGGTCCCGTGCATGGCCGCGAGGGCGTGCTCGATGGCCTTGTGTGTCGGCGCGGCGGTGCCCTCCGGGGCGCGGGCGACGACCTCGCCGTCGGCGTCCAGGCTGTCGGTCTCGGCCCCAAAGGACACCGTCGCCTCGTAGGCCTTGTCGTCCGCCGAGAGGTGCGCCGAGAGCTTCGTCGCCTCGCCCAGCATCAGCACCAGCACGCCCGTCGCCATCGGGTCGAGCGTTCCGGCGTGGCCGACCTCGCGCTGCCCGAGGGCCCTGCGCGCCGCGGCTACCAGGTCATGGGAAGTCGGGCCGCGCGGCTTGTCCACGCGGAGCACGCCGTCGATGGGCGGTCGCCGGGGAGGCACCGCTCAGTCCGGCTCGCCGGGCTTCGGGTCTTCGCTCGGGGCGGGCGGGCGCGGCCTTCAGCTCCTCGCCCACCTCGCGCAGGAGCGCGTCGAGGCGCACCAGGTCGTCGCGGTTGGCGTCGAGAGAGAAATGAAGCTCCGGGGCGTGCCGCAGACCGAGCCGGGGCGCGAGCCTCGAGCGGATCATCGACGCCAGCTTGTCGAGGCGACGCCCCGCGACCTTGGCGCGGATGCCGCCCGGATCATCGCCCATCAGCACGAAGCCGACCTGCGCCTGCGAGACGTCTTCGGACACCTTGGTCGCGGTGATCACCACGCCCTCGAGCCGCGGGTCGCGGAACTCCTGCGAGAGCATCACCGCGAGCTCCTGGGTGATGCGCGCGCCGACCCGCGCCGCGCGGTGTCCGGTCTCAGCCTTCTTCACTGCCACCGAACTTCTCCATCAGCCCAGAGGCGTCGTCCATCTCCGTTCCGCCCGCGAGCGGTTCGTCGTCGGGAAACACCTGGAAGGCTACTTCGCGTCCACTCACCAGCGCCGCGCCTGCGACGGCCGAAGCCACCGCGGCGGTCACCTTGTCGAGCACCTCGGCCACGTGGCCGCGCTCGGTCGAGATCGCAGAGACCGCCAGCGTCGCGACCTGCCAGCGCTCCTGGTCGCCCACCTCGGCGACCGAGACGTTGAAGCGCGCGCGCACCCGGTCGGCCGCGCGGCGAACCACCGCGCGGCGGTCTTTCAGAGAGTGCGCCGCCGGGAGGTGCAGCCGGAGTCGCAGGAGCCCGATCACCATGGCTCAGCCTACTCCGCGCGCCACAGCACCCGAAGCCCGCCGTCGCACTCGACCGCGGCGCGGAGCGCGTCCCGGAGCCCTCGCAGCATCACCGCCGCGAGCAGCTCCGGCTGCGACTCCCGCTCCTCCTCGGAGGGCTCGCGCCTTCCGCAGAGGACCTCCAACACCGCCGTCGGATCGACCTTCCGGCGCTGCTTCAGCTCGAACTCCTCGGCCACCACCCGCGCGATGTAGGCCGCCGCGGCGACGCGACGGCTCTTGCGCAGCACGTTGGACACGCGCACGGCCATGGTCCGGCAGCGCACCGGCGAGAAGCGCCCCGAGCGAGGCCCGCGGCCGGTCCATTCCCATGGCTTGCCGGAGACCTCCGTCACGGCGGCCATCACCGCCTCGAAGGGGTCGCGGCCTTCCCAGTGGTACTCCCAGGATCCGGGCAGCTCGTCGCCGTCCTCGTCCAGGATCTGGAAGCGCGTCGCGCCGGACATCCGAACCTGCATCGCCACGGTGGCCTCGTTTCATCGCCTCGCGGTCCTCCTCTCAGAGGCGCGCGGCGACCTCCTCGAGTTCGTACACCTCGATGATGTCCCCGGCCTTGATGTCCGGCGTGTTCTCCAGGGCGATGCCGCACTCGAAGCCCTGCGTCACCTCCTTCACGTCGTCCTTGATGCGGCGGAGCGAGCCGAGCTTGCCCTCCCACTTCACGGCGCCCTCGCGGCGGAGCCTCGCCCGTGCGTTGCGGCGAACGAGCCCGTCGGTGACCATGCAGCCCGCCACGACGCCGGTCTTGGTGATGTTGAACACCATCCGGACCTCCGCCTTGCCGAGCGGCTTCTCGATGAAGGTCGGCTTGAGCTGACCCAGCATCAGCGCCTTCACGTCGTCTACGGCCTCGTAGATGATCGTGTAGAACTTCAGCGGCACGCGGGCCTCGTCGGCCGCCGCCTGCGCCTTGCCGGCCGGGCGGACGTTGAAGCCGATGATCACCGCGTTGGACGCCGACGCCAGCTGCACGTCGGTCTCGGTGATGGCGCCCACCGCGCCGTGGATCACAGACACCCGCACCTTCTCCGTCGTCAGCGCCGTCAGGGCCTTCTTCAAACCCTCCACCGCGCCCTGCGCATCAGCCTTGATCACAAGGTTGATGTTGATCTGCGCCGCGTCGCCGCTGATGGCCGCCGCGACCCTCGCCGCGAGGTCGTCGTTGCGGGTGGACTCGGCCGGGCGCCGGGTCAGCATCTTGATCTGGTCGGCCACCTCCTGCGCCTTGCGCAGGTCGGCCGCCACGTAGAGCTTGTCGCCCGCCATCGGGACCTCACTCAAACCCACGATCTCCACCGGCGTGCTCGGGCCCGCCTTGTCGATCAGCTTGCCGCGGTCGTCGTACATGGCTCGGATGCGTCCGTAGGCCGCACCCACCAGCACCGCGTCGCCGTTGCGCAGCACGCCCTCCTGCACGAGGAGGCGCGCCACCGGGCCGCGGCCCTTGTCCAGCTTGGCCTCGAAGACGGTGCCCACCGCGGGGCGCTTCGGGTCGGCCTTGAGCTCGAGGAGTTCGTTCTGGTTGGCGAGGTTCTCGAGCAGGTCGTCGATGCCGGTGCGCGCCTTCGCGCTCACCTGCACCACCAGCACGTCGCCGCCGTCGCGCTCGGTGATCACGTCGTACTGGAGCAGCTGGTTGAGCACCCGGTCAGGGTTCGCGTCCGGCTTGTCCATCTTGTTGAGCGCCACCACGATCGGCGTCTTCGCCGCCTTCGCGTGGGCGATGGCCTCGACGGTCGTCGGCATCACGCCGTCGTCCGCCGCCACCACCAGTACCGCCACGTCGGTGAGCTGCGCGCCGCGCGCTCGCAGCGACGTGAAGGCCTCGTGACCCGGCGTGTCGAAGAAGACCACCATCCCCTTCGGGGTGTTCACGCGGTAGGCGCGAACCTCCTGGGTGATGCCGCCCGCCTCGCCCTCGGCGACGCGCATCCCGAGGATGGCGTCGAGGAGGGTCGTCTTGCCGTGGTCGACGTGACCCATCACCGTGACCACCGGGGCGCGGGGCACCGGCGGGGTGGGCTCGAAGGTCGCGAGCGCCGTCTTGATGATGTCGTCGAGGTTGAGGGCGACGTTCTCGACCGAGTACCCGAACGCGTCCGCGAGGATCTGCGCGGTGTCGGCGTCGAGCGTGGAGTTGATGTTCTTCCCCTTCTCGCCCATCTGGATGAGCTTGAGGAGGACGTCCGTCGCCTTGAGGCTCATCCGACGCGCCAGCTCCTGGAGGGAGATCTGCGCCTCGATCTTGATGACCTTCTTGTGCTCCGACATCTGCGTCAGTGACGGCTTCTGGGAGTTGATGCCTCCGCGCTGATGCATCGGGATCGGCTGGAACCGATTCGTCTGCTTGTTGTAGACGCCGGGCACGCTGGGTCGGCCGATCATCGGCGGACGGCGGGCGTTGGGGCCCGAGGCCACCGGGGTCTTCACCTCGACGAAGCCCGGACGACCCGTGGGCCGCGCGCTCGACATGCTCGACGAGCCCTGCCGAGAGGCCTCGTAGATCACCGTACGCGTCACTGGATCCCAGCGCGCGATGCCGCTCTTCTGCTGCTGCGGCGGGGGCGGGGCGCTCGGTCGCGGGGCCTCGACGGGCTTCGCTTCGACCACCTGCTCCGCGGCGGCGGGGCTCACGGCCTGGGGCGGGGGCTCCGGCGCGGGCGGCACCGGGGTCGGCGTCGGGGCGGGGGCCTCGACCTTCGCCACGACGACCGGAGGGGCGGACGGCTCCTCGACCTTCGGCGCGACCACCACGGGCGGAGGCGGAGGGGCCACGGCTCCTCGACCTTCGGCGCGACCGCCACGGGCGGAGGCGCAGGGGCCACGGGCTCCTCGACCTTTGGCGCGACCGCCACGGGCGGAGGCGCAGGGGCCACGGGCTCCTCGACCTTCGGCGTGACCGCCACGGGCGGAGGCGCAGGGGCCACGGGCTCCTCGACCTTCGGCTCGACCCTGGCCTCGACCACCGCGGGCGCGGCCTCGATCGGGGCCTCGACCCTCGCCGGCTCCTTCGTCACGACGGGCGGCGGAGGCGCCTCGGCGACGCGGACCACGGGCTTCGGACGGGCGGGTGCCGGCGGAGGCTCGACGCGCTTGAGTTTCTTCACTCCAGGCGCGACCTCGACCTCGACGAACTGCGCCTGCTTCTCTCGAAGCAGCGACGTCCTGATCTGATCGAGGTAGGCGCCGTCGACCTTCGACATCTTGTTCTTCACTTCGATGCCGAGCGCGCGGATCTTCAGGAGTACGGCGTCCGTATCCATCTTGAGATCCTCCGCGATCTCATAAACCCTCACCGTACCCTGCATCAGTCCTCCAGTGTCCCAAGGCGATCGACCGTCGCGGCGAGTTCCGCCGCGATGCGCGCTTCCCGGATCGCGAGGAGAGAGACCTCCCCGCGGCCGAGCAGCGCGCCGAATTCCTGCTTCGTAGCGTAGGGCGCCCACTTGCGCGCGCCCTCGGCGATGGAGCGAGCGTTGGCGCCCGCGTCCTTCGCCACCAGCACCAGATGCCCCTGGCCCTTGGCGACGGCCGTGTCGACGGCCTCCGCCCCGATGGCGAGCACCTTCGTCCGCGAGGCGACCAGCAGCAGCGAGGTGATCCGCTGCGCCATCGCCGCCCGCAGCTCCGAGAGCAGCGCCCCCGCGTCGAGGTCTCGCCTCGCCTCGACCTTCAGCGACCGCTCCGCGGCGTGGCGCTTCACCATCGTCGCGACGCAGGCCTTCGTGGGATGCACCCAGGCCCCGCGGCCGCTCTTCACGGCGCGCGGGTCGAGGGCGAGGCCCTGCTCGGGGCCGACCACCACGCGCACGAGCTCGTCGCGCTCACCGCGCAGCCGACAGGCCACGCAGGTGCGCTCGGGGTGCTTCGTGTTCGTGGCGCCCGGCGTGCTCATCAGATCACCCCTCCACCGAATCGCCGCGCTCGGCGTTCTCGGCCCGGAGCGCCTTGCGGGCCTCCTCGATGACCTTCTGCTCGGAGCTCAGGAAGGTCTGCGCGCCCAGCTTGATCTGCCGAACCTTGCGCAGCCCGAGGCCCGTGTCGCGGAGGAGCGAGTCCTCGTGCGTGGTGTGCAGCTGCTCGACCGTGCTCACGCCCGCGGACGTCAGCAGGTTGATGGTGTGCTCGCCGACGCCGCGCACGAAGAGCAGGCGCTCGCGCTCGCTCAGCGGCTCGGTGCGGCGCGAGGCCTCGCGGATGCGACGCTGCCGGAGCTCCTCCATCGCGGTCTCCGCCGACGACTTGATGCGGTCGGCGTTCTCCGCGCCGCCGAGGCCGGGGATGCCCGCGAGCTCGTCGGTGCTGGCCTCGGCGACCTCCTCCAGCGAGCGGAAGCCCAGCTTGTACATCGTCTGCGCGATGCTCGGCGTGACCCCGGGGATGAGGGAGAGGGCGTTGATCGACTCCTCCTCCATCTGCTTGAACTTGCTCTCGGAGATGATGTCGAGCTTCCAGCCCGTGAGCTGCGAGGCGAGCCGGACGTTCTGCCCCTTGCGGCCGATGGCCAGCGAGAGCTTCTCGTCGGACACCACGAGCTCCATCGCGTGGTCGGCCTCGTTGACCAGCACGCGGGAGATCTCCGCCGGGGCGATGGCGTTGCAGACGTAGCGCGCCGGGTCGCGGTCGTAGGGCACGATGTCGATGCGCTCGCCGCGGAGCTCCTGCACCACGGCCTGCACGCGCGAGCCCTTGACGCCCACGCAGGCGCCCACCGGGTCGACGTCGAGGTCGCGCGAGGACACGGCGATCTTGCTGCGCACGCCGGGCTCACGCGCGGCGGCGACGATCTTCACGATGCCCTCGTAGATCTCCGGGACCTCGGCCTCGAAGAGCTTGATGAGCAGCCCCACGTCGCCGCGGGAGAGCAGCACCTGCGGGCCCTTGGCCTCGCGGTCGATGTCCTTCACGAAGGCCACGATGCGCTCGCCGGGGCGGTAGCTCTCGCGCGGTACCTGGTCTTTCGCGCGCAGGATGGCCTCGGTGCGCCCGAGGTCGACGATGATGTCGTTGCGCTCGAAGCGGCGGAAGATGCCGGTGATGATCTCGCCCTTGCGCGAGATGTACTCGTTGAACACCAGCTCGCGCTCGGCGTCGCGCACGCGCTGGATGATCACCTGCTTGGCCGCCTGCGCCGCGATGCGGCCGAAGCCCTTGCGCAGCGTCGAGAGGTTGAGCACGTCGCCCCACTTGGCCTCCTGCTCCGCCGCCTTGCGCTCGTCCTCGGCGCGGTAGAACACCTGGAAGGCCAGCT
This sequence comes from Deltaproteobacteria bacterium, assembly GCA_016704445.1. Lineage (GTDB taxonomy): Bacteria > Myxococcota_A > Polyangia > Polyangiales > SCUS01. The sequence continues at coordinate 101,996 of JADJAE010000018.1, forward strand.
GCTCACCCACCTGGGCGTCGGGGTCCATCTTGCGCGCCACGTCCAGGGAGATCTCCTGGTCGGGCTGCGAGACCGTGTCGACCACGGTCATGTGCTGGTAGAGGTCGACCGCGCCGTCGCGCTCGCTGTAGCGGGCGACGAGCTCCCGGGTGCCCCCGAGGTGCTTGCGCGCCGCCGACAGGATGGCGCTCTCGAGCGTGAGCACGAGGACGGAGCGCTCGATGCCCTTGTCCTTGGCGACCGCGTCGAGCGTCATGCTCAGGTTGAGGGTCTGCTGCGCGGGGGTTGGGGTGCTTGCTGCTTCGCTGCCATGTTGTTTACCTTCCAGCCTCAGGCGACTCATCGCCCGCAGCCTTCGCGACCCCGTCCGTCTTCGCTGGTCGAGGCGCCTTGGGGCCCTTGCCCGGCTTCACCGGTTTGGGGGTTTTGATCTCCAACAGTCGCGCGCGGGACACCTGCCGACGGGGGATCGCGACCTCGCGACCACCCACCGACACCCGCACCGTGTATCCGTCACCGTCATCACTCGTCCCGAGGAGCGGCCCCTCGAAGGAGGTCTTCCCCTCCAGCGGCCCGCGCGTCCGGATCTTCATCTCGAGCCCTGCGAACCGATCGAAGTCCTTGCGGGTCTGGACCGGTCGCTCGAAGCCGGGCGAGCTCACCTCGAGGTCGTAGGCCACCTCGATGCGATCGTCTTCGTCGAGGAGGGCGGAGACCGCGTGGCTCACCGCCGCGCACTCGTCCGCGGTGGTGCCAGGGTGCGCGTCGTCGGGCTTCACCCGGGGATCGCCCCCGGGGCGGTCGATGTAGAGCCGAAGAACACCGCGGCCCGGACCCTGGAGCCATTCCAGGGCCACCAGCTCGACGCCGCACGATTCAGCGAGGGGTTCGATCTCTCCGCGGAGCTGTTCAACATCGACGCGCACGCACTCTCCGTTCACCCGCTCCGGGGCCCGAACGGTCGCGCGACCAGCGCCGCCTGCTGACGGACCGCGTCGCCCGCCCCGATCCTCCCGGTATTGACCCCTTGGGCCGCTCGAGAGCGGTGGAGGTCATATGGGAGGACGGAGCATCGGCAAAACGCAGGTGATCCGATAGAGGTCGGACTCACCAGCCCTGCCGCACCGTGAAGATGAAGCAGCACCGATGGTTCTCGGGGGGGCACCCGGATGGGAGGAAGAGACATCCCCGAGGACGGCGGGCCATGTACCACCGTCCAGCAGAGAGCACAAGCGCGCCGTGCGCGTAGTTCAGGGAGCGGGGGTGGCGGAGGGAGCGGGCGCGGCGGCCGCCGGGGCCGCGGGGGCCTGCGCGTCGGCGTCGGAGACGATGCGGAACTCCACCCGGCGGTTTCGCGCGCGGATGGCGCCGGTGGTGCCCGGGGTGACCGGGCGGGTCTCGCCGAAGCCCGTCGAGGTGAGCCGCGAGGCGTCGATGCCGTGGCCGGTGAGCCAGGTCACGACGCTGGCGGCGCGGCGCTGCGAGAGGGCGAGGTTGGCGGCGTCGTCGCCCACGTCGTCGGTGTGACCCTCGACGGAGACGTGGCGAATCTCCGGCGTGGCCGCGAGCGCGTCGGCGACCGCGGTGAGCACCGGGAAGCTGGTGCGGAGCACCACGTCGCGGTTGGGCGCGAAGAACACCGGGCGGTTGATGCGGATCTGCCCGCCGTCGACGAGCACGAGCCCGGGGCAGCCGTTGCGCGCCGGGTCGGCGCTGGGCGCGCCGGGCCGGTCGGGGCAGTGGTCGGTGAGGTCGGGCACCGAGTCGTGGTCGCGGTCGGGCGCCGGGCAGCCCGCGCGCGCCGGGTCGGCGTGGAGGCCGGTGGGCTCGGTGGGGCACTGGTCGGCGTGGTCGAAGACGCCGTCGTTGTCGCCGTCACCATCGGGGCAGCCGGGGCGCTCGGGGTTGGGGTGATCGCCCGCGGCGACGCTCACGCACTGGTCCTGCGGGTCGAGCACGCCGTCGTGGTCGGTGTCGGGGGTGGCGCAGCCCGGGCGCGCCGGATCGGGGTGATCGCCCGCGGCGTCGCGGGGGCACTGGTCATCGGGGTCGAAGACGCCGTCGCTGTCGGTGTCCGCCGCAGGGCAGCCGCGGCGCGCGGGGTCGGGGTGATCGCCCGCGGGCTGGTCGGCGCAGAGGTCGTCGGGGTCGTTGACGCCGTCGTGGTCGCGATCGGAGGGCGGCGGCGGAGGCGGCGGGGCGTCGGCGACGCCGCGGAACGCGAGCGTGAGGCCCGCGTGCCAGTACGACACGTCCGGGGAGGCGTGGTCGAGAGAGAGCGTGGGGGGCGGGTTGTCGAGCGGGGCCACCGCGGCGCGGCCGTCCCAGATGTATCCGAAGCGACCGTAGGGGCCGAAGGAGATGCCGTCGGTGACGCGGAACTCGAAGCCGAGACCCGCGTCGAAGCCGGGCGAGGTTACGGTGCCGGGGAGCGCGGCGCCGGCGTTGGCGTCGACCCAGAGGCGGCCCACGTTGCCCAGCATCGGCTCGAAGCGGAAACCCGCCGTGATGTTGATCAGCCCGAGGTCGTCACCGAACTCGGAGCGACGGAGGAAGCGCCCGAAGGCGCCGCCGAGCTGGATCGCGAGCGGCGTGGAGAACAGGTTGATCGCGATGCGGGCGGTGCCGACGATGGCCGTCGTGTCGGTGTTGACGTCGGAGTGATCGAAGTCGCGGATGGTCGTGCCAGCCCCGGCCTCGAGGCGGAAGGTCCACGGCTGGAGTCGCTGGGCGAGCGCGGTGGAGGGGAGCGCCGTCAGCGCGAGGCTGGCGAGCGCGGCGCACGAGACGAGAGCAGGGCGACGCATGATGGTGGGCGCGTGGGTACCACCCTTCGCCAGAGGGTGGAAGGCTCCGGCAGGGACGGGGCCGGCACGCCGCCCCGCGCGCCGGGCCGTCCATGGGCTATGGTCCGCCGCGCATGACCCACGTGATGACCGACAAGCCCCAAAGCACCGTGCACATCCGCGTCAACTACGCGGACGTCGACCGCATGGGGCTGCTCCACCACAGCGTCTACCTCAAGTACCTGGAGCGCACCCGGGAGGAGTTCATCCGCCGCCGCAACGGGGCCTACGCCGCGATGGAGGACGCCGGGATGCTCATCGTCGTCGTCGAGGCCAACCTCAAGTACAAGCGCCCCGCGCGCTTCGACGACGTCCTCGCCATCACCCTCGAGCTCTACGAGGTGGGCGCGGCCTCGCTCCGCATCGCCTACGAGGTGCGCCGGGTCGGCGAGGACGACCCCATCGCCACGGCCACCACCCGCCACGCGCTCGTCTCGCGAGAGGGCCGGGCGCTGCGGCTGACCGAGGAGATCCGCGCGCTGCTGGCCCGCGACGAGGTGGTCTCCCGCCACGGCGAGCTGGGCTGAGACCGCGGGGTCACCCGCACCGGGTCGCATCGCGCCGTTGCAATCACTTCGACGACGGCTCTACCTTGCGCCCCCGGAGGATCCGATGCGCACTTCGAGACTCGCTACCCGCCTCACGCTCGCCGCCGCCCTTTGCCTGGGCGCGGCCTCCCTCACTGGCTGTGAGAACGAGAACGACCCCGCCACGTGGGTCGGCAAGCTGAGCGCGACCAACAAGCGCCCCGCCGCGATGCGCAGGCTCCGGCAGATGTGGGAGTCGAAGCTCGCCACCACCACGCCGCCCAACAACCTCCGCGACCCCGCGGTGCAGGCCTTCCTCAACGCCGTGCTCCCCGCGGTCAACGAGGCCTTCGTCGACCACCGCGACGAGCTCGCGGTGCGCAAGGAGGCCATCGAGATCCTCGCCGGCAGCGGCGACGCGAGGGCCATCCCGGCGCTGCTCAACGCGCTGGAGTTCAGCCCCGGCAACAGCGAGAGCGAGCGCATCGCCCTGCGCGCGGCCCAGGCCCTCAAGGAGCTGCACCCGGCCAACAACCCCCAGGTGGTGCAGCGCCTCCTGGCCACCATCGACCGCGCCTCGGGCAACTCCGGCTCCGCCCCGGCCATCCGCGAGGCCGTCATCCAGGCCCTCGGCGCCATCGGCGACCGCAGCGCCGTCGACGTGCTGGTGCGCACGCTGAAGAAGCCCATCGACCAGCAGGAGATCCGCACCGCCCGCGCCGCCGCCGACGCCCTCGGCCTGCTGGGCGACGCCTCGCAGCCCGTCGTCGACGCGCTCATCTACGGCCTGTACCTCAACGTCCGCCGCGCCAACGCCTTCAACAACTGCGGCCGCGCCCTCACCCGCCTCGGCGCCGCCGCCGCGGTGGTCCCGCGGCTCATCGCGACGGTCAACGGGCAGAACCCCGAGGTCACGCTCCTCATCAACTCCTTCGCGTCGGTGCCCGGGATGCCGCCGGTGCCGCCGGGGCTGCAGCAGTCCACGGCCATCGACGTGCTGCGCAACTTCGCCGACCGCAGCGCCGTCCCGGCGCTCATCGCCCTGCTCACCAACCGCGAGACCGTCGGCAACGTGCGCGGCGCCGCGGCGGAGACCCTCGGGTACACCGGCCTCGCGCTCCCCGCCGACGCCCCGGAGCGGGGGCCCATCTTCACCGCCCTCTCCACGGTCTTCAACGAGGGCACGCCCGGCGGCGAGGACGACATGGCCCCCACCGTCGCCCCGGCGCTGGTGCTGCTCGGCGACGCGCGCACCGTCGCCCTCCTCGTGCGGCGCATCAGCACCCGCGAGATGAGCGCGCCCTCCGCCGTGCAGTACCGGCTGGGCCTGCTCATGCCGCTCGCCAGCGCCGTGCGCCACGACACATTCGCGCAGTTCGACACCCTCGCCACCACGGCCGCCGCCCAGCTCGCCGCCATGGTCGCCGCGCAGCCCGACGCCGCCTCGGAGATCGCCCCGGTGCAGGCCCAGCTCGCGACCATCCGGCAGGTGGCCAGCGTCGCCCACGACTGCGACGACGGCAACCTCGCCTGCTACCGCGAGCGCCTCGCCAGCCCGGAGAAGAACGTCGTCCGCAAGGCCGCCTACATGATCGCCTGGACCGGCGGGGACAACCCCGCCGCGCGCCAGGCGCTGCTCGCGCAGGCCGCCAACCCCGACCTCCTGGTGCGCCGCTCCATTCACGTGGCCATCGACGCGCTCTCGCCGCACGGCTGCGCGGAGTGCATCACCCGGCTGGAGCAGGTCATCGAGGGCGAGCGCGGCCAGGAGAGCAAGTCGCTCCTGCACCTCGAGGCCCAGATGCTCATCTCCCGCCTCCGCGGCCGCACCTGAGTTGCGCCCGGGGGGCCCCGTGGCGTAGGCACCCGCGCGACCCCACGCGATGCCCCCCTCCCTCACCGATCCCGCCGACCTCGTCCGCCGCTGGCGCCTCCCGCAGGCGGCCCTCCCCGACGTAGCCGAGGCCTCCGCCCGCTTTCCCCTCAAGGTCTCCGATCACCTCGCCGAGCGCCTCGCGGGCCTCCCTGTCGACGACCCGCGGGTGCGCCAGTTTCTCCCTTCGGCCGACGAGCTCGTCGAGCGCGAGGGCTTCGTCAGCGACCCGGTGGGCGACGCCAAGGTGCAGCGCGCCCCGGGGCTGCTCCAGAAGTACCGCGGCCGGGCGCTGGTGATCGCCACCGCCGCCTGCCCGGTGCACTGCCGCTACTGCTTCCGCCGGGAGTACCCCTACGCCGACGCCAGCGCGGTCAACCACTGGCCCGAGGTGCTCGACGCCCTCCGCGGCGACCCTGGGATCCACGAGGTCATCCTGAGCGGCGGCGACCCGCTCTCGCTCTCCAACGCCGTGCTCTCCCGCATGGTGCGCGAGCTCGAGGCGATCCCCCATCTTACCCGGCTGCGTATTCACACCCGCTTCCCCACGACCTCGCCCGGACGGGTCGACGAGGAGCTCGCGGCGCTGCTCTCCAGCACCCGCTTCGCCCCCGCGGTGGTGGTGCTACACGTCAACCACGCCACGGAGCTCGACCCCGAGGTGTCGCTGGCCGTGCGCCGCCTGAGGGCGACCGGCGCGGTGCTGCTCAGCCAGTCGGTGCTGCTCCGCGGCGTCAACGACTCCGAGGACGCGCTCGCGGCGCTGAGCGAGGCCCTCGGCGCGCTCGGCGTGGTGCCCTACTACCTCCACCTGCTCGACCGGGTGCGGGGCGCCGGGCACTTCGAGGTGCCCGAGGCCGAGGCCGTCGCGCTGGTGCGGGCGCTCGCCGACCGGCTCCCCGGCTACCTCGTGCCGAAGCTGGTGCGGGAGCTGAGCGGAGAACGCGCCAAGACCCTGGTGCCCCTCGTGGCCCCCTCCCCGACCGGCGCGACGGAATAGCACTCGTCGGTTTCTCTGGAATTAGATCCCCCGTCTGACCATGCGAAGGGCATAGAATCCGCGGCGTGGCTGGACATGACGACGCACGCGGCGAGGCGGTCGAGGAGTTCCTTGCGAAGTCGCTGCTGCTTCGGGAGTGCGACGCTACCGTCATCGCCAAGGTGACCCCGCACATGATGCTCAGCGAGCACCCCGCCGGGGCCACGCTGGTGCGCGCGGGATCTCCCTCGGACGGCATCTCGATCCTCCGTCGCGGCAGGGCCACCGCCTCGCTGGTGCACGCCACCACCGGCGCGAGCACCCCGCTGGAGACCCTCAACGTCGGCGACCATTTCGGCGACGTGGGCGCCCTCACCCGCGCCGCGCACCCGTACACGATCGTGGCCGACGAGCCCTGCGTGGTGCTGCGGATGAAGCCCGAGCTCGTCGAGGCCCTCATGGCCCGGGTGCCGCAGTTCTCGCTCGCGATCGCCCGTCGGCTCGCCGCGCGCGCGGTGCAGCTCGGGGTCATCACGCTGCGTGCGGGCGCCGCGCCTGCGACGGGCTCCGCGCTGCGCGCCCCGACCCCGGCGATCGGAGTCGAGGCGCCCCGGAGGCCCGCGCCGGTCTCGCCCTCGGAGGGCGGGAGCGCGGCGATCCCCTTCGTCGAGGTGTCGGACTTCGAGCCGAGCGCCCGCGTCATCGGGATGCTCCCGACGAAGCTCATCCTCCAGCATCGCGCGGTGCCGCTGCGGCTGCAGGGCAACCGGCTCCTCGTGGGCATGGTGCTCCCCCGCCACGCGGCGGCGCTCGCCGACCTGCGCCGGGTGCTGCACACCGTCGACTTCGAGGTGGCCGCCATCTCGCTGGAGGACTTCGCGCAGACGGTGCTCCGCTTCAAGCTCGACGCGGTGCGGGGCGCGGAGAGCACGCGGGACTCCATCGCGGTCATCTCGCCGGAGTCCCTCGCCTACGACGCGGCGGACAGCGAGCGCGAGCCCGAGAAGGGCGTGCGGGTGGTGGGCGACGAGGTGGTGCGCGCGGTCAACCGCGTCGTCGCCGCGGCGCTCAGCCGGGACGCGTCGGACATCCACATCGAGCCCGAGGCGGCGGGCGTGAAGGTGCGCTTCCGCGTTCACGGGACGCTCCACGACTGGGGCGAGTCGCTGCCGCCGTCCTTCGCGCGGGGCATCGCGGCGCGGCTGAAGGTGCTGAGCGGGCTCGACATCACCAACACGCGCACCCCGCAGGACGGGCGCATCGGGCTCACCGCGGGCTCGCGCGAGCTCGACCTGCGCATCTCGACGCTGCCGAGCAGCCGCGGCGAGAAGGTGGTGCTGCGGGTCTTCGAGGGGTCGGGGATGATGCGCCCGCTGGAGCAGATCTTCTCCGACGCGGGCTCGCTCAACGCCGTGCGCAAGGCGCTGCAGCGGCCGCACGGGGCGATCATCGTCGCGGGGGCGACCGGCTCGGGGAAGAGCTCGACGCTCTACTCGATGCTCAACGAGCGGCGGCGCTCGCGGCCGGACACCAACCTGCTGCTCATCGAAGACCCGATCGAGTACCGGCTCGCGGGGGTGACGCAGGTGCAGGTGCACGCGGGCCTCGGGTTCTCGCAGGTGCTGCGCGCGGCCATGCGGCAGGACCCGGACGTGATCGCCGTCGGCGAGACCCGCGACGCGGAGACGGCGCGCATGGCGCTAGAGGCCGCGATGACGGGCCACCTGGTGCTCACCTCGATGCACGCCAACGACGTCGGCTCGGTGCTGCAGCGGCTGGAGAGCCTGGAGTGCAGCCGCTCGCTCATCGCCGAGGCGGTGTCCTTCGTGGTGGTGCAGCGGCTCGCCCGGAGGCTCTGCCCGAGCTGCGTGCGCCTCGACCCACCGCCCCCGGCGCTGCTGGAGAGCCTGGTGGCGCGCCGGCTCGCCGAGCGAGGGAGCCAGGTGGCGCTGCCGCGTCCGGTGGGCTGCGACCTGTGCCAGCAGACCGGCTACCAGGGGCGCATCGCCGTGGTGGAGTGGTGGCAGGTCACGCCCGAGGCGCGCGACGCGCTGGTGGCGGGCGCCTCGCACAACGACGTGCTCCGCGCGGCGGCCGAGGCTCGGATGTTACAGACCTTCCGACACAACGCGGCCTACCTGATGGCGCGCAAGGCCCTCGGCACGAGCGAAGCGTTGATGGCGGTCGCGGGATAAGCTGCGATGGGAGCTTGAGAGTCCGGTGGAGAACCCGTTCGTCGTCGCGGTGATGCTGGCTGTGGTGGTGGTGCTCGCGGTGCTGGTCACGCGCCTGCGGGCGCGCGCCGCGAGGGAGGCGAAGGGGGAGATCGAGGGCCTCGACGAGCTGCTGGCGAAGGGCCGCTACGCCGAGGCGGCGCAGCTCGCGCTCAAGCACGACCGCTTCGCCGAGGCGGTGGACCTCTACCTCCGGGGCAACGATCCCGCGCGCGCGGCGCAGGTCGCGGCGAGGTCCGGCGACCACCGCCAGGCGGCGGAGCTCTACGAGAGGGCGGGCGACCGGGAGCGCGCGGCGCTGGCCTACGAGAAGGCCGGGATGGGCGCGCGGGCGAAGGAGCTTCGGGGCGCGACGAAGCCCGCGGCGGCGAGCGAGGAGCAGGGCGACCCCAAGGAGAGGGCGCGCGCGGCGGAGGAGCGCTTCCTGGCGCTGCGGGCGCGGGTCGGCGGGGACGCGTCGAGGGCCTTCGAGGTGCAGCAGGAGGCGCAGCGCGCGGCGGAGGAGCTCATCGCCGTCGGCGAGGTGGCCCGCGCGGCGGACCTCTACCGCGACGCGGACATGATCGACGAGGCGGTGCACCTCTACGTGAACGTGCTCGGCACCCCGGGGAGCGCGGCTCCGCTGGTGGCGGCCCGAGGCTTTCACGAGCGGGCGGCGGAGCTGTACGAGATGGCCGGGCAGAAGGAGCGCGCGGCGACCACGTGGGCCGACCTCGCCCGCAAGGCGAAGGACCCGAACCCGATGCTCGATCGTGTCGAGGCGCTCTCGCTGGCGGTGGCCAAGGCGGTGCTGCGCGAGCTCACCCGCGCGAAGCCGATCAGCAAGGCGACGGCGCCGCTGCACTACCGCTACGGGACGGTGCTGGAGCGCGAGGGGGAGGTCGACCGCGCGATCGAGGTGTTCCAGGCGATGCAGGCGGCGGTGGGTAACTTCCGCGACATCGAGCTGCGGGTGCGCAAGCTGTCGCGCGGCGAGGGCGTGTCGATGAAGGCCCCGGGGGTGCCTCGCGACCTGCTGAAGACCAACCACGGCACCGTCGCGCTGGCGCCGTCGTCGGAGGCGGGCGTCGGCCCGGGGGACGCGTCGCGGATGGTGCGCGAGGCCGCGAACGCCGCCGCCGCGAGGGCGCGTCGGGCGAGCAGCCTGCCCCCGCCGCTCGACCCCAGGGGGGCCGCGACGAGGGCGGCGCCCGTCACCCAGGTGATGGTGGTGGTGCAGGGGCGACCCGGGCATCCCGACCGGACCCTGGCGCGCGGGCTTGAGGACGCCCCCATCGGGCTCGGCGCGCTCTACGACGACGCGGTGCGCGCGGCGAAGGACGGCCCCTCGATGGAGTCGCTGGAGCTGATGATCGCGGGGCGCCCGTGCGACCTCGGCAACATCGAGGTCTTCTACCGCCTGGGGCTCGCGGCGCTCGCGTCGGGCGACTGGCCCAAGGCGAGGGAGTGCTTCGCCGCGGTGGAGGAGGCCTCGCCGGGGTACCGCGACGCCGATGAGCGGGTGAAGGGCATCGCGGGCTGGCAGGCGACGCTGGCGCGGAAGGTGACCGTCGCGGGCGCGCCGAAGCCCGGCGCGCTCGACGAGGCGGCGGGGCGCTACGTGGTGCGGGGCGAGCTCGGGCGCGGCGGGATGGCGGTGGTGTACCGCGCGACGGACTCGGTGCTCGGGCGCGAGGTGGCGCTGAAGTTCCTGGCGGAGGAGCTCGGCGCGAAGCCCGAGATGAGGGAGATGTTCCAGCGCGAGGCGCGCTCGCCTGCGCGTCGCGCGGCAGGTGCTGGATGCGCTCGATTTCGCCCACGGCCGGCAGATCATCCACCGCGACATCAAGCCCTCCAACATGATGCGCAGCACGGCGGGGCTGGTGAAGCTGATGGACTTCGGGCTCGCCAAGTCGCTCACGCCCGACCTCAAGAGCTCCGTGATCGCGGGGACCCCGGCGTACATGCCCCCGGAGCAGGTGCTGGGCGTCGGCGTCGACTGGCGCAGCGACCTCTTCGCGGTGGGCGCCACGCTCTACGAGATGCTGACCGGCGAGCTCCCCTTCGAGGGGCTCGACCGCGTGAAGCGACCGCGGCCGGTGCGGGAGCTCAGCCCGGGCGTTCCCGAGATGATCGAGAAGATGGTGATGCAGGCGCTCGACCCCGACCCCGCCATGCGCTTCCAGAGCGCGGCGGAGTTCATGGTGCCCATCAAGCGGGTGCTCTTCGCGGTGGACAAGGCCACGCGAGGCAGCGGCCCGACAGAGGCCGAGGGGAGCGACCCGTCGCCCCCGGAGCGGCCCTCGGAGACGCGCATCATCCAGGCCGAATCGCGGCCCGATGTGTCGTCCTTCATTCCTCCCGCGGAGGAGGCTCCCGCGGTCGAGCTCCCTCCCGCGGCGAAGGCCCCCGCGGATGCCGCGGGCTTCATCGACTTCGGCACGCCGCCAGCACCAACGGTGCCCGAGGAGGCCCCAGCGGCCCCTCCCCCGGTGACCTATGACCCCTACGAGGGCCTGGACGCCGACGAGCGCGAGGTGGCCTCGCTGCGACCCGCGCCCCCGGCGAGCCCGGCGTCGACCAAGAAGACCGAGACCGGCATCGTCCCGCTGCATCTCCGGGGCGAGGTCGGCGGGTCGGAGATCGAGCGCAAGCCGGGATGAGGTGAACCGCGACGCCATCGGTGCTACCGCCTCACGCCGTGTCACCGCCGGTCGCGCCGATTCAGGGGAAGGACGTTCCGTTCGGGTGGCGCGATCGCTGGCGGGCGGCGCCTGAGGTCGGGGCCAACGCGTGGCGGGCGCTGGGTCTGGTGGCGAGGGCCGACAAGCGCCTGCTGGTGCAGCTGCTGGTGGGCCAGCTCCTCGACGCGGTGCTCACCGTGGCGATCACCGCGGTGGGGCCTCGGATCATCGACGCCATCGTCGAGCGCGCCTCGCGCACGGCGCTCATCTGGGTGGCGCTCGAGCTCCTCCTCGTCCTCGCCAAGACCGCCGCCACCCAGTGGAACACCTACACCGGCGTGGTCCTCCGCTCCCGCCTCGGGCTGCACGTCAACCTGCTGATCCTGCACAAGGCCGCGAGCGTCTCGTACCCGCACTTCGAAGACCCGATCTTCATCAACCAGCTCACGCAGGCGCGGCGCGAGGCGTCGGCCCGCCCGGTCGACCTCGTCAACCAGCTCCTCATCGTGCTCCGCAGCGCGGTCACGCTCACCGGCTACGCGGCGCTGCTCTCGCAGCTGGGCCCTGGGCCCTCGTGGTGCTCGTGCTCACCGGCGTCCCGCCCTTCATCGCGGAGACCCGGCACGGGCGCGAGCTCTTCGCGCTGCAGCGGGCGCGCACGCAGCGCAACCGCCAGGGCTTCTACCTGGAGACCACCCTCACCACAGAGTCGACGGTGAAGGAGGTGAAGCTCCTCGGGCTCTCCCGCTGGATCATCGACCGCTACCGCGAGCTGCACGAGGGCTTCCACCTGGAGGAGGTGGCGCTGCACCGTCGCCGCGCTCGCTGGTCCGTCGGGCTCTCGCTGCTGTCGTCGGGGGCCTTCTACCTGGCCTACGTGGCCATCGTGCGAGGCGCGCTCACCGGCGCGATCACCCTCGGCGCGATGACGCTCTACCTGATGGTGTTCCGCCAGGGGCAGACGGCGATGCAGGCGGCGCTCACGGGCCTGGCGCGCATCTACGAAGACAACCTCTTCATGGCCAACCTGTTCGAGTTCCTGGGGATGCCCGACGACGAGCCCGACGCGCCGCCGGTCGATGGAACCGACTCCGAGCGCCCGCCCGAGGTGCGCTTCGAGCACGTGTCCTTCCGCTACCCCGGCGCCGAGCGGGACGCGCTCACGGACATCTCCCTCACGCTCCACCCGGGCGAGACCGTGGCGCTGGTGGGCCGCAACGGCGCGGGCAAGACCACGCTGGTGAAGCTGCTCACGGGACTTCACCGGCCCACCTCGGGGCGCATCCTGCTCGACGGCGTCGACCTCGCCACGATGCCCGCGCACGCCTACCGGGCGAGGCTCGCGGTGGTGCTGCAGGACTTCGCGCGCTTCCAGTTCACCGTCGCGGAGAACATCGGCGTGGGATGGCTCCCCGCCCGCGCCGACCGCGCCTCCATCGAGCGCTCGGTGCGCGACGCGGGCGCCGAGGAGCTGGTCGCCCGGCTGCCGCAGGGCCTCGACACGCCGCTGGGGCGGGCCTTCGGCGGCGACGACCTCTCGGTGGGGCAGTGGCAGCGGGTGGCGCTGGCGAGGGCCTTCATGCGCCGCAGCGGGCTGCTGGTGCTGGACGAGCCCACGGCGGCGCTCGACGCGGAGGCCGAGCACGAGGTCTTCGAGCGGCTGCAGGCGCTGAAGGCGACGCGCACGGCGGTGCTCATCACGCACCGGTTCTCGACGGTGCGCATGGCCGATCGCATCGTGGTGGTGGACGGCGGGCGCATCACCGAAGAGGGCCCCCACGCGGCGCTCATCGCCCGCGGCGGGACCTACGCGACCTTGTTCAACCTCCAGGCGGAGGGATACCGGGAGATGGGTGGATGATCGAACCGACGAAGGTGACGCCGTACGAGCAGCTCGGCGGCGAGGCGAAGGTGCGAGAGATCGCGGCGCGCTTCTACGACGCGATGGACGAGCACGAGCCGGCGCTCGCGGGCCTGCACCGGCTCGACGAGCGGGGCAGGGTGCACCCCGAGGCGAGGGAGAAGTTCGCGCTCTTCTTCATCGGCTGGCTGGGCGGCCCGCAGACGTACATGGAGCGCCACGGGCACCCCCGGCTGCGGATGCGCCACGCGGGCGTGGTGGTGACCCAGGAGATGCGCGACGCGTGGATGCGCGCGATGAAGCGGGCGCTCGACGAGAGCGGCATCGAAGGGGAGCTGCGGGCCTTCATGGAGGAGCGCCTGGGCGACGTGGCGACGATGCTACGCAACGCGCCCGGCTGAGGGCTCGCCGGACCCACCTACTCCGGCCTGGGATCGCCCTCGCCCGGTGAGCGCGACCCGTCCCGGCGGGGGTTCTCCGCGGTCCGATCGTCGGCGCTGTCGCCGCCTTCGCCCTCGACGCGGCGGGCGTCGCTCCCTTCGCCCCCCTCCCCCTCGACGCGGCGGGCGTCGCTGCCCTCGCCGCTCCCCTCCCCTTCGACGCGGCGAGCGTCGGCGTCGCCCTGGCCCTCGCCTTCGACGCGGCGAGGGTCGGAGCGGTCCTTCTTCGTGCGCGGGCCCGTGGTGTTCATGGCCCCATGCTTGGAGCCCATCGACCGTCGCCACAAGGCCGACACCGCGCCCTCCCTCCTCGCCTCACAGCGCGAGGTCCATGCTCCACTCGCCCGCCTCGGTGAAGTCGCTCACCACCACGCGCCGGCCTCGCCACCTCACCCTCGGATCACCCCCGTTGTTGGTGGTGTTCTCGTCGAGCGCCGCGAGGGGTCGTCCGCCCTGCACCTCGCAGGTCAGGTAGCCCGACTCCCGCGCTCCGTAGATCCACGTCGACCCGCAGCGCAGCGCCACCCGGCAGTTCTCCGGAAACTCCCACACGGGCCTCACCGCGAACACGCACCGCGCCCCCGCCGCGGCAGGCGAGTGCCCGCTCGCCGAGGTCACCCTCGCCGCCGCCTCGATCGCCCCCGCGAAGGACGGCTGCCTCGCGACCCCGCGCCCGCCCAGCGCCTCGCCCTCGCGCGCCTCGCTCACGTCGCGCACGAACATCGTCACCCGCATCGCCCCTTCGCCCTCGCGCCACACCGAGACCGTGTGCCCGAGCGTCGACGCCGTCGCCCTCGTCGGCGAGGCCTCGTCGGAATACCGCAGCATGTACTCATGGGCGCCGCTCCCGTGCACCGGGCCCTCGCGCAGCGACGCGCTCGCCGACGCCGCTTCCGGACCCGCGCGATAGATCTGCTGACCGCCGCACGCGATGGTCAGCGAGCGCGCCACGACCCCACCGCCCGTCGGAGCGAACGCCCCCTCGATGGTGCACGGCGCCCCCGGAGCGAGCGCGACGCCCACCGCCTGATCGACGCTGCCTCGCCACACGATGGCCGCCGCGGGCGCTGTCGGTGTCGTCGGCGACAGGGAGGCCGCCTCGCGCGCCCTCTCCGCCTCAGCCCTCGCCTCCGCAGCCCTCGCCGCCTCGAGCGCGACCCGCACGGCCCGCTCGGCCTGCTCGGCCTGCTCGGCGTGCGACCTCTCCGCCTCGGCCTGGGCCTGCTCGCGCCTGCGCTCGACCGACCGCTGGGTCGTATAGACCCCTGCGCCCAGCGCCCCGAGCATCACGACCGCCGCGACGACCTTCCCACCATGTCGCCCCTCGCGCCTCGGGGAGCGCATCGCCTCGAGCTCCGCCTGCGTTCGCTTGAGCTCCTGCTCCAGCGCGTCGGCCCTTCGGTGCGCGGCTTCCCGGTCGTCGCGGAATGACATCCGAGCATCCGAGCGCCGCCCGCGCGCCCCGTCAACCGCGCCGCTCACCCTCCGCTCTTGACCGTCCGATTCCTTCGCCGTGCGCGCGGGCGCTCCCTCCCCCCATGCTCGCGGCCATGCGATGGCGATGGATGTCCGCAGGCTGGGCGCTCGCCCTGATCGCGGCGGCGCTCTACCTCGAGCGCTCGCCCCCGGCGCACGACTCACCCCTGGGGCGCTTCCTCGCGGCGGAGCCCGTACACATCGTGGCCCACACGCTGCTCTACGGCTCGCTCGCGGCGCTGCTCGCGTGGCGGTGGTTTCCGACCGACGCGCTCGACGCTCCCCGCGCCGCGCTCCGCAGCCGCGTGCTCGCCGCGGGGATCTCCTTCCTCGCGGTCGCGGGCGCCCAGGAGCTGGTGCAGTCGCTCAGCCGCCAGCGGCTCCCATGCATGGAGGAGTACTTCGACCTCTCCGTCGACGTGGGCGGGGCCTCGCTCGGGCTCATCGCCTGGTCGCTGGCCGATCGCCGCCGGCGCTACCCCGTGGCGCGCGCCCTCGGGGTCGTGCTGCACCCGGCGATCCTCGGTCCGCTGGGGATGTACGCGGTGCTCCGCAGCGCCCTCGAAGACGGCTCCGCAGCGCTCCGCTGGACCTCCCTCGGCGTGCTCGCCGCGCTCCCGGTCGCGGCCGTCTGGCAGGTCGGGCTGCGCCGCGGCTGGTTCGGCGACCGCGACCTCTCGGTGCGCTCGGAGCGCCCGGTGTTCCTGCTGGCGGCGCTGCTCAGCGCGGCCGGGCTCTACGCCTCGGTGCTCGCCCTCGACGCGCCGCTGGCCGTCCGCCACGTCGCGCTCGCTGGCGCTGCGGCGACGGTGCTGGTCTCCGCGCTCACCGTCGCCGGGCTCAAGGTGAGCGGCCACGTGGCGGTCCCGGTGGGGGTGATGGTGCTGCTGCAGGCGACTTCTTTTCGAGGGCCGTGGCCCTTCGTGCTGGCGGCCCTCGCGCTGAGCTGGGCGAGGGTCGGCGAGGGTCGGCACACCACCCGCGAGGTGGTCAGCGCGTGGGGCGTCGCGTGCGCCTCGGGGGTGCTCACGCTCTGGGCCGGGTGATGCGCGCCGTGGTACTCGTGCGAGCTGCACCCACCGCCTCAAGGGAGGCGTCGATGACCCACGACCGCAAGCCATCGATCATCCTTCCGGCGGTGCAGGTCTTCGATGGGGTCGCGTCCGTCACGGTCGGCGACACGCTGCTCACGCTCTGGAAGGCGCCCGCCCGCGCCGCGCGCATCCGGCACGTCACCGAGGTCGCCTCCGCCCTCGTCCGCGGTAGGGAGGGGAGCATCGCGGCGTGTCAGTTCCTGCTGCCGAGCGCGAGCCCGCCGAGGCTGCAGGAGCGCTCGGAGATCATCGCGGGCCTCGACGTCGTGATGCCGAGGGCGCGCCGCCTGGTGACGACCCCGCTGGGCGACGCGGCCTGGCAGGCGGTGGTGCGCAGCGTGATGCGAGCGGGGCTCTTCCTCATCGGCCAGTCGACGCTGGTGAAGGTCGCCGCGAACGCGGCCGAGGCCTTCGAGCTGCTCGGCCAGGTGTCGAGCGAAGAGTCGCCCGGTCACCACGAGCTCGAAGGCGCGCTGCACGCCCTCTACGACGCGCTGAAGGCGCCTTAGGGGGTGAGCGCAGGCGGGGATGTGGGGCCGCAGCGAGCGTCACCCCGCAGCCTCGGTGCCGCAGGCCCGATCGAGCCACGGGGAGTTGAGCCCGTAGTTTCCGCGGCGCCCTGCGTGGTGCCTCGCGTGGCGGCGCGCCGAACCCAGCAGCGGACCCACGGCCGTCCCCTCGAAGGCCCCGACGTCGAGGTGCGACAGCACGTTGAGCACATAGGCGCCGGAGAAGACGAGGGCCAGCGTCTCGGCCGAGACCCCCTCGTAGAGCTGCGACGCCAGCGCGAGCGGGATGTAGAAGCCGCTCGACAGCACCACGGTCTCTCCCGCGCTGAAGCTGAGCGAGGGGTGCAGCCCGCGCGTCGCGTGATGCGGCCGGTGGAGGGGATAGAGCCAGCGCGTGTGGAGCAGCCGGTGGCCGAAGTAGAACCACGCCTCCCACCAGACGAAGCCCACGCCCAGGGTCAGCGCCGTGCGAGGCGCCGAGAAGCCCGACAGGCGAACGACCCCGAGCTGTAGCGCCGCGGTGAGCATGAAGGCCTCGGCGAGCACGAACTCCGCGAAGTAGCGCAGCCCCGCCGCGTCGACGCGCACCCTCGGGGCCTCTCGGGTGACGCCCCTGCGAATCGCCCCGAACACCCCGAGGATCGCGAGGTGCCCCCCGACGAAGCCCGCCAGCGTCAGGGCGAAGAGTCGGCCCGGGCCCATCGGCCTCCCTCCCCCTTACTCGCAGGCCCCGTCGGCGGCGCGCCCCGCCGGGTCGACGATCACGCCCCGCCCGGTGCGCTGGAGCGTCTGCGCGAAGCAGCCGTACTGCACCTTCACCGCGTCGAGCTGCGTGAAGATCGCGTGCGGGTCGTACACCCCGTCGCCCTCGTACTGCACCACCGCGCTGGTGATCGTCGTCGGCGGAACCCCTCGCATCAGGTTGCCCGCGATCGGGTACGGCACCAGGCCCGACCGCCCGTCGAGCCCGAGCGAGGCCTGCATCCCCGGCCACACCTCGCGGCCTCCCTGCGGGTGCCCGTAGGCCAGCGCGACCTCGTCGAAGGTGCTCGTGGAGAAGTACGAGTCCCCACGGCCCACCGGGACATAGGTCGACACCGGGGTCTTCCCCGTCAGCGGATCGCGCGACATGCGAGGCACGTACACGATCGGATCGACCGGCTCCCACAGCGTCTGGAGCAGACCCATCGCCGGGTGCACGAAGCTGAGCGAGCGGCCCTGGAGGAGCGTCCCGATGAGCGACCCCACCCCCGGGATGATCTGCGACTCGAAGATGAAGCGCGACCAGTGCCCTCCCCCGCCGGTCGGGATCGCCCCCCGCACCCTCGGCTCGGTCGCGGCGATGAGGTGCGTGTACATCCCGCCCATCGACTGGCCCATGATGATGAAGCGCGACGCGTCGAAGCGCGCCTCGGTCACGCCCGTCGGAAGCGAGGCCCCAGTGCACGCCGCCAGCGTGGCCGCGGGAATACGCATCCGGGTAAGCGCCTCCAGCAGCAGCCGCTGCTCGAAGATGCCCTGGCGGAAGGTGTCGCGCATCGCCGACGGGTTCATCAGGTTGAGGTAGGCGATGTCCCCGGCGCCCGGGAGGCGCTCGGGGTTCACCGGCATCGCCGCGCCCACCACCGCGAAGCCCCGGGGAGCGAGCTGGTACGCCACGCCCTGGTCGGGCGTATAGCAGCCCGCGACGCCGCGGTACGTGATGACGCGGTTGTAGTAGCTCGGCCTCGTGGTGGTGCAGGGGTTGGTCGCGCTCATCGGCCGCCAGGTGCCGCGCGACACCGCCTCGTCGCTGTACCCGCCCGACCCGTGGACGTTCATGATCAGCGGATAGCCCTCCGCCGGCATCGCTCCTCGAGGGAGCGTCACCACCACGGGCACCCGGTCGTAGTTGGCCGGGCTCGCGTAGGTCGTCGTCATGGGGACGCCGTCGGCCCCGATGCGCATCAGCCCGTCGGTGTTGAAGGGCGGCGCGCCAAACTGGAACTGCGGCATCGTCACCGTGGCCCGCAGCTCGCAGTAGCGCGGGTGCGTCGTCGGCGTGTCCCCCGGGGCGAGCGCGAGCCCGTCGACCGTCACGTCGAAGCGCTCCACCACCCGGTCGCCCATCCGAGCGGTCTCCGCCGCCACGTCGCCGGTCGTGAACACCGTCGCCGCCACCACCGTCGCGGCGTCGATGCTGCGCGTCCGCAGCGTCTCCCAGAGCGGCGCATACAACGCCGCCGCAGCCGCGCCGCGCCGCCCGGCGGGGGTGCGCCCCTCGCGCAGCTCGGCGAGCGCGGCGCTGCCCACGAGGGGCCGGTCGCCGGCGTCGCGCAGGGCGTTGGTGAGCACGAAGGCGTAGGTGCGCCCGCCGCGCAGGACGAAGCCCGGCACCGGGGCGACGGCCAGGACGTTCTCCGCGGTGTAGTTGTCGTCGACCAGCGTCGCGGCCACCGTGGGGATGAGCTGCCCACGCTCGGG
>JADJAE010000019.1 GCA_016704445.1 Deltaproteobacteria bacterium
TCGAGGAAGGCCGCGATGCGAGCCCGCAGCGCCGGGTCGTCGGGGCCGAGGTGCCGGGAGAGCAGGGCCACCAGGGGCTCGCGCGCCAGCTTCACGAACTGCGACCCCGCGAGGCGCCACGCGGCGTCCGTGGCGTCGACCTCGAGGGACTTCAGCACCGGGGGGATCTTCTTCTCGTCCATGGTTCGCTCCGTCTTCGCTGAGGGCGTCGGCGCAGTCGGCGCCGCGCTCTTCGTGTTGCTTTCCACCATCGTCGTCACTGCCGTCACCGCGCTCGCCGGGACCCACTGGCCCACCCGGTCGAGCCTCGCCGCGAGCTGGGCCGCCACGCGCACCATGGCCCGCCGCACCCTCGCGTCGCCCTCCGCCGCAGAGCGCTCGGCCAGCGCCCACGCCGCCTCCGCGAGCCCGTGCGCCACCTGCGCCCTGCGCTCGTCCATCGTCGCCTGGGCCCACCCCTCGAGGGCCTGCGTCTGGGCCACCCGGTCGCTGCGGATCACCGCGCCCCGCAGCAGGTCGTCGACCGCGTGGTTGCCCACCACCAGCAGCGAGGCCGAGTGCTTCACCTGCTGGGTGAACACCCGCTCGAAGCCGCTCTCGCCGAGCCCGTCGAGGCTCAGCCGGGTCGCGTCGATCATCGCCTCGAACACGCCCGCGTCGGGCGCCCCCGAGGCCCCCCGCACCCGCAGCGGAACCCCCGCCATCGCCCCCGCCACGACCCTCAGCTCGGCCGCGGTCGGGCCAGGCGCGTCCATCGACTGCGCCACCATGGAACGCGCCGCCCAGGTGAGGGTGTAGCGCGCCCACTGCTCCTCGAAGCCGCGCTCGACGCTGTCTGCTGGCGGGGTCGCCGCGTCGACGGCCATGGTCACCGCCGTCACCACGTCGCAGGTGGGCAGCGTCTCGCGGAGCCCCTTCAGCAGCGCCAGGCCGAACTCGCGCCCTCGCCAGGCGCCGTCTTGGCTCTGCTGCCAGGGGTGCTGTCGCAGCGCGAGGTCGAGTCGTCTCAGGGTCTCGATGTGCAATGGGCTCGTCATGGCGGCGTCGCCTCCGATGTCCGTCACCCTAGTGACCTGCTCCGCGCGCAGCAACCGGGCCTGTGACATACCCTGTCTCACTCACGAAACCCCTTGCTGCTTAGGGCGTTTGAGCGGTTGCATGGGTCCCATGGGCGACGACGCGGTGGCGTGGGTGAGGGCGCAGCGGGGGCCGATGGAGGCCCTTCTCCGGGCGCTGGTGGAGGAGAGCTCGTACACGCTCGACCCTCGCGGCGTGGACGCGGCCGGGGCGGTGCTGCGCGAGGCGATCCCGCTGCGGTGTCGGGCGGTGCCGGGAGAGCGCTACGGGGCGCACCTCTTCTTCGAGGGGCGGCGTCCCGCGGGCGATGGGGGCGTGGTGCTGGTGGGCCACCACGACACGGTGTTTCCCCGCGAGGTCTTCTCGGGCTACCGCTCGGAGGGGGACGTGGCGTGGGGCCCCGGGGTGCTCGACATGAAGGGCGGCCTGGTGGTGATGGCCTTCGCGCTGCGGGCCCTCGACGCGGCGGGCGCGCTCGATGAGGTGCCGTTGACCATGGCGGTGGTGGCCGACGAGGAGGTGGGCTCGCCGGAGAGCGGGCCGTGGCTCGCAGCAGGCGGCGCGGGGCGCGGCGGTGGCGCTGGTCTTCGAGGCGGGGCGCGCGGGCGACGCGATCATCACGAGGCGCAAGGGGACGCTGGCGATGACCGCGAGGGCGATCGGGAGGGCGGCGCACGCGGGCAACGCGCACGCGCAGGGGGCGAGCGCGATACGGGCGATGGCGAGGTTCATCGAGTCGGCCGAGGCGCTCAACGGCTGCGCGAGCGGCGTCACCATCAACGTCGGCACCGTCCACGGCGGAACCTCCAAGAACACCGTCCCCGCGCAGTGTGTGGCGGAGCTCGACGGGCGCTTCGAGCGCGCCGACGACGGCGTCTCCCTGGTCTCGCGCTTACGTGACCTGGTAAGATCCCCGCTGGTCGAGGGCACCTCGGTGGTGCTGGAGGGAGGCATCGCGAGGGCGCCGCTCGAGCGCTGGGAGGAGAGCGCCCGGTGGATGCAGCGCTACGGCGGGTGTCAGCGGCTCGCGGGCCTCGGGGTCGCAGAGTCTCCCTTGCAGGGGGGAGGGAGCGACGCCTCGACGACGGCCTCGGTGGGGGTGCCCTCCATCGACGGGCTCGGCCCCCGGGGGAGCGGGTTTCACACGCTGGACGAGCGCGTGGAGCTCGACTCGCTGGTGCCGAAGTGCGAGGCGCTGGTGAGGTTCTTGCTGGGCGTGGGAGGTGACGGGTTCTCTCCCCCGTCGGCGTGACTGTGCGACCCTGCGCGGGTCGTGGCTGAACGCTCGCCCCAACCCCCCTCGCAGGCCTCGTCCCAGGGGCACGACCCGGAGACCCGCTGGCTCTCCGTCGCGTGCGCGCTCGGGGCGCTGCTGGTGCTGTTCCTCCACGCGGGGCTCGGGCCTCGCTACCAGACCGAAGACCCGGCCGGGGAGCTGTTCTCCAACCAGATCTCCTTCCTGGCGGGCATCACCGTCGCGTCCTTCCTGACGACCGCCCCGGAGCGTCGCCGCTGGGTGTACCTCACGGCCTTCCCGGCGACGGCGTGCGGGGTGGTGTTCCCGTGGCTGCACGCGCTCTACCCCATCAACAGCGTCGGCTACCGGCTGCTCAACGCGCTCTCCCCGGTGGGCATGGCGATGGTGGCCTTCACGGTCACCTGGGCGCTGCGGGTGACCGCCGCCGACGACGCCCTGCGCAACGCCCGGCGCTGACACGGGCTCCCGCCCCGGTGTAAGCCCGAACACCGGGGCGGCGTTGTCCGTCGTCACCCGAACCGGAGGTCCATCGCCGATGTCCCACTCGCTGGTCCCTTGTCCCGGCTGCTCGCGTCACGTCCGCGCCGACGACGCCGCCTGCCCCTTCTGCGCCGCGCCGGTCACCCACCGGGTCGAGCGCAGCGTAACGGGCTCCCAGGCCACCCGCGTGGTCGTCGCCCTAGCCGCGGCCCTCACGGCCAGCGCCTCGCTCTCGGCCTGCTACGGCGGACCGCCCCACCCCAGGGCGCTCGACGTCTACCCCCAGCGGGTGAACGCCGCTCCCGACAGCGGCGCGGCGCTCGAGCAGACCCCGAAGCCCTGACCGGCGCTGTCCTCTCTCAACCCCGGCGGGTCACTCCGTTCGGCACACCTCTCACGATTCGCCTGGTCACGATTCGCCTTGATTTCAGGCCGATGAGCGCGATGGATGGCTGTGCCCGCTGTGCCCGCGGGTTCCCTATACCCTCATCCCCTGCTCCGGTTGCGCGCGCCACGTCCGCGTCGGCGCGTCGAGTTGTCCCTTCTGCAACGCCGCCGTCCCAGCCGCTTCTGGAGACGCGATAGAGGTGCTGCGGGGCGTCTATCGCGCGGAGGTCGCGCTCGGCGCCTCCCTCGACCTCGGCGCGTGCCGATCGACGACGGTGGGCGGCGGCGACACCTCCATCGCGTAGCCCTACGGCGTCCCGATTCCCCCGCCGGACGTCCCGTCCCCCGTGACGTCGCCCGTCCGCTGGGAGCACTCTCGTCGAGCGCCTCGACGCTCTCCATGTCCGAGCGCGGCGCCTGGCGCCTCCGCATCGCCGCCACCAACACCGGGGCCTCCCCGGCGGATCCCAACCGCCAACTGCTCAGGTTCATCGTGAACGGGCAGGCGTCGATGGGCGCCGACCTCGCATTCAGCAACCGCACGATGGAGCGCGACTGGGCGCTGATCCCGCCGGGGCGTACGGTGCGCGACGAGCAAGACACCTCGGTGCTCCCGGCGGTGCTGCGCATCGCGCGCGAGGTCACCGTGAACACCGCGAAGGCCCGCCGCGATCTCGGCTACGTGCCGGTCATCGACGTGGCCGTGGGCATGGCGGCGCTGGGGTGATCCGCCGCCACGGTCAGGGCGTGTAGAGCGACACGTGGACCGCCCCGTCGGAGTACTCCTGGCACGCGGCCCCGGCCGTCTCCCTCGGCACCACGCACGCGCAGTTCGCCGCCCCGCCGCACGCCGTCGGGAGCGCCTCGCAGGAGTAGGTGATTCGCCGGGTCGCCGCGCTCGAGCTCACGCCGCGGCAGAACTGGGTGCCTGGGTCGCAGCGGAGTTCTCCGCACGGGAACGACAGCCCCGCGTCCACCCCGGCGTCGGCGCAAGGGCTCGTGCCGCACGCGCACCCCTGGGTGAAGGTGCAGCGGCACGCCGACGGGCGGATCGAGCCCGCGGGGCAGCTCCACACGCCGCCGGTGCAGGTCGGCCACGTCGACGAGTCGCCGCAGACGCCGTCGGTCGCGTGGTCGCACTCGAACGGCGGCGTCGCCCCGCACGCGGTCGGCGCGCCCGCGTCGACGGAGGCGTCGCCCGGCGCTGTCAGCGGGGAGAACCCGCACGAACTGACCACGTCGCCGTTGCGACACGCGAGGCCGTCGATCGGTGCGCCGTACTGTATGCAGCTGGAGGTCCGGCCGCAGTACGAAGGGCTATCGTCGAGTGCGATCTGGCCCGCCAGCCGGCCCGCGGGGTCGTACGCGCAGTAGAAGCCGTGCAGGCTGCCGCAGAGGGTGAAGAGCACGCGCGCCGACCCGCAGGTCGCCGAGGACGTCTGGGTGGAGGCGGGGAGCGCGCTGCACGTCGGGGGCGCCCGGAGCGCCGCGTCGTACGTGTCGGGGCAGGCGGCCCCGCGCTGGTAGGAGGCGATGTCGACCTCCGCGCGCGTGCCGACGCACCCCGGGACGGGGCCCCCGTCGGCGACGGCGATGCGGGCGTCGATGTCGCAGCCCGCGAGCGCGAGACATGCGAGCGCGAGGGCGATGGGGCGGGGCGCGCGGACGCGTGAAGTCGGGACGCAAGCGAAGTGGGTCATCGGGTTACCTCTGCCTCTTCATTGCGCGCCGGGCACGCGGCCCGTCACCGATTCGTCGGGGCCGCGTCCGAGGCCTCGTCGAGCATGCGCCGCACCCGGCGGACGAAGGGGCCGCGCGGGTCGCGCGCGATCAGGGCGTCGGCGCGGGCGGCCGCCTCGGCGCGGCGACCCAGGCGCAGCAGCGCGCGCACCGCGAGAAACTCGCGCTCGGTGGCCATCTCACCGCGCGGGGACTCGGCGGCGTGCTGTTCCAGCTGGGCGAGGGCGCCCGCGGGGTCGTCGTCGAGCAGCGACTGCGCGTGCCCGAGGAGCGCGACCTCGCGATCGAGGGGATGGGTGGGAACGGCGCCCGCGCCCGGGGCAGCGGGGATCGGAACCACGACGGGCGCGGCGACGGGCGCGGCGACGGGCGCGGCGACGGGTGGCGGCGCAGCGCGGACGGCGGGGCGGGGCACGGCGACCGGCGGGTCGGGGGCGCGCGCGGGGGGCGCGGGGGACGCGGGCGCGACGGGACCCGAGGGCGGGGCCGCGAGCGCGGCGGGCGGCGCGGGGGCCGACGGACCCGCGCGCGAGGTCGCGGGCGCGGGGGCCGGCGGGGTCGCGCGATCGGAGCCGCGTGGCCAGGCCGCGAGCGCGAGGGCCAGGGCGCCCGCGCCGCCGAGGAGCTTGATCGCCCCGCGCGCCACCGACGGCCCGGCTCGAACGCGCATCACCCGGGGCAGCAGGGCGGCGTGGCGGGCGCGGGCGTCGTCGGGGAGCGGAAGGCTGCGTGGCGCGCCCTGCCACGGGGGTTGCAGGTCGGACGGCCCGCCCTCGCCGGGCCACCAGGGCGGCGGGACGGGGACCCCCGAGCGCCGGGCGTCGCGCGCGCGGTGGCGGGCGGCGATGCGATCGAACTGCCCGCGCGCCGCGCGCAGGCGCGAGTGCACGGTGTTGAAGGGGATGCCGACCAGGGTGGCGATCTCGGCGGCAGGCACCTCGTCGATCTCGTACATCACAAACACCACGCGTTTCTCGATGTCCATTTCGTCGAGCACGGCGCGGAGGCGGGCCTGGGCCTGCGCGGCGATCAGTGCCTCCTCAGGGTCGGGCGGATGTCCGGTCGCCGCGGGTCCTCGGGCACGCTTCCCCAGAGCTGCTCACGCCGCACGTAGGCGCGCCGGCGGTGGGCGGCCGCGACGCGGAAGCAGACGCCGAACAGCCACGCCGCCATGGGCCCGCGACCGTCGAAGGTGTGCAGCCGACGGTGCACGACCACCAGCACCTCCTGCAGGACGTCGTCGCGATCGGCGTCGCGGACGCCGAGGCGCTGGAGGGTGACCCACAGGAAGTCCCCGTGCGCCTGGTAGACCGTCGTGACGTTTGGGCGCGCGGGGGTCGGGTCCGGCGGGGGTGGGTCCAGGGCGCGCGACACGTCGTCGCTGGATTGTGCGGACCCGGTCGGAGTTGTCACCGAAAGCGCAGCTCGAGCCCGAGCTGCCCCGCGCCGCCCAGCGCCGCCTGGTCGAACACGGTGCCGGCGACGTGCTCAACGTAGAACCGGTAGCGCGTGACGGGCGCCACGAGGTCGACCTGCGCCACCGCAGCGAGCGGCCCGACGAGCGCGGCCGTGAAGCGCAGCCCGGCCGTCGCGGCGAGCCAGGCGCGCTCGCCGGGCGGGACGGGGTCGAACGCGTAGGCCACGCCGTGGACGGCGCCGAGCGCGAGCCCGACGCACGCGGCGAGGGTGGCGCGCGCGTGGACGAGCGGCGCGGCGCAGGCGGACAGAGACCCGGCGGTGAGGCCGAAAGCGTAGCGGGAATCGGGCTCCGGGGTGCGGACCTGCGGGAGGAACCAGAGCCCGGCGGTGAGCATGAGGCGCGGGTGCAGGTGGACGTCGGCCGAGAGCGCGACGCCCGCCGCGACTCCGGGCAGCGGGCCCACAGCGGCAAGGGCGCGGACGCCGATGGCGAGGACGCCGACGCGGTGCGTCCGCTGCGAGGGCGCGCGGGGCGCGGGCGGTACCGGGGCGGGGGCCGCCGGGGCAGGGGCCGCCGGGGCGGGGGCCGCCGGGGCGGGGGCCGTGCGGAGTGCGGCCTCGGGGTCGATGATCAACGCAATGGCGAGGGCCGCGGCGCCGTGGATGGGCGCGCAGGTCGCGCCGTCGTCGTGGATCTCGCGCGCGCCCGACAGCGCGCCGGACGCGTCGCGGACGTACAGGCTCGCGGTCCAGCGGTCGCGATCGCGGCGGATCACCGCCTCGATGAATTGCGCCGCGGGGCCGGCGAACGGGTCGCGGCCCAGGCGTCGCGCGACGTCGCGTGCGAGCTCGGCCGCGTCGGGGCACCCGTCTGCGCCATCCGCGCGGACCCACGACAGGCGCAAGCCCGCGGGGGCGGGCTCGCGGTCCTGCGCGTCGGCGCGGGCGGCGAGGAGCAGCAGGCTCGCGGCGAGCGGGGCGCGAACGACGACACGGGCAGGCATCGGCGTGACTAGCTCCCGTGCGCCCTGAACCGCAACCAATCCCCGGCGACGCCCCGGAGTCCGATGCCCTCCCGACGGTCGAGGTCGGGGTCCAGCGAGTTCCCCCATCGGGGTCCGCCGGAGATCCCGACGGCGCGATGCAGGGGGAACTTCGCACTTGGGGCGCTCTGGTAAGGGAGTAGCAGAGTATATCGCGGGCTGACCCGGCGTTCAGTGTCGGCCGGAGTTGGGGGTGGCCCGCGGGATCTCGACGAACCACCGTCCCAAGTCGGGGAGTCGCTGCACCTGGGCCTCGACCTCGGCCATCGCCGCTCGGGAGAGGCGCACGCCCTTGGCGTAGGAGGTCGTGACCAGGTGGACCGACGGTGCGACGCCCTTTCACGTCATCGTCTGCGCGTACGCGACGACCGTCGGCACAGTGTCGAGGAGCGCGCCGTTCCAGTGCTGTTCGAGGATGCCCCAACAGCGCTCGATCGGGTTGTACTTGCTGTGGTAGGGCGGCCAGTACGCCAGACGGACCGTGACCCGATGGCGGCGGGTGAACATCACGATCCGCTCCATGAAGCGAGTCCGGCGACTGTGGTTCTCGGGCCCGTTATCCTGCAGCAGGAGCAGCGTATCGACGGCCGGAAAGCGGACCCGGTTCCGCTCCCACCACGCCTCCAGTTGATCCACGATGAAGTCGGCGGTGACGACGCTGGTGGCCAGATAGATCGTCAGGTCGTCGTGAACCGGCAGCAGGATGCCATAGGGGGTGATCGTCGCGTCCTGGCCATGATCGTGGTCCAGCGCGAGGACGACCGTGCGACTGACCCCACGCCGCGAGAACGCCCCCACCTTGACCACCGCCTTGGCGTCCATCGACAGCTCCAGGACGTTCGGTGTGTGGCGTCCTGCCGCGCGGACCCGGCTCATCTGATCGAAGATGGCCTCGGTTTGCGGGATCTTTTTTTCGGCAGAACCTTCGCCACACGCCGCAGGTGATAGCCCTGTTCGTCCAGCTTCACACGGATCGTCTCTGCGGACGGCAGCGCGGTCTCGAGGTAGTGCTTCTGCACCACCAACTGGCGACGGACCTCGGCGGCCGTGAGTCGAGTGTAGAGTCGCTGCGAGTGGAAGCGGGGATCGATCTGGCTCTGGCCATCAACGATCGCCCGAAGGTCGTCGACGAGCGACGGCACGCGGACCTCCGCGCGTGGCCGCCCGGCCGCTGTACGACCGTCGAGACACTCGATCCCCGTCCGCAGTTCGTGGCGCCCCAGCCGTACGGTCCGTTCATCCCAGTCCAGGGTCCGAACGGCCCGGTTGACCACGCCGTCAAACAGGTCTCGTACCGCCCGCGCCATGAACAACCGCCGGTCGTGGCCCGTGAGTGCCGCCGCCGACTCGCGCAGGACCTTCACCACCGCCTCCGAAAGCTCCATGCCGCGAACGCTGGGGCGACCCACCCAGCTCCGATACTTGACGTCCGATCAGCCCGTGGAATTTTCTGCTACTCCCTAACTGGAGCGGCCCATGCCAGATGGCTGGTGCGTTGCTTTTCCAACCCGCGGGCACAGCGGTCGGAGCGGCGGGTCACCGAGAGAAGAGTTCCAGCTGCGGCGGCCCCACGGGCTCTGCGCCGAGGCTGGTCACCCCGAACTGCGACGACACCAGCAGGGTCGCGGGGTGATCGCAGAGGGCCTCGGCGGCGGAGGCTCGCGCGAGCTCGGGGGTGTTGTTGGTCTGCGACAGATGCATCAGCACGACGGTGCGCACGCCGCGGTCGAGGCTTCGCAGGAGCCCGTGGGTCTGGGCGTTGGAGAGGTGGCCGTGGCCGCCGGAGACGCGGCGCTTCAGGTGGTAGGGGTAGGGGCCCGACCAGAGCATCTCGTGGTCGTGGTTGGACTCGATCAGCACGGTGTCACACCCCGCGAGGTGATCGAGCAGCCCGGGCGGAACCTCCCCCAGGTCGGTGGCGATCGCCGCGGCCTCGCCGCCGTGCTCGAAGCGCAGCGAGACCTGCGGCGCGTCGTGGGGGACGGTCAGCGCGGTGACGGCGATGTCGCCGATGGAGAAGGGCGCGCGGGGGCCGAAGACGCGCGGGGTGCGGCGCCCTCCGAGGCGGACGCTGCGGCGCGTGGCCTCGCTGACATAGAGGGGAGCCTGGAAGTGCTCGGAGAGCTCGGCGGCGTGGCGGCAGTGGTCGCCGTGGGCGTGCGTGACGATGATCGCGTTGGGCTTCACCGAGAGGTGCGCGCGGGTGAGCTGCCGCTGGAGGGTGGCGAGGGGGAGGCCGGCGTCGACGAGCAGGCGGGTCGATCCGGCTTCGATGAGCATGGCGTTGCCGCCTGATCCGCTGGCAAGGACGGTCACTCGCACGATGCGGCACTGTAGCGGCAAGGTGACGGCCGGGCCACGTCTCGCCGACCGCGGGGCTGTCGGGTCTTGTGCATCGCCAGGGTGTAGGCGATAGAGCTTGTCCGACGAGGAGGGGCTTACATGACCCTACGGCTGGCTCGGCGGTATCGATGGGGCTTCACGCTGGTGGAGCTGATGATCGTGGTGATGATCCTCGGTCTGCTCGCGGCGATCTCGATCCCCTCGTACACGCGCTATGTGAAGCGCACCAAGACGAGCGAGGCGGTGGGTAACATCCGGGCCATCTACCAGGGCCAGATGACCTACTTCCAGCGGAGCATCGAGGTCGGCACGGGGCAGCGCTTCGCCTCGGCGGCCACGTACACGCCCGACAGCAACCCCGGCTCGTCGAAGTACCCCGCGCGCCCCACCCTCTGGACCGCCGACCCGCAGTGGGCGGCGATCGGCTTCTCGCTCGAGCAGCCCCATTACTACGCCTACGCGTCGTACACGGCGGGCTCCGGGGAGGGGGCGTACTTCTACTCCCGGGCGATCGGCGACCTCGACGGCGACGACATCGAGTCGACCTTCTCCGTCACGGGCACGGTGGCGTCCGGAGAGCTACGGCGCGACCGGATGATCGTGACGCGAGAGCTGGAGTGATCGGGGAGCGGTAGGGGGGAGGGGGAGCGGAGGGGACTCCGATCAGCAGTGATCGGGGCTGACGCAGGTGCCGTTGGCGGCGGTGCACGCCCCGGTGTCGCGCCAGGAGTACTGCCAGCCGTGGGACCAGACCCGGCAGCAACAGAGCGGGGGAGTGGGGCCGGGGGCGGGCTGCTGGAGCGCGACCGGCGGAGCCACCGGAGGCGCGGGAGCGCGGTCTTGTGCGACGGCCAGCGGAGATGCGGCGAGGCTGACAGCGAACATGAGACCAGAGAGACGCTGCATCATGGAGGCCTCCTTCTCGGCGACGAGCCGGAACCCAGCATAGCACCGGGGAGCCGGTCACCCGTGCGGAGGTCAAGAACCCTCGTGCGGGCACTGACGATCCGTGGGCGGGTGAGGTACGGGAGGGGCCCCTGCGGGATTCATCCGATGGCCGCTTGAGGGGGAAAGAAGGAGCGTCGAGTCGATGACCGCGAAGCAGAAGGTGTTGGACCCGGCCATGCGGGGAGAGATCGAGCGCTTCTTCGCGGAGGAGATCCCCTTCAACCGCTACCTCGGGCTGCGGCTGGTTTCGCTGGAGCGGGGCGTCGCCACGCTGCTGCTGCCCTTCAAGCCCGAGCTGGTGGGCGACCCCATGCGCCCGGCGCTCCACGGCGGGGTGATCGCGGCGGCGCTCGACACCGCGGTCGGGGGCGCGGCGGTGTTCAGCGAGCTGGGGGTGGGCGATCGGGTGTCGACCGTGGACATCCGCGTCGACTACCTCCGCCCCGGCCGACTGGAGGATCTCTACGCCGAGGCGACCATCAAGCGCGTGGGCAACCGCATGGGGGTGACGGCGATACGGGCGTTTCACGAGAGCGACCCGGAGCAGTCGGTGGCCGAGGCGATGGCGGTCTACAACATCCGCCGCGTGCAGGACCGATGAGCGACCCCACCGACGAGGCGACGCACCGACGCTGGATGCTGGAGGCACTGAGCCTGGCCGAGAGAGCGGCCGCGGCGGGGGAGGTCCCGGTGGGCTGCGTGCTGGTGTCGGCGGAGGGGGTGAGCCTCGCGAGGGCCCACAACCTCCGCGAGGCGCTCGAAGACCCGACCGCACACGCGGAGGTGCTGGCGATGCGCTCCGCCGCCGCCGACCTGGGAACCTGGCGCCTGGAGGGCGTCACGGCCTACGTGACGCTGGAGCCCTGCGTGATGTGCGCCGGGGCCTTCGTCAACGCGCGCATCGGGCGGGTGGTCTACGGCTGCGACGATCCGAAGGCGGGCGCGGTCTCGACGCTCTACCAGCTGCACCAGGACGCCCGGCTCAACCATCGCTACCCCGTGCTCGGCGGCGTCGAGGCAGGGGCGTGCGCGGAGGTGCTCCGAACATTCTTCCGTGCACGACGGAAGGGTTCTGCGTTGACAGGGGGGTAGGCCTTTGCGTAGGTTTCGCGACGGAGAGCTGTCCGAGTGGTCGATGGTGCCTGACTCGAAATCAGGTGTACCGAAAGGTACCAAGGGTTCGAATCCCTTGCTCTCCGCCCGAAAGAGTTGAAGTCCCGGTGTTGGCGCGACGGCGCGCGCAACACAAGGGAGAGGTGGCCGAGTGGTCGAAGGCGCCGCACTGGAAATGCGGTGTACTCCAAAAGGGTACCGTGGGTTCGAATCCCACCCTCTCCGCAGATGATGCTCTCCACGCCGTCTTACCCCCTCAGGTAAAAACGGTGTGGTGCGCGCGCTCGCGCCAGTTCATGGAGGATCCATGACCGCTGCGCTGAGCGAAGAACAGCACCGGCTCGTCGAGCACATCGAGCACCTCATAGCCTCGGCGGCGCTTACGAGCCCGAGCGACACCCCACCCCCAGTGGCCTGGATGCAGGTCGAGACCCGAGGTCGCGTGCGCGACCTGCTCCTCGGGTGGCGCACCGAGCTCGAAGGCGGGGTGACGGTGCTGCACTGGCGGACCGCTCCGCTCGCGTCGGTGTTCTTCTCGACGCGCGAGGGCGAGGACTACGAGCTCGACGTCGACGGCCGCACCCTCGAAGGCACCGTCCGCGCCCGCGCCCTGCTCGACGTCTCCGCGGGATCGCTCGTCGAGGTTCTCACCGCCGACGCCGTGCTCTCCCGGCGGGGCGGCGGCCCATGGCGGCGAGAGGGCGATCCTCCTCCGTCGCTGCTTCAGCCGCGCCCGATGGGGGCGCTGCGCGCGCCGTCGCCCTTCACCCTCGACGCGCTCGACGCCGAGCAGCGGCGGGCGGTGGAACTCCCGCGCCGCCGGGCGCTGCTGGTGCTGGGCGAGGCGGGCTGCGGGAAGACCACCGTGGCGCTCCACCGGGTGGCGGCGCTTCAGGCGAGGGCGGAGTGCTCGGGGCGCACCTTCCGCGCGCTGGTGCTGGTGCCGGTGGAGGGGCTGCAGCGCCTCTCGACGACGCTGCTGGAGCGCCTCGGCGCGAAGGACGTCGAGGTGAAGAGCTACGAGCGCTGGGCGGCGGTGCAGGCGCGGCGGGCCTTCCCGGGGCTGCCGCGAAGGGAGAGCCACGGCGCGCCCGCGGCGGTCACCCGGCTCAAGCGTCACCCCGCGCTGCGGCAGGCGCTGGCCGAGGTGGCCTCGCGCCCCGACCGCCCCCGGGGCGCCACGGCCAACCGCGAGGATCTCCAGCACCTCTTCGGAGAGCGGCTGCTGATGGAGCGCGTCGCGTCGTCGTCCCGAGGAGCGGTCTCCGAGCACGCCGTCGCCCAGGTGCTGGAGCACACCAACGTGCAGTTCACGGACACCACCGAGGACTCGCATCGCCACGTGGACGCCGACCGGCTCGCTACCGTCGACGGGCTCCGCATCGACGCCGGGACGCCCTTCGAGGACGCCGGGGCCATCGACCCGGAGGACTACGC
This sequence comes from Deltaproteobacteria bacterium, assembly GCA_016704445.1. GTDB lineage: Bacteria > Myxococcota_A > Polyangia > Polyangiales > SCUS01. The sequence goes on from JADJAE010000019.1 coordinate 13,246, forward strand.
CGTGCTCTTCGCGCTGGCCGAGCTGCGAGCGACGCCCGGCGACGCGGCGCCCTCGCCAGGGGCCTACGACTGCGTGGTGCTCGACGAGACCCAGGAGTTCGCTCCGCTCGAGCTCGCGCTCATCGGCCGGGCGCTGCGCCCCGGAGGCACGCTCATCGTCGCGGGCGACGAGGGACAGCAGGTCGATCCGACGGCGTATTTCCCCGGGTGGGACGGGGCGATGCGAGAGCTCGGCGCGGAGTCCTGGGAGGCCGTGCGGCTCGCGGTGAGCTACCGCTGCCCTCCGGCGGTGACCGCGCTCGCGAGGGCGGTGCTGCGCGGCGAAGGGGTCGCGGAGCCCGACGCGGCGGTGAGGGCGTGGCGGGCGAGGAGCCTCTTCCACCTGGTGGCGGCGCTGCTCGACGGGGTGCGCTCGCTGCGGGAGACCGACCCCGAGGCCACCGTGGCGGTGGTGTGCCGCACGCCGGAGTCGGCGGCCCGCATGGCCGCGCTGCTGACCCGGGGCGACGACCGGGTGAGGCTGGTGAGGGGCGGGGATTTCTCCTTCGCGGCGGGCGTCGAGGTGAGCTGCGTGCAGGAGGTGAAGGGGCTCGAGTTCGACCACGTCGTGGTGCCCGACTGCGACCTCGGCGCGTACCCCGAAGGGGCCGAGGCGAGGCGGGCCCTCTACGTGGCCATGACCCGGGCGTCGTACCAGCTCGTGCTGGGCACCGTGGCCACCTGGAGCCCGATTCTTCGGGGCGTGGAGGGAATCGACTAACGGAGCGCGGACTTCACCACGACGGTCTCTCCGGCGACGGCGACGTCGGACTCCAGCGCCAGGAGGCGCACCCGCCCGGTCGCCACGGTGCGTCCCTCCGGGTCGGTCACCGTGGCCTCCCAGACCTGCGTGCGGCGGCCGCGGGTGATGGGACGAGCGGTCGCCCGGAGCGTGCCCTCGCGCACCGCCCGGATGAACGAGGTGTGGTTCTCCAGGCCGACGATGGACTGCCCCCGAGAGGCCGCGTTGAGCGCCGCGCCCACCGAGGCGAGGGTCTCGATGACCCCCGAGTGCACGCCTCCATGGACGATGCCGTAGGCCTGGAGGTGCTGCGGACCGACGGTCCACTCGGCGGTCACCTCGTCGAGCGTGGCGCGCACGTAGCGAAGCTCCATGGCGGAGTTCCAGCCGTCGCGCTGGGCGTTGAGCATCGGGGCGAAGTCTTCGGTGGGGTCGCTCATAGGTGCCGCGGATCATTCCCGACGAGCCCTCGCACCGCCAATCCTATCGACGCGTCGGCGGCGCGAAGCCCTCCATGATCCTCGCGGCGGCGCGGGGCATCTGGTTGCGCTGGGCGTACCCTGCGACGGCGTTGCGCCAGTCGAACTGCGGCCGGTCGATGCGCAGCAGCCCGTGCATCCGACGCACCCGCTCCGCCGCCGGGAGCGTCTCCTCGGCCTCGATGGCCGGGTGCTCCCACTCGCCGGGAAAGCGCCGGATCGCCTCGTAGGCCAGCGCCGCGTGCCACGCCGCCTCGTCGACCTCGCCGCGGCTCTCCAGCAGGCCCGCGTAGCGGTAGTGGTTGTGCGCCGACGCCGGGCAGGCCGCGACCGAGTGGGCGTAGAGCGTCGGGTCGTCGCGCCATCGGGTCGAGAGGTACGCGCCGGTCGCCACGTGCACGGCCACGAGCATCCCCACCAGCGCGCGCCGCGCCCCGCCCGAGAGCCACCACGACAGCAGCGGAGGCGCGAGGGCCAGCGCCGCGAACCACGTCGGCGCCAGGAAGAACCGGTCGGCCATGGCCTCGGGCACCTTCCACGCGAGCCCGGTGAACATCGCGCCGGTGGCGCCCACGCAGAGCGCCCACGCGGGCCGCGAGGCGCGGAGCGCGCGGCGGCTGGACCAGAGCCCGAGCGCCAGCAGCGCGAGGCCCGCGGCGAAGGGCGCGGTGAGCGCGGTCGAGGGGCGCCAGAGCATCGCGTACTTGCGCCCGGTGCAGAGGTCGAAGGGCGCCACCAGCAGCCGCGCGGCGCGGGCGAGGTACTCGACGGCGTACACCGCGCGCTGCCACGGAGCGGCCCCCGCGAGCACGTCGTCGGGGGCGAACCACCGGACGACGGTGCCGCTCGTGACGAGGCGGGCGGCGAGGTAGAGGGCGACCACGAGGGTCATCACCGAGGTGCGGCGCCAGCCGTCGCGGGGGGTCTCCCCGTGCGGCGGAGTGAAGGAGAGCACTGCCGCGACGGCCACGAGGCTGAGGGCGCTCTCCTTGGAGAGCAGCGCGGCGGCGGTGGCGGCGGCGGTGACCCCGAGGCCCGCGAGGGTCGGTCGGGAGCGCAGCGCCACGAGGCCGAAGAGCAGCGCCAGGACGTCGGCGCGGCCCACGAGCGAGGCGACGTTCTCGACGTGCAGCGGCATCGCCGCGAAGAGGCACGCGGCGAGGAGCGCGGCGGGCGCCGGGAGGTGCGCCCGGGCGAAGCCGTGGGCCACCGTCAGCAGCGCCAGGAACCACCCGAGCGACGCGGCGTGCATGGGCCCCGGGGAGAGCCCGAAGAGGCGAGCATCGAGGGCGAAGGTGAGCGTGGTGAGCGGACGCCAGGAGGCCGGCGGGGTGCCGAGCGCGGCGCCCCAGAAGGTGCGGCTGAAGACCAGGGAGATCGGACCGTCGCCGTTGACGCCGGGGTGCGTGGTGATGGCCCGTAGGTCGTCGAGCACGAAGCCGCCGCGGAGCCCGGGGAGGTGCGCGAGCAGCGCGATGGCCCACGGCAGCGCGTGCAGGCGAACGAGCGAGGCCAGGGATCCGGTCGAAGAGGGACGCTCGCTCACGGAAGATCCGCGCGAAAGCTACCACGGTCGCGCGTGATGACCGCGCGCTTCGGGGGGGCGTCGAGGGTCGTCGCGATCGTTGTCGATCAGGCAACGTGGTGTTGCGGATTCACCGTCTGGTATCCGCCCTGGCAACGATGCAACTTCCTCCTCGCAGGGCGAACGGAGCATCCGAGGCGCCCGACGAAGCAAAGATCCCAACCATCCAACACGGAGCTAGATCCATGAGCCTTTCCAAGTTCGTCATCGACACCTCGCACTCGCACGCGTCGTTTTCCGTGCGTCACATGATGATCTCCAACGTGCGCGGGGAGTTCTCGAAGTTCAGCGGAGAGATCGGCTACGACCCGGAGCACCCGGAGAGCACCACGGCCTCGGTGACCATCGAGGTCGCCTCGGTGAACACCCGCGAGGAGAAGCGCGACGCGCACCTCCGCAGCGGTGACTTCTTCGATGCCGACAACCACCCCTCGATGACCTTCCAGTCGAAGAGCGCCCGCAAGAGCGGCGACGGCATCGTCCTGGTCGGCGACCTGACCATCCGCGGCGTGACCCACGAGGTCGCGCTCACCGTCGAGGAGATCACCCAGGAGGGCAAGGACCCGTGGGGCAACACCCGCCTCGGGGCCTCCGCGCACACCAAGATCAAGCGCTCGGACTTCGGCCTCACCTGGAACGCCGCGCTCGAAGCGGGCGGCGTGCTCGTGGGCGACGAGGTGAAGATCGCGCTCGAGGTCGAGGTCATCAAGCAGGCGTAGTCATCTCCCCGCTCCCTCCCACCGCATCGCTTCTTCTCCTTCCCAGACGATCCCTACAGGACGGTCAGCGCGCGGCGAGGTGCTCGTCGAGCCAGCGCTCGATGTCGGACATCACCTGGTCGCGCTCTGGCTCGTGGATGAGGTCGTGCACGAGGCCGCGGTAGAGGATCAGCGTGCGGTCCCGGTGGCGGGCGCGGCGCACCAGCTCCGCGGTGCCTCGCGGGTCGGTGAGCCGGTCGACGGTGCCGTGCATCCCCAGCAGCGGGACGTCGAGGGTGTCGGCGCGCTCCCAGATGTGACCGATGGCGTCGATGAGCGCGGCGGCGGTGCGAGCCGGGCCGACGGAGTGGTAGACGAGCGGGTCGCTGCCCATCTCGCGGACCACCGCGGGGTCGCGAGAGAAGTCCTCGTCGGGGGTGTTCACCACCGGGAAGTTGGGCAGCATCGCGGCGGCGATGGGGGTGGCGGCGGCCTCGATGGGAGCGCGGTCGACGCGCAGCGCTGGCGCCAGGGTGATGAGCCCGGCGAGCGCGGGGCGGCGCTCCAGGGTGTAGAGCGTGACGATCGCCCCGCCGACGGAGTGTCCCAGGAGAAACACCGGGAGGCCGGGCTCTCGCTGGCGCACCCGGGCCATGAAGATGTCGAGGTCGCCGGTGAGGTCGTCGAAGCTGTCGAGCGCCGCGCGGCGGCCGGAGGAGTGGCCGTGGCCGCGCATGTCGAAGGCGTGCACCGCGAAGCCGCGAGCGACGAGGCGGCGGGCGAACTCGCCGTAGCGGGAGCTGTGGTCCTTGAGGCCATGCATGGCGACGAGCACGGCGCGGGGAGGAGCCTCAGGGCGCCATGACTGCTCGAATAGCTCGACGCCCCCTCGGCCCTGGAAGGTGCCGGTGGCGTGGGTGACGCCGCCGGAGGGGGCGGTCGCAGCGAGCGGGCGCAGGGGCAGGTGGGCCGGGGCCGCGCAGCCGGCGAGGCCGAGGGCGGCGAGGGCGAGCGATGTCCAATGAAGCATCGGGAGGTTCATCGGGCACCCGTGAGGTCGAGAGAGAGGGAGACTCCGATGGAGCGGGTTCCCATGAACTCGCGATAGAGCACGCCGAGGGCGGGGCCGCCGCCGGCGTTGGTGCTGCCCCAGTAGCGCCGCTGGCGGCCGAGGCGCACCGAGAGGCCCGCCTCGAACTCGTCGCCGAGGGGCAGCCACGAGGATCCGTCGCGGCGCGCGTCGGCGCCTGCGATGAAGGCCGCTCCCGCGTGGGCCGAGAGCCGGATGGGGCCGAGCGACCAGCCGAGCATCACCTGGATGGGGAAGCGCGCGGCGAGGGGGACGCTGCCGACCACGCCGTCGAAGCCGACGCCTCCGTGGAGGGCCACGACGTTGCCGAGGCCCCAGCGCGCGCCGACGCCGAGGACGTGGGCGGTGAGGCCGTAGACGGCGCCGTTCTCGCTGCCGCCGATCTCGCCGTCGAGCCCTGCGGCGTATCCGATGGAGCGCCCGAGCACGAGGCGGCTTCGCAGCGCGAACGACCCGCTGTTGGTGAACCCGTTGACGCGGTTCGGGTCGAGCACCCGGGCGTAGCGACCCTGGAGCGACACGTCGAGGTGGTGGCTCACTCCCTCGGGCGCGAGGTCGGAGGGGTGGCCATAGGCCGCTCGCTGGGCGAGGGCCGCGGAGGGGATGAGCACGCCCGCGACGGCGACGATCGCGAGCGCGCTGGGGGAGAGGGGGGGCATCGGCGTGACCATACGCCGTCACGGGCACGGGGGCTGTGATATGGCCCGATGCATGATCGACATCGTCATCGAGGGAGCCGGGCGCAACGCGTTGAGCACGGTGGTGCTGAGCAGCCTGAAGGAGGCATTGGCGGCGGCGGGCGATCGGCCGGTGCTGCTGCGCGGGGCGGGCGGGTGCTTCTCCGCGGGGCTCAACCTGAAGGAGGTGGCCTCGCTCGATCAGCCTGCGATGGAGCGCTTCCTGGGTCTGCTGGAGGAGACCTTCGAGGCGCTCTACCTGCACCCGGCGCCGGTGGTGGCGCTGGTGGAGGGCCACGCCATCGCAGGGGGCGCGGTGCTGGCGCTCTGCTGCGACTGGCGCGTATCGGCCAGCGACGAGAAGGCGCGGCTGGGGCTCAACGAGGTGGCGCTGGGGCTGCAATTCCCTCCGAAGATCTGGGGCATCGTCAACGTGCGGCTGCCGTCGACGGCGAGGGAGCGGGTGCTGCTGGGCGCGGGGCTGCACTCGCCGGCCGAGGCGCTTGCGCTGGGCCTGGTGGACGAGGTGACGGCGGAGCCCGAGGCGAGGGCGAGGGCGGTGCTGGCGACGCTGGCGGGGCATCCCCGACAGGCCTACGCGGCGACCAAGAGGGCGATGCGCGCGGCGACGGTGGCGTTGTCCGAAGAGGCGAGGGTGGCCTTCGTGGCGGAGGTGGTCCCGCGGTGGGTGAGCGACGAGGTGCGGGCGAGGATGCTCGCGGTGCTCAAGCGGTAGCGGGGTTCAGTCCGCCACCCGCCCCTTGAGCGCCTTCCGGTCGATCTTCCCCCGGTCGTTCTTGGGCAGCTCGTCTACGAAGACCACCTGTCGCGGGTACTTGTGCTTCGCCAGCCGCCCCTTGGCCCACTGCTGGAGCTCGCCCGCGAATCCCTCTCCCGTCACGTGCCCCTCGCGGATCACCACGTAGGCCCGCGACGCCATCAGCCCGTCGACCTCGACGCCCACCACCGCGACCTCGGCCACCGCCGGGTGATCCAGCAGGCAGTCCTCCACCTCCAGGGGAGACACCCAGAGCCCGGATACCTTCAAGAGCTCATCGGCCCTGCCGCCGAACCAGAGGTAGCCCTCTCCGTCCAATCGGAAGAGGTCGCCGGTGCAGCACCAGCGCCCATGGAAGGTCTGCCAGCTCTTGTCGCGATCGCCCTGATACCCGATGGACACGCTGTCGCCCGCCACCCACAGCACGCCGATCTCGTTGGACCCTACCGGTGCCGCGCCCGGCCCCACGGCGCCAGTGGGCAACACCTTGATCGAATAGCCGTCGACCACCCGGCCCAGCGATCCGGGCTTCACGTCCCCCGGCCGGTTGCTCACATAGATATGGAACATCTCCGCCGAGCCGATGCCGTCATAGACCTCGATGCCCCAGCGCTCGGTCCAGCGCTGGAGCAGCGCCGGAGGGAGCGCCTCGCCCGCGGAGAGGCAGAAGCGCAGCGACGACAGGTCTACCTCCGCGCCCTTCTCCAGCAGCTTGCCGATCATCGTCGGCACGTTGGTGAGCACCGTCGGCCGGTACATCGCGATCGCCGCCGTCAGCGACTCCACCGTCGGCCGCTCGGAGAACATCCCCACCGACGCCCCCACCCGAAAGGGGAACATCAGGTTGGTGCCCGTCGCATATCCAAAGAACAAGCGCGGCACGCTCACGCAGATGTCCCCGCGCCGGTAGCCCACGGTGCCGAGGGCGTAGACCTCCGTGTTGAACGCGAAGTCCCGGTGGGTGTGCACCGCCGCCTTGGGCTTGCCCGTCGAGCCGCTCGTGAACAGCCACACCGCGATGTCATCCCGCCGCGTCGGAACGATCTCCGCCCGCCGCCCGCTGCGCTGCACGAAGGCCAGCGCCGACGAGAGCGTCTCGCTCCGCAGCCCGGGAACGCTGTCGAAGCCCACCTCCGCCTCCGGGTCGTCGCCCGTCGCCGCGTCGGGCACCACGAACACCGCCTTCAACCACGGCGACGTCCGCAGCCCCTCGTGCAGCGCCGTCACCACCCGCGGGACGGTCACCAGCACCGAGGCCCGCGTGTACTCCAGCAGGTATGCGAGGTCCGCCGTCGGGGCGTCGGGGTTGCCCATCGCGATCACCCCGCCGGCCTTCAGCACCCCGAAGAAGGTCCATGCGAAGGGAGGCAGGTCGGGCAGCACGATCAGCGCCCGCTCCTCGTGCCGCAGCCCCGCGTCGCGCAGCAGCGTCGCCACGGCCTCGGTGCGCGCGGCCACCTCCGCGTAGGTCCAGGTGCGGTCGCCGAAGCGCAGCGCGGTGTCTCCGCCCATTCCCTCCTTCAATCGATCGAAGAGGAAATAGTCGGCAAGGTTGAAGACCTCGGGAAACGTCACCGCGCTCATGCTCCACCCCTGGGCAGCAGCTGCCCCGCGATCACCAGCCGCTGAATCTCCGTGGTGCCCTCGTAGATCCGCAGCGCCCTGATCTCGCGATACAGCCGCTCCACCGCCACGCCGCGCACCACGCCCATCCCGCCGTGTAGCTGCACCGCGCGGTCGATCACCCGCTGCGCCGCCTCGGTGGCGAACATCTTCCCCATGCTGGCCTCCAGGGTCACCCGGGGGGCGCCCTGGTCCTTCGCCCAGGCGGCGCGAAACACCAGCAGGCGCGCGGCGTCGAGCTCCGTCGCCATGTCCGCCAGGTACCCCTGCACCGTCTGAAACTCCGCGATGGCCTTGCCGAACTGCCGCCGCTTGGTCACCCGGTCGAGGGACTCGTCGAGCGCCCGCCGCGCCATGCCCAGCGAGGCCGCGCCGACGGTGCTGCGAAACGCGTCCAGCGTGCTCATCGCGATGCGAAACCCGTCGCCCACGGCGCCGAGCCTGCGGTCGTCGCTCAAGCGACAAGCCTCGAAGGCGATGGTGCCAATCGGGTGGTCGGCCATCATGGGAATCGATCCCTTGAAGACGAAGCCCGGGTCGCTCGGGCGCACGAGGAAGGCGGTGATCCCGCGCCGACCCTTCGAGGGATCGGCGTTGGCGAACACCACGTAGTGCCCTGCCACGCCCGCGTTGGAGATGAAGGTCTTCTCTCCATCGAGCACCCAGGTCTCCCCGTCGCGGCGCGCCACCGTGGAGAGCGACGACACGTCCGTCCCCGCCTCGGGCTCGGTGATCGCGAAGGCCGCCAGGGACTCTCCCCGCAGCACCGCCGGGAGGTACTCCTCCTGCTGCGCCACCGTCCCCGCCAGCACGATGGGGTAGCTGCCCAGCCCCTGCATCGCGAAGACCGTGTCGAGCAGCCCGCTGCCCCAGCCGAGCGCCTCGCGCACGAGGCACACCGCCCGCACGTCGATGGCATCCGGGTCGCGCGCGGGGAGGCCCCCTACGCTCGCCGGAACGCAGGCCCTCAAGAGCCCCGCCTCCGCCAGGCGCTTCGCGACGGCGTGCGCGTCCTCCTGCTCCTCGGGCCAGTCTTCCATCGCCAGCGTCCGCGCCGCCTCGGCCAGCGGCGCGTGCCACGGATCGAAGAAGAACGTCAGGTCATCACTGCTCGGCGCGCACGCTCGTCCCCCGCCGATCACTTCTCCCGAGATGGCTCCGGCGCGCCCTGGAACCTCGGCGCACGCTTCGCCACAAGCGCCTCGTAGGCCTCGCGGAAGTCCGGGTGCGCCATGCAGATCGCCTGCGCCTGCGCCTCCGCCTCGATGGCCTCGTCGAGCCCCATGGTCGACTCCGCCTCGATCATCTGCTTGGTCATGGCGTGCGCGAAGGCCGGGCCCTCGCTCATCCGGAGCGCCATCGCCATCGCCGTCGGCAGCACCTCGGCCTTCGGCACCACCCGGTTGGCCAGCCCGATGCGGTACGCCTCCGCGGCGTCGATGAGGTCGCCCGAGTACAGCAGCTCCGACGCGCGACCGAGGCCCACCACCCTCGGCAGCAGGTAGGCCGCGCCCATGTCCGCCCCGGAGAGCCCGACCTTCGGGAACACAAAACCGAAGCGGGCGTCTTCGGACACGATGCGCAGGTCGCACGCGAGCGCGATGACCGCCCCGGCCCCGACGGCCACCCCGTTGACCGCCGCGATCACCGGCCGCCGCACCCGGCGAATCGCGCGGATCAGCGCCCCGGTGATGCGAGTGAACTCCAGCAGCCCGGCCATGTCGCGCTGGAAGAGCTGGGCGATGATGTCCTGTCGGTCGCCCCCCGAGCAGAACCCGGTGCCCTCGCCGGTGATCACCAGCGACCGCACCTCGGGGTGGCGCTCCAGCGCCGGGAAGAAGGCCCCGAGCTCGATGTAGCTCTCGAAGGTCAGGGAGTTGAGCCGCTGCGGACGGTCGAGGGTGATGGTCCCCACGCCGCGGTCGAGGGCGAAGCGGAAGGTCTTCGGGGAGAGCGTGCTCATCGCTCAACCCTTTACCCTTCACGGATGTGCGCAATGGCCTCGATCTCCACCATGGCCCAGGGCTCGACCAGGGCCGTCACCCCCACCAGCGCCATCGCCGGGAAGTGCTTGCCCAGCCGCGCCCGCCAGCACCCGCCGACGGCCCGCAGGCTGCCGCGGTAGGCCTCGATGTCCGTCACGTAGACTGTCATCTTCACGAGGTCGGTGGGCGCGCCTCCCGCGGCCTCGACCACCGCCACCACGTTGGCCAGCGCCTGATCGAATTGATCCACGAAGCCGGTGGAGACCGCCCGCTGCTGGCCGTCCCAGCCGATCTGCCCGCCTACGTACACCGTGCGCCCCGCGCCGCACGCGACCCCGTTGGTATATCCCTTGGCCGGGGTCCACCCCGCCGGGAGAATCGCCTCTCCGCTCACGCCGTCTGCCCTCCATCCAATGCGATGCACTGCCCGGTGATCCCTCGCGCCTCGTACGGCAGGAAGCTCCACACCGCGTGCGCGATCTCCTCCGGGGTCATCATCCGCTTCTGCGGCGAGAGCGCCGCCAGGGCCTCCCTCCCGTCGCGCCCGGTGGCCCTCTCGATGTTGCCCGCCGCGCGCTCGCTCATCGCCGTGTCGACGAAGCCCGGGCACACCGCGTTGACCGTCACCCCGGTGCGGGCGAACTCCACCGCGAGCGCCCGGGTGAGCCCCACCAGGGCGTGCTTGCTGGCGCAGTAGGCGCTCGTATAGGCGTACCCGCGCAGGCCGGCGTTGCTGGCGATGTTGACCGCGCGCCCGGGGCCGCGCCTGGCCATCTCGGGCATCACCGCGCGGCAGAGCGAGAAGGCGGCGGTGACGTTGAGGGCCATGGTGCGGTCCCAGATGGCGTCGTCGGTGCGGGCGAGGGGAGCGCTCTCCGCGATCCCGGCGTTGTTCACCAGCACCGCGATGGGGCCGACCTCGCGCTCGACCGTGCGAACGAGCACCTCCGCGGCCGATCGGTCGGAGAGGTCGGCGGGGATGGCCACGCCCGCGATGTCGTTGGCGACGGCGTCCAGCGCCGCGACGTCACGCCCTGAGACGACGACGTGGAGCCCGGCAGCCGAGAGACGCCGAGCAATGGCCTCCCGATGCCGCGACCGCCGCCGGTGACGAGTGCAACTGCGCGATGGAGTTCCATGGAGGTGAAACGTTGGTATCACACCACCATGCGCCAGCAGCGGTGCACCGTCTTGTTGCGGTAGTCGTCCGGAACCGTCTGCGCCGTGATCTCCTCGCAGGCCCGCAGCCTCAGCCCCCCGAGCTCGGGGACGAAGCGCTGATGGTGCGTGGTGAAGTACAGCACCGCGCCCGGCACCAGCACCGCCAGCGTCTCCTCCAGCAAACCCCGGTAGTCGCGAGAGAGGTCCATCTCGTCGGCCTCTCCCGACGGGCTCGCGGGGAGAAACGACGGCGCGTCCAGCACCGCCAGCTCCCAGCTCCGTCGCTTGGTCTTCGCCTCGACGAGAAACTTCCTGGCGTCCGCCCGCACGGTCCAGTGCTCGGGCCGGTCGACCGCGTTGAGCACCAGGTTCTTCCTCGCGCGGGCGAGGTACTTGCCCGACAGGTCGACGGTGTCGCTCGACATCGCGCCGCCCAGCGCGGCCGCGACGGTGAAGGTCCCGGTGGTCCCGTAGAGGTTGAGGAAGCGCTTGCCCGCGGCCTCCGAGCGCACCCGCTGCCGGGTCTCCCGGTGGTCCGCCCCGAGGCCCGTCTCCGGGTCGTCGTCGAGCACCACCTCGAAGAGCATCCCGTACTCCCGAACCTCCAGCCTCGTCCCTCCGCTCTCGGCCTTCGAGCGCGCCCACTTGTCACGGGCGTGCACCCGCTCTCTCGGGACGCTCATCGCCGCCGCCACGCCCTCGGCCAGCGCTTCGACGTAGCCCGGCACCACCGCGGTCTGCTCCCGGGCGTACTCGCCCACCAGCAGGTCGCCCTCGTACCAGTCGACCACCGCGCGCACCTCGGGGATGTCCCGGTCGTAGAGCCGGTAGGCCCCGATGGCCTTCGACTCCATCTTCTTCGCGAGCACCCGGTGGTTCTTCTTCACCCGGTTGCCCAGCATCTCGCCGTGGCGTCGTACGTCCTCTGGTCCCAGCATCGTCTCGTTTCCTCTGCCGCCTCGTTAGGGTTCCGACGCCGACCGGACCACCCGCACCCGCCGCCGCGCCGCCTCCAGCACCGGGACCATCGCCCGCTGCGCCTCGGCGTCATCGACGATCACCACCTCGTCGAGCTCGTCGCTCTCCGCGATACCCTGGAGAAACCAGCGCATCGCGTCGCCCGCCGACGCCCTCCCGCTGCTGCGCCCCGGCAGCGAGAGCGCCACCGAGCGCAGCCGGAGCCCGCCGAGGGTGGCCAGGATGCGGGCGGTCACCCGCTCCGCGGCCGCCGCGTCGAAGTCCGCCGAGAGCCCTTCGCCGAACAGGATGAGCTTCTCGAAGGGCAGCCTCGGGCGTCCGGGAACCAGGGTTACCTCATCGGGTAATCCGGTGACCCGTCCGCCGACGAGGAGCCGGGAGAGCGAGCCGCAGAGACGCCAGTCGCAGAGACCGGCGGCCCCTTTGAGCGGGCGCTCGTCCTCGAAGAAGGGCAGCGCAAGGACCTCCAGGCGGAGCTGGTCGATGCGCGCGAGGTCGAGGGGGACGAAGCGCACCTCCATGGCGGTTCAGCCTACCTGCGGGGCGTCGGCGAGAGGGGCGGCGCTCGTCCGTACGACGCCGACGCCGGGGGCGGCGTTCGTCCGTACGACGGTCACGTCTGCGATCACCGGCCTCACCCGGAGCGAAGCGGAGGGGCGGCTCATTTGTGGCGTAGGGAGGGCGCCCTTCCCCGCTGCCGCGCGCCCTACCCCCGCGGGGCGCTCATTGTTGCCCTCATCGAGCGCGGGCCGCTTGCAGGCTGGGGTTCCGCGCGTTGGCGCGTCACCCCAGGCAATAACAGGATGGCCGCCCCGGACATCGGTCCGGGGCTCCGAACGGGCATCGCCTGATACGTGCCGGAGGCGGCGCGTCCGCGTCCGGCTGGCCCCTTCGTTCGCTCGACAGCGGACCCGGCAACCTGCGCCCAGAGACGGCCGTTCGGAGCCCCGGACCCTGTCCGGGGCGGCCATCCTGTTATTGCCTGGGGTGACGCGCCAACGCGCGGAACCCCAGCCTGCAAGCGGCCTGCGCTCGGTGAGGGCAACAATGAGCGCCCGCGGGGGTAGGGCGCGCGGCAGCGGGGAAGGGGCGCCCTCCTCCGTCCCGAAGGTGTCGCACCCCAGGGCACGCTCGCCTCGCGTTCGCTCGTGATGTCCGTCCGCCTTCATGCCGCCAGCGCTGCATCTCGCACGCGGTCGAGGATCGTCAACAGCTCATCGACCTGCGCCGACGAGAACACTTCGTCGGGTCCCTGCGGCGCGATGTCCGTGAAGGGCGAATCGTAGAGCAGCGACGGGTCCATCACTCCGTGCTCGGTCAGGTGGTTCACGATCAGGTTCACGAACTTGATCTGGTTGGCCGTCATCGTCTTGCCCGCCAGGAAGCCCGCGAAGGCCTCCTTCGCCGCCTCGCGGTCGAGGCCCACGAGCGAACGCACGAACAGCCCCAGGCCCTCGCTCTCCACCTTCGCCCGCTCCAGGGAGCCGACGTCGCCCACACCACTCGCATGGAGCATGCGCTCCAGCTCCGCGAGGTCCGTCGCCGTCAGGGCCCGGTTCATCCGCAGCTTGCGGATCGTCAGGTGGTCCTCGTGCTCGCGGAGGTACGTCCGCGCCTTCAGGCGGAAGCGCTCGAAGCCGTCCCCCGCCACGAAGGCGTCGAGCTCGACCTCGGCGCCGTCGCCGATCTCGTCCTCGAAGTCGGTGTAGACGATCTTGCGCTCTGCCTTGTCGATCAGCTTCACCAGCGAGCGGAGACGCCGACGAACGTTCTCCAGCATCGGCAGCGTGACGTCCTCCCACCATGCGTCCGACTGGAGATCCTGGAGGAGCGCGAGCTGATCCTTCACCATCGGGATGGCGGACTTCTCCTCCAGCCGACCGGCGATCGATCGCACCTGCTGGCTCAGGCGCTTGTACGCGGGCTCGACCCGCAGCACCGCGAGCTGGAGGTTCAGCATCACCAGGTCGAAGCGCTTCGCCTCCTCGTCCTCCGATTCCAGGCCGTTCGGGAGCTGCGACAGCTCTCGTGAGATCTCGCCGAGCGCGTCGGCGCCGAGGGTGAGCCAGGCCTCGGGCTTCGCGTACCTCTCCACGAGCTGCCGCTTCGGGCGCACCACGAAGTTGTCGAGGTTCATCGACGCCACCTCTCCGTGCAGCCGCGAGGTCAGCGACTGCCGGAGCTGCGCCTGCGTCGTGACCGCGCCCTCCGTGACGATCCCGCCGTAGGGCGGCGGCGCGGCCTCGGCGAGACCGGCGGGCTCCGCGGCGCGGTCGAGCTCACCGATCAGCTCCAGGCGCGACCGGAAGAGGCGGGTGCCGAGCGACTGACCGAGCGCCCCGTCCGTGGTCGCGGGGTTCTGCCGGAAGAACTCGAGGTTCTGGCAGAAGTCGAAGATGTAGAAGAAGGTCTTGTGCCTGTCGGGGCCGAAGAGGTTCTTGCACAGCCGGGTGCCGCGCCCGACCATCTGCCAGAACTTGGTCTTCGAGCGCACCAGCTTGAAGAAGACGAGGTTCACGACCTCGGGGACGTCGATGCCGGTGTCGAGCATGTCGACCGAGACGGCGATGTGCGGGGCCTTGTTGGCGACGGAGAAGTCCTCGATCAGCGTGTCGACGTAGGGCACCTCGCTGTGGATCACCCGCGCGAACACCCCCTTGTGGGTCGGGTAGTTCACGTCGAATCGGTCCACGATGAACTCGGCGTGCTTCTGGTTCTTGGCGAAGATGATGGTCTTCCCCAGGCGGTCGCCGCCCGCCACCTTCTGCCCCCGCGTCATCAGGTGTTCGAGCGCCTTGTCGACCGTGTCGATGTTGAACAGCCACTTGTTCACCGCCTCGGCCTCGACGCGGTCGGGCGACTCGTCCTCGTCGGACCACTCGATCTCGTCCCACCGCTCCTTCTCCTCCTCGGAGAGGTCGTCGTAGCTGATCCCCTGCCGCTGGAACTTCAGCGGCACCGACACCGCCCTCGCGGGCACGAGGAAGCCGTCCTTCACCGCCTCGTCCAGGTCGTAGGCGTCCGTCGGGACGCCGCTCTCCAGGTCGAAGATCTTGTACGTGTTGGCGTCGACCTCGCTCTTGGGCGTCGCCGTGAGGCCCACCAGCAGCGCGTCGAAGTAGCGGAAGATGGCGCCGTACTTCTGGTAGACGGAGCGGTGCGCCTCGTCGATGACGATGAGGTCGAAGTGGCCGACGCCGAAGCGCCGCTGCCCTCCCTGCATCTCGTCGATCAGGCTCATCATGGTCGGGTACGTCGAGACGAAGACCCGGCCCTCGCCGTCCTTCTTTTCGAGCAGGTTGACCGGCGACGAGTCCGGCAGGTGCTTCAAGAAGGCCCCCGCCGCCTGCTTCACCAGCGCGCGCCGGTCTGCGAGGAACAACACCCGCTTGGCCCAGTTGCACTCCATGAGCTGCGCGCACAGGGCGATGACCGTGCGGGTCTTGCCCGCGCCCGTCGCCATCACGATCAGCGCCTTGCGCTCGTTGTCCCGCTCGAAGGCCTCGCCGATGCTGCGGATGGCGTGATGCTGGTAGGGGCGCTCCACGATGTCCTGGTTGATCGGGGCGCCCGCCAGGGCCTTGCGGGTGGCGCGGCGCTGGACCAGCAGCTCGAGCTCCGCCTTCTTGTAGAAGCCCTGCACCGGGCGCGGCGGGTAGCGGGTGTCGTCCCAGATCCAGTGCTCATAACCGTTGGTGCCGAAGATCACCGGGCGCTGTCCGCACTCCTGCTCCAGGCAGTCGGCGTAGAGCTTCGCCTGCTGCCGCCCGAGCTGCGCGGACTTCGTGGTGCGCTTGGCCTCCACCACCGCGAGCGCCTTGCCGTCGTCGCCCCACAGCACGTAGTCGGCGTACCCGTCGCCCGACTGACTGGGCATCCCCTTCAGGGGGTACTCCCGGTCGCGGGCGTCGGCGAGGGCCCAGCCCGCCTCGTGGAGCAGCAGGTCGATGAGGTGCTTGCGGGTGTCGGCCTCGGAGTAGTCGTGGGTGTCGGGCTGGGCGGCGCTCTCCTTCTTCGCCGCGGCGACCTCCGCGCGGAGCTTCTTCAGCTCCTCGTCGAGGTTGCTCTTGTCGGCCTGGAGCGCGGAGAGCTTCTCGTCCTTCTCGCGGAGCGACGTCTCCAGCTTCTGGAGCTGCTCGACCGTCTGCTTCGGGACGATGGCCGACGGGGCGGGCGGCACCTTCGCCGGGTCGAAGGCGAGCGTCGGCGGGGGCTTCGGGCCGCGGGCGTAGGTGCGCGCCAGCCAATAGCCGACGTGGAAGAGCTCGCGCACGGCGGTGAGCGCGTCGGCCGTCGGGATGGAGCGCTGGCTGTGCACGGCGTGGTTGCCGAGCTGCGTGATGAGCCGCGCCTTGCTGAACACCGCCTCGCCCGCGGCGGCCTTGAAGGTGGGCTCGTGGATCAGGGCGCTGAGGTTGTCCGCGTAGGGCATCCGCAGGGTGACGTCGGTGCGGAAGACCCAGGACATCACGAGTTCGAGCGTGCGGCGGGCGTAGAAGCAGGCCGTGCGGGGGTCGGCGTGGATCGCGGCCTCGGCGCGACGCGCGGAGTCGGCGACGTCGGGCCAGTCGATCGCGAGGAAGGCGAAGTTGGTCATGTCACAGCTCCCCGCGGAAGGCGCGGTGTTGGAGCGACGCGAAGAGGACGTCGAGCTCGGCCAGGTGGGCGCGGTGGGCGGACTTCAGGCGCTCGACGGCGGCGATGCGGCGGGCGAACTCCTGTTGGAGGGGGAGCGGAGGGAGTGGGATGTCGACGTCGTTTAGGGAGCCGACGTTCAGATGCTTTTGGATCTGCCCTCTCTGCTCGGAGAGGACCAGTCTCCTCCCCTCCGGAGAGTTAAAGAACGCACAGATATATGTGGGGTCGATCAGCTTGCGAGACGGGGAAGCGATAAGGATATCGATCGCATTGATGCCGTCGAGTTCGTCGGGAACCACCGCGGCCGTTCCAGGTCGGCCCGACCTGACCAAGACTACATCCCCGGACTTGAGTCGAGTTTTCGAGAGCTTGGTCTCGTTGTCGGAAGTAGAGAAATAGACCAAATCGTCCAGAGAGCTGTTCCCTGGCTTGATCGTTCAATGAGACGAAGAGTGCGGGAACTCCCGAATCCATAGCAGCAGCGGGCACAAGACCGATGCCCTGGTCACGCGTCGCATGTCGTCTCGAACTCGGCGATCTGCCAGCCCTAGGGGTTATTGCCGGGATCACCGAACACGTCAAAGAAGATGCTTGGAGGCGTCGAGTTGACCAAGTCCGATCGCCCGGCGGTTGGCTCGCAGGGCGTCGGCGGCGTCGAGCACCTTCGCTATGCGTTGCTGCTCTGCCAGAGGCGGGAGAGGAACACATACCTTTTTCACTAAATCAATGTTGAGGTTCTTTACCGTCACGCCCGCAGCAAGACGCTCAAACTCTGAATAGACGGTGGCTGAGCCAAGTAGGTGAAAGAAGTAGTCCGAATCAACGCGCTGCTCGCGATTGCCGAAAACCAACCATCCGTCGTGAATGCAGCCGGACGTATTCATGATGTATGGCCTGCCGAAACTCATTGAGTTGGTCAGCAGGAAGTCTCCGGGATGCACCATTCGTGAGCGACTAACACCTGCCTTGGTGATCCGCCTTCTTGTGGAGCTGATATGTTTCGAGCTTTCGGTCGCATCACTGATCGTGATCCAGTTTACGCCGTCGGGATCGTCGGTGATGACCCTTGATTGGCCTCGGAGCCCGCCGCGCAATGGCGAAAATGTCACCAAATGAGACGATTGGCCTCTCTAGGTCATCCCAACATCCCCCGCAGCTCCGCCATCCCCTTCTGGATCTCCTTCTCCAGCGCCTCCAACCCCGTCAGGATCTCCGTCGGTGTCCGGTGCGTCGCCTCCGCCTGCACCACCTCCTTGTACCGATTGAGGCTCAGGTCATACCCCTGCGCCGCGATGTCCGCCTTCGGCACGCAGAAGCTCTGCTCCGTCCGCTTGCGCTTCGTCTCCTTCCCGCTCCGCTCGCCCCAGCGCTTGAGCACATCGGGCAGGTTGTTCTTCGCGTGCTCCGCCTCGCTCAGCGCCACCTTCGGAACCGCCCCCAGCTTCTCCTCCGGCAGCAGCTCCGTCCGCTTGTCGTCGAGCGAGCGCCCGTCCGCATGCACGTCGTAGAACCAGACCCGGTCCGTCCCCCCGGAGTTGGTCTTCGTGAAGAACAGGATGGCCGTCGACACCCCCGCATACGGCTTGAACACGCCGCTCGGCAGAGACACCACCGCGTCGAGCTTCTGCTCCTCGACCAGCATCTTCCGCAGCGCCTTGTGCGCCGTCGACGATCCGAACAGCACTCCGTCAGGCACGATCACCGCCGCCCGCCCGCCCGTCTTCAACAGCCGCAGGAACAGCGCCAGGAAGAGCAGCTCGGTCTTCTTCGTCTTCACGACCTGCTGGAGGTTCTTCGCGACGCTCTCCTGGTCGAGCGAGCCCGCAAAGGGCGGGTTCGCCAGCACCAGCGTGTAGCGCTCCTCCTCCCCGGCGCTGTCCTGGGCGAGCGAGTCGCGGTAGCGGATGTCGGGCTGCTCCACGCCGTGCAGCAGCATGTTCATGCTGCCGATGCGGAGCATCGTGCGGTCGAAATCGAAGCCGTGGAACGCCTTCTCGTTGAAGTGCCTCTTCAGCTTCGGGTCGCGGAAGATCTCCTCGTGGTGCTCGCGCAGGTACTCGCCCGCCGCCACGAGGAAGCCCGCCGTGCCGCAGGCCGGATCGCAGATCACGTCGCTCGGGCTCGGCGCCACCAGCTCCACCATCAGCTGGATGATGTGGCGCGGCGTGCGGAACTGCCCGTTCTGCCCGGCGGTGGCGATCTTGCCGAGCATGTACTCGTAGAGGTCGCCCTTGGTGTCGCGGTCCGCCATCGGGACCTTGTCGAGCAGGTCGACGACCTTCGCGAGCAGCGCGGGGGTCGGGATGGTGAAGCGCGCGCCCTCCATGTGCTGGGCGTAGGTAGAGTCGTCGCCCCCGAGCGTGCGCAGGAAGGGGAACGCGTGCTCGCCGACGACGGTGTACATCTCGGCGGCGGCGAAGTGCTTGAAGCGCGACCAGCGCAGGTCTTCGTAGGGGCGCTTCTTCGGGTCCTTCCCTTCGGGGAACACGCGGCGCTCCATCGGCTTCTTGATGCGCTGGCTCTTGTTCTCTTCGAGCGTGTGCAGGTCGTCGAGGCGGCGCAGGAAGAGCAGGTAGGTGAGCTGCTCGATCACCTCCAGCGGGTTGGAGATGCCGCCCGTGTAGATGGCCATCCACACGCGGTCGATCTGGCTACGAAGCTCGCCTGTCAGCATTGGGTCACCGGAGAGAGGGGGAGGATTGGGGGACGGTACACACGCCAGACGCGCGGCCCATCGTGGAACTGACACCGAGGCCGAGGGTCACGCAGGCGTGACGATCGGCTCCTTCACGGGCTCCTCCGCCGCGGCAGCGCCCGTGGGGCGCCTCCGGCCGGACCAGAGCGACGGCACGTACGCCTCCCACCCATCGGGCAGCTCCCAGAACACGAACGCGCCGAAGCGCTGCACGACGTCGTAGTCGTTCGCGAGGAGCGAGAACATCCGCCGCCGCATCTCGACGGCCGTGGGCTCGCCGACCTTCGGCACGTTGGTGACGTGCATCGCCCCGAGGCGCGCGAGGATCTTCGTCGCAAGCGCTCCGGCCTCGGCGATCTCGTCGGCGTCGACGGTGGTGCGCTTGGAGAGCTCGGCCCAGTGGGCGGTGTAGTACTCGCCGCAGTCGCGCAGGTCGTTGGCCTTGTCGCGGACGGTGTTGTCGCCCTTGCGCACCTCCGCCACGAACTTCGCGGGGACCAGCTTGCGGCGCACGAGCAGCTCGAGGTCGTCGAGCAGGATGCCGCGGAGCTCGTTGGTCCGCGGGAGCAGGTCGCCGAAGGCGGAGGCCTCGTCCTCCTGGAGCCGCACGAGCATGTCGGCGTGCTGCGCGGCGAGGCCGACCTCCTTTACGCGCTCGATGACCGCCCACGGGACCTTGCGCACCAGGGCGTCGAGCTCCTCTCGCTGCCCGAGGACGTTGCGGGCGCCCGCGGTGGCGATGGAGACCGCGAGCGTGACGTTGACCGTCGGATTGGCGAGCCCGGAAGCAGGAAGCGCCAGGGCGGCGGCTTTGTACTTCGCGTAGGCCGCCTCGGTGCGCGAGGGGTCGACGGTCATGGTGAGGGTGGCGGGCTCGATCTTCTTGGCGGAGGGCTTCGGCATGGGGCTCCTGCGGTTGAGGACACGGACGAGCGGCGCGAGTGATCCACGTATCACCGGGCCGGGGCCGCGGAGCAAGGGTGTTCGCGGTGCTGGGGGAGAAGCTCCGGAGCTTCGGCAGAGCCCATGGAGGACCGGGCGCCGAGCCGGGGAGCTGGCGTCGGGCGAGTGGGAGGAGCGGGGAGGAGTGGCCGAACTCGGGCTGAGGCAGGGGGCGGAGTGCTGGAGAAGCGTGGACGCTCGGGGTGGGGGAGGGGGCGGAGTGCGGGAGAAGCGGGTGGGCTGGCGGAGAGGGGAGGGGAGCCTCGATCGCCCTAACCCCCCGCTGTCCGACATCCATCAGATCTCTGCCCCGGAGCGTCGGCCTCTCAGTCGGGTTCGCGGTCGTCGGCCCCCTCACCGCGCTGCCGCGCGCCCTGCGCCCCCGCGGAGCGCTCATCGTTGCCCTCATCGAGCGCGGGCCGCTTGCAGGCTGGGGTTCCGCGCGGGGCGTCACCCCAGGCAAAACAGGGAGGCCGCCCCGGACAGGGTCCGGGGCTCCGAACGGGCATCGCCTGATACGTGCCGGAGGCGCCGCGTCCGCGTCGGGCTGGCCCTTCGTTCGCTCGACAGCGGACCCGGCGACCTGCGCCCAGAGACGGCCGTCGAGTCAGGACCGATGTCCGGGCGGCATATCCTGTTATTGCCTGGGGTGACGCGCCAACGCGCGGAACCCCAGCCTGCAAGCGGCCCGCGCTCGATGAGGGCAACGATGAGCTGCTCCGGGGGGGCGCAGGGCGCGCGGCAGCGCGGTGAGGGGGCCGACGGCGGCGTACGAAACACGTTGGAGCAGCGCTCTGAAGGGGCAGGAGGTACCCGACGCCGCCGGAGGAGGCCGCTATCCGCGAGGCGCGAGCTTGCCCTGGAGCGTTGCGAGCTTGTCGAGCGTGCCGTTGACGAAGGCCGCCGAGTCCTCGGTGCCGAAGCGCTTCGCCATCTCGATGGCCTCGTCGATGGCCACCTCCGGCGGAACATCCCCGAACACCATCTCCCAGGTCGCCATGCGCAGCACGTTGCGGTCGACCCGCGCCATGCGCTCGATGCGCCAGTTGGGGTTCGCCGCGCGGATCATCGGGTCGATCTCCGCCCACTTCGCCACCACCCCCCGCACCAGCGCGTCGCCGTAGGGCCGCCCCGGCGCCGGACCTTCCAGGTGCGCCCAGTAGTTTCGGAGGGCGTCGTCGACGAAGCCCTCGGACTGCTCTCCCGCCGCGTCGATGGCGTACAGCACCTGCACCGCCGCCTCGCGCGCCTGACGCCGCAGCCCGTTGTCGTCGTGCTGGGGCTTCGGGGCCTTCGGAGCCTTCGGGGGCTTGGAGTCTCTAGAAGCCATCGGCCTTGAGCGCCCGCTGGAGGTTGGCCATCTCGATCGCGCTCGCCGCGGCCTCCCAGCCCTTGTTGCCCGCCTTGGTGCCGGCGCGCTCCACGGCCTGCTCGATGGTGTCCACCGTCAGCACCCCGAAGGTCACCGGGACGCCCGTCGCCATCGACACCTGCGCCAGGCCCTTGGTGACCTCGCCGGCCACGTAGTCGAAGTGGGCTGTGCTCCCGCGGATCACCGCGCCCAGCGCCACGACCGCGTCGAAGCGGCCGCTGCGGGCGAGCGTCTGACAGATCAGCGGCAGCTCCCAGGCGCCGGGGGCGCGCACCAGGGTGATGTCCTCGCCGCCGTGGCGCTTCACGCAGTCGGTGGCGCCCTCGACCAGCCGGTCGACGATGAAATGGTTGAAGCGGCTCGCCAGCAGCGCGACGCGGAGCCCGCGGGCAACCAGGTCGGCCTCGATGATTTTTACGTCCATGGGTATTCCGTGGGAAGGCGACGGAGGCGGTACATCCCACCAAGGCAGGCACCCGGTCAACCCGGTAGGTGCGCTAAGGTGCCTGCGTGAGCGAGCGATCGATTCCGCGCGACGCCCTCGGGCTTGGGCTGCGGCCCGCGCACTACCCCTACCTCTTCGAGCACTGGCCCGAGGTCGGGTACTTCGAGGTCATCAGCGAGAACTTCCTCGGCGCCGCGCCGCCGCCCAGAGAGCGCCTCGCCGCGGTGAGCGCCCGCTACCCCGTGGTGCTCCACGGCGTCGGGCTCAACCTCCTGGGTCACTCCGACCTCGACGAGTCCTACCTCGACTCGCTCTGCCGCCTCGCCGACCGGGTCGACGCGCCCTTCGTGACCGACCACCTCTGCTGGACGGGAGCGCACGGAGTCTCCCACCACGACCTGCTCCCCGCGCCCTACGTGCCCGAGCTGGTCGAGCTGGCCGCCGAGCGCGCCTACCGGGTGCAGCGGCAGCTCGGGCGTCCCTTCGGCATCGAGAACCTCTCCAGCTACGTGGGCTTCCGCCGCTCGACGATGACCGAGTGGGACTTCTACGCGGCGGTGGTCCGCGAGTCGGGCTGCTGGTTCATGCTCGACGTGAACAACATCTACGTGTCGAGCCAGAACCACGGCTTCGACCCGCTGGAGTACCTCCGCGCCATCGACTTCTCCCGAGTGCTCCAGGTGCACCTCGCGGGGCACACCCGCGAGCCCGACGGGACCCTCGTCGACACCCACGACCACCCGGTGTCGAGCGCGGTCTGGTCGCTCTACGCGCACGCATGGAAGCAGGGCGGTCCCTTCCCCACGCTGCTGGAGTGGGACGAGCGCATTCCGCCGATGCCCGAGGTACTCGCGGAGCTGGCGAAGGCGAAGGGGGCGAGAGAGTGAAGGCAGGCCTCGCCCCCGAGTGGCTCGCGGAGCTTCAGTCAGGCTTCGGCGCCGTGCTGCGTACCCCCCTCGACCGCAGCACCGGAACCCTCCGAGCCACCCCCTCGGCCTACGATCCCGGCGCGCTTCGGGAGATCCTCGACGGGCCGCACGGGCGCGCGGACGAGCACATCGCGGTCTACAACCGTCAGTACTGGTTTCGCCTCTTCGGCGTGTTCCAGACGGCCTTCCCGCTCACGTCGCGGCTCTTCGGTCACTGGCACTTCAACGGCCATGTGACGCGCTTCCTCCTCGCGCACCCGCCCCGCCACTGGGACCTCGACCGCGCCCCCGACGGCTTCGAGGCCTTCCTCGCCGAGACAATCGGCGACGCGGCCCATCGCGAGGCCCTGCTCGACGCCGCCCGCCTCGACGTCACCTGGCGCGCTCTCTTCCGAGCGCCCGTGACGGCGCCCTTCCAGCCGCGCGCGGAGGACGCACCCCGGCTGCTCGACTCCCGCCTCGTGCCTTCACCCGCCGTGGCGTTGCTCGTCGAGCGCTGGCCCCTGCTGGAGCTGAAGGCCTCCCTCGCGAGGAGCGGCGGAGAGTCGGCGGTCCCTCTGCCCGCTGGCCTGGAGGAGCCCCGCTGCTGGGCGCTGGTGCGAGAGACCGGGGGCATCCGTCACCTCTCGCTGGCGTCGCGCGAGGCAGAACTCCTGCGGTTGCTGCGAAGCCACACGATCCGCGACGCGCTCGCGGCGCTGGAGTCGGCGTGCCCGGAGCCCGAGCGCGCGGCGCTACCCGAGCAGGCTCAGCGGTGGCTGGCCCGGAGCGTCGAGCGTGGATTCTGGGCGGGGCTGACGACGGAGGGAGAGGGTCAGGGAATGACGCAGGTGTAGCCGGTGCAGGTGTTGAGGCCCGCGCAGTTGTGCTCGCTGAACACCCCGATGGTCTCGTCGAAGGAGAAGCCGCCGCAGCTGTTCGCCCCGCCGCAGTGCGGATGGATCTCGACGAAGCCGCCGACCCGGTTGCACATCGCGGTGAAGGCCTCGCGGGTGATGCCAGGCGCCCCGTCGACGGCAGGGATCACATCCCTGGAGCTGACCACCCGGTCGGCCGCGACGTCGCACACGAAGGGCGCCGCGTCGACGGACGCATCCCGAGCGCTCGCGTCCAGGGAGACCGTCGCATCGATCCCGGTGGCGCCCGAGTCGAGGGGAGCGCTGACGTCGACCGCAGAGCCCGCATCGACCGCAGAGCCCGCATCGACCGCAGAGCCCGCATCGACGGCCGCACCTGTATCGACGGTAGAGCCCGCATCGACGGCCGCACCGGTATCGACGGTAGAGCCCGAGTCGACGGTAGAGCCCGAGTCGACGGGAGCGCCGGTATCGACGGCGGAGCCCGAGTCGACGGGAGCGCCGACGTCCGTGCGGGAGCCCACGTCGACAGGAGCGCCGGTGTCAGCGATGGAGCCCGCGTCGGCAGCGCCTGGATCGGGGTTGGAGCTGCAGGACGCGGCGAAGGAGAGGAGCCCGCCGAGCGCGGCGGAGAGGAGAGCGCTGCTCGCGGACGGAGCGCGCGAGCGAAGGATTTCGTCAGGGTAGGTCATCGATGTGACCCCCACTCTAGCGGAACTGCCCCGCCGCGAGTGAGGGCTTCGGTCACTCCCCGAGGGCCACCTGCTCGACGACCTCCAGGTCGTACGCGCTCAGCCCCAGGAGGCGCCGCGGGTTGTTGGTCATCAGCTTGATCTTGCGCAGCCCCAGCGTGCGGAGCACTTGCGCGCCCATGCCGTGCTCGCGCTGCGCGGGCGACCCGTTGCTCGCCAGGTCGTGGGTGCGCGTCGGCGCCTCGCCGGTGACGATGCGCAGGTCGTCCTGAAGGTCGAAGTGCCTCGGCGGGACGTACACCACCACCCCGGCGCCCTCGCGCTCCATCCGGTGCATCGCCTCGGTGAGGTAGGCCCCGCCGCCCACGATGGCCTTGCCCTCGGCCGTCTTCGCGGGGGCGAACAGGTCGGCGAAGACCGCCCCGGGGTGCATCCGCACCAGCGTCGGCTGCTCCGCCGTGGGCTCGCCGTGCACCAGCGCCAGGAACTGCCGGCCCGCCTCCACCGAGGCCTCGAAGACGTGGGCCTCCCAGGTGCCGGTCATACCCCTCGGGGTAAACTTCGCCGAGCTCACGCGCCGCACCAGCCGGTCGGTGCGAAGCCTGAACTGGATCAGGTCCTCGACGGTCACCAGCGGCACGTGATGCTCGCGCGAGAAGGCCAGCAGCTCGGGCATCCGCGCCATGGTGCCGTCGTCGTTCATGATCTCGCAGATCACCCCCGAGGGGTGCAATCCCGCGAGCACCGCGAGGTCGACGCTCCCCTCGGTCTGCCCGGTGCGCTGCAGCACGCCTCCAGGCCGAGCCCTCAGCGGGAAGATGTGCCCCGGGGAGACCAGGTCGTCGGGCTTCGCGTCGGGCGCCACGGCCACCTTGATGGTGTGCGCCCGGTCGGCCGCGGAGATGCCCGTCGAGACGCCCTCGCGCGCCTCCACGCTCACGGTGAAGGCCGTGCCCAGGGAGGCCTTGTTCTTCTCCACCATCATCGGGAGGCGGAGCTTCTCGATGTGCTCCTCGGTGAGCGTCAGGCAGATCAGCCCGCGGGCGTACTTCGCCATGAAGTTGATCGCCTCCGGGGTCACCAGCTCCGCGGCCAGCACCAGGTCGCCCTCGTTCTCGCGGTCCTCGTCGTCGGTGAGGATCACCATGCGCCCCGCGCGGATCGCCTCCACCGCCAGGCGCACCCGCTCCTCTGGGGTTCGTTCAAGCATCGTCGTCACTGTCCCTTCCCGAAGCCATCGAGCAGCGCCCGCCATCGGGCATCCTTCTCCGCGCCCGCCGCGCCGGGATCTGGAGCCTCGCGCTCCCAGATCAACGCCCTCGCCACGTAGCGAGCGATCACGTCGGCCTCCAGGTTCACCCGGTCGCCCGCGCGCCGATCGGAGAGCGTGGTCGCCCCTTGCGTGAAGGGCACCAGCATCACCTCGAAGGTCTCCCCCGCCACCGCGTTGACCGTCAGGCTCACCCCGTCGATCGCCACGCTGCCCTTCTCCGCGATGTACCGAAGCACCTCCCGGGGCGCGCGGAACACCACCCGCTCGGCGCTCTCCACCCGCTCCCGCAAGCGCAGCTCGCCGACGCCGTCGACGTGCCCCGCCACGATGTGCCCGCCCATGCGATCGCCCAGCGCCAGGGCCCGCTCCAGGTTGACCCGGTGCCCCACCGAGCGCTCGCCCAGCGTCGTGCGCGCCAGCGTCTCGGCGCTCGCGTCCGCGGTGAACCCGCCGTCCACCACGCGCACCACCGTGAGGCACACCCCGTCCACGGCCACGCTCTCCCCGAGCTCAAGCTTCGCGAAGGGACACGCCACGCTCAGCCACGCCGAAGCCCCGCGGCGCTCGATCGCGCGGAGGCTGCCTACCGCCTGGATGATCCCCGTGAACACTTCAGCGAACCTCCGCCTCGATGCGCAGGTCGGGCCCCACCGGGCGCACCGACCAGTCCGACAGCCGCGTGACGTCCGAGAGCCGCTCGGCCCCGGCGCCGCCGATCGCCCTCAGCCCCGCGCCGCCCATCAGCATCGGGGCCAGGTAACAAACCACCCGGTCGACCAGGCCCGCGTCGCGAAGCCTGCCGTGGAGCGTTCCGCCGCCCTCGCAGAGCACCGACACGACGCCCTCCGCCGCGAGCGCTCTCAGGCCCAGCCCCAGGTCGACGCCGCCGCCCTCTCCCCGGGCGACCGCGAGCACCCGCACCCCGGCGTCCGCCAGCTCCCTCCTCGGGGCCTCGTCGGCGTCGCTGGCGCAGAGCACCCAGGTCGGGACCTCCCTTGCCGTCGACACCAGCTTCGCCCCCATCGGCAGCCGGGCGTCGCGGGACACCACCACCCTCACCGGGATGCGCTCGAAGGGCACGTCCCGCGCCGTCAACATCGGATCATCGGCGAGCACGGTGCCGCTCCCCACGAGCACCGCGTCGCAGGAGGCCCGCAGCAGGTGGCCGTCCCGGCGCGCCTCGGGTGAGGTGATCCACCGGCTCTCTCCGCCGCGCGTGGCGATGCAGCCGTCGAGCGACATCGCGGCCTTCAGGGTGACGTGCGCGCGGCTGCTGGTGATGAAGCGCATCCACGGCGCGATGCGGTGCTCCGCGGCCCGCTGCGCCTCGGGGTCGAAGCCGTGATCGACCACCACCCCGGCGGCTCGGAGGGTGTCCCTCCCGTGGCCTCTCACGTGGGGGTTGGGATCGGACACCGCGAAGACCACCCGCTCGACGCCCGCGCGCAGCAGCGCCTCGGTGCACGGGGCCGTGCGCCCGTGGTGGTTGCAGGGCTCCAGCGTCACGAACACCGTCGCGCCCCGCGCCCGCTCGCCCGCTTCGCGGAGGGCCATGACCTCCGCGTGGTCTTCCCCCGCGCGGCGATGGTGGCCAACGCCCACGAGCTCGCCCCTGGACACGACGGCCGCGCCGACAGGGGGATTGGGGGAGGGGACGCCCCGGTGGGAGGCCGCCACCGCGCGCGCCATGGCTTCGAGTTCAATGGGGAGAAATCCCCTGGAATTGGCGTCGCTCACAATAAGAATGGCCCGCGACGGAGAGCGCCGCTCGGGCTTGTGTCCGCTGAAGGCGCGCGGACTCTAGACCCGACCCGGCGCGAAGACCAGATCGCGCGGCGCGTCACCCAAGGTCGGCGCGTGTGCCGCGGTCGGAGCGCCCATCGACCTAGCGTGACACCCGCATCGAGCGCGTGCGGTTCGGGTGCCACGCTGACGGACGATCTGAGGCGGGCGTGACGTTCCGTTGCGCCCTGGAAGTCGAGGCGCTAGCGTGGACGCCGCGCGACGCACCGGGTGAGGCCAAATCTTGATGACTGCACTGGATGAATCGACGCACCGCCCCTCCGAACAGCCGCTCTGGCGCCAAGGCACGCTGAGCGACGACGAGTTCGAGAGGGCGGCGCTGGCCATCACCCCGAGCTGGGAGCTCGGCCTCGACGCCGCCCACGCGACGCTCTCCTCTCCACCCCCGGTCGCCGTGACCGCCAACGCCTTCGCGGCCCCGAGCGCGGCCGTCCATTCCATGCTCGCCTCCGCGGCCGTCGAGGCGACGCCCTCCCTGCCGACGCCCGCCCCGACGACGACCACCCCGGCGAAGGCCGTGGGCGTCGCCCCGGTCGAGGCTTCGATGATGTCGGGCTCGGCGAAGGTCAGCGACGCTCCCCCTCGTCGGCCGCCCTCGATGCGTCCCCCCGTGGCGAGGCGCTCCAGCGACGACGCCTTCGAGGCCCCCAAGCGCAGCAACAACAAGGTCTGGGCGGCCGTCGGAGGCGCGATGCTCCTGGCCGGCGCCCTCTTCGTCGGCTTCGCCAGCAGCTCCAGCAACACCCCGAGCACCCCGGCCCCCGAGCCCGCTCCCGTCGCGGCGCCGGAGCCCCCCGCGGCCCCCGTCGCCGAGCCCGCTCCGCCGCCCGCGGTCGCCGTCGCAGCCCCGGAGCCCGTCGCGCCCGCGGCTCCCGTCGCGGCCCCTGAGCCTCCGCCTCCCGCCCCTGAGCCTCCGCCCCCCGCGGTCGTCGCGGCCCCGGAGCCTCCGCCTCCCGCACCACCGGCCCCCGTGGTCATGGCTGCGGCGCCCGTTGCCCCTGCTCTCGTACGTCACCGCGTGATTCGCGAGCCCGTCCGCCCGGCGCCGGTCGCTCGTGCGCCTCGCGTTCGCGCACCGGCAGCCTCCGAGCCTGCGCGCCCCGCGGCCGCTCCCCGCGCGCCCTCCGGCGCAGGATTCGTGACAGAGAGCCCGTACTGAGCGTTACGCTCCCCGGCCAGACACACGCATGAAATCACCCCGAGAGATCCTTCTGGCGGGCGCGCTCGCCCTCGCCGCGCTCAGCCACACCCCGAGCGCCGCGGCCCAGACCAACGAGGCGCGGGTGGCGTTTCAATCCGGGGTGCAGGCCTACGCCGCGCAGCACTACGCCGAGGCCCTCGAGTCGTTTCGCACGGCGTACCGCATCCGTCCCCACCCGAGCGTGCTGGTCAACATCGCCAACTGCTACGTCGCCCTCAACCGCCCGCAGGACGCGATCTCGACCTTCGAGCGCTTCCTCAACGACCCGACGGTCAGCCCGTCGCCGCAGCAGCGCACGGAGATCGAGACCGCCCTCGCCGAGGCGCGGCGACACCTCGCCACCATCAACGTGCTGGTCTTTCCGCCGGGCGCCGAGGTCTACCTCGATGGAGACCTCGTCGGCACCGCCCCGCTGCGTCGCCCGCTCCAGACCGGCCCCGGCCCCCACGTCATCGAGGCCCGCCAGCCCGGCGGCGGAACCGTGCAGCACCAGGCGCGCGTCGAGGGCGGCGGCACCGTCACCCTGACCCTCGACATCCTCCGCAACCGATCGTTCATCGGCAGCGTCGCCCCGGAGGCCGCGCCTCCCGTGCCGATCGCAGCCCCGCCCGTCGTCGCCCCGCCCCGTCCGCCGCCGCCCGTCGTCGCCGTGACGCCGCCCGTCGTGACCCCTGCGACCAACGTCAACGTCACCCCGCCGGTGGTGCGCGTCGAGCCCGCGCGTCGCCCGCCGCCGCCCGCTCCGCTGCTACCCCTTGCCCGTCGGGTGACGGGGCCGAGCGTGACCGTCCCGCCGCCCGTCGATCCCGGGAGCTCTGGCGCCCGAGGCGTCGGCGCCGGCTTCTGGACGGGCCTCACCGTCACCATCGCCGCAGGGGGCACGGCCATCGGGTTCTTCGTCTACTCGAACTCCCTCGATGAAGACTATTACCGCATCGTGGCGCTGTTCCAGGCGCAGACCGACCCCTCGCGCCGCAGCTACTACCAGGCCCTCGGGTACTCCTACGCCGACGCCGTCGATCAGAACCGCCTGATCGCGGCCATCACCGGCGGCGTCGCGGGCGCGGCCGCCGCGTTCACCATCGGGGCCGCCATCTACGGCGCCACCAGCAGCTCCACGCCGCGCCGCGCCAGCCTCCAGGTGCTCCCCTCGCTCCGCGGCGACGGCATCACCGTCAGCGGAACCTTCTAGACCCCTTCGGAGGCTTTACGTCCTCCGGTAAAGCCCTTCAGCCCCGCGAGCGCTCGACCTCGATCACCGCCGCGGCCCGCCGCTGAGGCACCCCCGGCTTGGTCACCCGCACCCGCACCCGCTGCGTCGGGAAGCGCGCGAGGATCGTGGTCGCCACCACCTCGGCCACCGTCTCGATCAGGTTGTAGTGCTGCCGCGCGATGATCTCCGCGATCGCCTCGGTCACCGCCGCGTAGTCGATGGTGTCGCGCAGCGCGTCCGCCGTCGCCGCGCGCGCCGCGTCGACGTCGAAGTCCAGGTCGAAGGTCAGCGTCTGCTGCCGGCCCTTCTCCCTCGGGTACGCGCCGATGCGCGCCGGGAGCGAGATGCCCCGCAGCCCCAGCCGGTCGCTCGCTCCGCGCACCACCGCCACCGTCGGTCTCGTCCCACCATCCATCGCTCGGATCGCCTTTGCCACCGCCGACCCCGAGCCCATCGCGTGGGCGATGGTGGGCGCCTCGGCGCTGCACACGTCGCCCACCGCGAAGACTCCCTCGCGAGACGTCCGCCCCTGGGCGTCGACCCGCACATAGCCCTTCGCGTCCGTCGCCACGCCGTAGCCCTCGCTCACCGGCTCAGGGCCGACGCACACGAACACCACGTCCGCCTCGATGCGCTCCGCCCCGTGCGGCCCGTGCGCTCGCACGCCGGTCACCGCCGAGTCGCCCTCGATGGCCTCGATGCGCATGCGCGGCCGGCGCGTCACGTTGGCGTGCGCCTCCACCGCGGTGCGCAGCGCGGGCCTCGCGCTCAGCCGCTCTCCCCGGTGCAGCAGCGTGACCGAGCGCGCGTGCATCGCCGCGAGGTGCGCGTGCTCCACCGCGTCGTCGCCGCCGCCGACCACCACCACCCGCGCGCCCTTCAAGCGCTCCGGATCGCGCCCGATGTTGAAGGCCACGCCCCTGCCGAGAAGCTCGTCCTCGCCCTGCACCCCCAGCCGCCGTCGCCGCACGCCCGTGGCGATCACCACCGCGCGCGGGGAGAGCGGCTCCGCGACGCCGTCGAGGTGCACCCGCAGCGAGGCCGCGTCGAGCCGGGCGCCCACCCCCGAGCGCAGCGTCGCGCCTTGAGAGATCGCCTGAGACCGCAGCACCTCCGCGAGGGTCACGCCCTCGATGGACGCGATGCCAGGGACGTTCTCCAGCGCGTAGGGGATCACCCGGAGCTGCCCGCCCACCTCGCGCTGCGCCTCGACCAGCAGGGTCGAGAGGCCGAGCGATGCGCACCAGAGCGCGGCGGACAGCCCCGCGGGTCCGGCGCCCAGCACGATCACCTCTGGCGACGCGTCGAGCTCGCTCACTTCAGCGCGAGGAAGGCGACCGCCCCGAGGGCGATCACCCCGATCACGGCCGCGAGGTAGATCCAGGCCGGCGTCGAGCGCACCGGCACGCTCATCGAGGGGGAGGAGCCGGGCGACCACGACGCAGGCGGGGGAGGAGGGGCCACCGGGGGCTGCCACGCGACCGGCGGCGGAGGAGGAGGAGGCTCCATGGGAGCCGCGGGCGCAGGCGGCGGCTCAGGAGGGACCACGTGGGTGGCGGCCTCGAGGGCGGCGTGGACCGCGTGCTCGGACATCGTCGCCCACTCGGCGGGGGTGCCCGAGAGGCCGAAGGCCCGCCCCAGCGCCTCGGCGAACTCGCCGGCGTGCTGGAAGCGGTGGGCGGGGTCCTTGCGCAGGGCCTTGTGGAGGAGGTCGTCGAGCTGCGGCGGCGCCTGGTCGTTGGCGAAGGTGGGAGGCATCGCCTCGTCGCCGAGGATCTTGAAGAGGATCTGCGCGCCGTTGGACGCGTGGAAGGGCACCTTGCCCACGAACATCTCGTAGACGATGACCGCGACGGCCCAGACGTCCGTGCGCTGGTCGAGGTCGGGCGCCCCCTGGGCCTGCTCGGGGGACATGTAGAAGGGCGAGCCGATGGTGGTGCCCATCACCGTGAGCTTCTGCCCGCGGTCCTGCCCCTTGGTGAACTTCACCGACCCGAAGTCGAGGAGCTTCACCGTGTCGCCGTCCGGACCCCGCACCAGGAACACGTTGTCGGGCTTCAGGTCGCGGTGCACGAAGCCCCGCGCGTGGGCCGAGTCGAGCGCCAGCGCGAGCTGCGACACGATCCGGATGCCGCGGTGCACCGGGATGGTCTTGTCGCGGGTGAGCACGTGACGGAGCTCCTCCCCGTCGAGGTACTCCATCACCAGGAACCAGCTCTTGCCTGGACGGCCCGGGAGCATCGCCGTGGCGGCGAAGTCCATCACCTTCACCACGTGGGGGTGGTCGAGCTGCTGCGACGTGGTGGCCTCGCGCCGGAAGCGCTCGATGTTCACCTCGTCCTCCGCCACGTCGGCGTGCAGGATCTTGATCGCCACCCGCTCCTGCCGCGTGAGCTCCCGCGCCTCGTAGACGCGGCCCATGCCCCCGTTGGCGATCACCCGACGGAGCTCGTAGCGCCCCGCGACGGTGCTGGTGACCAGCGGGTCCTTCGCGTCGCGCACCGGCGTGACGTCGTCGATGGCAAGCAGCTTCGACCCGTCGTGCGGGCAGAAGGTGCTGCCCTCCGCCGGGTAGGTGCGCTGGCACTTCGGACAGGCGACGAGCATAGCGGGGGGTTTCGGTTCTTTCAGCGAGACAGGTTCGGCGGCAGCAGGATGCGCTGGCAGTTGGGGCACTGGATCAGCTTCTCCGCGCGCAGCATCACGTTGTAGAGCTGCGGCGGGGTCGCCATGTAGCAGCCGCGGCAGATGCCATCGCGGCACTCGGCCACCGCGGTGCCCCGGCGGTTGAGCACGATCTGGTAGATGCGCATGATCTCGGGGCGCACCCGGCCGGTGAGCTCCTTGCGGGCGCCCTGGTGCAGCTCCTTGCGGGCGAGCAGCGCCTCGCGGGTCTTGACCGCCTCGGACTCCTCGCTGGCGAGCATGTCGGTGAGGCCCTTGAAGTCCTCCTCGTGCTGCTTGAGCTGCGACCCGACCGCGGCCACCACCTCGTCGAGCCTCGTGGCCTCCGCGGTGCGCTCCTCGCGCTCGCGCTTGAGCACCTCGATCTCGCGGGTCATCGCCTCCATCTCGCGGTTGTTGCGGGCGACCTCCTGTCGCTTCTTCGAGCGGATGGTCTTCTCGTCGATGGCGGCGAGCTCGTCGACGTGGGTCTGCTTCAGCCGCTGGGCCTCGGTCAGCTGCAGCGCTCTCGATCGAGCAGGTCTCGAATTCGGTCGACGTCGGATCGCGTGGCCACCAGGTGGGCATCCACATCGGCGAGTTCGACGTCGATCTGGCGCCACGCCAGGTCACTCTTTGCAAGTTCTTCCAGGGCTAGGAGCTGTTCGCGCAACGGGTCTTCTCCACTAAGCGGGTCGCAAGCACTGCTGTACCGCGCGGTGAGTAGGCCCATCGGGGATCGAACCCGAAACCTCCCGATTATAAGTCAGGTGCTCTAACCGGTTGAGCTATGGGCCCGAACGCGCCGCGCGACGCCGGCGCACCATAGCCCCAGGGTTCGCCCATACGCAACGCTTCGGCCCGAAACTGGCTCTCGACCCCTCCGGCCTCGTAGCTTTCCGCGGGTGTCCGACGACGATCAGCTCCTCGACGCGTGGCTCGCGCACCTCCGGGTGGAGAAGGGCCTCAGCCCGCGCTCCGTCGAGGCCTACGCGACGGACCTCGTGCGCTTCGCCGTCTTCGTGCGGCAGGAGCTGCAGCGCGGCTTCTGCGACATCGAGGGCGGCGACGTGGCCGCCTGGATGATCGCCCTCTCCAAGGAGGGCCTCGCGGCGCGCGCCCAGGCCAGGAAGCTCTCGGCGCTGCGGGGGTTCTACAAGTACCTCGTGGCCGAGCGGCGGGTGAAGAACGACCCGACCAAGCTGGTCACCGGCCCGCGCCTCCCTCGCAAGCTCCCCCACGTGCTGACCTTCCCGGAGGTCGAGGCCCTGCTCTCCGCGCCGGAGACCAGCACCCCCCGCGGGGTGCGCGACCGCGCGATGATCCAGCTCCTCTACGCCTCGGGGCTGCGCGTCTCCGAGCTGGTGAACCTCAAGGTCACCGACGTCGACCTCGACCAGGGCGTGCTCGCGGCCTTCGGCAAGGGCGAGAAGCGCCGGCTCGTCCCCTTCGGCGAGGTCGCCCGCGAGGCCCTGCTGCTCTACCTCCAGACCGTGCGCGGCACCTTCACCAAGGGACGCGCGGCCAACGACCTCTTCGTCACGCACTTCGGCTCGGCCATGACCCGCCAGGGCTTCTGGAAGCTGCTCAAGCGCTACGCCCTGGTCGCGGGCATCGACCGCCCCATCTCGCCGCACAAGCTCCGCCACTCCTTCGCCACGCACCTGCTGGAGCGCGGCGCCGACCTGCGCGCCGTGCAGACCATGCTCGGCCACGCGGACATCGTGACCACGCAGATCTACACGCACGTCACCGTCGCGCACCTCCAGGCCGCGCACGCGCGCTTCCACCCCCGCGGCTGAGACCCCGATGATCGACCCGCTCGACGAGCCCTTCACCGACGACCCGCTGGTGCGGGTGCAGCTCGACGTCTTCGAGGGCCCGCTCGACCTCCTGCTTCACCTCATCCAGAAGCACGAGCTCGACATCTTCGACATCCCCATCTCCTTCATCACCGAGCGCTACCTCACGTACGTCTCGATGATGCAGGCGCTCAACCTCGACCTCGCGGCGGAGTACCTGCTGATGGCCGCGACGCTCACGCACATCAAGTCGCGGATGCTCCTGCCGACGCCTCCGCCGGAGGAGAACCTCAACGTCGACCCCGACGCCGACCAGGGCGAGGACCCGCGCGTCGCGCTGGTGCGCCGGCTGCTCGAGTACCAGAAGTTTCGCGCCGCGGGCGAGGAGCTGGCCGCGCGCGGCGTGGCCGGGCGCGACGTGTTCCCGAGGGGGATGGAGGTCACCGCGGAGTCCACCGGGGAGGCGCCGCTCGCGCCCTTCCCCGCCATCGCGATGATCGAGGCGTTCCAGAAGCTTCTCTCCCGGCGCAAGCTCTCCATCGCGCACGAGGTCACCCCCGAGCGGGTCTCCATCGCCGACCGCATCAACGTCCTGGTCGAGCGCCTCCGGGAGCGCCGCTCGATGCGCTTCGACGAGCTCTTCGACGACGACGGCAGCACCTCCGAGCTGGTGGTCACCTTCCTCGCGCTGCTGGAGATGACCCGCCTGCGCATGACCCGGCTCTACCAGTCGGGCAACTACGAGCAGCTCCACGTGACCCTGGTGCTCACCGACGTGACCGACCCCGGGGCCGCCGTGAGGGACGACTGGCGATGACCATCGGCGACCCGAAGGAGGGCGGCGACGAGGCGCCCGAGGAGCCCCAGGAGGGCGCCCCCGAGGACGAGCTCCCCGCCTCGCCGGGCCTCGCCCGCGCCATCGGCCGCTCGGTCTCCGAGCAGCACCTGCGCACGGTGCTGGAGAGCCTGGTGTTCGCGAGCGACCACCCCATCACCGTGGTGGAGCTGGCGAAGATCACCCGCGCCGAGGCGCGCGACGTGCGCAAGCTCCTCAACGAGCTCAAGGCCGAGTACCAGCCGCGCGGGATACACCTCGACGAGGTCGCCGGAGCCTGGCTCTTCCGGTCGAGCGCGGGCAACGCCCCCTTCGTGAGGGAGCTGCTCCAGGCCAAGCCGGTGCGTCTCAGCCGGGCGCAGGTCGAGACGCTGGCCATCGTCGCGTACCGGCAGCCCATCACCCGACCGGAGATCGACGAGGTGCGCGGCGTCGACACGGGCTCGGCGCTCAAGATCCTGCTGGAGCGCGACCTGGTGCGCACCATCGGCCGCCGAGAGGAGCCCGGGCGCCCGCTGCTCTACGGCACGACGAGGTTCTTCCTGGAGTTCTTCGGGCTGCGCTCGCTGCGCGACCTGCCGATGCTGCGCGAGTACACCGAGCTCTCCGAGGAGAGCCAGGCGTCGCTCACCGCGAGGCTCTCGGAGGTGGGCCTCGCCGCGGAGGGACCCGCCGCCCCCGAGGAGCCGCCCGTCGCGCCGCCGGACGAGAAGCCCTCAGCGGACGAGCCGACGGAGTGACTCGCGCACCAGCACGTCGAGGCCTTCGCCCATGCGCGGCGCCAGCTCGGCGGCGACCCGCTCGGCCTCTGGCGCCTTGAAGCCCATGTTGACCAGCGCCGCCACCAGCGCCGCGCCAGGACCCACCGCCGCCACCGGGCTTACCGGGGATGTAAGTGCGCCCGCGGCGATCACCGCCCCGACGCCGCCGGACGAGAGGCCCGTGAGCTTGTCCTTGAGCTCCAGCACCAGGCGCTCGGCGATGCGCTTGCCCACGCCCGGCACCGACGTGATCTTCTTCACGTCGTTGCGTGCGAGCGCGTGAGCGAGCTCTCCCGAGGGCAGCACGCCCAGCACCGACACGGCGATGCGAGGACCCACGCCGGCCACGGCGGTGAGCAGCCGGAAGGCCGAGCGCTCGCGGTCGTCGGAGAAGCCGAAGAGGGTGATCGCGTCTTCGCGCACGTGCGTCACGACCTGCAGCGTCACCCGCCCCTCCGCGTCGGGCGTGCACCGGCCGAGGGTGCCCAGCGGCACCAGCACCTCGTACCCGACGCCCGCCACGTCGACGACCACCATGCCGTCTGGAGACTCCGACACCACCCGACCCTGAAGACGTCCGATCATCGCCCCGCCATCGTATCGGCTCCGGCGGGCGACCGCACCCGATCTCTCACGACGTGTCGGACAGGATATGTCACGCTCCTGCGCGCCGGAAACCGCGACACGATTGTCAGTGCCTCTGCGCCCGCTCGATCGCTCGCATGACGTGGAATCGCTGCTTCTGTGGGCTTCCTGGGGGTCGTGGTATGGATCTCGCTGTCGTGCGTCGTATCGCTTTGATGCTTGCCCTGACCACACCGCTGTCCTCGTGCTTGATCACGCGCACCGACGAGGTGCGGGTGCCTACGCCCCTGACTCCGCCGCGCATCCAGGACGTGCAGGGCATCACCACGCCCCGCCTCGGCGCCCTGCTGGAGATCGACGAGGCCGACCTCACGACCTACGCCTTCCGCGTCCCTGTGGACGACGACGGGGTCAACGACCTGCTGCAGTGGCGCTTCTTCGTCAACGACGACCGCGACTGCGTGCCGCAGGACGGCGGGGCCAACTGCGACCCGATCAACCAGCCGCAGCCGCATGAGTTTCCCTCGGACGGCAACCGCCGCCGGGAGATCCGGGAGACGGTGCGGCTGCCCGAGGTGGGCTGCAACCGAGTCGAGCTCTACGTGTCCTCGCGCCTCCGGCTGAGCGGCAACTTCCGCACGCCCGAGCGCGAGGGCGACGTCGACTTCCGCACCTGGTGGATCTTCGTGCGCCCGCGCGGCGGCACCATCCCCAGCGGCGACGGCGGGGTCGACGACGCCATCGAGCGCTGCCGCTTCCTGGTGCAGCCATGAGGGCCCCTCGCGCGCTGCTCCTCGGGCTGCTCTTCGCCCCCGC
The DNA here is from genome assembly GCA_016704445.1 of Deltaproteobacteria bacterium. Taxonomy (GTDB): domain Bacteria; phylum Myxococcota_A; class Polyangia; order Polyangiales; genus SCUS01. Next base: position 50,604 of record JADJAE010000019.1, read on the forward strand.
GGCCTGCCTCGATGGTAGCCCGGTGGTGGGCCGCGAGGCCGAGCGCTGCGCCTCCGACCGGGACTGCCCCGGGGCCACCTGCGACCTCGCCACGCATCGGTGCGTGTCCCGCGCCCGCGCCGAGGTCTTCTTCGCGGTGACCCCGGCCACCGGTCGGGTGAGCGCCGACGCGTACCCCACGCTGACCAGGCCCCGCAGCATCCTCGCGGACGAGAGCGTCGACCTCGCGCTGCGCGCCCCGCGCGTGGTCTACGGCGTGGTGACGGTGCCCGCCGACCCCGACTCGGCCGGGCGCTACATCCCCGCGACGCTGGAGTTCACGCCCACCGACCTCGCGGGGGTGTCGCCCCCGGTGCAGGCGGTCGCCGGCACCACGGCGTCGCCCAACCTCACCCGCGACCGCGACTCGTTCACCTGGTCGGCGACGCTCACCGAGGGGCTCTTCGACGTGCTGGTGCGCCCCGCCTCGACGCTGGCGGCGACGGTTCCACCGCGCTTCGAGCGGGGCTTCGAGGTGCGAGGCGGCGCGGTGATGCAGCGCTTCGACATCGCATACCCGACCACGTATGCGCGCTGGGCCGGGTCGGTCGAGGCCGCCTCCGGGCAGCCGCTCGCGGGCTTCGTGGCGCGCGCCGTCGACCCCGCGGCCAACAGCAGGGTGCTCTCCACGGTGAGCTCCACCGCGGGCGATGGCACCGAGGGGAGCGCGGGGCGCTTCGCGTGCAGCATGGCCCCCGGGGCTCCGGAGGGCTGGACGCTTCGGCTCTCGGCGGACAACGGCGCGGGCGGAGGGCTCATCGTGGACATCCCCCGCTCGGCGCTCGCCGCGGCGGCCCCGAGCGGGCGCGACCTGCGGGTGGTGCTGCCCGAGCTCACCGGGCTCACGCACGCGACGGCGGCGCGCCCGGTGGTCCCCGGCGCCCCGGCGCCCAACGGGCCCTGCGTGGGCTGCGTCGACGTGCGCGCCTCGGTCGAGGGCCTCGACGGCGAGGGGCAGAGCCGCTCGATGCGCGGGGCCACGGTGACGCTGCGCGCGGCGATGCGCCCGCCGGTGGGCATCCCCGCGGCGACGAGCTGGTACGAGTCGAGGGCGGTCACCGAGGCCGACGGGAGCTTCCGGGCGTGGCTGGTTCCGGGCGACTACGACGTGGTGGTGACGCCCGCGGGCGAGGCCTACCGCAGCGCCGTGCAGCACGGGTTTCGCGTGCGCGCCGACGCCACCGAGCAGGCCGGCCAGGTGTTCACCCTGGAGCGTCGGCCCTCGCTCTCCGGGCGCGTGCTCGGCCGCGACGGGCTGGCGGTGCGAGGCGCTCGGGTGACCGCGGTGCCCTACCACGACGCGGCGCCGACCAACCCCTGCCTCGAAGACCCCGACATGCGAGCGCTCGCGAGCCGGGCGACCACCACGGAGACCGTCACCGCGGCGGACGGCTCCTACCAGGTGGAGCTCAACCCCGGGCTCTATCGCCTGCTGGTCGAGCCCGCGGAGAGTTCCGGCTTCCCGGTGACGCTGGGCGCGCCCATCTGCGTGGCGCGACGGGTGAGCAACTTCGACACGACCCTCGAGGCGCCGGTGCTGGTGCGCGGCGTGGTGCGGGACGCGCGAGGGGCGCCGTCGCCGCTCGCCACGGTCGAGGCCCTGGTGCGGCTGCGCGAGGGCGACGCGCCGGGCGTGGTGCTGCGCGTGGCGAGGGCGACCGCGGACGCCAGCGGAGCCTACCGGCTGCTCATTCCCGCGAGCGCGGCGGGCGCTCCGTGACGGTCAGAGACCGGGGCTGAAGGAGAGCACCCGGCGGGCGGTGGTGGGGAGGTCGCCATCGCCCTGCTGCGGCAGGCACTGGTTGTTGGCGAGGCTGTCGCCCTCGGCGTTGGTGATGCGCACGAAGAGCCCGAGCATCGGCACCGGCGGCGGTGCGCTGCCGTAGAGGGCGCTCCACTCGATGGAGACCTCGCAGGCGGGCGTCGCGCCGCCCACGCAGACGGCGGCGTCGCCGAGGGTCCAGCGGAAGTCGCTGCGGCAGGTGGGGCAGCTCACGTCGCGAAGCCCGATGGAGGCGTCGAGGACGGTGGCGGTCTTCATCAGCATCCCGCGGGTGCCCCAGACCATGTCGGCGCCGAAGCCGAGGGGCGCCTCGGTGATGTTGCAGGAGATGGCGTTGTCGAGCGACCCGACGCCGTCGGTGAGCGTCGAGATCGCCGTCACGCCCGTCGCGGTCATCCCCGGCAGGTAGTCGCGGTCGATGAACACCATCATCGCGTTGGTCGCCTCGACGGTGCCGCTGATGCCGAGGTAGAGGCGGCTCGAGTCCCACGCGACGCGGATCGAGCGCAGCGCGTTGAGCGTCGGGCCCCACGAGGAGGGCACCGCGTTGGTCGCGACGATCGCGCCGGCGGGCCAGTCGCTCCCGATGACGCCGTCGATCACGGGCGTGCCCCGAGGGCTGCCTGCGTCGGCGGGGCCTGCGTCGGCGGGGCCTGCGTCGGCGGGACCCAGGTCGGTGGCGGTGGCGTCGACGCGGGGGACATCGGCCGCGCCCGCGTCGGCGGCGCCCGCGTCGGCAGCGCCCACCTCCGGGCGATCGGCCGCGCCTGCGTCCATGGGGACGTCGGTCGAGGTCACGTCTGCGCGGGGTACGTCCGTCGCGCCCGCGTCGAGGGCCCCGGCGTCGGCGCTGGCGTCCGAGCGCACGTCCGGTGTGACATCCAGTGACGCTCCGCGGTCGACCGCGACATCGCTGCCGGTGTCGAGCGCGCCGGAGTCCGCGGCTCCGAGGTCGGCCGGCGGGACGTCGATCACGCCGAGGTCGTCGACGCCCGAGTCGAGCAGGCGGTTGTTGTCATCGCCGCAGCCGACGAGGAGCGTTGCCACGACGGACGCGAGCGGCCACCCGATGCTTCGCAGGTTCACGGGAGGGTCGGTAGCAACAGAAGCCCCAGGCGCGCAAGCACTGGGCGTCGCTCGTCGGTGATCCGCCCACACACAGGGCGCTCGCGTCGCGGGTTCGATACTTCCTGCGCACCCCGCGATGGCGATGTCGTGCCCGGCGGGGGCGCGGGGTCGAGCGCGAGCGGCCCAGGTTCGCAACGAAAATGCCATGAAAAAGAGCGGTCGCCCGGAATAGATCAGGGTGTCTGCTGACCCTGGTCCATGCGTTGCACTTCATTCCAGCATCCCGAACTTTTGGAGGCTTTATCATGGACGTCCGATCGGTCTTTCGACGACACGCGGCCCTCTCTCGCATCACGGGAGACGCCCTGGAGGAAATCGCGAAGACAGCCACCCAGCAGAGGCTGCGGAGAGGTGAGGCGGTCTGGAGGTCCGGAGAGTCGGCCAGCAGCTTCGTGCTGGTGGGCCTCGGCCTGGTGAAGGTGCTGATGCCGGGAGGTCCCTCTCGCGACCTGGTGCTGGGGCTCGCGGGCCCCGGGGAGAGCGTCGGCGACGCCGAGGCCCTCGAGGCAGGGTTTTACGACGCTGACGCCTTCGCGCTGACCGAGTCGGTCATCGTGGTGCGGGTGCCGCGCGAGGTGATGCTCGCGGCGCTGGAGAAGTCGGGCCCCGCGTCGCTGGCCCTGGCGATCGGCCTCGGCCGGTCGGGCGCGGTGGCCAACCGCCGGCTCGCGCTCTTCACCGCCTCGGCCGAAGAGCGGCTCGCGACCACGCTCATGGAGCTTGGCGAGCGCTTCGGCGACGAGATGGAAGACGGCTCCACGCTGATTCCGCTGCGGCTGACGCGCGCCGAGCTCGCGGCGCTGGTGGGCACCACCGTCGAGACGACCATCCGCACGCTCTCCCGCTGGAGCCGCGAGGGCCTGGTCTCGACCGGCGACTGCGGCCTCACCGTGCATGACGCGGTTGGCCTGGCGCGTCGTACCGCGGCGCAGCACCCCGGCCGGGCCTGATCCTTCGCCCTGAAGCGCTCCGTCGGCGATTGTCGTCGCGGACCGAGCGACGATAGACTCCGCAGGGCTTGAGCGGACCCCCAAGGGTCCCGATCACCCGTCGCCCTGGAGTCGAAGCCCATGAAGGTCCGCGCCATCCTGGCTGTCGCGCTCGCCGCGGCGGCCTGTGCCCCCGAAGACATCTACCAGTCCGACCTGACCCCGGACGCCCGGTCGATGTGCCGAGGGCGGCCGATGTGCCCAACGCACGCGACGCGGTCGCCCCGCTGGATCTCGGCGCCCCGGACGGCTCGACGCGCGTCGATGCCGGGGCGGGCGTCGATGCCGGCTTCGTCGTCGACGTCGGGATCGACACCGGCCCGCCGCCCTGTCGCGACGAGGACGGCGACGGCATCTCCGACGACCTGGAGGGCTCGCCCTTCCTGCGCACGGCGATGGCCGCGGGCGCGATGCCCGACTACCAGAACACCGACAGCGACGAGGACGGCGTGCCCGACGTCGACGAGGCGCGGCGCAACTACCCGGGCTTCGCGTCGGCGGCGCGTCCGGCGCTCACCTGCGGCGACCTGCCCGACGACTGCGACATGGACGGGTACGCCAACCAGCGCGACCGCGACGCCGACAACGACGGCCTGACCGACCGCGAGGAGGCGATGCGGACGCACACCGATCCCTGCGTGGCCGACACCGACGGCGACGGCGTCGGCGACCTCACCGAGAGCGCCGCAGGGAGCAGCCCCACCGACCCGATGAGCCGGCCGCCCGCGGGGTCGCTCTACGTGACCCTCCCGTACATGGACCCGATGGGGCCGCAGACGCGCTCCTTCGACTTCTCCACGCGCATCCGAAGCGCGGACATCATGTTCCTGGTCGACACCACCGGGTCGATGAGCGGGACCATCACCGCGGTGCGCAACACCCTGAGCACCACCATCGTCCCGGGCATCGTGCGCGCCATCGGGCCCGGCGCCGACATGCGCTACGGGATGTCCGAGCACCGCGACTTCGCCAACGGCGGCGGCGACTTCGCGCTGCGCGTGCTCCAGCGCCTCGACGCCAACCCCATGCTCTCGCAGAACGCCACCACCCGGCTGGCGGCCTCGGGCGGCGGCGACGAGCCCGAGTCGCAGGTGGCCGCGATGCACTCGCTGCTCTCGGGCTTCGGGCTGCCGCAGTACGGCGGCACCCCCACGCGGATGGCCACCGCGGCGGACTGCGGCGGCGACGCGACGGCCTTCGGGTGGGGCTGCTTCCGCCCGGGGCGCGTGCCCATCATCGTGCTGTTCTCCGACGCCGCCTGGCACAACGGCACCGCCATGCCGACGACCAACTTCTACTCCGGCGTCCCGATGGCCGCGACGTGGACGCAGCTCGTGGCGGAGTTTCGCCGGCGCGAGGCCTACTTCATCGGCATCGACGTGCTCTCCACCGCCACGTACACCAACGCCGTCGCGCTGGCCCGCGACTCGCGCACCCTCGACGGCGCGGGGATGCCCATCGCGTTCCGGGGCTCGCCCTCGTCGGTGGCCGCCAACGTCATCTCCGCGATCACCACGCTCGCCCAGGGCACCCGGCAGGACGTCACCCGTCGCGGCGTCGGCGACCCGATGGAGACCCGCCTCGCCGCCGGGCGCCGCACCGACGAGTTCATGCAGCGCATCGTCCCGTTGCGGGGGACGCCCGCGGCCCCGGCGGGCTTCGACCGCTTCGACGCCACGACCTTCTACAACGTCTCGCCGTCGACGGTGGTCACCTTCGAGGTGACCTTCTTCAACGACTTCCACCGCAACACCAGCGGCGCGGCACAACTCTTCCGAGCGACCATCGAGGTGCTCGGTCGAGCCTCGTCGGTGCTTGACACCATCCAGGTGTTCGTGATCGTCCCGGCCGACGCCAACAGCACCCCCGGCTGAGCGGCGACGCATCCGTTGCACCCTGAGCGGCATCCTGCCGCATCCCCGTTGACCGCTTGAAGTGCCGTGTGCGGAACCCCATGGACCTCCGCAGCGCTTTGCGTATTCTCCCGCTCCCGACACCGCAACCGCATCGTTTGAGAGGAATCGTCCGATGGCGAACATCACCCTGAACTACGACGGCAAGACCCTGGAGTTCCCTCTCACCGTGGGATCGGAGAAGGAGGGCGGGATCGACATCGCGAAGCTGCGATCCAGCTCCGGACTGGTGACGCTCGACCCCGGCTTCCTGAACACCGCCTCCACCACCAGCGCGATCACCTTCCTCGACGGCGAGAAGGGCATCCTGCGCTACCGCGGCTACCCCATCGAGCAGCTCGCGGAGAAGTCGACCTTCATCGAGGTCGCGTACCTCCTGCTCTACGGGGAGCTCCCCTCGGCGTCGCAGCTCGCGGCCTTCCAGGCCAGCATCGCCGCGCAGTCGCTGGTGCCCGAAGACCTCAAGCACCTCTACCGCGCCTTCCCCCGTCACGCGCACCCGATGGCGATGCTGGGCTCCGCGATCAACGCGCTCTCGGCCTTCAACGATGACGCCAACGACCCCAACGTCCCCGCGGAGGTCGAGCTCGCCACGCACCGCATCCTCGCGCAGCTCCCGGTGCTCGCCGCCTGGGGCTACAAGCACGCGAAGAACCAGCCCTTCGTCTACCCCGACGCCTCGCTGGGCTACACCGCCAACTTCCTCAAGACCCTCTTCGGCGTGCCCACCGAGCAGTACGCCGTCGACGACGACATCCGCGCCATCCTCGACCTGCTGCTCATCCTCCACGCCGACCACGAGCAGAACTGCTCCACGTCGACGGTGCGCATCGTCGGCAGCTCCAAGGCCAACCTGTTCACCTCCGTCAACGCGGGCATCTCGGCGCTCTGGGGCCCGCGGCACGGCGGCGCCAACCAGGAGGTGCTCGAGATGCTGGAGATGATCCACAACGACGGCAACAACCTCCAGAAGTACGTGGACAAGGCCAAGGACAAGAACTCCGGGTTCCTGCTCATGGGCTTCGGTCACCGCGTCTACAAGAACTTCGACCCGCGCGCGAAGATCATCAAGGTCGCCGCCGACAAGGTGCTCGCCAAGCTGGGCATCAACGACCCGCTGCTCGACCTCGCCAAGCGCCTCGAGGAGACCGCGCTCAAGGACGACTACTTCGTCTCGCGCAAGCTCTACCCCAACGTCGACTTCTACTCGGGCATCATCTACCGCGCGCTGAAGATCCCGACGAACATGTTCACGGTGATGTTCGCCCTCGGCCGCCTCCCGGGCTGGACCGCGCACTGGCGCGAGATGAACGCCCTCAAGACCCCCATCGGCCGCCCGCGGCAGATCTACACCGGCGCCACCGAGCGCCAGTACGTCGGCATCGACCAGCGCTGATCGCGCCTCTCACCCTCAGCTCCCTCCCCACGACGCTGCGCTCGCGCACCCTGCGACGAAACACCTCACCCGAAGGCGTTTCGCGAGGGGTGGGCTTCGTGCGAGAGTCCCGCGCACGATGGCTTCCTTGAAGACCTGGGTCGCGCTCTCCATGACGCTCGCGGCTTGTAGCGGGGGCGCCGACATGGCCGACCCGACGCCCACGAGCGACGCGGCAACCGACGCGTTCCGCCTCCCGGAGATCCCGACCCTCGACGACGACGCAGGCGCTGTGGACGCGCCTCCCCCGGCGGATGTACCCGCCGCGGAGGATGTCCCCGCCACCGTGGACGCGCCTTCGCCCATGGACGTCCCCGCCGCGGAGGATGTCCCCTCGACGGTCGACGTCCCGGTGAGCGTCGACGTTCCGGTGAGCGCCGACGTCCCGGTGAGCGCCGACGTCCCGGCGCCGACCGATTCGGGCGCGCTCTGCGACGAGCCGCCGATGTGCGACGCCGCCCCGCCGACGCCGTCGGCCATCGCCTCGTGGCGTCACATCACCACGCGCATCACCGTGACCCTCGGCTCGCAGCGCCACCGGGGCAGGGACCTCTTCCTCCGCCAGAGCGACGCGCAGTGGGGCATCGCGCGCTTCACCTACGGCCCCGCCGACGACGACCTGGTCGACGAGGACGTCGAGGTCTTCCTGCTGCGCAACTGCCGCACCTGGGAGCGGCTCGGCGTGGCGCGCACCACCCGCGACGGCGACCACCCCACCGTCGAGGGCGTCGTCGACAACGGCGGCTTCGTGTACTTCCCGATCCCCGCGAGCGCGCGGCTCGGCGTGGGGAGGCACCGGCTGCGCTACGTCGTTCGCGGCGACCACACCTTCGCCGATCAGTACATCGAGGTGCTGCCCGACAGCGCCCACGTCGTGGTCACGGACGTCGACGGCACCCTCACCGAGAGCGAGACCGCCGAGTGGCTCGCGGTCTTCGGCGGCGCCTCGCCGGCCGTCAACGTCGGCGCCCCGGAGACCCTCTGGGCGCTCGCCCGCCGCGGCTACATCATCTTCTACCTGTCCGCGCGCCCCGAGTGGCTCACCACCCGCACGCACCAGTGGACCCGCGAGCGGGGCCTCCCCTCCGGGCTCGTGCACACGATGATGAACCTCACCGGGGCCACCGGCGCGCCGGCCTTCACCTTCAAGCGCGACGAGCTGAACGCCCTGCGCACCCGCCTCGGGCACCCGGTGGATTACGGCTTCGGCAACACCGACACCGACGCCCAGGCCTACGAGGCCGTGGGCATCCCCGGCTCCAACGCCTACTACTACCGCTTCACCGGCGACCGCCGCGGGGGCCAGCTCAACAACGACTACCGCACCCTCGTGGCGCCGCTCTCCGCGGGCCCGCGCTACTGCCGCTAGGGGACGCGCCACGGAGCGCACGGGCGGGCGCTCCGACGACCTCGCGGGATCGCCTCGGTCGGCGGGCCTCGTCGCGGCATCGCCATGCAACCAGGCGAGGCACCCGGTGACTCCAAAGGCCACCAGCGCCAGGGCGCTGCGGACCGCATCGAATCTCAAGAAGGTCGCATCCATGGGTTTGCCATTCGCTCCTTCGAAGCGGTCGAAGGGAGTACGCGCCCGAGCGATGAGATCGCCCGTGCGAGGGAGTGGTTGCCCTGGACGCGCCCGCCGTTCACCGCTAACCCCATCCGCGCTTCACAGGGAGTCCAACGCACCGTCATGAGCACCGACATCAGCCAGCGTAAGCGCGACCACATCGACCTCTGCGCCACCGGGGAGGTGGGCTTCCGCGACGCCACCACCCTGCTCTCGTGCGTGCGCCTGGTGCACGACTCGCTGCCCGACCTCGACGCCGACGCGCTCGACACGCGCGTGACGCTACTGGGCAAGACCCTGCGCTTCCCGCTGGTGATCGCGGCGATGACCGGCGGCACCGCGGAGGCCGCGGCGATCAACCGCGACCTGGCCGCCATCGCCGAGGCGCGAGGCTACGGCTTCGGCCTCGGCAGCCAGCGAGCGATGCAGCGCAAGGGCGAGGTGGCCTGGACCTACGCCGTGCGCGAGGTGGCCCCGACCACCCTGCTGCTGGGCAACGTGGGCATGGTGCAGGGGCGGCAGATGGGCCTCGACGTGCTCCGAGGGCTGGTGCGCGACGTGGGGGCCGACGCGCTCTGCGTGCACCTCAACCCCGCGATGGAGCTGGTGCAGCCCGGCGGCGACCGCGACTTCCGAGGGGGCGCGGACTTCTTCCGTGAGCTGGGCGGCTTCGATGTTCCGGTGGTGGCCAAGGAGACGGGCAACGGCATCGGCGGAGCGGCGGCGAGGAAGCTGCGGGCGGCGGGCGTGAAGCACGTCGACGTGAGCGGCGCGGGTGGCACCTCCTGGGTGGGCGTGGAGACGCTGCGCGCGACGGGCGAGGCGCGGGCGCTGGGCGAGGCGCTCTGGGACTGGGGCGTTCCGACGGCGGCGAGCGTGGCCATCACGGCGGCGGCGGGCTTCGAGACCATCATCGCCACCGGCGGGGTGTTCACGGGCAGCGACGTGGCGAGGGCGATCGCGCTGGGAGCGAGCGCGGCGGGCATCGCGAGGCCGGTGCTGCAGGCGCACCGGAAGGGCGGGCGCGCGGGCGCGGAGGCCTACCTGGAGGGCGTGGAGCGCGAGCTGCGGGCGATCATGCTGCTCACCGGGTCGGCGGACGTGGCGGCCCTGCGGAGGGCTCCGAGGGTGATCATCGGCGAGCTGGAGAAGTGGATCGCCCAGGCGGGGTGATCGGGCGGGGGGTCATCAGGGCTGATGAAGCGGTTCATCAGGGCTGATGAACGCGGCGGGCGGGAATCCCCGGCACGAGCGCGAGGCCGTCAGTCGACCCAGAGCCCCGCCAGGTCGAGCGCGATGGCGTCGAAGGGCTCGGCGTGCACGACGCTCGCGCCCTCGTGGCTCGCGACGAGCAGCCACCCGAGGTCGTGGCGCCGGAACACCTCCAACGTGTGGGCGGTCGGGTCGATGAGCCACGCGTGGCCGACCCCCTCGCGCCAGTAGATCGGGAGCTTCTTCGCGCGGTCGACGCTCGCCGTGGACGGCGAGAGCACCTCGCACACCCAGTCGGGCGCGAGGGGAATGCCCGCCGCGTCGTCGGCGAGGAAGCCCGGCGGGAGGCGCTCACGCCGCCACCCCGCGAGGTGACGACGTCGGGGCGTGGCCCGAGGTGCAGCTCGGGCTCCGGGAGGATCACCCACCCGCCGGGCCCGTCGCGCCCGCGACTGAAGGGGTTGTGCAGGTCGCTTCCGAGGGCGATCGCCGACTGAGCGTGGCGACGCCGCGGGCGCGGGATGAGCGAGAGCTGCCCGTCGATGATCTCGGCGACGAGGTGCTCCGGGGCGCTGCGATAGCCCGCTACCACCTCGGGGTCGAGGTTGGGGAACTCCGGATCGAGAGCGCGCGCGGAGTCACCTGACATCCCAAGAAGGTACCCCGCCGCGGGGTCGCTGGTCAGCCTGGAGGTCCTCGGGCGAGTGGCGAGCGTCGAGCGTCGAGCTGTCGCCTCCGCCTCGTCCCCGGTTACCTTCGCGCCGTGTTCAAGCGCATCGGTGATCGCAACATCCTCGTCGTCTTCGGTGCCACGCTCCTGCTCGGCGCGGGCTACGGCGTGTCCATCGCGCTCACGTCGCTTCACCTCGACGCGCGCCACTTCTCCAAGCACGACATCGGCACGCTCGCGGCCTGGTTCGCCCTCGGCATCGTCCTGCTCTCGCTCCCCATGGGCGCGCTCATCCGCCGCTTCTCCGCCCGCGCGGTGCTCGTCGCCTCGCTCGCCGGCTACGCCGCCTGCGTCTCGCTCTTCCCCCGGCTCGACACCTACGGCGCCATCGCCGCCGCGCGCTGCCTCGACGGGGCCTTCTCCGTGGGCGTCTGGGTGAGCAGCGAGACCATCCTGCTGTCTCGCGCCCGCTCCGACCACAAGGCCTACGTCACCAGCCTCTACGCGGTCGCCGTCGCCATCGGGTACGTCGTCGGGCCCCTCGTCGCCCGATGGATCGTCACGGTCGCCCCCACCTCCACGGCCTTCTTCGCCTCCGGGGCGCTCGCCCTCTCGGCCAGCATCCTCGTGCTCGCGCAGCTCGACGCCGACGTGCCCGAGACCCACGGCCACGACACCGCCGCCGACGGCCCTCCGGTCAGCGCCTGGACCCTCCTCTGGCGCATCAAGACCTCCTGCTTCGGCACCTTCGCCTACGGCTACTTCCAGGCCTCGGTGGTGCTCTTCCTCCCGCTCTTTCTCATCGAGTCCAAAGGGATCGCCCGAGAGCAGACCATCCTGGTCCCGGCCTTCTTCGCCGCGGGCATGCTGCTCTTCTCCAACGTCGCAGGGCGCGTGGCCGACGGGGTGGGCCACCTCAAGGTGATGCGCGTGCTCGCGGTCATCGGCGCCGCGACGACCGCCTCGTTCATCCTGCTCGACAGCTTCGCGCTCATGGCCGTCGCGGTCTTCGTCGCGGGCGCCACGCTGGCGTCCATCTCTCCGGTCAGCCTCGCGCTCCAGGGGGTCGTCACCGAGCCATGGAACTACAGCCGCTCCAACGCGATCTACAACGCCTTCTACGCCGCGGGGATGCTGCTCGGCCCTCCGGTGTCGAGCGTGCTCTTCGAGCGCTTCGGCGGTGCCGGGATGCTCGCCCACCTCGCGGGGCTCTGGGTGGCCTTCGCGGTCTTCGGCCTGGTCTTCGCCAAGGACGACCCGAGGGCCTCACGATGAGCGTCTCCCGCGCGGCGCTGCTGCTGCTCGTCCTCGCGACGCTGTCGTGCCGCCCTCCCTCGGCCCCTCGGCCTGAGGACGACCCGCGCTACCTCTGCCGGGTCGACGTGACGCCGCTGCGAGAGGCCCTGCGCGCCGCGGGGGGCGACCCGGCGCGCATCGTCCGCCCCGCCGACCTCGCCGGGCTCACCGCGCTCGCGAGCGGCCGACGCTTCAAGTTCGTGCTCACCGGCGTCGGCGCGCTGGCCGTCGCTCCGATGCCCTCCGATGCGGCGCACAACGAGTACGTGCACCCGATCCTCGGCGACGGGGCGCCGGTGCGCAGCGCGGGCGGCATCACCGTCACCCACGACCGGGCTCGGGTGTCGCGGGTGGTGCTCGACGCCGAGAGCCGCTCGTACTGCACCGCCGCGGAGAGCCTCCGGCCGACGGTGCGCGCGCTGCGGGCGATGGGCGTCGAGGCCGGGGCGATCGTCGTCGAGGGGCGTCCATTCGCCTGCGTGGAGACGGGCGGTCCGCCGAAGCGCTACGGGCCGGTGATGTCGGCCATCGGGCGTCGCTTCGAGACGCTGGGGAGAGCCATCGCGGCGCGCCGCTGGGAGCTCGCAGACTACGAGCTCGAGGAGCTCACCGAGGACCTCGAAGAACTCCCCCTCGCCGCGCCGCCTCCGTCGGTGCACATCGACCTCGCACCCGCCGCGCGGGCCTTTCCGGGCGAGCACATGGCGCCGCTGGCGCGCGCGGTGGAGCGGCGCGATGCAACCGCCGCGACCGCTGCCTTCGGGGCGGCGGCCGTGGCCTGCAACGGGTGCCACGAGGCGTCGGGCAAGGCCGCGATCATGGTGTCGCCGAGGCCCGGCGAGCTGGTCCCGTGGATCACGCCCGCGACGGAGGACGGCGGGGTGAGCCCGTGAGCGGCGAGCGGGAGGCAGTCAGCGACCGCTTCCCCGGTACGAGCGCGAGGCCGACAGCGAGGAGTCCCCGGTACGACCGAGAGGCTGTCAGCGAGGAGTCCGACGGTACGACCGAGAGGCCGTCAGTAACCCGAGCCAGACCCCAGCCCGTAAGGGCGGGGAAGAGACCGACCACGTCAGCCCAGTGCGGCCTCGCCCGGAGGGGAGCGACCGACCACGTCAGCCCAGTGCGTCTTCGTCGCGACGAGCGATGTCATCGAGTGGGGAACCGACGAAGAACGGTTCTCGGATCCGGAGCCCGTCGCCAACGGGCCGCACTGGGCTGACGTGGTCGGTCTCTGCCCTCCGGGCGAGGCCGCACTGGGCTGACGTGGTCGGTCTCTTCCCCGCCCTTACGGGCTGGGGTCTGGCTCGGGTTACTGACGGCCTCTCGGTCGTACCGTCGGACTCCTCGCTGACGGCCTCGCGGTCGTACCGGGGATATCCTCCCCTACGCCGCGATGCGCACCACGCGGTAGCCGCTCGCGGTGCGTAGCAGCGTGTCCGTCCACGATTGCCCCCTGTGGACGTAGCGCACCTGCACCGCCCGGACGCGGCCCTGCTTCAGCATCGAGAGCGCGTCCGAGAGCGCGACGTCGCCGCCCTCGGCGAGCACCTCCGCGCCGCCCTTGAGCAGCACCGAGAGCACCTGCGCCTCCATGGCGATGTCGTTGAAGAGCGCGTCGAGCCTCGCCTCGTCGAGGATCGACTCGTGAAGATCAGGAAACTCGATGGGTTCGTTCACGCGGAGGGGTGTCCTGTCAGCGGAGGGCGAGCGGCGGGGGAGTGCCCGCGTAGGTCGGGCGCTGGTTGAGCTCCGCCGAGGGCGCGTGGCACTGGGTGCAGCTCTGGCGCCACGGGTGGCTGGTGCGCAGGCCGAGCGCGAGCGGGCCGTGGCAGCTCCCGCAGTTGGAGCGCATGTTCGTGGCATGGGGGATGGTGGGCGGCGCTCCGACCCACGCGCGCTCTCCCCGCAGCGGGGGCGTGAGCCCGGCGAAGCTGTTGTCCTCGAAGGGGATCACCCCGTCGGGCGTCGCGCCCGGGATCGGGTCGACGGAGACCACGTGGCACTGCACGCAGGAGACGTGGGTCTCGTGGCAGATGGCGGGCGCGACCTGGGCGCCCACGCGGAGCCCCTCGCCGTGGCAGGTCATGCAGTTGGGGAAGTCCTGCTGGCGGATGGGGTGCGGGATCGTCGGCGGCGCCCCGTCGTACGCGCGCCGCTGCGTGCGGGCGGCGAGCGCGGCGGACCATCGCTCGTCGGAGACCACGGGCGAGGGGTCGGTGATCGCGGGTCGGTCGGCGCCCATCGCGCGGAGGTTGCCCGGGTGGCGCAGCCGGTTGTCGTGGTGGCGCTCTCGCTCCGCCGCGTAGGTGGGGACGAGCGGGGCGGCCGAGGTCGACGGCTCGGGCCGGGCGTAGCGGCGCGCCGTCGGCACCGAGCGCCAGCTCGTGGCGAGGCCCATGAGGGCGACGCCGACAGCGCCTGCGGCGATGACGTGGAAGAGCCGCGCCGAGCTCATCGCCGCGTCCCGGCGGGAACGATACGCACCGCGCACTTCTTGTAGTCGGGCTGCTTCGAGATGGGGTCGTGCGCGTCGAGCGTGAGCTGGTTGATGAGCAGCCGCTCGTCGAACCAGGGCACGAAGACGGTGCCCGGAGGCGGCGAGGCGCGGCCGTCGATCCAGGCGGGCAGCGAGAGGCGCCCGCGGCGGCTCTCCCGGGGGACGGTGTCGCCGTCACGGATGCCGAGGCGCTCGGCGTCCTCGCGGTTCACCTCGACGTAGGCGTTGGGCATCGCGCGTCGGAGCTGCGGCACGCGCATGGTCATCGAGCCGGAGTGCCAGTGCTCCAGCACGCGGCCGGTGCAGAGCCAGAAGGGGTACTGCGCGTCGGGCATCTCCGGCGGGTTCTCGTGCTCGTGAAACCACAGGCTCGCCCGGTCGTCGTGGGTGACCGAGTGATAGAACTGGATGCGCTTGCCCGCCTCGACGTTGGGGTCCTCGCCCTCGATGAAGCGGTAGCGGGTCTCGCGCCACGAGCCGTCGGGCTGCTCGATCACGGGCCAGCGCATCCCGCGGTGGCTCACGTACTGCTCGTAGGGGGCGAGGTTCTTGTGCTTGAAGCGAGAGAAGCGCCGGTACTCCTCGAAGAGCTGCGCGTCGACGTTCACCTCATGGAAGCGTGGGTACTCCCACGAGGGCACGTTCGCACCCGCGGCGTTGCGGAAGCGGAAGATGAACTCGCCGTCCTTGTCGCGCATCCCGGGGTGGCCGAGGTCGAAGAGGCGGCGCGCGACGGCGACGGTCTGCCACACGTCCGCGCGGGCCTCCCCGGGGGGATCGACCATCTTGAACCACTGCTGCGTGCGGCGCTCGGAGTTGCCCGTCATGCCGTTCTTCTCGACCCACATCGCCGACGGCAGGATCAGGTCGGCCTGGCGCGTGGTGGCCGTCGGGTACACGTCCGACACGATCAGGAACTTGTCCGCCATGGTGCGCGACGGGTCGAACAGCTCCGCGAGGTTGGGCAGCGACTGCCCGGGGTTGGTCACCTGCACCCAGATGGTGTCGATGTCCCCGCCCTGCGCCGTGGCGGTGCTGAACTTCTTCCACATCTGCACCGTGTGGTAGCCGGGCGTGGCGTTGATGCGCCCGGCAGGGAGGTTCCAGATCTCCTCGGCCTTGTGGCGGTGGTCGGCGTTGGCGACCAGCAGTCCGCCCGGGAGCAGGTGCGCGATGGTCCCGACCTCCCTCGCGGTTCCGCAGGCCGAGGGCTGCCCGGTGAGGCTCTGCGGCCCGTCGCCCGGCCGGCCGAAGTGCCCGGAGAGCATGTGCACGGCGTGGATGAGCCGGTTCATGGCGGTGCCGCGCGTGTGCTGGTTGACGCCCATGCACCAGAGCGAGAGCACCTTCAGGTTGCGGTCGGCGAAGAAGCCCGCGAGCCGTCGCACCTCCGCCGCGGGCACGCCGGAGAGCGTCTCGACATACTCCGGGGTGTATCGCGCGATGCGCCGTCGGTACTCCTCGAAGGTCATCGCCTGGCCGTTGAGGTCGGGGCGCTCGGAGTCCTTGCGGAAGTTCACGTAGCGCTCGACGAAGGCGCGGTCCCAGGTGTTGTTGGCGATGAGCAGGTGGGCGATGCCGTTGGCGAGCGCGAGGTCGCCGTGGGGCTTGAACACCATCACGTGGTCGGCGAAGGCCGAGGTGCGGGTGCGCCGGGTGGTGAGGTCGACGAGGGTGACGCGCTCACCGCGCGAGCGCCGGTCCATCAGGCGCGAGAAGAGCACCGGGTGCATCTCGGCCATGTTGTTGCCCCAGAGGATCACCACGTCGGTGTGCTCGAGGTCGTCGAAGCAGTTGTAGGGCTCGTCGACGCCGAAGGTGCTGGTGTACCCGGTCACCGCGGAGGCCATGCAGAGCCGGGCGTTGGGGTCGATGTGGTTGCTCCCGAGGCCCCCCTTCATGAACTTCTGCGCCGCGTAGCCCTCGGGGATGGTCCACTGACCGCTGCCGTAGAACGCGAACCCGCGGGGCTTCGCGATCACCCGTCGGGCGATGATGTCCACGGCCTCCTCCCAGGAGATCGGGACGTGCCGGCCGTTGCGCTTGAGCATCGGCCGGGTGAGCCGGTCGGAGCCGTAGAGCGCGAGGCCGACGTGGTAGCCCTTCACGCACAGCAGGCCGCGGTTGACGGGCGCGAGCTGGTCGCCCGCGATGGTGACCACGCGCCCTCCGCGGACGCCCGCCTGCACGGTGCACCCGGTGCCGCAGAAGCGGCATGGGGCCTTCCCCCAGGTGACGTCGCCCACGCGGGCGGCCAGGGCCGGGTCGACCGCCTGCGTGGCGGGCGGCGCCCGGCGACCTGCGCGAGCACGCGGCGGCCGGCGACCGCGGTGGCCGTCGCCAGCGCGCTGGCCTTGAGGAAATCCCCTGCGTTCCATCCGACCCTCTCGTCCGCGACGCTGGCGGCAGCTCGTCGGAGCTGAACTCCCGACGTCGGAGAAGTCATCGAAGGCCAGGTCGACGAGCAGCACGCCAGGCGTGCGGGCGACGTCGTTCATCAGGTCCTGCTCCTCGAGCACGGAGTCGGTGGCGAGCACCACCGGGAGGCGCCCGCCCCGCTGCATCTCGCCGAGGGTGATGCGCGCGTCCGACGCGAGCGCCGCGCAGGCCTCATCGCGCACCAGGTCGAGCTCCGTGAGCGTAACCACCAGGCCAGCGACGGGCATCACGCCACCTCCTTCTCTTCGACGGCGAGGTCGGCTTGCGCCCCTGGCGCGCGGAGCTCGCCGGTCATCGCCTGCAGGCCCACCTTGAGGGCCACGGTGAACACCATCAGCCCGAGCGCCCACACCCCCGCGGTGACCTTCCACTCCGCGATCGAGGGCGCGTAGGGCACCAGCTCGTGCAGCGTGCTCGGCACGAAGCCCGGCACGATGAGCCCCATGCCCTTCTCGATCCAGACGGCGGCGAAGATGGCGACGAGGGCGGCGTTGGTCACCACCCGGCGCTCCCTCAGCGATGGGGTGAGGAGCACCGCCACGGCGCCGAGGTTGAGGGTGATGGAGGTCCACATCCAGGGCACGAGCTCGTGGTGGCCGTGCATGCCGAGCCAGAGGTAGCGCACCGCGGCGGCGTGGTGGCCGCCCGTGTAGAAGTGCGTGAAGAGCTCGGCAGCGAGCATGAAGAGGTTCACCAGCGCGGCCACGCGGAGGATGTCGAGCAGCCGGCGGATGGCCCCCTCGGGGACCTTGAAGGCCGTGAAGCGCCGCACGAGCTGCAGCGAGAGGATGATGAAGGCCGGGCCCGTCACGAAGGCCGAGGCGAGGAAGCGCGGGGCGAGGAGGGCGCTGTTCCAGAAGGGGCGACCGCCGAGGCCCGAGTAGAGGAAGGCCGTCACCGTGTGGATGGAGATGGCCCAGATGATCGAGAGGAAGACGAAGGGGAGGTACCAGCGGGGATCGGGGCGCTCGCCGCGGTAGCGCGTGTAGACGAGGTACCCGCAGACGTGGAGGTTGATCGCGAGGTAGCCGTTGAGCACGATCACGTCCCACGTGAGCATCGACACCGGCCAGTGAAACTTCCCCAGCCCCGGGATCATGTGCCAGAAGCGGTCGGGTCGGCCGAGGTCGACCACCACGAAGCCGAGGGCCATCACGATGGCGGCCACGGAGAGCAGCTCTCCGATGATGACCACGTCGTGCATGTCCTCGTCGTGATAGAGGTACGCGGGGATCACCATCATCACGCCGCCCGCCGCGAGGCCGACGGCGAAGGTGAAGTTGGCGATGTAGAGCCCCCAGGAGACGTGGTCGCTCATCGCGGTGACGGCCATGCCGCGCGCGACCTGCCAGGCCCAGGTGTTGGCGCCCACGAGCGCGATCGCCGTGAGCACGAACATCCACGCGTAGAAGCGCCAGGTGCCGTCGGTGGCCCGGTCGAGCACCTTCAGCAGGAACCGGGGGTAGCTCAGATGATGGGGGACGCCGCTGTGTGCCATTCGTCGCTCCCTCTAAACGTCGAAGAAGTAGAAGAAGCGCGGGCGCGTCCCGAGCTCCTCTTTCAATACGAAGACCCGCTTGTTCTCGAGCACCCAGCGGATGTCCGAGTTGGGGTCGAGCACGTTGCCGAAGACGCGCGCCCCGGTCGGGCAGGCCTCGAGGCAGGCCGGGAGCCTGCCCTCTCGGGTGCGGTGAAGGCAGAAGGTGCACTTCTCCACCACGCCCTGCGGACGGATGCGGTTGGAGAGGTACGACTGGTCGGGGTTGATCTCCGCCGCGGGGATCTCCGGCTTGTGCCAGTTGAAGCGCCGCGCGTGGTACGGGCACGCGGCCTCGCAGTAGCGGCAGCCGATGCACCAGTTGTAGTCGACCACCACGATGCCGTCGGGCTCCTGCCAGGTGGCCTCCACCGGGCAGACCTTGGTGCACGGCGGGTTCTCACACTGCTGGCACTGCACCGGCATGTAGAACTTCCCCTCGGCGGGCACCGTGTGGTCGTAGCCGACGTTGCCCTGCTCCATGTCCATCGAGCCGGAGGTCATCTCCAGCACGCGGATGTACGACTGGTGCGTCGGGCGGTCGTGGTTGTTCTCGACGTGGCAGGCGTCCACGCAGCGGCGGCAGCCGATGCACACCGAGAGGTTGAGCGCGTAGGCGAACTGCACGCCCTCGGTCGGGCGCACGTCGCGGATGGTCACCTCGCGCCCGTAGCGCTGCTGGGTCTCGTCCTCGAGACGCCGGAGCACGGCGTTCATCTCGTCGCGCGACAGCTCGCGGTAGTGCTTCTGCAGGAAGTCACCGACGCTGGTGATGTTGTCGAGCTCGCGCAGGGGGGAGAGCGCTCGCTCGAAGGCGACGGCGCCGAGGGTGGCCCCGAGCACCTTCAGCGCGACGCGGCGCGTGGGCTTTTCATCCATGATCGGCACTCCTGCGCGGCGCATCGGGCGGCGGCGGCATCGGACGGAAGCGGGGGAAGGCCGGGGCGTGCGGGTCGTGGCAGTCGACGCAGTGGTTGCGCAGCCGCGGGCCCCGGGTGAGGTCCCAGTGGCCGTTCATCCCGCCGTGCGCGCCGTGGAGCCAGTCGCGGTGCTGCGTGCCGTGGCACTGCGCGCAGAGCCGCAGCGCGTCGGTCATCGGGATCGAGTCGCCGGACGCGAGCCGCAGCCGGTCGTAGCGCTCCGGGTCGTGGCAGGAGCGGCACTCGTTGCTGCCGTGCTCGAAGCGCAGCCCCGAGTGCGGCCCGCCGAGGGTGCGCGCGCTGGTGGGCAGCTCGGGCGGCGGCCGCAGCACCTCGTGGCAGGTGCCGCAGGAGACCTCCACGGGCTGCCCCTGCGGCGTCTGCTCGGTGCCTACGATGCCCGAGAGCGAGGCGGGGCGATGCACCGTGATCGCGTGACGCGAGCCGTCCCCAGCGGGGACGTCCGCGAAGCGGCGAGAGCGGTCGGCGTACGCGGCAGGGTCTTCACAGGCGACCGGGAGCATCGCGAGAAGGAGCGCCGGGACCAGGCTTCGAGGCCGGGGAGGTGGCACAGGCGGGAATAGAAGGCCTGGGGGGGGGCGGGGGAATGACATTTGTCAATTCACCTCACATGGGTGCGAGCGGTCTGGGGACTCGAAACGCGGGGAGATCAGCGGTTTCCCGCAGGGCGCGGGGGCAGGGTGCGGATGAAGTTCCAGATGGCCATGCGCTCGTCGGGGGTGAGCCGGGCGAACTGGCGCCAGGGCATGTGCATCGGGTTGATGGTGCGCCCGTCGCGGGTGCGCCCCTCGGTGAGGGCCGCCATGAACTGGGCCTCGGTCATGGCCCCGATGCCCGTCGCCGGGTCGGGGGTGATGTTCGCCGCCGGGGGCCAGTCGGGAGGCGTTCCGGGGATGCGCCCGCCGGAGTAGCTGGGGCCGTGACAGCCGGTGCAGCCCGCGCCGAGGTAGCGGCCGTACGCGACGGTCGGACCCGCGGGAGGGGCGGCGGGCACCGGGGCGCGGTGGTCGATGCTCTCGGCGACCAGGTAGGGCAGGTCGCCCTTGAGGAAGAGCACGCGCCCGACGGGGCCCAGCACCGTGGGGCCCGGGTCGTTCGTCGACGCGGGGAGCGTGCGAAGGTAGGCGACGATCGCCCCGAGGTCGTCGTCGCCCATGAAGCGGAAGTCTCCGCAGGGCATGAAGGGGATGCCGAGCCCGTCGGGTCGGACGCAGTGGCGCACCGCGCGGGCCCACTCGCTCCCGCTCCAGCCCGCCGTGTGGCCGCCGGGGGTGATGTTCGAGGGGTGGAGTTCCATCACGGGCATCGCGCGGAGGAAGACGCCGCCGCGCCCCTGCTCGCCGTGACAGTCGAGGCAGCCGCGGGTGTGCGCGAGGTGGTCGCCTCGGGCGATGGAGGCCGGGTCCGTCGGGATGGTGAGGGCCGTATCGGGCACCTCGAAGCGCCGCTGCAGCCGTTGGCTGGACAGGACGAACACGCCGATCGCGGCGACGACGAGCATCCCGAGGAGGACGCCGAGGAAGATCACGAGGCGACGCAGCCAGCGCCGCGCAGGTGCGGTGGAGGATGTGGTTCCCATTATCTGCGACGGTAAAGGAGCAGGGGCGGGAGAGAGAAGGGGATAATGGGTTTTACTGGGTACGGTGATAGATCATGTCCGTCCCGGTCTGGACGCGGTTGTTGTCGAGGACCCGGTACTGGACCAGCTCGCTGGGCGGCGCGGCGATGGCGGTGCCCCGGTAGTGCGTCGGGGCATAGCCCTGGACGTTGAGCCGGAGCATCCCCGGCGCGGGGATGAACCAGACGCCCCACATCCGGCTCATGTGGCCGCTCGTGTCGGTCGTGAGCCGGGTGAAGCTTCCGTTGGGCTGCAGGATGAGCTGCGACTGGATCGGGCCGAGCGGCGACGCGGCCTGCGCCGTCCAGACGCCGACGAGGCGCTGATCGATCTGCGCGGCGGCGGGCGCCGCCAGCAGGGTCAGCAGGACCAGGGCCCACAAGGCAACGAGACGTCTGCTCATGGCATCGGCTCCTCGGCGGGAGGTTCGTCCGACCGGGAGACTCCGGTCGGCGCCGAAGACCCATGAGAGCAATCCGAGGGCCACGCGAGCGCTGCGCCCGCTGCGGACCCGCCGCGAGCGGGAGCGCGCACGGGGTGCGGAGGCACCCTGAAGATCCTGCGTGAAGGAAGGAGGGAGGGGGGGGAGGGGGGGGAGGGAGAGGGAGGAGCGGGGCGCTCAGCGCGGGCGCGCGGAGTAGCTGGGGCGCGGGGCGCGGGCCGGGGGCGGGTTCACCGCGCCGCCCGAGAAGCCTCGGGAGGGCTGCGAGTTGCCGCGGGGCGATCCGCCGCGGCCGTTGGGCTGCATCGGGGGGCGCGGGGGCTCCGGCCGCTCGATCATCGCCCGCAGCTCGGCCTGGAAGACCACCGAGGACTTGTTGATCTCCCCGCGCGGCACGGGCGAGCGCACGTAGCGCTCGATGTCGCGCAGCAGGGGCATCTCCTCGGAGGCCACCAGGCTCGACGCGCGGCCGCTCGCGGAGGCGCGGGCGGTGCGGCCGATGCGGTGCACGTAGTCCTCGGGGACGTTGGGCAGGTCGTAGTTCACGACGTGGCCGATCTCGGCGACGTCGATGCCGCGGGCGGCGATGTCGGTCGCCACGAGCACCCGGTACTTGCCGCTGCGGAAGCCGTCGAGCGCGAGCTGGCGCTGGCTCTGCGAGCGGTTGGCGTGGATGCGCGACACGTCGTGGCCGGCGCGCTCGAGCGAGCGGGCGACCTTGTCGGCGCGGTGCTTGGTGCGGGTGAACACCAGGGTGCTGTCGCCGCCTTCGGAGAGCAGCGTGAGCAGCGCGGCGGTCTTCTCGCCCTGCGAGATCATGAAGACCTGCTGCGTGGCGCGCGCGGCGGTGGTGCCCGTGGGGGTCACCTCGACGCGGACGGGCTTGGTGAGGTGCGTCTCGGCGAACTTCGCCACCTCGCCGGCCATGGTGGCGCTGAAGAGCATCGTCTGGCGCACCTTGGGCACGCGCTCGAGGATCTTGTTGAGCTGCGGCTTGAAGCCCATGTCGAGCATGCGGTCGGCCTCGTCGAGGACGAGCACCTCGATGTCGGTGAGCTTCGCGGTGCCCTGGTTCATGTGGTCGATGAGGCGACCGGGCGTGGCGATGATGACCGAGGCCATCTCGCGCAGGCCGCGGATCTGGTTGCCCATGCCGACGCCGCCGATGAGGGTCACGCAGCGGAGGCCGCGCGGGCCGCTGAAGCGCTCGAACTGCTCGGCGATCTGCACCGCGAGCTCGCGGGTGGGGGCCAGGACGAGGGCGCGGGTGCCGCGCTTGTTGGTGAGGCGCTCCAGGATGGGGAGGGCGAAGGCGGCGGTCTTGCCGGTGCCCGTGGCGGCGCAGCCGATGACGTCGCTGCCAGCGAGCGCCGGGGGGATGGCCCGGACCTGGATGGGGGTCGGCTGCGTGAAGCCCGCGCGGGCGAGGGCGCTAAGGGAATCCTGCGAGAGGCCGAGCGAGGCGAAGGAGGCGATGTTGGAAGAATCAGTGGACAAGAAGAACTCCGTGCGTGCGGTAACCGCCGCGGGAACCGTGAGAGCTGTGCTTTGGAGCGGTGACGCCGTGTCTCGTTGGAAGACGGCAGAGACCCCTTAGAGGGGGCCTCGTCGGCGATGCGCTCACCGGTGCGGCGCGCGAGGGCTACCACATCCGGGATGCCGACGCCGTCGTAGGCGGCCCCAATCGTCACCAGGCGGGGATGATTCCTGAGCGCGTCACGGATGGCCGAGACCCGGGAGGCGTGCCCGATGGTGGGCTGAGGGGGGGGTCGGGTCGGTCATCGCTCCGAGCGCTGGTGCACGAAGTCGACCACGGCGGCGACGTTGTCGACGGGGGTCTCGGGGAGGATGCCGTGGCCGAGGTTGAAGACGTGACCGTTGCGGTTGGCGGCGCGGTCGAGCACCCGGCCGGCGGCGGCGAGGAGCACGTCGCGGGGGGCGAGCAGCAGCGTGGGGTCGAGGTTGCCCTGCACGGCGACGCCGTCGCCCAGGCGTCGCCAGGCGTCGTCGAGGGGGGTGCGCCAGTCGACGCCGATGACGGTTCCGCCTGCGTCGCGCTGGGCCTCGAGCAGGGTGGCGGTGCCGGTGCCGAAGTGGAGCACCGGGACGCCGCGGGTCATGAGCGGCTGGAGGATGCCGCGGACGTGCGGGGCGACGTAGGTGGCGTAGTCGTCCGGGGAGAGCTGGCCCACCCAGGAGTCGAAGAGCTGCACGGCCTGGGCGCCCGCGTCGATCTGGGCGTTGAGCAGCCGGAGCACCACGGCGGAGAGGGTGGTCATGAGGGCGTTCCAGGAGTCGGGGTCCTGGTACATGAGGGTCTTGGTGAGGACGAAGTGGGACGAGCGTCCGCCCTCGATCAGGTAGCTGGCGAGGGTGAAGGGCGCGCCCGCGAAGCCGATGAGGGGGGTCTTGCCGTCGAGCTCGCGGCGGATCATCCGCACGGCTTCGAGGACGTACGCGAGGTCCTCCTCGGGGTCGATGACGCGGAGCTTGTCGATCTGCGCGCGGGAGCGGATGGGCTCGTGGATGACCGGCCCTTCGCCCTTGGCGAACTCGAAGGAGGCGCCCATCGGGGCGAGGGGCAGGAGGATGTCCGCGAAGAGGATGGCCGCGTCGAAGTCGAACTTGCGCAGCGGCTGGAGGGTGACCTCCAGGGCGAGCTCGGGCGTGCGGCAGATGTCGAGGATGGTGTGCTTCGTGCGCAGCGCACGGTACTCGGCCATGTAGCGGCCGGCCTGGCGCATGAACCACACGGGGGTACGGTCGACGGGTTCGCGGCGGCAGGCACGGAGGAATCGGTCACGCATGATGCGCGGGACCATCGGGTGCGACCGTGCAGGTCGTCAAGGGCGTGAGCGCTGGTGTAGAGAGCGACGGACCTTCCATGAGCGACGTAATGCGGCCGGTGTGGCGGACCTACGATCCACGATTCGAGGCGAACGCGATCGGGCATGTGCGGGCGGGCGGTCACGCGGTGATACGGGCCGAGCCGCGGTGGTGGCTGCTGCTGCCGAGCGACGAGGGGATGATCCCCGAGCTGACGGCGTGGGCGATGCTCGACCTCGGGGTGAAGGGCTTCGACGAGGTGGAGACGGGCCCGGCGGCGGGGCTGCTGCGGGTGAAGCTGCCGAAGCAGCTGCGAGAGCACGTGATGGACTGGTGCGAGCGCGACGCGCAGTACGAGACGTCGATGGTGGCCGAGGCGCTCGACTGCCAGCAGTGCGCGATGTGCTGTCGAAAGAACCGGGTGCTGCTGGAGCCCGAGGACGAGGAGCGCTGGACGACGGCGGGGCGGCCGGAGCTGTCCACGGCGGACCATGTGAGGGAGTCGCGGGGGAGGCGGCTGCTGCGGGTGATGCGCGGCGGCGACTGCGTCCACCTGAGCGGCAACGAGTGCAGCATCTACGAGCTGCGGCCTGACAACTGCCGCGCCTTCCCCGCGGGGAGCGAAGGCTGCCTGAGCGCGCGCGCCGAGCGCTGAAGCGCGGGCGTTCGGGGGCGATGCAGGGTGCTCGGGGGGCGATGCACGCCCGTTCTGGCCCGATGCACGCTGCTTCGGGGCGATGCACGCCGGTTCGGGGCGATGCACGCCCGTTTGGGCCGACGCACGCCGTTTGGCCCGACGCACGCCAGTTCTGGCCCGATGCACGCCAGTTCTGGCCCGATGCACGCTGCTTCGGGGCGATGCACGCTGTTTCGGGGCGCCCCCCCCGCCCGGGGGCCGGGGGGGGAACAGGGGAGCCCGTTCGCCCGTGCCCGGGGGGGGGGGGGGGGGGGGGGGGGCGGGGGGGGGGGGGGATGTGGGCCCCTCCCCGCGCGGCCGCGCCCAGCGAAGAGGGGTCCGACGACGGCCCCACCCCTAGTTTCAGCGGTCACCAGGCACCGACTTCAGGGGGGGGGGGGGGGGGGGGGGGTGCGGGCGCCCGCGGCGCCGGGCCGAGTCAGGTCCGAGCCCGACTTCGGTGCGGGTGCCCTCGGGCGCGGGGAAGTCGATGGGCCTGGGTGACCTCGCGACCCGCCGCGCGCGCCGACTCATACAGCCACCGGCGGAACTTCATCCTCGCGATCTCATGGTGGTTGGTGCACGCCAGCAGCTTGCCTCCTGGCGCCACCAGGGACATCGCCAGCGCGGCAAGCTTCGGGTAGTCCGACGCCGCCGAGAAGCGGCTGTCCCGCGTCGTCGCGTAGCTCGGCGGGTCCAGCAGCACCAGGTCGAACACCTGCTTCCTCGCCTTCGCCGCCTCCATCCACGGGAACACGTCCGCCGTCACCATCGCGTGCTTCGCGTCGGTGAGCCCGTTGAGCGCGAGGTTGCGCTGGGCCCACGCGATCACCGTCGCCGACACGTCCACGGTGACCGTCTGCGACGCTCCGCCCGCCGCCGCCGCCACGGTGAAGGCGCCCGTGTACGCGAAGAGGTTGAGCACCCGCAGGCCCTTGCTGAGCTCTCGGATGCGTCGGCGGTTCTCCCGCTGGTCGAGGAAGATCCCCGTGGAGAGCCCGTCCCCGAGGCGCACCTCGAAGCTCAGCCCGTGCTCCCTCACGGTGAAGGACTCCGGGGCGTCCTCGCCGCTCACGGCGTGCTTCGGGGCGAGCGACTCCTTCCTGGTGTCGACCACCGTGTTGCCCTGCTTGGGGCGGTGCTTCACGTAGACCCCGCGCATCCCTCCCACCAGCAGCGCCCCGGTGAGCGCCTCGTCGAGGGCGGCGTCGTAGCAGTGGACCACCGCCCACTCGCCGTACACGTCGACGGGCGTCGACGCGAAGCCGTCGCCGTCGTGGGCGAGACGGAAGGCGGTGGTGTCGGGGTCGCGGGCGAGGTCCCAGCGCTGGTCGGCGGCGGCGAGCAGGCGCTCGTCGAGGGAGCGCGGATCGGGCTCCCCCTTCGCCCACGCCATCAGCTCCTTCGGGGGCGCTGCGGTGAAGGTCACGGGCTTCCCGGTGGTCGGATGCGGCAGCGTGAGGGACTGCGCGTGGAGCATGAGGCGGGGTGCGCTCCCCTTGCCGTAGAGGGTGTCGCCCTCGATGGGCGTCCCCATGGCGGCGAGCTGGACCCGCAGCTGGTGGGTGCGTCCGGTCTCGGGTTCGAGGGAGACGAGGGCGCGGTTGCCGTGGCGCGAGACCAGGGTCCAGCGGGTGACGGCCCGCTGCGCGCCCTTCGGCGCGGGGCGCCTCGGGTTGGAGACCACCACCTGCATCTTGCCGTCGTCGGCGGGGACCAGGAGGTCATCGAGGGTTCCGCCGTCGGTGCGGGGGGCGGGGCTGACGACGGCGAGGTAGCGCTTCTTCGCGGAGCGCCCCTCGAAGGCCGCGGCGATGGACTTGTTGGCCTCCTTGCGCCGGGCGAAGAGCAGCACGCCGGAGGTGTCGCGGTCGAGGCGCTGGTGCACGCCCAGGTAGATCGACGACTCGGCGACGCCGTCGCGCTGCGACCACCAGGTCTTCAAGCGGCTCACCACGTCGTCGCGGCGGGCGGGGTCGGGCGCGTGCGTCGAGACGCCGACGGGCTTGTCGACCACCACGAGGTCGTCATCGAGGTGCAGGAGCCAGGCGTCGCGCCACGGGGCGAAGAGGTCGTTTATCATCATGGGGATCGTTGGCTGCGCCAGTACACCCGTTGGGCCGGGAGGGACAAACGCAGGGGGCACAGCGCGCCGCCCCGGTGATACCTTCGCGGTCCTCCGCCGTGCTCGTCCTCCTCGCCCAGCTCCATTGCGCCATCGAGCTCGTCCCCTCGACCGATCCGTTGCCGCGCCCGGTGGCGGCGGTCAGCGCCTCCGCGGGCACCGAGCACGTCTTCGACTACGTCGACGCCCTCTCCGGCGAGCGGCTCTCCCCCGGGGACGTCGGCGCGCTCATCCCCGTCGCCTATGGTCCCGCTGGGGCGCTGCCCACCCGGGTTCGCGAGGACGACGAGGCCGGCGCGCCCATCCGCCGCTTCATCACCCTGCCCCCATCGGGGGAGTACACCGTGCGCGTCGATGGCCTCGGCTCTCGCCGCTACTTCGGCTGCGAGGCCCGCCTCCCCGCCGCGGGCGACGGTCCCCGCCAGGTGCGCATCACCCTGCTCCCTCGCGCCCGCGACGTGTCCCTCTCCGTCGAGGTCGAGCGCGGCGACACCCGCCGAGAGCTCACCCCCATGGGGCTGCGCCAGGTCGAGCTGCGCGCCGACGCCCGCAGCGAGCGAGAGCTCGAGGTCGTCCGAGGAACCTGCTCCGGCCAGCACCCCGCGCGCGGCTCCCACTGGTGCGTGCTCTCCCTCGCCGCCGACCCCGGAACCATCGGGCTCACCGCGCGCACCCCCGACTTCGGCCTCGCCCCGATGTCCGTCTCCATGACCGATCCCGCTCGCAGCATCGACGTCCACGCCCGCTACCCGGGCCACCTCCTGGGCACCGTCTCCCTCCGCGTGGGCGCCCTCCTCGGGGTGCTCCACGGCGACTCCCCCGGCGCCATGGTGGCGATCGACGTGCCCACCCGCAGCGAGACCACCGGCGACACCTGCCCCCTCGGCGACACCTGCATCCGCGGCCTCGTGCACCTCGGCGCCACCTACGGCAGCTACCGCCGCGAGACCGAGCTCGTCGGACCCACCACCCGCGTCACCCCCGACGGCGACACCCGCGCCACCTACGGCCTGCTGGAGGCGGGCGCCGGTGTCACGGTGGCCCCCGGCGGCACAGGCGACCGGCTGCGCCTCACGGGCATCCTCTCGGGGGTCCTCGCCGCGCGCACCGAGGAGCGCCGCAGCAACGACGCCCTGCTCTCCGAGGCCTCGTCGCGCCTCGGTCTCCTGGGCGATGTGCTCGCCAGCGTGCGCTTCGCGGGCCCGTGGACCGTCTTCGCCGGCCTGCGCGCCCTCTGGCTCCCGTCGGTCGGATCGCGCGGTCGGCAGTTCAGCTACCTGGGCTCCGCGCCCATCTCCAGCGAGTCGGCATCCCTCCTGCAACTCGGGGTTCTCCTAGGACTTGGAGTAGACCCATGACCCCCCTCTCCCGATCGTCGCTCCGTCTGGTGGCCTCGCTGGCGCTCTCGCTCGCCGCCTCGGGCGCGCTCCACGCGTGCGCCGACAGTGAGGCGACGGGCCTGGCTCCGGATGGCTCCCAGGACGCGGGCTTCGGTGCCCCGACCCGGCAGTCCTGCGTTCGCACCGCCGACTGCGACGCCCGCAACGAGGTCTGCGGCCGCCCCGGGAGCGCCTTCGCGGGGCTGTGCGTGCCCCCGTCGGGGCGCTGTGACCCGGAGGCTCCCATCGAGGGCCAGTGCTACCCCGACGCTCGCTGCGACGTGTCGCTGAGGGAGCCCGACGGCCGGGGGAGCTGCTCGTTCCAGTCGCCGGCGAGGGCGGTGTTTCCGGTGGAGGCTCGCATCGCGCTGGAGGCTCCCCGCTCGGACACGGAGCTTCTTGCGACCTCGGGCTTCTCGTTTCAGTGGCAGCCGCTGCGGGGCGTGGCGGGCGC
Source organism: Deltaproteobacteria bacterium (assembly GCA_016704445.1). Classification (GTDB taxonomy): domain Bacteria; phylum Myxococcota_A; class Polyangia; order Polyangiales; genus SCUS01. Next base: position 79,570 of record JADJAE010000019.1, read on the forward strand.
GGTGACGGTGGTGATGGCGTCGCGTCAGCCGCCGACCTTCGACCCGGTGAGCGGGCGCATCACCAACGCGTCGGCGGTGGTCTGGGCGTGGTCGACGGCGGAGCCCGGCAACACCCCGGGGGACAACCGGGCGGTCGACGGCACCGTGCCCGTGCGCTTCGGCCGCCGGGGCATCTCCCGCGACGGCACCTTCGGCGCCCCGTGGGGCCGCGACACCATGGACCCCGGTCAGTACTGGTGGTTCGTGTATGCGATCAGCCAGGGAGAGGTGGTCGCGACCAGCGTGGCGCAGGGCTTCGTGGTGGCCGGGGCGCCCTCCCGCCCGGTGTCGTGCACCCAGTCGAGCCAGTGCGTGGGCCCGGGCGATCTCCCTGAGCTCTTCGAGTGCTACCAGTCGCAGTGCCGTCGGCGCTGCGCGTCGGACCTCGACTGCCGCGCCGCGGGGACCACCTGCCGCTTCGACGACACGGTGGCCTCCACCGCGGGGGTGCGCCGAGGGGCCTTCTGCGGGACGGTGGTCAACCCGATGCAGGGCGACGGCGGGGTCTCCACCGACGCCCCTCGCTGATCAGCCCACGCGCTCCAGCACCAGCGGAACCTCCTCTACCGCCCCATCGCCCACGCTCACCGCCCGGGTGAGTCGCTCGATGGCCCTCGCGGCGCTGGCCTCGTCGCGGGCGTGCACCCACGCGATGGTCTCGCCGGCCTTCACCCGGTCGCCGACGTTGTGCTCGAAGACGAAGCCCACCGAGGGGTCGATGGTGTCGGTGGTGCGAGCGCGCCCTGCGCCCATCTCCACGCCCGCGATGCCGACGCCGTGGGTGTCGATGGCGACGATGGTCCCGCCGGTGGAGGCGCGGAAGGGGAGGAGCACCGGGGCCTTCGCGAACACGCTCGGATCATCGACCGCGCGGGGATCACCGCCCTGCGCGGCGACCATGGCGCGGGCGACCCTGGCGGCGCTGCCGTCGGCGACGGCGGCGAGGAGCATGGCGCGGGCGATGGATTCATCGGCGGCGACTCGTCCCATGACGAGCATCGAGGCGCCGAGGGTGAGGGTGACCTCGCGGAGGTCGTCGGGGCCGCGCCCGTGGAGCAGCTCGAAGGCCTCGATGGTCTCGAGGGCGTTGCCGACGGTGCGGCCGAGCGGTCGGTCCATGCGGGTGAGCCAGGCGACGCAGTCCTTTCCGCCGCCGCGGGCGACGTCGACGAGGTTGCGGGCGAGGGCGCGGGCCTGCTCCGGGGTCTTCATGAAGGCGCCGCTGCCGAACTTCACGTCGAGCACGAGGCCGTCGATGCCCTCGGCGAGCTTCTTGGAGAGGATGCTTGCGACGATGAGGGGGATGGACTCGACGGTGGCGGTGACGTCTCGGAGGGCATAGAGGCGCTTGTCGGCGGGGGCGAGCTCGGCGGTCTGACCGATCATGCAGGTGCCGACGTCGCGCACGAGCTCGTGGAAGCGCGCGATGGGGAGGTCGACGGAGAAGCCGGGGATGGCCTCGAGCTTGTCGAGGGTTCCGCCGGTGTGGCCGAGGCCGCGGCCGGAGATCATGGGGACGGCGACGCCGCACGCGGCGACCATGGGGGCGAGGGCGAGGGAGACCTTGTCGCCGACGCCGCCGGTGGAGTGCTTGTCGACCTTGCGGGCGGGGATGTCGGAGAGGTCGACGACGGTGCCGGAGTCGCGCATGGCGAGGGTGAGGGCGACGGTCTCCTCGGGGGTCATGCCCCGGAAGAAGACCGCCATGGCGAAGGCGGTCATCTGGTAGTCGGCGACCTCGCCGCGGACGAAGCCGGCGATGAGTTGGGCGATGTCGGCGGCGGTGAGGGCGTGGCCGTCGCGCTTGGCGGCGATGAGCTCGGGGGTGGTGCGTGCCATAGAGGCCGCGGACGGTACCACCGCTCGCCATGGGGTTGTCGGAGGGGGAGGGGGTGGAGTAGGGTTCCGCCGCGACGACAGGAGCCTGATCGGGGTTCGTCTAATGGCAGGACGCGGGTTTTTGGTACCCGCTACGGGGGTTCGAATCCCTCACCCCGAACTACGAAACGAGCCTTGGATCCTGAGGGAGGATCGGGCGGGTTCCGCGACGCTGCCCGTCCGCTGGCTCGCCCTGTGTCCGCGAGAGCGGTCACGAGGGTTCGCCATGGTTGAGGGGGACCGCATGACCATCAAGAAGCTCGGGGTGCTCGGCGACGTGCACGCGGAGGACGAGACGCTCCTGGCGGCGCTCGAGTTCTTCGCGGCGGTCGGGGTCGATCGCGTCGTGTGCGTCGGCGACGTCATCGACGGCGCGGGGGACGCGGAGCGATGCATCTCGGCGCTCCGCTCCCGGGAGATCACCACGGTGCGCGGCAACCACGAGCGGTGGTTCACCGAGTCGAGGAGGATGCTGCTCTCGGACGCCACGCCCGAGGAGTCGCTCTCCGAGGGGTCCGTCGCGTGGCTTCGGCGGCTGCCGGCGATGCAGACGATCCCCACGGTGTCCGGCGACGCGCTGCTCTGTCACAGCCTCGGGCGCAACGACCTCAGCCGCCTCCGACCCGACGACCCCATCGATCCGGACTGTCCGTCCTGGGCGCTTCAGGGGCTGCTCGACGATGCGGCCGGCTGCCGCTTCGTGGTCAACGGGCACACCCATCTTCCGATGGTGCGGGAGGTCGGCCATGTGGTCGTCCTCAACGCGGGCACGCTGTCGAGCAGCTACGACCCGGTCGTGATGCTGGTGGACTTCGAGCAGCTCGAGGTGGCGTGGTACCCGTGCGCGGCCTCCTTCGTGGCGACGACGCCGGTACGACGGGAGCGCGTGCCGCATCTCCGGGGGCGCTGAGCACGCCTCAACCTCCGGCCGCCTCCCGCTTGCGCATCTGCGCCCAGACGTTGGCCGCCGTGATCAGCACCCCGCCAAGCACCAGCGTCGCGCTCGGCACCTCGTTCGGATACTGCGTCCCCATCCACCCGGCGAGCATCGCCGGGAGGAAGAGCGACAGCCCGCTCGCGAAGAGCGGCTCCGCGCAGTAGATGAGCCCCGCCTCGGTCGCAGGAACGTACTTCTGGAAGTGGTTCATCATCAGGAAGGGCGCCGCGGTGCAGAGCACCGTCACCACCAGCATCACCTCGACGAAGCGCGGCAGCCCGAGGAGCTGACCCCAGGGCGCCGCGCCCCGGAGGAGACGAGCGCCACCGGGGCCACGATCAGACCCGTCACCGCGAACATCAGGATCGTGATGGTGGTGCTGCGGTTCTCCCGGAAGCGCGGCCTCTCCAGCCACAGGATCTGCGCCGTGCAGAAGAGCGAGGCCACCACGGTCTCGATCTCTCCGCGGCCCATGCGGAGCGAGCCGAGCTCGGCGCCGGAGAGCAGGTAGATGCCAGAGAGCACCAGCGCCATGGAGAGCAGGAGGTCGAGCGAAGGCAGCCGCCGCCGGGAGAGGCACACGTAGAGCGGGAGCCAGACGCAGTAGCCCTGGGAGATGAACGCCGACACCGAAGCGTGGGTGTAGGAGAGCCCGTCCGCCTGCCACGGAATGCCGACTCCACACAGGACCCCGAGGCCGATCCCCTGGGTCCATTCGGAGCGGGTGATGCCGAGGAGGCTCTTCGGGCTGAGCGCCGCGAGCACCACTCCGCCCAGCAGGAAGCGGAAGACCACCACCACGCTGCTGAGAAACCAGCTGCTGGCGTGGGGAGAGAGCTGCTGCCAGGACAGCGACAGCGCCCGGATCAGCGGAAAGCTGACGCCCCAGAGCAGCGTGGTCGCCAGCAGGAAGGTGACCGCGCGCCCCTCCTGCGTCTGTGCCGGGGGCTTCATCGTAGTGTGAAGTCGGTCAGGTCCAGATCTGAAGGGGATAGGTGCCGCTGGACCCGATGAACATGATGTTGGCCAGTCGGTCGTCGTCGCCGCCGGGGATGACCGCGTGCGGTCGTCGGGAGTTGATGAGGATCGCGTCCCCCGCAGAGGGCTTCAGCGCGCGATACGGACAGGAGTGATCGACCTCCGGGGGAATGGGCGCGTCCCTCGGGATGAGCGGGTGGTCGTACACCCGGAGCTCGCCGCCGATGCTCGGGACCCGGCAGTACACGATCGCGCCGAGCTGCGCCTGGATCGATGGAAACAGCACCGCAGGCACCGTGTCGACGTGGATCGGGCAGGCCGCCGGGTCGTCGTAGCGCTCGGACCTGCCGTTCAAGAGAAGGGTTCCGAACTTCATCTTCCGGCCGTTGAACTCCGCCAGCTCGATGCCGCAGATCTCATTGAGGTGATCGAAGAGGGCGTCGCAGGGCCGACGGTACGGCGCGCACAGCACCGTATTGACCTGGTTGGAGGGCTCTACGCTGGCGAGGTAGTCGTCCATGATGGACTCGATGGCGGCGCGGCGGAGCTCGGGGCGGGCCTCGTCGCTCCCTGCCGTCAGCCGGTCGAAGTACTCGTCGAGCTGCACGTCGACGCCCGGGCGGGAGACGTTGGCGTGGGGGTGGTAGTCGGCGGTGCCGTCCTCGCGGGTGTAGTGAATCGGGAGGGGCTTCATCGGGGTCGCCCGCACCCGCTCATACACGTGCTCGCAGTGGTCGGCGGGGATGAGCCCCTTGATCCAGATGGCCAGCGCCTCGCCTCGCAGCAGGGCGTCGACGTTGGACCGCGTGACGCGGTCGTAGATCGGGAGGGTGGAGATGTTCATTGGACTCTCACTGGGGACCGGGGGGGCCGGTGGGGGGGGGGGGGGGTTGGGCGCCGGGCGGGGGGGGGGGAGAAGGTGGGGGGGGGGGGGCGGGGCGTGGGTCGGGGGGGGGGGGGGGGCGCCGCCCCCGGGGCCCTGCAGCGAGGGGCCGCGCGGGGCGGGCGGGGGGGCGTCGCGGGAGGCACGCGGGGGGGGCGGCGGCGCCGGCGGGCGGGGCGGGGGGGGGGCACCCGCGGGGAGGCCCCTGGGGGCGGGGGGGCGCCCCGGGCGGGGGGGGGGGGAGGGGGGGGGCCCGGGGGGGCGCCGGGGGGGGGGGGCGGCGGGCCGCTGGGGGGGGGGGGGGGGGGGGGGGGGGGGGGGGGGGGGGGGGAGGGGGGGGGGGCGGGGGGGTCGGGGTTGGGGGGGGGGGGGGGGGGGGGGGGAAGCCTCCGCTTCGCGCTTCATCGCTTCCCACAGCGCCTCGACCTGCCTTCGCTCGGTCGGGTACGAGCCGATGGACACCCGCACCATCCAGCGGCCGTCGAGCTTCGCCGGGGTGATGTACGCCTCGCCGCTGCGGTTCAGTCGCTCCGCCCAGGCGAGGGTGTGGCGGTCGAGGGCCTCGGCGTCCATCCCCGGCGCCTCGTGGCGGACGCACACCGTCTGCAACACCACCGGGGCCAGCACCCTCCAGCCCTCTCGGGAGAGCACCTGCTCGGAGAGCCAGCGGGCGTTCTCCATGTCGCGGCGCAGCCGGCGCTGTATCCCGGAGACCCCTTCGCTCCGCAGAAGGAACCACAGCTTCAGCGATCGGAAGCGGCGCCCGAGGGGGATGCCCCAGTCGCGGAGGTTCTTCACCTGACCGTCGACGCTGCTCTGGAGGTAGCTGGGGTTGGTGCTCATCACCCGGATCAGGTGCTCGGGGTCGCGCACGTAATACAGGGAGCAATCGAAGGCCGCGCCGAGCCACTTGTGGGCGTTGATCACCAGGGAGTCGGCCCCCTCGATGCCGCGCCACATCCACCGGCACTCGGGCAGCACCATCGCCGAGCCGGCCATCGCCGCGTCGACGTGGAGCCATACCCCGTGGCGGCGAGCGACCTCTGCGATGTCGGCAATGGGGTCGAGCGCCGTGGTGCTGGTGGTCCCGGTCGTGGCGACGATGGCGCAGGGGACCGAGCCGCACGCGAGGTCGGCGCGGATCGCCTCTGCGAGCGCGTCGGCGCGCATCGCCTGTCGCTCGTCGGCCGGGATCATCCGCAGGTTCTCCCGGCCGAAGCCCGCGAGCAGGGCGGCCTTCTCGACCGAGCTGTGACCGTGCACCGAGGTGTAGACCACCAGCCGCCGGTGGCTGGACTGCATCCCTCCCGCGGCGAGCGAGTACGCGGTGCTGCGCTCCCGGGCGCAGAGCAGCGCCACCAGCGTGCTCGTCGAGGCGGTGTCCTGAATGACCCCGTGGAAGGCGTCCGGGAGGCCGAACATCTGCCGCGTCCAGTCGCAGACCACCTCTTCGAGCTCGGTGAGCGCGGGGCTCGATTGCCAGGAGAGACCCAGCACCCCGAGGCCGCTGCTCAGGAAGTCACCGAGCACCGAGGCGGGGGAGGTGCTCGATGGGAAGTATCCGAAGAAGGAAGGGTGCTGCCAGTGCGAGAGGCCCGGCATCAGCACCTCGTCGACGTCCCGCATCACCCCGTCGAGGGACTCCGGCTCGACGGGTGGTGTGCTCGGCAGTCGGCTGCGGACGTCCCCGGGCGCCGCAGGGGACATCACAGGCAGGCCCTCGACCCTGGTGTGATAGTCGGCGATCCAGTCGATGAGCATATGACCGATGCGGCGAAACTCGTCGGGTGTCATAGGTAGATTAGGGCGGTTCTCTGGGGATTACAGGGTGTCGAGCCAGGCGCTCACGGTGGCGACGGTGCCGTCGAGGCTCTCGGAGAGGAAGAGCTGGTCCTGGAGCACCGTGGGCTCGAACGAGGTACCGCAGATGTCCTCGATGTCGAAAGGGCGAAGCGTGGCGCGGGTGACACAGTGCTCCATCTCCTGCGGGGACGACAGGATGGCCGCTCCGTAGGCCTTCGGGCGGCCGTCCTCGATGGCGAGGCCGGTCTCGAGGGTGAACCAGTGCATCCGGATGACCTTCTCCAGGGTGGCGTCGTCGACCCGGAGCGCCGTACGCCCGAAGTGCCGATTGAGCTCCGCCAGCAGCGGGTCGAGCAGCGTCGGGGCGTGGCCGATCACCTCGTGGACCACGTCCGGATCGGGCGAGAAGAGCGGGGTCTTGGCGTATCGGATGTACTGCGTCGAGAGGAACACCCCCCGGGCGAGCTCACCGAAGAAGGAGCGGGGGGACACGAAGCCCGTCACGGGGTTCATGCGAAAGCCTGTGCGAGGGCTGATGACGGCGTTGATGTCCGCGAGCTGAGGGACGTGATCCCGATCGAGCGCCAGCTCGGCCCAGGCGTCGCGGTAGCGCTGACACGCGAAGCGGGCGTGCACCTCGTCGGTGCGCTGGCGGATCGTCCGCCACACCCCATCCTCGGCCTCGGTGTACTCGACCCTGGGCACCGGCTCTCCCTCGCGATATCGGAGGGACACCTCGGTGATCAATCCCCGCCGACGCTGGTAGTCGACGTCGTCATTGGCCGGATGATCGAATTTCAACTGGATGATCTCAGGCGACAAGGCTGCGCCCAACATCGATGGCAATGACGATTCGAGCGTCTGAACGGTCATGTGAGACACCTCCTGTGTGGATGGTCGAAGGGCGCCTGCAATGCGCGGCGCGGTCCCTGACACGACGGAAGGTGCCAGAGGACTCTGGCAGGGCCGATAGCAGGGCGATGGCAAGCTCGGCCGCACGTAACAGGTTGCAGGGTGCAGCCTGCGCGGCTAGCGCGGGGCACAGGAATGCCACTTCGATGGAGTACACGGCACATCGATTGGAGCCCGAAGGCATCGAGTCTCGGAGTGAAGCCCCGCAACGCGGGGTCGTCACCTGTTCCTGGGACGCAACGCGGCCCAGCGTCAGCGGCTTGCACCCCTGACCTGTTACGCGCGAACCCCAGCGTCAAACGAGCGGCTTGCCCCACCTTTGAACTGTTACCAGCGCAGGGTGAGGTCGGGCCCGGCTACGCCTCTTCGAGCTGCCCCTTGAACTGGCTCGCGTAGAGGCGCTGATACACGCCTTTCTGCTCCAGCAGCTCGTGGTGGGTGCCTCGCTCGACGATGCGCCCCCCGTCGATCACCAGCACCTGGTCGGCGTCTCGGATGGTGCTCAATCGGTGGGCGATCACGAAGCTGGTGCGACCCTTCATCAGCCGCAGCAGCGACGCCTGGATGCGCGCCTCGGTGCGGGTGTCCACGCTGCTCGTCGCCTCATCCAGGATCAAGATCGCCGGGTCGGCCAGCAGCGTGCGAGCGATGGCCAGTAGCTGCCGCTGCCCCTGGCTCAGGTTGCCCGCGCGCTCCGAGAGCACCGTCTCGTAGCCCTGCGGTAGCTGACGGATGAAGTGGTCGGCGTCCGCCAGCTCGGCCGCGCGCACCACCTCCTCGTCGCTCGCCCCGAGACGCCCATAGCGGATGTTCTCCCTCACGCTCACCCCGAAGAGGTAGGTGTCCTGAAGCACCAGCCCCAGCTTGCGGCGAAGGTCGTCCTTCTTCAGGTCTCGGATGTCGACGCCGTCGATGCGAATGGCACCGCGCTCGATCTCGTGAAAGCGCGTGAGGAGGTTGATCACCGTGGTCTTGCCCGCCCCGGTCGGACCCACCAGCGCGATCGTCTGTCCGGCCACGGCGGAGAGGGAGATGTCCTCGAGGACGGGAGTCCCGGGCAGGTAGCCGAAGGTCACGGAATCGAAGACCACCTCGCCTCGCACCGGGGCGGAGGGGACGTTGCCCTCGTCGGTCTCGGGGGCGCGGTCGAGCACCTCGAAGACCCGCTCGGCGCCCGCCAGCGCGGCCTGGAGCGTGTTGTAGAGGTTGGAGAGCTGACGCAGCGGCTGAACGAAGTTCTGACCATAGTGGATGAAGGTCGCGATGACCCCGACGCTCACCAGGCCGCGGAGCGCGAGCCAGCCGCCGAGGCCCGCGAGCACGATCACGAAGAGGTTGCCCAGCACCGTGGTGAGCGGCATCAGCAAGAGGGCGTAGGTGTTGGCGTAGACGCCCGCGCGGTAGACCTCCTCGTTGCTCGCCCGAAAGCCGGAGAGCACCGACTCGTTGCGGCGAAACACCGTCACCACCCGCTGCCCCCCGATGGACTCCTCCATCACTCCGTTGAGGGTTCCGAGGTGGCGCTGAAGCTCGCGGAAGCCCTTGCGCGTGTACACGGTCACGAAGCGCGTGAACCAGAGCATCAGCGGCACCACCAGCAGCGACGCCAGCGCCAGCCAGCGGTCGAGCACGAACATCGCCACCAGGATGCCCGCCATGGAGAGCGTGCTCGCCAGGAGCGAGGTGATGTTCTGCGCCACCGCCTGGTTGATGGCGTCGATGTCGTTGGTGAGCCGGCTCATCAGGTCGCCCGAGGAGCGCGCCTCGAAGAAGGAGAGCGGAAGGGTCTGGAGGTGCTTGAAGAGCTCGGCCCGGAGGCGCTTGAGGGCGCGCTGGGAGATGCCCGCCATCAGCCACCCGGCGACGGTCTGGAAGGCGTTGCTCAGCAGGAAGGCCCCGAGCATCAGCAGCGCGATGGGGTATAGCCCCGACGGGTCGCGGGTGGCGATGAAGCGGTCGATGGCGACGCCCATCAGGTAGGGGCCGGCGAGCGCGAGCGTGGTGTAGACGACGATGCACGCGGCGACGACCGTGACCCCGGCGCGGTGCTCGGAGAAGTAGGAGGCGAGCCGGGCGAGGGTGCCGCGAGGGTCTCGGGCGCGCGCCACGCCGCCGAGGTTGCGGGGGCCTCCGGTCATGGCGCCGCGCATCCCTTCGACCGCCGATGGGGCCGCGCCTGGTGCCGACGGACCGCTCATGGCGACACCCCGTTGCCGAGCTGGGAGTCGTAGATCTCCCGGTAGATCGCGCTCGTGGAGAGCAGCTCCCGGTGCGTGCCCTCGGCCGCCACCCGGCCAAGGTCGAGCACGATGATCCGGTCGGCGGTGAGCACCGTGCTGATGCGCTGCGCCACCACGAAGGTGATCCGCTCGCCTCTTCGGTGGTTGAGGGCGTCCTGGATCTTCGTCTCCGTCTCCACGTCGACCGCGCTGGTGCTGTCGTCGAGGATCAATATCCTCGGATTGAGCAGCAGCGTTCGGGCGATGGCGATGCGCTGCTTCTGCCCTCCGGAGAGGTTGGCGCCCCGCTGCTCGACCCGGCTCTCGTAGCCCTGCGGCAGACGTTCGATGAAGGCGTGGGCCTGGGCTGCCTTCGCCGCCGCGACCACCTGCTCGTCCGTCGCTCCGGGGAGGCCGTAGCGGATGTTGTCACGGACCGTTCCGGAGAAGAGCACCGTCTCCTGGGGGACCACGCCGACCGCCGCGAGGAGCGACGCCTGGGTGAGCTCCCGCACGTCCCGGCCGCCCACCAGCACCCTCCCGGCGCTCACGTCGTAGAAGCGTGGGATGAGGTTCACCAGCGTCGACTTGCCAGCGCCCGTCGACCCGAGGATGGCCACGGTCTGCCCGGGCTCGACGGAGAGCGAGACGCCCCGCAGCACGGGCTCGGCCCCTTCGCCGCGGTAGGTGAAGGAGACCTCCTCGAAGCGCACCGTGAGCGGACCGGAGGAGGGGAGGGACACCGCGTCGGGGGCGTCGCGCACGTCGGGGACGCTGTCGAGCACCTCCTGCATGCGCCTCGACGAGGCGAGGCCCGCGGCCCAGGTGTTGGAGAGCATCGTCATCATGACGAGCGGCGTCATGGTGGTGAGCAGGTAGTTGCTGAAGGCCACCACCTCGCCGACGGTGAGCTCGCCTCGGATGGACTGCATTCCGCCCGCCCAGATCACGATCACCACGCCCGCGTTGACGCACATGGTGAGCGCCGGGGTCATGGCGGACATGAAGCGCATCACCCTCACGGAGCGCTCGGTCATCCCGGCGTTGGCGGCCTCGAAGCGCTCTGCCTCGAAGTCAGCGCGCACCAGGGCCTTCACCAGGCGCACGCCCGCGATGTTCTCCTGAAGCACCCCGTTGAGGGCGTCGAGCTTCTGCTGGACCGTCAGGAAGAGCGGCTCCATCCGAAGCACGAAGAAGGCGATGAGCCCCGCGGTGAGCAGCAGAAGCGGCAGCAGGGTGAGGGCCAGGCTGGGGCTGGTGGTGATCATCAGCGCGAGGCTCCCCAGCATCAGCAGCGGGGCGCGCGTGCCGATGCGGAGGGAGACCTGGGTGAGCATCTTGACGGCGCTCACGTCGCTGGTGAGCCGCACCATGAGCTCGCCCGTTCGCTGGCGGTCGAGGTTGCCGAAGGAGTAGCGCTGGATGCGCTGGAAGAGGGCCTCGCGGAGGTCGCGGGCGACGCCTTCGCCCACGCGCACCGAGAGGACGTTGTTGGCGATGGCCGCCACGGTGCTGAGCGCGGTGAGCCCCAGCATCGCGACGGTGGTCTCTACGATGACCGAGCGGTCTCGGCGGTGGATGCCGAGGTCGATGATGCGCTGGATGAGCCGGGGGATCGCGAGGTCGAAGGCCACCAGCGTGGTGAGCATCGCCAGCGCGAGGGCCGCGGGGCGCCAGTAGGGGCGCACGAAGTGGAGGAGCCTGCGGAGATCGCCCATGCGGGGGAGCGCACTCTAGTGCCCACCGGCGGGCGCGACGAGGACCTCGCGTCGCACCTCGCGCGCGGCCCCCCGGGCCTCGTACCAGCGGGCGCACTCCTCGCAGCTCGCCACCGCGCCGCCGCGCACCAGCACCACCAGCGTCGATACCAGCGAGCGGCAGCGCAGCCCGCCCGGCAGCGCCCTCGCGCACCAGGGGATGAACTTCTCCGAGGGGTATCCGATGCGCTCGCGCACCGCGTCGTCGCCGTGCCGCTGCGCGATGAGCGCCAGCGCCTCGCCCAGCGCCACCCTGCCTTGCACGTAGGCCGAGAGCTGCTCGCGCGCCGTGCGGTCTGCGCGGGCCCAGGCGCGCAGCCGTGGGTCGAGGGCGTCGAGGCGGGCGAGGGCCGCTGTGTCCATGAGGGGAGAGCTAGCGCGCGGGGGAGCGTGTCCAGGGGGCGACCGGCAACCGGTTGCCGGAGCGGGAGCGCTGCTATCGTGGGGCTGAGCGGCGGGCGGAGGGCGGTGGGCGGCGCTGCTGGCGCTGGCGGGGATCGCGCGACGGCGGCGTCGACGAACGTAGCCACGAGGGCGCGCGGCAGCGGGGAAGGGGGCACCAACCCACGCCGCGAAGGAGCCGCACCCGCCCGAGCTTGACACCCATGGGGTGCGTCACGCATCGCATGCGCCGAGACCATCGCCATGCCCACCACCACCGAGCATCCCTACGCGTCCTTCATCCACGGCATCGAGAAGCCCGTGCGCTACCTCGGCGGGGAGCACGGCGCGGTCGTCAAGCCGTGGACGCCCGACATCGCTCGCATCGCCCTGGCCTTCCCGGACCTCTACGACATCGGGATGAGCCACCTCGGCTACAAGATCCTCTACGGGATCTTCAATGGACATCCGCGCCTCGCGGCGGAGCGCTGCTACGCCCCGTGGACCGACATGGAGGCCGCCCTCCGGGAGCGCTCTCTCCCGCTGGTCACGCTGGAGTCCGCCCGTCCGCTGCGTGACTTCGACGTGGTGGGCTTCTCGCTGCAGTTCGAGCTCACCTTCTCCAACATCCTCCTGATGCTCGACCTCGGGGGCGTTCCCCTCCGCAGCGCCGACCGCGGGGAGAGCGATCCGCTGGTGATCGCCGGTGGCCCCACGGCCACGCACCCGGAGCCCGTCGCTCCCTTCCTCGACGCCATCGTGGTGGGCGACGGAGAGGCCGTGGCGCCGCAGATCGTGCTGATGTGGAAGACCCTCCGGGACGCTGGGGTCCCCCGCGCCGAGCGGCTGCGGCAGCTCGCCACCATCGAAGGGGTCTATGTCCCCTCGCTCTACGAGACGGCGTTCGACCCCGACTCGCAGCGCGTCGTGGTCACCCGTGGACTGGTCCCGGAGGCGAGGGTTCCGGTGAAGCGCGCCTTCATCGATGACATCAACAAGTATCCCTTTCCCCACGATGGTCCGGTGGCGGCGACGGAGACGGTGTTCGACCGCATCTCCGTGGAGATCTCCCGAGGCTGCACCGAGGGCTGCCGCTTCTGCCAGGCGGGGATGATCTACCGCCCCATCCGCGAGCGCTCCCCGGAGAGCGTGGTCGACACCATCGTGCGCGCGGTGAAGGAGGGCGGCTACGACGAGGCCTCGCTCACCTCGCTGAGCACCGCCGACTACTCGTGCATCGCCCCCCTCGTGAAGAAGGTGATGGCGAAGCTCAAGGACGAGAAGGTCTCCCTCTCGGTCTCCTCGCTTCGCGCCTATGGCCTGGGCGAGGAGCTGTTGGATGAGATCCAGCAGGTGCGCGCCACGGGGCTCACCTTCGCCCCGGAGGCCGGCACGCAGCGCATGCGCGACGTGGTCAACAAGAACGTCACCGAAGAGCAGCTCATGGAGACCGCCGAGCGGGTCTTCTCCCGCGGCTGGGCGAAGATGAAGCTCTACTTCATGATCGGCCTGCCCACGGAGCAGGACGAGGACGTCGTCGGCATCGTGGAGACCGGCCGCAAGGCCCGGGACGTCGGGCGCCGCGCGCAGAAGGGCCGAGGGCCCGCGGTGACGGTGAGCGTGTCGATCCACGTCCCCAAGCCCCACACGCCCTTCCAGTGGTGCGCCATGGACGCCCTCGAGGACATCTGGCGCAAGCAGACCGTGCTGCGCGAGGCGGCCCGCAAGGCGAAGGTCGACCTCAAGCTGCACGAGTCGCTGGGGAGCACCGTGGAGGCGATCCTCGCCCGGGGCGACCGCCGGCTCGCGGACGTCATCGAGCACGCCTACCGCAACGGGGCCCGCTTCGACTCCTGGGAGGAGCGCCTGCGCTGGGACGTCTGGCAGGCCGCGCTCGCCGCGCACCACGTCGACATTCCCGCCTTGCTCGGGACGCTCCCCATCACCGCGCGCCTTCCCTGGGACCACCTCGACGTGGGCCTCGAAGACGGCTTCCTGGCGAGGGAGTACCGCAAGGCCCTCTCCAATCGACTCTCGCCGCCTTGCGGCAAGGTCGTCGGGCAGTTCATCCACCACACCAACCTCGAAGACGCGAAGGCCGATACCCGCAAGCTGGTCTGCTACGACTGCGGCGTCGCGTGCGACCTCACCGGGATGCGCGATGAGCGCTTCGTCTACCTGGAGCAGCTCACCGCCCGCAGCCGCCCCGCGGTGAAAGAGCCCGTCACCATGACCCCGGAGGAGCGACGCCCGCGGGCGCAGTTCGCCCAAGGGGAGCCGAAGCGCTACCGCATCGCCTACGAGCGAACCGGGCGAGCGGCCTTCGAGAGCCACCTCGACCTGGTGCGCCTGGTGCCTCGGGTCTTCCGCCGGGCCGAGTTGCCGATGTTCTACTCGCAGGGCTTCCACCCGAAGCCCGAGATGATCTTCACCCCCGCGCTCGCGCTGGGCATCGCCACGCTCGACGACTTCGTCGACGTGAAGCTCGCCGTGGACGTCGACCCCGAGCGCCTGCCGGAGCTGCTCAACCCCGGCGCGCCGGAGGGGCTGCGCTTCACCCGCGCGCTGCGCCTCGGCCCGACGGACCCGGCCATCAGCAAGGTCATCGACGTGACCTCCTATGTGATGGTGGTGCCGTGGTCGTGGCTCCATGCCAAGGGCATGGCCGACGAGGCCGCCGTGCGGGCGTGGATCGCCGAGAAGCAGTCGGGGCCGATGTTCGTGATGCGCACCGCGGGAGGCCTCGCCAAGCGCGTGGACGTGGGCGCCTACGTGCTGGGCTGGTCGGTGGGCGACGAGGCCGCGAGGGCGCAGGTCGAGCGCGTGGGCTACGCGGGCTCTCTGTGCGCGATCGCGTACGACAGCAAGGTCACCGACGCAGGTGCGGTGCGGCCCGTGGAGGTGGCGACGGCGCTGCTCGCGGAGGACGCCCCGGTGCGCTTCATCCGCACGGCGCAGGGGCGTCGCTCGCCCGAGGGAGCGGTGTGGTCGCCGATGGAGCTGGAGCGCCTGCGCGTGGTGAAGCCAGAGCGCACGGTGACGCCGGATGTGGCTTCGTTGACACCCGAAGAGGCTGGGTGATAGACGGCGCCCGCGCCCCGGACAGATCGTCCTCCACCACCGGTGCGCACAAGGTCATAGGCCATGTCGAGAGCGATTTCCCTCTTCTCGGGTAACGCCAACCTCGCCCTTGCTGGAGCCATCGCGCACCAGCTCCAGGTACCCCTGGGGCGCGTGAAGGCCGGGCGCTTCTCCGACGGCGAGATCGCCGTGGAGATCGGCGAGAACGTACGCGGCAGCGAGACCTATCTCATCCAGTCGACCTGCGCGCCGGTCAACGACTCCATCATGGAGATGCTGATCATGGCCGACGCGCTGCGGCGCTCGAGCGCGGACTCGATCACCGCGATCATGCCGTACTACGGCTACGCCCGGCAGGACCGAAAGGTCGCAGGCCGCACGCCCATCAGCGCCAAGCTGGTGGCCGACCTCATCACCACCGCGGGCGTCGACCGGGTGCTGACCGTCGACCTTCACGCGGGGCAGATCCAGGGCTTCTTCAACATCCCCGTGGACAACCTCTACGCGATGCCGGTGCTGCTCGACGAGATCCGCGCGCTCAAGCTGGAGGAGCCCGTGATGGTCTCCCCCGACGCGGGCGGCGTGGAGCGCGCGAGGGCCTACGCCAAGCGGATGAACTCCACCCTGGCGATCATCGACAAGCGCCGCGAGCGCGCCAACGTCTCCGAGGTGATGCACATCATCGGCGACGTGAAGGACCGCGACTGCGTGCTGCTCGACGACATGATCGACACCGCGGGCACGCTCACCAACGCCGCGCGAGCGCTGGCCGACGCGGGCGCCCGGCGGGTGTACGCCGCCGCCACGCACGCGGTGCTCTCTGGCCCGGCGGTGCACCGCATCGTCGACTCGCCGCTGGTGGAGGTGATCGTGACCGACTCGATCCCGCTGCGGGGCGAGGCGCAGGGCAACCCGAAGTTTCGCCAGGCCTCGCTGGCCAAGCTACTGGGCGAGGCGATTCGCCGTATCCATAACAGCGACTCCATCAGCTCGCTCTTCGTCTGAGGAGCGCGACGGTGTCCTCGCCCGACGACAGCGCGCTCTCCGCCGAGGTGAGGGAGCGCGTCGCCCGCTACGAGGCGAGGGCGACCCGGCTGGAGGGCACGCTGGCGGACTACCGCCGACGGATGCCGATCTACCTCAAGGCCTTCGCGGCGCTGCTGGCGCTGGGCCTCGCGAGCTTCGCCTTCGGGCGGCTGCCAGGGACCTGGGCGACCATCAGCGCCGTCGTCATCAGCGGCGGCGGATACATGATGCTGCGCGCCCGGCTGTGGGAGGTGGAGGCCGACGTCACCGCCACCCGAGAGGAGATCGCCAACCTCCGTAGCGGGAAGACGCCGGTGAAGGCGCGCCCCAGTTGATCCCCTTGTGACGCGCTGCGGAAAACCAGGGCGGGTATTGGCGAAAACCAGGGCGGGTATTCGGGCACGGCGACCTGCGCGCGATGGAGGTGTTGGGGCGCAATGTGCGGCTCATCGCCTCGATCGTAGGTCTCTGATGTCACCGCGAGGCCACCGACTCCCCCACGGACACCCTCCCATGGGCGTTCGGGCGCTGTGCGCATTCCTCTGCGACCACCGAACGCCCTCAGACCCAGCCCACTGTTGCCCTCGGGCGTCCTTCGAGCCACGCCGGAGGCCCTTGCAGATCCCCCGGAAGCCTCGCTGTCTCTGGTCGCTGCCCACGCTGGTCAAGCTCCGCGGCCCGGTGCTATCCACGGACGCTGCGGCGGCACCGGGAAGAGGACGGACTAGAACATGGCGAAGATGCAGGCGGGCGGCGGGGCGAAGGGCGCCAGGGTCTACAAGCACCCTGAGGAGGAGTCGCTGCTCCGGCCGGAGATCGGGGTCCAGGCCAACTTCAAGCAGACCCGCGACCCGGTCGACTATCGCTACGACTCCTCCCTCTCGCCGGAGATGCAGTGGGACGAGCACCCCGCCCGCGCCCAGGCCGAGGCGCTACTGCAGACGATCCTCGACGCGAAGAACCTCACCGACGCCCGCGAGGCCGCCAGCAAGCTGAAGAAGCTCGGCGAGCCCTTCCTCAACTGGGCGGGCAAGGCCGAGCACCAGGCCTTCACGGTGCCCACCCTGCCGCTGTTCACGCACGAGCACCTCGCGACGCAGGCCATCTTGGAGACGCTCAAGGGACACACCCGCGACCGGCAGCTCGACCTCGCGCTCTTCGACGATCCCCAGCACTCGATTCGCGATCAGACCCTCAAGGCCTACGAGTACAAGGACAAGTGGCGTAATCGCCTCGTCCTGGGTGACTCCCTCGTCGTCATGAACTCCCTCCTCCATTGGGAGGGCATGGGCGGTCAGGTGCACATGGTCTACATGGATCCGCCGTACGGCGTGCGCTTCGGGAGCAACTTCCAGCCCTTCGTGCGCAGCCGCAACGTGGCCCACGGCGCCGACGATGCTCTCACGCGCGAGCCCGAGATGGTGCAGGCCTACCGCGACACCTGGGAGCTCGGGCTTCACTCGTACCTCACCTACCTCCGCGACCGGCTGCTGCTGGCGCGCGAGCTCCTCGCCCCGCGCGGCAGCATCTTCCTCCAGATCAGCGACGACCACGTCCATCATGTGCGGGAGGTGCTCGACGAGGTCTTCGGCCGCGAGAACTTCATCGCCCAGATCATCGTGCAGAAGTCGGGCGGACTCGGCAGCTCCGACATGAAGTCCGTGGCCGACTACCTGCTCTGGTACGCCCGCGACCGCGAGCAGGCCGATCGCCACATCACCAAGCTCTATCAGCTCAAGCGGGTGGGGGAGGGCGAGGGATCTGGCGCCCGCTACGATCAGGTGGAGGAAGCCGACGGCACCCGTCGACCGATGACGACGGAAGAGAGAAGCGACCCGCGACAACTGCCGCCGGGAGCACGCCCCTATCAACTTGACAATCTCACTTCTGGGGCCTTCCGAATCAACACAACCGTTGATTACGTATTCGAAGGCGAGACCTTCCATCCGGGACCCAACGCTTGTTGGAAGACGACCGTGGAGGGCCTCGATCGCCTCGTCCAGCTCCGTCGCATCGTGAAGGCGGGGAAAACGCTGCGGTACGTCCGCTACATCGATGACTTCCCCGCGGTGGAGATCACCAACCTCTGGAACGACGTCGCGGGCGCCGGGGACAAGCTCTACGTGGTGCAGACCTCCACGTCGGTGATCGAGCGCTGCATCCTGATGGCGACGAAGCCCGGCGACCTGGTGTTCGACCCCACCTGCGGGTCGGGCACGACGCCCTACGTGGCCGAGCGCTGGGGACGCCGCTGGATCGCCGCAGACGTGAGCCGTGTACCCCTCGCGCTCGCCCGTCAGCGGCTGCTCACGGCCACGCACGAGTGGTTCGAGCTGCAGGACGAGGCTCGCGGCCCGGCGGGCGGCTTCGTCTACGAGGAGCGCCAGAACCGACGCGGCGAGGAGAGTGGCGGGGTCATTCCCCACGTCACGCTCGGGAGCCTCGCCAACGACGAGCCGACCGACAAGGTGGTGCTAGTCGATCAGCCGAAGCGGTCGCCGAAGGTCACCCGGGTGACGGGCCCCTTCCTGGTCGAGGGGACCATCCCCGGGGAGACGTCACCCGACGCGCCGCGCGCGCCCATCGAGGGGATGGACGACGAGGAGTCCCGCCGCGGGGGGCAGCGCCTGCTGGCCGCGCTGCGGTACAGCCCGACGCTGCACCTGGGCGGCGGGCGCAAGGTCACGTTGCAGAACATTCGGGTGCCGCGTTCGTTGTACCTGTCGGCCGAGGCCACCATCGAGGGGGAGGACGGGCGAATCGCGTTCGTGTTCGGACCAGAGAGCGGGATGGTCTCGGAGCGACTGGTGAACGACGCGGCCAGGGAAGCTCACATGAAGGGCTACACCCAGCTCGTGGTGCTGGGCTACGGCATCCAGCCCGAGGCGCACGCGGCCATCGAGGACGGCGAGGCGATGTACGGCCTGCCCGTGGCCTACGTGCAGGCCACGATGGACCTCTGGATGTCCGACCTCCTCAAGACCATGCGGTCGAGCCAGATCTTCAGCGTGTGCGGTCTGCCCGACGTGGTGGTGCGAAAGGTCGCGCCCGAGCGCAAGGGTGGAGCGCCGCGCTACTCGGTCGAGCTGGTGGGCCTGGACACCTTCGATCCCATCGAGATGAAGCCCGATCACATCAAGGGGGCGGATGTCCCCGCGTGGTTTCTGGACACCTCGTACAACGGGATGGCCTTCCATGTGAGCCAGGCGTTCTTTCCGCGGACGAGCGCCTGGGAGAACCTGAAGAAGGCCCTGAAGACGGAGTACGAGCCGTCGGTGTGGGCGCACCTCGCGGGCACGACGAGCACCGCCTTCGAGGCGGGCGAGCATGACCGCATCGCGGTGAAGGTGATCGACACGCGCGGCAACGAGCTGCTCAAGGTGTGCTCGCTGCGGGAGGCGAAGGGATGATCCAGAAGGTCATTCTGCGGCGCTTCAAACGCTTCGAGCAGATCGAGGTCCCCCTGGGCGAGCACGTGGTGTTCGCGGGGCCCAACAACCTTGGCAAGACGACGGTACTACAGGCCGTCGCGGCGTGGAGTCTGGCGTTCTCCAAGTGGCGCACCGTGAATCGATTCTCCTTGCGAAGTGGTGTGTACTCGAAGGCGCACCTGATGCGCTCGGAGTTCGCCTCCGTGCCGCTCCGCTCCTTCGATCAGTTGTGGCTGCAGACGAGTCGAGGAGAGCCGATCGAAGTCGAGCTGCAACATGTCGACTGGTCGCTGACGATGCAATTCGAGTGGGAGCACGATGATGCGGTCACCGTGCGACCGAAGCCGACCGGCGGCCTCACGACTCAACTCTTGAAAAGCGGCATTGACGTCCAGCCTGTCTACATCGCCCCGATGTCGGGCATCGGCCGAGACGAGCCGTATCACGATCGCGAGATGCAGCAGGAGTTGCTCGGACAGGGCAAGACCGGCGACATCCTACGCAACTTGCTGGTGGAAGCGCACCGTCAGCGTTGGGACGACCTCACGAAGAGCGTCAAGCGCCTGTTCGGCTACACCCTCGCCGTGCCCCGCCGCGCAGGGGCCCAAGCATCAACGCGGGTTATCATGATCGAGTCAGGACCGCCGCCTCGACATTGCGAGCGCGGGGAGCGGCTTCCGACAGGTGGTTCTTCTTCTAGCTTTTCTATACACCCGTCGGGGATCGGTGCTGCTGATCGACGAACCCGACGCGCACCTGCACATGATCCTCCAGGGGGTCATTTATGCGGAGCTGACGCGCATCGCTGCTGATCAGCGCTCGCAGCTCATTATCGCCACTCACTCAGAAGTCGTGATCAATCGAGCCCTGCCCGAACAGATGCGTGTACTGACGCCCACCGGGGTTCGAAGCGCTCGGCGCGGGCGATCGGCGGGCGCTCCTGAAGGCGCTGCGAGTGGTCCAGCAGGCCGACGCGTGGCGGCGGTGACATCGCCCGGGGTGCTCTACGTCGAAGGGTACACGGATCATCAACCTGCTGCTCGCCTGGGCCGACGTCCTGGGGCACCCCGGCCGCGCAGACGGTTGCGACGCGTGCTCGTCAAGACGGTCTCGGGCGAGACGTGACGATGTGCCAGTGGGCGCGCAGGCCGGCGCGCACTATCAGGCGCTCATTCTCCTGCTCGGTGAGCAGCGTCCCGCGGTCGAGATCCTCGACGGTGACAGCCGAAACGCTGGCTCGGATCAGATCACGGGCCAGGGCCTTCAGCGGCTGCGCTGGCGACGCTACGAAGCGGAGAGCTACCTAGTGCACCCTGCGGCGCTCGACCGATTCATCGAGCTGCGCCTCGGCGCAGGGGCCTCGCTGAGGCGCCCGCGACGGCCTGAGGCGATTGGTTCGATCGCGTGTTCGAGACCCACGACCAGACTGCGTTCCGCCGAAGACGCGACGCCGCTGGTTGACGCGCCACCTGAAGACCACGAAGGCGCGGAGGCGACATCCTGCCTCCTGCCTCGATGCGGCGGGCATCCGCAACCTGCCCTACACGCGCTACAACGAAAATCGCCGCGGTGGATGCCCCGGAGGAGATCCACCCCGAGGTGAAGGAGAAGCTCGACGCGATCCAGCGCGCGTTCGGTCTGTAGGTCATGAGCGAATTCGAAGTCGAGACCCCGATCCTCAACTCTCCCTTCGACGCCCCGGCGGAGCACTGGGACATCGAGCACGGGCGCCCGGCGATCCGCGCGCAGGGGCGTCGGCCGGCGGTCTACTACTACCGCGACCCGAAGGCCCCGGCGGAGCGCTACCGCGACCAGGAGGAGGGCCTCGCGATCGAGCTCCTGCTGGTGAATCGCATCCGCCGTCAGCTCGACGTGTGGCGCGCTGCGGACTACGACGGAGTGACGCGCACGACGCTGGAGCTGCTGCGGCACTGGCGGCGCGAGGGGCGGCGTCAGCGGCTCTTCTTCGCGCAGCTCGAGGCGGCGGAGACGGTGATCTTTCTGGTGGAGGCCGAGGCGCGGTTTCGACAGGGGGTGGAGGTTCCGCTCGACGACCCTGGAGAGGCGAAGCGGGCGGCGGGAGACAAGCTGCTGCGGCGCTACGCCTGCAAGATGGCGACGGGCGCGGGCAAGACTACCGTGATGGCGATGCTCGCGGCGTGGAGCATCCTCAACAAGCTCGATAGCCCCGACGACGCGCGCTTCTCGGACGCGGTTCTGGTGGTGTGCCCCAACGTGACCATTCGGCAGCGGCTGCAGGAGCTCGACCCGGCGCGCATGGACGCCAGCCTGTATGCAACGCGCGACCTGGTTCCGTCGGCGCTTCTGCCGCGGCTGTCGAGCGGGCGCGTGGTGGTGACCAACTGGCATGTGTTCGAGCCGCGGCCGCTGCACGTCGGCGACGAGGCGGCGAAAGTGGTGAAGGCGGGGGTGCGGAGGGTGAGCGAGGAGCGGCTCACCATCGGCGAGCGCAAGACGACGCAGGGGCGTGGCGCGAAGACCATCACGGCGCGGGAGTACGAGCAGCAGCGGGCGATGGGGCTGCTCACGGTGATCGAAGAGAAGCGCGACCGGGACGGCGAGCTGACGTCGGTGCGGGTGGAGTCGGTGCGCTACGAGGAGAGCGACCGGGCGGTGCTGTCGCGGGTGCTCGGATCGGGGATGCGCGGGCGCAAGAACGTCCTCGTGCTCAACGACGAGGCGCACCACGCGTATCGGCGGCGCTCGGCAGCGCCCGAGGCGCCCGAGGTCGACCTCGATGAGGAGGAGCGCGACGAGCTGGAGGTCGAGGCGCGCGAGGCGACGGTCTGGGTTGAGGGCCTCGACCGGCTGCACCGGCGGAGCCGGGGTGAACTTCTGCGTCGACCTCTCGGCGACGCCGTACTACCTCGGGAGCGCGGGAGCGGATGCGTTCCGCCCGTATCCGTGGGTGGTGAGCGACTTCGGGCTCACCGACGCGATCGAGTCGGGGCTGGTGAAGATCCCGCAGCTCGCGGCGCGCGACACGACGGGCGCGCAGGTGCCCGGGTACTTCAACATCTGGAACTGGGTGATCCCGCAGGTCACCACGTCGGAGAAGGCGGACAAGCGGAAGAGCCCGCGGCCCGAGGCAATCGTTCGCTACGCGCACCCACCGCTGGCCATGGTGGCGGGGATGTGGCGCGAGACCTTCGTGGAGTGGAAGCGCGACGCCGCCGACCCGCGCTCGCCGGTCTTCATCATCGTGTGCAAGAACATCCCCCTCGCGAAGCTGCTCTACGAGTGGATCGCCGAGGGTTCGACGGTGGCGGGTCTCCCGCCGTTTCGGGTGGAGGAGCTTCGCAACGCGCCGGGGGCGCTGCACACGCTTCGGGTCGACACGAAGGTCGTGCACGAGACCGACACGGGCGAGACCAAGGACGACGAGCTCCTGTGGATGCGCTACACGCTCGACAGCGTCGGGCGGGTCGCGTGGCCCGGCGGATGCGTCGGGCGACCCGGTCTACCCGAGCGGCTTCCAGGAGCTCGCCGAAGGCCTCGGGCGCCCGCTCGATCCGCCGGGTCGGGGGGTGCGGTGCATCATCTCGGTGGCGATGCTGACGGAGGGCTGGGACTCCAGCACGGTCACCCACATCGCGGGCTTGCGTCCCTTCGCGTCACAGCTTCTGTGCGAGCAGGTGGTGGGCCGCGCCCTGCGACGGCGGCACTATGACCTGCGGGAAGACGGTCGCTTTGGCGAGGAGCTCGCGCGCGTGCTCGGGGTGCCCTTCCAGGTGGTCCCGTACAAGCAGAGCCCGAAGGGGGCGGCGTTGCCCGTGGCGACGAGGCAGCACGTGCGCGCGCTCAGCGAGCGCCGCGCGCTGGAGATCACCTTTCCCAGGGTGCAGGGGTACTGCCAGTCGGTTCGCAACGAGCTCACGGTCAACTGGTCGACCGTGCCGGTGCTGGAGATCGACCCCGAGCACATCCCCTCGGAGGTCGAACTGCGCGCTGCGATCCCGACGCGGCGGGCGTTGCCGTCGTTGTTCAGCCCGGGGCACGTCGACCACGCCACGCTGGATGGGTACTTCGACGCCGCTCGCCGTCAGGAGCTCGTCTTCGACATTGCGGCTTCGCTGACCAGTGAATTCACCCAGCGGCATGGCCTCGCGCCGCACATCGTCTTCCCGCAGCTCGTGAGAATCACCCGGGAGTATTTGAACGAGCGCGTGATCGTGCGGCGCGGTGCGGCGATGGAGCACGTGCTGTTGGGTCAGTACTGGCAGCAGGTCATCGAGCAGCTTGGACTGGCGATCCACTCGGACATCCCGAACGAAGCGCCGATCGTGCCGAGGCTCGACCCGGTTCGTGCCGAGGGCTCGACGTGCGACGTAGATTTCTGGACGTCGAAGCCTGTACGCGAGGTGACGAAGAGCCACGTGAACCTCGTCACCGCGGACACCGACAGGTGGGAGCAGACGGCCGCATACTTCATCGACACGCATCCGCTGGTGAAGGCCTTCGTGAAGAACGATGGTCTCGGGCTCACGATCCCGTATCAGGACGGCCACACCCTGCATGACTACATCCCCGACTTCGTGGTGCAGCTTCTCGGCGGGACGAAGCTGCTGATCGAGGTGAAGGGGTACGACAAGAAGGCGGACATCAAAGCAGCCGCCGCCCGGCTCTGGGTTGGGGCGGTCACCGCGAGCGGTCGCTTTGGGCGTTGGGAGTATCGGCTCGTACGTCGGCCGACGGACGTGGTCACGGCGATCGATGACGTGGAGCAGATGAGCTTTTGAGGGAGACGATCGAGAAACACTACCGCCCAAGGCGGCATCACGGGCGCTTCTGGACGCTGTCCTGGGGCGACGAACGTCGCGTCATGGTTGTTCTGTAGGCGATGGCGAAATCGTGGCCGGGAGGGGGGCGGGTTGGACTTCCCTATCTCTACTCCGCCCTGCACGACGCGATTCCCATGTTCCCGATGAGCGCCGCCCCGCTACGATCGCGGCACACGATGGCCACCCCGAAGCGCACCCGCACCTCTCCGCCCACAGCGTCTCCGAAGCCCGCCCCGAAGGCCCTCGTCGAGCGCGCCCGCACGCTTCACGAGGCCCGCCGCCAGCGCCTCGCGGCCGACGGCTTCGACGCCATCGCGCGCGTCCGCGAGCGTCGCGCGGACATCTCCGCCAGCTTCTACGACGTCGGCGAGGCGCTCGTCGTCCTCCAGCGCGAGGGCATCGCCGAGGCCCTCGGCTGCGCCGACTTCGACGCCATCTGCCGCGATCACCTCGACCTGTCGCCTTCCCACGCGCGGCGCCTCGTCGACCTCGTCGCTCGCCTCACGCGCGGGCTCGCCGTGTCGCTCGGCGTCGACCGCGCCAGCGCCCTCATGGCGCTCGTCGACGCCACCCCCGACGACGACGCGCCCGCGGACATCCTCCACGCGACGCTCGTCCTCCCGTCGGGCGCGAAGCTCGACGTCGACAAGGCTCCGACCGAGGCGATCTACGCGGCGGCGAAGGAGCTCCGCCAGGCCGCGGCGCCGTCCGCGAAGCGCGCGAGGGGCCTCACCACCAGCGCCGCCGAGCGCTCCCGCTTCGCCGCGGCGACGAAGCGGGCGGCGGGCGACGCGCGCTTCGAAGGGATCGAGCCGAGGCTCGTTGCGAGGGGGAGGGTGAAGGGCGCCGCCGTGCGCGTGGACGTACCGCTCGACCTCTGGGAGGCGATGGTGTCCGCCGTTGTTCGAGCGAAGAAGACTCGTTAGCGGAGCGCCGCAGAAAACCAGGGCAGGTATTCGCGAAAACCAGGGCGGCTATTCGCGACGTGTTCCCCTTGTGACGCGCTGCGCTGCCGTGATAGACGCGGCGCCCCTTCGATGCAGCGCACCATGGATCGCTCGCCCCTCGTGACCTTCACGGTCATCCTCCGCCCGCCCGTCACCGAGCCCGGCCGCAGCCGCCGCTGGAGCGCCCACTGCCTCGACCTCAACCTCGGCGTCTCGGCCAGCACCGCCTCCGCCGTGCGCATGCGCCTCGCGTCGTCCATCGCCGCGCACGTCGCCCTCGGCCCCATCCTCAAGGACCGGCGCGAGGCCGACCCCTCCCTCTGGAAGGAAGCCAGCGACGCGCCCCTCGTCACCCACCAGGTCGTCGAGACCGACGCGGGCACCGTAGCCGTCCGCTACGTGCAGCCCGACGCCGCCCTCGCCAACTGACCCTTCTCTCCATCCCTCAAGGGCGGTGGCGGCGGCAGCCGGAGCCTGCTCCTCAGCTCACCCGCTTCGCCAGCGTCTCCGCGAAGGCCATCGTGCCGACGTTGCCGCCCAGGTCGCTGGTGCGCACGTCGGTCTCGCCGTAGAGCCACGCCACGGCGCTCTCCACCTTGCTCGCCGCCTCTCGCTCGCCCATCGCGTGAAGCATCATCGCCGCCGACAGGATCAGCGCCGTCGGGTTGGCGATGCCCTTGCCCGCGATGTCCGGCGCGCTCCCGTGGACGGCCTCGAAGACCGCGCAGTTCTCTCCGAAGTTCGCGCCGGGCACCACGCCGAGGCCGCCGACGAGGCCCGCGCAAAGGTCGCTGAGAATGTCTCCGTAGAGGTTGTCCATCACCAGCACGTCGTAGCGAGAGGGGTCTCGCACCAGCTGCATGCAGCACGCGTCGACGATGGCCTCGTTGGCCTCGATGTCGGGGAAGCGCTTGGACACCCGCCGCGTCACGTCGAGGAACATCCCGTCCGTGAGCTTCATGATGTTGGCCTTGTGCACCGTGGTGACCTTCTTCCGGCCGTTGCTGCGCGCATACCTGAACGCGTACTCCGCGATGCGCTGGCAGGCCCGCTCGGTCACGATCTTCAGGCTCTCCGCCACGCCCGGGACCACCATGTGCTCGACGCCCGAGTACAGCCCCTCGGTGTTCTCCCTCACGATCACCAGGTCGACGTCCTCGTAGCGGGACGGAACCCCCTTGATGCTCTTCACCGGCCGCACGCACGCGTAGAGGTCGAGCGCCCGACGGAGCGTCACGTTCACCGAGCGGAAGCCCGACCCGATGGGCGTCCCCACGGGGCCCTTCAGCGCGATGCGGTTGCGTCGCACCGACTCGATGGCCTCGTCGGGGCACGGGTTGCCGTACTTCTCCGCCGCCGCAGCGCCCGCCTCGTAGGGCTCCCAGCGCACCTTCACCCCCGTGGCCGCCACCACGAGCTGCGTCGCCGCCGTCACCTCGGGGCCGATGCCATCACCCGGAATCAGCGTGACCGTGTACTCCATTGTGCCTTCCGCTCCTCAGTGGATCCCTGCGGTAGCCGATCGTCCGCGGGGCGGTCTACCGATAACTTCCTGACGCTCTGCGTCGCGCCAGCCGTGAGACATACCGTGTGCGACAGGGCCTGCGGATTGCACAGCCCCCGTGAGAGACTCGAAGCGCTTATGGAGGCGGTGTGCTGATGCGACGTGCGATCCTGCTGTCGGCAGGGATGTTTCTTGGGTGTGCCAGCACCATCGATGGCACAGGTGGCCTCGACGGTGGCCGTGACGCGGGCGGCGACGGGGCCTCCCGGCGCGACGCCCCGGCCGACGCGAGGGACGTCCCCTATTTCGACACCAACGCCTATGACGTCTTCCGAGAGGACGCCTGCCCCGGCGCCCGCCCTCCGGCGCAGCGCGCCTACGAGTGCGACCCGCTCTCCCGCTCCGGCTGCCCGGCCG
Organism: Deltaproteobacteria bacterium; assembly: GCA_016704445.1. Taxonomy (GTDB): domain Bacteria; phylum Myxococcota_A; class Polyangia; order Polyangiales; genus SCUS01. The sequence continues at coordinate 106,566 of JADJAE010000019.1, forward strand.
ACCAGGGCTGCTACGCGTACATCGAGTACCCCACGGTGCGCTGCGGGAGCGAGATCTACCGCGCGCGGTGCTTCGAGGCGGGCACCACGGCGACGGGGATGTTCTGCCGCAGCGGCACCGAGTGCACCGCCGGCGCGGGCTGCTTCGTGACCGGCGCGATGAACCGCTGCCTCCAGCTCTGCCGCCTCGACGGCGCCGAGCCGCGGTGCCAGCGCGGCACGGTGTGTGAGCCCACCGACCTCCCGGACTTCGGTGCCTGCCAGTGATCCGCCCGTGGCGACTCGGGTTGCTACCGTGGGCGCTGCTCGGCTGCGGCGCCCGAACGGGCCTGGAGGTGCGCGACGCGGGCCCGCTGCCCCCGCAGTGCGTGACCGACCAGGACTGCGATGACCGGGCGTTCTGCAACGGCGCCGAGACCTGCCAGGAGGAGCGCTGCATCCCCGGCGCTCCGCTGGTGTGCCTGGGCAGCACCGCGTGCTCGACGGTGGCCTGCGACGAGGAGGCCCGCGCCTGCCGCACCACCCCCGCCACGGAGGACCGCGACCGCGACGGCTTCCGCGCGCCGAGGCCGGGCACCTCGCCCGGGTCGCCGGACCGCTGCGGCGACGACTGCGACGACGACGACCCGGAGGTGCATCCCGGCGCGGTCGAGCGCTGCAACGGCGTCGACGATGACTGCAACGGGATCATCGACGACAACGCGACGCTCACGCCCACCGGCGACGCGGTGCGGGTGAGCGAGGCCGCCGTGGCCCCGAGCGGCCCGGGCGGCGTCCAATGGACGGGATCGCGATATGGGGTGAGCTACTGGGGATACGACAGCGGGAGGGCGCATGTGTACTTCCGGCAGATCGACCGGACGGGCGCTCCCTCGGCGATGCAGCAGCAGGTGACCACCACGCCCAACGACGCCTTCGGGGCGGCCCTCGCCTGGAACGGCCGGGTGCTCGGCGCCGTGTGGCAGGACCGGCGCGACCCGTCGGGGGGATACGAGATCTATTTCAACCGGCTGACCCCCGGAGGGCGAGCGGCTCGGGCCCGACCAGCGCATCTCCTTCGCGCCGGGCTTCTCCATCAACCCCAACATCGTGTGGACGGGGGAGGAGTTCGTGCTGGTCTGGCAGGACGAGCGCGACTCCGTGGGCGCAGGGGAGCTACGAGGTGTACGCGCAGCGCGTCGACGCCGAGGGGAGGCTCATCCAGCCCAATCAGAGGCTGACCCGAGAGCGCTCCAACAGCGAGGCGCCCTCCGTGGCGGTGAACGACACGGGCCTGGCGGTGGCCTGGATGGACGGTCGCAGCGGGCGCCGCGCGGTGTGGTTCGCCACCTTCACCCGAGGGCTCACCCGGGTCACCGTCGACCGGCAGGTGTCTCCGGTCAACCAGAGCGCGGTGGCCCCGCAGCTCGTCTGGAACCGCGACCGCTGGATGCTCGCCTGGTACGACGACGACGAGGCCTCCCCCGACCACGAGCTGTGGGGCGCCACGCGCGACGCCTCGGGCAACCCCCTGGTGGCCCCCCGGCGTCTCACCATGGACGCGGGCTTCAGTCGATATCCCAGCTTGTTGCCATTGGGCGACAGGGTGTTGGTGGCCTGGGCCGACGACCGCGACGGCGCGCAGTACTCCCTGTGGGCGCGGGTGTTCAACGCCGACCTCACGCCGCTGAGCGCGGAGTCCCGGGTGACGCGCACCGCGATGGGCCCCACGGCGAGCGTGTATCCGTCGCTCGTGAGAGGGCCGGAGGGCGACGTGGGGGTGCTCTTCCGCGATCAGCGGGAGGGGCGCATCCAGGCGTGGTTCACCCGGCTGCGGTGCGCGATTCCGCGGTAGGCGTCAGTCGCCGAGGCCGGCGTCGTTGAGCTCCACCGGGCGGTCGTTGCAGCCGCTCTTGTCCTCGCCGGGGATCACGATGACCACGTCCTGCGAGCCGAGGTTGGCGCGGCCGTCGCCGAAGAACTGCACCCTCGCCGGGAAGCGCTGCGCGGTCGCCATGCGGGGGAGCCTGTTCTGCAGGTCGAGCGCGAAGGTGAGCCGGGTGCCCGGGACCACCCCGTAGAAGGTCGTGCCGTCGAAGCGCTCGATGTTGGTCATCGGGATGGCGGAGGCGGGGCGCACCGCCAGCACGAACTGCGAGGCGGGATGCGTCGGGTCGAGGTCGATGAGCCGCGCCGAGGCGTTGAAGCGCACCTGCTGGGTGAAGGTCTCCACCGCGGCCACCACCCGGGTGTCGAGGTCGCGGCCGTCAGGCGGCGATGTCACCACACCGGCACGCCCGAGGCGGTGACCGAGAGCGTGGTGTCGACGGCGGCGGCGCATGTCGTCGAGCCCGATGCCGGGGTCGTGCAGCCGTGCTCTTGCCCCCGCCGGGGATCACGATGACCACGGGCCTCGCGGCAGCCGAGGCCGGCGCGGCGTCGCGAAGAACGGCACCGCGGGCGCCGCGGGGTGCCGCGGGGGAGCCGGTCCTGCGTCGAGCGCGTTGAAGCGGTTGAGCGGACCGTTGTGCGATGGCGCGTCGGCGTCCAGCGCCATGATGGTCTTCGCGTTGGGCGGAGGCGGCCGCACCGCCAGACGGCCGGGGACAGGGCGGGCGCGCGGGGTGAGGTCCGATGACCCGCGCCGGCGTAGCGCACCTGGAAGAAGGGCCTCGATCATGGCCTCGGGGTTGTCTCCGCCGCCTCCGGTGACGATGCCGTCGACGGCGCCCTGCACGTTGGCGATGCCGCGGTCGATGGGGGAGACGAGGGTGAAGGGGATGTCCGTCGGGTCGCCGAGAATCGACGCCACCTGGGCGCGGACGCGGAAGATTCGGCGTAGGCGCGCGCGCCGACAGCGCGTCGTCGATGCGCGGGCGATGGCCGCGCGATGCTGCGCTGGAGGTTGGCGGCTGAGGTTGTCGATCTCGCGGTCCATCGACCCGGTGCCGTCGATGAGGCGTTGAGCGGCGGCGACGCTGACCGGGGGCGCGTCTCAGGGTTGACCACGATGATGCCCCGGCGTCTTGGGGCCAGCTCGATGCAGGTCTCCGGCGGCCGCGGCGCGGGGGTCGACGGGCGGGGAGGATCGGTGAGCACGTCCGGGCCCGCGGCCCCCTGCGGGCGCGGCCCCGACGACCGTCGCGAGCAGCACTGGGCCACCCGGACCAGGCGGTTCATGGCGGCCTGCAGGAGGCGAAGCCGCGACCCACGGACGACCCGACGACGGGCGAAGGCGATCGTCCCGCCCCGGTCGCCGCGTCGACGCGGCCTCCCAGCGGGCGGCGGTCGTCGGCGAGGCGTCGAGGTGGCCGCCCAATGGCCACCTCGTCGATGGCGCGGGCGATGGCCGGGAGCGGTCGGCGAGTGCGCTGGCAGGTCGGCGTTGAGGTTGTCGAGCTCGCCGTCTTCAGCCGGGGCGGTCGCGATGAAGCACGACGTCGGGCGCTCTGGGGGGCTCCAGGTCGACCGGATGACTGGCGTCCCCGGCGCACCAGGGCGTGGAGGCTCTCGGCGATCTCAGGCACCGGGAGCTGCGTCTCCCCCGGGGTGCACCGGGGCGGCGGCGGCGATGGGGGGGAGGGCGAAGGGGGCGAGCACGTCGGTGGCCGGGCCGAGCCCGTCGGAGACCAGCACCGCGGCGGCCTGGAGGTAGTTGGAGACGGGCACCACGCGGCGGCCGTAGATTCCGAAGAAGCCCGGGTCGCTGCGGCCCTCGCGGCGGCTGAAGACGCGCGGCGCGAAGTCCCCGCGGGCGGTGCGGTGCACCAGCGGATGATCTCCGAGACCACGTCGGCGTAGGTGCGGGACTGCTCCAGCACGGCGGTGAGCTGGCGGTCGGAGACCTTGCCCGCGAGCACGTCGGCGTAGAGGGAGTAGACGAGCGCGTCGGCCTCGGCGTCGTCGCCGAAGAGGGTCTCCGGGAGGTCGGGCGGGGTCCGCGTGCGGGCCGACAGGAGGGCGGGGAGCTTGTAGCCCACCTGGTCGCGCAGCGCGCGGAAGCGCAGCCGCATGATGTTGCGCAGGGAGGGCTTGAGGGTGAACTCGTCCCACGCGATGCCGTCGAGCCGGAGCTTGGACTCCAGGGCGCCGCGCATCTGCTCCGGGCTGCCGGAGAGGATGGTGACCCGGCTGGGCTGGTGGAGGCGCAGCGCCCGGATGAGCCGCGCGGCGCCGGGGACGGAGCGCTTGGTCTCCGGGGTCTCGACGGCGGTCTTCAGGAGGTCGAGCCAGTGGTCGAACTCCGTGTGCAGGTAGGTCTTGTCGAGGTCCCAGCGGAAGACGTGCTGCGGGGCGGACGAGGGGTCGCGACTCACGCCACGGACGGTACCACCACGCGAGCGCCGGAGGCACGGCGACGACGACGCACGAGGGCGAGCGCCAGGCCGAGCGCCGCGAGGGGCGCGGCGGAGGTCCCGGAGGCGGGCGTGGTGGTGGAGCAGGCGCAGCCACCCTGGGCGCGAGGGGCCACGGGCGAGGAGGCGGCGTCGTCGACCAGGGGGACGTCGCCGGCGTCGGGGGTCCCGGCATCGGGGGCTCCGGTGTCAGGGGCGCCCGTGTCGGCGGGGCCAGCGTCGCGGGGAGCCCGCGTCGGGCGGCGGGACGTACGGCGTGGTGGCGACGAGGCGCGAGAGGTTGCCGCTGGCAGTGTCGTAGCCGAGGGCGCACGACTCGATGGCCTGGTCGAACTCCGCCGCGAGGTCGTCGTCGACCTGGTCGGGCTGCACCCAGAGCACCCAGACCACGTCGAGGTCGCGCGGGGTGTCGGGGTAGGCCGGCACGCGGCGGCCGTTGGCGGCGATGACGTCGTCGATGGAGACGCCCACGCGGCGCCCGCGGACGGTCACCGTGCGGCCGGAGTACTCGGGCGACGAGTCGCGGTCGACGCCGCGCGGGAGCATGGTGGGCTCGGCGATGAGGAAGGTCGGGCGCACCGCGCAGGCCGGCACGAGGCCCATGTTGTAGAGGTCGAAATCCGAGAAGCGGAACGACGGGCGCTCGGTGCGAAACTCCCCCGGGCTGATCTCCGTCCAGAGGTTGCCCTCCATGGGTGAGCCGCCGGTGTTGAAGAAGTAGCTCCAGTGCGCGCGGTTGACGGTCATCCCGTTGATCTCGTTGCCGCGGCCGAGCAGCGCGTCGCGGGTGAGGGGAGCCATCGGGGCCACGGCTCCGTCGGCGGTCGCCCCGTCCTGGGTCGCCGCGTCGGAGAGGCCGGCGTCGGTGACGGCGGCGCGTCGGTGGTGGCGACGGCGTCGGGGATGGGGCGCGCGTCCGAGGTGGCCGCGTCGACCGGGAGGCTCGCGTCGACGCTCAGGGACATGGCGTCGTCGGGGGCCGCCGTCGTTGGAGGTTCCGGCGTCGGGGGCGCCCTGGGGGAAGGGGGTGATCTCCAGCCGCGGGCCGTAGCGGTGACCGAACTCCTGCGTGCAGATGAGGTAGCGCCCGAAGTTGATGGAGCGGGGGTCGGTGTAGAAGCGCAGGGAGTTGAGGTAGAGGAAGCCGTCGAGGGGGAAGGCGGTGCTCAGCGCGCGGTTGTTGTCGAAGACCTCGGCGCGGGCGTCGGTGCTGCTGCGCTGGCCGATGCCCCGCACGTCGTTGCGGATCGGGAGGTAGAAGGCCAGCGGCTGCTGCGTGCTGGGGAGCTGCATCGTGGCGAGGTAGCGACCCTGGTGGAAGCCCTCGACCTCGTTGAGCGCGTTGGTGACCTCGTAGATGAACGTGTACATCTCCCGGGTGTTGGTGACCGGGAGGTTCTCGCCGTAGAGGGGCTCGGCGGGGTCGTCGGTGAGGATGTACCCGTGGCGCGTGACGCGGGCCACGACGATGGCCTCGGAGGCGGCGGAGGCGAGCGAGAGGGCGGTGGCGGAGAGCGCGGCGGTGGCGAGCAGGCGGCGGGGGCGGGCTTCACGAGCGGACCTCTCACGGGCGGGGGATGGAGGGCGCGCGGACCTATCACCGCCGCGCACCACGGAAACAGCGCCCCCGCTGCGGCGCAGGCTCCACGCAAAGCGTCGTCATGGGTGCGCTGGCGGGGCCGGGGAGTATACGCTGCGCCGCAGTGAGCACCGGTGACGGTCCAGGTGCGTATCGGGACGAGCGGCCGACCCTCGCGGCGGAGAACGCGCGGCTCAAGGCCGAGCTGGCGGCCCTCCACGGGGCGCGGCGGTCACGGCTGGGCGGGCGGCGCTGGCGCTGGCGACGGTGGCCGCGGACGCGTGGGTGTTCACGCTGGTCGTGGGCTGGGTCAACGCCCCGCGCGACGCCGAGGTGTGGCTCGGCTGGGCGGTGGCGGCGCTCACGGTGGGAATGAACGTGGTCGCGGCGAAGCGCTTGCTGCGCCGGCGGACCTGAGAAGAGGGACAGCGATGGCAAAGACTGGCAACACCGTGCACTTCAACCCCGAGGGGATCGGAGGCATCCTGCGCGCAAGGGGCTCACGCTCGGGCTCCTGGTGCTGGCGATGCGTCGTCGGGTCGGCGAGCTGCGCGCGCGTCGACCCGGGGCACGTGGGCATCCGGGTGAAGCTCGCGGGCAGCGCGCGGGGGGTGCAGGACGCGCCCATCGTCACGGGCTGGGTGGCCTACAACCCGCTCACCGAGATGGTCGTGGAGTTTCCGACCAGCGTGCAGAACATCGTCTGGAGCAAGGACGTCCACGAGGGCTCGCCCGCCGACGAGTCGATCACCTTCGCGTCGTCCGAGGGCGTGAGCGTCAACGCCGACGTGGGCCTCGCGTTCCATGTGGAGGCGCAGCGGGCCCCGCGGCTCTACGCCCGCTTCCGCCAGCGCGACGTGCTGGTGCTCGCCCACGGGTACGTGCGCAACGTCGTGCGCGAGGCGCTCAACGAGGGCGCCGCGGTGATGCCGGTGCAGCAGATCTACGGCGCCGGCAAGACGCGGCTGCTCAACGAGAGCCTCCAGCGCGTGGTGCAGCGCCTCGGCGACGACGGCTTCGTGATCGATCAGCTCACGTTCAACTCGGCGCTGCGCCTGCCCGACAACGTCGTCGCGGCCATCAACCGCGCGATGGAGGCGACGCAGAACGCCATCCAGGCCGAGAACCGCGTGCGGCAGACGCGCGCCGAGGCCGAGCAGGCCGTGGCCCAGGCCCGCGTCGCCGCCGCGGCCCCCCGGCAGCGCGCCCAGGGCGAGGGCGACGCGCTGCTCATTCGCGCGCGGGCCGAGGCGCAGGCCAACGAGATCATCCGTCTCTCGATGAACCGCGACGTCATCGCGTACCGCCAGCTCGAACGCTGGGACGGCCACCTCCGGGTGGTCACCGGCGGCGGCAACGTCCCGATGATGACCCTCGACACCACGCAGGTGCTCGCAGCTCCCCGAGGCCGAGCGCCGGGCGCGGCTGCGTGAGCTCCTCGGCGTCGCGGCGCCGGCCACCACCGCGGGCGCGAGGCCCACCGGCAACGAGCCCGACGCCGACGCCCCCGCGCAGCCCGCGCTCCCCACGGGCGTCGCCATCACCCCGACTCCCTGAAGCGCCCACAGAGGCACCGGAGCACCGGCGCCGGTCGCGTGAGCTTAACCGCTCTCGCCGACGTCGACGCCCGGGTGCAGCTCCCGATCGCGCTCGATCACCCTTTGTCGCGCGGCGTCGTCGAGGCTGCCCCAGATCTCTTCATGGAGGACGCGCGCCCGCTCGCTGACGGGGTCCGACCGGCGCGCGGCGACGCGGCTCCATAGCGCCGCGCCCTCGCGGTCCACCGGGCCGCCCTCACCGGTGGCCAGCTGCTTCGCCATCACGAACTGGCAGCGAGGCACTCCTTCCCCAGAGCCCAGATCCATGCCCTGCTCTGCGAAGCGGCGCGCCTTCACGGGGTCGCGCCCGATGGGATGTCCCGCGAACTCGCCCTCGTCGAACATCTCGGCGGCCACCGCGATGGCCCCCGATGCGCCTCCCTCCGCAGCGAGCTCCCAGCCGCGCGAGGCCCGCGCGAGATCGACCGGAGCGCCCTTCGCTCCGCTGGTCAGGTGGCGGGCGATGTCGATCCCTGCGTCGGTGCGACCGAGCTCGATCGCGCGCAGATACCAGCGCTCGGCGTCCTTCCAGGTCTTCGCGAGGTGGCCCAGTCGGAGGGCCGCGAGGCCGAAGCCACCAGCCGCGGATCGCTCGTAGAGCGCGGTCGCTTCCTTCTTCTTCTTCTTCTCGATCCGGAGCCCGAGCTCGAAGGCGCAGCGAGCGTCTCCCCGCTCGGCGCCGCGCTGCCAGTGCGAGAGCGCGAGGGCCTGTCCGCCCGGCGCGTCGCCTGAGTCCACGAGTCGACCGAGGAGCCAGGTCGCCCAGGTGTCCCCCCGCTCGTCGGCGCTGGTGAGCCACGGCAGCAGGGTCGGCAGCTCGTGGGGCGCGGGGCTCGGCGTGTCGGAGTCGCCGATGTCCGAGAGGAGGCGCGCCACCCGGTCGGAGGCAGGAGCCTCGGCGGCGCGGGCGCGGGCGTTCTCGCTCTCGATCATGTCCTCGGGCGTCGCGCTGGCGCGGCACCGTATGGCGAACGCGACGTCCTCCCACGCATCTTCGCGACCGAGCGCCACCGCGCATCGAAGCCATTGCTCGGCCTCGGCCCTGAGCGCCTCGATCCCATCGCCTCCGAGACGCCACGTCTCGGAGAACGAGAGCTGAAGGGCGAGCAGCCCCCGTCGGCGGGCCGCGGGCGCAGAGCCGGCGTCGGCCGCCAGCTCGTAGAGACGGATGGCCTCACCGCGGTTGCGAGCGAGCTCGGCGCGATGTCCGAGGTCGAAGGCGCGGTCGGCGCTGAGCTGCGCCGCGACAGGATCATTCATGAGCAGCCGTTCGTGGGTGTCCCCCGTTGGACGACGGCTTCATACCGCAGATGTACCGATCGATCAGAACGACTGGCAGATGCCGCTCGCGCAGGTGTTGCTGCAGCACTGGTTGGTCCGGGTGCAGGGCTGGAAGGCCCGGAGGCACATGGTGATGCGGCAGGTTCCCTGGGCGCACGAGCCGGAGCAGCAGTGGGAGCCCTGGGTGCAGGGGCCGTCGAGGGGGCTGCACGTGGTGTCGCAGCGTCCGCCGAGGCACCGCTGGTTGCAGCAGTCGATGTTGGTGGTGCAGACGCCGCCGGGGTTCTCGCAGGTGCGCTCGCAGCGCGAGGAGAAGCTGCAGCGGTTGCCCGCGCAGCACCAGGAGGTGCTCAGGCAGAACACGCCGGTGCCCGCGCAGGAGGCCTGGCGGCAGATGCCCGCGGAGCAGCTGCGGGAGCAGCACTCGCCGTCCGTGGCGCAGGTCGCGCCCTCGCGCGAGCAGGTCGTGGCGGTGCGGCAGACGCCGCTGGAGCACATCAGCCCGTCGCAGCACCCGGCGCCGCAGGCCTGTCCCATCACCGAGCAGGTGGCCCCGGCCTGGCAGGTTCCGCTGGTGCACGTCAGCCCGTCGCAGCAGCCGGCGCCGCAGGGCTGCCCCCGAGGCGAGCACAGGGTGGGTGCCCGGCAGGTGCCCGCGCTGCACGTCAGCCCGGTGCAGCACCCGCTCCCGCAGGGCTGACCGTCGGCGCTGCAGGTCGTGGCGGCCTGGCAGGTTCCGTCGGTGCAGCGAGAGCCGGTGCAGCACTCGCCGTCGTACACGCAGCGGCTCCCGCTCGGGCGACAGACGCAGGTTCCGCCGGTGCAGAGCATGTAGCCGCAGCACTGGAGGGAGCTGGTGCAGGCGCGGCCCCCGGCGCTGCAGCAGATGCGGCTGGTCGGCGCAGGCTGACAGTCGAGGCCAGGGCAGCAGGAACCATCGGCGGCGCAGGCCGAGCGCACCGCCAGGCAGGCGGGGACGTCGGGGAGAACGGGCACGTCGGGGACCACGGGCACGTCGGGGACCACGGGCACGTCGGGGCGGTCGATGGGCGCGACGACGTCGGGGGCGGTGACGACATCGGGGCGGTCGATGGGCGTGACGACATCGGGGCGGTCGACGGGCGCGACGACGTCGATGGGCGCGATGACGTCGACGGGCGCGACGACATCGGTGGGCGCGACGACGTCGGTGGGCGCGACGACGTCGGTGGGCGCGATGACGTCGGCGTCCTGGGCGGTGGCTCCATCGAGCTCCGAGGCGGCGTCCGAGGAGCTCGCGTCACCGCTCAAGGGAGGGAGCGAGCCCGTCGCGGTCGGAGAGCACGCGGCGAAGCACAAGAGGAGCGGGAGAAGACCCACGGAAAGGCGGCGCATCGCGTGTCGATACAACCCCGCGCGGAGGGCTGCAATTCCGGAGCAATGCCGGAGCGGCTCCCGGATGCGCGGAGCCTCGGCGCGCCACGAAAGCGTGTGCGCACGTGGCCGCAGGTCATGCCGGGGGTTAGACTGCTCGATCGTGCGCGGTGTCGCGCGCAGACATAGGAGAGGGGCGCTACGGGGGACGGAGCAGGCCAATGACCTCCACGACGAGCGAGAGCGTCCAGGGCGCGCCGGTCGACCTCATCGGAGGCCACTATCGGGTGGTTCGAACGCTCGGCAAGGGCGGCATGGGCACCGTCTACGAAGCCGAGAACACCTGGACGAAGCGCCACGTGGCCGTGAAGGTCATGCGCCCCGAGGTGGCCCGCGACGGGGAGCTCGCGTCGCGCTTCATGCAGGAGGCCAGGGCGACCGCTCGGCTCGCCCACCCCAACATCATCGACGTGCTCGACATGGGGCAGGACAAGGAGCTCGGCGCCCTCTACATCGTCGAGGAGTTTCTCTCCGGGCACGACCTGCGCGTGCACATGAACGTCGTCGGAAAGATCGCCCCGCGCGAGGCGCTGGAGATCATCCTGCCCGTGATGGAGGCGCTTACCGAGGCGCACGCCCATGGGATCGTCCACCGCGACCTCAAGCCCGACAACATCTTCCTCGCCGAGACCTCGCGAGGGATCGTTCCTACGCTGATCGACTTCGGCGTCGCCAAGATCGCCCCCAGCGAGTCGGACGAGGCCTCCCTCAAGACCCGCGCGGGCATGCTGATGGGGACGCCCTCGTACATGTCCCCGGAGCAGGGCCGCGGCGAGGCGACGCTCGACGGGCGCGCCGACGTCTGGTCCCTCGGCGTGGTGCTCTACGAGATGCTCACCGGCACCCGGCCCCACGACGCGCTCACCCCCATCGGGCTCATCGCCCAGATCATCTACCAGGACCCCAGGCCCCTCGCCGAGGTCGCGCCCGATCTCCCGGCGGGGCTCTCGGACGCCGTCATGGGCGCGCTGCAGCGCGACATCACCAGGCGCTACCCCACGATGCAGGCCTTCCACGACGCGCTGAAGTCCTGTGACCTCAGCCGTGGTGCCGTGAGCTCCGCGCCGCGCGTCGAGTCGACGGAGGAGAGCGCTGTGGTGCTCCCCACCCATCGGAGCTGGCGCTCGGCGTGGCTCGCGCTCATCGCGGCGCTGGGCCTCGGGGGCCTGCTGCTCCTGGCGACGCTGATGCACGGAGGGGAGCATCGGGTCGATCCTCCGTCGCGCCCTGTGGCGACGGCCACGACGCTCCCTCGGGCGCCGATCGCTCCGCCCCCGGTGGCAACGCCGCCCGTGGCCCCGGCGCCGGTGCGGGTGATCGCCGCGCCGCCTGCTCGCAGTACACCGCCGCCTCCCGCCGCGGTGGTGACCACGAGGAGGACGCCTCCGCGCGCAGCCAGAGTCCGTCCGGCGACGGCCGTGACGGTCGAGACGCCCCCACCCCGGGCGAGCGAAGTGACCACCGGGGTCCCGGTGATCGAGTGAGGTGATGCATGGACCCACGAGTGCGCCGACCAGCCCTTCTCCTCGCGGTAGCGCTCGCCCTCCACGAGGGCGTCGCGGCGGCGCAGACCTCGTGTGACGACGAGGCCGTGCGGGCAGGAAATGAGCTGCGCCGCTCGGGCAACGACGACGCGGCGCTCGCGGAGTTTCGCCGCGCATGGGAGGCGTGTCACACCCCGCGATCGAGGGCGCAGATGGCCCTCGCGGAGGCCGCGCTGGGCCGCTGGATCGAGGCCGACGAGCACTTCGGAGAGACGCTCGCCAGCGGCGGAGACCCATGGATCGAGCGCAACCGCCGACGCCTCGAGGCGGTCCGGGCGCAGGTCGCGGAGCACATCGGATACCTGGAGCTGCGCGGCGGGGTCCCAGGGGCGGAGGTGCTGATCGACGGACGCCCCGCAGGCACGATGCCGCTGAGCGGTCCGCTGCGGGCCGTGGCAGGGACCGCGTCGGTGACGGTGCGGGCGCCGGGCTACCTGCCGATCACCCGCTCGGCGGTGATCACCGCGGGTCAACTGGTGAGGGAGAGCTTCGAGATGGTCCGAGAGCCCGAGGTGGCGCCGCCCGCTCCGCCGCCTGCGCCGCCGCCTGCGCCGCCGCCTGCGCCGCCGCCTGTCGTCCGAAGTGCCCCTCCGCCACCGCCTCCAGCGCCGATGCCGTCGCCGATGCCTGCGGCTATCGCGACCCCGGCGAGACCGGCCGTCGAGGTCTTCCAGGCTCCAGCGGTGCGCGCCCCGAGCGACTCGTCGGGGAGCCTGCAGCGGAGCCTCGGCTGGGTCGCGGCAGGCGGCGCGCTGCTGGCCATCGGAGGCGGCGTCTGGGCGCTGGCGGCCCGAGAGAGCGCCCTCCAGGACCACAACAACCCCGCGCTCGCCTGCACCATGAACGACCGTCGGACGGTGTGCTTCGAGGCCGCTCGACACCGCCGACGGTCTGCAGACGCTGGCCATCGCTGGCTTCGTGGGAGGCGGGGCGCTTGCGGTGACGTCGCTGGTGTTGTTCCTGACGGCGCCGAGCAGCCCGAGGCCGAGGTCGTCGGCGGGCCTCGGCTGCGGGAGGGGCCCCGGTACGGTGGGCCTCACGTGCTCGCTGGCCTTCTGAACGCGCTCTCCGGGCCGACGCCCGCTCCTCGAAGGGAGGGCTCATGTCGACAATGCCTGAATGGAACCCACGGAGCTCGGCCCTCGCGCTGATGCTCGCGACGACCTGTGCCGCCGCCGGCTGCTCGTCGCCGACCTTCGCCGACGCAGGCGTAGACCAGCCCGTCGTCCTCGACCACCCGGACCCCAAAGGGCCCCTCGACTCGGGACCCCGCCAGGACGCCTCGACGGCGTGCCCGACGGGGCAGGCGCGCTGCGGCCCGGCCTGCGTCGACCTATCGAGCGACACCCGCCACTGTGGGGCCTGCGGCCGCGTCTGCCCGGCGGGCGTGGCGTGTCGTGCGGGAGCGTGCCCTCCCTCCAACGACGACCGCGCCTCGGCGACGCCGATCGCGCTGACGCCCGCCGAGCTGGTGCTCTCCGGCAGCACCGACGGCGCCACCTTCGACGGACCGACGGGCTGCGGGAGCGGGGCGCCCAACGTCTGGTACTCCCTCAGGCTCGCTCAGCGCGCGGTCGTGTACGCCGACACCGCCGGGTCGACCTACAACACGAAGATCTACCTCGTCGACGCCGCCGGGGCGGTGGTGTCGGGCGCATGCAACGACGACTCGGGCTGCACCACCGGGGGCTTCACCAGCGAGCTCCAGTCGCGCCTCGCGAGGTTGCTCGCCGCGGGCTCCTATGCGATCGCGGTGTCGGGCTCGAGCGCCACCGACCGGGGAGTTCACGCTGCGGGTGCAGAGCATCCCGACGAACTACGGGAACTTCTTCTACGACGCCCCCATCGCCGGATCGATGACCGTGAGCGACAGGCTGGTGGGCACCTCGGCCCGCGCTCCGCTCTGCGAGCGGGGCGACTCGGGCGAGGACGTACGGTGGTTCGTGAGCTGCGGCGGGGCGGCGAGCTCGCTCTTCAGCGTGTGCCGCTCCGACGGAGGCTCCTTCGTGCGCGCCATCGGAGCCTCCCTCTACGACCCGGTGCTCTACGTCTACAGCGGGCTGACGGGCGCGCAGGTGCAGTGCAACGACGACGGAGGCGATGCCTACAACTGTCGAGGCACCGGCGGAGACACGCAGAACTACGGCTCTCGCATCAGCGCGCCGATGCCCCGAGGGATCAGCGCGCTGGTGGTCGACGAGCGCCTCACCCGCAACGGGATGAACTACACCCTCCACTACGAGCTGCGCTGAAGCACCCATCGACGGCCGCTGAATCGGGGCGAGCGGAAGAAGGGAAATACGCCTCGTGGCCCGATGCGCTGTGGAGCCAGGGTGGCGGCTGCGTAGCCGTCGTCGTGGGTTCGTGCGTCACCCCGACGCCGCGGTGTGTAACGCGCGATGCGACGACGAGAGCACGCACCCGCGCAGACTTGGACGCGCGTTGCTCTTCCCCTCCGGATTCTCTACTCACGCGGCCGTTCGCGGGCTGACGGCGCTCCTCCACGAGCGTCGTCGTGACGCCGTGAGAGGAGCCACCGATGACGACGCAGGACCCCACCTCCGTGACGCCCACGCGCACGACGCTCCGCCCCGACGCGCAGGAGCCGAGGCACTTCGCGGCCCAGGCCTCGCAGCCTCCGCTCTTCGGCGCGGCCCGGGTCGGAGAGGCCCGCGTCGCGGTGGTGTTCGGCGGCCAGGGGGGACAGTGGCTCGATGGGCTGAGGGAGTTGCACCACGCGCACGCGGCGGTGCGTACGCTCGTCGGCGCCGCGACCGAGCGGCTGCGCGCCTCTGCCTCCGACCCTCGGCTCAGCGCGCTCGCCACGCCCTCGCGAGGCTTCGACCTCGCCCGCTGGGTCGAGCACCCCGAGTCCGCTCCCCCTCCGGAGGTGCTCTCCAGCTCGCTCATCTCCCAGTCGGGGATCTTCCTCACCTCCGTCGCTCGCCTCCTCGCCATGGGCGAGCGCGGCTTCGACCTCGACGCCCTCGCCTCGCTCTCGACCGCCGCCACGGGCCACTCCCAGGGCGTCATGGCCGCGCTCCTCTTCGCCGAGGGCCACGGCTTCCCCGGGCTCGTGCGCCGCGCCTCGGAGATCGCCAGCTACTTCTTCTGGCAGGGCTACCGGATGCAGGAGTCCTTCGTGCTCCCGACGGTGCAGCCCGCGGTGCGCGCCGCCGCTGCGCAGGCTGGCATCGGCGAGCCTTCGCCCATGGCCGCGGTGGCGGGCCTCACCGACGCGCTCCTCGCCGAGGCGCTCGCGAAGTTTCACGCGGCCAACCCGCAGCTGCCGCCCATCGATGTCTCGCTCGACAACGGCTACGTGCGCAAGGTGCTCTCCGGGCCTCCCGCCTCGCTGGTGGCCTTCGCCCGGGCGCTCGCGGCCTTCCGCGTCGCCGAGGCGCAGGCCTTCGCGAGGGGCCGCCTCGGTCGCCGGCCGCTCGACTTCACCTGGGAGTTCGTCGACGCCTCGGCGCCCTTCCACTCCCGCTACATGGAGCACGGCCGCCGGGCGCTGCCGCACGACCTCGCCAGGGAGGGCATCCGCTTCGCCCCCGCGGCGCTGCGCCTCCCGGTGCTGGGCAACGACGGCTCCGACCTCCGACTGGCCGCCGACGACGCGGCGCTGCTCTCCTCGCTGCTCCGGATGCAGCACGTCGAGCCGGTGCGCTGGGGCGCCGTCTGCGCCGCGCTCCGGGCGAGCCACCGTGACGGCGTCACCCACGTGCTCGACTATGGTCCCGGCGACGCGGTGGCCAGGCTCACCGGGCTCAACTGCCGGGGCTACGGGGTGCACGTCTTCCCGCTCGCCACCGAGGCCGGCCGACGAGACGCCGCGGCGCCCAGGGAGCAGCTCCCCAGAGGCGCGGACTACCGACGCTACGCCCCGACGCTCCGGCGCACTCCGACCGGCGAGGTGTCGCTCGACAACGCCTTCCGCCGCGCCACCGGGAGGCCGCCGGTATTTCTTCCGGGCATGACCCCCACCACGGTGGAGGCGCCCATCGTGGCCGCGGCGGCCAACGCGGGCTTCGTCAGCGAGCTCGCGGGCGGAGGCCAGGTCACCGAGCGCCACTTCCGGCTGCGCGCCAGGGAACTCTCCCGGCTGCTGGAGCCCGGAGCGGCCTACGTGGTCAACCTGCTGCACCTCGACCCCTACCTCTGGAGCCTTCACTGGAAGGGCGAGGGGCTGGTGCGACGCCTCCGCTCCGAGGGTGCGGCGATCGAGGGGGTGACGGTCTCCGCGGGCGTTCCGGAGGTGGCCGAGGCCAAGGAGCTCATCGAGGCGTGCAGGGCGCTGGGCATCGGGCTCGTGTCCTTCAAGCCGGGGACGGCGAAGCAGATCAAGTCGGTGCTGGAGATCGCCCGGGCCTGCCCCGACGCGACCATCGGCATGCAGGTCGAGGGCGGCAAGGCCGGCGGCCACCACTCCTGGGAGGACCTCCGCGACCTGGTGCGCGCCAGCTACCACCAGGTGAGAGAGCTGCCCAACGTGGTGCTGAGCGTGGGCGGCGGCATCCGCAACGAGGGCGACGCGTGGCAGTGGCTGAGCGGCCAGTGGAGCGAGCGCCTCGGGCTCGCGCCGATGCCCGTCGACGCGGTGTTTCTCGGGACGCTGACGATGGCCGCGAAGGAGGCGATGACCTCTCCGCAGGTGAAGGCCCTCCTCGCGAAGACCCGAGGCACCGACGAGTGGGTCGCCCAGGGCGCCTCGAAGGGCGGCATGACCAGCGGCAAGAGCCAGCTCGACGCGGACATCCACTACGTCGACAACACCGCCGCGCGCGTGGGCCGGATGCTCGACGACGTGGCAGGCAACGAGGCCGCGGCGCTCGCCCGCAAGGCCGAGATCGTGGCCGCGCTCTCCGGGACCGCCAAGCCGTACTTCGGCGACCTCACGGAGATGTCCCCCGCCGCGGTGCTGCGGCGCATGGTGGCCCTCATGGCCATCGGCCGCTCGACCGACTACGACGACGGTCGCTGGCCCGACCCGTCGTACCGCCAGCGCGTGCAGGACATGGCGCTGCGCCTGGAGGAGCGACTCGCCACCCGCGAGGGCCCGTCGGTGCTGCGCTCGCTCTCCGACCTCGACGACCCGGAGGCCTTCGTGGCCCGCTTCGTCGAGGCTTACCCCGAGGCCGAGCGGGCGACGCTCACCCGCTCCGACGCGGACTACTTCGTCCAGCGGGTGTGCGCCCGCCCGGGCAAGCCGGTGAACTTCGTGCCTGCGATCGATGGCGACGTGAGGCGCTGGTACAAGTCCGACGCGCTCTGGCAGAGCCACGACGACCGCTACGACGCCGACCAGGTGCTGATCATCCCCGGCCCCGAGGCGGTGCAGGACATCGCCCGGGTCGACGAGCCCGTCGGAGAGATGCTGGGCCGCTTCGTGGCCTACGGCGTGGCGCAGCTCGAGGCTTCGGGACAGCGCCCGAGAGACGCCCGCGACGCCATCGACGCCGCAGGGCTCGCTCGCGCCGCCGCCGCGCTGGGACTCTCGCTGGAACTCCGAGGCGACGTGGTGGTGGCCGTGGCGCCGACGAGCAGCTCCCGGAGGGTTACGCCTGGGGACGCCCGCCCCGCCGAGCTGACGGCCTGGCTCGAGGCCCTCGACCCGGTGGTGCTCGCTCCCCTCGCGGCCGCGAGCGGCGTGCTGAGAGACCGCTCGCTGGCGCTCAACCCCGTCGGCAGGATGCTCCGCGTCGAGCCCGGCGACCGATGGACCGCCACCCGAGACGCCTCGCAGCGCCTCGCCTCGCTCTCCGTGCGCCGCGCCTCGGGCCACGGCATCGACCTCAGCCTCTCCCGAGAGGGCCCCATCGGTCGCTGCGACGTGGAGCTTGTGCACGCGCTCCCCGCCGACCGCGCGGGCCATGTGAGGGAGGTGCGCGTCGCCCTCTCCTATGAGCGCGACCTCGGGCACGAGGGGCGCTTTCCCCGCGACGTGACGCCCTCCCGCGACTCGGTCCTCGGGGACTTCTACCGCGCGGCGATGGTGGGCGAGGCAGAGCCCGTGCGCGCAGGCGACGCGGTGCGATCGACCTTCACCGTCGACCGCGACTTCGTGCGCGAGTACGCGCTCGCCTCCGGAGACGCCTCCATCGCCTACGTGGGCGGGCGCGGCGCGGCCGACACCATGCCCCTCAACGCGGCCTTCTCCGCGGCCTTCGGGGCGATCTTCCGCGCCACCTTCGTCCCCGGCGTGGCGTGGGATCCGTCCCGCCTGGTGCACCTCGACAACAGCGTCCGCTGCGAGGGCCCGGTGCTACACGAGGGCGAGGTGGTCGACGTGACCGCCAGGCTCGTGGCCTGGGAGCCCTCTCGGGGAGGCGCCCGGGTGCGCACCGAGGCCGCCCTCCGCGTGGGAGACAGCGCGCGCGCTACCATCGCCAGCACCTTCTTCGTGCAGGGCCACGACGGGGCGTACCGCTTCCGCGCGGAGACGCTGCGCCACGCGCTCCCCGCGGGCGACGCGGCGCTCCTCGACCTGCTCTCGGAGAAGCCCTGGATCACCCTCGACGGCGGGGCCGCGCTCGACGCCCGCCACGCCTGCGAGGTCACCCTCTCGCTGCGCACGGAGACCCTCGGAGGCGCCGTGCTCGCCACCGTCGAGGGCCAGCTCCGCGACCCCTCCGGACGCCGCGTGGCCTCGGTGCGCCATGAGCAGCCCGGGGTCGATGCGTCCGAGGCCGAGCCCGCGCGCTGGTTCGCGGCCTTCGCTCCCATCCCCGACGCCACGGTCACCCTGGCGCAGCCGTCGCCCGCCCACGTCGAGCGCGCCTTCGCCCCGTGGGACCTCGCGGAGTTCGCCCGCGCCTCCCGCGACGCCAACCCCCTTCACCGGGACGCCCACGTGGCCGCGCTGGCGGGCCTCGATCGCCCCATCGTGCACGGCCAGTGGACCGCCGCGCGCGCCGTGGCCGCCGCCGTCACGGGCTTCGCAGGGACCGACGGAGAGCGGGTGCGCGCCATCGAGGTGAGCTTCACCGACCGGGTGATGCCCGGGGACGAGATCGAGTTCCAGGCGCGCCACGTGGCGATGCTGGGCGGCGACCTGGTGGTGGAGGTGGAGGCCCGGGTGCGCGACGGCGTCGACGGGGTGCTCGCGCTCAAGGGCCGGGTGCGCCTCGCAGGACCGCGCACCGCCTACGTCTTCCCCGGCCAGGGGGTGCAGGCGACGGGCATGGGGATGGAGGGCTACGCGCGCTCCGCCGCCGCCCGGAAGATCTGGGACGAGGCCGACGCCTTCTGCCGCGACAGCCTCGGGTTCTCGCTGCTCACCGTGGTGCGAGAGAACCCCGTGGAGATGCGCGTGGGGCTGGAGATACACCGCCACGACCAGGGCGTGCTCTTCCTCACGCAGTTCACCCAGGTGGCGATGGCGGTGCTCGCGATCGCCCAGGTGGCCGAGCTCCGCGAGTCGGGGTGCTTCCAGGACGACGCCCTCTTCTGCGGCCACTCCGTGGGCGAGTACTCCGCCATCGGGGCCGTCACCGACGCGCTCCCGCTCCCCGCGCTCGTCGAGTGCGTGTACCAGCGCGGCCTCGCGATGCAGGGCTTCGTCCCCCGCGACGCCCACGGCCGCTCGCCCTACCGCATGGCCGTCGTGCGCCCGAACATCGTCGGCATGAGCGAGCGCGACCTCGGCGCCCTCGTCTCCCGCATCGCCCGCGAGACGGGCCTTCTCTGCGAGGTGGTCAACCTCAATATCCGAGGCAGGCAGTACTCCGTCGTGGGCCACGTCCCCGCGCTCGACCTGCTGCGGGCGCGCCTCGCCGAGCGGGAGCCGCCGGGCGCGAAGCCCTCCTACCTCGAGGTGCCGGGCATCGACGTACCCTTCCACTCGGTCGCCCTGCGCGACGGCGTCCCTGCCTTCCGGGAGCGCCTCGAAGCCTTCGTCCCCGCCGCCCTCGACGTGCTGCCGCTGGTGGGGCGCTACGTGCCCAACCTCGTCGCCCGGCCCTTCTCCCTCTCCCGGCCTTACCTCGACGAGATGGCCGCCTGCTCGGGCTCCGAGGTGCTGGCGGCGCTACAGGCCCGCTGGGACGCCGACGCCCGACCCCCGGAGGGCCTCGGCCGAACGCTCCTCATCGAGGGCCTCGCCTATCAATTCGCCTCGCCCGTTCGATGGATCGAGACCCAGGACATCGTCCTCGCCCGCGACCGCTCCGGCGTGTCCAGGGTGATCGAGGTCGGCCTCGGAGCCGCTCCCACGCAGGCCAACATGTTCCGAGCGACGCTGGCGCTCGACCCGTCGAGGCTCGATCCGCCCGCGGTCTACAACGTCGAGGCCGAGCGCCGCGCCGTCTTCCACGCCTACGATTCGGAGGCCCCCGAGGCCCCTGCCGCCGCTGCCGCCACGGCCGCTGCCGCCGCCGCTCCCTCGACGCCTTCCCCGTCGGTCGCCCGTTCCGCCTCCGGGCCCATCGCCGATGCGCCGCTCACGGTGCGCGACTCGCTGCTCACCCTGCTCGCGCTCAAGACCCGGGTGCGCGTCGACGAGGTGCGCCCCGACGAGAGCATCGAGCAGCTCTTCGGAGGCAACTCCTCCCGGCGCAACCAGGTGATGGCCGACCTCGGCGCGGAGTTCGGCATCGGCACCCTCGACGGCGCCCACGAGGCTCCGCTCAACACCCTGGTCGACTCGCTCCAGCGCGCCACTGGCGGCCGCTACCGCGCCCAGGGCCCGTACCTCCGCGCGCAGATCGCCGCGGCGCTCAAGCCCTTCGGGCTCTCCTCCAAGGACGTGCTCTCCGCGGTGACCGCGCGAGGCCTCCCCGAGGGGCGCTCGCTCGCCATGCTCAACCGCGTGGCCCTCTGGCTACGCTCGGGCGACTCCACCCGCTCCGGCGCTCTCTCTCCGGTGGCTCCTCCGAAGCCCGGCGACCGCTCCGGAGCGACGGCATGGATCGACGCGGCCCTGGCGCAGTACGCCCGCGACGAGGGCCTCTCGCTGGGCGGCGACGCCTCCGAGGGGGGCGGGGCTACGGTCGATGCCGCGGCGCTGGAGAAGCTCCTCGCCCGCTATTTCGGGGTGGGCGGAGCCTTCCTGGAGTCGCTGCGCTTCGCCGAGGCCGCGCTCGGTCGCGACGTCTGGGCCGAGCTGGAGGTCAAGGCCTCCTCGACCGAGGAGCCCGAGCGTCTGGCGCGCTACGACGCCGAGCACGGCGAGGGCTACGAGCGCTCCGTGCGGCCCGCGTTTGCGAGCGAGAAGGCCGTGGTCTTCACCGGGAGCTGGGCCTGGGCGAGGCGAGAGGCGCTGTCGCTCTACCACTCTCTGCGCCGTGGAGAGGCCGACGAGGCGAGGGTGCGCGACGCCACGAGGCGCATCGCGCGAGGGGCCGACGAGGCCACGGTGCGCACGCTGGCGTGGCTGCATGAGCGGGCGGTGAGGGAGGGCGACGAGCGCGCCGCGGAGGTCTTCGCCGCGCTGGTCGAGGGCGTCGACCCGAAGGGGCTCCCGAGGGCCGAGAGCGACGCGGCGCCGAGGTCCCCGGCGGTGGAGGTGAAGGCCGACGGCCGCATCGAGGACTTCGAGCGCCCGAGAGGGGAGCAGACGGCGATCGCGGTGGCCGAGGAGCTGGCCCGTGGCGGTCACGCGAGGCTGCGCTCTCACGGGGTAGAGCGGGACGGCGTGGCGGCGGCCTTCGAGGAGACGCTCTCCTCGCTGGCTCGGGGCGAGGTGAGCTTCGCCGGGCGCACGGCGCTGGTCACCGGGGCCTCCGACCGATCGATCGCCATCGAGCTGGTGAAGCTGCTGCTCACCGGCGGCGCTCGCGTGGTGGTCACCTCCTCGCAGCTCGCTCCCGAGCGGGTGCGCTTCTACCGAAGGCTCTTCCAGCGCTACGGGGCGCGAGGCGCAGAGCTGGTGGTGGTGCCCTTCAACCAGGGATCGCGGCAGGACATCCAGGCCCTTGTGAACTGGCTGGTCTCCACCGAGAAGACCACCGTCGGCGGAACGCTCCGCACGGTGAAGGAGCCCTGGCTGGTCGACCTGCTGGTGCCCTTCGGCGCAGTCGGCGAGGAGGCCACGCTCGCGGACATCTCCGACCGCTCCATGGCCACGCTCCGGGTGCTGCTCTACGGGGTCGAGGCGCTGGTGAGCGAGTGCGCCCGGGCCTTCTCCCGGCTGCACGTGAGGGAGCGGCGCACCCACGTCCTCCTGCCGCTCTCTCCCAACCACGGGCAGTTCGGCAACGACGGGCTCTACGGCGAGGCCAAGGCCGCGCTGGAGGCGATGCTCAACCGCTGGGGCTCCGAGCAGGCCGCCTGGGGGCGTCACACCTCCCTGGTGGGCGCTCGCATCGGCTGGGTGCGAGGCACCGGGCTCATGAACGTCAACAACGCCATCGCCCCCGGGCTCGAAGCCCGCGCCGGGGTGCGCACCTTCTCCGCCGCGGAGATGGGACTGCTCCTCGCGGCGTGCTGCGACGACCGGGTGCGTGCGCTGGCCGTCGAGGCCCCGCTGGTGGCCGACCTCACCGGAGGCATGGACGGGGTGCGCGACCTCGCGGGCGTGGCGCGCTCCCTCCGGGCCGACCTCACGGCGAAGGTCACCCGGGCGAAGCGCCTCTCCGCCCTGCGGGGCGAGGAGGCCAAGGCCCTCGGTCGACGCGACGAGGCGCCTCGCACGGTCACCCCCGCGGCGAGCTTCGGTCGGTACTTCGCCTTCCCGACGCTGCCGTCGGAGCAACGTCGCTCGTCGCTCTCTTCGCTTCGCTCGCTCGACCTCTCCAGGGTGGCGGTGATCGTCGGCCTCGGTGAGCTCGGCCCCTGGGGAGGATCTCGGCCCCGCTGGTCGATGGAGTCGACCGGAGAGCTCAGCGTGGAGGCCTGCGTGGAGCTCGCGTGGATGACCGGGCGCATCCGGTACGAGCGCTCGCGGCAGCACGTGGGCTGGGTCGACGCGGCGAGCGGCGATCCGGTGAGGAGCGGGAGGTGAAGGAGCGCTACGAGGAGGCGATCCTCGCGGACTCCGGGGTGCGCTTCGTCGACCCGAAGATGCAGTACGGCTTCGATCCGCAGAAGCTCACGGTGTGGGCCGACGTGGCGCTGGAGCAGGACTTCGTCTTCCCGGTTCCGGGTCGCGCGGAGGGCGAGGCCTTCGTGAGCGCGGCGGGCGACGGCGCCAGGCTGGTCTTCGACCCGGCAAAGGACGCCTGGTTCGTGGTGAGGAAGAAGGGCTCCGTGGTGAAGGTCGCCCGCGCCGCGAGGCTCAACCGCTACGTCGCGGGGCAGGTCCCCGGCGCGTGGGACCCGGTGCGCTACGGCATCCCCAAGGACCTCGCCGAGCAGGTCGACCGCACCACGCTCTACAACCTGATCGCTACGGTGGAGGCCTTCCTCAGCGCGGGCCTCGAGCCCGAGGAGCTCTACCAGTACCTCCACCCCTCGGACGTCGGCAGCACCCAGGGCGCGGGCATCGGCGGCATGCAGAAGCTCCGTCGGCTCTACCTCGACCACGCGCTCGACCGGCCCCGCCAGGGCGACGCGCTGCAGGAGACGCTCATCAACGTCACCGCCGCCTGGGTGGTGCAGACCCTCGTCGGCAGCTACGGGCCGATGGTGCACCCGGTGGGCGCGTGCGCCACGGCCGCGGTGTCGCTCGAAGAGGCCGCCGACAAGGTGCTCGGTGGCAAAGCCGCCTTCATCGTCGCGGGAGGCTTCGACGACTACGGCGAGGAGGGGGCCCTCGGCTTCTCCGACATGGCCGCGACCTGCGACACCGACGACATGCTGGCGCGCTCCATTCCCTCCGAGGGAGATGTCGCGCCCCAACGACCGACGCCGCCGTGGCTTCGTCGAGGCCCAGGGCGGAGGCACCGTGCTCGTCGCTCGCGGCGACCTCGCGGTGCGCATGGGCCTGCCCATCTACGCAGTGGTCGCGCTGGCCCGCTCCTACGGAGACGGGATCCACCGCAGCATCCCCGCTCCGGGCCCTGGGGTGATGGCCGTGGCCGCCGAGCGCAAGGCGAGAGAGGGCGAGGAGAGCGGCGCGGAGCTGTGCGACCTGGCCTCGCGAAACACTGCATGGGAGGCGCTGCGAGCGAAGCTCCGCGGTCTGGAGGACACCCTCGGCGCAGAGCGCGTCGCGGCCCTCGAGGCCTCCGAGCGTCGGCGGATCTTCCATGACCTCCACGCGGGCGACGAGCGCGTCTCTCCGCTGCGCCGCGCGCTGGCGGTGTACGGCCTCGGCCCCGACGACGTGGCGGCGGCGTGGAAGCACGACACCTCCACCGACGCCAACGACCCCAACGAGAACCGCGCCTACGACCGCATCTTCCGCTGGCTCGGCCGCTCTCCGGGCAACCCCCTGGTGGTGGTCTCGCAGAAGGCGCTCACGGGGCACTCCAAGGGAGGCGCCGCGGCGTGGCAGGTCGCCGGGCTCTGCCAGGGACTCGCGACCGGGGTGATCCCCGGCAACCCCAACCTCGACGACCCCGACCCCGCGATGCGGGTCTACGAGACCGTCGCCTTCACCGACGCTCCGCTGGCCTTCGCCCCTGGAGCCTTCGAGGCGGGCATGGTGACCTCCCTCGGCTTCGGCCACGTCGGCGGCATCGTGTGCCTCGTGCACCCCGACCGGGCGCTCGCGGCCCTCGACGACGAGTCCTTCGACCGCTACCGCGAGCTGCGCGACAGCAGGGAGCGCCAGCGCCTCCGAGACGAGCTCGCAGTCTACGAGGGAACCCGCCCCGCCGTGCGCATCCGCACGGAGAAGTCCTTCCTGGCGCCCTCCGACGAGGTCTACGCGGGGCTCGACGCCGAGCAGGCGGTGCTCCTCGATGCCTCTTCCCGGAGGCTCACCCGAGGCGGTCCCATCGTCGCGGGCGGAGTGGCCGGGCGCATCGCCCCCCCGGTGGCGCACCTCGCGTCGCCCACCGAGGTCTGAGCGAGCCCGATGATCGCCGGAACCGGCATCGACGTGGTCGACTGCGCGGCCTTCGAGGCGCTGCTCCGCGAGCCCGGCAGCGCCTTCGAGGAGCGCACCTTCACCGCCGCCGAGCGCTCCACCGCGTACGCGCGCAGGTCCGGCGCTCCGGCGACGCACCTCGCCGCCCGCTACGCCGCCAAGGAGGCCACGGTGAAGGCCCTCTCCCAGGCGATGGCACCTGGTCCGCTGCCGCGGGCGCTCGCCGACCTCTCGGAGATCGAGGTGCGCTGCGACGACGACTCTCGCCCCTCCATCGCCCTCCGAGGGCGGGTTCTCTCCCTCGCCGAGGGCGCCGGGGTCACCCGCCTCCACCTCTCCATGAGCCACGACGGCGCGGTCGCCACCGCGATCGTCATCGCCGAACGCTGACGACCCTGATCCGCCCGGAGCCCCTCCCATGTCCCTGATCCATCGTCCCTTCCGTCGTGTCGGCGTCGTCAACCGCGGCGAGGCCGCCGTGCGCTTCCTCCACGCCGCGCGCGCCTGGTCACGGCGTCGCCACGAGCCCCTCGAGGTGGTCGCGCTCTACACCCACCCCGACCGAGACGCGGTCTTCGTCCGCGAGTCCGACGACGCGGTGCTGCTGGGCGACGCGATGGTGCCCGGTCCCGACGGGGCGCTGCGCAGCGCCTACCTCGACGCCTCCAGGGTGCTCCCGCTGCTGGTGGAGGCGGGCTGCGACGCCGTCTGGCCAGGCTGGGGCTTCGCCGCCGAGCGCCCCGATTTCGCCGATGCCTGCGCGGCCCTCGGGCTGGTCTTCATCGGCCCGTCGGGCGCCTCGATGCGGCTGCTGGGCGACAAGATCGGTGGCAAGCGCGTGGCCGAGAAGCTCGGCGTCCCGGTCACCCCGTGGAGCGGCGGCGCGGTGGTCGACGCGGCGGAGGCTGCCCGTCACGCGGCGCGCATCGGCTATCCCGTGCTGCTCAAGGCCGCCTCGGGCGGGGGAGGGCGAGGCATCCGGCTGGTGAGGGAGCCCTCGGAGCTGGAGGCGGCCTTCGCGAGCGCCGCCAGCGAGGCCCGCGCGGCCTTCGGCGACCCGACGCTGCTGGTGGAGTGCTTCGCCCCGGAGGCGAGGCACGTCGAGGTGCAGGTGATCGCCGACGCCCACGGCCGCGTCCACGCCGTAGGAACCCGCGATTGCAGCATGCAGCGCCGCCACCAGAAGGTGCTGGAGGAGGCCCCCGCGCCGGGCCTCGGCGCACTGGAGGAGCGGCTCCGCGAGGCGGCGGTCACCATCGCTCGCGCCAGCGGATACGTGAACGCAGGGACGGCGGAGTTCCTGGTGATGCCCGACCTGTCGGGCTTCTACTTCCTGGAGATGAACACCCGGCTCCAGGTGGAGCACCCGGTGACCGAGTGCGTCACCGGCGTCGACATGGTGGCGCTACAGATCGAGGTCGCCCGAGGCGAGGCGCTGCCCGTGGCGCTCCCCCCGCTGCGAGGCCACGCCGTCGAGGCGAGGCTCAACGCCGAGGACCCCGATGAGGGTTTCCGCCCCAGCGCCGGGCGTCTGCTTCGCTTCGACCTGGCGACGGTCCCCGGGGTGCGCATCGACTCGGGCTTCGTCTCCGGCGACGTGGTCCCTGGAGAGTTCGACTCGATGCTCGCCAAGGTCATCGCCTTCGCGCCAACCCGCGAGGAGGCCCTCGCCCGCCTGGAGGAGGCCCTCGCCCGCAGCACCGTCGCCATCGAGGGCGGCGCCTGCAACCGCTCCCTCCTGCTGGAGCTGGTCGCCCACGAGGCCTTCCGCGAGGGCCGCGTCACCACCCGCTGGCTCGACCAGCACCTCGCCGCGAGGCCCGGGCCCCGCGTCCGAAGGCACCTCGACGGAGCCCTGGTCGCGGCCGCCATCGGAGAGCACCAGCGCGCCCGCGCCGACGAGGTGGCCGCCATCCTCCGCCACGCGCACCGCGGTCTTCCGGCGACGGTTCCCCAGCCCGAGCCCCGCGCCTTCCGCTTCTCCGTGGGCGGCGCGTCGGTCTCGCTGGAGGTGCTCGCCACCGGGCCCGACCGCTACCGTGTGGGCTGCGCGGGCGAGTCCGTCGACGTCACCTACCACGCGACCGGCGTCGGCACCGCGCTCCTCACCCTCCGCGGCAAGCGCCTCCCGGTGGTGCAGGTGCTCACGCCCACGGCGCTTCACGTCGAGGTCGACAGCGTGGCGCACCGCTTCGAGCGGGCCTCCGACGGCCGGGTGGTGGCGCCGGTTCCGGCCGCGGTGACGGGGCTCTTCGTGCGCGAGGGCGACGTGGTGCGCGAGGGCGACCGGCTTCTCACCCTGGAGGTGATGAAGATGGAGATCTCCATCGAGGCGCCGGTGGCCGGCCGCGTGGGGAGGCTCCTCGTCGAGGCCGCCTCGCGCGTCACCGCGGGGCAGTGCCTCGCCATCCTCGAAGGCGCCTCGTCCGAGCGCTCGACCGCCGACACGCTCTCCCCGCTCCGCTCCGACGCTCCGGTCGACCCGTCGGCGAAGGCCTGCGCGCTAAGGCTCGGCGCGATGCTGGGCTACGACGTCACGGCGAAGGAGGTCGACGCCTCGCTCAGCCTCCTTCGCGAGGGGAAGGTGAAGACCACCCGGGCCGAGCTGGTGCGCCTGCTCGACGCGTACGTCTCCCACGAGCGGCTCTTCGACACCGCTCCCGGCGCGGACGGCGTCGCTCCCGTCGACCACCTCGCCCGCCACCTCCGTCCCGGATCCAGCCGCGACGACGCCTCCGCCGAGGGCTTCCCGGCGCTGCTCCGCGCGGCGCTCACCTGGCACGGGGGCAGGGAGCTCGATCCTCCTGCGCGCCACGCCGACGCGCTGCTTCGGGTGCTCCAGGCGCATGGCGCGCTCGAGCTCCGCGACCGGGTGATGACCAGCGTCTTCGCGGCGGTCATCCGCGACGACCGCGGCGACGCGACGGCGCCCGAGCGGGTGGCCCTCCGCGGGCGCCTCGAGGCCTTCGCCGCCACGGTGGTGCGCCGTGACAGCGCCCTCTCCGAGGCGGCCTACGTCACCCGCTACCTGCTCTGCGACCGTCCCCGCCAGCTCGCCGACGCGGCCGAGCTCGGTCGCGCCGCCGCCGCCGCCTTCGCCCGCCTGGTCGACGAGGAGGCCACCGACGAGGCTCGCGCATCCATCGAGGCCGAGCTCGACGAGCTCCCTCACGGCGCCCTCCTGTCGCTGGTGCACGCCGCGCCGAGCCTCGCTCGCGCCCCGGCGAGGGCCACGCTGCTCGACCTGCTCGCCCGCCGGCTGCACCCCGAGGCCACGCCCTCGCAGCCCATGGAGGGAGGCTCGTCCGCCCTCTACGCCGTGCGCGGCGGAACCCTCCTGGCGCTCCTCAGCGCGCCCGACTCGCTGATCGACGACGCGATGCAGTCGGCGCTCTCGGCGCCTCCCGAGGCGATCGAGATCGACGTCTTCATCCCGGAGCCCGACGCGGCGTGGCGGGCGACCTTCGACGAGGGCTTCGCGGCCTCGCTCGACGGGCTCCCTCCCAACGTGCGCCGGCTCTCGGCCAACTGGGGCAACGCCGAGCTCGGCCGGCTGAGCCGCACCTGGTCGCGAGGCGCCCGCGACACCTTCGAGGAGGACCGCTTCCACCGCGATTTCCACCCGGCGCGCATCGAGGCCACGGAGATCGCGCGGCTGAGGGAGTTCGACCTGGAGCGGCTCCCCGCGCCGGGTGAGGTCTTCCTGGCGGTGGCGCGCTCGAAGCACGACCCCACCGACGAGCGCCTCGTGTGCATCGTGGAGGTCGAGCGCATCGACCCCGACCGCGACCCGCTCACCGGCGAGCTCCGCTACGTGCCCGGCTTCGAGCGCGTGTACCTCACGGCCCTCTACGCGATGCGCGAGGCGCAGATCCGCCGCGCCCGAGACCCGAAGCCCTTCTGGAACCGCCTCGTGGTCTTCACCCGCCCGATCCTCTCGTTCACCCGCGCCGAGATCAGCGCCGTCACCCGCCGCCTCGCGCCCACGGTGGCGGGCCTCGGCGTCGAGAAGATGATCGTGCGAGGCCGCGTCCCCGACCCCTCTCACCCCGGCGGTCGCCCGGTGCAGATCGAGTGGACCAACCCCACCGGCCACGGCGCCACGCTCATCATGGCAGAGCCCGACATGACCCCGGTGGCCGCGCTCACGGCCGACGAGCGGCGCATCATCGAGGCCCGCCGCAAGGGCCTCTTCTACCCCTACGAGCTGATCCGCTCGCTCTCCCGCGCCGACGGCGTGGGCGCCCTCCCTCCCGGTGACTTCGTAGAGCTCGACCTTGCCCCCGACGGCGAGCACCTCGTCCCCGCCGATCGACCCTACGGCCACAACGTCGCCCACCTCGTGGTGGGCGTGGTGACCAGCCGCTTCGAGCCCTTCCCCGAGGGGCTCTCCCGGGTGCTTCTGGTGGGCGACCCGACGCGCGGCATGGGCTCTCTGGCGGAGCCCGAGTGCCGTCGCATCATCGCGGCGATCGACCTGGCCGAGCGCGAGGGCATGGCGGTGGAGTGGGTGGCCGTCTCCAGCGGCGCCCGCATCGCCATGGACAGCGGCACGGAGAACCTCGACTGGACCGCGCGGGTGCTCGCCCGCATCGTGCGCTTTACCGAGGCCGGCGGCACCCTCCACGTCCTCGTCGACGGCGTCAACGTCGGCGCCCAATCCTACTGGAACGCCGAAGCCACGATGCTCCTGCACTGCCGCGGGCGCTGATCATGACGCCCCAGGGCTCCATGCTGCTCACTGGCAAGCGCGCCCTGGAATACGCCGGCAGCGTCGCCGCGGAGGACAACAACGGCATCGGCGGCTTCGAGCGGGTGATGGGCCCCAACGGCGAGGCGCAGTACTTCGCGCCCGACCTCACGGCCGCCTACCGGCTGCTCTTCCGGCACCTGGCGCTCACCTGCCGGGCGCCCGGCGAGGCTCGCTCCCGCAGGCTCTCGTCGAGCGATCCCATCGACCGCGACGTCACCCGATCGCCCTACAGTCCGGACGGAGCGAGCGGCGACTACCGCACCGTCGGGGAGATCTTCGACGAGGCGACCAACCCGGGTCGCAAGCGTCCCTTCGAGATCCGCCCGGTGATGCGCGCGGTGCTCGACCAGGACGTCGACCCCCTGGAGCGCTGGGCCTCGTGGCAGGGCGCCGAGAGCGCGGTGGTCTGGGAGGGCCGCCTCGGGGGAGACCCGGTGTGCTGCATCGGCATCGAGTCGCGCCCCATCCCGCGCCGCGGCGACGCCCCCGCCGACGGCCCCGACCACTGGACCAGCGGAACCCTCTTCCCGCTCTCCTCGCGCAAGGTCGCCCGCGCCATCTCCGCCGCCAGCGGCGCTCGCCCCGTGGTGGTGCTGGCCAACC
Organism: Deltaproteobacteria bacterium; assembly: GCA_016704445.1. Taxonomy (GTDB): domain Bacteria; phylum Myxococcota_A; class Polyangia; order Polyangiales; genus SCUS01. The sequence goes on from JADJAE010000019.1 coordinate 136,583, forward strand.
TCTCGGGCTTCGACGGGTCGCCCGACTCGCTGCGAAACCTCCAGCTGGAGCACGGCGCGGAGATCGGCCGCGCGGTGGTGAACTTCGACGGGCCCTTCGTGTTCTGCGTGGTGTCCCGCTACCACGGCGGCGCCTACGTGGTGTTCTCCCGCGCGCTCAACGCCTCCGTCGGCGCCTTCGCCCTCGACGGCTCCTTCGCCAGCGTCATCGGCGGAGGACCAGCCGCCGCGGTGGTCTTCCCAGGCCTGGTGCGCCGTCGCGCGGACGCCGACCCGGAGGTGCTGGCGGCTCGCAAGGCCTACGAGGGCGCCCGCCTCTCCTCCCGCAACGCCGCAGCCGACGCCTACGAGCGCCTGGTGAAGGAGGCGCGGGGCCGCGCCCAGAGCGCGGTGGCGAGGGAGTTCGACGCGGTGCACTCGGTCGAGCGGGCCTACCGGGTGGGCAGCCTCGACGCGGTGATCTCCCCCTCGACGCTGCGCCCCCGCCTCGTCGCCCGCATCCGGGGGGAGAGCTGAGCGCCCGGGCTCCACAAGCCGCCGCGAAAACTATTCGCCCTCCCTCGGCCTACTTGAACGGAGGCCGCGGGCCTATGTCTCCGCGATCATGAAGATCACTCCGAGACCGGTCGAGCGTTCGTGGGCAGAGCCGTGGAAGGTGAAGATGGTCGAGCCGCTGCGGATGATCTCTCCGCAGGAGCGCTCGAAGGCGATCGTCGAGGCCGGCTACAACACCTTCCTGCTCCGCAGCGAGGACATCTACATCGACCTGCTCACCGACTCCGGCACCAACGCCATGAGCGACCGGCAGTGGGCGGGGATGATGCTGGGAGACGAGGCCTACGCGGGCAGCCGCAACTTCTACAACCTCGAAGCGGCGATCCAGAAATACTACGGCTACCGGTACATCACCCCGACGCACCAGGGCCGCGGGGCCGAGAACATCCTCTCCCAGATCTGCATCAAGCCCGGCGACTACGTGCCCGGCAACATGTACTTCACCACCACGAGGCACCATCAGGAGGCGGCCGGCGGAACCTTCGTCGACGTGGTGGTCCCCGAGGCGCACGACCCGAGCAACGAGTCCCTCTTCAAGGGCAACGTCGACCTGGCGGCGCTCACTGCGCTCATCGAGCGGGTCGGGGCCGACAAGATCCCCTACGTCTGCGTGGCGGCGACGGTGAACATGGCGGGCGGACAGCCCATCTCCATGACCAACATGAAGGCCGTGCGAGCGCTCACCCGCAAGCACGGCATCCGGATCTTCCTCGACGCCACGCGGGCGGTGGAGAACGCCTGGTTCATCCAGCAGAACGAGCCGGGCTACGGCGATCGGTCGGTCGCGGAGATCCTGCTGGAGTTCTGCTCCAACAGCGACGGCTGCACGATGTCGGGAAAGAAGGACGCGCTGGTCAACATCGGCGGCTGGCTGGCGCTCAACGACAAGGACCTCTACGAAGAGGCCTCGGCGCTGGTGGTGGTCTACGAGGGGCTCCACACCTACGGCGGCATGGCCGGCCGCGACATGGAGGCGATGGCCCGAGGCATCGAGGAGTCGGTGCAGGACGACCACATGCGCGCCCGCATCGGGCAGGTGCGCTACCTGGGAGAGAAGCTGCACGGCTGGGGCGTCCCGGTGGTGCGCCCCATCGGCGGCCACGCGGTCTACCTCGATGCCCGCGCCTTCTATCCCCACATCCCCCAGGATCAATTCCCCGCCCAGGCGCTCGCGGCCAACCTCTATGAAGACTCCGGCGTTCGCGCGATGGAGCGAGGCATCGTCTCGGCGGGCCGCGACAAGCACACCGGGCAGCACCATTTCCCCAAGCTGGAGCTGGTGCGTCTCACCATTCCGCGCCGCGTCTACACGCAGGCGCACATGGACGTGACCGCCGAGTCGGTGGCCGCCGTATGGGATGAGCGGAGCCGCGCCCGAGGGATGAAGATGGTCTTCGAGCCGAAGTACCTGCGCTTCTTCCAGGCGCGCTTCGAGCCGATCTAAGACCCACCCCTTTCAAGGTGCCATGCGCCCGTCGCCGCGCCCTGAAGGACGCGGCAACGCCTGCAGCCATGAAGGCCGCAACGGCCTGTACGATGTCCATGGATCACGACCAGCCCGCGTACGGGCTTCACTGCAGGCGTTGCCGCGTCCTTCGAAACGCGGCCCCGCTGATCAGCCTGCCAAGACCTCCCTACCTCTCAAGGTCTCAACGGACACCGCCGTTTGCGAGCACTCGGGCCGTTGAGACGTGGCGTTGGACGTCCTTTCGGGGAGCGTATCCCTTCGGCTTTGCGGCCTTGGGTTTGCGCGGATTCTTGCGGATGTGCCGCAGGTCGACGTGCCCGGCGAACCGCAGCAGCGTCCGCGAGAACTCCTTCGGCGACGCCTCGACCAGCGAGGTCCACCCCGTGGCCGGCAGCGCCACCATCATGCCCGCATAGTGCGAGCGCACTTCCTGGGCGAGGTGCCAGGTCGACACCACGTCGTTCTCGGGGGCCAGCGCGTGCGCCGTTTCGACCGCTGATTGGAGCGTCGACAGCACGTTGAAGGCGACCACCGCCGTCGCGAACATCAGCAGCGCCGCGCGCGGCTGGCCGAGCGTGCGCACCTCGCTGTGCAGCGCCGATTCCAGCCGTTGGAACAGGTTCTCCACGGTCCACCGTTCGAGGTAGAGCCGGGCGACCGTGCGCGCGTCCGCCATCGCTTTTGGCAGGTTGGTCAGGAGTCGAATGAGCGTCTCCCCGTCGCTCGTCGGCTCGTACAGCTCGATCTCAATCCGGCGCAGCCGCAACACGCCCCCGCCCGCCGTCGGGATCGTCACCCGCTGGGCGAACACCACGCCCGTCTCGCTCCGCCCGATCCGCTTGCGCGGGCCGACGACGGTCGGGTTGGGGTGGGCCTTGTGCTCGCGGATGATGAAGTGGGCGCTCCGCGCGATCAGGCCGAGGATGATCGGCCGGGTGGAGAAGTGGCGATCGGCCAGCCACAGGTCCCCGGCGCGGGCGGCCTCCATCGCCGCGGGCATCAGCACGCGCTCGGAGGCGTACGCGTCCTCGCAAGGGATCAGGTCGACCGCGAGGCCCAGCTCGGGGTCGAAGACGACCAGGGCGTGGCCGGGCAAGGCGGCGCCGCGAAAGTCGCGCAGCGGCGCGAGGCGCTTGTCGCTGGCGGGCAGGTGGTTGCCGTCGACGATCCGCATGCGGAAGCCGGGCAGGAGCGGCGTGCGCCCGGCGCGCAGGGGCTCGACGACGGGGAGGAGCTGCTCGGCACTGCCCCGCACCAGGGCGCGCAGGAGGGCCGGCTCGGTGCGATTGACCTTGGCGTACAGGGCGGCCATCGAGACGGTCAGGGTGGCGTCGCGCCGAGCGGCCGCGTGGAGCGAGGGGCTCATCCCCAGCGCCACCAGAGAGGTGATCTCGACGACGGTCGAGAAGGTCAACTCGCGCGTGTATTGCCACTCGCGGTGGGACTCGAAGAGCCCGTCGACCCATTCGGGGCGCAGCGCGCGTTGGAGCGTCATCCGCGCCATCACGGCGAGCGGGCACTGCTGAACGAACTGATCCAGAACCACCGCGAACATCGACTCACCTCCGGTTGGGACCGGAGGATGCCGCAGGAGCTCTCGCGAAGGGCCGCGGGCCGCGGTTTCACACGCGAACAACGCTACCCGTTGAGACCTTGAGAGGGGTGGGTCTAAGACCCGCTCTCAGGCCCTGCGCGCCGCCGCGATCACCTCTCGCGCGGCCCGCTCTCCCGACTCCACGGCGCCCTCCACGCCTAGCCCGGGCGGGCCGGCTGGTGTGCTCGCCCGCGAAGTGCACCGCGCCCACGGCGCCGCCCTCCTCGCCGCCCAGCCTGCACCAGTCGCCCGGCCCGTAGCAGGCGTAGCTGCCCTCCTGGAAGGGCGCCGCGGGCCAGTGCATCCGCCGCCCGCCCGGTGAACGCGTCCGCGCTCCCTGGAAACACCAGGTCCGAGCGCCTCGGCAACCGCCTCCCTACGCCTCCGGGTTGCTCTCTCCCAGCGAGACCCCGAGGCGTCCTCCGGAGAAGGCCGTGAGCAGCGCCACGTCGGTGTTCGCCGAGCGCACCGACTCCCAGCTCTGTTGATAGATGCCGCCGTCGTGGAAGGTGGTCCCGCTGCTGTGCTCCTGGCGCCAGGGACGGCCCGCGGTGGTGATGAACACCTTGGTGTTGGTGCCGTAGGCGAGCTCGGTGATGGCGCGGCGCTTGGAGGGCGGCAGCTCGACGGAGAGCTCGCAGCGCTTCAGCTGGTTGAAGGGCAGCGCCGAATCCCGGTCGGCGTCGACCCCCCGGTCCCGCCCTCGCGGTCGAAGACGCAGCGCACCCCGCCGCCCTCTCTCGGCCGCAGCGCCAGGAGCGCGTGCCCAGGCATCAGCGCGTCGCCCAGCCGCGTCGCCATCGCCCTCGGGACGGCGTCGGACCCTTCGGCCACCACGTAGCGATGGTCGCGCTCTCCGTAGAGGGAGAAGCCGTCCGGGTCGCCGCCGATGGCGTAGAGGAAGGTGAGCGCGCTCTGCGCGTCGAGGTCGCGGCCCA
>JADJAE010000020.1 GCA_016704445.1 Deltaproteobacteria bacterium
CATGCAGTGGTGGTGCGCGCCCCTTGGCGGCCGCTTCTCGATCGACGTCGAGGCGCCCACCTTCCCGCGGATCGCCCTGCTCCGCGGCGCGCCCACCTCGCTCCCGCTCCCCCGCGCGCTCCCCCGCGCCGACCTCCTCCCCCGACTCCGCGTCGACGCGGCCAGCGCCGCCCTCGCACGAGAGGCCGGCGCCGCGCTCGGCCCCGTCGCCCGGCTCGCCCACGAGGGCCGGGTGCTCCTGCTGCCCTCGACGCCCGCGACCCGAGCCGCGCTCGCCGACGCCGTCGTGCCCCCGCCCGGGGAGGCGTCCCCTGCGCTCCTGCCCACGCTCCTCCCTGCGCGCGACGAGGCCGACCCGGCGCCCGTCGCGCCCATCCCCCGTCGAGGCCGTCCCGCGCCGGTCCCGACGCCCCGGATCGCCGTCGACGGGCGGCCCCCGGCGAGGCCGCTGTTCCGGCTGATGGACCCTGACCTGCGCGTGGTGGCCGTCGTCGACCGCGGCGCCCTCGGCGTGGGCTGCGCGACGCTCCGCTTCGCGGGCGCCGACGCGACCTCGCCGACGCTCTGGCGGGCCGAGGTCCCGGGCTGGTCGATGGCGCCGCTGCCGACGCGCGACGGCGTCGCCACGGACGCCTCGTGCCCCGCGACCGGTCTCGTCGTCTATGCCGTGCGGCGCGACGCCCCCGGCGGCGACCTGCTGCTCTCGGTGGAGGCCGGCGCCGACGCGGCGGGCGCCGTCGCGACCCCGTCGACCTGGCGCGGCGAGTCGACGCCCCACTCCCTCATCGCCCGCCTCGACCGGGCCTGCGCGACGGACGCCGCGGCGTGCCTGGAGCTCGCGCGCCTCGCGGGCGACTCGTCGTCGGCCCCGCCCGCGCCCGGCGTGGCCGACTCGCTGCGGCGCGCGTGCGACCTCGCCGACGCCTCGGCCTGCGGCCGGCTCGGGGTGCACCTGCTGGAGGTCCGCCGCGACCCGGCGCGGGCTGGCGTCGCGCTGCGACGGGGTTGCGACGGCAGCGACGCGGTGGCGTGCGCCGTCCTCGGCGACCACGAGTTGCGGTAGCACCTTCGGCGTCGCGCAGGACCTCACCGCCGCCTTCGCCCACCTGGATTCCGCCTGCCGCCTCGGGCTGCCCGGCGCCTGCGCCGACCGCGACGCCATGCGCCTGCTGGGCCTCGACCCGGGCTGAAGCGGCGTTGATCGATGTCGCCCTTCGGCACCGCGGCGGGGCGCTCTCGCTACGGCCCGACCCGCAACGCCCGCTCCGTCACGCCTCCAGCAGCTGCTTCAGGCGGACCATCTCGCCCGCGATGTCGCGTCGCAGCCAGTCGCGCAGGAAGGGCTCCGCGACCAGTCGAAACGGCTGGTGGAAGCGGAAGCGCTCGGTGTGCACGACGTGCGTCCCCTCCGGGGTCTCGCGCAGGTCGAAGCCGCCGTCGAAGGTCAGCACCAGCTTCGACGGCAGCGTCGGCACCGCCCGGTAGCGGACGGTGAGCGCGTCCTCGATGACCATCTCGAGCGCGACCGCCGGACCGGGTACGCCGCGCAGCGCGCCGTCGTGGCGCATGAAGATCCGGTTGCCGTCGCGGCGCTGCTCGAGCACCCGGCCGATCTTGTGGTCGGCGAGCTTGTAGCGCTCGAGGTCGGTCACGAAGTCCACGATGGCCGCCGGCGGCCGGGCGATCACGGCCTCGCCGATGCCTTCGATCACGGGCGCTCCGCGTCGGCGGGGCATGGCTCCACCGCGGCGAGGAGCGCCGTGAGCCCCTCGACCGGCAGCCCGGCGGAGCGCCCGCGGCGCGCGGTCGACTCCGCGAGGAGCCGGGTCTGCGCACCGCCCGGCTGGAGGTGGCGCGCGAACACCTGGCCCACGGCGCCGACGACCAGCACGGAGGGAGGGGTTGCCATGGGCGGCGGGTTCATAGCCCGCGCGGACCCGGGCCCACAAGCGCGGCCGCGTCTACACCGACGGCCCCGACAATGGGGCCGCGCATCCGTGGTATCGGCGGTCCCATGAGCACCCCGGCGCCCTCCCCCCGTCGGCCCCCCACGATCGGCGTGCTCGGCGCGGGCTCGATCGGCTGCTACGTCGGCGGGGCGCTCGCGGCGGCCGGCGCCGACGTGGTCCTCGTGGCGCGCAGCCGGGTGCGCGACGAGCTCGCCGCCCACGGCCTCACCGTCGTCGCCCTCGACGGGACCGCGCGGCGCGCCCCGACCGACGCCCGCGCCCTCACCCCGGCGCGCTCGCCGCCTGCGACCGCGGGGCGGGCCGCGGGAAGCGGGGAGACCGCGGGGAGGAGCGCCGGGCTCGCGCGGGGGCGCTCCGCCGGGCGCCCGGGGGGGCGGCGCGCGCAGGGCGGGGGGCACAACGCCGACCCTCCGCGCGTCCCACCGCAAGAAGGCCGGGCGGGGGCAGCGGCGGCCTCAACGGGCGCCCGCCCGGCGGGGCGCAACTTCCGCCGCGCCCCGGGCGGGCCGCCGGGGGGCGAGCCCCGGCGCACGCCGCCCCGCCCGCGGCGGGCGCGGCCCCGCGGGCGCCGGGCGGCGGGCCGGGGGCGCGGGGGGCGGGCGCGCGCCCGGGGCCGAAGCCCGGGAGAACCCCCGCAACGCCGGGGGCGCGCCGCCGGGCGCGGCGGCGCCGGCGCCGCCCGGGCCGCCGGGCCCCCGGCGCGCGGCCGCCGCGGGGGGGGGCGGGGCGCCCGGGGGGGGGCGCGCCGCCGGCCGGGGGGGGGCGCGCGGGGGGCGCCCGCCGGGGCGGCCCCCCCCGCCCGCGGGGGGGGCCGGCGCCGCCGCCCCGGGCGCCCGCGCGGGGCCGAGCAAAGGGCGACCCCGGGGCGCGCCCCCCGGGGGGGGGGGACCCCGCGCGCGAAAACCCCCCCCCCGAGGCCGAGCAGCCCAACGGCGAGACCGACGGCGCACCAGCCCCGGAAGAAGGGCGGCGCCGACGCGCGCCCAACGCCCCCCCGGGGCGCCGGGGCCCGCCGCGGGGGGGCGGGGCGCCGGGCCCCCCAACCCCCCCGCGGGACGCCCGCCGCGGCGGGGCGCGACGCGCAGGGCCACGAACCCGACCCCCACCACCCCCCCCAGGCACCCCAAGGCGCAACGCGCCGCGCGACCGCGGCGCCGGCGCCTATGAGCGGCGGGGACAGGCGTGCGACCCTGGGCGTCCATCCCGAGGACTCACACCATTGCGTTTTTTGAGCACTCCCCGCCCGGCCCGCCGACCCTGCCGCAGCACGACCAGGAATCCGGCGCTCGAGAGCAGGCCCTCGACCTGCGGCGCGACAACTACCGCTTCGTCTACGACTGGCCCGCCGAGGTCGCTACCTCGTCCTGGCTGCCGGAGGAGTCGGAGTACTCCAAGGAGTATGAGCGGAAGCTGCTGGGCACCTACGCGCGCGTCTTCCAGAACTTCGCGGCGCTCGCGGCCACGAAGGTCGGGGGCGGACCCATCATGGCGATGGCGAGCCGATGGGCCGCCGTCGCCGAGAGCGGTTCCGGCGCGGTGGGTCGCTCGATCTTCACGGGCTTCCGGGCGCCCGCCGAGGCCGCCGCCCTCGCGGTGAAGCCGGACGATTGGAGGGCGTACGGGGAGATCTTCCAGACCTGGGAGCGACCCGACATCGCCGACCGGGTGGACGACCCGTCGAGCCTCAACGACGCGATGGCGTGGCAGCGCGTGGCGGGCGTGAACCCGACGGTGCTCCGCCGCTGCACCCGGCTGCCCGAGGGCTTCGCCGTGACGGAGGCCCACTACCGGATCGCGATGGGCGACGGCGACCGGCTCGCGGCGGCGATGGCAGAGGGGAGGCTGTTCATCGCCGACTACAGCGCCCTCGATGGCCTGGCCTGCGGCGTATCCGAGGGGCGCCAGAAGTACCTCGCCGCGCCGCGCGCCCTGTACGCGGTAGACCGGCGGGGTCGGCTCCGCTCGGTGGCGGTGCAGTGCGGTCTGCAGCCCGATCGCTACCCGGTGGTGACGCCGGCGGACGGCTGGCACTGGCGCATGGCCAACCTGTGCGTGCAGGTGGCCGACGCCAACCACCACGAGGCCAGCGCCCACCTCGGGCGCACGCACATGGTGATGGAGGCCGTCGCCGTCGCGATGAAACGTGAGCTCGCCCCGCAGCACCCGATCGCCGTGCTGCTCGAGCCCCACATCGAGACGACCCTCGCCATCAACCACTCTGCGAAGACCTCGCTCATCGCGCCCGGCGGAACCGTGGACCAGGCCTTCGCGTTGAAGATCCGCACCTTCGGAGAAGTCGTCCGAGACCAGGTGTCGTCCTACTCGATTCGCCACGCCAACCCCGCGGCGGACCTCGCCGCGCGCGGCCTGGACGACCGCGAGGCCCTCCCGGAGCACCCCTATCGCGAGGACGTGCTGCCGGTCTGGGGCGCGCTGCGCGACCATGCCGACGCGTACGTGCGGCTCTACTACGCCGAGGACGCGCAGGTGCAGGCCGACACGGAGCTCGCGGGCTTCGTGCGCGCGCTCGGCTCCCGGGACGGAGGCCGCCTGCACGACGTGCCCGCCGTGGCGACCGTCGACGACCTCGTGGGGCTCGTCACGACCTTCCTGTTCATCGCGACGGCCCAGCACTCGGCGGTGAACTTCCCGCAGTTCCGGTTCATGGGATACATGCCCAACATGGCCGGAGCGCTGTTCGCGCCGGTGCCAACGGCCGAGACCCCGAACACCGAGGCGGCCTTCTCCGAGCTTCTCCCCCCGACGAAGACGACGAACTCGGCCGTGGCGATGGTCTACGTGCTCAGCGACCTGCAGGTCACGACGCTCGGCCACTACGGCCTGTCGGCCTTCTCCGACCTGCGCGTCATCCCGCTGATCGCCCGCTTCCGCTCGGCCCTGGGCGCCATCGATGACGCCATCGCCGAGCGCGACGCCGCGCGCTGGCTCCCGTACCCGTACCTCCGCCCGTCCCGCATCCTCCAGAGCATCGCCGTCTGACGGCGCGAGGGAGGCGCTGGCCATGGGGGCGCCATCCCCCCCCCCCGCCGGGGCCGACGCGCCCTCGACCGCCCCGACCGTCGCCCCCATGAACGGAGTCACCATGAGACCCGCTGCGCTCTGGCTCGTCACCGCCTTGCTTGTCGGCTGTGGGTGACGCTGGGGTTGGTACTACCGCCCGGTGGTGAAGCGCCAGACCTTCGACCAGCGTTGGCCGTCGACGGTGCCGCGCACCTCGACGGTGAACTCGCTCGACGCCGCGAGGGGCGCGTCGGGGTAGAAGAACGCGATGCGCCGGGCGAGGTTGCGCACGTTGGGGTCGGCGCTGGTGCGCGCGCTGAAGTATGAGCTCGGCACCTCGGCGCAGGACGCGTCGTAGACCTTGTGCACCTCGAGTTCGAACTCCTGCGTGGGAAAGGTCACGGTGATGACAGGCCCGCTGGGCCAGCGCCCGGTCGCGGGCAACGGCGGCGTCGGGCCCTCGAGGTTGCCGCGGAAGAGCACCGGCACCCCGGTCTGCCCGGGCGGCGGGAACACCACTGGCTCGGCGAGGCCAGGGGCGCTCATGCCCGAGGGGCGCGCGAACTCCATGGTGTTGAAGTTGGTGCGCCGCCCGCCGATGGTGCCCGGCACGGCGGCGAAGCCCACCTCGGTGTAGTCGGGGTTCACGAAGGGAAAGCGGTGGTAGACGGTCCAGATCCAGCCGTCGATGGAGGACGCGGGCGTCGCCTCCCAGTTGATGACCTCGCCGAGCGCCGCCGGCCGGTAGCCCGCCGCGGAAGCGCGCGCGCCGGGCGCCGCGCCGGTGAACCCCCCACAGGTGGCGCTCATCACCTCGTTGTGCGCCCCCGGCCAGCAGCTCGACGGGTTGGACGCCATGAAGCGCGAGTGCGCCGTGGCCGCCTGCTCCAGCATCGCGTGGGCGTTGAGCGGCGCGAGGCCCGCGGAGGTGCGCCACAGGTTGGCCCGCTGGAGCGCGGCCCGCTGGTCGTCGCCAGAGGAGTCCGCGGGGGTCCCAGCCCCGGCGCGGGTCAGGTCGGGCGGGCCGGCGAGCGCGCAGCCGCAAAGCCCCTCGCAGCGGGCCCCGCCGTCGGCGCCCGTCGTGCCGTTGATGGAGTCGTCGCTGCATGCGGCGAGGGCGATCACGGCGCCGAGGGCCGAACGTCTTCTCGGGAGCTTCACTGCGCGCAGTCTATCAACAAGGGTTCTGGCGTCGACGCCGTAGAGAGGCCGCGCGATGCTGCGGTGGCTCGGCGGAGCCGCGGCGGCGCGCGTGGGGAGTTCATGGGTCGTGGGAGCTTCCGTGGTCGACCCAGCCAGGGACACCGGCGAGGGGGCGGGCGATCGTGTCGCCTATTCGCGGGACTCGTGCTCGTCCGTCGACGGGCGGCGGACGACCCGGTAGACGGAGCTGTCTTCGTCCGGTGTCCGCCAGTCTGGAATGGAGGCGATAGCCTCCTTCAGGGTAGCGAACCCGTCCGGATCCCGGAACCAGCGATCGCCGCAGCACTCGCAGTCCCGTCCACTGGCGACGCCGTCGAAGTAGACGCCCGCCTCCGTGGCGAGCTCCTCGGCCTCCTGCGAGCTCGCCGCCTCTACGATGAGGACTTGCGGCCCATCGAAGAAGCCCCCGGGGTTGTTTTGCCCGAATCTGTAGAACACACCGTCTTCTCTATCACCACGTCGTGAGGTCGGCATTGAGACGTCCGGTGCGGTGCCTCGACGGGGGTCCGTCGCCGTGCTTCCACGCCGCGTGGGCGATCAGCCCTTCCCGCGGCGAGACCGTCTCCGTGGTCGATGCCACGGGCCGCGTCGTGGCGCAGGGGCTGTATCCCGCCAACGCGGTCCCGTCGGGGCAGTCCTGGGGTCGCCTGGCGAACGACGCGGGGGACTTCGCGGCCAACCAGGCGCCCTGACTCGCGGCGCTCAGCCGTGCTGTCGATCAGCGTCGACGGCGCGGTCGCCGCGGTGCCGCCATCGACGCCCGCGTTGCAGGTTTCGTTGTACGCGGGGTCGGACAAACAGGCGATGTGGGCGCCGACGGTGACGAGGAGGAGCGCGCGTAGAAATGAGCGTTGCAGCAATGGCTCTCCAGGGGAGCGTTCGATCCCGGTGATTCCGACACACCCGCACCGAAGGGCTATCCCGGTCACCCTGGAAGAGTCATTCGATTGGCACTGCGATATGCGCCCTCCGCGCGACACCCGTCCCCTCACCAGACGCCGGACACCGCGACCCCGGGGCCCGACGCGACGATCTTCACCACCATCGAGGCCGTGTTCAGCGGTCACGTGATCCGCGAGGGCGTGCTCGCGAACCTGATGCAGCGCCGATAGCCTGGCTTCGCTCGCCTTCGCCGTGGCACCCTCCCGGGGATGGAGGCCTCCCGATGACCACGCGACGATGGTTGCGTCCAGCGTTCATTGTCAGCACGACCCTCGCGACGCAGTGCTTCGGCGGCGCGGCCCAGGCGCAGAGCGTCGCGCCCAACCCGCTACCGTGCCCGGCCACGGCGCCAACCAACGGCGGCGCGTGCCCCCGGCCCGGGCTGCGCTGCGGCTATCGGCCCTGCATCACCGTCAACACGCAGCAGTTCACCTGCGTCGCGAGCACGCGCCGCTGGCAACTCGTGGAGTCGTCCTGCAATCCGCCGATGCCGCCGGGGCCGATCGTGACGCCCCCGGTCGTGCCGCAGAACCAGCCCGCGCCGCCGCGGCCGGTCGTGCGGCCGACGCAGAACCCGCCCGCGCCGACGCAGAACCCGCCCGCGCTGCGGCCGCCGCCGATGGTGGTGCCGGAGTACCGCCATAAGCCCTCGGACCCGGCGTGACCGGAACCGCCACCCCCGGACCCAGCGCCGCGTCCGGGGAGCGACCGGGAGGGGCGCAGGGCCGGGTTGCCACGGAGAAGAGATAGCGGTTTCGCGAAGCGCCACCGCGAGCGGGTGATGGTCGACGACGGGGCGTCGGGCGCTTCGCCAAGGCGCGGTTGAACGAAGCCTCGGAGCCTTCGGGGCGCCGTCAGTCGTCCCGCGGGCCAGTCCGGAGCGCTCGACGACCCACGGACCACACACCTGGATCGTTCGTGGTTTGGGCGATCTGGTCACTGGAGCGGATCCATGTCGACGACGGTGCCCCGCTGGTCCTCCTATCGGCCCAGCGACGCGGCCGAGTTCCTCCCCGCGCCGCAGCCCGTCGCGGTGACATGCTTGCCGACGCCGACGGCCTCACGCTGCGCCTGGACGATGTCCGCGTGCATCGAGGGAGAGTGGCTGCAAGCGGATCGTCTCGGCCGCAGTGGTCAGCCTGGGTCGCGTGCGAGCCACGCAGCGAGCGCCGGGGTGTCGAGGTCTACGACCTCGTCCAGTACGCGGTCGCCGTCGCTGTCCAGACGCGATCGGAGGGCCTCGGTCTCTAGCGGGGTGAGCTTCCGACGGAGACGGCGTTCGACGACCCGCGCCAGCGTCGTCCATTGCCCCAGTGCAACGCCCTGCGCGACGCCCTGCGCAACGCCCTGTGCAACGCCCTGTGCGACGCCCTGTGCGACGCCCTGCGCAAGCCACTGGCGCTCCATCTCCTCAACCAACGGCAAGCTCCGCATCAGGTCTTCCTCCTCCGGACTCAGCTCCGTCGACGACACATCTCTTCGACGCCTCTGCGCCGCGATGAGTTGTACCACCGGCCTCAGCAGCGCGTCGCGCAGCGGCCCCGGACCCAGGCGCTCCATCTCGGTCAGGGCACCGCGCAGCGTGCTGCCCGCGCCCATCAATCGAAGTGGCAACGTCTCGGCCGTCACCGCCAGCTCCGAGAGCACCACCACGGCCACCGGCAGCGCGTCGCACATTCCGTAGTAGCCGCGCGGCCAGTCGGGCATCGCCGTCATCGCGAACGCACCCAGCGCCGCGTCGGGACGGCCTCCGCACAACAGCCACGAGCGCTCCGCCGCGGGCCGCCCCGAGAGCTGACCGGCGTGCTGGTGGTTGAGCAGCTTCCGCGTGCACGCCGTCACCTCGGGGACGTCAGGTGCCTGATGGAACGCCTCGAAGAAGCATCGCCGAGCGGCCATTCGCTCCAGCAGTCCGGCGCGCAGCAGCGCCGCGACCTGCGCGGGGTCGGGATCGAAGAAGACGTCCGCACGCTGCGACGAGAGAGCGGGCACCTCCAGCTCCGCCTCGACGCGACCGTGCGACGAGAGCGTCGCATCGAGCACGTCCTTCGCGAACTGATCGAACGGTGACGCCACGACCCGAACACAGAGCGCGGTGCGTGCCATCGAGACCCATCGTAGAACGCAGTCCGATGGGGGTGGCGGCGGGTGGCGGCGGGGTGGCGGCGGGCGACCGATCGGCCCGGGAGGGGCGCGTCGTCCGCTGGAAGCGAGGCCGATCGCCACCACTGGACGATCGGCCTCGATGAAATACTTAGCAGCGGTCACCGTTGGCGTTTGGGGGGGGACGCCGGCGCCGCCGCTCGGGGAGATACATCGCAGGAGACGTGCCATGAGCCGACCTACGGGATTCCAGGCACATGGCCCCGTCGCCACCCGCCAGAACCTTGCAGCGTTGCATCCCGAGGCTTTCGTTCCTGACGCTCACCCCGAATGTGCGCGACAACCTCCGCCATGCAGCATCCTCCAGCGCCCAGGGACCCGGCAGCCTCGACGCGCAACTTCGGCCTGCTCGTGCTCGCCCTCGGGCTGCTCCTCGGCGCCACCGTCGTGATCTCCCGCGGGCTGCGCCTCTACCAGTGGCTCTCCTGGCCTCACGGGCAGGCCCGCTACGCAGGAGCGAGCACGGTGTCGAGCGGTCGCAGCGGCGGCGCCATCGCCTGCTCGCGCCGGTACGACGTGGTGTTCAACGGCGCACCGGCGTCGCTCACCACCGACGCCCCGTGCCTCGTGCTGATCGGCAGCGACCCGGAGCCCGGAGCCGTGGTCGAGGTCGCGTACGAGGAGGCGACCAGCACGAAGATCCTGAGCGGGACGGAGGTCTTCGCGGTGGGTGCGTTCGATCTCGCGATGCCGACGCTGCTCGCCGCGGGCGTAGGGCTGCTGTTCTCCTCGCGGCGACGGAGCTGAGATGACCAACCGAACCGTCCCCCTCGCGAGCCCCGCCGGCTCGGCGCCCGACGCGCGCGCGAAGAAGATCCTCTTCGACACCTTCTGGTCGTCGAAGGGCTGGATCGACCAGGGCGCGCGCCACCTCTCCGAGGCCGACCGCGAGCATGCGAAGCGCCACGGGATGATGTTCGACCCGCTGACCATCGGGCACGACGCCCTCGCGACCGAGACCCGTCGCCTCGTGGAGTCCATCGGGCTCGCGAAGGCCTCGGCTGCCTTCCTCGCGAGCCTGACCTCGCGGCGTCTCGACCTCCGCTCGGGCCTCGCGAGCTTCGTGCTGGCCAGCGCGACGGGTCCTCACGAGTACGTCGGCAACGCCTCGGGCACCTGCGTCACCTGCGGCGCGCGACGGGAGCACCGCGACGAGGACCTCGACGTGCTCAACTTCGAGCGCCACAAGTGGGGCGGCGTCCGGCACGGCGACCCGCTGTACACGCTCCTCGACCTCTCCGAGCTGGCGCGCGCCGATCCCGCGAGCCCCACCGACGACGACCGGGAGACCTTGGAGAAGATCCTCGAGATCGTCGCGAGCTCCGCCCCGAAGGACACGCCGGGGAAGCTCTCCAAGCGCCTCGCCGACGCGCTCCCCTCGTCGAAGCCCGAGCGTGACGTCCTCGTGGAGATCCTCGCGGCGATCGGCGTGCTCGCCCCGTCGGACCCATCGCGCGGTAGCGGCGAGTTCGTTCACGCCGGCGCGTGGCGCGGCGCGGACGGCTACTCTCGCACCGCGGTCGCGCGGCTCTTCGGTCCGCTCGCGTGAGCTGGCGCTCGATCCTCCCCGGGCTCTCGGTGCTGGCGCGCTACGAGCGCTCGTGGCTCCGCGCCGACCTCCTGGCCGGGCTCACCGTCGGCGCGATGCTCGTCCCCCAGAGCATGGCCTACGCGGAGCTCGCGGGTCTCCCGCCCAGCGCGGGCTTCTTCGCGGCGCTGCTGCCCCCGGTCGCCTACGCCCTCGTGGGATCGTCGCGGCACCTCGGCGTCGGACCCGAGCCGGGCACCGCCGTGCTCGCTGCCACGGGCGTCGCGGCCCTGAGCGCGGGCGACCCGGCGCGCTACATGGCCCTCATGCCGACCCTCGCGCTGCTCGTCGGCGCGATCGCCCTGCTCGGTACCGCGCTGCGCATGGGCTTCCTGGCGCAGCTCCTCTCCAAGCCCGTGCTCGTCGGGTACATCACCGGCGTCGGGATGACCCTGCTGTCGAGCCAGCTCGGGAAGTTCACCGGCGCGCCCGTCGCGGGGGACCAGTTCTTCACCAGGGCGTGGTCGTTCGCACACTCGCTCGGCGGGGTGCAGCCCGTCACCCTGGCGCTCTCCAGCGCGGGCCTCGCGCTGCTGCTCGCGCTGCGCAGGTGGGCCCCGAAGCTCCCCGGCGCGCTCATCGTGGTGACGCTCTCCACCGTCGTCGCCTGGCTCGGCCACCTCGACGCGCGGGGGGTGCGCCTCGTCGGCACCATCCACGGCGTCATCCCTGCGCTCTCCCTCCCGGCGCTCCGCCTCGCGGACCTCGTGGCTCTCCTCCCCACCGCCCTGGGCATCGTCCTGGTCGGGTACACGGACAACGTGCTCACGGCGCGCTCCATCGCCGCGAAGCACGGCTACGCGGTGGACGCCAACCAGGAGCTCGCGGGCCTCGGCGTCGCCAACCTGGCGTCGGCGATCGCCGGGGGCTTCCCGGTGTCGTCGAGCGCCAGCCGGACGGCGGTGCCCGCGTCGCTCGGCAGCCACACTCAGCTCGTGGGGCTCGTCGCCTCTGCGTTCCTGCTCGCGACGCTGCTGCTCATCGCCCCTGCGCTGTCGATGATCCCCCAGTCGGCGCTCGCGGTGGTGATCGTCGCCGCGGCGATCGCGATCATCGACGTGGCCGGGTACCGCTGGCTCTGGGGGGTCAGCCGGGTCGAGTTCTCCGTCGCCGTCGCCACGGCACTGAGCGTGATGGTCTTCGACCTGCTCACCGGCGTGCTGCTCGCGGTGGGCCTCTCCGGGCTCGTGGCCTTCGCGCGCGTCGCGCTCCCCCACGACGCCGTGCTCACCCGCGCGGAGGGCCTCGACGGCTGGGTCGACTCGGACCGATACCAGCGAGGCACGAGCCTGCCTGGGCTGCTGGTGTTCCGCTTCGACGCGCCGCTCTTCTTCGCGAACAGCGCGCGCTTCCGCGAGCGGCTGGAGGTCGTCCTCGAGCGCAACCCCGGCGAGGAGGAGTGGGTGCTCCTCGACTTCGAGGGCGTCGGCGCCGTCGACGCGACGGCCATCGAGATGCTCGCGGAGCTGATCAAGTCGCTCCGGGAGAAGAACATCGTCGTGGCCATCGCGCGCGCCAACGACCGGGCGCTCACGCCGCTACAGCGGGCGGGCCTCGTCTCCGACGGGGCCTTGCGGGTCTTCGAGACGATCAACCGGGCCGTGAGGGAGTTCGAGGCCTCGCGCACCTCGGATGGGTCGACCGGGGACGTCTCCGCTGGGAAGAGCGCCGAGCCTCGTGTTCCACTGCGGCCATGACGCGCGTGCTCTTCGTTCATGGCCTCGAGTCGGGTCCCACCGGAAGGAAGCCCGTCTCGCTGAGGGAGCAGGGCTACGACGTCGAGAGCGAGCTCATGCCCTGCGGCAGGTCGAGGGCGCTGCGTGACCCCGCGGTGATCGCGGGCGCAGGCGTCACCCTCGCGGCGATCTCCTGGGCGACCGCGCGCCGGGGCCTGCGCGGGCTCGTCGGAGGCGTGTCGCTCGCGGCGGCGCTGGGTCCGCTCGCGAAGGCAGCGATCACGCGCAGGACCTTCGCTCGCAGCGTGGCGGTGCAGCGCAGGGCGCTCGCGCGCAGCCCCATCGACGTGGTGATGGGCTCCTCCTTCGGCGGCGCCGTCGCGCTGAGGCTCCTTCAGTCCGGCGCCTGGAGCGGCCCCACGGTGCTCCTGTGTCCAGCGCACGAGCTTGTCGCCGCCCGAGGGCGAGGCCCCGTCCCTGCGCCGCTGTCCGCGCTCCCTCCCTCCGTCGCCGAGCGGGTGCTGGTGGTGCACGCGCGGCAGGACGAGATCGTCCCCATCGAGCACTCGAGGAGGCTGGTGGCGGGCTCTCGGGCGCAGCTCATCGAGGTCGACGACGACCACCCGCTCACGGCCACGTCGTCGGGCGCGCAGCTCGGCGCCTGGATCGACGAGGTCCTCGGGCGCTGACCGATCGCCTGAGGGACGGAGACCGCTCGACGCTGCCACGGCAGGAGACGGGCGCCCCGCAGGCGCAAACGATTCACCTCCTTTGCGCGTGCCCACGCACTCCGAACCCCTGAATCCCCCCGTCGGGTCCTTCGCGAGCGCCGGGCAGGGCGATCTCCGGCCGTTGGAGTGCTTCGTGCTTGGCGCCCCCAGTGCCCCCCACGCAAGGAACGCCCCCCAATGGCTGAGCCGAAGCAAGTCACCCTCGACGGAAACACCGCGGTCGCCAACGTCGCCTATCGCTTGAGCGAGGTCATCGCGATCTACCCCATCACCCCGTCGTCCTCGATGGGTGAGCTCTCCGACGAGTGGGCCGCGAAGCGCGTGCCCAACCTCTGGGGCACCGTCCCCAGCGTCACCGAGATGCAGTCCGAGGCGGGCGCGGCCGGGGCCGTCCACGGCGCCCTCCAGGCGGGCTCCCTCGCGACCACCTTCACGGCGTCGCAGGGCCTGCTGCTGATGATCCCCAACATGTACAAGATCGCGGGCGAGCTCACGCCGTTCACGATGCACGTGACCGCGCGCACCATCGCCACGCACGCCCTCTCGATCTTCGGCGACCACTCCGACGTGATGGCCTGCCGGCAGACCGGCTTCGCGCTCCTCTGCTCGGGCTCCGTGCAGGAGGCGCAAGACCTCGCGGCCGTCGCGCACCTCGCCTCGCTGGAGTCGCGCGTGCCGTTTCTGCACTTCTTCGACGGCTTCCGCACCTCGCACGAGGTCGCGAAGATCACCGCGCTCGACGTGTCCGACCTCGAGGCCCTCGTCGACGTCGCGACGCTCAGCGCCCACCGGGCCCGCGCGCTCACCCCCGACCGGCCGCTGCTCCGCGGCGCCGCGCAGAACCCGGACACCTACTTCCAGGCCCGCGAGGCGTGCAACCCCTACTACGACCGCTGCCCCGAGGTCGTGCGCGACGCCATGCGGCGCTTCGGCCAGCGCACCGGCCGCGACTACGGGCTCTTCGAGTACTACGGCCACCCCGAGGCCGAGCGCGTCGTCGTGATCATGGGCTCCGGCGCCGAGACCGTGCAGGAGACCGTCGACTGGCTCTGCGCCCGCGGAGAGCGCGTCGGCCTCGTGCGAGTGCGGCTCTACCGCCCCTTCTCCGTCCCCGACTTCATCGCGGCGCTGCCGCCGAGCGCGCGCTCGCTCGCGGTGCTCGACCGCACCAAGGAGCCCGGCGCCATCGGCGAGCCGCTCTACCAGGACGTCGTCACTGCCCTCGCGGAGGCATCCGCCGACGGCCTCTGGGCGCGCGCGCTGCCGCGCATCCTGGGCGGGCGCTACGGCCTCTCGTCCAAGGAGTTCACGCCCGCGATGGTGCGCGCGGTCTACGACGAGCTCACCAAGGCCGCGCCCAAGCGGCACTTCACCGTCGGCATCGTCGACGACATCACGCACCTCTCGCTGCCCTACGACCGCGACTTCGACATCGAGCCCGACGACGTCGTGCGCGCCGTCTTCTGGGGCCTCGGCGCCGACGGCACCGTGGGCGCCAACAAGAACTCCATCAAGATCATCGGCGAGGAGACCGAGCGCTACGCCCAGGGCTACTTCGTCTACGACTCCAAGAAGTCGGGCGCCATCACCATCTCGCACCTGCGCTTCGGGCCGCGGCCCATCCGGTCGCAGTACCTCGTGCGCCGCGCGGGCTTCGTGGCCGTGCACCAGTGGAACTTCTTCGAGCGCTACGAGGTGCTCGCGGAGGCGACGGAGGGCGCCACGCTGCTCATCAACTGCCCCCTCCCGACCGCCGCGCTCTGGGACGCGCTGCCTCGCGAGGCGCAGGAGACCATCATCGCGCGCAGGCTGCGGGTGTTCGCCATCGACGCGGCGACGGTGGCCCGCGAGGCGGGCATGGGCACGCGCATCAACACCATCATGCAGACGTGCTTCTTCGCGCTCGCGGGCATCTTCCCTCGCGAGGAGGCGCTCGAGTACATCAAGGGCGCGATCAAGAAGACCTACGGTCCGAAGGGCGAGGAGGTCGTGCGGAAGAACTACGCCGTCGTCGACGCGTCGCTCGAGCACCTGCACGAGGTGATCGTCCCCGCCGCGGTGACCGCCGACCACGAGCGCGAGCCCATCGTGTCGCGCGGCGCGCCGAGCTTCGTGCGCGAGGTCACCGCGATGATGCTCGCCAACCAGGGCGACCTGCTCCCGGTCTCGGCCTTCCCCCCCGACGGGACGTGGAAGACCGGCACGGCGAAGTGGGAGAAGCGCAACATCGCCGTCGACATCCCGGTGTGGGACGAGTTCATCTGCATCCAGTGCAACAAGTGCGCGATGGTGTGCCCGCACGCGGCGATTCGCGTGAAGGTCTACGACCACGCGCTGCTGGCGGAGAAGCCCATCACCTTCAAGTCGGTTCCCTTCAAGGGCACTGACTTCAAGGGCGACGCGTACACCGTGCAGGTCGCCCCGGAGGACTGCACCGGCTGCGGCCTCTGCGTCGAGGTGTGCCCCGCGAAGGACAAGGCCAACCCGCGGCACAAGTCGCTCGAGCTCGCCTCGCAGGCGCCGCTGCGCGCCGCGGAGCGCGACAACTTCGACTTCTTCCTCGCGCTGCCTGACCCGAAGCGCTCGCGCGTCTCGCTCGACGTGAAGGGCTCGCAGTTTCTGGAGCCCCTCTTCGAGTACTCCGGCGCGTGCGCGGGCTGCGGCGAGACGCCGTACATCAAGCTGATGACGCAGCTCTTCGGCGACCGCACCATCATCGCCAACGCCACCGGGTGCTCGTCGATCTACGGCGGCAACCTCCCGACGACGCCGTACACGGTCAACCACGAGGGGCGCGGCCCGGCGTGGGCCAACTCGCTCTTCGAGGACAACGCCGAGTTCGGCCTCGGCATGCGGCTCTCGCTCGACAAGCACGCCGAGCAGGCGCGCGAGCTCGTCGCCGAGCTCTCGGCGACGGTCGGTGACGTGCTCGCGGAGGCGCTGCTCAAGGCCGACCAGGGCGACGAGCCGGGCGTGTTCGAGCAGCGGGCCAGGGTGCTCGAGCTGCGCGCGAAGCTCGCCGGGGTCGACGACCCGCGCGCGCCGGCTCCTGGCCCTGGCGGACTACCTCGTCAAGAAGAGCGTCTGGATCGTCGGCGGCGACGGCTGGGCCTACGACATCGGCTTCGGCGGGCTCGACCACGTGATCGCGTCGGGCAAGAACGTGAACATCCTCGTGCTCGACACGGAGGTGTACTCGAACACCGGCGGCCAGCAGTCGAAGTCGACCCCGAAGGGAGCGGCGGCGAAGTTCTCCGTCGGCGGCAAGGCCACGCAGAAGAAGGACCTCGCGATGCTCGCGATGACCTACGGCCACGTCTACGTGGCGCGGGTGGCCTTCGGGGCGCGCGACGCGCAGACGGTGAAGGCCTTCCAGGAGGCCGACAGCTACCCCGGCCCGTCGCTCGTCATTGCCTATTCGCACTGCATCGCGCACGGCTACGACATGTCCCAGGCCCTCGCGCAGCAGAAGCGCGCGGTCGAGTCGGGCTACTGGCCGCTCTACCGGTTCGACCCGCGGCGCCTGGCCGAGGGCGAGCGCCGCTCAAGCTGGACTCGCCCGCCAAGGGGCGGCTGGTGGAGTTCGCCCGCAACGAGACCCGCTTCCGCATGGTCGAGCAGCAGGATCCGGCGCGCTTCCGCGTGCTGATGGACGAGGCCCAGGCGGAGATCCACACGCGCTGGGCGACCTACGAGCAGCTCGCGCTGGCGATGACGCCGCGGGCCAAGACCGACGACGGAAAGGGAGCCTGAGATGGACCTCACCACGCAGTACCTCGGGCTCGAGCTGAAGCACCCGTTCATGCCGGGCGCGTCGCCCATGGTCGACGACCTCGACACCGTGCGGCGCCTCGAAGACGCGGGCGCGTCCGCCATCGTGATGCACTCGCTCTTCGAGGAGCAGATCGAGCGCGAGCACGCGCGCACCGCCCACGACCTCGACGCGCACGCCGACGCCTTCGCCGAGGCGCCGTCCTTCTTCCCGCGCACCCAGGACTTCCGCCTCGGGCCGCACGAGTACCTGGAGCAGATCCGGCGCATCCGCGCGGCGGTCGCGGTGCCGGTCATCGGCTCGCTCAACGGCGTGACCGCGACGGGCTGGCTCGAGTACGCGCGGCTCATCGAGCAGGCCGGCGCGCACGCGCTCGAGCTCAACCCCTACTACGTCGCGACCGACCCGACGGAGAACGCCGCCGCGGTCGAGCAGCGCATCATCGACATCGTGTTCGAGGTGCGGCGCCAGGTGAAGATCCCGGTCGCGGTGAAGCTCTCGCCCTTCCACTCCTCGCTGGCCAACCTCGCGGCCGGCTCGAGGCCGCGGGCGTCAACGCGCTGGTGCTCTTCAACCGCTTCTACCAGCCCGACATCGACGTGGAGACGCTGGAGGTGGTGCCGCGGCTCGTGCTCTCCGACTCGTCCGAGCTGCTGCTGCGCCTGCGCTGGCTGGCGATCCTCTCCGGCCGCGGCGGGATGCAGCTCGCCTGCTCCGGGGGAGTGCACACCGAGTCCGACGCGCTGCGGGCGCTCGCGGCCGGCGCCGGGGCGGTGCAGCTCGTGTCGGCGCTGCTGAAGCACGGCCCCGAGCACCTCACCCGCGTGCGCGACGGCGTCACCCGCTGGCTCATGGAGCACGAGTACGACTCGCTCGCGCAGCTCCGCGGCAGCATGAACCTCGCGCACTGCCCCGACCCGGCGATGTTCGAGCGCGGCAACTACACCCGCATCCTGCAGGGCTGGAAGGGCTGATACCAATCCGCTGTCGACATTACCGCCTGGCTTCGGTCAATGCATCAGTGATCAAGTCGCTCGTTTGACTCGCGTGTAACAGTTCAGCAGTGGCGCAAGTCGCTCGTTTGACGCTGGGGCTCGCGCGTTGACGCTCACCCCAGGCTATAACAAGTGACGACCCTCACGTGCGCGGGGGTCTTTCGAACAGGAATCAGCTCTTTCAACGTGCCGATGCGCCCGTCGCCGCGCCCTGAAGGACGCGGCAACGCCTGCAGCAGTGAAGCCCGCACGCGGGCTGGTCGCGGTACCTGGACATCGTACAGGCCGCTGCGGCCTTCATCGCTGCACGCGTTGCCGCGTCCTTCAGGGCGCGGCGACGGGCGCATCGGCACGTTGAAAGGGCTGGAACAGGAATGCCACTTCGATGGAGCCCACGACACGTCGACTGGAGCATCCGGAAGGTCCATCGAGTTTCGGTACGAAAGACCCCCACGCACGTGGGGGTCGTCACTTGTTATAGCCTGGGGTGAGCGCCAACGCGCGAACCCCAGCGTCAAACGAGCGACTTGCGCCACTGCTGAACTGTTACACGCGAACCCCAGCGTCAAACGAGCGACCTGCGCCACTGCTGAACTGTTACACGCGAGTCAAACGAGCGACTTGATCACTGATGCTTTGACCGAAGCCAGGCGGCAATACTGAAAGCGAATCTGTATAAAGGGCCGCCGCTACGCCCGACGTCGCTGGAGGATCGCCGCCGTCAGCCCCACGCACGCTGCGGCGTAGCCCGCGAGGATCGCCCAGCACTCCAGCACGTGCCGCGCGGTGCTCTCGTACTGCGCGCTCGCGAGCCCGGCGCGGGCGGCGCTGAGTCCGCCGGGCCTCACCGGCAGGTCGTTGATGGCCGCCAGCGCGCCGAAGGCGTCCATGGACCATCGGCTCGCGGTGAACCACGAGGCCACGGTGGTGGAGCCCGAGAGGTCGAAGATCATCCCCGCGAAGAGGATCTGCGGCACCAGCGCGAGCGGCACCACGCTCATGGCCTTGTCGGGCGTCGTGGCGAGCGCCGAGATCAGCAGCCCCAGCGCGAGCCCTGCCACCGAGGAGAGCACCGTGGTGACGTAGAAGTCGCCTTCGACCCCCAGCACCAGGCCGTGCGGAGGCAGCCGCACCCACAGGGCCACCACGCCCAGCAGCAGCGCCGACTGGACCATCACCAGCGCGCCCAGCACCGCCACCTTCGACGCCACGTAGGGGCCTACGCGCAGGTTGGCGAGGCGCTCCCTCCGCAGGATCGCGGACTCCTTGCAGACCTCGCGGGCGGCGTTGATGATCCCGAACCACACCCCCACGGTCGAGAGCATGAAGAGCAGCTTGCGGGCCTCGGTGGCGTCGGCGCGGCGGCCGGTGAGGGAGTCCGCGCGGGAGACCATGGCGAGCAGCACCCCCATCAGCGGGGCCTGGACGAGCAGCATCGCGAGGCCTCGGCGGTCCTGCGAGACGAGGTCGAGGTAGCGCTGCGCGAGGATGCCGAACTGCCGCACCGGCGAGTACCGCGCCCCGGAGCGGCGCCCTCCCCCGGCCTCCGCACCGTCCACGGAGGGGCCCTGCGGGGCGCGGGCGAGGCGGTCGACCACGTAGCGCTGGTGCTGCTCCGAGCGGCGATACCGCATCTCCCAGAGCTCGGCGTAGAGCGGCCGCCCGGTCGCCTCGGGGTTGTGCTTCTGCCAGAGGGCGTACTCGTCGCGGAGGTCGGTGCGCACGAGCGGCCCCTCGGGGTCGGCGACGCCGTCGAGCTTGGTGTAGATGTCCGCGAAGTCGCCGCTCGTGACGCGGAAGAACCCGAGCGCCTCGGCGGGCGGACCGAAGTAGACCATCCGCCCCGCGGCCATGAACACCACGTGGTCGCACTGGGCGATGTTCGCGGTGGCGTGGGTGACGAGCACCACGGTGCGCCCGCTGTCGGCGAGGCGCCGCAGCGTGAACATCATCTTCTTCTCGAGCCCCGGGTCGAGCCCCGACGTCGGCTCGTCGAGGAACAACAGCGACGGATCGTTGAGCAGCTCCGCGGCGATGGACACGCGCTTTCGCTGCCCCCCGGAGAGGTGCTCCACGAGGGTCCCCCGGTGGGCGGTCATCTCCACCGCCGCGAGCACCTTCTCGACCCGCGCGGCGATCTCCTCGTCGAGGGTGTCCGGCGGCAGCTTCAGCCGCGCGGCGTAGGAGAGCGCCCGCTCGACCGGCAGCATCCGGTGCACGATGTCGTCCTGCGGCACGTAGCCCAGGATGGCGCGGTAGGCGTCGAAGTGACGGT
The DNA here is from genome assembly GCA_016704445.1 of Deltaproteobacteria bacterium. Classification (GTDB taxonomy): domain Bacteria; phylum Myxococcota_A; class Polyangia; order Polyangiales; genus SCUS01. Next base: position 20,337 of record JADJAE010000020.1, read on the forward strand.
AGTAGTCGTCGCCGTTGACCCGCACCTCGCCCCGGTCCGCGGGCTGGTAGCCCGAGAGGGCCATCATCAGGGTCGACTTGCCTGCGCCCGATCCCCCCACCAGGGCCACGAACTCGCAGGCGTCGATGCAGAGCGAGACGTCGTCGAGGATGACCCTCGCGCCCTCGCCTCGCGGGTCGGGCACCTCGCGGCGCAGCGAGAGCGCGTCGATGCGCAGCGCCCCGCGCTGGTCGTAGGAGTCGAGGCTGTCGCCGTCGTAGCGGAGCTTGAAGGGCCCGATCTGGATGACGTCCCCGGCCTTGAGCAGCACCGGGCCGTACACCCGCCGGCCGTTGAGGAAGGTGCCGTTGGTCGAGCGGTTGTCCTGCAGCGTGTGATACCCGCCGTGCCACTCGACCTGGGCGTGGCGCGCCGACACCTGGGGGTTGTCGAGCACGACGTCCGCGCCGACGCGGCCGAGGGTCACCACCCCGGCGCCCTTGGCGATCGGCAGGTGCAGCGCGACCGTCGCGGCCTTCGGCACACGGGGCGAGAGCTGGTTGACGTACGCGAGGGTCACCACGCTCGCGGTGGTCGGGTCGGGGATGCGCAGCACGTCGCCGTCCGAGAGCACCCGCTCGGTCACCCGCTGCCCGTTGAAGAGCAGCCCGTTGCGCGAGCCCACGTCGACGACCTTGTGCCCCGCGCCGTGGGGATCGATGCGGCAGTGAAGCCCGGAGACCCACAGCGACCGGAGCACCACGGCGTTGTCCGGGCGTCGGCCGAGGGTGACCGGGGTCGCGCCGAGCGGGACCAGCGTCTCCTGGCCCGCGTCGATCACCCGCAGCGCCACGAGCTCGTGGCTCGACAGGGTCTTCATCGGCTCTACTATCGCCGAAGCAGTCGGCCTCCGCGAAGGAAGCCCCACACCGCCCTCGACAAGCGCCACGTCTGGTACCCGTACACCCCGATGGGTGACACGGTGTACGTGACGCCGCCGCTGAACATCCCCGACGAGGAGTTCACGATGCTATTGAACGGTCTGGAGGAGAGCGTCCGGGCGGTGCTCTGAGAGAGCGCTCCGGACGGTGCGTGCGGCGGGGAAGGAGCCGGAGACGATCAGCCCTGCTTCTTGGGGTTGGGCATCTTCATCTCGGTGAACATCACGTGCTTGCGGACGACCGGGTCGTACTTCTTGAACTCCAGCTTGTTGGTCGTCGTGCGCTTGTTCTTGTTCGTGTAGTAGGTGAAGCCCGTACCAGCAGACGACACCAGGCGGATCATGTCACGCATCGCAGTCCTCGAAGTTCAATAGAGCGGACGCATAGGCGTTCGCAGAGGGGCCGCGAACCTACACGACCCCGGCGCGAATGCAACTCCCGCCTGGACGCTCCGCTCCGGTAGCATCGCCGGCATGGAGATCGAGTTCGTCGGCGCGGCCCAGACGGTCACCGGATCGATGCACCTGGTGCGCACGCCACACGCCACGCTGCTGCTCGACTGCGGGCTCTTCCAGGGCCACCGCCGGGAGAGCATCGAGCGCAACCGCAACCTCCCGCTGCCGGTGAAGGAGATCGACGCGGTGATCCTCTCGCACGCGCACATCGACCACTCCGGGGCCTTACCCCTGCTGGTAAAGCAGGGCTACGACGGGCCCATCTACGCCACGCACGCCACGCACGACCTCTGCGCGGCGATGCTGCTCGACGCGGCCAACATCCAGGAGTCCGACGCGCGCTTCCTCAACAAGCAGATCGACCGCGGCGTCATCGACAGCGACCGGGTCGACGCGCTCTACACCGAGGCCGACGCCCTGGAGGCGCTGGAGCGCTTCGTGGCGATTCCCTACCACCGCTCCTTCGAGGTCGCGAAGGGCGTGCGGGTGACCTTCTTCGACGCCGGCCACGTGCTCGGCAGCGCCATCGTCGCGCTCGACTCCGAGGAGGACGGGCGCACCCGGCGGCTGGTGTTCACCGGCGACCTCGGGCGCACCAACATGCCCATCCTGCGCGACCCGGAGGTGGTCCCCGGCGCGGAGATGCTCATCACCGAGAGCACCTACGGCGACCGGCTGCACGACCCCATCGCCAAGATGGACGACGACCTCGCGGAGACCATCAAGCGAACCTTCGCCCGCGGCGGCAAGGTGATCATCCCCGCCTTCGCGCTCGAGCGGGCGCAGGAGATCGTCTTCGCCCTGAAGGCCCTGCGGCGCAGCGGGGCGCTGCCTCCCATCCCGGTGTTCATCGACTCGCCCCTCACGGCGAAGATCACCGAGGTGTTCAAGATGCACCCCGAGTGCTTCGACGAGGAGGCCCGGGGGATGATCTCCGCCCACGACGCGCCCTTCGAGTTCGACGGGCTGCGCTACATCCAGGACGTCGAGGCCAGCCGTGAGCTGTCGCTGCGAGCCGACCCCGCGGTGATCATCTCGGCGAGCGGGATGTGCGAGGGCGGCCGGGTGCTGCACCACCTTCGCACCACCATCGACGACGCGCGCAACACCGTGCTGATCGTCGGCTTCCAGGCGCAGCACACCCTCGGGCGACGGCTGGTCGAGCGCCGGCCGAGGGTGCGCATCTTCGGCATGGAGCGGGAGCGCCGCGCCGAGGTGGTGGTGCTCAACGGCTTCAGCGCCCACGCCGACCGCGACGGCCTGCTGGCCTACGCCCGGGCCTGCCAGGAGCAGGGGGCGGTCAAGACCATCGCCCTGGTGCACGGCGAGCTCCCGGCGCAGTCGTCGCTGCGGGACGCCCTGCTGGCGGCGGGCGCGCCGAGGGTGGTGATCCCGGTGGCGGGCGACCGGCTGACGGTGTGAAGGCTGTTCAGGGCGCTCCGTGCTAGCGTGCCCGACGGTGAAGGCGCTCACCCGCAACCTCGTGATCACTGCGGCGCTGGCGGGCTGCGCGGGCGAGCGTCCCCCCGGGCTCGGCGCCTTCGACGCGGGCGACAGCGCAGTCCCCTCCAGCGACCTCGGGGCGGTGCGGGTCCCCGACGGGTCGCTGCCGTCGCGCGCGGCCTCGCCCTATCCCTCCTACGACCTGACGGTGACGCTCCCCTTCGAGGGCCTCGAGCAGGGCTTCGACATGGAGGCCGAGCCCCGGGCGACGAAGCTCGACGTGCACCTCAACGTCGACACCACCGGGAGCTTCAACGGCGAGATCGCCAACCTGAAGGTCGCCCTGGGGAGCAACATCATCCCGTCGCTGCGGGCCCGGGTGGGCGACCTGGCGATGGGGGTGTCGCGCTTCGGTGAGTTTCCTGTGCCGCCCTTCGGTCGCAACACCGACGCGCCGTACAACCTGCTGACGCCCATCACCACCGACCTCTCCCGGGTGACGGTGGCGGTGAACTCCCTCGACCAGCCCTTGCAGAACGGCGGCGACCCGCCGGAGCCCTGGGGCGAGGCGCTCTACCAGATCGCGACCGGCGCCGGGCTCACGGGGCTCAGCCTCGGCAACATCCCCCCCTTCGTCCCTCCTGCCGGGACGCCCGCTGGCAGCGTGGTCGGGGGCGTCGGGTTTCGCGCGGGGGCGGCGCGGGTGGTGATCAACGTGACGGATGCTCCGTCGCACGAGCCCTCGGACTACGGCGACGCCGTGCCCGGCGCGCACTCGACGCAGGAGGCCGGGGCGGCGCTGCAGCTCATCGGCGCCCGGATGATCGGCATCGCGTCGGGGGAGGGATCGCGCTCGCAGATGGAGGCGCTCGCGGTGCGCACCGGGGCGGTGGCTCCTGCGACCGGGGGGCGCTGCCCGACGGGCATCGGTGGCACCACCCGTGTGGCGGTGGGCGGGATGTGCCCGCTGGTGTTCGACATCGCCGAAGACGGGACGGGCCTCGGGGCGGCGCTGGTCGACGGCATCCTGCGCTTCCTCGACTCGCTGGCCTTCGCGCAGGTGAGCGGCCGGGCGACGGACGACCCTCACGCCTTCGTGCGCTCCATCGAGGCGGTGAGCGCCCGCACGCCCGATGGGGCGACGCCGCCGCAGCGGGTCGACCTCCTCCCGACGGCGATGCGCGACGGGGTGCTGGACACCTTCACGACGGTTCCGACGAGGACCCGGCTGACCTTCCGGGTGCGCCTTCGCAACGTGACGCAGCGGGAGACAGAATACCCGCAGTTGTATTTCATCCGCGTGGCCCTGGTGGGCGACGGGGTGACCGTGGACGAGCGCGTGGTGCGGGTGATCGTCCCCGAGGGGCCGAAGCCCGACGGCGGCGACGGCGGCGCCGACGCGGTGGTCCCGGAGCGGGGACGGACGCGGGCGCGGACGACCTCGGTGGGACCGTCGAGGTGACGAGCGACGCGCGGGAGCTGAGGGGGACTGATTCACGCAATCGCCCGTTGCTGGCCCCCTCCGCGCGGACCCTGTTACACCCGTCGGCACCCCCAATGCCCACGACGCTGCCGCCGCCTGGTGATCCGAAGGCCCTCTACGTGCTCGACCTGTCGGGCTACGTGTTTCGCGCCTATCACGCCGTCGCCCCGCTCTCCAACAGCAAGGGCGAGCCGACCTTCGCCACCCTCGGCGTCACCAACATGCTGCACGCCCTGGTGCGCAACCAGCGGCCGCACCTGCTCGCGGTCGCGATGGACAGCGTCAGGCCGACCTTCCGCCACGAGCTCTACTCCGAGTACAAGGCCAACCGCCCGCCGCCCCCGCCGGACCTCGCCATCCAGATGGCCCGCTGCCGCGAGGTGGCCGAGGCCTACAACATCCCGGTGCTCCAGTGCGAGGGCGTCGAGGCCGACGACCTGCTCGCCACCTGCGTCGCCGAGGCCCGCAAGCACGGCCTCTTCACCGTCATCTGCTCCGGCGACAAGGACCTCCTCCAGCTCGTCGACGACGACGTCATCATGTGGGACGCGATGCGCTCCCGCATCTTCGGCGCCGCCGAGGTGAAGGAGAAGTGGGGAGTCGCCCCCAACCGGGTGAGAGACCTCCTGGCCCTGATGGGAGACTCTTCGGACAACGTCCCCGGCGTGGCGCACGTCGGAGAGAAGACCGCGGTGAAGCTCCTCACGGAGTTCGACACCCTCGACGGGGTCTACCAGAACCTCGACAAGATCAAGGGGAAGGTACGGGAGCACCTCCAGCTCCACGAGGCCGACGCCCGCCTCTCGCAGCGGCTGGTGAGCCTCAAGTCCGATGTCCCGATGAAGTTCGATGTCGACCACCTGGTCTATGGAGGCTTCCAGCGCTCCACGGTGCGGGCGCTCTTCGAGGACCTGGAGTTCACCCGGCTCGTGGCCTCCCTCGACGCCGAGGACGCCAAGGCCGCGCAGACCGGGTCCGCCTCGGCGGCGCCGGAGGCTCCGGCGGGGCCCGCGGTCTACGAGGCGGTGCTCACCGAGGCGGCCCTCGACGAGGCCATCGCGCAGTGCCGGAAGACGGGCTGGTTCTCTGTCGACACGGAGACCACGAGTCTCGAGACCACCAAAGCCGAGCTGGTGGGCATCTCCCTCTCCTGGAAGCCCGGCCATGGGGTGTACATCCCCATCGGACATCGGGTGCTGGGCGACCCCGCGCAGCTCGATCGCAAGCTGGTGCTCAACCGACTTCGACCGCTCTTCGCAGACGCCTCCGTGAAGAAGGTCGGGCAGAACATCAAGTACGACGACATCGTGCTGCGCCGCGCGGGGGTGCCGGTGCGCGGGTACGACTTCGACACGATGCTGGCGAGCTACCTCATCGACCCCGAGCGGCACACCCACAAGCTCGACGAGATCAGCAAGAGCGAGCTCGGCTACGAGATGGTCAGCTATGACAGCGTGACCAAGGTGGGCAAGGGCAAGCAGATCACCTTCGACGAGGTCGACATCGCCCGCGCCACCCGCTACGCCGCCGAGGACGCGGAGGTGGTCTCGCGGCTACAGGAGCGGCTGCGCCCCAAGCTGGAGGGCGCCGCGCTCACGGGGCTGCTGCGAGACGTCGAGCTGCCGCTGGCGCTGCTGCTGGGGCGCATCGAGGAGCACGGCGTGCTGGTGGACGTCGACCACCTGAAGGCGATGTCGAAACAGGCGGGCGCGGAGGTGGTGAAGCTGGAGGCCGAGGCGCACGCGATGGCGGGCCACGCCTTCAACGTGAACTCCCCGAAGCAGCTGGAGACCATCCTCTTCGATGAGCTGAAGCTGCCGGTGGTCAAGAAGACCAAGACCGGGCGTTCGACGGACGCCGAGGTGCTCGAAGAGCTCGCGTCGCAGCACCCGCTGCCCAACAAGATCCTGGAGGTTCGGTCGCTCACCAAGCTGATCGGAACCTACCTCGACGCGCTGCCTCAGCTCGTCGACTCGACGGGCCGGGTGCACACCAGCTTCAACCAGGCGGTGGCGGCCACCGGGAGGCTCTCCTCGAACAACCCCAACCTCCAGAACATCCCTGTTCGCACCCCCATGGGGAGGGAGATTCGCCGGGCCTTCGTGGCGCCGGAGGGCTGCCTCATCCTGTCGGCGGACTATTCACAGATCGAGCTCCGGGTATTGGCACATCTCTCGGGTGATCCCATCCTGGTGGACGCCTTCCGCTCCGGCGACGACGTGCATGTGCGAACGGCCATGGAGATCTTCAAGGTCTCCCGCGAGGACGTCTCCAAGGAGATGCGATCGAAGGCGAAGACCACCAACTTCGCGGTGATCTACGGCCAGGGGGAGTCGTCGCTGGGCAAGCGGCTGGGCATCACCCGCGACGAGGCGGCGGAGTTCATTGAAAAGTACTTCCAGACCTTCGCGACGCTGCGGAAGTACCTCGACGACGTGGTGGCCAAGGCGCGCACCGGCGAAGGCGTGCACACGATCCTCGGGCGGCGGAGGTTTCTGCCGGACCTGCACTCTCCCAACCGGGCGCTGCGATTGACCGCCGAGCGGGTGGCGCAGAACACGCCCATCCAGGGCACGGCGGCGGACATCATCAAGCTGGCGATGCTTCGGGTGGACGAGCGACTGACCGCGGAGAAGGTAGCCACCCGGATGGTCTCGACGGTGCACGACGAGCTGGTCTTCGAGGTGCCCGAAGGGGAGAAGTCGCGCAGTGGGCCCGATGGTCAAGGAGACCATGGAAGGGGTGATGAAGCTCGAAGTGCCCCTATTGGTGGAGTGCGGCTGGGGCAAGAACTGGGGCGACGCGCACTGAGGGGAAGCGGGAGCGTCTGGCGGTCGGCGATGATGAGTCGTCGTCAGCATGGCCGCGTCGCCGCCTGGTCAAGGGCGTCGTTTGACGCTGGGGTTCGCGCGTTGGCGCTCACCCCAGGCTATAACAGGTGACGACCCCGCGTTCGCGGGGTCTCTCGTACCGGAACTCGATGGACCTTCCAGAAGTTCCATTCGATGTGCCGTGGGCTCCATCGAAGTGGCATTCCTGTTCGAAAGACCCCCACGAACGTGGGGGTCGTCACCTGTTATAGCCTGGGGTGAGCGCCAACGCGCGAACCCCAGCGTCAATCGAGCGGCTTGCACCTCTGAACTGTTACGGGCGGTCCACAAGCGACTTGCACCACCGCTGTGCGAACCCCAGGCGTCATCCAGGCGACTTGCGCCACCGCTGGACTGTCCGGCGCGAACCCGCAGCCCCCGCGCGCTCACCACCGGCCGCCGCCAGCCACGCCGCCGCGGCGTCGCGGCTCCCCTGATCGAGGTCCCCCTCCAGCCGCACGGTCCCACGGATCGGCCTCGGGACCTCCGGCGAGCCCCTGCCTGGTCGCCCCCCCTCACTCGGGCAGCCCCGCGAGGATCTCCCGCTGGATGGCCGCGTAGTCCACCGTCACGTCGAGCCTCGCCAGCAGCGAGTAGAACCCGAACTGCAGCCGGTTCATGAAGGTCATCTCCGCGGGCATCGTGAAGAACTCCGCCTCGGGCACCGACCGGCTCTCCTTCGCGACGACCTTCATCCCGTCGACCAGGCTCGCCGCGTAGGGCCGCGTCATGTGGAAGGGCGCCTCGAACAGCGGCCTGAACGCCAGCCGGATGTACTCCCCGCAGAGCACCTCCATGCGCCCCGGCTTCGCGTCCAGCATCAGCGCCAGCGCCGCGCGAAACGCTGCCTCGTCGCGCGCGATGGCCGCCCGGTGCATCGCTCGGGCGTGCTTGCGGTTGTCGTCGGGGATGCGCTGCACGCAGCCGAAATCGAGCACGCCCACCGCCCCGTCGGGCAGGAAGATGTAGTTGCCCGGGTGCGGGTCGGCGTTGAAGCGCCCTCCCCCAGGATGGCGCTGAACACATAGCGCCACAGCGCCTTCGCCCACGCCTCGCGCTGCTCCCTCGGCGCCAGCACCGCCTCGTCGAAGGAGCGCCCCTCGACGAACTCCATCGTGAGCACCCGCCCCGTCGAGCGGTCGTCGATCACCGCCGGCACCCGGATGTGCCGGTCGCCCTCGAACATCGCCCCGAAGTGCCGCTGGTTGCCCGCCTCGTGGGCGTAGTCGAGCTCCTCCCTGAAGCGCGCCTTGATGACCGCGAAGACCGCGTCAGGGTCGTGCCGGCGCATCCCCATGCTGGAGGCCATCGAGGTCAGGATGCCCCCGTTGGACAGGTCGCTCTCCACCGCCGACGCGATGCCCGTGTGCTGCACCTTCACCGCCACCGCGCGCCCGTCGTGGAGCCGCGCCCGGTGCACCTGCCCGATGGACGCGCTCGCGATGGGCGCCGCGCCCCACTCCGCGAAGAGGTCCTCCGGCGCGGCCCCGAGCTCGGCCGCCAGCAGCGCCCGCACCTCCGCGGGCGACGACTGCGGCGTCGCGGCGCGCAGCCCCTTCATCGCGAACTCGTAGTGCTCCCGCTGCCCCTCGGGGATCACCCCGTCGACGTAGCTGGCCATCTGCCCGACCTTCGCCGCGAGGCCCCGCAGCGTGCCCAGCACCTCCGCGGTGTGCATCGCCGCAGCGCGGGCGTCCTTGTCGATCAGCACGCCCACCCCCGCGCGCAGCCCCGTCGAGGCGAGCCGAGCGAAGCGTCCGAGGCGTCCGGTGGGCAGGTCGCGTTCATCCATAGGAGCGCAACCGTGGGGGTGTCCGGGCCATCGCCGTCAAGAGCGTCCCCGCAGCCGCACCTCCACCGCCCTCGCGTGCGCCTCCAATCCCTCGGCCCTCGCGAAGTCGGTAATGGCCTTGCCGTGTCGCTCCAACGAGGCCCGGTCATATCGGATGACCGAGGTGCGAACCATGAAGTCATACACCCCCAGCGGGGAGCTGAAGCGCACCGCACCGCCCGTGGGCAGCACGTGCGACGGGCCCGCCAGGTAGTCGCCCGCGGCCTCCGGGGTCCAGTCGCCCAGGAAGGCCGCGCCCGCCGCCCCCACGCTCGCCAGCAGCGCCTCCGGGTCGCGCACCAGCAGCGCCAGGTGCTCCGACGCAAGCGCCGTCACCACCCTCGCCGCCTCGTCGAGGTCGCCCACCACGAAGGCGTGTCCATTGGACATCACCGAACTCTCCGCGATGGCCCTCCTCGGGAGCGACGCGAGCTGGTGCCGCAGCGCATCCAGCGCCCTCATCGCCACCGCCTCGGTGGTCGCCACCAGCAGCGGGTACGCCGCCTCGTCGTGCTCGGCCTGCGACAGCAGATCGGCCGCCACCACCTCCGGGTCGGCCCCCTCGTCGGCCACCACCAATATCTCCGAAGGACCGGCGATGCCGTCGATGGCCACCCGCCCGTAGACCAGCTTCTTCGCGCAGGCGACGTAGATGTTTCCGGGGCCCACGATCTTGTCGACGCGAGGGACGCTCGCGGTGCCGTAGGCCAGCGCCCCGATGGCCTGGGCGCCCCCCATGTCGAAGACCCGGGAGACCCCCGCGATGGAGGCCGCCGCGAGGATCTCCGCCGTCGGCCTCGGCGTCGCCAGCAGCACCTCGCCGACGCCCGCCACCGCCGCGGGGATCGCCGACATCAGCACGCTCGACGGGTAGCGCGCCTTGCCCCCCGGCGCGTACACGCCCACCCGGGAGAGCGGTCTCACCCGCCAGCCCAGCGAGACCCCGTCCTCGTCGGTGTACCGCAGGCCCGACTCCACCTGCCTCTCGTGATAGGCGCGGATGCGCTTCGCAGAGAGCCGCAGCACGTCCGCCAGCGAGGGGTCGAGGGCCGAGAGCGCGCGGGCCATCTCGTCGGGCCCGTAGGCGAAGGGCGACGGCACGGCGCCGTCATACCGGAGGGAGTATTCCTTGAGCGCCTCGTCGCCGCGGGAGCGCACCGCATGGAGTATCTCGGACACCGCGGGGGTGACCCGGTCGAGGTCCTCGTCGCCGCGGTCGGAGAGGCGGGTGAGGGCCTCGTCGTAGGAGGCAGTGGCGCGGAGGTGCAGCTTCATGGCGGGGCCGGAGGGTGACCGCGCCGACCGCCGACCGCAACGGCGTCAGTACTCCCGGCCTGCGCGGAAGTAGACGAGGCCGGTGGTGAGGGTTCCGCCCGGGATGGCGTAGGCGTTGGAGTTGGCGAGGGAGACGTCGCCGCCGGAGAGGTGATCGACCCTCAGGCCGAGGTAGAAGTTGCCGCCGAGCCCGACGTCCACCTCGGCGCCTACGCTGCGGTACTCACCGAACGCGGAGACCCAGGGCATCGCGATGATGTGCCAGGTGGGCGTCACCGCGAGGTCGGCGCGCACCATCAGCGGATAGGTTCCGATGAAGACGTCGTTGAGGCCGGGCTTCGAGCTGCCGCCGAGACTCGTGGTCTCGAACTGCAGTCGGATGCCCGCCCAGAGCCCGAGGCGGTCGAGCTGCCAGCCCGCGCCGAAGTCCCAGCCGAGGCGGAACTGGATCCCCAGCGGCCCCTCGGTGTACCGGGCGAGCGACAGCGGCGCGCTGTACATCACCGTCGGGTTGAGCTCGAAATAGAAGTCGTCATACAGGGTGAACCCGGGCTGGCGGCGGCTGCGGTGGGTCAGGGCCGAGAAGATGCCAGACACCGTCGGAACCCCCACCCGGAGGTAGAGCCCGACGCCCCCCCGGCTGGGGGTCCCGTTGGGCAGGTCGGCGAGCGAGAGCACCTGCGCGCCGATGCCCACCCGCAGGAGCGCGCCGTTGAGCTCCACGCACTCCCCGTGCGCGCAGCGCTGGGCGTGGGCGGTCGAGGGCGCGAGCGCGATGCCGAGGGCGATGACAGATGACGCCAGGGCGCCGAGCGGACGAGGTCCGTATTGCATTGTCTCCGATGGCCTCCTCGCGATCCCCCAGTTGGGCTGAAGAAGCTTCGGCAGGCTATCCGGAGGGGAGCCCCGGACTCCATCGCATGTTCATGCGGGCGGCGGGCTCAGTACGAGCGGATCAGCCCGAGGCGGAGCGCAGTGAGCACGGCCTCGGTCTTCGAGGTCACCTCCAGCTTGCGGTAGACCGTCCGGACATGGGAGCGCACGGTGTTGATCGTGACGCCGCCGCGCAGCGCGCACTGCTCATAGCTCAGCCCGAGCGCGAGCCCCGAGAGCAGGTCGATCTCCACCGCGGTCAGGGAGGCCGCCGCGGACGCCTCGGAGTCGCCCCACTGGAGCTGTCGGCGCACCGCGTCCGCGGCCCTCGCGGAGAGCGGCAGCGCGCCCATCAGCGCCTCTTCGATCACGGAAGGGAGCCGCAGCCCGAGGTCTTCCTTCAACAGGTATCCGCACGCCCCCTGGTGGAGCGCGGCCACGACGCGCTCGGGCCGGTCGTCGACGGTCACGATGACCCCGGGCACCTCGGGCCATCGACGGTGCAGCTCGCGCAGCACCTCGAGGCCGTCCCCGTCGGGCAGCCCGAGGTCGATCAGCATCAGCGACGGACGCGCGCGCAGGGCCCTCTTCGCGGCCTCGATGGTGGGGCACCACACCGGGGTGAGCCCGTGGCGCGCCAGCTCCTCCGCGATCATTCGCCACGCGCGGGGATCGTCCTCGGCGCAGAGCGCGAGAGGCCTCTCCGAGGGCGCTACGGGCTCGACCACGGCACGCTCCATCGCACCCGGACGCCCCCGTGGTCGCCCGACGCCAGCTCGAACCGTCCGCCGAGCTCCTCGGCCCGTCGCCGCATGCTCGCGACCCCTCTGCCCCCGCCGACGTCTCGCGAGGCGTCGAGGCCCGCGCCGTCGTCCAGGACGGTGAGCGCGCCGGCCGCGTCGGCGTCGAGCTCGCACGAGATGCGACGCGCCCCGCCGTGCTGGATCGCGTTGCGCAGCGCCTCCTGGGCCACGCGCGCCACGGCGAGGTGCTGGCTGCCCGAGAGCCTCCGCGACCGGTCGCCGGTGACCCTCACCTCGACGCGCACGTCGGCGCCGATCTCGCACTGCTCGGCGATGTGTTCGATGGTGCGAGGGAGCGCGTCGACGGTGGCGTCATCGGGCGCCAGCGCGTCGAGGATGGCGCGGAGGTCGGCGAGGCCCTCGCGGCCCATCTCCTCCAGGGTGGCGGCGATCTTCCGCATCGCGTCGGGGTCGTCGGCGTATCGCCGGATGATCGTCGCGTACGACGCGGTGAGCGCCAGGGTGGACCCGACGCTGTCATGGAGGTCACGCGCGACCCGCTCCCGCTCGTGGAACTCCGCCCTCGCGCGGTGCCGTTCGAGCTCGGCCTTCTGGGCGTCGCGCACGTCGCGCCACGCGGCGCTGGTGGCGCCCAGCATCGCGTACGCGAGGCCGCAGACGACGGAGGCGAGGAGCGGTCCGACGACGGCGTGCGCGAGCGGCACGCCGCGCGAGACGAACACCGGGATGGTGAGCAACGGTCCCAGCAAATGGCAGGCGAGGCCGAAGAGGGAAGAGTCAATCTCCTGCCATGATCCGGTCTTGAAGGCCCAGAGCGCCGGGGCGAGCCAGAGCGGTGACCACGGTTGGTTGGGGAGCACCACCACCAGCAGGCAGAAGAACTCGTTGTAGAGGAAGAGCGTCGCGATCTGCGCGTCGAAGCCGCGGCGCGACCGCAGCGCGGCGGGGTGCATCACCAGGTCATTGAAGACCATGGCCAGGAAGTAGGCGCCGAGCACCATGACGACCCTCGCGGGCGACAGCCCGGTGGCCCGATGGACAGGGGGCAGCGAGAGCACCGCCGCGCAGAGCGCGAGCGCCCCGCCCATGTTGAGGAGCAGTCGCGGACCGCCGCCGCCGATCTCGACGGAGCCGGGTTGGTAGCGCGGCCAGAGCCGCCATCTGTGTCTGCTCGCAACACCCTCCACGGTCGGGCGGTATCGCGGAGATCATCAGGGAAGACAAAGGCGCCGCCCCGGCTGGACGGGCCCGGAGAGATGTGCATCCAATCGTAAGCGGGATTGTTCCCGCTACGTCGTAGGGACGGCCGGGGCGACCGGGGGCGGCGCCAGGGCGACCGGCGGTGCGGCGACGACCGGAGGCGGCGCGGCGACGACCGGGGCCGCGGGGGGAGGCAGGGTCGATCCGTCGAAACCCAGGTGCTGGGCGCCGCGCCACGCCCCGGAGATGCCGTCGATGATGGCGCCGACGCCGAAGCCGAGCGTGAGGTCGAGCCAGACCCAGCCGACGCCCACGCTGCCGCGGTCGATGTGAAGCAGGCGCGTGAGACCGTTGGCCGCGATGACGATGTCGTGGGCGATCCGACGATCGAGGATGACGGTCGGACCGTGCGATGCGGTGCTCCGGTACCAGCGGCCGCCCATGCTGACGACGGCCTGCGTCTGGTAGTTCAGGTCGACCTCCGCGGGCGCTCCGTTGTCGGTGACGGAGTAATCCGGGGGCATGTTGACGAGCGCGATGGTGGTCGGCGTCTTGTTGAACATCCCGGCGCAGCCTACCGACATCGAGAGCGCGAGGAGCGCCATCGCGCGATGTCTGTGGATCGTCTTCATGAATGGACCTCTTTGATGAATGATTGTGTTGATGGACGGCGGGCGGGGGGCCGTTCACGACGCGATACAGCATGTTCATGCGGTATCGCGCGGTGGTGCTGGTATGGTCCGCGACCGCTTCGTGACGTCGACCGCGCTCGGCCAGACCTTACCCAGACTGGTAAACCTCCTGGCGTCGCTGATGCCCGGGCGATCACGGCGATTTGGGCGCGCGAGCGATCGTTCCGCCCACCGGATCAGCCCAATAGACGTGCGTCGCGTCGAGCGCGATACGCGACGGACGGCCCACCGTCGCGACCGCCGCCACGACCGCCGCGCCTCCCGCCAGCGGCGCGCGGCGCACGAGCGCAGAGCGGCCGCCCTCGCTCCAATAGACATGCGTCGCGTCGAGCGCGAGAAACTCCGAGTAGCCATCGCTGCCCGCGAGCGTCGAGGCCGTGCCCCCGCCGCGCGGCACCCGGCGGATCAAGTCCGCAGAGCCCCAATACGCGGTGTCGGCGTCGAGCACGATCCCGAACCCACCGTTCGGCGCGAGCTGCTGCGGGACGGTGGTCGCCAGGAACGCCCCGCGCTGGACTCCCACCCTGCTGACCCAATAGATGTGTGTCTCGTCGGCGGTCAGCCCGTTGGCGCCGCATCCGTTGCACGGCAGCGGCGCTAATCGTCTTTGACCGGTCCCGTCGAGCGCGACGTACCCGATCTGCGTGCCTCCGCCCCACACCGCGTATTGCGAGGTGAGCGAGAGGAAGGTGCTGTACTGCACCGCGGTCGGCATGAGCTGCCCGAGCATCTGCGGCGTGCCGCCGGCCACCGGCTTGCGGCTCAGGATGTTGGAGTTTCCGGTCCAGTAGACGAAGCCGCCGCGCACGGCGACCGCGAGGGCGCCGCCCGTCGCGAGCAGCTCGGGCGCGCTGCCGTCCTTCAGCATCCGGTGCACGGTGCCATCGCCCTGGTTGGTCCAATAGACATGCGTTGCGTCGAGGGCGATGCCGAACGGAATCATCTGATCGCGGGCCAGCACCTCGCCGACAGGGCCCATGAGAACATCGGCGCTGTCGGCCGTCGCAGTATCGACCGCGGGGACGTCCACCGCGGGGGTGTCACTCCCTGGAGCGTCCATCAAGACCACGGGCACATCGACGCCGGGCACATCGACGCCGGGCACATCGACGCCGGGCACATCGACGCCGGGCACATCGACGCCGGGCACATCGACGCCGGGCACATCCGACGTGGCAGCGTCCCCGCCCGGAGGGGTCGGGTCGGAGCTACAGCCCGCCAGCGACGCCACCAGGGCCATCGACCCAAACCATCTCGCGATTGTCATTGATGCATTTCCCGTCGGAGGTCTTCCGCGGTCTCCACAAGTTTCAGGGGTGCAGACCTGAAGCCCCCCCCCGGGTTATCATCCGCCCTCCGCGGCTGATACAGCATGTTCATGCGGTATCGCGCGGGGTCGCTGGTATGGTCCGCGGCCGAAGCCATGCGATCCATCGCCCTCGTACTCGGAGTCCTCGCGCTCGGTTGTTCGTCCCGCGCCCCGGCGCCCACGACGCCGCCCCCATCGCCCCGCCCGGCCCCGCTGGTGGTGACCATCGTGGTCGATCAGCTCGCGGCCTGGATCGCCGAGGATCGACTCCCGATGCTCCCCGAGGACGGCGGCTTCGCGAGGCTGCGGCGCGAAGGCACATGGTACCGCCATATCCGTTATGGCCACGCGGCGACGGACACCGCGCCGGGGCACTCGTCGCTCTACACGGGTCGCCCTCCGAGGGAGAGCGGGATCCTGGCCAATGAGGTTCCGGATGCGCGCGGGGAGCGGGTGTCGATCCTGAGGGACGAGAGCGCCCGCGTGGTGACCTCGGAGGGAGCGACCGACGCGGTGGGCAGCTCCATCGCGAGGCTGCGGGTCGACACGCTCGCCGACGCCCTCCGGGCGCGCTCCCCCGGCGCGGTCATCGTGAGCATCTCTCTCAAGGACCGCGGGGCCATCTTCGGCGGAGGCCGCCGCCCGACGGCGACCGTGTGGTTCGACCCCTCTCGCGACGCCTTCGTGACCTCGACCGCCTTCGGCCAGACATTACCCACCTGGGTAAACCGCGCCGGGACTCCCGCCGCCCTCCAGGCCCTGCGGGCGACGCCATGGACCTTGTCGGATGAGCCCTGGGTGAGAGCCCACGCCGCGACCCCCGACGACCAGCCCGGAGAAGGCGACCTCGGCGGCTGGGGGAGGACCTTCCCCCATGACTTCACCCGGGCCCGCCGACCCGCTGGGGCGATGCGGGCCTCCCCGATGGGAGACACCGCGGTGCTGCGCCTCGCCGAGGACGCGCTCTCGGCGAGAGACCCGAGGGCCCCGATGCTGCTCGCGCTCTCGCTCTCCTCCAATGACTACATCGGACATCTCTTCGGACCAGACTCCTGGGAAGCCTGGGATCAGCTCCGCCGACTCGATGCCTCCCTGGCGAGCTTCTTCTCCCGATTGGACACTCTCGCGGGTCGCGACGGATGGACCCTGGTGCTCTCCGCGGACCACGGCATCACCTCGCTCCCCGAAGTGGCCACCATCCCCGCGGCGAGGCCCTGGTGCGATGGTCCGAGGCAGCGCGGAGGGAGCGACCCCTATGAGCGACCCTGCGGGGCTCTGGGGAGGATCGATCCGGACCACGTCGCGACGGTGCTGCAGGCCGCCGCGGTGCGCCTTCTGGGAGAGGGGCGCTGGGTGCTCGGGGTGGCTGATCCCTATGTGTACCTGACGCCCGAGGCGGAGGCGCTGCCGGGGCCACGGCGCGAGCTGCTGCAGTTGGCGCTCACTGCGACGCTGCGGCAGTTTGCGGAGATCGAGCGGGTGATAGACACCCGTACCATCGCGGCGACCTGCGCGGAGGGAGAGTCCGTGGAGGCGCTGCTGTGCAGGGCGATTCCAGAGCGCAACGGCGCGGCGCTCTATGCACAGGCCAGGGCGGGGACCTTCTTCGACTCGGGATATGACCTGGGCCGTGGGACCAGCCACGGATCGCCCTACCTCTTCGACCGGACGGTTCCGATGCTGGTGAGGGCGCCGGGCAGGGAGCCCGCTGGGCGGGTGGTCGATGAGCCGACTTCGTATACCGAGTTCAGGCGACAGGCCGAGCGGCTGCTGGGGCTGTGATGGCAAAGGGAGCAAGCCTCGTAACCGCCACCGCCTCCCTGGGAGTATCCACACCGATGACCCTCCGGACCTCCTTCGCCATCTCGGCCTTCGCGCTCCTGCTCGCGGGCTGCAGCACCTCCGGCTGCAACGCCTCCACCCCGACGCCCGGCCCCGCGCAGTCCGCCGCCACCCCGAGGCCCCCCGCCGCGGCCCCTGTCGCCGACTACCCCGTCGTCCCCGATGGGGGGACCCGCGAGGCCGGTCCGCCCCCTGCGGGCATGGCCGTGGCGACCTTCGCGGGCGGCTGCTTCTGGTGCATGGAGGCCGCCTTCGAGCACGTCCCTGGCGTGCAGGATGCGATCTCGGGATACACCGGAGGCACCGAGCAGCACCCCACCTACGACGACGTGAGCAACCACCGCACGTCGCAGGCCGAGGCCATCCGGGTGATCTACAACCCCTCGCAGGTCACCTACGACCAGCTCCTCGATGTGTATTGGCGACGCGTCGACCCGACGGGCGTCGACCGCGCCTTCTCGGATGTCGGCCGCCAGTACCGGAGTGTCATCTTCGTGCACGACGCCGCGCAGCGAGAGGCCGCCACCCGCACCCGCGCGGGCGTCGCGGCGCTCGGCCACTTCACCGATCCCATCACCACCACCATCGAAGACGCCGGGGTGTTCTGGGTCGCGGAGGACTATCACCAGAACTTCTGGCGGACCCACCCCGGTCACTACAACGCCTATCACGACCACTCGGGGCGGAGGGAGTTTCTCCGGCAGCACTGGGGGCCCGACGCGCCGTACTGAGCGCCCTCGCGGGCGAAGCCTTCACGTCATCCCCAGCACCTTCATCGGTCGGAGGTGGCGCAACCCGCGGGGTCTTCCAGCAGGCGCCGCGCTCGCCAGGTCGCCCGCTCGATAGCGTTGCGGGTGTCCCTATCCGCGCTTCGCCTGCTTCTTTGCGGGGGTGCGCTTCACCGCCGACGCCGGCTTGATGGCCTTGAAGCGTGGGTGCGCGCGGAGCACGCAGGTCACGAAGGCCTCGGTAGCGTCGAAGCGCGGGGGCGGGCATCCCGCGGCCTTCATGGCGCGACGAATGGTCGAGATTCCCTGGCCCTCGGCCTGGGCGAGCTGGAGACGGTTGAGGAACCACGCGAGGCCCTGGTTGCGCCAGCGCGGGGTGACCCTTCGTGCGCGGAGGTCGTCGAGCGCCACGCCGAAGGGCAGCGACCCCGGCGAAACGAACTCGATGCGTTCG
Organism: Deltaproteobacteria bacterium; assembly: GCA_016704445.1. Classification (GTDB taxonomy): domain Bacteria; phylum Myxococcota_A; class Polyangia; order Polyangiales; genus SCUS01. Next base: position 38,476 of record JADJAE010000020.1, read on the forward strand.
GCGAAGGCCGTGAAGCGCGAGGGGTCGACGAGCTCGTAGTCGCGGTGCGCGAGCGCGTTGACCATGGCCTCCTGCAGGGCCCGTCGGGGGTACTTCTCGGCGTTGGGATGCTTCAGGTCGGTCTTGTCGAAGAGCGTGATCGCCTCGGCGTCGAGGAGTTCGAGCACCCGCCTGGCCTGGTCGAGCAACGTGCCAGCGATCTCCGACCGACGCGCGACGGGATCGGAGCGATCGGTGCCCGGGTAGGTCGAGTAGATGGAGTAGGCGCCAGGGACGAAGCGCTGCGGCTCGCGACCGAAGAGGAGCACGGCGAAGTTGCGGGGGCGGAGGACGCCGGTCAGCGGCTCGGCGACGCAGAGTGACGGCACGAAGGGCGAGAGCTGGGCACGATCGACGAGGTAGGGCTCGACCCCGACGGTGGGATCGAAGATTCCGATGCGCTGCATCGCGTCGCGGATCGCGAGCAGGTCGAGGTCGTTGACGGTCGCGCCGCGGCAGGGGCGAGCGTCCCAGGGCTCCATCGCTCCCTTGCGCACGAAGAGCTCGCGGAGCGTCCCGTTGCGCGCCTCGATGGTCGAGCGGCTGACCCGCACGAAGTGCTTCGCGCCGTCGCCTGCCTTGCGACATGTGTGCGCGCTGCCCGTCGAGGGCTGGGTGAACACCAGGATGCGCCTCGACTCGTCGTCGGTGGCGATCTCTTCCACGAGGGGAGTGATGGGAGGCGACACGCGCTCGCGGCAGCGGGTGAGCACCTGGCCCTCGACCTCCTTCAGTCGAGTCGCGGTGAGTCCGACGCGCGCGAGCCGGGGGAAGCCGTGCTCGTCCTTCTCCTCCTTGGCGCCGCAGACCACATAGCCGCCGCCGAGGTTCTGGAGGTCGTTGGCGAAGGCGGCCAACGTGGCGACGACGTCGTCGATGTCGGCGACGTTCTCCTTCCACTCGATCTGCTCGCTCTCGCGCCGGGAGAGCTCGTCGAGGTTGATGCGATCGCTCACGACAGGACGACCTTTTTGCCAGCCCCGATGAGTCGGGCGCACTCCTCGCGCAGCCGCCCATCACACGCGTCCTTCTCGGAGCGCGGCAGCGTGATGGGAACCGTGCGCGGGAGCGATCGGGTTCCCGCGATGAGGGGCGCGGAGAGGGTGCGCTGCACCTCCACGATCGCGCCGACGTTGAGCTCGCGAACCTCGGTGCCGAAGGTCTCGCGGAAGGCCTCGGCGGCACCGGACGTTGCGAGCTGGCCGCTGGTGTTCCACCACCGCGCACCATCCATCTCCCCGAAGCGAGCCACCACCAGTCGGAGCTTCAATAGTCGGTCGAGATCAAGCGGGACCTCTGTCATCGCGCCCCCTCCGTCTGGTGTCTCAATGGCTGATCGCGTCGGCGCTCCCCGACCGAACCCTTCGCCTCCATCACATCCGCCAAGGTCCCAGGGGAATGTGCCCTTGGTTGATCTCTGGTCCGGGACCGAAGCCCCCTCCTGGCGCGCGGAAAGTACCCGCGCATCGGTCAGCCCACAAGGGTCAGATGATCGCGGGCCACCAGTGGAGCTGCGGCCCGCGGTGGGGTAGTGCGCCTCGGGTCGATTGCCTCCTGGACCGTGTCAGAGCCCGGGTAGGATCCGCGTCATCTCGCAGGAGAGAGGTACCTTCATGACGGTCAGCATGCGCTCCCTTCGCACCGTTTCCCTCGCGGCCTTGTTCGTCTGCACCGGGTGCGGAACTTCGTTCGTGAACCGAGGGATCCAAGAGCAGTCCCGATGGATCCAGACGCAGGTGGCACGACGCGCGACCTCGCCGAGCGAGGTCGGCGAAGACGAGACGCTCAACTACGAGAGCCGGTTCGAGGTCGAGGTCTCTCCGAGCAACAACCGCGGGAGCGCGCACGACGCGCAGGAGCGGAGCGACCTGCCGGACCTGCACCTGTACTCCCGCATCGGAGGTCAGCGAACGGAGGTCGGGAGCGCGAGCAACGCGCAGACGCTCACGAGTTCGTACCCTCTCCGGCTCAAGCGCGGGGACACGGTTGAACTACGTCTCGTCGATCGCGCCAACACGTACCATCGCGTTCAGTACGACTCCCGTCAGACCGACGACTGGTCGAGCGAGTCAACGAGCGAGACACCCCTCGCGCAGTTCTCGTTTCAGTTTGAGGGCCCCGGTCGGTACTTCTTCCACCGTGGATACGGGCTGTTCTTCATCGACTTCCGTCCGCTCCAGTAGGGGGTGGCGCAGTTAGACTGCTGGCCGCGACAGCCATCCGAGGTGGGCCGTCGCGACGTCTGACCCTTCCGGCCCGGGTGGTGTAGCCTCGCCGCGCGTTCAGCAAAGGGAGCCCACCACCACCATGCGACTGGTCAAGATCGGCCTCGGCAGCGTCAACCCCACCGTCGGCTCGGTGCACTCCAACACCGCCCGGTGTATCGCCGAGGCGCAGGCCATGGCCGCCGTCGACGTCACCGTCGCCGTGCTCCCCGAGCAGGTCATCGGCGGCTATCCCGCCGAAGACCTTGTGCAGTGGGCGGGCTTCGTCCGCGCCCAGTGGGACGCGCTCCAGCGCTTCGCCCGGGAGACCTCCTCGCTCGCCACGGTCTTCGCGCTCGGCATCACCGTCGCCCACCAGGGGCACCTCTACAACTGCGCCGCCGTCGTGCACCGGGGCGCGGTGCTGGGCCTCGTCCCCAAGGAGAAGCTCCCCACCTACAACGTCTTCTACGAAGCCCGAACCTTCTCCAGAGGGGTCCCCGGCCAGCGCGACACCGTGGAGGGAGTCCCCTTCGGCGACCTCGTGTTCGCCTTCGACTTCGGCACCCTCGCGGTCGAGGTCTGTGAAGACGTCTGGTCGCCCGACGGACCCATGCGCCGCCGCTGCTACGCCGGCGCCGAGCTGGTGCTCAACCTCTCCGCCTCGCCCTACCGCATGGGCGTCATGGGCACGCGCCGGGAGATGCTCGCCACCCGCTCCGCCGACAACCAGTGCACCCTCGCGTACGTCAACAGCGTCGGCGCCAACGACGGCCTCATCTTCGACGGCGGCGGCTTCGTCTTCCAGAACGGCCGCCCCATGGTCGAGGCCCCTCGCTGGGTGGAGTCCTGGGCCGCCGTGGTGGTCGACCTCGACCGCACCCGCCGGCTGCGCACCGAGGCCACCACCTGGCGCACCGACTGCCTCGACGCCGCGCAGTCGCCCATCAAGCCCACGCTGGTCACCGCCACGGGGAAGGGCGCCAGCCGCGCGTCGCTGCCCTACCCCGCGCCCACGCACGGGAGCTTCTTCCTGCCGGGCCCCCAGAGCCCCCGCAACGCCCGGGTGGAGTTCTGCGACGACCTCCTCGACGCCCTCGGCCTGGGCGTCTGGGACTATTACGAGAAGACCCGCGCCTTCAAGGGATTCGGCCTCGCGCTCTCCGGGGGGCGAGACTCGCTGCTCACCCTGCTCGTCACCTGGAGGGCCATCCAGAAGCGCTTCGCCGACCTGCCCGACGAGGCCCGCAAGGCGAAGACGGGGGAGATGTTCAAGGCCTTCTACATGCCGTCGCGCTACTCCACCGACCACACCTCGGAGAGCGCGCGGATCATCTGCGAAGAGCTGGGCGTGCCATTCAAGGTAGTGGCCATTGAAGAGGCCTTCGAGCGAGAGGCCGAGGCCGCGAAGACCATGGTGGGCGGTGAGCTCACCGCGCTGACCATGCAGAACATCCAGGCCCGGGTGCGCGCCCAGCGGATGTGGAACTACTCCAACACCACCGGGATGCTCTTCCTCCAGACGGGCAACATGTCAGAGAAGGCCATGGGCTACACGACCATCGGAGGCGACCTGGAGGGCGCCCTCGCGGTGCTGGCCAACGTCCCCAAGACGGTGGTGATCTATCTCTTGGAATACCTGTTGGAGAAGCACGGCTTCGAGGGCATCTGGAAGACCCTGTCGGCCCCGGCGGGCCCGGAGCTGGCGCCCAACCAGAAGGGCGAGGACGAGCTCATGCCCTTCAGGGTGCTGGACGCGTGCTTCCACCTGTACGCGGCGGAGAAGCTGTCCCCGCCGGAGATCGTGCAGGCGCTGGGGAGCATGTTCCCGGATGACACCGCGGAGGAGCGGGAGCGCTGGGTGGCGAAGTTCACCCGGATGTTCGTGCAGTCGATCTACAAGTGGGTGCAGGCGCCGCTCTCGCTGCACGTCGGCAACCTCGACCTCGACCGCGAGCGGGCGCTCCAGCTCCCGGTGGTCGAGACCACGGAGTGGACCCGGAAGGCGTAGCGCGGCCGCAGTCCGTCGTACGCCGCCGGGGTTCGCGCGATGGCGCTCACCCCGGGCAATAACAGGGCGGCGCCCCGGGCACTGCCCGGGGCTTTCGGACAGGAGCTCGATCGAACTTCCGGAGGGACAGGCCGATGCGCAGCGGATTGAACCGAATCGTGTTCCTGCTCGAAAGCCCCGGGCAGTGCCCGGGGCGCCGCCCTGTTATTGCCCGGGGTGAGCGCCAGCGCGCGAACCCCGGCCCTCAAGCGGGTTGACCAGTGACCACCCCCTTCCGCACCCGACCCGACGACGGCCCGCAGCTCAGCGCCAGCGAGGCCGTCCATGACGCCATCCACCAGATGGTGCGCCAGTTCGCCGACCCGATGGCGTGGCTGCGCGAGCTCGTCCAGAACGCCCTCGACGCAGGCGCATCCGCCATCAGCGTCCACCTCGACTACCAGCCCGACCGCGTGTCCGATCGAGGCGCCCTCCTCGCCTCGGTCACCGACGACGGCCACGGCATGGACCAGGACACCATCGAGCGCTCCCTCGTCGTGCTCTTCCGCTCCACCAAGGACCGCGACCCCACCAAGATCGGCAAGTTCGGCGTCGGCTTCTTCTCGGTCTTCGGCGCAGGTCCCTCGATCGTCACCGTCGACTCCGGCCGCGCCGACGCCCCCGAGGCCCTGCGGCTCAGCTTCCGACCCGACTTCACCTACGAGCTCGAAGCCATCCCCCCTCGCCGCGGGACCACCGTCACCCTCACCCTCCAGCGCTCCGCCGCCCAGGCCAGCGAGTTCGCCGAGCGCTCCCTCGCCGCCCTCTCCCGCTGGTGCCCCCACGTCGCCGCGCCCCTCCAGCTCAGCACCCACGGCATCCCCGCCGGAGACCGCGACGTCCGCATCGACCGACCCTTCGACATCGAAGGCCCCGTCACCCTCACCCACCGCGTCGACGCCCGCACCGTGCTCGCCCTCGCCGTCGACCCGGTCGCCTCCGTCGCCTTCTACAACCGGGGGATCCTCCTCCACGCGACCACCGACACGCCCCTCCCCGGGGTGCGCTGGAAGATCGACGCGCACGACCTCCACCACACCGTCTCCCGCGACAACGTGCGCCGCGACGCCGCCTTCGCCCGCGCCCAGCAGCTCGCCGCCGAGCTCGCCCGCACCGCCCTCCGGGAGCGCTTCGTCGCCGCCTTCGCCGCCGCCGCCTCTCGCAGCGCCTCGGCCCGCCACGCAAAACAGCCCTCGCCCGACGCGGCCCTCCTCGCGGCCTGGGCCCGGCTCGCGCTCGACGCGCCCTTCAAGCTCAAGCCCGCCGAGGTCGCCTGGCCCCTCGCGCACCCGCTCGCCTCCGCCCCGGGGCGGGTCACGGCCTCCTTCGCGCCCGGCATCCTCCAGCGCCCCGAGCGCCGCTACGCCGCCGGGCCCTCCGCCCTCACCGCCGCCCTCGCCCGCAAGGACATCGCCGTCGTCGACATCGGCGTCGCAGGCCCCGGCGCAGAGGCCCTCCTCGCCCTGCTGCGAGCCCACCACCACGAAGACCGGGTCGTCCCCGTCGACGCCCGCTACCTCCTCGCACGACCGCTCCACGCCAACGACCTCGTGCCCCACGCCCGCAAGCTGCTCGAAGCGCTGCGGCCGCTGCTCCCCGCGCTCGGACTCCGAGAGGTCTTCCTCGGAACCATCGACGGCTACGGACGCGACCGCGCCTTCGCGGCCTTCGCCCACGACCCGAGGGCGACGGAGTTTCTCCTCGACGCCACCCGGGACGAGCCCTTCTCCCTCGAGGAGGGAAGGGCGCTGCTGCTCCACGTGACGCACCCCCGGGTGGCCGCCGCCGTCGACGCCGCGCGCTCCGACCCCTCCCTCGCCGCCCTCGCCCTGCTGCGCGCCGTCGCCCTCCACGCGGGCTCCCTCGACGCCCGCCGCGACCTCTCCCTCTTCACCCTCGCGACCCCCTCATGAGCGATCGACGCAAGGTCCTCTCCCGCGGCACCGCCCTCGTCGACCCGCGCGCCGCCGTCGAGCGCCTGCGCAGCTTCCAGCTCGCCGAGCCGCTGCTCTACGTGCTGGAGATCGTGCGCGCCGCGGTCGCCGGCGAGGCCACCGCGGTCGACCTCTACAACGACGCCGACGACCTGGTGCTCACCTTCGACGGCGCAGCCCCCTCCGCCGACGACCTCGCCCACCTCCTCGACCACCTCTTCAGCACCCAGCACCCACGGCTGCGGCTGCTCGCCATCGCGGTCAACACCGCCCTCGGCTTCGGCCCCCGCCACGTCGACCTCTACACCACCCACGAGGCCCCCGCGGGGCAGTGCCACCGGGTGCGCTTCACCGCGGGCGTCTCCCACGACCCCGACGCGCGCGTCCCCGCGGCCCTGGAGAGCGCCCGCGTCGAGCTGGTCGCGCGCCCCGCCGACCTGCCCCCCGAGGGGGTGCGGGTGCACCTGAGGGAGTCCTTCGGGCTGCCCGTGGTGAGAGAGTGGTTCGCCCGCGATCCCGCGGAGACCGTGCTCCTCCGCGACCGCCTGGTGGCGCTCCCCATCCCGCTGCGCCGCGACGGCGTCGCCCTCGCCACGGGCTTCGTCCCAGGCCCGCTCGTCAGCGTTCCCCTCGAGCTTGGCGCAGGGCTGAGCGGATCGCTCCAGCTCATCAGCGCCACCCACGGCCATCGCCTCGTGCTCTCCGAGCTCGGGGTCATCCTCGAGGAGCGCCTGCTCTCCGCCGCGGCCGACGCCAACGTCCCCGGCGCTCCGCTGCGCCTCCACCTCGACGCCCGCTCGCTGCCCACCAACGCCTCCCGCTCCCAGGTCGACCTCTCCGGCGGCCTCCAGCACGCCCTCCGCCGCGCCTGGAACCTCCACCTCCCCCAGCTCCTCGACGCCGCCCGCGCCCGCCTCGACGACCCGCAGCTCCCGGAGCCCGACCGCGTCGCCCTCCACGAGGCGCTCCTCGCGTGGGTGCACCACTACCTCGGCGACGCCTGGTTCGCCCTCGGGCGCAGCGCCATCGCCACCACCGACGAGACCGAGCTCGGCCAGTGCCCGCCCGCCGTGCTGCGCGCCCTCATGGCCCTGGAGCTCATCCCCACCGCCGCTGGACCCTGGCTCTCCGTCGCGTCGATCCTCGACACCGACCCCCGGCCTTCGCTCGTCTGGCGAGGCGCGGAGCCCGTCCCCGCAGAGCTCGCCCCCCACCTCGGCGCGGTGCTCTGGTGCCCTCCCAGACGCCCCCGCCTCGAGGCCCTGCTGCGGCCGCTCTCGCTCCAGCCCGCCGACGCCGCCATCGCGGTCGCCCGCGAGGCCCTCACCCGCCGCAAGCGCTTCCTCGGGCTCTCTCCCCGCGAGGCCCGCGTGGCGCAGGCCGACGACGCCGTGCTGCGCGTGGTCTTCGGTGAGCCCTCCACCGAGGAGCGGCCCACCCTGCCCGTCACCCTCGCTGGGCTGCGCGGAGAGCTGGTGCTGCGAGCGCGGGGCCTCGACGCCGCCGGCGTCTTACAGACCACCGTATTCATCGAGCAGCGGCCGCTCGCCGCCGAGGCGCTCGACACCGCAGGGGTGCCCGCGGAGGTGGCGCTGGAGCACCCGGCGCTGAGGGCCAACGAGACCTTCCAGGGCGTAGAGCGGGACGCCGCGCTCGCCGACGCCATGAGGGCCGTGAAGCGGGTGCTGGCCGAGGCCCTCGCGGTGCTGGCCGACGAGCTCGCGGGCGCGCTCTCGCTCCATGACCCGAGGCGGCAGTGGTTCGGCCCCTCGCTCGACGACCTCTCCCCCGCCACCCGTCGCGCCATGGCCCGCGCGGCCTTCGACACCCTCCGCAACGTCAGCGCCGACCCGGCGGCGATGCGCGCACTCACCAGCGATCTCCTCGAGCGCCACCCCGCTCTCGACGAGCTCCCGCTCTGGCCCACCACCGCCCCGGGGATCTTCGCCTCGACCCGTGAGCTGCGCGCCATGGCCGACTCCCCCGTCGGGTGCGTGCTCTTCAGCACCGCGACCCGCTCGGGCCTCCGCGCGGACGGGCGCACGGTGCTGCTCCTCGACCCGTCGGTCCGGCGCTCCCTCTCGGCGCTGCTCCCGGCGTCCACTCGCTTCGTCGACCTCACCGACGCGCTCCCCACGCCCATCACCCCCGACCCCCGCGCCCTGGTCACCCTCGACGACCGCCGCGCCGTGCCGTGGATCGTCGTCGCCAGCGAGCACACCCGCATCGCCCTCGCCCCGTCGCCCTCCACCAAGGACACCCTCGTCCTCGCCCACGGCGGCCTCGCGCTCGACTCCCGCAAGCGCCGTAGCCGCTTCGGTCCGATGCAGGTCGTGGCCGAAGACGACCGGATCATCGTGCTCCCGGAGAAGAAGAGCGCCGCGCTGCCGGAGAGCGTCCCCGGGGACCTCGACGAGCTCGTCGCCGCGGCCGAGCTTACCCTGGTCGGTAAGCTGAGCCTCGCCTGGCGGGGCGACGATGAGGCCGCCGACTCGCTGGGAGGCGACGCGGAGGAGATCCGCAGCGTTCCGGCGCGGAGGATGCTGCTCTCGGCCCTCGCGTACACGGCAGGGCGCCCTGAGGACGCGAGCCTCCACCCGCTGAGAGAGGCCCTCGAAGGGACGCCGATGATCCAGTCGCGCAGGGTCGACGGCGCGGTGGAGGAGCTCAGCCCGAGGGCGCTGAGGGAGCGCATCCAGGCCGCGGGCGGAGGACCCTACCCCTACCTGGCAGAGGCCCCGGCGGACCTCGCGGGGGAGGACTTCACCCCGCTGCTCGTGGCCGACCGCGAGCACCGGGCGCTCATCGAACAGTCCCTCGGGGTGAAGCTCCGCAGCGCCCACGAGCAGCTCCCCCGCCTCCGCGACGCCCGCGCCCGCCGCCTCGCCCGCGCCCGCCTCGCCTCCCTCCCCCAGGTGCGCCCCGACGACCTCTCCGGCTTCCCCACCTGCTCCCCCCTTCGCACGCTCACCCAGCAGGACCTGGGCACCCTCCACGCCGCCGTCGCGAGGGAGCTCGCCTCGGCCCGCATCGAGGTGATCGTCGACGGCGCGGTGGCCTTCACCCTCTCCGGCGACGCCCTCCCCCTCCCGCTGGGGGGTAGGCTGGACGCCGACGCCGACCCCGCCCTCACCAGCGCCCTCGACGGGCTCTCGGACACCGGGCGCAAGGGCCTCGACGCGCTGCTCCGGGTGATGGGCCCGGTGCTGATCGAGGGGGCGCTGGAGGAGGCCGATGGGGGGAAGGTTCTCGCGGCGGGCGTGGCGACGCTCTGCCTGCGCTGGGCGCTCTCGGAGGGGGGCCGCGGCGTCGCGAAGCACACGGTGCTGCGAGAGCGGCTGCGGCGCGTGCCCATGTGGCGTACGCCATCGGGGGAGCGCATCTCCCTCTCTACGCTGACCCTCTTCACCCCGAGGCCCGCCTGGTGCCGCGAGCGCTCGACCCCGTGGATCGCCGCCGCCCCCGGCGAGGACCCCGACATCGCGGCGGTGGTGCTCGACCACCCTGACGACGCCAAGGCGCTCTCGGCCCTGGTGGGCGAGCTCTCCGTCGACCGCTCCGAGGAGATCGAGAAGCTCCAGCGACTGCGCTCGCTGCGGGCTTCGGGCGGCGCGGCGGTGCGCCTACCGGGAGAGCCGGAGTGCCCCGCGCTCTCGGTGCGCATCGAGGCGGTGGCCCCGAAGATCGGCTTCGGAGAGCTGCGCCTCCTCGACGACGAGCCCGCCCTCACGCTGCGGGTGCACGCTCCGGGGAGCAGCGCCAGGGTGCTGACGCTCCCGGCGCCCTTCGCCATGGCGGCGGCGATCGCGTGCGTCGACCTCGACCCCTCGGACATCGACCGCTCGGTGCAGTCGCTGGAGCTGGGGACCCGCCTCCAGGAGATCGCCCGCTCGCTGCTGCTGAGGGTGGCAGGAACGAGCGACGCGCTGCCCGGGTGGAGCGACGCGGCGATGCGCTGGGCGCTGCTCACCACGCGAGGCGTCGAGGGCGCGGCGCTGGGGCGGTCGGTCTTCGCCGACACCGAGGCCAGGGCCATGTCCCTCGCGGATCTCCAGTCCCAGGAGGCGGCGCACCGCGCGGTGGGCTACTGCACCCTGGCGCCCGACGAGCCGTGCGCGCTGCCCGAGGCGGGCGTGAGGGCGGTGGTGCTCTCGACGCGCGAGGCGGGGTGGCTACAGACGCTGCGCAAGGGGCGCGACCTTACCGCGGCGGTAAAAGCGGCCCTGCGCGCGCTGGCCTGGGACCGCTCGCCTACGGCCACGCGCATCGAAGCTCCGGTGGACGGCTCGGTGCGGGTGCGGGTGCGCAGCCCGATCAAGGCGGAGGGCGCGGAGGGGGAGGTCTGCTGGCTGGACAGCGACGCTCCGCCCGGGAGCACGGTGGCGTGGTACCGGGGGCGACGGCGGCTGGGGGAGAGCTCGATCGAGCTGCCGTGGCCCGCGCGGGTGGCGCTGGAGGCTCCGGAGCTGACGCCGGACGCGACGCGCAGCGGTCCTGTGCCCGACCTGGCGCTGGCGCAGGCGAGGCAGCGCGCGGTCGACCTCGCGCTGGGCACGCTGCGGCGCACGCTGGGTCCGACGGAGAAGGAGGCGCCGCTGGGATCGGTGGCAGCCCACGACCCCAAGAGCCCGGCGTGGCGAGGCGGCATGGCGCACGCGGCGGGCTGGCTCTGGCTGGAGCCCGACGGCTCGCCAGGGTCCATCGAGGTGATGGCGGGCGAGCAGGTGACGCTGTGGAGGGCGCGCACCGGGGGAAAGCACGGAGGCGCGGCGCCGCTCTCGGGTCGGCTGTGGCTGCACCGGGTCGTGCGAGGCGTCGGGGAGCGCGACGAGCTGCTGGAGGCGGTGGTCGCGTGGGCGTGGCGGCGGCTGCTGGACGTGTGGTTGGGGGCGAAGGGAGTGAGCGCGGAGGACGACGGGCACGCGGTGCTGCTCACCCGCGCGGCGCTGGCGGGCGTGCTCACCGGCGCGGCGATGCGCGACGCCTCCAGGACGCTGCGGCTGCCGGGTACCCGCACGACCTTCCAGCAGCTTCAGACGGCGAGGAAGGACGATCGGGCGCTGCGGGTGGTTCCGCCGGGCGACGCCCGGGCGGAGAAGGCGTACTTCGTCCCGGAGGCGAAGGCGCCGTGGATGGCGGTGCTGCGCGAGGCGGGGATGCTCTCGGCGGACGAGGCCCCGGCGGTGACGGTGAGCGCTCCTCCCGCGAAGGCGAAGGAGAGGCCGCAGCCATCGAAGCCGGTCGCGAGCGCGCCTCGGGTGGAGACGGCGCCGGAGCCGAGGCGAGAGGAGCCCGCGGCGAAGGTGAGCGCCGCGCGCACGGTGGCGTGGCCGTGGGCGTCGAGGGTGGAGGGCGAGCTGCGCGCGCTGGGCCTCGCCCCGGAGATGCTGCACACGCTGGAGGGCACGGAGACGCCTCGGGGAGCCCGAGACGCGATGGTGGACTACCAGTCGGGCTCGCGCGTGGCGCGGGTGGCGGTGAGGCACCCGGTGGTGGCGCGCTGGCTGGCGGGCGATACGCGGCGGGGGGCGACGCTGCTGGCGATGGCGGTGTACGGCGCGATCGGCCGGGTGCGCGCCGACGTGACGGTGGCGGAGGAGTGCGCGGCGATGGACGCGGCGCTCGCGGAGTTGGCGCGCCGGGGGTGAGCCCGATCGGCTGTCGACGGTGCCGCTCTGCGAAGCGGCTGAACCCGACATTTCACTGGGATTCGGAGTACGAGCCCGAGGCAGTGGGCGAGGAGTCGCCGGTACGACCGAGAGGCCGTCGGCGGGGATATCCCCGGTACGACCGAGAGGCCGTCAGTAACCCGAGCCAGACCCCGAGCGTCAGCGAGGGGGAGCGCCCGCTCGGGTCGTCGGTTCACGTCCGGAATCTCCGGTGATTCCTGCCAGAATCGCGGCGTCGGAGATCCTCGCTGACGACCCGAGCGGGCGCTCCCCCTCGCTGACGCTCGGGGTCTGGCTCGGGTTACTGACGGCCTCTCGGTCGTACCGGGGTCGACCTGGTGACCGAGCGAGACCGGGCACCGATGGACAAGCTCGATCGCGCCTGAGGAGGCGGCGCCCGACGCGAGCGCGACCCCCGTTTCGGGAGGTCTCAGTCGGAAAACGAAAGAACGGGGGCCGCAGACGGCACTCTGGGGAGGTCAGCGGCCCGTACGGCGGTCGTTCTGGTCTTTTCGGGCGGTCGACGGGGTGGAGCGGGGGTCGTTCTCGCGTCAGGCGGTCGGCGTCGGGTCGACCGGCGGATCTTCCTCTTCGGTCTGCGTGACGCCCGAGCGCCGCGCCGAGGGGCGGGTTCGCTCGGCCAGGGCGGTCTCGCCGACGAGGTCGAGCAGCGCCGAGGCCGCGCCTGCCACGCCGTTGAAGGCCTCGACGGCGCGCTCGATGGCGGAGTTGCGGGCGGCCTGGGTCTGTTGGAGTTCGCGCGCCTCGCGCAGCGCGTCTCCGGCGAGGGCGTGCACCTTGTCGCGGGCGGGTTCGAGGCGCTTGACGAGCTTCTTCACATCGACGGAGGCGCCGTCGTCGACGGGCGTGAGGGTGTGCGAGTCGAGGGCGGCGAGGACGTTGGTGGCGAAGCGCACCAGGGTGTCCGGCGAGCGGGGCGTGTCGCCCTTGAAGCCCAGCGACGCGAGGGCCTTCGAGGTGAAGGCGCCGGCGAGCATCTCCCTCGCGCGGGTGGTCACCTTGTAGAGCGACTCGTTGGCGTCTTCGAGCGCGCGCAGGAGCGCCGGGTCGTCGAGCTTCTCGGCCTCGTTGGCGTCATCGGCGGCGGCGAGCTCGCTCCCCTGGGCGGCCAGCAGACGCCCCATCAGGGTGAGCACGAGGGCGAAGTCGGGCATCTTCTCGCCGGATCGCAAGTGGGGCTTCAAGAGGGCTTTGAGCTTCTCGTCGAGGCGCTCGGCGTTGGTCTCGATGTGCTGGACCACGGAGCGGTTGCTCTTGAGCAGGCGGGTCACCACGGGGGATGTCATGTCGGGGCCTCCACGCGCAGGGCGCACGATCGTCGTGCGACGACTGCGGGGAAGAGTGTCCGCGGGGTCGCGGAGGGGAGGCAAGGGCGATGTCTGGCCGTGCGTCCGTGCTCGCGCGGTCCGCCGTACATCGCCGGGGTTCGGGCGTTGGCCGCGAGATGGGTCGAAGCCCGCTGGAGGCCATCCGGCGATGGCTCTCCAGGGGGCGCGGAGGGGGCGACCGCCCACGCCGTCGGTACCCGTCCTCACCCGAAGCGAAGCGGAGGGGGCGACCGCTCAGGCCGTCGGTACCCGTCCTCACCCGAAGCGAAGCGGAGGGGGCGAGCGCCCACGCCGTCGGTACGCGCCCAGCGAGTGAGCACCTACGTCCTCTTCATCGAGCGCTCCAGCGCTCGATGCTCCTGCAGAGAGTCCCGCGGAGGCTGAGACGATCAGCGCCAGGCTCCGACTTCAGCGACCGCAGGCCCGCTCGCGGGCCGTTCGCGGGCGCGGAGATCGGTGGTGTCTCAAGAGACGACCTCGCGCATTGAGAGGGCGTGGACGGTCGCCCCGTCGCTCCGCTCCGGTGAGGCGTCGTCCGTGGGCGTGGACGGTCGCCCCGTCGCTCCGCTCCGGTGAGGCGTCGTCCGTGGGCGTGGACGGTCGCCCGCTCCGCTCCGGGCTAGAGCGAGGCGCCGTCGAAGGTCTCGACCGGCAGCTCGGTCGCCTTCCAGGCGGGGACGCAGCGGAGGTTGACCGCGACGGTCTCCGCCCCCTCGGGGCTGGTCCCTCGAGAGAACGAGCGGACGCCGCAGTGGCGGCAGAACCCGTGGTGCAGGTGCTTCTTGCCGAACTGGTAGTCCTGGATGGCGTCGGCGCCGGAGAGCAGCTCGAAGCGATCGGCCGGGACGAAGGTGAGCAGCCAGCCTGCGCGAGAGCAGATGGAGCAGTTGCACGCGTAGGCCTTCTCCGGGCGGGCAGCGTGGACGTTGAACCGGACGGCGCCGCAGTGGCAGCCGCCCTCGACGAGAGCTTCGGTGGTCATGAGGGCCTTCGTAGCCGCGCGACCGGCCCCGGGTATTGTAGAAACGCGACGTGCCGTGCCCATCGTCGAAGCCGCAGGGCCCGTCGCCGATCGACCGCCGGGGGATCCTCGCTCCCGATGCAGGCGAAGGGCGATTCGCGCTCTCCCGCCACGCGCCCTCGGAGCGCCTCTCCCGCTGGATCGACCGGTACTGGGTCGTCCGCTGGGACCTCCGGGACGCGCCGCCCTACGCGCAGGAGACGCTCCCCTTCCCCGCGGTGAACGTGGTGTGCGGAACCCACCGCCCCGGGGTTCACGGGGTGAACACCGCGCGCTTCGTCGCCCAGCTCTCTGGAGTCGGGTGGGTGCTGGGCGCGAAGTTCCGCCCGGGCGGCTTCGTCCCCTTCCTCCCTCCTCCCTGGACGATGGGCTCGCTGAAGAACCGCGAGCTCCCGATCGAGGCGCTCTACGGAGACGCCGGCCGACGCCTCGATGAAGCCGTCGCCTCCACCGACGACGACCACGAGAGAATCGCCCTCATGGAGGCCTTCTTCTCCGAACGCGCCCCCTCCGAGGACACCACTCCGGAGCCTCGCGTGCCCTCGCTGCTGGCGCTGCTCCAGGGCGATCCCTCGCTGGTGCGCGTCGACCTGCTGGCCGAGAGGGCGGGGCTCTCGATGCGGTCGATCCAGCGGCTCTTCCTTCATGAGGTCGGCGTCCCGGCGAGCCAGGTCGTCCGCCGCGCGCGGATGCAGGAGGCCGCGGAGCGCGTCGCCCGCTGGGGCGCCTCTCCAGGCACCTGGGCCGACCTCGCCGCGGAGCTCGGCTACACGGATCAGTCGCACTTCATCCGCGACTTCAAGCAGCAGATCGGCCAGACGCCCACCCGCTACGCCCGCCGCTGCGCCGGGCGCTCCTGAGCGCGGCCGTGGCCCCGATTGCGACGCCGCGCCATCGCGACGATGCTCGCCCGATGCGCCTCCGATGCAACCGCTCCCTCGCGAGCCTCGCGTGACCGACGCGCCACGCCGCTCGCTGCCCGACCTCGCGCGCTGGGTCACCGCTGCCCTCAGCCTGTGCGCCTGCGCGGCGCTGGTGAGCACCGCCTGGGGCGCCAGGAGCACCTCCCGGGGCCTCGCTCCCGCGCTGGAGCGCGGCCTGGCCGAGTCCTTCCTCGCGGAGATGCCCGGCGAGTTCGGCGGACCGCCCACCACCCGGGGGATGCAGTCGGTGCTCTCCCGCCGCCACGGCGCGGGCCTGCGCGCCCTCGCGCTCGTCGACGACTCCGGCGCCGTCCTCTCCCGGGTGGGCTCGCTCGACCCCACGCCCGTCGCCCCGCCCTCGCGCTCCGGCGGCGCCTCGCTGCGCCACGTCGGAACCCGGGTGCGCTACCTCCCTCCGATGCTCGGCCCCCCGAGGCCGCCCGGAGACGTGCACTTCCCGCCTGGTCCGCCGCCGCCGCGGATGCTGCTGGAGTTCGAGCCCATCATGGTGCGCGCGGCCATCGCGGAGTCCGACCGCACCCTCGGCCTCTCGGTCGTCATCTCGGCGCTGCTGCTGGTCGCCGCGGCGTGGTTCTGGCGGCGCTCGGTGCGCGGCGAGCACCTCGACCAGCACACCATCCACCAGGACCGCCTCGCCGAGCTCGGCAAGATGACCGCCGTGATCGCCCACGAGATCCGCAACCCCCTCGCGGCGCTCAAGGGCCACGCGCAGCTCCTCGCCGAGTCTCTGGACGAGGGCAGCTCCACCCGCTCCCAGGCCGACCGCATCGTCAACGCCTCCACCCGCCTGGAGCGCCTCGTTCGCGACCTGCTCGACTTCGTCCGCGAGGGCCCCGTCACCCGGCGCCCCTGCGACCCCGCCGCGCTCGTGCGCGAGGTGGCCGACGAGCTCAAGCTGGGCGTCCAGATCGACGCCACGGCGGGCATCCCGCTGTTGATGCTCGACGAGCGACGGCTGCGCCTCGCGCTCTCCAACCTCCTCCAGAACGCCGCGCAGGCCGGCGCGAAGACCGTCACCGTCGGGATCGTCTACGAGGGCGGCATGCTCAGCCTGGAGGTGAGCGACGACGGCGCCGGGATCGACCCCCACGACGTCGAGAGCCTCTTCGAGCCCTTCGTCACGAAGCGCACCCGCGGCGTCGGCCTCGGGCTCGCGGTGGTGCGCCGGGTCGCGCAGATCCATGGAGGGAGCGTGAGCGCCAGCAACCGCGCCGGGGGCGGGGCCCTCTTCACCATGCTCCTCCAGGCGCCGCCCGCGAGCGGGTGACACCCGCCCTCTCCCTGCGGCACCCTCCGCACCGTGGCGCGCATCCTGGTGGTCGATGACGAGGAAGACCTGCGGGCGTTCTGCGAGGCCGCTCTTGCGGGCGCAGGGCACGACGTGGCGACCGCGGCGGACGGCGTGGAGGCCCTCGACGCGCTGGCCCGGCGGCGCTTCGACCTGGTGCTGACGGACCTGCGCATGCCGAGGCTCGACGGCGAGGCGCTGCTCCGCCAGGTGCGGGCGACGTACCCCGACGTGGCGGTGATCGTGCTCACCGCGCACGGCAGCGTGGCCAAGGCAGTCGAGGCGATGCGACTGGGGGTGAGCGACTTCCTGGAGAAGCCCGTGGAGAGCCCCGGGGCGCTGCGCTCGGCGGTGACCAGGGCCCTCGGCCGCGACCCGCTCGCCGACGGGGGCGCAGCGACGGAGACCCGGCTGACCTGGGGCGCGGCGGCGATGGCGCCGGTGGAGACCGCCCTGCGGCGCGTGGCGCCCACCGACGCGACGGTGCTGCTGCAGGGAGAGAGCGGCGTGGGCAAGGAGGTCGCGGCGAGGGCGATACACCGCTGGAGCAGGCGGTCGGCGGGGCCCTTCGCGGCGATCAACTGCGCGTCGCTCTCGGAGACGCTGCTGGAGTCCGAGCTCTTCGGCCACGAGCGAGGGGCCTTCACCGGCGCGGTCACCCAGCGCATCGGTCACATCGAGGCCGCCTCCGGGGGGACCTTCTTCCTCGACGAGGTGGGGGAGCTCGCCCCATCGCTCCAGGCGAAGCTGCTGAGGGTGCTGCAGGAGCGCGAGTACACCCGCGTCGGAGGGACGCGCACGCTCGTCGCCAACGTGCGCTGGGTCGCGGCCACCAACCGCGAGCTCGTGGCGGCCGTGAGCGCGGGGCAGTTTCGCGCCGACCTCTACCATCGGCTGTCGGTGTTCCCGGTGATGATCCCGCCGCTGCGGGAGCGTCGGGAGGACATCGCGCCGCTCGCGGAGGCCATCGTCGCCCGGCTGCGGGTGCGCCTCGGTCGGCCCGGGCTGCGGCTCTCCCCGGCGACCCTCGCCACGCTCACGGCGATGCCCTTCCCCGGCAACGTGCGCGACCTCTCCAACACCCTGGAGCGCGCGGCCATCCTCAGCGACGGCGACGCGCTGCAGCTCGACGCGCCGCTGCCAGACGCGAGGGCGATGCCGATGGACGCCCCTCGCAACAGCGCTCCGACGCTGGAGGAGGCCGAGCTCACTGCCATCCGTCAGGCGCTGCAACGTCACGACGGCAACCGCAAGCGCGCCGCGGAGCACCTGGGCATGGGCCTCC
Source organism: Deltaproteobacteria bacterium (assembly GCA_016704445.1). Classification (GTDB taxonomy): domain Bacteria; phylum Myxococcota_A; class Polyangia; order Polyangiales; genus SCUS01. Next base: position 56,259 of record JADJAE010000020.1, read on the forward strand.
GCACGCTCTACGAGAAGCTCAAGCGCTACCGGCTGGGCTGAGCCCCGCAGCTCCGGAGGCAGGGCGGCGTCCTCTGCTGCCGAATCCGCAGCGGCACTGCGGAATCCGCACTCCCCCCCTCCGCACTCCACCCCGCATCCTCCCGATTCCCCGGTAGAACCAGCGCGGCGCACCCGTTGCTCAAGGTCGATGCACCCACGATGCGTCACCTCCTCGCCGCGACCGCGCTCTGCCTCACCGCCTCCGTCGCCTCCGTCGCCTCGGCGCAGCCCCTCGACTACGACGCCACCCTCGCCGCCGCCGCGCGCCAGGAGCGCGACGGCCACCCCGCCGCCGCCGCCGCCACCCTCGCTCCCCTCGCCGCCGCCTTCCCCGAGGACCACGCCGTCGCCCTCCGCCTCGCCTGGCTCACCTTCTCCTCCGCCGACTACCCCTCCGCGCGGCGTCACTACACCCGCGCCCTCGCGCTCTCCGCCGGCGCCTCCGTCGACGCCCGCCTCGGCCTCGCCTGGACCTTCCTCCGCCTCGGTGATCCCACCGCCGCGCGCTCCCGCTTCGAGGCGCTCACCGCCGACCCCACCGTGGGCGCCTCCGCCCGCGAGGGCCTCTCGCTCGCCCGCGCCGCGGAGCCCCGCCCGGTGCGCGCCTGGGCGGGCCTCTACGCCGGCGCACAGCTCTACCAGGGTCACCCGCAGCGCCGGCTCTCGCTCAGCGTCACCCCCTCGCTGACCCTCCAGCTCCACGACCTCGTCCTCCTCGGCGCCAGCTACCGCGCGATCAACTACGACCTCCTGACCGCGCCTCCGCAGCCAGGGCGTCCCCCTCCGAGCAGCCGCCACCTCCAGCAGGAGTTCTACGCGTCGGCGGGCGTCACCCGCCCCGGCTATGCGCTGCGGCTCCACTACGGCCGCCTCTGGGACGCGGACAGCTCCATCGCCCCGGCCAACCTCTTCGGCGTCTCCGCGCGCGTCGCCCTCCGCGGCGAGCTCTACGCCGAAGCCAGCGTCGCCGCCTTCTCCGACGAGACCGTCGTGCGCGCGCTCGGATCGTGGTCCGCCGCGCTCACCGAGCGCTGGTCGCTCGGACCCACCGCCTCGGTGCAGTCGGGCTCCACCGGGCTCGGCGGATCGGTCGGCGCGCTCGTCTCCTACCGACGCGACGGCTACGCGCTCACGCTCTCCGGCCGCTACGGCGACGAGCGCCGCACCGTCTCCCTCGACAGCGCCCTCACCTTCGCCACCGACGACCGCATCCGCGGCGGGGTCTCTCTCTCCGCGCGCATCCCGCTCGGCCGCGGGATCTCCCTCCTCCCCTCCTACGACTGGCTTCACCTCACCACGGGCGACGCGCTCCACGCGACGGACGCGGACGCCCACTTCCTCACCCTCGGCGTGCTCGGCGCCTGGTGACAAGGAGACCCATCATGCAGCGACTCCGCGACCTCGCCATCAGCGACACGGGCTTCGTCTTCGACCCCTTCTCCGGGGCCACGTACACCGTCAACGGAACCGCCCAGTGCCTCCTCGACGGCCTGAAGCGCGGCCTCGACCGCGACGGCCTCGTGGCCCTCCTGCGCGAGCGCTTCGAGTGCTCCGACGAGGACCTCCCCCGCGACATCGACGACCTCGTTCAGTCGCTGCGGATGTTCGGCCTCGTCCCCGGCGGCTTCGAGGTGGGCCGGTGAGCGCCCCCCTCACCGTCGCCGTCACCGGCCTCAACGCCACCGACAACCCCGGTCCCGGCGTCGGGGTGATCCGCTCGCTGCGCCACAACCGCGACGACGTGCGCGTGGTCGGCCTCGCCTACGACGCCCTCGAGCCCGGCGTCTACGCCGACGGGCTCGTCAGCGACGTGTTCATGATCCCCTACCCCTCGCAGGGCGTCGACCCGCTGCGCGACCGCCTCGCGTACATCCGCGAGCGCACCGGCTTCGACGTCATCATCCCCACGCTCGACGCCGAGCTCCCGGGCTTCGTCGAGCTCGCCCCCGAGCTCGCCGCGCAGGGCGTCGGGATGCTCCTCCCCACGCGGGAGCAGCTCGACCTTCGCTGCAAGGCGAAGCTCGCCGCGCTCGGCGACAAGGGGCTGCCGGTGCCCGCGTCGCGGGTGCTCACCGACGTCGCCCAGCTCTACTCCATCCACGAGGTGATCCCCTTCCCGATCGTGGTGAAGGGGCCCTACTACGGGGCGCGCGTCGCCCACACGCTGGAGGAGGCCGTCGCGGCCTTCTACAAGATGGTCGGCGAGTGGGGCTACCCCGTGATCGTGCAGCAGTTCGTCGCGGGCCAGGAGCTGTGCGTCTGCGCCGTGGGCGACGGCGACGGCGGGCTCGTGGGCGCGGTGCAGATGCGCAAGACGGTCATCACCGACAAGGGCAAGGGGTGGGCGGGCGTGGCCATCCGAGACCCGGGGCTCAGCCAGCTCACGGCGACCTTCATGAGCGCGACGAAGTGGCGCGGACCCTGCGAGCTCGAGGTCATCCGCGACACCAATGGCGGCTACCACGTGCTGGAGGTGAACCCCCGCTTCCCCGCGTGGTGCTTCCTCTCCGCGGGCGCCGGGATGAACCTCCCCTACGCCGTCGCCGAGCTCGCCGCGGGGCGCGAGCTCTCCCCCCTCCACGACTACCGCGTGGGCACGATGTTCGTGCGCATCGCGCTCGATCAGATCAGCGACATGGACGCCTTCTCCCGCATGAGCACCGCGGGTGAGGTCGTCCGCAGCCACGGAGTTGCGCGATGAGCCGTCCCCTCTACGACCGCCCGATCCTCGCCCGCCACCAGACGGGCCTGATGAACAAGTTCAGCCGCGTGGCCTCGATGCAGCCGCAGACGCACATCGACGGCGTGCCCGTGCAGACCCTCATCGAGGCCTACGGCTCGCCCCTCTTCGTCTTCTCCGAGAAGACCATCGTGGCGCGCTACCGCGAGCTGCGCGACGCCTTCGCGCGGCGCTTCTCCAAGGTGCGCATCGCGTGGTCGTACAAGACCAACTACCTCGACGCGGTCTGCAAGGTCTTCCACCGCGAGGGCGCCTGGGCCGAGGTGGTCTCGGAGTTCGAGTGGGAGAAGGCGCGGCACAACGGCGTGCCGGGCGAGCGCATCCACCTCAACGGGCCGCTCAAGACCGAGGCCACCCTGCGCCGGGTGCTCCCCGAGGGGACGCTCATCCACATCGACAACTTCGACGAGCTCGCGCTGCTGGAGCGCCTCGCCGACGAGCTCCACCTCACGCCGAAGGTCGCGCTGCGGGTCAACCTCGCGGTGGAGTCCATCCCCGCCTGGAGCCGCTTCGGCTTCAACCTGGAGAGCGGCCAGGCGATGACCGCCGCCAACCGCATCCTCACCGGCAAGCGCCTCGACCTCGTCGGGCTCCACTGCCACCTCGGCACCTTCATCCTCGACCCGGCCTCCTACCGGGAGCAGGCCACGAAGCTCGCGGGCCTCGCCAACGAGCTGCGCCGCGCCCACGGGGCGATCATGTCCTTCCTCGACATCGGCGGAGGCTTCGCGTCTCGCAGCAAGCTCAAGGCCCAGTACCTCCCCGGGGAGCAGGCCTCGCCGAGCTTCGACCGCTACGCCGCGGCCTGCGCCGAGGGCATGGCCGCGCTCGACTACCCCGCCGGGAGCGAGCCCACCATCGTGCTGGAGTCGGGCCGCGCGCTCGTCGACGACTCGGGAACGCTCATCTCCACCGTCATCGCCAACAAGCGCATGCCCGACGGACAGCGCGGCCTCGTCGTCGACGCGGGCGTCAACGTGCTCTTCACCTCGTTCTGGTACGACCACGACGTCGTCCCGGCGCAGCCCTTCGGCGGCATCTCCGAGCCCACCGTCATGTACGGGCCGCTCTGCATGAACATCGACGTGGTGCGCGACACCATCCAGTTTCCGCCGATGCGCGCGGGCGACCAGGTCGTGTTCCGCAACGTCGGCGCCTACAACGTCACGCAGTGGATGCAGTTCATCACGTACCGCCCCGCGGTCGTGATCATCGGCGCCGACGGCCGCCACGGCATCATCCGCAAGCGCGAGCAGCTCGAGACCCTGCTGGCCTCCGAGGAGGTCCCCTCGTGGCTGTGAGCGCCGCCCACGCGGCCCTGGCGGCGGGCTGGCGCGTCGACGCCGCCCCTCGCGCCGGGGCCGCGGCGCAGCGCCTCGCGGAGACCCTCTGCCTCACCTACGCGCAGCTCCTCTTCTCCCGCTCTCCCCGCGTGGGCGCCCTGCTCCTGCTGGCCACCGCCACCGCCCCCGCCGCCGCGCTCGCGGGCGTCGCCTCGGTGCTCCTCGCGCTCGCCACGGCCAGCGCGCTCGGGCTCCCCCCGGAGCAGCGCCGCTCGGGGCAGCTCTCGTACAACGCGCTCATGGTGGGCCTCGCCCTCTCGGCGCTCACGCCCCCGTCGCCCTTCGCGCTGGGCGTGCTCGTCGTCGCGGTGGTCGCCTCGGTGCTGGTCACCGCCGCGCTGCACCTCGCGCTCGGCGTGGGCCACGGGCTGCCCGTCCTCACGCTGCCCTTCCTCGCGGTCTTCTACCTCACCATCGGAGCCCTCCCTCAGGGCGCCGCCCCCCTCGCGCTCTCCGAGGGCGGCCTCCTCGCCTCGTACCTCCAGGCGCTGGGATCGATCCTCTGCGCGCCTCGGGTCGACGCCGGGCTCCTGGTGCTGGCCGCGCTGCTGCTCCACAGCCGCATCGCCGCGGCGCTCTCGCTCTCGGTCTTCGCCCTCGCCTTCCATCTCTCGCCCGCGCTCGCGCCCTCGCTCGGGCTCAACGCGATGCTGGTCGCGATGGCCCTCGGCGCCGTGTGGTTCATCCCCGGACCGGCCTCCTACGCGATCGCCCTCGCGGGCTCTCTGGTCTCCGGCGCCCTGGGCCTCGGGCTCGCGGCGCGCTTCGAGCGCCTGGGGCTGCCGATCCTGATCGTTCCCTTCAACCTCACGGTGCCGCTGGTGCTCTACGTGATGCGCCAGCGCGTCTCCGACGGAGGACCGCACGCCGTCGACTTCGCCCCCGGCACCCCGGAGCAGAACCTCGCCTACTTCCACTCCCGCCGGGAGCGCTTCGGGGCCGTGCGCGGCGTTCGCTTCACCGCCCCCTTCCGAGGCCGCTGGACCTGCACCCAGGGAGTCTCCGGCGGCCTCACCCACGAGGGCGTCTGGCGCCACGCGCTCGACTTCGAGGTGCTCGACGCCGACGGCCGCTCCTTCTCCGGCGACGGAAGCTCCCTGGAGGACTACTCCTGCTACCGACTGCCGGTGACCGCCCCCGCCGCGGGCGTGGTCGCCAGGGTCATCGACGGCGTGCCCGACAACCCCGTCGGCGAGGTCAACCTCGACGACAACTGGGGCAACGTGGTGATCGTCTACCACGCGCCCGGCGTGTACTCCTGCCTGGCCCACCTCGCTCCAGGCAGCGCCCGCGTCCGCGAGGGTGACCCCGTGGCCGTCGGCGACGTGCTCGCCCTCTGCGGCAACTCAGGGCGATCGGCGACCCCTCACCTCCACCTGCAGCTCCAGGCGAGCGCCGACGTGGGGGCGGCGACGATCCCCATCGAGCTCCACGACGTCGTCGAGGTCTCCGCCTCGGGGGAGCTTCTCCACGCCGCGCGGGTTCCGTCGCGAGGGGAGGTGATCCGCCGCGTCGAGGCCGACGACGAGCGCGCCCTGCTGCTGCGCTTCGGCTACGGCGAGCCCCGTCACGCTCGCTACCTCGACGGCCGCCGCGAGCGCTCCGAGCAGCTCACCGCGGGCATCGACCTGCTGGGCCGCTGCGTGCTCCGCTCCGAGTCCACCGACGCCGTCCTCTACTACGAGCACACCCCCTCGGGCTTCACGGTGCACGACGTGGTGGGACCATCGGGCTCCTCGCTCCACCTGCTGAGGGTGGCGCTCTCCCGAGTCCCCTTCGACGCCTCCTCCTCGCTCCGCTGGAACGACCGGCTCCCCTTGCGCCCCTTCCTCCCGGTGTGGCTGCGCGCCCTCTACGACGTCGTCAGCCCCCTCGGCGCCCCGTCCTCGCTCTCGATGAACTACTCCGCCCGCCGCGAGGGCGCCTCGCTGCTCGTCGAGGGCCGCTCCGATCGATCGTCCCGCGATGGCTCTCCCTGGGTCGTCAGCGCCGCGCGGCTCTCCCCCGGCGTCGGCCTCGTCTCCGTCGACGTGCGCGTCCGGGGACGCCGCCAGCGCGTCGACCTCTCCCCCGTGGCGCCGCCCGTCGAGGAAGGCGCCCGCATCACGATCCTCCCTACCGAAAGAGGCACCGCCCATGTCTGACCCACGCTCCATCGCCATGGTGATCGCCCTGTCCCTCTCGACCCTCGCGCCCCGCGCGATGGCCACCCCCGACGAGTGGCGTCGCTCGTACGCCCTGGAGACCCGCGGCGACATCCGCGGCGCCCTCTCGGCCATCGAGTCGCTGCCCGCGACCGACCGCGGGGCCTACCTCTTCGCGCTGCGCCACGCGTGGCTTCTCTACCTCGCGGGTCGCCACGACGACTCCGTCGCCGCCTACCGCCGGGCCGCCTCGGCGGCGCCTCGGGCGATCGAGCCCAGGGTGGGCGAGCTGCTCCCGCTGATGGCGCTGCGGCGCTGGCAGGAGACCGAGCAGCGCGCCAGGGAGGTGCTGCGGCTCGACGCGGACAACTACCTGGCCAGCCGGAGGCTCGCGCTGGCGCTCTATCAACTGGGCCGCTTCGACGACGCGTGCGGGGTGTACCAGCAGGTGAGCGAGCGCTACCCGGGCGACCTGGAGATGGTCTCCGGCGCGGCCTGGTGCGACCTGCGCCGGGGGAGGCGCGACGAGGCGGCGACGGCCTTCCGCTCGGTGCTGGCCGTGAGCCCGGACGACGCCACCGCCGCCGCGGGCCTCACCGCCGCCCAGGGCCGCTAGGCGGTTCCCGGTCCGGGACCTGGACCGACAAGAGCCGCGAGCCCTGCGAGGGAGTGCGTCGAGCCCGATGCGCAGCGCACGTGTCACGCGGCGAAGCTGGGGACGCCGACGCGGTCGCGGAAGATGGCCCTGACCGGGTGCTTACGAAGATCAGTCGGATCTCGTGGGCGAGCGCCTGCAATCGACCTGACGCTGGAACCCGCGCCAACTTGTGGGCCCGCGATCGCCAGCCCGCGCTTCTGCGTGTTTGCTTCCAGGCGAATGGACTGCGGAAGAACGCGGGCTCGTGCAGCGGTTACGTTCGGACGGTGCGTCAGCGGTGCCGTTCGGTGACGGCCCATCCCGAGTTGGGCGCGGAGTTCGCCAGCCCGTCAATACAACTCGAAAGGGTTCGACTCGACTGTGGCCGGTGCGAGAGGCATCCTCGCACAGCCCTGCGGCCTGGTGTCGGGCGGCGCGGTACAGTTCAAGCGGCGGCGTCCCGCAGAATGAGCGCCCTGAGGGGGTTCTTCGGCTCCAAGACCACTTCGGGAGCGAGGTGTTGAGAATCGAACTCGGTCTGGTGGAAAAAGACGTAGCTCAACTCTCCGTCGCTGTTGACTCGGCTGAAGAAGCACAACTCTGGCACCATTGCCGTGGGATTGTGGACTCGCACGAGCGGCAAGAGCGGCAGGCAGGTACGTTGCCCTTCGCTGTGCAGGAAGAGGCAGTCCGCGCCCAACGGGTGCGACAGCCGAAGCGTTTGGGGGATGCCCTGCCCCGCCAGGCCCGTGGCACTCGCGCAGCGCAGTTCGAAGTCTCCGAGGTCGAAGTTGAGGCTCTGAACGATGAGGAGCTTCATCGCTGCCCACCAAGGTCTTGTCAGCTCCAAGTAGAGCCGGAGCTGTACCTGGAGGTCTCCGTGCGCGCGCTCCGCGCGGGAGACCGCTATGAACCCGCCGTGCGCGTCGTCGACGTTGCGCACTACTCCTACCTTCGTGAACACGTCGACGAGTTCCTTCTTGCAGAGCAGTTTCGGCAGGTCAGGCGACGGGACGGCGAAGGCCTGGCGGAGCAACTGCGCGCCCTCCGCGTTCATGTCCGTCCCCGCCGGGAAGAGCCGCTCAAGGCCCCCGTGGCACGTCTCTAGGATCTTGAGCCAGCTTCCGAACGACGCGCGTTCGAGCGGGGGTGGCTCCCCCTTGGACGAGAACTCCAACCTCACGCGAGAGGAGAGCACGCCCTGGAGGAATCCGCTCAGCAGTGCCGTAGCGTGGAGTTCAGCGGCGGCTTCGAAGAATTGGAGCAGCGCCTTGAGCTTCAACACAGTGGAAGTGCCCATCTGCCAGGTCCGCAGGGCCCGCGCCAAGGGCGCGGGGAGGCGCTCCGCGTCGCCAGCAACTTGCTCGGCGAGGGACTGGGCCACGGGTGCCGTGAGCAGAGCCTCCAACTCTCGCAGCCGCCCCTCCGACTCGAGGCTCGTCACCTCGTCACTCAACAGCGCCAGCCGCTGCTGGATGATCGTGCCGCGGAGCACGTGTAGTTGCTCAAGCGCTCGCCGCGCGCGCTGGTCGCCCAGCTCGAAGCGGCCTCGCCGTTCGTCCGTGAGCACCATCAGCGGAAGGCCGCCAAGGGCCCGGCAGCGCTCCTCTCCCGACCCGAGCGGGAGTTCGAAGAGCGAGCCGTCCGGGAACCTTCGGAAATGCAGTTCGAGGTAGTCCGGGCTGACTTCATCGGAGCCGATGCTCACGACGAGCGACTCGCTGGCGATTGTAGGGGCCGACGTCGCCGTGGAGAGATGCTCGATGGACCTTGAGACCCAGCCCAGGAGGAGTGAAGGCGCGCCGACGTCGCGCTCCACGTCTTCGGGCGCGCTGACCGCGCGAATCCTCGCCACGTCACCTAGCGGCACCAAGCGCGCGCCTCGAACCGTGGCCTCGCGGCCCATGCCGATCCAGTGAGGCACAAGGGCCGGCGTCGACAGGAGGCGCCACGGCAGTCGCTGAACCCTTGCGCTACGACCTCCGGGGAAGTTCGGGCCCTTGCCGCTCTTTGCCGCTTCCACGATGCGACTTCTGTGGGAACTCCCGGGCTCGATGGCCCAAACCATCAGTTCCTGCTCACCCACTGAGCCCGGCGCAGCTCCTTCCGGGTGGGCGTCGTCTACCTTTCGGCACGCCAGCACCACACGCACGTTCGGCCCGTTGCTCGCTTCAACGGCGACGGAAACGGACTGGAGCGGAGGCTTGCCGAGCAGGCCGAGCACCTGGCGCAGCGCGGGAGTTCCCCAGGCGGGACAGGCAAAGTCCACGAGGTATGCAGTCCCAGGCTTCGCCTCTTCGATGCAGGCCTCTAGCTGATGAAGGAGGAGCGGCGCGACTTCGTTGGACAGGACAATCACGTCGACGCCCCAGTCCGCTACCCTCGCCTGGTCGAGCGTAGTGCAGTGTGTTTCCAGGCCCGCGAGGACCGCGCGGCCTTCGACCCGGAGCCCCAACGTCAGGATTCGCTTCCATTTGCGGGTGCAAAAGCCATTGATGAGAGCGTCGATTTCTGGCGATTCCATGCGTGCTCCTCGTCGCCGCGCATCACCCGTGCGAGATATGCACGGGCCACCGCTTCAGAGCCCACGCCGCCAACCCTTCCCCTCGCGCCCTGATGCTCTCAACCGTCCACACCTGGTTGGCCGCGATCTCCTTTACCGAGGCAAAGGCGGAGCCGAGGCGCTCGACGCGAGCTTGGGCCCAAGGTGCGGCGCCGACGGTTGAGGCGTCGTCGATGTGGCGCAGGGCGAGGTTGCCCCAGGTCAAGAGCAGGGGGAGCTCAGCCTCGTGTGGAAGTGTCCAGCCCTCGGCTTCCGCTTCCGGCATGATGTGCTCAAGGACGACCAGTTCCGAGGGGTCCTCAGCGATCGGCAATGCGGTGTCCGGGTCACGCGAGCGCTCGTACTCGGTGGCCATGTAGGGGGTGAGCCCGCGGCCAAAGAGGGGCTTGGTGCGCAGGGCATGAGCGAACTCGTTGTCGTCCGGAAAGTAGATGGTCTTTACGTCCGCGATTACCTCCAGGAACTTGGCGGGGTCCCCCTCCGTTGCCTGCCACAACTTCTTGAAAATGGCGTGCAAGCCCGTCGGCTCGTGCCCCGAACAAAAGCGCCGGATGAGGAACGACTCAACCAGCTGGAGGTTGCGCAGGAGAAGCGCCTCACTCAAGGCTCCCTGGCGCCAGGCGTGGTGGAGGTTGAAAAGGAAAGGGTAGGTGCTGGAGGGGAGACCCGAGCCCATCCGGCGCAGGCGGTAGAACTGCGCGCGGAGCGGCTCCGGCAGCGCGAGAGACTCGAGTTCGTCGGGGGAGCTCTTCGTGAAGGAGAGATACACGCCGGCGTGCCTCTTCAGATCGTCGATGATGGCCTCGGGCGACATCTTCTCCCATGCGTGGCGGAGGGTCGGGAAGAGCTTGGACGCCTTCGCCGAGGGACTCATCGCGAGCGCGTACGGGAACATGTACTTGTTGAGAGCGTCGGTAGTCTCAAAGCGGGTCTCGAGCGGCTTCCACTGAGCATCGTAGAGCGCACGGCACTTCGAGTACTCGGGGTCGTCCTTGATGCGCTTGAAAACGTCGTTCCGCGCGAGGTCGACGATTTCGAGCTTCTGGCCGGTCGCGTTCAGAGTGTGGAAGATCTGCGTCGGGTCGTCGGACTCGCTCAGCGAGATGTGGACCACGATGAGTTTGTTGAGCAGCTTCTTGAAGAGGTCCTGTGCCTTCGAGAGGCTGAACTTCTTGTCTACTTGAGTGAGCTGCCCCACGCGCTTCCCGACATGCAGGAAGGCGTTGGCCAAGTAGCCGTCTGCTGGCCCATCGTCGGGCGGGAGCTTCACTGGGCAGCTGGCGGACTCGTACTTCTGGAGTGCGTCACGGAGTTGCCTGCAGTCGCGGAGCGTCGGCATCAGGCGAGGTTGGAACTCATCTGATGGCAGACGCTCGAAAAGGTAGCGCTCCACCATCCGGAGGAACTCTCTTCGCGGCTCGTACTCCGGAGGGTGGGCCTTCACGGCGTGAAGCGCCAGTTGCAGGAGCGCGAGGTAGACGGTGGTGATGCGTTGCTGACCGTCGATGAGCCAGTACTCCGCTGCTCGCCCCGCTTCGCCCGCCTTGCGCTCGGAGGTGAAGACAGCGCCCACGAAATGGGTGTCGTCGGCCCTCGTGAGGTCGATGTCCTCGACGTTCTCGAAGAGCACGTCGATGGTGGGCTTCGTCCAGACGTAGGGGCGCTGGAAGATGGGGACGAAGAGGAGCGCCTCGGTCTTGAAGATGGTCACCAACTGATGGGCTTCTGCGCGGATGTTCTCTTGGGGCATGGTGCGGAGCTTCTCCTGTGAATTGATGCCTGTTTTCTGAGACACAGTGGGCACAGTGGGGCGGGTGTCGTGCGCCACAGGATGCAAAGTGCGTCAAGCCGTGAGTCCACGCATTGGTTAGCTAGATGTTTTGGAGTGCGTTGATTCTGGCAGCCCATTCCTGGGCCCGGCGAGCCCAGAATTTGTCAATCTCTAGCTTCGTGAAGTGGTTGAATCCATCCTCATCGATTCCAGCCGAGCGCCAGACGTCATCTCGAAGCTCGAAGTTGAGCTTCAGATTCGTGATAGCCGTAGCCGGTGACTGGGTCATCCACTTTTTGTTTGATGCTGATGTCAGCGGGATGAAGTTCACGAATGCGCTAACGGCCGGCGCGAGTTCGTCTGAGTCGGGGGCACGAAGCGCAGCGTGCTGGCCCTTGTTGTCCTTGCACCAACTCTGAGGGAAAAGGTGGTGGAGTTCGACTTTCATTCGGCTGTCAGTCGTGAACCGGTCCAGCGTCTCGTTCGAGACCAGGTCCTTCGTGACCGCCGTGAAAAACGCACAGCGCATCGCTTGGTAACTCGCCCCACGCAGTTCGGTCGAGAGCCGCGCCTCCAGTTCTGATGTGGGCAGCCGAGGGAATTTCTTCTCTCGTGCGTTGAAGATGGCGTCAAGGCCCAAACTGACGTTTGCAATCCAGGGTGACGAGCCCACGGCAGTTCCTTCTGCCTTCGCAAGGAGACCATGAAGCCGCGAGAGGGCACTGGCGAAGAGTGTCAGGAAGCCCTGATCGTACCTTCCCGATAGAACGTTCCGCCACCAGAAGGCCTTGAAAACGCGGTTTAGGGTGCTGACCTTGTAGGGTGCCCTTCCCTGATCAATGCGCCACCGTAGGGCCAGATAGAGGGCAGCGGAGACCGGATACGGCAGTGCGCCGATCGAGAAGCGCGCCCCAACAACCTCCTCGAAGAAGTTGTTGGCGTATGTATCGAACTTCTCGAGGGCCGCGTCGAACGACTGGTAGAAATCGAGCGGTGTCTCCAGGAGATCTCCACCCTTAATGGAGCCTACTGACTTGTCACTTGAGGCTTTGGCGCGTGGCTTCTCCTCGGTCAGGTACGCGGCCGTCACCATTTGGCACAGGAGATCTTGCCGCGATTCGTCGCACAGGAGCGCGAAGGACCCGGTTTGCCGGTACGCCTCAAATCGGTCTCGCAGCACGAAACTCCCGTTCGAGTCCGCGAAGAGGGCGTTGTGGACTAGGTCGAACGTGGAGACCTTCGTTCCCGTCTGATTAAGGACGTCGAAGATCTCGCAAACCTCAGAAAGAGTCGTGTTGTCCGGGATCTCCGCCGCTGGCAGTTGGTACTCCAGAAGGACCTCAACGATTCGTCCAAGGCGTCTGCTTCGGCGAACTCGTTCTTCGATGTCTGGATACTTCCCGTCTGGGTAGAACTCGCGATTGTTGATGTTCTGGTTAAGTCTCTGGACGCGCTCCAGGTCGGCAAGTGGAACTAGGCCCGATCCCAACAGGTTCGCCTCAACGTTGAGTTTGCGCGCTTCAATGTCCCGGTTCTTGCAGTGCTCAACGAAGTCGTCCGCGTCAATCTCCTTTGTGATGTCGAGAAACCAAGCGCCGGAGAACGTGAAACGGTCATCAGGATCGGCAAGGCCACCAAACGCGACTGCGGAGCGCAGTCAGCCCGCTGCCGCCCGTCCAGGACCAGTCGGGTCCCGGACGGAGGGTCCTGAAGTCGCCGAACTCCTTCTTCTTCAGTCGGATTCGCTCCCAGTCGGTGAGGGTCTTTTCCTGGGGCTGGGCCCAAAGTGTCACCATCCCGATAGGGCGATTCAGGAAGATGGAGCGGAGCAGCTCGTAGACCTGGGACTCGGACCAGACAAATGCGCGCTGGAACCGAGGGACCAGCCACTCGCCTTTTCTGAGCTTGGCGAGGACTTCTTTGAGCGTTGCCTGGGAGACCTTCAGGTTCATGCGGAGGATAGGGAATCCAACGCCCCTCACGGTCAAGAGAATTCACCGTCTCTTTGGGGCGTACACGCTCGGGGCGGTGTGTGTACAGCCAGCGAACTCTCTCAGCGGGCTCTCCAGCGAGCTCTCTCAGCGGGCTCTCCAGCGGCCACCCCCAAGAGATCTCGACGGCCTCGCGCATAACTTCGACACGCGGACGGGTCACGCGGCGGCGAGCATCGGCATGGCGGACCTCCGGGCCGAACCATGCGAACGGGTCGAAGGGCATACGAGATGGCCTTCGCCGGGTGCTTACGCTGCGCAGGGGTGAGCGCGGTCGCGGCGGCGCGGGCGGTCCAGCCCAGCAGGGTCGTGCGGGGCACCCCGAGGTCGTCGGCCGCCTGCTGCTGGGTGAGCGCGCGATCGCGTCGTGCCTCCTCGAAGTCCAGCATCTTGCCGGTGCGCTCGGGGCGAGACACCTGGCGGGTCGAACGGGGGGCTTGCTTGGCGGCGGAGGGTTGGGCAGGGTCGTGGCGCATGGCTCGTCGGCGTCGTTGGAGTTGGTCTTCGCAACCCGCCTCCTGCCCCACCGCGGGCCGTGTCTGCAACCCCTGCCAGGAGCTCCTGCGCCCTCACGCCGTGTCGAAGTTATGCGCGAGGCCGGTTCTCAAAATTGAATACGCGCAGGCTCAGCCGCGCTGACCGGTATCCCACCACTTCCAGCGTTTCGCTGTCGAGCGCGGCGAGGTCCCCGTCGGGGCCGAGCTCCGACGCCGCCACCTGGCGCGTCTTGGGGGTCAGTCGAATCAGTGCCGTTGTCATGATGATGCTCTCCTTCGAGGACTCATGTCGGGACGATGCCGACGAAGTAGAGGGTCCCGCTGCCTGCATCCAGGGTCGCGAACACGGTCGGAAACCCTGCCGTGATGCGCACCAGCACGGTCTGATCTCCTGCAAACACCCGGCAGGGCTCGCCACCACTGCCGCTCGTGGGGAGGGTCACTGTCGGAGAGGATCCGCCTACAAAGGGCACCATGATCGCCACGGTCTTGCTCGGGTCTGAACCCTTGAGAAAGACCCGATAGATCCCCGGCCGACTGATCGTCACGTTCTGGGTGCTGGTGTCAACGTCCAGGGCAAAGCTCTCCATTTGCCCCATCATGCCGTCGTTAATGCACGCCAGCGACGCGGCGCGCCCGATCTCCTCATCGAAGCCTCTCTGGTACCCCATCGACGGTCCTCCCTGATTGGGGATCCCCAGCCCCCTTCTGTATCCTGGCGTTCTACCCCCCCCACCCTTTGTCACCGTCAAGCATAAAATCGCGGCGTCTTCATTTTACCTGCGCGCTCCCGAGACCTTTCGCGTCTGTGGAACGGGGAGTGTCGACCGCATGCGGACGCAGCACGGAGAGGCCGCGACCGGGTCCCGACCCGGGTCGAGTGGGAGTCCGTCGAGGCTATGGTGGGGTGCTGACTGGGGGGGGCGCGTCAGCCCGGCGCCTCGGGGGCCGGTGCCGACCCGCCTCGGCGCGCGATCGCTCGCGTCGTTGCCGGGCTCCGACCGCCCGAGGCCCTCAACGAGCTTCGCTGGACGGGGGACTCAGCCGGGCTTCGGCGTGTCGCCGCCCGGCGTGGGCGTCGCCGGATCGGACACCGTGGCCGTCGCACGGGCGCGGTGCTCGACCAGCGGCTTGAGGAGGTTGCCGACGAGCTCCTCGGAGGCGGGGTCGTCGTCCTCGGCGTAGGAAGCGACCTTGAGCACGTAGGCGCGGAGGCTCTGGGCGAAGGCGTCGAGCTGCGGCCGCCGGGTTCCGATCGCCGGGTCGCTCGCGGCCCCGGCGGAGGTGATCTCCAACCGTTCGCCGTAGGTCTTGTGCGCCGCGCGCAGGCGCGTGACGAACTCCTTGCCGCCGAGCTCCGCCACGGTCTTCTCGTGGTCGTCCGCGGCGAGGCGCTGGAGCCGGAGCGCCGACTCGCTCCACTCCTCCACGTAGGGGAGCTGGATGAACGCGAGGCCATCATGGAAGACCGCGTCGTACACGGCGCCCGCGCGCGCGGCCTGCGGGGCGCCCGGGAGGCGCCGCCAGCCGCCGAGCCACCCGCTGAGCGCGGCCCAGCAGTCGTCGAGCGCGCGGTCGGCGGCGACGACCTCGGGCCCGTACTTCTTCTTCTGCGCGAGGGCGACCATCGCGTCGTTGAGAGCGCCGTGCGTCGCGGTGAGCCGATCGAGCGCGCGCTTCGCGATCCTCGGCGCGCCGAACTCCTGCGCCGCAGCGAGCAGGGCTGCGCCCAGCGCAAGGGCAGACGGCGCGGTCATCCGCGGAAGTTCGATGACATCGTTGGCTGTGTAGCTTCGACCCATGTGGCCTCATCCCTCCGGTGGTGGAGGAGCGAACGACGCTCCTCCGAGGGGAACGATCGTCGCTGATCGATGCCCCCACCGCAACGTCGATGCAGGCCGCCTCGCGCAGAGCAGGGCCGCTGTGGTCGACGACCGGGCGGCAGACCACAGCCGCATACAACCATGCGTCGAGGCTCGCGCGGCCCCTTCCTTGCTGCGCCCCCCGCGGGGCGGGGGCAGGGCCCGACGTCTGCAATCCAAGAGCGAAGTCGTCAGCCACCAGAGCCCTGCCCTCGCCCCGCGGGGGTAGGGCGCGCGGCAGCGGGGAAGGGGGCCTTCGCCTTCAGGCCCGCTTCCCCCCTCCTCACCTCCCCATCACATGGCTGAGCTCCTCCAGGTCGTCGCCGCCCACGCGGTACGCCTTGCCGAAGCCCATCACGAAGCCGCCGCTCCCCGCCGGGCTCAGCTCGACCCAGTGGAAATCCCCCAGTCCCAGCAGCGTCTCCCCGATCGGGAACCTCTCCCGATACAGCCCCTCCGCCCCCCGCGCCCTGGCCTCTTCCCTCCCCACGAAGCGCGCGTCCACGGTCAGCATCACCCGGGTCAGCGCGTGGTTGCTCCTCGGGTCGCCCTCCCGATACGCCTCGCTCACCATCACCCCCGCCCTCGGGCTCTTCCTCAGCGCCGCGGTGTGCGCCGACAGCTCGCTCACCAATATCCACAGCCGCGTGGGCCCTTTCGTTCTCACCCACGGCACCAGCGACACCGCCGGTCCCTCCTCCCCCACCACCGCCAGGCTCGCGACCGGAACCTCCTCCAACAGCCGCTCCAGCGACTCTCTCGGGTCAGCCATGGCGCATCACCCGCCTCGCCAGCTCGCTCTCCCTGCGCCGCTCGGTATATCCCTCCGGCCGGTCGCTCGACGGGTGCCCCAAAAAGGCCGTCACCGCCCGGTCGATGTATTCCCACAAGGGAGTGTGCACGAAGCCCAGCTCCGACTTCGCCTTCGTCGGATCCATGAAGGACATCCACCGTTGACTGAAGGGCGACACCGCCCTCATCGACAGCCCCTCGGCCTCGATCTCCGCCGTGCTCACCGGCACCAGCTTCGCCGGGGCGCCCACCCTCCAGGCCATGCGCTCCAGCACCTCCCTAAGCGTCGGCGTCTCGTCCTGGGCCAGGTTGTACGCCTGCCCGTACGTGCGCTCGTTGCACAGCATCTCCGCGAGCGCTCTCGCCACGTCCTCGCTGAACACGTGCCGCATCGGCGTCTCTCCCCCGTCGGGCAGCAGCATCTCCGCGCCGTCGAGCAGCCGCCAGAGGTAGCCCTCCAGCCGGCGGTGCGGGTCTCGCGGCCCGTTGATCATCGGGAGCCTCACCCGGGTCGCGTGCGACTTCTCATGGCTCACCAGGTCTTCGCACATGCGCTTGCCGAAGCCGTAGTCCCACTGGCCCGCGCCCTCCTCGTCCTCGGGCCTCGCCATCACCGGGCCGTCGTAGTCGACCTCGCGCGCCGGCTTCGGACAGCCCTCCCTCAGCAGGTACACCTGCCCCGTGGAGATGAGCACGTAGTGCCCCAGCGCCGCCCTCGCCACCGTGTCCACCAGCGGCTCGACGTCCCCAGGAACATAGGCCCCGAAGTCCACCGTGGCGTCGAACTCCCTGCCCTTGATGAGCGACGGCAGCACCCCCGTGGTGCGGTCGCCGAGCAGCGTCTCCACCCTATCGGCGAAGGGCACCACCCTCGTACCCCGATGAAACATCGTCACCCGATGCCCCCCCGCCACCAGCCTCCACGCCAGCAGGTGCCCGACAAACCGCGTCCCACCGAGGATCAACACCTTCATGACACTGCCTCCATCCCTTTCAATGTGTCGATGCGCCCGTCGATGCGCCCTGAAGGACTTTCCCTTCTACACATCGTTGGAGCGTGGCAACCCGCCGCGTCGCTGGGGTTCGGGCGTTGGCCCTCACCCCAGGCAATAACAGGACGGCGCCCCGGGCACTGCCCGGGGCTGTCGAACCGAAACTCCATGGACCATCCGGAAGCTTCGATCGAGGCCGCGAGGGCTGGAACGAATCGGCGTCCCTGTTCGACAGCCCCGGGCAATGCCCGGGGCGCCGTCCTGTTATTGCCTGGGGTGAGGGCCAACGCCCGAACCCCAGCGACGCGGCGGGTTGCCACGCTCCAACGATGTGTAGAAGGGAAAGTCCTTCAGGGCGCATCGACGGGCGCATCGGCACATTGAAAGGGCTGGACACTGCCTCCTCAACCGACATCGCCTTCATGACATATCCTCCCGAAGCCACTCTCCGAAGCGCTCTCCGATCATCAGCGTAGGCAGGTGCGTGTTGGCCGTCGGCACCGTCGGCATCAGGCTCGCGTCCGCCACGATCAGCCCCTCGACCCCCCGCACCCTTCCCCTCCCGTCGGTGGCCGCCTCCGGGTCGTCCTCCGCCCCCATCGGAACCGTCCCGCAAGGGTGATAGCCCGACGCGCAGAACGCCCAGATCCACCGGCTGAACCGCTCGCTCCCAAGCACCTTCGGCGGCGGCCACACCACCCTCGCCAGGTCTCTCATCACGGGCGTCTCCGCCATCATCCTCCCGACCTCCAATCCCTCCAGCGCCCTCGCCCTATCGGCCGGGTGGTCGAGCAGCCTCGAGTGGATCACCGGCTTCGCCCTCGGGTCGGCGCTCGGATATCGGATGAGACCGTGGCCCTCGGGCTTTCCCACCTGACACATGATGGAGACCAGCGGCAGGCTGAGCCCGGGCAGCAGCACCGCCGAGCCCGCCTGCAACTGCATGTCGTTCTCGTGGGTGCTGTTCTTGTACCGCATCCGCAGCGTCGTCTGGATCAGCGGGTGCCCGACCTCGCACACCCCCTTCCTGGGCCAGAGGAAGAACGCCGCCCCCGGGTGGTCGAGCAGCTTCGCCCCCACCGCCGCCACCTCCGACACCACCCCAACACCCAGCCGGTCGAGCTCCGCCCTCGGACCGACCCCCGAGCGCAGCAGCAGCCCTGGGGTCGCGAGCGCCCCGGCGGAGAGCACCACCCGCCTCGCCTCGATGGTGTACACGCGCCCGGTCGCGCTCTCGACCTCCACCCCGACCACCCGCCGTTGCCGGAAGAGAACCCTCCGCACCAGGGTGTCCGCCCGGATGGTCAGGTTGGCCCGGCGTCTCACCTCCGCCGTCAGGTAGCACCGCGCCGCCCCCATCCGCTCGCCGTCGATCTTGTTCATGGCGTGCGGCCCGTAGCCCCTCGCCTCGGGGTGGTTGGTGTCGTCGCAGCGAGGCATCCCGATGGCCGCCGCGCCCTCCAGGAAGGCCGCCTGCCACGGGACCAGCTCCTCGGGCGTGTGCCTCCTCAGCGGGATCGGCCCGCGGTCCCCGTGCCACTCGTCCCTGCGGTCGAGGTCCGTCTCCAGCCGCTTGAAGGCCGGGAGGCAGTGCGCCCACGACCACTCCCCCAGGCCCCGCGCCGCCCACTCGTCATAGTCCGAAGGAACACCCCGGAGCCCGATGCAGGTATTGACCGCCGACGAGCCGCCCACCACCTTCCCGCGCGGCAGAGGGAAGCTCACCTGCCTCGCGTTGGGCCGGTGCGTGTACCCCCAGTCATGGTCCACCAGCGAGTTGCGGGTGCCGTCGCGAAGATCCTGCGGGAGCCTCTCCGGGGTCTCGTAGTCGGGCCCTGCCTCCAGCAACAACACCTGCCGGTCGGCCCGCTCGGTCACGCGCGCCGCGATCACGGCGCCCGCCGCCCCGGCCCCCACCACCACCGTGTCGAAAGCCACAGCCATACAATCCACGTGGCACAGGGGCCCAATCGTGAACAGCCCCCTTGTCGGAACTCCCCCCTGGCGCAATCGTTTCGCTTCAGCCCCATCGTCGACGCAACGACTGCCGTCGTCCGCCGCGCTCCCCACAGCCCATCGCTGCATATCAAGGGATTTCCCTGCGTGGCATCCACCGTGCATCTGTGGCTGCTCGCGTCGGAGGCCAATCCCTACTGGCTCCTCCTTGAGACGCTCAGGAGTCACCCTATGGGTTCGCTTGGATCGGTCACGGCGCTCGAGGCCTATCGCCACTCCCTCACGGGGGTCACACCCCTCTCGTCCGACGAGGAGCGCGTGCTCGCCCTCCGCTGGCGTCACGGCGACCAGCGCGCGGGACGCCGCCTCATCGAAGCCAGCCTGCCCTTCGTGATCACCGTCGCCACCGAGTACCGCCGCTGGGGCGTCCCCCTCGAGGACCTCATCCAGCAGGGCAACCTCGGCCTCCTGAAGGGCGCCATGCGCTACGAGCCCGAGCGCGACTGCCGGCTCATCACCTACGCCGTGTACTGGATCCGCGCGGAGATCCGCGAGTACGTGGTGCGGGCCTACCGCCTGGTGCGCATCGGCGGCAGCAAGGGCGAGCGCCGCGCGCTCCGCGCCTACCGCCGCACCCGCGAGGACGACCCCGAGAAGCTGGCCGCCCTCTCGGGCATCTCCGCCGAGCGCGTCGAGAAGCTGCTCCCGATGCTGAAGCAGCGCGACGTCTCGCTGGACGCCTCCATCGACGGCGAGACCCCGGCGCTCGACCGGCTGCGCGACCCGGGCGACTCCCCCGAGGAGCTCGCCGACCAGCGATCCACCGGCGACGACCGCCGGGAGCGCATCGAGACCGCCCTCTGCGCCCTCAACGAGCGAGAGCGCTGGATCATCGAGCGCCGCGTGCTGAGCGAAGAAGACGTCACCCTGGAGTCCCTCGGCAAGACCCTCGGCATCTCCAAGGAGCGCGTCCGCCAGATCGAGGCCCGCGCGCTGGAGAAGCTCCGCTGCACGCTCAGCGACCTCGCGGCGTAGCCCGCGCACGGGGGGGGGCATCTGCACCGGGTCGACGTCGATGGCCACGCGGATACCGTCCCTGGTAAACGCCTCCATCTCGTCGACCATCTGAAGCAGCACCCGCCGCAGCGGAGGCCGCTCCGGGCAGCGCAGCAGCGACTGCATCCTCCACCGCCCCCGCAGCCGCTCGATGGGCGACGGCGCCGGGCCCAGCACCTTCACCTTCCCGCTCACCACGTCCGGCAGCGCCCGCAGAAACGAGTCGATGCGCCTCGCCATCTCCTGGAGCTTCTCCTCCTCCGGGCCGTCGAGCTTCAGCGCCGCCAGCCTCCCGAAGGGCGGATAGCCCAGCTCTCGCCGCGCGCCGATCTCGTCGTCGAAGAAGCCCTCGAAGTCGTGCGCCTTCGCCCGCTGCAACACCGGGTGGTCCGGCTGAAACGACTGGATCACAACGTGGCCCGGCAGGTCTCTCCGACCCGCGCGACCCGCGACCTGCGCCAATAGCTGGAAGGTGCGCTCGGCGGAGCGGAAGTCGGGGAAGGCCAGCGCAGCGTCGGCGGTGATCACCCCCACCAGCGTCACCCGGGGCATGTCGTGGCCCTTGGTGACCATCTGCGTCCCCACCAGCACGTCGAGCTCGCCCGTGCGCAGCTTCTCCAGCACCGCCTCGGTGCCCATCCCGCTGGCCACGTCGCGGTCGAGCCGCCCGATGCGCGCCGACGGAAAGGAGTCGATCAGCGCCCGCTCCAGCTTCTCCGTCCCCACTCCCAGGAGCTGTATCTCCACGCACCCGCACTTGATGCAAGCGTTGGCGAACGGGACCTTGAAGTCGCAATAGTGGCAGCGCAGCGCCCCCTCGCGGCGGTGTAGCACCAGCGCCACGCTGCACGACGGGCACTCCATCGCCTCGTCGCACCGCACGCACCGCACCGTCGGAGCGAAGCCCCGGCGGTTGAGAAACAGGATCGCCTGCTCCTTGCGCTTCAGCGTCGCGTCGATGGCGCGCACCATCGGCAAGGACAACAGCTCGTGCCCCGTCGGCCCTCTCGGCCTTACTCGCTTCAGGTCGACGATCTCCACCGAAGGCAGCAGCGCCACCGTCGGCCGGTCGGGCAGGTGCAGGAGCTGATACCGACCCTCCAGCGCCGCGTGGTAGCTCTCCACCGAAGGCGTCGCGCTCCCGAGAACGCACGGGACGCCCGCCCGGTGCGCCCTCAGCAGCGCCAGGTCGCGCCCGTGATATCGGAAGTGATCGTCCTGCTTGAAGGAGCCGTCGTGCTCCTCGTCGACCACGATGAGGCCGAGGTCTCGCACCGGGGCGAACACCGCGCTCCTCGCCCCGATCACCACATGGCACTCGCCGCGGTGGAGCTTCTTCCACATCGCGTGACGGTCCTGATCCTTCAGGCCGGAGTGCATCACCGCGAGGTTGTCTCCGAAGCGGGCGCGGTAGCGCGACACGAGCTGCGGGGTGAGCGCGATCTCGGGCAGCAGCAGCAGCGCCCCACGGCCCGCCTTCTGCGCCGACTCGATGGCGTGGAGGTAGACCTCGGTCTTCCCCGATCCGGTCACGCCGTGAAGCATGAAGGTCTGCCGCTCGTGCCGGGTCACCGCCCCGACGATGGCCGTCACCGCGTCGTCCTGCGCCTTCGTCAGCGTCGGCGGAACATCCCTCGGCACCGGCGCCCCGAAGAAGGGATCATCCGGGATCTCCCTCAGCGTGAGCGCCACCGCCCCGCGCGCCTTGAGCGACTCCACCGCCGAGCGGGCGCCCTTCACCTGCTGCCGCAGCTCGGCCATCGAGACCTCACCGCGCGCCTCGAGGATGGCCGCCACCTGCGCCTGCCGGTCGCCCCGCAGCTTGGGCTTCTCCGCCAGGTACTCCGGCGTGAGCGCCACGAAGGTCTCCTCCCTCACCTTCGCCCAGCGCGCCTTGAGCGAGGCCTTCACCAGCCCGCTGCCCCTCGGGTCTTCCCCGTCGTGCCTGCGCCGCTCCACCGCAGGCGCCGCCGAGCGCAGCACCTCGCCGATGGGGTGGAGGTAGTAGTCGGCCGCCTCGCGCAGGAACTTCAGCAGGTCTTCGGCGAACACCGGCTCGGCCTCGAGCAGGTGGAAGATCGGCCGCATCTTCGAGGGGTCGACCTCGTCGGGCAGCGTCTTGGACACCGACAGCACGTAGCCCACCACCCGCTGACCGCTCACCGGAACCACCACCCGCACGCCCGGAGCCACGTGCTTCTCCATCCCCGCCGGGACGGCGTAGCTCAGCCCGTTTCTCAAGGGCAGCGGGACGGCCACTTCGACGTAGAGCGCCGGCGCGGTCTGCAGCGTCGGGGCAAACAGCTCGGGTTGGTTCAGGCCCATGACGGATCCCGTTCTAGTCCGCGCGCGCATGGAGGTCCATAGATCGATGGACAGGCTATGTCCGCACTTCGGGTGCGGCTCCGACGGGCTCGACGGACTATGGTGAGCCTCCGATGACTGAGAGCGCGATCGTGGATGGGCCTGTCCCGGGCCTTCGGGTGCTGCAGCGCGAGGTGACCCACTGGGCCTGGAGCCCCGACGGCCGCTGGCTCGCCACCTCCGATCCGACCGACCTCGACGGGCAGAGCGTGGTGCGCGTCTACGACTTCGAGGACGGCCGCGAGGCGCTCGCCATCCGGGGCCGCGAGGCGCTCTCCCTCAGCTGGCCTTCGAGCGAGCTCTTGATGGTGCTGCGCGCGGCCGACCTCGGCTCTCGCGCCGTGCTCCACTCCGTTCCCGACGGCGGCGTGCTGGGCACCGTCGCGCTGCCGGGGCTCACCCGCACCCATGCCCGCATCTCGCTCAGCGCCACGCGCCACCCCGACGAGTGCGCCTCGCGCGCCCTGATCACCCCTGGCCGCTGGCCCGGGGGATTGCGGGAGAACGTCCGGCAGCGCTCGGGCTACGTGCTCTCGCTCCCCGACCTCTCGGTGGCCGCCGCGCTGGAGCCCGACACCTGGACGGCGCTCCCCCGGCTGCCCCACGTGCGCCCCGCCGTGGCGACGCTCTCCCCCGACGGAGAGCTCGTCGCCGTGTGGCTGGGCGGTCCCTTCTCGGCGGACATGCCGCGCAAGGGCACCGGATCGCTCTGGATGGTCCCGTGGTCGGGAGGCGCTCCGAGGAGGGTCTGCGCGGTGGGGCTCGGGGTGGAGTCCGTGGTGTTCACCGACCCGTCGAGGCTGCTGTTGCAGTCGGCCTTCGAGCTCGGGGCGGTGCGCGACCGGGGCGACCTCGCCCTCGTCGACGTCTCTCGGGGGATGGTGCTCTTCGACAGCAGCGCCGACGAGCCCGACGACCCCGCCGGGTGGCTGGGCGCCGAGGCCACGGTGGATGTCCACCCCGACCGCGAGCGCGCGATCCTCGCCGGGAGGCAGCTCGTCGGGGCGAAGTCCATCGGCTCGCTGCAGGAGCTCGACCTGGGCTCCGGGCTCACGGCCTCCGCCGCGCCCCGCGCGCTGCAGGGCAAGGCGGCGCTGGGCATGGGCGCCGCGTATACGGGCGACGGCGATGGTCTCGCGGTGCTTGCGGGCAGGGCTCCTCGCACGGCGCTGGTGACGCTGTGGCCGGGCTTCCAGGAGGGGGCGCTCCAGGGTCACCCGGGCTGGTCGGTGCTGCTCGAAGGCAAGAGGCCCCGCGCGGCGAGGCTCACCCGCTCACCCGGCGAGGTGGGGGTCACGGTGTCGTGGCAGGTCGACGGCAAGGCGCTGCGCCGCGGCTCGCTCACCCCCGTCGCCGAGAGGCTCTGCTGGATCACCCGCGACGCCCTGCGCGAGCTCACGTGAACCCCGTGGGATGATCCGTGATACGCCACGGCGTATGAGAACCCTGATCATCGCCACGGACCTCGGGCAGGCCTCTCGGAACGCGGTCACGCAAGGCGTCGCCCTGGCCCGCGACCTCAACGCCGAGGCGCTGCTGGTGCATGCCTGGCAGCCCACGCAGATCACCGTGATGGACGCGACCATCATGCTCTCTGCCGAGCGGGTGGCCGAGCACGCCAACGACCTGCGGCGCCAGCTCGACTCGATCGCCGATCAGCAGCGCGCGCGCTGGCCCAAGGTGTCCGCTCGGCTGCTCGACGGGGACCCTCCTCCGACCCAGCCTTCCCGCGCGCTCTGATACCTTCGCGGTCATGCGCGTCCCGAATCAGCTCCTGGTCGTCGCTCTCCTCGCCACGGTCGCCGCCGGATGCTCCACCGGGGCCTCGGTCGTCGGCGGTCCTGCCGACGCGGGCACCGCGGTGGACACCTCGATCGACGTCACCGACCTCGGCACACCCGACGTCCCCGGCATGGACACCCCCGATGTCCCCGTCGACGTCCCCGTCGATGTCCCGGTCGATGTCCCGGTCGACACGCCCGTGATGGACGCCGACGTCCCGACCCGCTGCGCCGCCAACGCCGACTGCGCCAGCGACCCCGGCGGACCGGTCTGCGACACCGCCTCCGGCCGCTGCGTGGCCTGCTCCGCCGCCAGCGACGTGTGCCCCTCGGGGCGCTACTGCGACGACGCCAGCCACACCTGCGTCGCCGGCTGCCGCGACGACGGCGCCTGCACCGGCGCCACCCCCTCCGACGGCGGAACCTCCGCCGACGGCTCCGTGGGCCCGGGCCGCCGCTGCGACCGGGTCTCCCGCACCTGCGTCGAGTGCCTCGCCAACCCCGACTGCCCCGCCGGAACCCTCTGCGTCGGCAACCTCTGCGTCACCGGCTGCACCCTCGACAGCCCCTGCCCCACCGGCCAGACCTGCTGCACCGGGGCCTGCGTCGACCCGCTCGCCAACATCGCCCACTGCGGCGCGTGCGACCGCCGTTGCGCGGTCCCCAACGGCACCGCGGTGTGCCTCAACGGCAACTGCACCGTCGGGACCTGCGCCGCCCCCTTCGGCAACTGCGACGGCGACAACGCCAACGGCTGCGAGACCAACACCCTCACCGCCGTCGCCCACTGCGGCGGCTGCGGAACCGCCTGCCCCGTCCCCGCCAACGCCACCGCCGCGTGCACCGCCGGAGCCTGCGGCTTCACCTGCAACACCGGCTTCGCCGACTGCGACGGCAACGCCGCCAACGGCTGCGAGGTCGACCTCCGCACCGACCTCACCCACTGCGGAACCTGCTCCACCCTCTGCAACCCTCCCAACGGAACCCCCTCCTGCGTGGCCGGAGCGTGCGCCATCGCGGCGTGCTCCACGGGCTTCGGGGACTGCGACGCCAACGCCACCAACGGCTGCGAGACCGACGTGCGACGCAGCGCCGCCAACTGCGGCTCCTGCGGCAGGGCCTGTGAGGAGCGTGCCAACGCCTTCCCGGGCTGCCTCGCCGGGTCGTGCGTGACCTCCTGCGTGATGGGCTTCCAGGACTGCAACGGCGTCGAGACCGACGGCTGCGAGGTCGACCTCCGGGTGAGCGCCACCCACTGCGGAGCCTGCGGCCGCGCGTGCAACCCCTCCAACGCCACCGGATCGTGCGCGAGCGGCGTGTGCTCCATCTCCCGCTGCGACGACGGCTTCGCCGACTGCGACGCCAACCCCGCCAACGGCTGCGAGGTGAACCTCCGGAGCGATCCGACGCACTGCGGGAGCTGCTCCACGGCGTGCTCCGTCGCGGGTGGAACGCCCGCCTGCGTGGCCGGCGTCTGCGGCCTCGCGACGTGCAGCGCGGGCCGCGGCGACTGCGACCGCAACGCCACCAACGGCTGCGAGGTCGACCTCACCGGCGACCCCCGCAACTGCGGCGGCTGCGGCACCGCCTGCGACGTCCCCAACGCGACGGCCGGGTGCGCGGGCGGGCGCTGCACCGTGGCGACCTGCGCCGCGGGCTTCGGCGACTGCAACGCCAGCGCGGCGGACGGCTGCGAGACCAGCCTCACCACCAGCGAGACCTCCTGCGGAGCCTGCGGTCGCGCCTGCTCGCTGCCCAACGCGACGCCCGCGTGCCGCGGCGGCGCCTGCGCCATCGGCCGCTGCAACGACGGCTTCGCGGACTGCGACGGCAACGCCGCCAACGGCTGCGAGACCAACACCCAGACCAGCGTGTCGAACTGCGGCGCCTGCGGCAACGCGTGCTCTCTGGCCAACGCGACCCCCGCCTGCTCGGGAGGGCGCTGCGCCATCGCGAGCTGCAACGGGTCCTTCGCGGACTGCAACGGCGCGGCGAGCGACGGCTGCGAGGTCAACGTGAGCACCGACTCTCGCAACTGCGGCGGATGCTCCAGGGCGTGCTCGCTCCCCAACACCGCCTCCGCGGGCTGCGGGGCGGGGGCGTGCACGGTGCTCGCGTGCGCCGCGGGCTTCGCCAACTGCGACGGCAGCGCCGCCAACGGGTGCGAGGTGAACACCACCAACGACGCCAACAACTGCGGCGGGTGCGGCACGCGCTGCCCCTCGGGGGTGTGCCGCGAGGGCGCCTGCCGCAGCTTCGGCGGGGGCTTCGAGACCAGCGACGCGCCCTGCTCGGGCTGCTTCAACGCCAACGCCTTCACCGGCACCTGCGGCTGCCCTGGAGGCTTCGCGACCACCTTCACCTGGCGGGTGATCAACGACTGCGCCGGCCGAGGGACCCAGATCGCCGCCAGCGCGACCTTCTGCGGGGCCTCGGCGACGGGCGAGTTCGGCGGAGGCTTCCAGCAGGACGACCCGGTGGGCGGGGGCGCGGGGTGCCGCGCGGCCAACCCGTACACGGGCGGGTGCTCGTGCCCGGGCGGGTACACCCGCATCGGGTTCCGCACGCTGGTGAGAACCAGCAGCGGGATCATCGGGTCGAACCCCTCGCTCTGCGTCGCCAGCGGCGGAGCGAGGCCGAGCTTCGGCGGGGCCTACCAGGTGGACGACGCCGTGCCGGGCGGGGTCGGATGCCGGGCGGGCAACCCCGTCACGGGAGGGTGCTCCTGCCCGGCGGGCTACAGCGGGTCACCGCTGCGGGTGGAGGTCGACTCCAGCGCCGGGTTCATCGCGTCGGCGGTGGTGCTCTGCGTGCGGTGAGCGGGAAGTGAGGGCGGCGGTGGCGTCGGGGGGTCAGATCCGCCCGACGTTCATCGCCACCCAGCCGTCGCGGATGGGCTCTCCGTCCGGGTCCATCTGCTCGTCGCCAGCGCTCACCACCACCAGCACCAGCTTCGCCACGCCCTCCAGCGCGTCCACCTGCGCCGACCACTCCCCGTTCGAGATCAGCTCCGAGTCCACGCTCCCCAGCACGCGGCCGTCGCGGTCGAGGCGCACGAGCGAGGCCATCCAGCGGTGGTAGGGCGACGCGTGCACCCACACCCCCACGGCGGCCCGCAGCGGGGCGTCGCCGAGGTCGAGCACCATCGAGGCCTGACCCGTCGGCGCCACGCCCGTCACCAGCGTCCACGAGGGGAGCGCCGACCACTGCACCGTGCGCGCAGGAGGAGCTGGGTCGAGCACCGCGCGGGCGCTCGCCGCGGTGAGAAGCGCGCCCCAGAAGCCCCGGGGCTCGTCGCGCGTCACCCGTCGCAGCACCTCCATCACGTCGGGCTCGTTCCAGAACCGGGGCCAGCCTGGCGGGGTGCGCTGCACCGGGGCTTCGAGCAGGCCGCGGAGGAAGGTCCCCCGGTCGTCGTCCCAGCGGGAGGACATCGCGTCGAGCACCACCGCCGCCCCTCGCTGCGCCGCCGGGGAGCGCGCGTCGTCCGACCACCACGCCCGCGCGGGCTCGGACTGAAACTCGAGCACGTCGTCGGGGTCGAGCTCCCCTCCGGTCGCACGCCGCGCGAGGCTCGCCCCCATCGCCCTCACGAAGCCGATGGGGTGGTCGGCCTTCGCTCCGTACACGCAGCCCTCGGCGATGGACTGCGCCACCGCGCGACGCCTCGCCGCCGGGTCGAGGCCCGCCTCGACGATGGCGAAGGCGGTCGCGCGGTCCCACGGGCCCGCGTAGGAGAGGGCGTCGGGGAGCGCCCGGCCCGATGGGGAGCGGCGGGCGTAGAGGTAGAGGTCGAAGGAGGGGGTTCCCCCGCGGTCGCCGTCGGGGAGCGGGAGCGCGATGCCGGTGCGCTGCTCCAGGGAGTCCATCACGGCCTCGGCCTCGGAGAGCGTTGCGTAGCGGTCGCGGCGTCCACGCCGGGCATCACATGGACGTCGACCGGAGCGCGCCAGGAGCGCAGCACGCCCACCTCCCCGGTGGGGCGCACGCCGTCCAGCGGAATCGCCTGCCCCCACGCCCGCTCGGGCCAGGTGGGGATCGCCCTCGGCGACTGCGCCGCCGCCGCGCTGGGACAGAGGGCGAGCGAGAGCGACAGCACGTATCGGGAGAGGGGCATCGCCGGGTGAGTGTGCCAGCGGGGGTGGAGGTTCCAAGGTATTTGCGGGCGCGGAGCGCGGTGTGCGATCGTCCCGGCCCGATGGCAACCCGACTGCACCCCCTCGCGAGCGCCGTGACGGTGGACCTGTCCCATGGTCGCATCGAGCTGAAGACCCCCTCCGTCGACCGCGCCGTCGCGGTGCCCACGGTGTGGCTGGCGCGCGCGATCGCGGCCCTGGGGGATGAGCTCGTGCCGCTCGCGAAGTCGCTGGCGGACAGCGTCGCCAACGACGCGGCGATCATCCTCGACGGCACCGCCGACCCGACCCCCGAGGAGGTCGCCTACGCCATCGCCCTCGCCCTCGGCCAGCGGGGCCTCGGCACCTGCGCCTTCGAGCGCTACGGCGACGCCCTCACCCTCCTCTGGAACTCCCCCCCCTCCACCCACGCCGACTTCCATCGCTTCGCCGCGACGCTCGTCGCCCAGGTCGTGAGCGAGGTCACCCGGGTGCAGACCCAGGCCGCGGTGCTCTCCACCCACGCCGACGGGATCACCCTCTTCCTCGGCTCCGAGGCGGCGTGCGACCTCGTCCGAGAGCGCGCAGGCCGCGGCGAGTCCGGCCCACAGATCCTCGCCACCCTCCTGGGAGGTGCCTCCGCATGAGCTCCGACGTCATCGCCCGCCTCGAGACCCTCCTCAACCGCGTCGTCGCTCGCCGCGCCCTCCCCCGCACCGCCGCCCCGGTCGAGGTGCCCGTCCTCGCCACCTCCCCCGCCCCGAAGGCCATCGCCCCGGAGCCCCTCAAGCCCGAGGCCCCGCGCCTCGAAGCGCTGCGCCCCGAGGCACCGAAGCCCGCGGTCGTCGAAGCCCCGAAGCCCCCGGTCGCCGAAGCCCCAAGCCTGCGGTGGTCGAAGCCGCGAAGCCCGCGGTGGTCGAAGCCGCGACGCCCGTCGCCGAGGCCCCGAAGCCCGCCGTCGCCGAGGCCACCAAGTCCACGCTGCTCGAGGTGCTGCCCTCCGTCGCAGCCTCCATGGACTCCACGCAGGTCTCTCGCCGCGTGCCCGAGGCGCCGACCGCGGCCCCGAAGACCTCGCTGCCCGCCGCGTCCCCTTCGCAGCAGGCCGACGACCGGATCGCGGCCTCCTTCGCCGCTGGATCCGTCGTCTCCCCGGGCTTCGGCGACGACGAGGCCGACCACGTCGAGACCGTCGCCTTCCGCGTGGGACGAGCGCTCCCCAAGGTGAACCAGGTCCCGGCGCCGCCGCTGCCCATCACCACCGCGACCCCCAGCGTCGCCCGCGAGGAGTCCACCGAGCGACGCTCCGAGCGCTTCGCCCCCTCGATGCCCGTCGCCCACATCGCCGCGCACTTCACCGACGCCGCCCCGAAGCCCGCGTCGACCTCCTTCCGCTCGCTCCTCCAACGCTCCGTCGCGCTCCGCCCTCGGGGGTGACGCTCGCTCTCACCCTCCCACCCGATGCCCGACCCCGCTGACACCGACCCGGCCGCTCCCCGGTTCTCCGGTTCGGGGTCCAGCCGCTCCTTCGGCCGCTACCTCCTCCTCGGAACCATCGCCCGCGGCGGCATGGGAGAGATCCACCTGGCGCTCGCGGGCTCCATCGCCCACGCCCAGAAGCTCTGCGTGGTGAAGACCATCCGCGCGGAGTTCACCGGGGAGGACAACCTGGTCGCGCGCTTCCTCGACGAGGGCCGGGTGCTCTGCGCGCTCCAGCACCCCAACATCGGCCAGGTGATGGAGGTCGCCATCGAGCAGGGCGTCCCCTTCCTCGCGATGGAGTACGTCGGCGGAACCGACCTCGCCGAGCTCATCGACGCGGGCCGTGGGTCACGGCGGTATCCCCCCCTCGACGTGGTGCTCTCCTGCCTCGCGGCGGTGCTCGACGGCATGGCCTACGCGCACCGGGCGCAGGGCCTCGACGGGACGCCCTTCCACCTCGTGCACCGCGACCTCTCCCCCGAGAACATGCGCGCCTCCTGGGACGGCGACGTGAAGGTGCTCGACTTCGGCACCGCCCTCGCCGTCGGCCGCAGCGCGCAGACCGTCCACGGCGGCATCTTCGGCAAGCCCGGGTACATGTCCCCCGAGCAGGCGCGTCGCGAGCCCCTCGACCCGCGCACCGACCTCTACGCCATCGGCGTCGTGGCCTGGGAGCTCCTCACCCTGCGCGACTGGATGACCCTCGACATCGTCGACCACCTGCGCGCCCTGGCCGACGGATCCCACCGCCCCGCCGCGCCCTCGACCATGCGCCCGGACGTCCCCGCCTCGCTCGATCGCTGGGTCGCCTGCATGACGGCCTTCGATCCGGCGCAGCGCTTCGCCGACGCGACCACCGCCCGCCGGGCGCTGCTCGACCTCGCCCAGGCCGAGGGCCTCCGCATCGACCGCGAGGTGATCTCCGAGGGGCTGAGGGCGATGCTCCCCGGCGCCCAGGAGGCCGAGTCCGAGCGCAACCGGCGCTGGATCGCCGAGGCCCGGTCGCAGCGCGGAACCACCGCCGACCCGCCGAGGCTGAGGCAGCAGGTGAACACCGAGCCGCTCGCCCCGCGCGACCCGCGGGTGCTTCCAGGGACGCCGTACCGCCTCGGGGCGCAGATCGGCGCCGGGGGCATGGGGGAGGTCTACGCCGCCGAGCACATGGACCTCGGGCGCCCGGTGGCCCTGAAGGTGCTGTCCCCCGCGCTCTCGTCGGACCCCTCGCTGGTGCAGCGCTTCCGCCTGGAGGCCAGGGCCATCGCGGCGCTGTCGCACCCCAACCTGGTGCACGTCTACGACCTCGGGACCACCGACGACGGGCGGCTCTTCTTCGCCATGGAGCGGCTGCGAGGCGAGTCGCTGAGGGCGCGGCTGGAGCGGGCGAAGACCTCGGAGCAGGGTCGGCTGCCGAGCGCGGAGTGCGTGCGCATCGGGACCGCGGTGGCGAGGGCGCTGGCCGCCGCGCACGCCGTCGGGGTGGTGCACCGGGACATCAAGCCGGAGAACATCTTCCTCACCGAGGACGGCGCCGTGAAGGTGCTCGACTTCGGGGTGGCCAAGACCTCCAACGCGGCGATCCTCGGGGGCACGGACGCCAACGTCACCCGCGCTGGCGAGCTCTTCGGGTCGCCCGCGTACATGGCCCCGGAGCAGGCCCGCGGCCGGGAGGTCGACGCCCGCACCGACCTCTACTCCCTCGGCGCCGTGCTCTTCGAGTGCGCCACCGGGAGCCAGCTCTTCCAGGACGCCTCGATGGTCGAGCTGCTCGCCCGCCACATGGCCCAGGAGCCCGACTCCCCCGCCGCCGCGCTCCCTCCGCGAACATCCCCCCGGGCCTGGAGGCCATCATCCTCCGCTGCCTCTCCAAGGACCCGTCCGACCGCTTCGACTCCGCCGCCCTGCTGGCCGACGCGCTCGGCCGCCCCCTCGACGCCGCGCCTCCGCTGGCCGATGGGGTCCCCGACACGGTCACCATGTCCGCCACCGCGCTGCTGCGACCGCCTTCCCCTCCGGCGCGCTCCCGCAGCCGGTGGCCCCTCGTCGCCGTCGTCTCCCTCGCCTCTGTCGTCACCCTCGCCGCCGCGGTCGGCCTTACCCGACGGGGTAATCCCAACCCCGCTCCTCTCCCGCCGGTCGCCGCGACCGCCCCCGTCGCCGCGCCGCCTGCGCCCGCTCCTGTCGTCGCTCCACCCCCTCCTGCGCCCGCTCCCATCGCCGCTCCGCCCGCGCCTGCGCCCGCGGTGGTCGCGGCTCCTGCTCCCGCGGTGGTCGTCGATGCGGGCGCTCCTCCGGCGCGGCGCAGCGCTCACAGCGCGCTCTCCCTCGCGCAGCAGTCCTTCGCCGCCGGGCGCTACCAGGAGACCATCGCCCACGCCAACGACGCCGTGGCCCAGGGCGGCCGAGGCGCCCTCGACGCCCGCGTCCTCATCGGCAAGGCCCGCAACGCCATGGGCCAGCGCGCCGAGGCCGTCCGCGCGCTGCGCATGGTGCTCGAGCGAGACCCGGGCCACCGCGGCGCCCGTCAGGCGCTCTCGGCGATGGGGGAGAGCGTCGCCCCGTGAGCGCCGATCGCTCCCTGGTCCGCCTCGCGCTCGCGTGCCTCGCGGTGGGGGCGCTCTCTTCCGTCTGGGAGTTCGTGGCGCTCCAGCCGCCGTCGTCGCCGTGGCACCTCGCGGGCTACCCCATCGCCACCGCGCGGCTCTCCATGCACGCCTTCGTCACCGGCCTCGTCACCCTCGCGCTCGCCCCCACGGACGGCCGCGCCCGCCGACCGCTCTTCGCCCTCGCCGCCCTCGGCGCGCTGCTGTCCCTCGGCGCCCACGGCTTCACCGCCGCGACCGCGTGGCGCGGCGTGGTCATCCACGACGCCCGCGGCGGGAGCCTCGCCCTGCTCTCGGCGCGCCTGCTCGGCGGCGCCCTGCAGCTCAGCGCCTTCGCCTGGGGGCTGCGTCTCCGCTGGAACGCACCGCCGACAGCACCCGCAGCGTGACCTTCGGCACCGCGAGGCCCGCGAGGGCGTCCATGGACACCAGGGTGCCCTCCGTCGGCGCCTCGTCGAGGGTGGCGGAGAACACCCGCAGCCGCATCCGGGCGTGGGTGAGCACGTGCACCACCACCCCGTGGTCCATGACGGCGTGGGCCCCGGCGCGGCCCGCCAGCGAGGCGGGGTCGACCACCCCAGGGACCATCACCGGCACCAGCATCCCCTCCCAGCGCCCCAGCGCGCTCTGAACCAGCAGCGCCCTCCCCTGGTAGAGCCCCAGCAGCGCCGTCCAGTCCTCGTCGCGCGGGGCCTTCCTGGGGGCCTTCTCGGGGTAGCGCTCGGGCTCTCCCTCCTGCGCCGCCCTGCACATCGACCTTACGGGGCAGGTAAGACAGCGCGGCGCCGCCGGGGCGCACACCGTCGCCCCGAGCTCCATCAGCGACTGGTTGACCGCGCCCGCGTCGGGGTGGTCGGCGAAGCCCGCGGCCAGCGCCCACAGGTGCTTCTTCACCGCCGACGACTTCGGGTCCCCTTCGATGGCGAAGAGCCGGGTGAGCACCCGCTCGACGTTGCCGTCCACCAGCGCGGCGCGCTCTCCGAAGGCGATGCTCGCGATGGCGCCGGCGGTGTACTCCCCGACGCCGTCCAGCGCCCTCAGCGCCTCCACCCCCCGCGGAACCTCCCCCCCGTGGCGCTCGCACACCGCCTTCGCCCCCGCGTGGAGGAAGCGCGCCCGGCGGTAGTACCCGATGCCCGCCCACTGCCCCAGCACCTCCGCCTCGCTCGCCTCGGCCATGTGCCTCGGCGTGGGAAAGCGCTCCATGAAGCGAGCGAAGTACGGCACCACCGTCTCCACCCGCGTCTGCTGGAGCATCACCTCGCTCACCCACGTCGCCCACGCCGTGGTCCCTTGGGCGCGCCACGGGAGCGCCCTCGCGCTCGCGGCGTACCAGCCCAGCAGGGCCTCTCGCGCCGCCTCCACCCGCGCCGCTTCGTCGGGCCCGATGGAATTCTTCCCCCTCAGCACGTGCGAAGCCCTCCCGCCGTGGCTACAACTCCGGCGCGACCATTGTGGAGTCGCGACTGTGAGGTTCGAATGACCAAGGCCGGTACCGCTGCGATGCTGTCGTTCTTCATCCCGGGCGCGGGACAGCTCTACAACGGCGACTTCCTCCGGGCACTGTTCTGGTTCGTCGTCGCGTCGATGTTCTACTCGGCCTTCTTCCTCCTGGCGGGGCCGCTCTCGCTGGCCGGGGTCGTCGCCCACGCGATCCCCGCGTACACGGCGCACCAGCGCGCGCTCTCGCTCCACGGCCGAGGTTGATCCTCCCGGCAGGGCGCTCGACAGCGCCCCGGCCGTCGCCTTGACACCCCCGCCCATCGGCGCACGTACTTCCACCGCCCATGCTGCCCTCCCGCCACCTCGCTCCGTGCGCGCTGTCGCTCCTCCTGGGCTGCGCCGGGGATGACCCCTCCACGGTCGCAGACGCCGCCACCGATCGGGGCGCGGCAGACGCCACCGCCGTCATCGACAGCAACACCAACACCGCCGCGGATGTCGCGCAGGCGCCGGGGCTCGTTCGGGCGCTCACCATCACCGACGTCTCCCTCTTCCAGGCCGTGAAGGTGCCGCTCCTGGCGGCGGGCAGCGTGGCGACCGGGCGGAGCATCCCGGTGATCGCAGGGCGCAGCGCGGTCGTGCGGGTCTACGTGCGCCCCGAGGCGGGCTATCAAGCGCGGGGCGTCGAGGGCGAGCTCACGGTGCGCCGCGGAGACCAGGGGACCATCCTCCGCGACCGGCGACTGATCTCGCGGGCCTCGCGCGACGACGACACCAGCTCGGTGTTCCATTTCGAGGTGCCAGAGGAGGCGATGGGGCCCGACACGCGGCTCTCGGTGCGGCTGCTCGCTCCCGGCGGAGCCGAGGTCGAGCCCGGCACCCCCGACGACGCGCGCTTCCCCTCCGACGGAGCCTCCCTCCCGGTGCCCGCCCAGGACGACGGCGGCGGCATCGACATCGTCCTCGTCCCGATGCGCTGGGACGCCGACAAGTCCGGCAGGCTCCCGGACACCTCCCCCGAGCAGATCGAGCGGATGCGCTCGGCCCTGCGCGCGATGTACCCGGTGCGCGAGGTGCGCATCACCGTGCACGAGCCGGTCGCCTGGTCGCGGGGGCTGCTCCCGTCCGGCAGCGCCGACTTCGGCGCCATGATCTCGTCGCTGCGCTTCCTGCGCACCCGCGATGAGGTGCCGTCCAGCCACTACTACTACGGCATGGTCGCCCCGACGGAATACTTCGACGAGTATTGCCAGGGCCCCTGCACCCTCGGGCAGGGCTACCTCTCGGCCTACCCCGATGATCCCCGGGGCAGGGTCGCCGCGGGCCTCGGCTTCGACGGCGACCGGGCCGCCGAGACCTTCGTGCACGAGATCGGTCACAACCACGGCCGCGCGCACGCGCCCTGCGGAGCCGCCGCCGGTCCCGACCCGGAGTTTCCCTACCGCGGCGGAACCATCGGGGGCTGGGGCTTCGACGAGCGGCGCCGCGGGCTCGTGCGCCCCAACGCCTTCGACTTCATGGGCTACTGCCAGCCCCGCTGGATCTCCGACTACAACTACACCGCCCTCTGGGAGCGGATCATCGCGGTCAACGGCTCCAACGCCTCGATCGACCTTCGAGGCTCCTCGCTCGCCGCGCGGCCGAGGCTCCGCCACCGGGTGCTGCGCTTCGACCACGGCGCCGAGAGCGAGTGGCTCGACGCGCTCGACCTGCCCCCTGCCGCCGGCGGCAACGCGACGCTCCGCTGGCTCGACGCCGCGGGCCTGCTCCTCCGCCGCTCGGTGGCCCAGGCCGACCCGCTCGGCGACAGCGACGAGGTGCACGTGCTCGTGCCCCCGTCCCCCTCCGGGGCGAGCTCCGTCGAGGTGGTCTACGAGGGCCGCACGCGCCGGGTCGCGCTGCCTGCGAGCTGGTAAGTGCCCCGGCGTTGGGCCGTACAGCTCCGCGCCTCTTCCGGCGTATAAGACCCATTCTCACCCCTCGTCGACCTGACTCCCTCCCTGGAGCGATGCCGCCATGAGCCCCACACGCCGTCACCTCCTCCTCGCCCTCGGCCTCGCCGGTCTGTCCTCCGTGGGGTGCACCATCACCGCCGAGATCCCGCAGATCCAGGCGCGCGAGCTGCGCTTCACCGGCGTCGACGCCGCGGGGCTCACCTTCCAGGTCGACTTCATCGCCTACAACACCAACACCTTCACCCTCGACCTCCACGACCTGCGCGCCCACATGTTCATCGAGGGCAACGACATCGGCGCGGGCGTCTCCGCCGTGGCCGCGCAGATCCCCCCCGGCCGCTGGACCCCGGTCAGCGCCACCATGACCATCCCCTGGGGAGGAGTGCCCGCCTCGCTGCTCGTCGCCAGCGGCGCGCCGCAGCTCAACTACACCCTCCGCGGCGAGGTCACCGTCGACCACTACGTCTCGATCCGCGCTCCCTTCGAGACCCACGGCACCGTCGCCCGCGACTTCTTCATGCGCGGCGCCACCAACACCATCAACAACGTCATCAACTCGGTGCTCCCGGGCTTCGGCAACGTGCAGTGACCTGATCGCTGGGCGCTTGCCGCCCCGCCGCGCTTCGGGCGATACGCGGTCCATTCGCCGACCCGTCACCGCCCGAGATCGCTTCCGATATCGCTTCGACAACTTCATGTCCCGCGGGCCCATGGCCCTCGTCGGGGCGCTCGCCCTCGCGTCTCTGCTGGTGGTCATCGTGGGCGGAGTCCTGGCCTACGCGCTCGGCGTCGCCCCCGCGGACTCCGAGGGCCACCGCCCCGGGCTCATCACCCTGATCTGGATGAGCGGCATGCGCGCCATGGACGCCGGCGCCGTAGGCGGCGACGACGGCAGCAAGCTCTACCTGGCGCTGATGCTGGTGGTCACCCTGGGCGGCATCTTCATCGTGAGCGCCTTCATCGGAGTGCTCAACAGCGGCCTCGAGGCCCGGCTCGACGACCTGCGCAAGGGCCGCAGCCGCGTCCTGGAGGAGGGGCACACGCTCATCCTGGGCTGGTCGGCGCAGGTCTTCACGGTGGTGAGCGAGCTCTGCGCGGCCTCGGAGAACAAGCAGGGCGGCGGGGTGATCGTGGTGCTCGCCGACAAGGACAAGGTCGAGATGGAGGACGAGCTCGCGACCAAGGTGCCCGACCTGCGCGGCTCTCGGGTGGTGTGCCGGAGGGGCAGCCCCATCGACCTCGACGACCTCGACCTGGGCAGCCCGGAGACCGCGCGCGCCGTCGTGGTGCTCGGGCCCGAGGAGTCGCCGGACCCCGACGCGAGCGTCATCAAGACCATCCTGGCGCTGGTCGGCCACAAGCCGCGCGAGTCGGGCAGGCACCACATCGTGGCGGAGATTCGCGACATCAAGAACCGCGTCCCGGCGCGCATGGTGGGCCGCGACCAGGTGGAGCTGGTGATGTCCGGCGACGTCATCGCGCGCATCGCCGTGCAGACGTGCCGCCAGTCGGGGCTCTCGGCGATCTACACCGAGCTGCTCGATTTCGGCGGCGACGAGATCTACTTCCACAAGGCCACGGCGCTCGCGGGCAAGACCTTCGGAGAGTCCCTCGACGCCTTCGAGGACGCCGCGGTCATCGGGCTACGCACCGCCGGGGGGAAGACGCAGCTCCTCCCCGCGATGGACACGAAGCTCTCGGCGGGGGACGCGCTCATCGTGATCGCCGAGGACGACGACAAGATCACCGCGGCGCGCTCTGCGCCGAAGGTCGACGAGTCCGTGCTGCGTCCCGCGGTGGAGGCCGTGCGCGCCCCGGAGCGCACGCTCATCCTCGGGTGGAACAGCCGCGGCGCCACGGTGGTGAGCGAGCTCGACAAGTACGCGGTGCCGGGCTCGGAGCTCACGATCATCGCGGAGGACGACTCGCCCGGCGAGGACCTCGACGCGCTGGGGTCCGAGCTGGTGAACCACAAGGTTCGCACGGTGAAGGGGGACATCAACGACCGGCGGGTGCTCGACGCGGCCGGGGTGAGCGGCTTCCAGCACGTGATCACCCTGTCCTACGCGGACAGGCGCGGGGTGCAGGAGGCCGACGCGATCACCCTGGTGACGCTGCTCCACCTGCGGGACATCGAGCAGAAGCACGGCGAGACCTTCTCGGTGGTGAGCGAGATGCTCGACGCGCGCAACCAGAAGCTCGCGGAGGTCACCGAGACCGATGACTTCATCGTCAGCGAGAACCTCATCAGCCTGCTGCTCGCGCAGCTCGCGGAGAACAAGGCCCTCGGCGCCGTCTTCGAGGACCTCTTCGACGCCGACGGCGCGGAGATCTACCTGAAGGACGCCGGCGCCTACGTGGCGACGGGCGAGGCCGTGGACTTCTCCGCGGTGATCGAGGCGGCGCGCCGCCGCGGCGAGATCGCCATCGGCTACGACATCGCCGGGACGACCGGAGGCCGCGCGCCGAAGCTCAACCCGAAGAAGAGCGCCCGGCTGACCTTCGCCGAGGGCGACCGCGTGGTGGTGATCGCCGACTCGTGATCGCCGCCGGGTGGACAGCGCCCCCGCCCGCGTGGTGCTCAATGCCCTCCCATGGACCGCGCGAAATTCTCCGCCATCGCCTTCACCGACCACGACGTGTGCAGCCCCATCGACGGCCGCCGGCTCGACGAGCTCATCGCGCTGCTCGGGCTTCCGCAGGGCGCGCGGGTGCTCGACCTGGGTTGCGGCAAGGGGGAGATCCTGCGGCGGGTGCTCGCCCGCTACGGCGCCCACGGGGTCGGCGTCGACCGCTCGCCTGCGCTGCTGGCCGAGGCGCGCGCCCGCCTCGCGTCGCTGCCCCCGCCCGCCACCGTGGTGCTCCACGAGCGGGCCATCGAGGACTTCGCCGAGGGCCTCGGCACCTTCGACCTGGTGATGAACGTCGGCGCCATCCCCGACGGCGGGTACCGCGCGATGCTGCGGAGCATGAAGGCGTGGGTACGGCCCGGGGGGATGCTGCTGGTGGGCGAGGGGTACTGGGCGCGCGAGCCCGCGGCGGAGTACCTGGAGGCCTTCGGGGTGCCGCGCGACAGCTACGGCACGCACGCCGACAACGTCTTCGGCGCGATGGAGCAGGGGCTCATCGCCCGCTACGCGATGACCAGCAGCGCCGACGAGTGGGACCACTTCGAGGGCCGCTACGCCAACGCCGTCGAGCGCTACGTGGCGGCGCACCCCGACGACCCCGACGCGCCCGCGATGAAGGCGCGCATCACCCGGTGGCGGGAGATCTACCTTCGCTGGGGCCGCGACACGCTGGGCTTCGGGACGTACCTCTTCGCGACCTGACCCCGCCCACGTCACCAGTCCCCCCGTTCACGACCGTTGTGATCCCGTTCACGATCGTTGTGATCCGTCGTCTCGGGTATACGCTGCGCCGCCATGCGGAAATACAGCCACGACACCATCGTCCGGGTTCGCCTTCGTCACCGCCCGGGTCAGTTCGCGCACCTCGCCTCCGCCATCGCCGACGCGCACAGCCTCGTCGGCGAGATCAGCACCGTCAGCATCGGCGAGAACGACACCGTCCGCGACGTCACCATCGAGACCGACGACGAGGCCCACACGGCCCGCGTGCTCGACGTGATCCGCGCGCTCCCGGAGATCGAGCTCATCTCGACCACCGACCGGGTCTTCGAGGCGCACCGCGGCGGCAAGCTCCACACGACCAGCCGCAGCAAGATCGAGAACCTCTCCGACCTCCGCTACATCTACACGCCCGGCGTCGCCCGCGTGGCCCTCGCCCTCCAGCGCGACCCCGACCTCGCCTGGGACTTCACCGGCATCGCCACCTCCGTGGGCATCTTCACCAACGGCACGCGGGTGCTGGGCCTCGGCAACATCGGCCCCCTCGCCAGCCTCCCCGTCATGGAGGGCAAGGCCGCCCTCTACGACCGCTTCGCGGGCATCTCCGCCACGCCCATCCTCATCAACACCCTCGACCCGGCGGAGTTCATCGAGACCGTGATGCGCACCTCCACGGGCTTCGGCGGCATCCACCTCGAAGACATCCGCATGCCCGACTGCTTCCGCATCGAGGAGGAGCTCGCCGCCCGGCTCCCGAAGCCCGTGATGCACGACGACCAGTGGGGCACCGCCACCGTGGCCCTCGCCGCCATCCTCAACGCCTGCAAGCTCATCGGCGTCGACTTCAAGTCCTCGCGCGTGGGCCAGATCGGCCTCGGCGCCGCGGGCAGCGCCATCGCTCGCACGGCGCTCTCCTACGGCGCCCGCGAGGTGCTGGTGAGCGACCTCTCCATCGAGGCCTGCGACCGCATGCGTACCTTCGGCGCCTCGATCACCGACATGGCGACCATCATGCGCGAGGCCGACATCGTGGTGGCCACCACCGGCCGCCCGGGGCTCATCCGACCGGACATGGTGCGCCGCGGCCAGGTGATCTTCGCGCTCTCCAACCCCGACGCCGAGATCAACCCCGACGTCGCCGTGGCCGCGGGCGCCGCCTACGCGGGCGACGGCCGCTCCATCAACAACGCCCTCGCCTTCCCCGGCATCTTCCGCGGCGCCCTCGACGTCCGCGCCTCGAAGATCACCCCGGAGATGCGCCTCGCCGCCGCCGAGGCCATCGCGGCGCACGCCGAGCCTGGCGACCTCGTGCCCAACCCCCTCGACCTGCGGGTGCACGCCGCGGTGCGCCGCGCCGTCAGCGACATGGCCCGGGAGCAGGGCCTCGCCAACACCGCGAAGCTGGTGTGACGACCGCCCCTCAGCGGAAGGCCCCTCGCAGCGCGACGACCAGGTCGCCCCAGGCCTCTCGCGCCACCACGATCGACCCGGTGATGCTGATGTACCCGTGCACCATGCTCGGGTAGCGCTTCGAGCTCACCGCCACCCCCGCCTCCCGCAGCTTCACCGCGTAGGCCTCGCCCTCGTCGCGCAGCGGATCGAAGCCCGCCGTCTGCACCAGCGCCGGGGCCACGGACTTCACGTCCGCGAACCACGGAGAGGCCCGCGGCTTGTCCCAGTTGGCCGGGTCGGGCGAGTACTGCTCCAGAAACCAGTCGATGGTCGCCCGGTCGAGCAGGAAGCCCCGCTCCATGATCTTGAGCGAGGGAAACGACCGCGTCTGGTCGACCGCGGGATAGATCAGCGCCTGGAAGCACGGGGGATGCGGGTCGTCGCGGGTGTCGAGCGCCACCACCGCCGCGAGGTTGCCCCCCGCGCTGTCTCCGCCGACCGCCACGCGCTTCGGGTCGACGCCGAGCCGGGCCGCGTGGGCGATCACCCAGCGGAAGGCCTCCGTCGCGTCGTCCGCTGCGGCCGGGAAGGGGTGCTCCGGCGCCAGGCGGTAGTCCACCGAGATCACCACGCAGCGGGCCTCGTCGGCGAGCGCCCGGCACACCGGGTCGTGCGAGTCGAGGCTGCCCAGCACGAAGCCTCCGCCGTGAAGGTAGACCAGCGCGGGCGATGGATTCGGCAGCCAGTGCGGGCGGTACACGCGCGCGGTGACGTGCTCGCTCACCCGCTCGTCGCGCACGCTCTCCAGGGCGGGGGCGGTCGGCGCGAAGAGGACGGCGTCGTGGTCCATGGCGGCGCGGCGCTCGGCGAGGGTGGCGTCAGCGTTGGCGATCCCCCTGCCCAGGCGCTCGGCGAGCGAGAGCATGAACTGCAGCTGCTCGTCGAGGACGCACCCGTCGCGCTCCACGCGCCTCCCCCCGGACAGGCCCACCAGCACCGGGCGGGGGAGCTTCAGGAGCGCACGGGCGGCGCTGGCCTGCGCGCGGAGATGGAGCGGCATCGGGGGCATCGGCGGATGGTGCCCGCGCACCGCCGTCCGTCGCAACACCGCTCGACGCTTCGGGCGCGATCAGTTACTCCGCTGTCTCATGAACATCCGTCCTTCGGTTCAGGGTCTCCTCGCGCTGGGCGCGCTGGGTCTGTTCGGCGCTGGGTGCTTCGACGAGCCGCTGCCCGCCGCCGACTCGGGATCGCTCGTCGACGTCACCGCCGACGTCCGCACCGACGTCCCGACCGACCGCGGCCGCGTCGACACCGGGACGGACGTCCCCGCCGATGTGATCCGCGACGCGGGCGGCGCCGACGTCCCCGCGATGGACGCCCCTTCGGACGACGCCCCCTCGACGGATGTCCCTTCGACGGACGCCACCGCGACGGACGACGTCCCCGCGACGGACGCCACCGCGACGGACGCCCCCGCGACGGACCTCCCCGCAGGGGACAGCGGCGACGCGCTCGCCCAGCGCTGCACCCTCACCGGCGGAACCATCGACACCGGCCTGTGCTGCATGTCCGTGGGGGACTTCCCCAACCGCTGCTCCGTCGGCGCGTGCAGCTGTCCCCCGGCGTCGAGCCATACGGTGCGGGTCTGCGCCTGCCCCTCGGGGATGTGCTTCAACCCCGCGACCGGCTGCGGCTCGATCTAGCGTCGCCGCCGACGCATCAGGCTCAGGCCGAGCGCGCACGCCAGCACGCTCGCGAGTCCCCCTCCCGCAGACGATCGCGCCCCCGTTTGGCAGGCGCAGCCGGGGCCCACAAGGGAGTCGCCAGCATCCCCGGCGACCGTCCCTCCGTCGGCGTCGCACTGCGGCGGACAGCGGCCGAGCGGGCGGCAGATGGCGCACGGGTCCTTGCCGTCGTCCTCGACGGGGGGATGGGCGTTCGTGACCTCGGCCGCCATCGCTCCGCCATCCGGAACAAAGAACGACTCGACATCGTCGGGCAGCGGCACGTCGGCGGTCGGCGGCAGGTCGACCGGAATCGCCACATCGGCCGGCGGGAGCGACGCATCGACGGGCAGCGGCACCCACGCGTCGGGCAGCGAGAAGCCCAGGTCCGGCGGCGGCCCGGCGTCGACCGGCGGGGGCGGCGGGCCCGCGTCGAAGGCGGGCGGCGGCTCACCCGCGCGCACGCAGCGGGCGGCGGTCGCGGAGGCCTGCGCGCAGGTGCTCCCGGCCGCGGCGCAGTCGGCCTCATAGCCCATGAACATCCCGTCGCTGCAGCGCGCGATGCGATGCGGCGCCACGCAGAAGGTCACCTCTCCTCGCGTCGCGGGGCAGAGCGTCGACACGCAGCGCGACCCCACGCTGTCCTCGACGCAGCGCCCACCCATCGCGCCGCAGTCGGCCTGCGCGGTGAGCTGCCCGTTGAAGCACCGGCCGCGGTAGCGCCCGAGCCAGCAGGTGTCGTGCTCCCCCTGCGGCCGGCACGCGAAGAACACGCACCGCGCCCCGAGGCTGTCGTCGACGCAGCGCGCCCCGTAGGCACCGCAGTCGCCCGCCGGAGCCTGCGCCACGCCGTCGCGACAGCGGGTGATGTACCGGCCGGCGAGGCAGGCGTCGTAGGAGCCGCTCCGGCCGCACGAGGGGGAGGCGCAGCGGGCGCTGGTCCCGTCCTGCACGCAGGTCGCGCCGTAGGCGCCGCAGTCGCCCTGAGACACGAGCTGGCCGTTGCGGCAGTGGCCGATGTACCGGCCGAGCCAGCAGGTGTCCTGCTCGCCCAGCGCGGGGCACGCGAAGAACACGCAGCGCGGCCCGAGGGTGTCGCTCACGCAGCCCGCGCCGTAGGCCCCGCAGTTGCCTCGCGTGCAGTCGCGCGAGACCAGCGTCGAGGCGCCATCGCACCTAGGGGCGCAGGTCTGCGGCGGCGGTGTACCCGGCGTCGCGGTCGCGTCGCACGCCGTGGCGTCGGCCGCGCGCAGCAGGGGATACGGGTCGACGTCGTTGCTGTAGTTGCCGTCGCGGTGGACGTTGAAGTGAAGGTGCGGCGCGGTGCCTCGCGTGCCCGTGTCGCCGAGGGTGCCGATCACCTGCCCGGCGACCACCCTCGCCCCGACGCCGATGCCCGGCGCGATGCTGTCGAGGTGACCGAAGTAGTAGCTCCAGCCGCAGGAGTCCTCGATGGTCACGCGCAGCCCCGAGGTCGACGACACCTCGCCAGCGCGGGTGACCCGCCCCGCCCGCACCGCGACGATGGGAGCGCCTCGCGGGGCGAAGAGGTCGTTGCCGTGGTGGTCGCCGCCGTAGTCGGAGTTGTCGGGGCTGCCGCCGGGGTGCGGGGCGCAGGTGAAGTTGTTCCAGGCGCGGTCGTAGCCGCCGTTGTGCGGGGCCGCGATGGGGTAGCGCTCGATGGCCGGGTCGCAGGTGACGGCCTGCGCGACGAGCACCGTGTCCTCGCCGCCGTCGTCGCCTTGTAGGCCCTGGGGGCAGCCCGCGACGACGAGCGCCAGCAGGGCCAGCGATCTCCACCGGCACCACGCACCGCGCGCTGTGTCGCTCATCGGGCTCCCGTTACCTCAGTGACCCAGCGGGTACCAGGGATCGGGCTTGCGGCCGAGCATCTTCTCCAGCAGCGAGAAGCCCTCGATGGGCTTCCACTTGCGCTTGTACTCGACGAGCCCCCAGGCGGCCTCGATGGTGAGCTCGATCTCCAGCCCGCCCCACTTCAGGTCGTACTCGACCGCGGGCATCCGCGACACCGGGGCCTTGGCCTCGGCGGTGATGCTGGTGGCGCCGTTGACGTCGAGGTTGAGCGCGCTCTTCTTCATCAGGAAGAGGTTGCCGCCGGCCTTCACGGTGATCTTGCCGGAGCCCTCGACCTGCGCGCTGGACTTGTCGGCGGTGGTGCGGCTCCACGAGCCGAAGAGCTTCACCTCGCCCTCGAA
The DNA here is from genome assembly GCA_016704445.1 of Deltaproteobacteria bacterium. Classification (GTDB taxonomy): domain Bacteria; phylum Myxococcota_A; class Polyangia; order Polyangiales; genus SCUS01. The sequence goes on from JADJAE010000020.1 coordinate 101,069, forward strand.
CTTCAGATACAGGTAGAGGTCGCCGATGTAGTCGGTCGTCCACTTCTTGATCCACGCGGGGATGGCCGCCGAGGGGCCGAAGGGGATGAGGAAATACCCCTTGAGCAGCGGGTCGAGCTCGAGGCCCGCGGTGTACTTGTAGAACGCCCGGTGGTCGCCCTCGTTCTCCGCCCACTTGCCGCTGAACTTCAGCTTGGTCTTGAAGAACTCCCAGTCGCCCTGCTTGCCGACCAGCGGCACCATCACCTTGTCGAGGGCCCACTTCAGCCGCTCGGTCTTGTCGTTGAAGGTGCGCAGCACGTCGGTCTTGAGCGTGAGCGAGGTCTCCTCCCACGGGGTGATCTTCACCTCGACGCTCCACTGCGTCGGCGGCTTCTTCAGGTCGATGGCGACGCTCAGCTCCCACTCGTCGATGGGGTAGGCGCGCACCTCGAACTGCTTCGTCGGCCCGGTGCAGCAGGTGCAGTTGACGTAGTACGTCTTGGGCTGCACCTCGAAGATGCCGAGCGCCTTGAAGCCCCAGCTCTTGGCCACGAAGGAGGAGCTCGCCCCGGTCTTCTCGATCGTCGACGAGAAGGGCGTGCGCACCTCCCAGCGGGGATGCTCCCCGCAGCCTCCCTTCAGCGTCGACTTCAGCTGGATCAGGTCGTCCTGGCGTCCCGGCACCACCTCCAGGATGCCGGCCTTGTTGGCCTTGCGGCCGTTGTGGGCGCACGCGGCCTCGATGGCGAGCAGCTCGCAGACCACCGCGGCCTTCACCGCGGGCGGAGCCGTCGCCGGGCCCTTCGACGCGGGCTCTCCCCGGGCGCCTGCGTTGACGACGGGCGCCCGCTGCACCGGCGCGCTCGGGTGGCGGAAGGCGATGTGCCGGGCGCGCAGCAGGCGCACCAGCACCGTCGAGGCGACGTCGTCGTTGTGGATGTTGCGCAGCGCGATGGGGTCGACGGAGGGGAAGTACGAGTTCGACCCGAGCGACTGGAGCATCTGCGCCCGCTGCGGGGCCGTGAAGGTCGACAGAAACGACTCGGCGCTCGCGTAGGGCACGGGGACCCCCGAGGCCACCGAGGCCGCCGGGTGCAGGAGGAGCTCGAAGCGCGTTCCAAGTCGGTTCTGGATGAGCATGAGGGGTCCTCTCGACTCCCCCCCGGGAGACCCTACGGCGGGGGGAAGGCGGTGGGTGATCGGGAGACCCGCGGAGCCTATCGCAGGTTACCCGCGTCCACCAACGGCCGTCCGGGCCATGATAGCGTCGGGGGTCCAACACCTTCCACACACCCATCAGCGATGGAGACAGAGGCGCCATGACCACGCAGGAGCACTCGAATTACACGGTCGTGTTTCGCACCACGGCGGAGTCTGCGCCGGACCTCTACGTACGGCAGATGGACGGCCACGAGGGGCTCTCGCAGCTCTACGCCTTCGACCTCATCGTGGAGACCTCCACGGGCGGCCCGCTGGCCTTCGACGCCGTCGAAGAGCTGCTGGTGAAGGACGCGTACATCGCCTTCGGGGAGAACGAGGAGCACAAGGTCCACGGGGTCATCCGCGAGGTCGAGATGCTCAACATGAACGAGCCCTCGCCGGTGCTCTACCACCTGCGCATGGTGCCGAAGTTCTTCGACACCACCCTCACCGCGGGCTCGTGGGTCTACCAGGAACTCTCCGCCCCGCAGGTCATCAAGGACGTGCTCACGGAGGCCGGGTTCCACGACGGCGACGACTACGAGCTGCGGCTGTCGAAGACCTACAAGCCCTACGAATACAAGGTCCAGTACGAGGAGACCGACTTCCAGTTCTTGTCGCGGGTGATGGAGTACGAGGGGATCTTCTACTTCTTCGAGCACGGCGACGACGGGTCGAAGCTGGTCTTCGCGGACGGCAACAACAACTTCACCGAGCTCGAGGGCTTCGAGTCGCTCACCTACGACCCGCGCGGCGGCACCGCGGGCGGCGAGCACCGCATCAGCGCCCTCACCCGCACGCGCCGCACCGTCACCACCAAGGTGAGCGTGCGCGACTACAACTACCGCACGCCCTCCACCGAGCTCGTCGGCAAGGAGGACGTCGACCCCGCCGGCGTGGGCGAGCACGTCTACTACGGCGAGCACTTCAAGGACCCCGCCGGCGGCACCCGCATCGCCAAGCTCCGCGCGCAGGAACTCTTCGCGCACCGCGAGACCTACGCCGGCGCCACCAGCGTCCGAGGCCTGCACCCGGGCCACAAGTTCGCCGTCGAGAACCACTACTTCGACGCCATGGACCAGCAGTACGTCGTCACCGACATCCGCCACTCGGTGCAGCAGGCGGGCATCGACGCGGGCTCCTCGTCGCGCGCCTACCAGAACGAGTTCACCGCCATCCCCTACGCGGTCGCCTGGCGTCCGGTGCGCATGACCCCGGTCCCGCGCATCGCCGGGGTGATCCACGGCAAGATCGACGCGGGCAGCGACGGCGTGCGCGCGACGCCCCTCGACGAGCACGGGCGCTACAAGGTCATCCTGCCCTGGGACCTCGCGGGCAAGGCCGGCGGCAAGGCGTCCCGGTGGATCCGCATGGCCCAGCCCGCCTCCGGCGGCGGCTACGGCGTGCAGTTTCCGCTGCACATCGGCACCGAGGTCGCGATCATCCACGTCAACGGCGACCCCGACCGCCCGCTCATCATGTCGTCGGTGCCCAACTTCGAGACCGCCTCGCCGGTCAACTCGGGCAACCCCACGCAGAGCCAGATCCGCACCCGTCACGGCATCACCGTGACCTTCGACGACCAGAGCTGAGACCCCCGGCCCGCTACGCCCTCGGGGGCGCCGGCGCGAAGTCCTCGCCCGCCGCGAGCTTCGGGTCGGTGCGCCCGACCTGCTCCAGCGTCGCGTCGAACCACTTCGTCTCCAGCTCGCTCATGCGGTGCAGCAGCGAGCCGGTGAGGTCGGCGTGGGTGCAGTCCGCCCGGTCGAGCTTCGCGTGCGACAGGTCGCAGTAGCGCATGGTGCAGAGCGAGAGGTTGGCCTCGCGCAGGTCGCACTTCACCAGGTTCGCCCGGTCGAGGTCGGCGCGGGTCAGCCGGCTCCGCAGGGCGCTCGCCCCGACGAAGCTCGCCATGCGCAGGTCGGCCCCGCGCAGGTCGCTCTCCTCCATCCTGGCCCCGTTGAACTCCGCCCCCCGGCACCTCGCCTTCACCCACGAGGTGCCGCGCAGCTCGGCGTCGTGAAGCGTCGCGCCCTCCAGCATGGCCTCGTCGAAGCGGCACCCGGCGAGCGTCGGCGCCGCGGCCGTCGAGGTCGCGCAGGTTGGCCCCGCTGAAGTTGATCCCCGCCGCCACGGCGCCGCGCAGGTCGGCCCCCTCCCACACCGTCGCGCGGTCGACCCGGCAGGTGCCCAGCTGCAAGCCCCGCGCGTCGATGCGGGTGAGGTCGGCGCCCTGCAGCGCGGCGCCCGAGAGCTGCGCCCCCGCCAGGTCGCTGCGGTAGAGCTGCGCCCCGGTGAGGTCGGCCCCGGTGAGGTCGGCCTCGACCAGCACCGCGTCGTGCAGCCGCGCCCCGGCCAGCACCGCGCCCGCGAGCTGCGCCGCGGAGGCGTCTACCTCGGTGAGGTCGCACCCCCGGAAGGACACCCCGGCGGCGCGCACCCCGGCCAGGGACGAGGCGTTCATCGCGCAGCCGTCGAAGGACGCCCCCTCCAGCGCGGCCCCCTCGAAGTTGCACTCGAGGAAGGACGCGTGCCCGGTGCGCGCCTCGTTCCACAACGATGCGTCGAAGAGGCACTGCGAGAAGGCCGCGTAGCGGACATCGCTGGCGCGCAGGTCGGCGCCGGAGAACAGCGCCCCGACGGCGTCGCGCACCCGCAGGTCGGCCCCCTGGAGCACCGCCCCGGAGAAGTTGGCCTCGCGCACCACCGCGGCCTGAAACGACGCCCCCGCGGCCATCACGCCGCTGAGGTCGGCGCCGGTGAGGTCGGCCGCGTCGAAGGTCGCCCTCGCCAGCGTGGCGCCCGTGAGGTCGGCCTTCTGGAGGGTCACGCCGGTGAGGTCGCTGCCGGTGAGGTCGCAGCCCGTGAGGAGCGCGCCGTCGAGCGCCGCGGGCATCGAGCGGATGCCGGTGAGCGTGAGCCCGAGGAGCGTCGCGCCGGTGAGGTCGGCCTCCGCGAGCTCGACCGCGTCGAAGGTGGTGTCGGTGAGGCTGAGCCCGGGGGCCCGCAGCCCCCGCAGGTCGCAGCGGACGAGCTCGCCGCCGTCGCCGAGCGCGTCGGCCCACCAGCCCCGCTCGACGCTGGTGTCCTCGAAGGTGAAGCCCGCCAGGGTGACCTCCAGCCAGAGCACGTCGCGCAGGGCGCAGGCGCGAAACTTCACGTCCGTCAGCCCCGCCTCGCCGAGCGCCCACTGCTCGAAGCCGCAGGACTCGAAGACCGCCTGCTGCGCGCTCAAGCCGCGGAAGCGGGTGCGTACGAAGTACGACGGCTCCCCCCGCGCGCCGGCAGTGAAGAGGGCCCCGAGGAGGGTGAGGTCTTCCCAGACGCAGTCCTCCCAGTGGCAGCCCAGGAAGGCCACCCCGGTGAGCGAGGCCACGGAGAGGGAGACGCGACGGAAGACGCAGCCCTCGAAGGCCACGGAGGTCATGGTGAAGGTGTCGAAGGCGAGGTCCTCCAGCGTGACCCCGCGCACCCGGACCCCGGCCAGTCCCCCTTCGGCCATCGCGGCCTGGAACGCTTCGCTTGTGGTGATGTCTTCCATGAAGTCCGCCGCGGGCCCGTTGAGCCCTTATCCCAGCTTGCCCTGATTGACGGACCTCAAATCCCCCTTGGCGACGTAGCGCCCATTCGCGGTGACGTTGCCCTTGAAGGAGCAGTTCTTGTGGAACTTGGCGTCCTTGTCGACCTTGGTCTTCTGCTTGACCGTCAGGTTCTCGTTGATGAGGGCGTTCTTCTTCACCAGGAGCTCGTCGCGCAGGGTGCTGTGCTTCAACACCGTGAGGGTCTTGGTCACCTCGGTCGCGCCGTCGAGGGTGCTCATCGTGGAGGCCTTGATGGTCGTGTGGGCGCTGATGAAGGTGCCAGTCGCCAGGGCCTTCATATCGAACTTCCGACACTTCACATCGACCAGCACCACCGCGCGCACCTTGAACATCGCCGCCGCGAAGGCGCCCCAGTTGGTGGTCGCGAAATCCACCGCGGCGACCGCGTTGGCCAGGAAGGCCCCAGCGGTCTTCCAGTCGATGCCCTCCGGGGCGTTGCCGCCGACCTTGATGTTGCAGCTCATATGGATCTTGGCCGCGGCGCGCTCTTCGATGTCGAGAGGAGCACCACCACCACCACCACCACCGCCACCGCCACCGCCACCGCCAGCGGGCTTCGGCACCTTCGAGGTGGCGCCGTCGCGCCCAGGCACCGGGCGCTCGGGGTTGAACAGGCCAGAGCCGCCCTGCGCCCCGGAGACGCTCGACACTGCGCCGAGGACGCTCGAGAGCGCCCCCGCCGGGTCGTCCTTCACCTTGGCCATGCCACCGAGGAAATTCAGCGTGCCGGAGGTCGTGTCAGACCACTTGCTAACGGCCTTCGCGGTGTCCTTGTCGGTACCGGCGACCGACATCACGATGGCGCTGCCCTTGTTTCCGAGGTCGGTCAGGCCCTTGGCCGCGGTGAGGTAGTCGGAGACGCCGCCCTTCCAGCTCGTCGCTGCGTTGTACAGGTCGTTGCTGGCCTTCACCACGCCGAGGGCGTTGCACACCCCGTTGGTGATCTTCTCCGCCATCTCGGCGGGCTTGCCCTTGTCGACCGTGCCCGCCGGGCCGCCGCTGCCGCAGTCCCCCGGCGCCGTGCCCCCGCCCGCGTAGATCTGGAACTGGCTCTGCGAGTGCGCGCTGGTGCCGCCCACGGAGTAGAGCCCCATGCCGGCCTTGGTCTGCCCGGTGAACGCCGCGAGGGACTGCATCCCCAGCACGCCGGTAGCGCCCACGAAGACGTTCTCCGCCGTGGTGATGGCCGCCCCGGCCCCGCCCGCCGAGCTCCCCGAGCCCAGCGACAGGGTGCTCGCAGAGAACGGAACCTCCGCCCGATAGGCCTGCGCCGTCGCGTCGCCGCCCTTCGGCGAGGCCGCCGCTCTCTCCTCGGCCTTCTTCTTCTGGTCCCCGATGGCAGGCACCGTCCCGGGGAAGCTCGCCACGTCGACGTGACCGGTAGTGCCCGCGACCGGGTCGTCGGTGAGGTCGTTGTCCGAGTCGACGACGCCGCCCTGGTTGGTGACCCCCGGCTGGGAGGCGGGCTCGTTCAAGGCACCGGTAATGTTGTCAGGCATCGTCCGCAGCTCCCCTCTGAAGGCGCTCTCAGGAGACCTTGGTCTTGCCGCCCACGGACGCGGCGCCCTTGGCCTTGGTCTTCTTCGAGACCTTCACGTCCTTCTTGGCGTCGAGGTTCTTCTCCACCAGCATGTCCTGGTGGATCTTCATGTTCTTCGTCACCGTGAGGTTGCCGTCGATCGTCGACTTCTTGGCGTTCTTCACCTCGAGGCTGTGCACCGTCGTCTTCTGGGTGACGTTCAGCGTCTTGGTCACCTCGAGCTTGCTGTCGTAGTCGATGAAGGGGCTGTCGAAGGTGAGCTTCGCCTTGGCGTCCAGCGTCGCCGCCTTCTTCGCCTTCACCTCGACCTTCGCGGTCTTCATCTTCACCGCCCCGATGGCCTTCACCTCGAACTTCAACAGGCAGAAGGCGCCCCACACCGTGGTGGTGAAGCTGGTGAGCGCGCCCGCCGTCACGCTGAACTTGTTGAGGGTCTTGTAGTCGAAGCCGATGCCCGCCGAGGCCGTGATCATCGTGCCCGCGACCATCTTGATCTCGTTGACCGCGCGCTCTTCGATGTCCGTCGGGCCCGCCGCGGCGCCGGCCACGCCCGAGGCGACGGTGGCCAGCGCGCCGAGCCCCCCGGCGATGTCGCCCGACGCGATGGCCGCGCCCGCCGCGACCACCCCGGACGCCGTCTCCGTGTAGGGAGCCGTGACCCCGGCCTTGTCCGACCCGAGGTCCTTGCCCGCCTCGCCGATGTTCTTCGCCGCGTCGAGCACCTGCACCGCCACTCCGGCGGCCCTCATGGCGACCGTCGCGCTCTTGTCGGCAAGGGCAGCCCTCGCGTCGACCACGTTGCGCCCCAGGCTCGCCGCCGCCAGGCCCACGTTGACCGCCTTCTCCGTGGTCTCCGCGGGCTTCGTCGCGCCCGGCGAGGCCGCCGGCATCCCCGCCCCGCAGGCCCCCGGGGACGTGCCTCCGCCGGCGTAGATCTGGAAGCCCGCGGAGGTGTGCGCCTCGGTCTTGGCCTGGGAGAGCCACGACATCGTGGCGTTGGTCTGCGCGGTGAAGGTGCCGTCGGACTGCACCGTCAGCGTGCCCGCGGCGTCGACCAGGACGCTCCCTACGGTCGTCAGCGAGGCCCCGTCGGGGCAGGCGCAGCGCCCGAGCGCGAGCTGGCTCGTCGAGTGCGGAACAGTGACTGCGAATGTCTGCGGCGTGCTCATCGGCTCCGTCTCCCGGCTAAGAGGGCTCTCAGAGCCCGAAGGTCACCCGCGACTTGAACTCCAGCGTGTCGGTCTTGACCTTGCCATCGACGGTCTGGGTCGACTTCACCGTGGTGTTCTTGCTCACCGTGAGGGTGCCCTTCACCTCGGTGTTGCCGATCACGAACAGCGCCCCGGTCATCAGCGCGTTGCGGTCGACCAGCATGTCGTCGGCGAGCTCGGTCTTGCCGTCGACGCCCATCACCTTGGTGACCTTGGTGATGCCGTTCATCACGATCGTCTTGGACTTCCCCTTGAAGTCCTTGGTCTCGATATCGATGGTGGCGCTGCCGTCGACCTCGAAGCTGCGAGATGTGGTCTTGAACGCGTCGAGGGCCTTCACCTCGAACTTCGCCAGCGCGAAGTTGGTGAACAGCAGCGTGGTGAAGTCCGTCACCAGCAGCGCCTTCACCTCGTATTTGCCGAGGGTCTTGGAGCTGATGATCTGCGGCGCGAGGCCGGAGATCTTCTTCCCGGCGACCATCTTGATGTTGGCGCTGGCCCGCTCTTCGATGTCCGGCGCGCCGCCGCCGATGTCCATGCCCGTCGCCGCCGCGATCGAAGTGAGGGCGCCGTGCGCCGCGACGCCGTAGACCCCCACGGAGACCGCGTAGGCCGGAATCGAGCCCGAGAAGGTGTCCGAGAGGCCGAAGTTCGCGCTGGTGAGGGAGAGCGCGGAGCATGCGAGCCCGGTGGTCTTCTCGACCGTCGCCCCCGGAGGACCCGCGTCCGTCGGCGCCGCCGGCGCCGAGAGGCCGCACGACGCCGGCGCCTTGCCTCCGCCCGCCCAGATCTCGACCTTCCCCTGCGAGTGGATCTTCTGCACCGAGGCCGAGAGCATCGCCATGGTCGCGTTGGTCTGCGCCATGAACGTGCCCTTGGACTGGATGTCCATCACCCCGACCGAGTCGAGGAGCACGTCGCTCTCCGTGCAAAGACTCACCCCAGGACCGCCCACCGAGGAGCCCATCTGGAGCTCGGTGGTGGAGAACGGGACCTTCACCGACAACAGTTGCGCCGTCATCTCCACCTCATGGGTTCGCGCTCCGAAGCCCCGTCCGGTCTATCACAGTCCCCGCGCCGTCGTGCTGACCCGGCCCGGCATTCTCCACCTGCTCGAAGAGCCCCGCCGCCGCGGTCGATCGGTCGCTCGCAAACACCTCTCGCACCGGCGTCGGCGCGGTGCCCCGCTGTATCGTCCAGAGCACCACGCCCGCCTCCGCCACGCGCGCCGCGAGGGCCGCGTCGACCCCCTCCTCGGCCACCACCGCGAGCTCGCGGGAGAGGGTGCTCACCGTCGCCGTCGCCTCGCTCCCCAGCGCGGCCGCCACCAGGCCCGCCAGCAGCCGGGGGTGCGCCGTGACGTCCAGCAGGTTGGCCGCCTCGACCAGCGCCGCCCCCTTCGCCCCCTCGTCGGCGTAGCGAGCCACCCGGATGGCGTAGCGCTGCCGCTCCAGGTCGAGCTCGGCCTGCGCGCGCAGCGACCCGAGGCTCTTCGGGTGCGAGGCCTGCAGCAACCGCAGCCCGTGCTCGATGTGGCGATCGCACGAGGCCCCGAACACCAGCACGGTGCCCTCGCCCGGAGAGGGATCGTCCACGAAGAGGAGCTCGTCGGCCCGCACGCCAGGGGCGGTGAGCTCCTCGCGGCTCCATCGGTGAAGCGAGACGGTGCGGGCGGCGCCGCAGGGGCACACCCTCCACGGGTCGCTCCACGAAGGCGCCTCGTGGAGGTAGAAGCGCAGGTCGCGCTCGAGGGTCTCCGGGTCGGGGATGGGGCCGAAGGGCGCGACGCGCAGGTCGATCGGCCGCCCCACGACGCCCTCCCTGGAGGCCGTGAGGAACATACCCTCCACGGTAAGAACCACCCCCGGCCGCAGCCGCTCGATGGCCCCGAAGAAGCCCTGGAGGGTCTCGATGCGATCGAGGCAGTGGGTCACCGCGGCGGCCGCCATCGTCGAGAGGGTGAAGCCCCGGCGGAGCCCCTCCTCGGCCACCATCGGGAGCTCGACGGGCCAGCGGGCGTTGCCATCCTCGACCCAGACCGTGTCGCCCTCCCGGCGGGCGCCAAGGCCCCGCGCGGCGGCGAGCAGGGCGATGCGCGCGGCGAGCACGTCGTGCCGGAGCATCATCACCAGCACGGTGTCAGGACGCCCCACGAGGGCGGGCTCGGAGCGCAGCCACTGCCACGCCGGGTCGGCGGTGACCCTCCCGGAGAGCCCATAGGCCCGCAGGTCGGGGTCGCTCTGGAGGGCCTTCTCGAAGTCCGCGCGGAAGGCTTCGGCCGAGAGGGGGAAGGCCGCCAGCGCGATGCCCTCCTCCACGGGTCCGAGCGCCCCCTGCGCCTCGGCGATCACCTTGCGCCAGGTGCCCCATACCGTCAGCGGAACCCCGAAGACGCCGTGGAGAATCTCTTCGGACACCTCTTCCAGGAATGACACCGCGCCGCCCGGCGGGCTCCTCCCGTAGCGCACCGCCCTCACGCTCTCGTCCTGGTAATGGACCTCGATCACCAGCTCGGCGCCGCTGCCGGGCATCGCATGGAAGAAGCGCGCGGCCGAGAGGGAGAGGCTGATCGCCGGGGCGCCGCAGCGGCACGCGTCGACGCGGTCGACCTTGTGAAGCGCGAGGTGCTGGGACTCCACGAAGGCGCGCAGCTCCGCGAGGTCCCAGCAGGGGCGCTGGCCTCCGTCGCCGAGCTGGAGAAAGCCCTCATAGACGCGGGTGTCGAGGCTCCACTGCTGGCAGCGGGTGCAGCGCAGCACGCGGTGCAGGCTGTCGGGCGCGAGCGTGAGGTGGCGGGTGAGGGCCGCCCGGTGGGCGCGGCAGCGTTCGAGCACCGCCGCGAGGTCGTCCCGTGCCGCGGCGCTCATCCCTGGTTGTCGGGGTCGAGGATGGTGCGATGGAGCAGCGCCAGCTCGAGCTGGGCGCGCTCGGTGCGGGCCCGCCAGAGCTGGGCGCTGGTGAGGTTGGCCCCTCGGAGGTCGGCCTCGACGAGCAGCGCCGCCTCGAAGCTGGCCTCCATCGCGTCGACCTTGAGCATCACGGCGCCGGTGAGGTTGGCCTCGTGGAAGCGCGCTCCCTTCAAGGAAGCCGCCGTGAAGTTGGCTCGCTCCAGCGTCGCCCGGGCGAACTCGGCCTTGTCGAGCATCGCCTCGCCGAACTGCGCGCCCCGGAGGTTGGCCTCCTCGAAGTGCGCCTCGACGGCGTTGATCCTCCGCATCGAGGCCTCGGAGAAGTCGGCCTTCTCGTCGGCGCGGAGGTTGGTCATCACGGCGTCGTCGAAGACCGCCCGGGCGAACTTCACCGACTCGAAGGTCGCGGAGACCAGCGAGGCCCCCTCGAAGTGCGCCTGCTCTCCGCGCGACCCGCTGAAGTCCGCGCCGTCGCACACGCTCTCCCGGAAATCACAGGCGTTGAGCGAGCACTGGAGAAACTCCGCGCCCTTGAGGTTGGCCTTGAAGAGCCGGGAGCCCGTCCACGAGGAGCCCTCCGCCGTCGCTCCCTCGAAGTTCGCCCCCTCGGCGTTGACCCTCACCGCCGCCACCCCGGTGAGGTCGGCCCCCTCGAAGGACGCCCCGACGAAGTCCCCTTCGCTGAGGTCGGCGTGGTCGAGTATCGCGTCCTTGAAGACCGCGTCGCGCAGCACGCAGCCCCGCAGGTCGGCCCGGCTCAAGATCGCCTCGCTGAAGTCCTGCCCCGTGAGGTCGAGTTCCGAGAGGTCGACGCCCGTGAGGTCTGCGCCCATCAGCGGCAGCCCGTAGGCGCGGTGCCTCAGCACGTCCGCGCGGGTGAGCCCGGGGGCCGCCTCCGCCTCCTCGGCCTCGGGCTCCTCGGGCTCGTCATCGGGGAGCGCCCTCAGCTCCTCGGGGACCTCGAGGCCCTGCGCCTCCATGCCGGCGCGCACCGCGGAGGGCTGCGGCATCGGCGGGGGAGGCGGCGCCACGGCCAGCGCCGAGACCTGGGCGATCATCGCCGCGTGGGCGGCCGGGTCGGCCCCCGGCGCGGGCCCCTTCTCCTGCATGGACTTCGCGAGGTCGGCGAGGAGCATCTGCGGCGTGGCCCTGGGAGGCGGCAGCGCGGCGGCCTCCTCGGAGGGCGGCTCGACGGCCTCCAGGTCGGCGTCCTCCGCGACGGCCTCCTGCTTCTTCCGCTCCAGCCATTGCTGGTAATGGCTCAGCGGGTATCCGGCATCGATGGGTTCATGGAGGAAGAAGAAGGTCTCCACCTCGGCCATCTTCTCGCCGACGCCTTCGAGCAGGCCGCGCCAGACGCACTGGCACTGCTCCTTGTCGCCATCGAGGACGATGGTGTCGAGCCTCAGCGGAACCTCGATGAACTCCACCGCGCCCCTCGGCGCAGCTCCGCGAAGCAGCGCGCCCGCAGCCCCGGCAGCCGGGAGCGGAAGAGGCTCTGCGACGCCGTGAGGTTCTGGAGACCCACCGCCTCGTCGCCTCGCCAGTACCCCTCGGCGTGCTGCGATGTCGGGGCGCTCAGGTAGTAGCTGTAATCGAAGTCGTCGGGCAGCCAGGGCCAGCGGGTCTTCAGCCAGCGCTGGTCGTAGGTGCCCGCCTTGCGGGTGCGCTCGGGCCACGACGGGGGGACAGGGGCGAAGCACGAGGGACGCGGCCGGTCGCTGGCGCTGGAGATGAGCTCGGCGCTGTCTTCGAGGTTGGGCAGGAGCACCCGGCGGCCGAGCTCCGTGTCGACCGGGGCGATGCCTCGGCCGATGGGGTTGCGCGCGTAGCCAGGGCCTCCGAAGGCGAGCTCCCAGCGGATGGGGATGCGGTGGAAGGGCGCCGGGGCGCTCACGGCGCCGTAGCCGTCGAAGGTGCGATCGCCGAAGACCGCGAGGCTGCGGGCCACCGCCCCGACGCGGAAGCCTGCGAGCAGGCTGCCCGCGGGCTCACCCCGGGGGCGTGGGCGTGGCCGACGAAGTGACACTCGGCGCGCGGCTTGAGCACGGCGAAGTCGCTGTCGAGCCGGAGCGACTGGTTGGGGTCGTCGTCCCAGTGGAGCGGCCCGGTGGTGAGCGCCTGCTCGGCGGCGATGGCGCACACCCCATCGTGCACCAGGTCGAAGGTGCCCTTCAGGAACACCATCAGCGCCCCCTCCGGGGGCCTGACCTGCCATGGGAGGAAGCCGAACTCGAAAGGGGTCTCTTTGACGATGCGCAACGTCGATCAGTCTTCGATGTGGGAAGTGGGATTCTCTCGGTCGACGATCGTCAACCGACAAGCTCAACCGACAATGATGACCGTGGTCTGGCTCGGGGCGATCTGGGCGCCCGCCGGGGCGTTGGCGCTCATCCCGTTCTGCCCCGTGGGCTTGAGCACCGTGATGGCGTCGGAGCCCTGGAACTTCACGTTCGACGCGCCCATTTTGTAGGAGGTCTTGTTCATGTTGACCTGGCTCATCATGCCGAAGAGCGTGCCGGCCTCGTCGCCCTGGGAGCGGCTGATGCTGCTCGACTTGGTGACCGCGTCCTTGCCGCAGATCTTCACCTTGCCCGCGGTGCCCGAGGCCTGCATCACCATCGAGATGTTGGGAAAGGGCACCGGCACGAAGGGCGCTGGGGGCGCGGGCACCTTGCACACATCCGGGAAGGCCAGGCACTGACCGCCACCCTTGGAAGACGCTGGAAACATCGCGTTCGCCTCTCCGTTGAAGCTTCAGGCCAGGTAGACCTTGTCGCCCTTGATCTTGACGTCTTCCTTCGCCTTCACGACCGCGCGCTGCCCCAGCAGGCTGACGGTCTTCTCGGCGACCAGGCGCAGCCGCCCGGCGCGGGTCTGCGAGAGCTCTTCGACCTCGCGGTAGGTGTTCTTCGCCCGCTCGATGATGCGCTCGGCGCGGGTCTCGATCACCCCCACGGCGCTCTTCACCCGCTCGAAGGTGGCGCTGAGCGAGCGGCCCTCCACCCGGGCCTCGCCGATCTTCGCGTGGAGCGACGGGGTGTCGAGCTCGAAGCCCTCCGCCGCGACGATCTTCACCTTGCCCCGCGGGGCGCGCAGCTCGAGGTCGCCCTCCGGGGCCACGATGACCGTCACCCGGGTGCTGGTGTTGTGCTCGAAGAGCAGCCGCCCGTCGGCGTCGACGACCCGGAGGACCTCCGCGTCGAGCGCGCTGCGGGTGATCGACGCCGAGATGCCCGTCACCGTCGTGAGGGTGCCCGGTGACTCAGGCTCCTGCGCCTGCGCCGCGACCGGGGCTTCACTGTCGTCTCGGGTCATGTGAGCACCGCCCTCGTTGACGAGATCCCTCGGCGCACGGTTACTCGCCCGCCCGTAGACCGTCAAGCACGGCGCTCGGCGTCACTCCCCGAGGACGCGCCTCAGGAAGCGATCGAGCTGGTCGAGGTTGTCGAAGCCGATCTCCACGGTGCCGGAGTTCATCGCCCCGTCGGTGCGGATCGCCACGGGCATCCCGAGGGCGCTCTCCAGCTTCTTCTCCAGGTCGCGCACGTTGGCCGACGAGGCGGGGGCGGGCTCCTTCGCCGGGTCGGGCGTCGCCGGGGGCTTCGGCCCCTCCAGCTTGCGCCGCGCGAACTGCTCGGTCTGCCGCACCGACCAGCCCTTCTCCGCCGCCACCCGAGCGAGCTTCGTGATCTCGCCGGGGTCCTTCAGCGAGAGGATGGCCCTCGCGTGGCCCTCGCTCAGCTCCCTCGCCACCACGCGCTCCTGCACCTCGTCGGGGAGCTGGAGCAGCCGCAGGGTGTTGGCGATGGTCGAGCGGTCCTTGCCGATGCGGCGCGAGAGCACGTCCTGCGTGTAGCCGTGCTCGTCCATCAGACGCCGGTAGGCGGTGGCGGTCTCCACCGGGTCGAGGTCCATGCGCTGGACGTTCTCCACCAGGGCCAGCTCGAAGGCCGACTCCGGGTCGACGTCCTTGATGACCACCGGGACCTCTCGCAGCCCCGCCTTCTGCGCCGCGCGCCAGCGGCGCTCGCCCGCGATGATCTCGTAGCCGTCCTCCTCGTCCGAGCGTCGGACCACCAGCGGCTGGATGAGCCCCTGCTCCTCGATGCTGCGCGCCAGCTCGTCGAGGGCCGTCTCGTCGAAGCGCTTACGGGGCTGGTCGCGCCTCGGGTAGATGCGCTCGATGCCCACCATCTGGTACGGGCTCTCCGCCCTCGCCGCCGCCGCCGCCGCGATCTGCGTCACCGGCAGCAGCGCGTCGAGCCCCCGGCCCAGCGCGCGCCTCGGCTCCTTGGTCTCCGCGGGCTTCTTGCCCTTGTCGTTGCTCATGACCGTCCGCCCGCTGCCGCCGCCGGGGCCTTGTGTCCCATGAGCTCCTTCGCGAAGGCGAGGTAGGCCTGGCAGCCCTTGGAGGCCACGTCGTAGAGGAGCACCGGCTTGCCGAAGGAGGGCGCCTCGCTCAGCCGCACGTTGCGCGGCACCACGTTGTCGAACACCCGGAAATGCTTGCGGAGCTCCTCCGCGACCTGGCGCGCGAGGTTGCTGCGAGGGTCGTACATGGTCAGCAGCACGCCCTCGATGGAGAGCTTCGGGTTGCGCGTGGCCTTCACCCGCTCGATGGTGCCCACGAGCTGGGCGATGCCCTCGAGGGCGTAGAACTCGCACTGCATCGGCACCAGCACCGCGTCGGCGGCGACCAGCGCGTTGAGGGTGAGCAGCCCCAGCGAGGGCGGCGTGTCGAGGATCACGTAGTCGTAGCGCTTGCGCACCCGCTCGAGGGCGTCGCGCAGCAGCAGGTCGCGGCGCTCGACGTCGATGAGCTCGATCTCGGCGCCCACCAGGGAGGGCGAGGCGGGGCAGAGCTTGAGCGTGGGGAGCGCCGTCGGCACGATGACGTCTTCGAGGCGCGACTGGCCCAGCAGCACGTCGTAGGTGCCGCGGGTGACGCCCCCCGACGGGCTCACGCCGACGCCGCTGCCTGCGTTGCCCTGCGGGTCCATGTCGATGAGCAGCACGCGCTTCTCGGCGGCTGCGAGCGACGCCGCGAGGTTGACGCTTGTCGTGGTCTTTCCCACTCCGCCCTTCTGGTTGGCGATCGCGTAGACCCTGCCCATGACAACCGCGTTCTCCTACAGCCGACGCGGACCTTCGCCGTCGGGCCGCGACCACTAACCCCACCCGCCCGACCCTGTCCAGCGTCCTCGGCCCCCGCGCCCACCGAGGAGGGCCGATCGCAAGAAATCACCGCCATTCCCAGAGGGCCCCACGCCATCTCGGACACAAAATGGATTTCCCAGGGACGGGGGATACATTGGCGGCAGATGTAGGTGCAGGTGGCACCAACACCTTCACAGGTCGGATGCGTCTCGGGGTGCTCGGCGGTTGCCGCCGCGCCGGGCGATCGCGTCTCCACGAGCAGCGAAGAGGGTATCGATGTCGAGGTTCTACCGTTCGTTCGAGGATTTTGCGCGTGACGAGATCGCCCCGGGCAACCGGGTGGGCTGGTCGATGGACGAGCTCGAGATCGAGTCCACGATCGTCGAGGACCTCAACCTCGACGACGAGGACGAGGACTACGAGGACGACTGAGCCGGGTTTGCCCGGGCGACGGGGTGCGCGGATACTGCCCGGTCTCTTGACATCCCTGCGCGACACCATTCAGCACCGGCTCTCCCGCGAGCGCGGAACGCTCTACCGCGACGCCCCCTTCCGGGTCGCCCTGACCTACCCATCGCCCTACCGGGTCGGCATGTCGTCCCTGGGTTACCAGGTGATGTATCGCGAGCTCAACGGCCGCGGCGACCTGGTGGCCGAGCGGGCCTTCGCGCCCGACGACTTCGCCCAGGCGCGCAAGCACCGGGAGACGGTGCTCACCTACGAGTCCATGCGGCCGCTGGGCGACCACGCCGTCGTCGCCCTCTCGGTGGCCTACGAGAACGAGCTCGGCGGGGTCATCGAGACCCTGGAGCTGGGCGGCATCCCCGCGCTGCGAGAGGAGCGCAACCCCAGGC
This sequence comes from Deltaproteobacteria bacterium, assembly GCA_016704445.1. Lineage (GTDB taxonomy): Bacteria > Myxococcota_A > Polyangia > Polyangiales > SCUS01. The sequence goes on from JADJAE010000020.1 coordinate 117,527, forward strand.
GTCACCCCTTCGTGCTGATGGGCGGGCCCCTCACCTTCTCCAACCCGACGCCCCTCGCGGCCTACGCCGACGCCGTGGTCATGGGCGAGGGCGAGCAGGTGGTGCACGACGTGATGGACATCCTCACGTCCGAGCTCGACCCCGAGCTGAGGCTCAAGAAGCTCGCCGATCACCCCAACGTGTGGGTGCCGGCGGTGCACGGCGAGGCGCTGGCGAAGATCGCCGCGGCGGACAACGAGACCAAGCTCCCGGCCTACGCGCAGATCATGACGCCCGACACCGAGCTGTCGGACATGTTCCTGGTGGAGACCGAGCGGGGGTGCTCCCGGCGGTGCCAGTACTGCGTGATGCGAAGGAGCACCAACGGCGGCATGCGCCTCGCGACGATGGAGAGCATCATCGCCCGCGTCCCCGCCGACGCGAAGAAGGTCGGCCTCGTGGGCGCCGCGGTGAGCGACCATCCCCGCATCATCGAGATCATCGACGCCTTCGTCGACCGCGGCATGGGCGTCGGCCTCTCGTCGCTGCGCCCCGACCGCATGACCGACCGCTTCGTCGCGGCCCTGAAGCGCGGCGGCTACCGCACGCTCACCACCGCCATGGACGGCCCCAGCGAGCGCCTCCGCGCGATGCTCGAGCGCCACGCGAAGATCAAGCACATCGAGCGCGCGGCCGAGCACGCCCGCGCCAACGGCATGCTCACGATGAAGCTCTACCTGATGGTGGGCCTGCCCTCGGAGACCGACGAGGACATCGACGAGTGCGTGGAGTTCGTCTCCGGGCTCAGCAAGGTGATCCCCATCGCGCTGGGCATCGCGCCCTTCGTGTCGAAGCGAAACACCCCCCTCGACGGCCTCGGCTTCGCGGGCATCGATGTGGTCGAGCACCGGCTCGACCGGCTGCGCCGTGGGTTGAAGGGCCGGGCCGAGGTGCGCCCCACCAGCGCCCGCTGGGCGTGGATCGAGTGGGTGCTCGCCCAGGGCGGAGAGAAGGCCGGGCGCGCGGTCTACGACGCGACGAAGGCGGGCGGGCGCTTCGCGGACTACCAGCGGGCCTTCGAGGCGGCGGAGGTGGTCCCGAGGCGCAAGAAGCTGTCGGTGCTGCGCTCCGAAGCCGGCGCGGGGAGCTGAGCTCGATGGCCGAGTCGTGGGAGTCGGTGGAGCGCACGGCCGCGGCGACGATCGACGCCGTGGCGGACGTGCGACGGTGCGCCCTGGAGGGCGAGACGCCGTTGCCGCAGCGGTGGCCGGGCGTCGAGGGGCTGACGCGCACGGCGAAGGAGCTCGTCGAGGTCGACCGCGCGAGGGCGGTGCTGGTGGCCGAGGCGGCGGTGTGGATGGCGCTGCGGACGCCGTGGGCGCGCTACCGGGCCGCGATGGCGAAGGCGCCGGTGAAGCTGCGCGCGGACGACGGCGCGGTGCCGTGGGCGGCGCTGCCCGGAGCCGTGGGCGCGGAGCCGAGCCGGACGCGGAGGGAGCTGCTCCAGGCGGCGGGCGACAAGGGGGCGGTCGAGCTGCGCGACGAGGCGCGCGACGTGGTGGACGCGCTGCGAGAGGTGACCACGGCGCTTGGCGGCGGGCTCACCGACGCGCTCGGGATGGGCGACGTCGACGAGGACGCGGCGGCCCTGCTGGAGGAGACCGACGACGCCTTCGAGGAGCTCGACGCGTGGGCCGCGAAGGAGGCGGAGTGCGACCCCGCGAGGCTCACCTGGGCCGATCGATTACACCTGGGGGTAAGCCCTGCGCTGCGGCGGGAGGTCCCCTCGGGGAGCCTCGGGCTGCTGGGCACCGCGTGGCTCGCGAGGATCGAGCTGGAGTCGGCGCAGCGGGGCATCGTGGACGCCCGGGGCGCGGCGGCGCTGCACGCGGAGGGCGTCGAGGCGTGGGTGACCGAGCCCGGGCGACGGGCCCTGGTGCTGGGGCGGCCGAGGGCGCTCGGGTCGGACGCGGGCGAGGTGCTGGGCACGCTCGCGGTGTGCGCCGCGGGGGTGACCGCGGCGGGGCTCTCGGCGGGTCAGCGGCGCGGCGTGCATCGGGTGCTCGACGGCGCGGCGCACGCGCTGGGCCGGTGGCTGCTGACGGAGCCGGGCTTCCTGGCGAGGGACGCGGGGCTGAGCGGGGCGGCGAGGGAGCGGGCGCTGCGCTCGGCGCTGCACGCGGAGCTCGCGCGGATGCGCTGGGACGCGGCGGTGGCGCGCTTCACGGCGGCGGCGATGCGGCGCGACCCGGGGATGGCCGAGCGCTTCGGGGCGGAGCTGGGGCGCGCGGTGGGGGCGGCGCCGTCGCCGAACTGGGCGGTGCACCTGGTGGCGAGGGCGATGGAGCCGGGGGGCGCGTGGCCGGGCCGATCGGCCGGGCGGGTGGCCGGGCTCTGGTGCGCGGTCGCGACGAGGGCGCGGCTGAGGGAGCGCTGCGACGAGGACTGGTTTCGCAACCCGCGGTCGGGCGCGGTGCTTCGGGGGGCGTGGGACGAGCTGCGGGCCGTCGGGCCGACGCGCGACCTCGCGGCCGAGCGGGCTGAGCTGCGGCGCTGGCTCACCGAGGCGATGAAGCAGTCGGGTTAGGTGTGTGATCGCGCGTCCGGGATGGTCGCGCGATCAGCGCGACGAGCCGAAGCGCATCGGATAGTCGACCTCGACCTCGCCGCCCTCGGGGCGGGGGTAGCGCCAGCTCTGCACGCTGGTCTGCACGCAGCGCGTGAGGGCCGGGGTGCGGGCGCTGTCGGAGATGATCCGGGTGTGGCGGACGTGGCCGTCCTCGCCGATGCGCACGCGCATCACGATCACCCCCGAGACGGGCGTGTCGTTGCGGGTGGCGTTGGAGTAGCAGCTCGCGATCTGCGAGCGGTAGTGGTCGTAGACGAAGCGAAAGGCCGCCGGGTCCATGTGCCCCGTGGCGTCGGTCTCGTCGCCCAGGCGGAAGCCGCTGCCGGCGGGGGTGCCAGGGACGCGCTCCCGCACGCCGCCGGGCTCCGCAGGGAGGGGAGCGCTCGGGGTGGTGGGGCTCGTCGGCGCGGGGTCGGCGCCGGTAGGGGTCGGGGTCGTCGGACTCGTCGGGGTCGCGGCGCTGCCGGTAGGGGTCGGCGTCGTCGGGGTCGCGGCGCTGCCGGTAGGGGTCGGGGTCTCACCCGGCTCGGGATTACCGGTCGGTGTATTCCCCGTCGGGGTCGTCGGGGTGGCGGGCGTCGGGCGCTCGTTGCTGGCCACGGTGGTCGGGCGGGCGTGCGCCGGGGCGGTTGCGGTGGGGCGCGCGGCGCGGGTCGGCCGCGAGGGCGAGTCGGGCGGGCCAGGCGGCTCGGCGGGTCCGCCGTCGGCGGCGGGCTCCGCGGAGGTCACCGAGGAGGGCTCGCCGAAGAGGCCGACCGGGGTCACCGGCGGCGTCGCGGAGGTCTGTCCGAGGGTCTTCCAGGCCGCGAGCGCGCCGAGCCCGAGGCACCCGAGCCCGACGCCCAGCAGCATCGCGACGAGGGTGCGCTTCGAGGGCCCCACCATCGGCAGCTCGATGCGATCGCCGGTGCCGTGGCCGGTGGGGACGCGCGTCACCCCGCTGCCCTGCGCGGTGCTCACCGCCCCGCCGGGCGCGAGCAGCGTGGCCCCGCACTGGTTGCAGAAGCGTGACCCATCCGGGTTGGACCCACCGCACGTAGGACAGAACATCGTTGGTGACGCTAACGGACGCGCCGCGCCCCCACAACGTTCACCGACGGCGCGACGGGCCTCCGCGGCCGAGCGACGCCCGTCAGACGCCCTTCTTCATCGCCAGCCGCTGCGCGATGATCTCGAGGACCTCTCCTTCGGACGACGCCCGGCGCAGGCGCTCCCTCGCCGACTCCTCGCTGATCACGTTGGCGATCTGCCCCAGCAGGGCGATCTGCACCTCGGGCTGCTCGATCGGCGTCACCAGCAGGAACACCAGCCGCACCGGCTCGTCGGGCGGCGGCGAGAAGGCGACCCCCCTCGGAGGAGCGCCCGAACACCACCCTCGGGGTCGTGAGCCCTGGGGCCCGCGCGTGCGGGAGCGCCACGCCGACGCCCAGGTCGGTCGACAGCTCGGCCTCGCGCGCCAGCGCCCGGTCGGCGATCGCGGCGTCCCTGGAGACGGCGCCTGGAGGCAGCGCCGAGGCCATCTCCCGGACCACCGCCTCGCGGGTGCTCCCTCGAAGCGCCAGCACCAGCCCGCCGGCCTTCAGCGCGTCGAGGAGCGAGGTCTCCGCCTCGTGGGGGTACTCGTCCTCGATGCGGCCGACCACCTGCTCCAGGATGTCTTCGAGGGTGATGAGCCCCAGCAGGCTCCCCTCGTGCTCGACCGAGCACACCGTCGCGCCCTCGCCCTGCATCCAGAGCAGCGTCGACTCCACGTCGTCGTCCGGCCGAACCGCCCGCAGCGGGCGCACGAAGCGCGTCCAGTCCTCGTCCGCCGCGGCCACGGCGATCAGGTCGCGGGCGAGCAGGTACCCCTGCACCGCGCCCGTCTCGGGGTCGACCACCGGCCAGCGGGAGAAGCGCTTCTGGGAGATCTGCCGCAGCACCTCGTCCCGGCTGGCCTTCGCGGAGAGGTGCCACACGCGGTTCCACGGCACCATCACGCTCCGCACGCGCTGCGTACGGATGTTGGCCATGTTCTCCCGGATGAGCTGGAGCCGCAGGTCGCGCACCTTGCGCTCGGCGGCCTCGTGGCGCACCCCCGTGTCGGCGAGCACCAGCCGGGCGAGCCCCACCGCCGCCTCGGCCTCCTCGAACACCGCCGCCGCGACGCCCGCCCGCTCGAGGTCCTCCCGCTCGCTGAGGTACCGCGCCCTCACCAGCATCCGCGCGTTGGGGTTGAGGGCCCTCACCGACGCGACGATGGTGGCCCGGTCGGCGGCGTGCGGCAGCGTCAGCACGACGTGCGAGGCGCGCCTCACCCCCGCCTGCTCGAGGATGCCCTCGTGCGAGGCGTCGCCGTAGATCGCCCGCTGGCCCGACTCGTTGAGCCCGGACACCACGTCCAGGTTGAGGTCGATCACCACCGTGGTCATGCCCGCGTCCCGCAGCAGGCTGTGCACCGAGCGCCCCACCGGGCCGAAGCCCACCACCACCGCGATGCGCTCTCCGGCCGTGGGCGCCCCGAGCGCCGCGGCGGCGGCGAGGTTGGTCTTGCGAGCCTTGCGCTCGGCGCGGCCGTTGAGCAGCGTCCAGAGCCTCGGGCGCGCCCGCAGCCACGCCTCGATGCGCGGCAGCGAGCGGAAGATCAGCGGGTTGACCGCGATCGACACGATGGCCGAGGCGACGAGCATGGTGTGCCCCGCGTCGGACATCAGCCCGTGCCTGCGGGCGACGTCCGAGAGGATGAACGAGAACTCGCCGATCTGGCTCAGGCCCAGCGCCACCGTGAGCGCGGTGCGCGCCGAGTGGCCAAGGAGCGCGACGATGAGCAGCGCGGTGAGCGGCTTGACCACCAGGATGATCCCCAGCGCGGCCACCACCAGAAGCGGCGCCCGGAAGATGAACGCCGGGTCGAAGAGCATCCCCACGGACACGAAGAAGAGCACCGCGAAGGCGTCGCGCATCGGCAGCGCGTCGGCGGCGGCCTGGTGGCTCACCGGCGACTGGGCCACCACGGTGCCCGCGAGGAAGGCCCCGAGGGCCATCGAGGCGCCGAAGAAGTGATAGGCGCCCGCGGCGATGGCGATGGAGAACACCAGCACGGTGAGGGTGAAGAGCTCGCGCGAGCGCAGCCGGGCGACGCGCGTCAGCACCCAGGGCACGGCCCTCGCGCCGACGAGGAGCACCAGCGCCACCAGGGCGGTCAGCTTGAGGAGCGCGACGCCCAGCGCGGCCCAGAGCGACGTGCCCGGCGTGCCGCCCTCGCCGAGCATGGGGAGCACCACGAGGAGCACGATGGTGAAGATGTCCTCGACGATGAGCCAGCCCACGGCGGCGTGCCCCTGCGGGGAGCTCATCACGTCGGCGTCCATCAGCACCCGCATGAGGACCACCGTGCTGGCCACGGACATCGCCATGCCGATCACGACGCCCGTCTTCAGCGGGAGGCCGAGCAGCGAGAACACCGCGACGGCGGCCAGCGTCGCCACGAGGCTCTGGCCGACCGCCCCGGGGATGGCCACGCCCTTCACGGCGATGAGGTCCTTGATCTGGAAGTGCAGCCCGACGCCGAACATCAGCAGGATGACGCCCACCTCGGCGAGCTGCTGGGCGATCTGGAGGTCGCCCGCGAAGCCCGGGGTGAAGGGCCCGATGAGCACGCCCGCCAGGAGGTATCCGACGATGGGCGAGAGACGCACCCGCTGGGCCAGCAGCCCCAGAATCCAGGCGGCCGTGAAGGCCACCGCGATGGTCGAGATGAGGGGCGTGTCGTGCATTGCCGGAAGCGCTGTCCCTCTCGTGGCTCCCGTCGGCGCCCAGGGGCGTCCATCGAGCCGCTCTCCTTCATAGATCCGCCGAGCGCTTTCGGGACCCCCGGCTGAACGCTCCGCGGCCCGTGGCAGAGCTCTGCCCCCTCCTGAGCCCAGGGCAAGCTTGCCCGATTTCTGGCCCCGCCCCCCAAGGGCGTCGGAACCTTCTCCGCCTATGGATCACCCGCGGCGCGACGCCGGTTGGATCGAGGTCATCTGCGGTCCGATGTTCAGCGGCAAGAGCGAGGAGCTCATCCGCCGCCTGCGGCGCGCCGCCATCGCGAAGCAGCGCGTGCAGGTCTTCAAGCCCGCGATCGACCGGCGCTACCACGACACCCGCATCACCAGCCACAGCGCGCAGTCGCTCGACGCCGAGGCCCTCCCCGACGTCGCCTCGCTGGTCGCCGCGCTCGACCCGGGCACGCAGGTGGTGGGCATCGACGAGGCGCAGTTCTTCGGTCCGACGCTGGTCGCCGCGGTGCAGTCGATGGCCGACCGCGGGGTGCGCGTGGTCATCGCGGGCCTCGACCAGGACTACCTCGGCCGCCCCTTCGAGCCCATGCCGCAGCTGCTCGCCATCGCCGAGCAGATCACCAAGTGCCTCGCGGTGTGCTCGCAGTGCGGCGCCCTGGCGAGCCGATCGTTTCGCCTCTCCGGCGGCGGCGAGCGGGTGCAGGTCGGGGCCGCGGACTCCTACGAGGCCCGCTGCCGCGCCTGCTACCTCTCGGCGATCACGGCGCCCGCCGAGGAGGACGACGACGACGGCATGGCGGGCGTGGCGTAGCCCGCTCGCTCGCTACGTGTGCCGGAGCATGAAGTAGAAGATGTCGTAGAGCGCGTGGGTCCACGCGGCGATGGCGAAGCCGCGGAGCCGGTAGATGATCGCGAAGGCCACGCCGCACAGCAGCCGGAAGACGAAGCTCGACAGGCTGAACGCGTCTCCGAGCGGCGGCAGGTAGTGCACCGCGGAGAAGAGCACCGAGGAGAAGCCGAGGGCGATGAGCCAGCCGACCCAGGGCTTCATGCGCCGCGAGAGCAGGTACCCGAGGCCCGCGAAGAGCCCCATGCGAAACACCAGCTCTTCATGGAGCCCGGCGCCGCAGGACGCGATGATCTGCGCGGGGAGGCCCTCCTGGTCGAGCACCCCGAGGCCGAAGGTGCGCACGATGGAGCCGATGAGCGACGCCACGATGAGCGCGTAGAGGGCGCTCTCGAGCAGCACCGGGATGAAGAGCCTCGGGTGCAGGCTCGACTGCCGGCGCGCCCGCAGGATGAGCAGCCCCAGCAGGATGGTCACCCCCGCGGCGATGGCCGTGTAGGCCATGATGTCGCCGTGCACCAGGGCCAGGATGGTGCCCGTGAGGAAGTCCATCCCGTTACCGACCCAGGTAAAACCCTGGCGGCTGTGCCGCATCTGGGTCAGCACCCCGAGGTGGTAGATGGCGAAGAGGGGCAGCACCAGGAACAGGTTGGTCAGCGGGTCGACCCGGCGCTCGAAGTACCCGACGATCGGGCGCAGCACGGTGGGCGTCTCGCGGACTCTCGGCCTGGAGGGCATTGGGCGCTCGTAGGGTGACACGGCCGCCACGGGGGCGCGAGGCGTTGATGGGGCGACGCGGGATGGCGTAGGGTCGCGCCAATTCCTATGCGGTACTTTGTTCAGGCAGCAGGTCGCGAGCACGAGGTGGAGATCGTCCTGCAGCCGGACGGCTCGGTCGCGGCGTCGGTCGGGGGTCGGCCGGTGGCGGTCGACGTGGTGTCGTTCTCCGCTCGGGAGCTCTCGGTGCGCGTCGGCGCGCGGGTGCTCGACCTGACCATCGAGGGCTCCAGCCCGGTGCTGGGCGTGGTGGCCTCCGGGACGCGCACCTACGTGCCGGTGGAGAGCGAGCGCATGCGCGCCGCCGCGCGCGCCAAGGGGCCGGAGAGCGCCGCGAAGAGCCGCGACGTGCGGGCGCCGATGCCCGGCCGGGTGATCAAGATCTTCGTCGCCGAGGGCGAGAGCGTCGTGGCCGGTCAGCCCGTGATGATCGTCGAGGCGATGAAGATGGAGAACGAGGTGAAGTCCCGCGGCGTCGGCGTCGTGGCGAAGGTGCACGCCGTCCTGGGCGCCACCGTCGAGGCCAACGCCGTGCTCATCAGCTTCACGTGATGCCGAACTCCTTGATCTTGTAGAGCAGCGCCCGGTGCGAGATCTCGAGCAGCTCCGCGGCGCGCGTGCGGTTGCCCTTGGTCTTCTCCAGCGCCCTGCGGATCAGGATCTCCTCGATGGTGCGCGTGGTCTTCTTGATGGAGTAGTTGCCCTTCTCCAGCTCCGCGGCGATGGGGTCGGAGGGCTCCCGGATCTTCCCCTCGAAGTCGTGCGGCTGCAGCGCGGTGCCCTCGCAGAGCACCATCGCGCGCTCCATGGCGTGCTCGAGCTCGCGCACGTTGCCCGGCCAGGGGTAGTCGCAGAGCAGGCGCATGGCCTGCGGGTCGACCCCGGTGATCTCCGTGCCGAGGCGCTCGTTGAAGCGCCCGACGAAGTGGTCGACGAGCAGGGGGATGTCCTCCTTGCGCGCCCGCAGCGGCGGGATCACCAGCGTCAGCACGTTGAGCCGGAAGAGCAGGTCTTCGCGGAAGCGGTTGGCCTTGGCCTCCTTGGTGAGGTCGCGCAGCGAGGCGGCCACGACGCGCACGTCGATCTTGCGGTCGATGTTCTCGCCCACGCGCCGGATGGTGCTCTCCTGCAGGGTGCGCAGGAGCTTCACCTGTAGCCCGAGCGGCAGGTCGCCGATCTCGTCGAGGAAGAGCGTGCCCCCGTCGGCCTCCTCGAAGAGCCCGCGCTTGTCGGCGTTGGCGTCGGTGAACGAGCCCTTCTTGTGGCCGAAGAGCTCGCTCTCGATGAGGTTCTCGTGGAAGTTGCCGCAGTTGACGGCGATGAAGGGCCTGGCCGCGCGGGGCGAGCGGAGGTGCAGCGAGCGCGCGACGAGCTCCTTGCCGACGCCGGTCTCGCCGTTGATGAGCACCGTGGTCTTGAAGGTCGCGACGCGCGCGATGGTCGCGAACATCGCCTTCATGGGCTCGCTGCGGGCCACGAGCTGGTCGAACTTGTGGTCGCGCGCGACGGCGGCCCTCAGCTCGCGGTTCTCCCGGCGCAGCGCCTCGCGCTCCTGGGCCTTGCGCAGCATGAACGCCAGGTCGCTCGGGGCGAAGGGCTTGGTGAGGTAGTCCTGGGCGCCGGCCTTGATGGCCGCGAGCGCGTCTTCGTTGGAGCCGTAGGCGCTCATCACCAGCACGGCCGTGGCGGGCCAGCGGCGCCGCAGCTCCAGCAGCAGCTCGAGCCCCGAGCGCCCGCCGGGCATGCGCACGTCCGTCACGACGTACTCCGCGGGCTCCTTCTCCATGGCCGCGATGGCCTCGTCGGCGCCGCCCACCGCCAGCACCTCGTGCCCCTGCTTTCGCAGGTGCGTCTTCAGGGCCAGGCGCAGGCTCTCCTCATCATCGACCAGCAAGACACGGGTCATCGATCGATCGCTCCACGAGGCATCGGGCGTAAGGGTTCAGCATCCATGGGGAGACAAGCAAGCGCGCTCGGCTCGACCGGGCGACATTTCAGACAGGGTAGCGCCAACCGCGGTTGTCGGCGACGCGCCCGATCGGCGGCGGGCCCTCGGCGCAAGCAGCGTGGCCCCGCGGTTGCTCAAGCGTATCGGCACCGGTCACACCGGCGAGTGTGTCTGGGATTGCTGTCCCGCGCGGCTGTCTGTATGGTTCGCGGCTGCGCAGGGTGTCTCGGGTTTCCTCGCTCAAGGAGCAGTGCGTTCCAATGTCCCAATCCATTCGTCTTCGCGGTGCGATGCGCTGCGGCGTGGCCGTCGCGATGCTGGGTGTCCTCGGCCAGGGGTGTCTCGATCGCCCGGTGGCCGCGCCTGACACGCGGCTCCAGTCGGGCGTGAGCCTCGCGATCCAGAACAACGCCGTCGACTCGGTCGACATCCTGTTCGAGGTCGACAACTCCAACTCGATGGCGGCCAACCAGGCCAACCTCGCGCGCAACTTCACGGTGCTCATCAACCAGCTGGTGTCCCCGCCCGACCGCAACATGGACGGCACCGCGGACTACCCCCCGGTGAAGAGCCTCCACGTGGGCGTCATCTCGTCCGACCTGGGCACCCCGGGGAGCACCGTTCCGTCGTGCGCCAACAGCGACATCGGCGACGACGGCCTGCTCAACCCGATCCGCAACGGGCAGGCGATCCGCTCGCACCAGCCCTGGACGACGGCCCCCGCGGGCACCCGCCCGGCGCGCTGCACCACGGACCCCAACCAGTACCCGGCCTTCCTCACCTTCGACGCGGCGACCACCAACCCGGCGGAGTTTCGCGACGACTTCGTCTGCAACGCCTACCTCTCCACCAACGGCTGCGGCCTCGAGCAGCAGCTCGAAGCGGCGTACCGCGCCCTGGTGGTCCACAACCCGCGCGAGCAGGCGGGCAACATGGACCCCAACGCGGGCTTCGTGCGCCCCAACGCCGTGCTCGCCATCGTGATCGTCTCCGACGAGGAAGACGGCTCGGTGCGCGACTGCCGCTACGCCGAGTCCGGCGTCCCCTGCACCGACGGCATCGGCGTCTTCGACAGCACCAGCGCCGCGTGGGCCAGCACCGACCTCAACCTCCGCTTCTACATGTACCAGCCCGGCGGCGCGCAGGACCCGACCTGGAACCTCGACCGCTACATGAACCCGCGCATGCCCAACCGCGGCTTCACCTCGCTCAAGCCCAACCGCCCGGAGAACGTCATCTTCGCGGCCATCGCGGGCGTGCCCATCATGCTGCCGCAGACCGCGTCCGGCCAGACCGACTACGACGCCCTCCTCGGCCGTATGCCCGACGGCTCCGACGGCCTCACGACCATGTCCCCCGAAGGGCCGGTCTCGATGCGCCAGCGCAACATGGACCCGAGCTGCTCCACCCGCGTCGTGCCCGCGTGCCGCCGCGAGGGCAGCTCGTATGACCCGATGCGCCCCGCCTGCGACACCGCGGTGCAGTACTTCGCGCTCCCGTCGCGCCGCATCGTCGAGGTCGCCCGGCGCTTCCAGGCCACCTACAACAACGGCTCGGTCAGCTCGATCTGCCGCAACGACTACACCGACGCGCTCACCCAGATCGTGCAGCGCATCCAGCAGCGCCTCACCGGCCGCTGCCTGCCGCGCGTGCTCGCCACCACGCGCAGCACCTGCTGCGACGCCACGGGCCGCCCGCTGGGCTGCTCCACGGGCCCCAACTGCGACTCCCGCACCCCCGCGGGCGCCACGGCCATCAGCGTGGGCTGCGAGGTGCGCGAGAAGCTCCCCGCCTCGATCAACGCCGCCGAGTGGTGCACCGCCGCCCACGGCCGCCGCCGCGCGACGGGCGCCGCCGCCACCGAGGGTGGCCGCGCGGTCTGCCTCGTGAGCCAGGTCGCGGTGCAGCCCGGCATGGCCGCCCCGGCCGGCTCGCACGGCTTCTTCTACGACACCACCGTCGACCCCGCGAACCCGAGCTGCACCCAGCGCATCTCGTTCACCGACGGCGACTCCGTCCCGACGGGCGCCGAGGCGACCATCGAGTGCGTGCAGTCGGACAACACCAGCACCACGGCTGACGCCGGTCGCTAGTCCCTCCCTCTCCGCTCGTCGGCTGCGCTACCGTTCAGCGCGATGGCCGACGAGCACCCCACCCGATACATCGACACCCGCCACGGCGCCCGCGTCGCGTACACCGTCATGGGCCGCGGCGAGCGAACCCTCCTCCTGGCCAACGGCCTCGGCGGCAGGCTCTACACCTGGCAGCCCCTGGTCGACGCCCTCCAGGACCACTACCGCATCATCACCTGGGACTACCGCGGGCTCTTCGACTCCACGGCCCCCTCGCGCAGCGCCCACCTGAGCATCACCGACCACGCCGAGGACGCCTTCGCCGTGCTCGACGCGGAGGGGGTCGACCGCGCCGTGTTCTGCGGCTGGAGCATGGGCGTGCAGGTGAGCCTCGAGGCCGCCTCCATGATGCCCGAGCGCGTCGCGGGGATGCTGCTCATGAACGGCACCTACGGCCACGTCTTCTCCTCGGGTTTACAGCCCTTCGTAAGAATGCCCTTCGCCGGCGCGTGGCTCAACGCCGTGGTGGAGACCGTCGCCGACCGGCCCGACCTCGCCCGCGCCATCGAGTTCGCCGCGCCGCGCACCGTCATGCCCGCCGCCGCCCTCTTCTGGCTCATCTCCCGCGCCCGACCCGCGCAGATGACCCCGGTGATGGAGCGCTACATGCGCGAGGTGTTCGACCCGCGCACCTTCCCCAACTACCTCCGGCTCTTCCAGGAGCTCGACGCCCACTCGGTGCTCCACCACCTGAGGGACATCCACGTCCCCGCGCTGGTGGTCTCCGGCGCCTGGGACTGGCTCACCCCGGCGTACCAGTCCCACGTCATCGCGAAGCGCCTCCCCGACGCCGAGGCGATCCACCTCCGGAGGGCCTCGCACTTCGTGCTCCTCGAGCGCCCGGAGGTGGTCGTCCCGGCCACGAAAAGCTTTCTAAACAAGCGCGCGAGGTGGTGACAGGATATGTCCAGCCCGCCCTTGTGCGCATGCGCGCGAGGAGCGAGGTTGGACCCATGGACAGCACGACGACGACCGGGTGGTTCGAGGGGTTCAGCGAGGCCGTGCGCGCGAAGGCGGAGGCCCTCTGCGGGCGCGACGGGGTGTTCGACGCGCGGCGCGCGGGGCGGGCGCTGCGGGCCTGCTGCGAGGGCGGCGACCGGCCGGCGTACCCGGTCGAGGTGACCCTCTCGGACGACGGCGCGAGGGTCGTGCGGGCGCGCTGCGGCTGCGCGGCGGGGGCCACCGGGCGGTGCAAGCACGCGGCGGCGGTGCTGATGACCTGGGCGGCGCGGCCGTGGGCCTTCCACGACGCGAGCGGGGTGGGGGCCTCGCTGCGGCGGCGCTCGACCGAGTCGCTGGCGTCGCTGGTCGAGGAGATGGTGGCGCTGGCTCCGTGGCTCGAGCGCGTGGCGATGCCCGTGGCCCACAGCGGCGAGCGGGCGCGGTCGGCGATGCGTCGGCACGGCACGGCGTGGGGCGCGGCCGGGGCCATCACCTGGGAGCTCTCGGTGCTCAAGGCGCGGGGCGAGGCGCTGCTGAGGGCGGGCGACCTGCGCGGGGCGACGGAGGTGTTCCGGGGCCTGGGCGAAGGGGTGCTGGAGGGCTACGCCGCGGTGGCGGGGCAGGACGGCGACGGGGCCCTGCGGGCGCTGGCAGTCGACGCCGCGAGGGGGCTCACCACGGCGCTCGCGCGCGCCAACGACCGCGACCTGAGGCGCGAGGCGCTGACGGCGCTCTGGTCGGTGGCGCAGGGCGACCTGGCGTGCAGCGACGTCGGCGCGGCGGAGGAGATCCCCGAGGCGATCCTTCGCTACGCCGACGAGGCCGAGCGGGCCATGGTCGCGGGGTGGATCTTCGAGCGCGCGGCGCGCGAGGGCTTCGCGGCCAACGACCCGCTGGCGTGGTCGTCGATGCCCTTCGGGGCGTTGCTCTTCGAGCTGCTGCGCGACGGCCTCGACCTCGACGAGGTGCTGCGCGGGCTGAAGACCCTCGGACGCCACGTCGAGCTGGTCGACGCGATGCTGCTGCACGGACGCCGCGACGAGGCGGTGGCCGCGGCGTGGGAGTGCCCGACCGAGGCGCTGCCCGCGGTGGCTGGCCTGCTCGCCCGCTGGGGAGTGGGCGCCGACCTCGACGCGGCGGTGCGGGCCCGGCTGGAGCGCGATCCGAGCGAGGCGCTCTTTACCTGGTGGGGTATGCGCTGCCGGGCGCGGGGCGACCTGGCGGCGGCGAGGGTGACCGCCGAGGAGATGCTCGGGATGTATCCGAGCGTGGCGCGCTGGGAGTCGCTGCGGGAGGAGACCCCGGAGGCCGAGCGGGCGGCGCTGCAGTCGCGGGTGGTGGCGGCGCTCGCGGCGCGCGGCGGGCGGCGGCCCGAGGCGGTGCGGGTGCTGCTCGCGATGGGCGAGCTCGACGCGGCGGAGGAGTGCACGCGGGGCGAACCCACGGTGGCGAGCGCGGGGCACCCGGTGGTGTCGGGCGCGCGCCTCTCGGTGGCCGAGGCGGCGGCGGAGAAGAATCCGTCGGTGGCGATGACGATCTGGTCGGCGCACGTCGAGGCGCTGGTCGCGACGGGCGATCGGGCGCGCTACCGGGAGGCGGCGGGGTTCATCCGGCGGATGCAGGGGCTCGGCGTGGAGGAGTCGAAGGCGTGGGTGGCCTGGGCGAGGGAGACGCACCCGCGGAGGCGCGCGCTGCGGGTCGAGCTCACGGCGTAGTACCATCCCACAGGGAACTTGAAGGGTTGACCGCGGGGCGACGGGGCAACGGTCACGTCATCCCAGCGCTCCTCACCGGAGCGCAGCGACGGGGCGACGGTCACCTCATCCCAGCGCTCCTCGCCGGAGTGAGACGTCGTCCACAGACGTGACCGTCGCCCCGTCGCTGCGCTCCGGTGAGGAGCGTTGGGATGACGTGACCGTTGCCCCGTCGCTGCGCTCCGGTGAGGAACGTTGGGATGACGTGACCGTTGCCCCGTCGCCCCGCGCTCAACCCTTCAGGTCCCCTGTGTCGAGGTACTACCATCGCCCGATGAGGTTCGCGCTTCTCCTCGGCGTCGGCTGTCTCGGCATGGCCTGCGCCTCGTCCCATGCGGTCGTCTCGGCGAGCACGGCCGCGCCACACCTCACCGCGCCCGCGCCACCGAGCTCCCCACGGCCCGCCGCCCCCGCCCGGGCGCAGACCCCCGCGAGGCGGGACCACACGCTCGCCGTCGACGAGCTACCGCCAGCCTTCGCCGAGCTCTCTCCTCGCGACCGCGAGCAGTGGCACGCCTGTCACATCTTCTTCCTCGGCGACCGGCGAACCGGCGCCGCGCCCGAGCGCTACGAGCCGACGCCGGGCGCGGTGTATCGCCCGCCGACGAGCCAGCACCTGGGATTTCGGGTGACGCCGACGGACTACGTCGCCGTCCCGCAGGCGGAGCGGCGGGAGTGGCTGGTGCGCAACGGCTGCCCCGACAGCCTCGTCGAGCTGGCCGACGGGACCCACCTCGACATGATCCATCCGTAGCGCGGAAGGGATTGAAGGCCTCACTGGGGCGATGCGATCTGGCGGGGCGGGCGGCGAGTCCCCTCCCCGGCGGTGGGATGACAGCAATCCACGGCTGAGGAGGCCTCCCCAGACGGGAACGGGCGCCGGAGGTCGGCTGGGGAGGCCTACTTCGTCGGGGGCGTGTCGGGGAGCGGCTCTGGGGAGGGCTCCTCCGCCGAGGGGGCGCGGGGGGAGCCGACGGGGCGGGCGAGGCGGTCGGCCTCGGCGTCGAGGCGGGCGTAGCGAAGCAGCGCGTCGAGCACGGCGCGGGCCCGCGGCTCGTCGGTCTCGGCTTCACCGAAGAGGTTGTCGCGGCCGGCGAGGGCCGTGATGAGCTGGGCGTCCTCGGCTCCAACGGCCTTGAGCGCCGCGTCGAGCTTCTCCGCCGGGGTGCGGATGGCGCCCGCCCACTTCTTCGGCGTGGGCTTGCCCCCATCGATCAAGGCGTCGGGAAAGTCAGCGGGTTTCTGCTTCTCGAGGTGACCGGCGGCGCGGAGGGCGTACTTCACCAGTTGGAGCGGGTCTTTCGGCATGGCCCCGGCGAGCAGCAGCGACTCCAGCATGGGGGCGTCGTAGAGGCCGACGACGCGGCGACGCACGTCCTCGATGGCGGCGCGGGTGACCACCTCGCTGGCGTCGCGGTCGCGGCGGGGTTGCGCGTCGTCGGCGCGCTCGCGGGTGAGGGCGACGTCGGCCTTCACGAGGTCGGCGCTGCGGGCGGCGATGGAGACGGCGATGGAGCGCGCGAGGGATGCGGCGGCCTCGCCGGTCGCGGCGTCGTGGCGGGCCGCGATGGCGGCGCCGAGGGCGGCGGCGTGCTGCCGGGCCATGGCGGCCGTGCGGTCGCAGTCCTTCTGGAGGTCGAGCACCTCCTTGGAGAGCTCAGGCGTCTTCGAGGAATCGCTCATCGTGTGATCGGTGTCCTTTCCGGAGAGACGTGGACGGGCGCACGGCGACGACGGACGCGCCCGGAGGGGTGCGAGCGTAGCGGAAGGATGCGGAGGAGCGGGATGGAGAACGTCTGGGGAAATGGATGTGGGGAGAGGTCAGGGCAGCGGTGCCGTCTCGTACAGGTGCCGCTGGAAGTCGATGAACAACCATCGGGGCTCGTGCATGACTTCGACGCCGATGGGCGATGGGGGAAGTCCGGCGAGCGAGCGCTCACGTCGTCAGCCCCCGCCCTCCCTCGGAGCGAAGCGGAGGGGGCGACCGCCCACGTTTCGGCGGAGTCGTTCGGGCGCGAGCCGCCGACGGCCCCTGGCGGGACGATCCGAGCGGTGGGGGACTGACGACCGGAGCGGTCCCTCGCCGGGGTGGGCCTCCGTTGGTGTCGAAGTGATGCGCGAGAAGCGCACCTCGATCATCGCGCCTTCCATTCACCGCGCCCCGCGCGCGGCTTCCGGCCCAGCCGCCGATCAGGTCGCTCGCAGGGCCCCACGGCCCAACGGCTGGCCGTTAGGTGCGGCGACTGCTCGATCGGGTGATGCGACTACGATCATGGGCCGGTCACGACGCGCCCCGCGGGCCCGCGGACTGCTCGGGGAAGCGCTGGACGACCACCGCGAAGTCTGGCGCCAGGCCGGCGCTTTCGAGGATGGCCCGCGCCAAGCGCTCGCCTTCGGTCTGCGCGGCTGAAGCGCTTTCGGCCTCGACCGCGAAGTAGATCTCGGTCGTGTTGTAGGCCGGATTTTGGGGACCGATGCAGCCACCGTCGGCGACGAGCGAATCGAGCGCGCTCTGTGCGTTGAATACCTCACCCTGGGAGAGGAGGCGCGGCAGGTCGACGTAGACTGACCAGTAACTCATCGGGCAAGGGTCTCGGTCAGGGTCCTGGCGAGAACATCCGTGACAATCGAGACGTGCCCCTCGCGCATAGCCGACACGAACGACGGCGCGAGCAGGCGGTCCGCACCGGCGTCGGTTCGCCTGCCATCACTGCTCACTTCGCGACGCTGGAGGATCCGCGGGTCGTGGGCCGCTGCTCGTACCCGCTGGAGACGTTGGTGGTGATCGCGTTGCTCGGGGTGATCTGTGGCGCCGAGGGTGGGCGGACCTGGAGGACTTCGCGAAGTCCAAGGCCTCGTGGCTGGCGACGTTCCTGGAGATGCCCGGCCGGCCGCCCAAGGAGAAGGCCTTCCGCAACCTCTTCGAGTCGATCCTGCCGGCCGCCTTCGAGGCCTGCATGCGCGCCTGGGTGCAGAGCCTGGCCGAGTCAGTGAAGGGGCAGGTCGTCGCGTTTGACGGCAAGGCCCTGCGCGGTGCGCTGCGCAAGGGGTTCGGTCGCTCGGCGCTGCACCAGGTCCACGCCTGGGTCGGCGCGCAGCACCTGCTGCTGGCCAAGGAGGCGGTGGAGGGGGCGCCCGAGGAGGGAGCGGCGATCCGCGCGATGCTGGAAGCGCTGCACCTGGAGGGCGCCATCGTGACGATGGACGCGGGCAACACCGCCCAGGAGACCGCCCAGAAGGTGCTCGACAGCAAGGCGGACTACGTCATCACGCTGAAGGCCAACCGGAAGAAGTTCTACCTGGGGGTCCGCGGATTCTTCGAGGCGGCCGAGGCCGACGGCTTCGCCGGCGTCCGCGTGCGCCATCAGCAGACGCGGGACCACGGCCACGGGCGCGACGAGGTGCGCGACGTGTGGGCGGTGCCGGCCTCGGCCCTCGGCGAGATCGCGGCCCACTGGCCGGGGTTGCAGTCGGTCGTGATGATCCGAAGGACGCGGGTCCTGGCGGACGGGAAGGTGCAGCACTGGACCCACTTCTACCTGAGCAGCCTCCCGCCACGAGTGAAGCACCTGGCCGACGTCATCCGCGAGCATTGGAGCGTCGAGAACGGGCTGCACTGGATCCTCGACGTCCAGATGCGCGAAGACGACTGCACGATCCGAAACCAGCACAGCGCGACGAACTTCGCGCTCGTCCGCCGGATGGCGTTGATGCTGCTCAAACGAGACACCACCACCGACCGAGGCGTGCGTGGAAAGCAGAAGAAGGCGGGCTGGGACAATGACTACCTGCTCCACCTGCTCACGCGCGGAATGACTGAAAATGAAGCGATTTAGAGGACGCCGCCCTGAGCGTGAGCCTGCCCGCGAACCTCGCGAGTCTGCAGGTGCTTCGTAAACCTGAGCGAGGCCCTTGCGAGCTTCGCCCGCGTCGGGCGACTCAACCAGCTTACCGAGCGATCAGCCCTGGGGCGGCGACGCCCGGCGCTCGGGCGACGCGCCCACGCGACGGCGGCCCAGCGCGATCGCCAGCAGCGCGCTGCACACGACGAGCGTCGAGCGTGCGCCGACCGAGCCCGGGCGGGCGCTGCACCCGGCGCCACCGCCGCACGTCAGCTCGGCCTCGACGATGTTGCTGCGCAGCTCCGTCGATGATCCGAACACGCGCGCCCGGTACTCGAAGCGGTGCGTGCCCTCGGTGAGCCCCGCGGCGACCGCCTCGGCCGACCCGCGGCACACGGTGTAGACCGGCTCCGTGGGACTGGCGAGGTACACGCCGACTTCGGTGATGGGGCTGCCGGACCTTCGCAGCGCGATGGGCGCCCCGTCGGCGTAGAGCTGCACGACCATCGACGCCTGCCACGGCAGGGCGGTCGTATCCCAGGAGAGCGTCGCCGACCGCTGCGCGGCGCGCACCTGCGACTCGCACGGCCGTTGCCCGAATCGGGCGGCACGTCGGTTTCGAGCTCCGCGAGGTCGCCGAGCGTCAGCCGTCCGAGCGCCGTGGGCAGCGGCGCCGCCGCCACGACCGTCACCCTCGTCGTCGCCGCCCGCGCGAAGCCCGGCGGCGTGCACTACAGGAGTCGCCGGTGAACCGCGGGTCTCACCCGCGTAAGCAGCGCCGAGACGGACCATCAAACGACGCCGACGGGGCTGCCTTCAGGCGACGTCTGCGTCGAGCGCGGGGCCACCCACGCGGCGGAGGTGAAGATCCGACGGCGCCGGAGCGCAGGCTCCAGGCGCGGGCATCCCAGGCGAACGCGGGCGGTTGGTAAGCGCGTACGCGATGGCCGTCGCTGTGCCGACGGGGAGAGCGTCTCCGGTGCGGCACGCCGAACGACTGCACGCCGCTGCCTCGTCGGCGAGCGACCAGCACGCGAGCCCCGACGCCACGACCACCGCCACGGTTCGCACCATTGGCGGCGAGCGTCGGACAACCCACCCGGCGCGACAAGCCCCCGCTCATTCGTGGCCGCGCTCATACGTGGAGGCATGGAAACGCCGCCGTGTTCACCATCGGGCTCCCGGCGCTCGG
>JADJAE010000021.1 GCA_016704445.1 Deltaproteobacteria bacterium
CCGAGAGACCAGCTCCGCAAGGAGCTCATGAGATCATCGCGGGCTCCAAGGAGTCCGCCGAGTGCGTCGCGCAGGCCCCGCGGGTGCGACGGCGAGCGCAGGCGGCGGCTCACCTGCGATGGCGGGCGCGGCCCCCCGGCACCTCGGAGAACCTCGCGCGGTTCTGCGAGAACCTCACCCAGAAGGGCGCGTGATGGGAAGATCGACCCGGTGTTCGGCAGGCACACGGAGATCCGCCAGCTCGTGGACATCCACTCTCTCGCGCCGCCGGAAGAACAACTGCGATCATCTTGGGCGAGGCGGGCAATTGGAAAGACGGCGCTGGTCGAGGTATCCCCGAGATCGAGATCATCCAGGGGCTCGTGCCCGAGAACCTCAAGAACGTCGAGCTGCTCTCGCTGGACATCGGCGCGCTCCAGGCCGGCGCCGGCGTGAAGGGTGAGTTCGAGAACCGGCTGAAGAACGTCATCAATGAAGTGAAGGCCTCTGCGAAGCCGATCATTCTCTTCATCGACGAGGCGAACACCATCATCGGCGGCGGGCGGCGCCAGGGCGGCAGCGACGCGGCCAACCTTCGCCAGGCGCGCGGCTTGCGGACGAGCTGCGCACCATCGCGGCCACCAATGGTCCGGAGTACAAAAAGTTGCTTCGAGAGGACGCCGCGCTGGCCGTCGCTTCCAGCCCGTCGCCGTCGACGAGCCTTCAGAGAGAACGCGGTGCAGATGATCCGCGGGCTTCGCCGGTCTTCGAGAAGGCGCACAACATCGCCATCCGCGACGAGGCCATCGTCGCGGCGGTGAAGCTCGCACCGGTACATCTCTGGCCGACAGCTCCCGGACGCGGCCGTCGACCTGCTCGACACGGCCACCGCGCGGGTGAAGATCAACCTCGACGCCAGCCCGGAGGCTCGTCGACATCGAGAGGGGCGCTCGCCTCGCAGAACCGCGAGCGTGAGGTCCGGGAGCGGGACCGCGCGTCGGGCTTCACCATCGACGAGGAGACCTACGACGCGCTGGTGAAGCGCATCGCCAGCAACGAGGCGAAGCGGGTCGACACGCACGCGCGCTGGGAGAAGGAGCGCGACGCGGTGCGCGCCGTGCGCGAGGCGCGGCAGGCGGTGCTGGCGGCGAAGCCCGGCGAGGACACCACCGAGGCGAGGGGCGAAGCTCGACGCGCGGCGGTGGCCGCGCACGCAACGTGAAGAGCGCGTCGCCGCTGGTGCGCGGACGCCGACGTCGACATCGTGGCCAAGATCGTCGGCAACTGGACGGGCATCCCCGTCGGCAAGATGCAGAAGGACGACATCGCCACGCTGCTCACGCTGGAGGACAAGCTCCGAGGGCGGGTGCGCGGCCAGGACCACGCGATGAGCGTGGTGGCCGAGACCATCCGCATCTCGCAGGCGGGGATCAACCCCAACCAGCCGGTGGGTGTTGCTTTCGTGGGTCCGTCGAATCGGCAAGACCGAGACGGCCATCGCACCCTCGCGGAGGCCTTGCACGGCGGCGAGCGCTTCGTGACCGTCATCAACATGAGCGAGTTCCAGGAGAAGCACTCGGTCTCCCGGCTCATCGGCTCGCCCCCCGGCTACGTCGGCTACGGCGAGGGCGGCGTGCTCACCGAGGCGGTGCGCCAGCGCCCCTACTCCGTGGTGCTGCTCGACGAGTGCGAGAAGGCCGACCTGGAGGTCATGAACCTCTTCTATCAGGTCTTCGATAAGGGCTCGCTCTCGGACAGCGAGGGGCGCCACATCAACTTCCGCAACACCATCATCATCCTGACGAGCAACCTCGCCACGGATGCCATCATGAAGATCTACGATCGCGAGGAGCCGCCGTCGGTCGAGGAGGTGGTCAACGAGATCCGCCCCATCCTGAGCAAGCACTTCAAGCCCGCGCTGCTCGCGCGCATGTCGGTGATCCCCTATGCGCCGATCTCCCGGTCGATTCTCCGGGAGATCACGGAGATGCGCCTGAGCGGCCTCGCCAAGCGGCTCTTCACCAGCCACCGCATCGAGACGAAGTTCGACCCCGAGCTCCTCGAGGAGATCACCCGCCGCTGCACCGAGGCCGAGACCGGCGCCCGCAACGTCGAGCACATCCTCCGCGGATCGCTCATCCCTGCGGTCTCCCGCGTGCTCCTCGAGCGCATGTCGCAGGGCCCGCTGCCCCGTAAGCTCAACGTGGGCCTGTCCCCGACGGGCAACTGGCGCATCGAGTTCGACGAGAGCGCTGGCCAGGCGCCGGCCGTCGCCGACGAGCCCGACACGGCCGAGGAGGCCGAGCACGAGCCCGAGCAGTTCGCCGAGGCCTGAGCGGTGACCGCCGCGGCGCGACCCTGCGCGCTCAGCGTGGCGGGCCTCGACCCCTCCGGAGGCGCTGGCTTCCTGGCGGACGTGAAGGCCTTCCACGCCGCGGGCGCCTGGGGCTGCGCCGTCGCCGCGGTGCTCACGGTGCAGTCCACCGCGGGCCTCGCGTCGGTTGATCCCATCGAGACATCGCTCGTGCGCGCGCAGGCCGAGCGGATCTTCCTCCATCAAGACATCCGCGCCTGGAAGACCGGCGCCCTGGGCTCCACCGACAACGTCGCGCTCGCGGTGGCCTTGTCGGAGGAGCACCCGACGGCGCCGCTGGTGGTCGACCCGGTGATCGTGGCGACGCGCACCGACGCAGGCGCGCGGCTGCTCGACGATCGGGCGCTCGAGGCGATGCGGCGCCTGGTCGCCCGCTCGACGCTGGTGACGCCCAACGTCGACGAGGCGGAGGCGCTGCTCGGGGCGAGGGTGACGTCCGTGGAGGACGCTCGCGACGCCGCGCTGGCGCTGGTGGCGATGGGCGCTCGCGCGGCGCTGGTGAAGGGAGGACACCTCAGCGGTCCATCGGCCGTCGACGTGCTGGCGACGCGCTCGGGGGTGCAGCTCATCGAGGCGCCGAGAGTGGCGATGGAGGAGACTTCCCCCACGGGGGAGGGTGCACGCTCTCGGCGCTGATCACCGGGCGCCTGGCCTGTGGCGAGGGCTTGGAAGCGGCGGTGCGCTGGTCGAAGGAGCGTCTCAGCCGGGCGATCGCGGGGAGCGTGAGGGTGGGCGAGGGCTTGCGGGTGCTGCCGCTCGACTGATCAGCCGAGGTAGTCGAGCCACGCGTTGGGGGGGACCCTGGCCACCACCCGAAGCGGGCCGAGCGTGGCGCTGTTGCCAGGCACCGAGACGCGCTCCTCGACGCGGGTCTCGACGCGCTGGACCACCGTGGGCTGCGGGGCCGCGGACACGACCTGCGGGGGCGGCGGGGGAGGAGCCTGGCCCGGCGCGTTGCCCATCTCCTCGCTGGTGTAGAGCCCGGACATGTCCTCGGGGAAGGCCTTGCGCAGCGCGAGGGACTCGGCGCATTTGGCCAGCATCACATGAGGCATGCGGGCCCACATGGCCGTGGGCCGTGACTTGCCCGTCGTGCGGTCGCGGGCCATCTGGCAGTACTCCGCCCAGTAGGCGAGGCCCACCGCGGGGCGGGGCCAGTCGCGGCGCCACACGCGCACCCGGCAGAGCTTGATGGTGCCGTCGGGGTTCTCGACGAACTCCGGCTCGTCCTGCCCCGCGTAGAGCCCGGTGCGCTCGGCGATGGCGCGCAGCCCGTCGATGGACACCTGCGCGGCCCACACGGGCCGGTGCTTCTCGCCGTCCCACCGGCTCACGAAATGGATCTGCCTCAGCAGGGGGTTGAGCCTCCGCGCGCGGGCGATCTCCATCAGCACCGCGAACTCCTCGTCGCTCGCTCCGTTGGCGTAGGCGTCGCGGATGAGCCGACGCTGGGCCTCGGTGAACTCCAGCGGCTGATGCTCACGCAGCGCCAGCGAGGAGTGGTCCATGGAAGCGCCTGCCCTCTGGTCCATAGACCGCGAACCGTACAGATGTTCAGTGGTCGGCGCAAGGCGGGCGGGGTGTACGGTGCCGCCGATGAACGCCCCCCTGCTCTACGAAGACGCCTCGATGATCGCCGTGTCGAAGCCCGCGGGCGTGGTGGTGATCCCGGCGCGCGGGGAGGAGACGGCCCTCTGCCTTCAGGCCTCGCTGGAGGCCTCGCGGGGAGAGAAGCTCTGGGTGGTGCACCGCCTCGACCGCGACACCAGCGGCGTGCTGCTCTTCGCTCGCACGGCGGGCGAGCACCGACGGCTCAACGGGCTCTTCGAGGGCCGCCAGGTGCAGAAGCGCTACCTGGCCTGGACCCGAGGGGCGCTGCCCGCCGACGAGGGCGTCATCGACGCGGCGCTGCACCCCGCGCGCAAGGGCAAGATGCGCCCGGCGCTGCCCGGGGAGGAGGGCGCCCTGCCGTCGCGCACCGGCTATCGGGTGCTGCGTCGCTGGGAGGGCCTGAAGTGCGGCACCCTCTGCGCCGTCGAGCTCTCGCCAGAGACCGGGAGGCAGCACCAGATCAGGGTGCACCTGCGCTCGGTGGACGCGCCGCTGGTGGTCGATCCGGTCTATGGGCGCGCCGCGAAGGTGGACAATACCGAGCTGGGTAAGGACGACCCGGGCGTGGCGCTGGGGCGGCTGTCGCTGCACGCCTCGCGCATCGTGCTGACCTCGTCGAGCGGGCGCGACGCTGGCGATCGAGTCCCCGCTGCCGGACGACCTCGTCGCGTGGCAGGCGGCGCTCGAAGACGCCGTGCTGCGCGGGGCGTGTACCGTGCGCTAGGGCGCTGGCACGTGTCAGCCCGTGTGTCGGCCCTCGTGCCGCGCCGCGTGCTTCGACACGGCCGTCGTAGCGCTCCGTGAAGGCCTTCGCTCCATTGGGCACGGGCGCTGCAAAGCCTGCTGGTATGGAGTTCCTGAGCCCGTCGTGCCCCTTCGAGAGCTTCGCCGATCCTGAGGCGCGCCACACGCTCCGCGTCGAGTCCGGCGGGGAGCGACTCTCCCTCGCGGTGGTCTCCTTCGAGGGGGAGGAGGGCCTGTCGACCCCCTTCCGCTTCGACGTGGTGGTGGTCATGGCCGCCGAGGCCGAGGCCCGCACGCGGGAGCTGCTCGGCGCGCCAGCGGAGCTTTCGATGCGCCAGCACGACGACCACGACGGCCGCACCGTGCGGGGGCGTCGTCACGGAGGTGCGCACCGGCCTCGCTGGATCCAACGAGGGAAGCGCCCACGCGGTGATCCGCATCGCGCCTCGCGTCGCCCTCGCCGCGCACCGCCGCGACACCCGGGTCTTCCAGGACCTCTCGGTGCCCGCCTGCCTCTCTCGCGTGCTGCGCTCCTACGACGTCGAGCTCTCGTGGCGCGTCGCGGGCACCGACCCGGCCCGGTCGTACTGCGTCCAGTACGAGGAGACCGACCTCGACTTCGTGCAGCGCATCCTCGCCGAGGAGGGCCTGTCGTGGTTCACCGAGGCCACCGCCGAGGGGCGCGAGGCGCTCGCCGTCGTCGATGGTCCCTCCGGCTGGCGTCCGATCGCTGGCGACCCGCTGCTCCCCTACGTCGAGCACTCGGGCGTCGCGGCTCGCGCCGACCGCGTCTCCAGCTTCGAGGCGACCGATCGGGTGGGCGTCGGCGCCGTGGCCCTCCGCGGCTACGACCTCACCTGCCCGACGCGCGACCTCGACGCATCGTCCCGCGTCGACCGCGCGCTCGACGCCATCGACGAGCGCGACGCCGAGCTCTACCTCCACCACGACGACAGCCAGGAGCCCGACGTGCGCCGCTCTCGCGCGGTGCATCGCCTCGCTCAGGCGCGCCGCGAGGTCGAGCTCGCCGAGGGACGCAGCGGGTGCGAGCGCCTCGCGCCGGGGCGGGTGTTCGTGCTCAGCGACCACCGCGCGGGATCGCTCGACCGGCGCTGGGTGGTCACCCGGCTGAGCCACAAGGGCCGACGCCTCGACGGAGAGCGGGGAACCTCGACCGCAGAGGCCTCGGACTACGAGAACAGCTTCCTCTGCGCGCCCGCGGAGCGAGCCTGTCGCGCCGCCGGTTCCGTCGCGGCGCATCGTCCAGGTCACCGAGACCGCGACGGTGGTCGGACCGTCCGGCGAAGAGATCCACACCGACGGCCTGGGCCGGGTGCAGGTGCGCTTCCACTGGGACCGCGCGCGGCGAACGAGACCGACACCTCGTGCTGGCTCCCGGTGACCCAGCCGTGGGCGGGGGCGGGCTGGGGCACGCAGTTCATCCCGCGCGTCGGGATGGAGGTGCTGGTGACCTTCCTCGGCGGCGACCCCGACCGGCCCATCGTCGTGGGCTGCCTCCCCTCGGCCGCGGCGCCTCCGCCCTTCGCGCTCCCCGAGAACAAGACCCGCAGCGGCATCCGCACCCGCACCTCGCCCGAGGGCCACACCGGCAACGAGCTGATGTTCGAAGACCTCGCGGGCCGCGAGGAGCTGGGGCTCTTCGCGAAGCGGGACCTCTCGCTGCGCGCCTCCCGCGACGCCGAGCACTCGGTCGGTGGCGACCTCCGCTCTGCGGTGGGCGGCGACCACGTGGTCCCGACGGCGGGAGCCTACGAGCCCTCCGTCGACGGGGTCGTGCGCACCCAGGCGGGCGTGCGCCCGCACGACGACACCTCGGGGCGCACCTCCCGACATCGGCGGGCGTCGCGCCGAGGAGGTCGCCGGCGACTGGAGCGCCGCCGCGGGGGGAGCGCTCTCGCTGCGGTCGCACGGCCACGCGACGATGTCCGCGGGCGGAGGCGAGGACGAGGCGACGCTGACGCTGCGGGCGACCTGGAGGCTCCGGGTCCGAGGAGCGCGTCGAGATCACCGCGCGCACCGAGATCGTGCTGCGCTGCGGCGAGAGCGCGATCGTGATCACCCCCGAAGGGGTCGAGATCCTCGCGCCGAGGGTGACGGTCCGCGGCGAGGCAGGGGTGCGCGCCGAGGGGCCACGGCGCGCGCTTCGCTCGGCGACGAGGAGGCGCTGGTGGTCTCCCGCCGCGTGCGGATGTTCTGCCCCGGCGCGGGCGTCTCGCTCGACCGCGACGCGCACGCAGGGGCCGCGAGGTGCTGCTCAACTGCGACGACACGCCGCGCCCCGACGCGCCGCAAGCCCGCGCGAGCCCGCGCGCAAGGCGCTGCGCTGCGGGTCACCGACACGCCGCGCTGGCCCCCTGGCAGGCGGGTGCCACTCCACGTGGTCGCGGAGGCGAGACACTGCAAGGGCGAGACCGACGACGACGGCCGGGTGTCGCCGGGTGCTCGCCCGACGCCAGCGCCGCCACGGTGACGGTCTGGACCGGGACTACCCCGGAGGCCCGCAGGAGTGGCCCGTCAGCCTCGACGCGCTCGCCCCGGCGTCGAGACCACGGGCTGAAGACCCGGCTCCGCAACCTCGGCTGGTTCGACGGCGCCGTCGACGACGACCGACGACGACGCTCGCCGAGCGCGCTGGGATCGTTCCAGCGCGAGCCGGGCTCGTGCCGAGCGGCCAGGTCGACGACCCGACCAGGGCGACGCCTGGTCGCGCTGCACGGAGGCTGATGACGCGCGAAGCAAGACCCGCAACGACCTCGTCTACTTCCCCCAGGTCCTCTCCCCGTCGGAGATGAAGCAGGAGGACTTCGCCCTGGTGCGGAACATCACCTCCAGGTTCACGACTGGGGCCTTCACCACACTCCTCGGACGTCCAGGCGGGCAGGCCATGGCGGCCGCCGACGCGCCCCCGGAGCCGCGCCACCGCCCCCGCCGAACCGCAACATCGCCGGATCCTGGGCAGGTGGACCTTGGCCAACGCGCCGCCGCCCCCGTGGCGAAGGCCGCGGCCGACGCCGGCGCGACGGTCTCGGCCCCGGGCGAGCCGCTTCCCACCTGGCACGTGCGCCGACGAGCCGAGCTCGCCGACGGGCGCCTCACGCAACGTCCAGGCGCCCCCCAGGCCAAGAACGGCGCGAAGGCCACCTCGCGACCCGAGCGCTCACGCCCTCCACGTGCGCCACGAGCTCACCTAGGAGGAGTACCACGCGCGCAACCTCGAGCCGCTCTACTAGCACCAGCAGCGGTACGGGGATCAGCCGGGCTTCAAGCTGCCGTACGTGAAGCGCCTGAGGCCCCGACGACGCGAGGGCGGCCATCAAGGCGGTGACCGAGGCGCGGGGGGCTGCTGCCGGAGGTCCCCGACGAGGGCAAGACCGCCGGCACCCTGCAGTGGACGAAGTGGAGCGCGCTCAACAAGAACCCGCGGCCCCTCTACGGCGAGGGCTGGATGTACTGCGAGGACGCGAAGAGCGAGTACGGCCGCTGGCTCTACAAGACCTGGCTGCAGGAGTACGTCTCCCGCCTCGGGTCACCCGAGCGGCTCCCGCACCTCGCGGCGCTCAGCACGCTCAGCCAGGAGGGCGCGCCCTCGTCGCTGAACACCTACGACTCCTGCATCATGACCTGGGGCGTGGGCTTCGCGTGCGGCGCGCCGCAGATCGTGGGGCAGCTCCTCGACAAGCCCGACGTGATGAACGCGCTGTACGCCTGCGGGTTTCAGATCAGGGCTTCGAGAAGGACGGCCTGCTCAACACCATCCCCGGGTTTCACTACCAGTACGCTCGACCTGAGCGACCCCACGAAGCCGAAGGTGCTGGTGTGGGACAACTACCACCACTGCTCGGTTACGCCCCACCGGCGGGGCGCACTCGGTGCGCCCGAAGGTGCCCAAGGGCGCGGTGGGGGCCGTCGCGCCGCCCGGCGACGACACCCACGACGACCCGCTGGAGGTGATGAAGGCGCGCAACGGCAAGTACTCGCTGCAGAACGCCAACCCGATGCCCCAGACAAACCTGGAGCTCTCGTATCACATCTTCAACCCGATGACGGTCGGGCCGGGAAAGCCGTCGCCCGTGCTCAACGCCTTCATCGCCATCGCGCGCGACCGGCGCACCCGCGACGCGGTGAGCGAGGCCAACCGCACGAAGATCTCTGAGCGCGCCGTGCTCACCCCGGGCAAGGCGGGGCATACCGCGCTGCCGATCTACACCGAGGCCGCCTACGCCTTCGTGTCGATGTGCAAACACAACTGGGGGCTCACCAACTCGCAGCTCTCCCTCGATCACCTCTCGAGCTACCTCTCGAAGGCGGGAGGCGACCTCGTGCGTGAGTGGACCACCCCCCGAGGCTTCGCCGGACGCCGCCGAAGGCGGTGGACGGAGAGCGACGTCGCGCCGCCGACGATCGAGTTCCGGATGGCGGCGGCGAAGGCCACGCGCAACCGGCGCCACGCCATGGTCTACAACGACGCGCGCTCATCGCCAAGGCCGTGGTGCGCGAGGTGATGTCGCTCCTCGGGTGGACCGCATCGGGGAGGCGAAAACGCTACCTCAAAGGCCGAGCGCGAGGGGAGCCGCGCACACCCATCGCCCCGCTGCTCGAGTTTTTTACAGGCCCTTGCCCGGAAGTACAGCTACCTGTGGCGCTTCGATCGCCTCGTCGACTACTGGAAGGAGATGACGACGGGGGACAACTGGCTGCGCCCGATGCGCGCCGCCGCGCGGCTCGCGGGGGAGGCGAGCCTGGGGCTGAGGCGGGATCATTTAAGGCGCCGCAGGGCTATCGCGATGCGCCGAGGAGGTGAACATCGTCCGCTTCGACGACGGCTTCAACATGCTGGCCTCGTGCGGCGGCGAGGACCTCGGCAAGGGGCAGTACCTCGCGCCCTTCAAGATAGATTCGAGGCCGACGCGGCGGTGCCTCGCAGAACCGCTTCCGCAACCTCGGGCCGATGCGGCTGATGAAGCTCCCCGAGGGTGGTCGGGAAATACAACCGGGACCTCGAGCTGCTGCACGTGAAGATGGTCGAGGAGAAGGGCAAGCAGAAGATCACCAGCTGCACTGGCGAAGCGCCTCAGCCGCACCCCGAGCAGCGACGAGGCGCTCGCGCAGAAGACCGTAATGACGGACTGGTAGGCGGGTCGCCGAGGGTGCTCGAGTGAGCGGGCGGCGGCCGGTGACCGAGGGGCCACCGTGGCGTGCTCCTGGGGGCGGCGCCGTCGACGCTCGCGATGCCGGCGGACCGGGCGCTGCGGGTGAAACGACGGCTCGCGCTGGTGACCGATCCCGCGGCGGAGGCGGTGCGGCCCCTTCGGGATGTGCAGCGCGATGGGCAACCCGCAGGTGGCCGCAGCAACCTCGGCGGCGGGCGGCGCTGACGCAGCCGTGCGCTCCGGCGCTGGATGGGCCGTGGCAGCCGGGGCCGCGGCTGTGAAGGGGAGCGCAGCGGGTGCCGCTCGACGAGGAGTGCACTGCGCCTGCCGCTGGGGTGGCATGGTGTCCCGTGCTTTGACGCCGGGGGCGATGGGCGCGCG
>JADJAE010000022.1:0-20000 GCA_016704445.1 Deltaproteobacteria bacterium
GAGGTCGGCCGCGGTCTGGCGCATCAGGACGTGCGAGAGCGCCTCCGCGAGCTGGCCAGAGATGTACGTCACGCCGCGTCGAGCTCGTGACGCCGAAGGCCGGTGAGCCAGGAAGACCGCGACCTGCACCAGCGCGAAAAGGAAGCCGGTCGTGGAAGAGCGCCGGGACGAACATCCGCCGGGCCGCCCTCGCAGCCCTCATCGGCGCGGTCGTCGCCCATCGCTGCGACGAGGTTCACGCCCCGCCTGGAGCGCGTGGCGACCCAGCAAGGTGACCTTCGCGCACCCGATACTCCAGCATGCACGCCCGGTGTTCGCCTCGCCGTGCCACGAACTCGTCACGGTTGATGTCGTAGCTGAAATTGCTTTGGCGTCGCAGCGGAGGTTCTGCGTGATGACCCCGGCGACGAAGGAGCAGGCCTCGGGGGCGCTGTGCTGAAACGACAGCTCCATCACCGAGTCGAACAGGTCGCTGAGCAGATCGGGACCGCGACGGCCGCCGGTGAAGCGCTTGCGATCGTCGGCCACCACCGGGGCCTCGACCACCGCTGCGGCGACCGCGCCGCCGCCAGGTCGACTTCAGGAGCGAGGCACGACTCGCGACGGCCCCGACTTCTTGCGACGCCCGCCGGACTCGCCACCGGTCGACTCGCTGGCAGCGGCTTCGTGCTCCCCAGAAGAATCGATCTCGGGGGAGGCGCTGACCTCGGCGATGGGAGCCGGAGCGGGGGCCGCCTCGGTGACCACCGCGGGCGCCTCGACCCTGGCAGAAGCCTCTTCCGTCACTGGAGGGGCAGGTTCGACCGCAACAGGCGCAGGTGGGGCCACGATGGGCTCGGGCTCGGCCGCGACAGGGGCGGGCGTGGGCTCGGCTACAACGGGTGCAGGCGGAGGCTCGACCGCGACAGGGGTGGGCGTGGGCTCGGCCACAACGGGCGCAGGCGGAGGCTCGACGGCGACAGGGACGGGGGCAGGCACGGGCGCAGGCTCGACCGCGACCGCGACGGGTGCGGCTTCGACGACGATCGGCGCTGCTTCCGCCACGACGGGCGCAGGGGCGGCCTCGACCACCGCGGGCGGCGGCTCGACTGCGACCGGAGCCAGGCTCGACCACGGCAGGCTGGAGGCTCCGCCTCGACGATCGGAGTCTCGGCGACGATCGGGCTTCGGCGAACAGGCGCAGGAGTCAGACCGCCTCGGCCGGAGCAGGCGTCGGCTCCGGCGCGGCGGGAACGGACGCGGGGCGCACCTTACAGCTCAACCACGTCGCGCCAATCCTTCCAGCGAAGGACGACGAGGGGCGACTCCGAGGGACGGTGAGAGAAGACGTGGTCGAAGACGGCGACGGTCACGTAGCGACCGCGAGGGCGGGTCGCGAGGGAGCGCTTCAGCGTCGTGAGCGCGTGCCGTGCGACGGCCTCGGCCTGGGCGACGGTGGTGCCGGGCGCCACCGTGAAGACGCGCTCGCGATAGGTCAGCGGATTGGTCGCGCTGGGGTCCTGATCGCGCTCGAACATCACGGTGCTGGCGACGGTCGTGGCCTCGGGAGCGTTGCCGTTGACGGCCGGGCGCTCGCTGACCGCGTCGCTGGTGGTGGGGGGCACGACGGCCGGGGCTGCGGGCGCGGGAGGCTCCGCGGCAACCGAAGGCGCGACGAAGATGGGCAGGTCGACGGAGGTGGCCGCGAGGTCGGCGCTCGACGCAGGCGTCTCCGCAGCGTGAACCGGCGTCTCGGCGACCACTGGCTCGGCGGGCTTCGCGACGGGCTCGGCAATCGGAGGTGCCGCTGCGACCTGGGGCGGCGGTCGGTCGGTCGTCACCGCCGAGGTGATCAGGGTGCTCGTGAGCGAAGACGGGACATCGATGCCGGCCGTGGGATCGGCGGCGATCGGAGAGACCGGAGGCACGCTGCTGCGCGGAGGGATTCCTACGGACGTTCCGGGAGGAGGCGCCACCGAGAAGCTGGTAGCGCCAGCCGGTGCGGGAGCGCGTGACGGCCGACCGCTCGCGGGCGGAATGGTCACGCCTCGGAGCACGGCCGGTGCGGTTGCCTCGGCGGGCAAATCTGCCGCAGGCACCACCGACGCGCGGTAGGGGCGCACGGTGTAGCGCTCGTTGGCCTCGAGATCGTTGACCCGGACGACGCCGTCGTTCTCGAACTCGCAGCGAAACTTCCGTATCGAGACCCCGCCTCGGGCGCTACTCAGCGCGCCAGCCCAGGAGTCTGATTCGACGGTCACTGTGGCGGCGGTGCCGCCGGATGGCGCGGGAAGCTCGACGACCCATCGCATGGTGGAATTTGGCCTTCCGGACAGGTGTTTGCGGGGAGTAACAGAACGCCGCTCGCCGCGTCAAGGCAGAGCACAGTACGCTGCGCGCGTGCGGATCGCGCTCGTCAGTCAAGCACAGCCCGCGGAGGCGTTGGAGATTCTTCGCGACCTCGGCTGTCGTCCCGTGGAGCACTCACCGACCGATGATCCGGTCGAGATCGCGCACGACGGCGACGCGGTGCTGGTCGAGTGCGGCGCGGACGTCGACCCGATGCGCACGCTGCTCTTCCGCCTGCGGCGCGCGGGCGCGGCGTCGGTGCTGCTGGCGGTGCGCAGCGAGCAGGTGCTGCGGGTCGACCCAGGCTGGCCCTTCGACGACCTGACGCTCCAGCCCTACGTCCCGCCGGAGCTGTACCTCCGGCTGAGGGTTTTGGAGTGGCGCCGCCGCGACGCGCCCAACGACCTGCACGTCGACGTCGGGTCGATGCGGGTGGACCTCGGCGCGCGCGCGGTCGACCTCGCTGGCGAACGTGTCCCGCTGTCTCCGCAGGAGTTCGCGCTGCTGGCCTACCTCACGCGCTTCCGCGGCCGCGCGGTCTCCAGGGAGGTGCTGCTGCGCGACGTGTGGGGGCTCCGCTCGATCGAGACCCGCACCGTCGACGTGCACATCCGCAAGCTGCGTCAGAAGCTTGGGGAGGCGGTGAACATCGACACCGTGCGTGGCGTGGGCTACCGCCTCGAGGCCATGAACAAGGAGCGTCCCCGATGAGCCCCATCACGCTCGCCATCTCCGCAGGGTGCCCGTGCGGCATCGGCCCCGAGGTCACCGCCGCCGCGCTCGCCTCGATGTCGCCGAAGCACCCCGACGTGTCCTTCGTCGTGCACGGCGACGAGGGAGCCCTCGCCGACGCGGGGGCCCTTCGCGGGGTGCGCTGGGACGAGCTTCCCCGAGTGACACTCGCTCCAGCGACGACGCTCTCGGCGGACGAACGTCGCCCCGGTCCCCCGTCAATGGCCGCCGGTCGGGCGCAGCTCGTCGCCCTCGACGCCGCGCTCGACACGGTGCTCTCGGGATCCGCCGACGCCCTGGTCACTGGACCCATCGACAAGGCCGCGGTCACCCGCTCGGGGACGCCCTTCCTCGGCCACACCGAGCACCTCGCCGCGCGCTGCGGCGTGCCGCGGGTGGTGATGATGTTCGCCGGCCCCCGGCTGCGCACCACGCTGGTGACCACGCACCGGCCCATCGCCCGGCTCTCCGTCGAGCTGTCCCGCGAGGCCGTCCGCGAGAGCGTGCTCATCACCGCCCGCGCGCTGCTTACGTGGTTCGGTATGCGCTCCCCCGCATCGTCGTGTGCGGGCTCAACCCCCACGCAGGCGAAGGGGGACTCATCGGGCGCGAGGAGATCGAGGTCATCGCGCCCGCCCTCGACGAGGCCCGCGCCGCGCTCGGGGCCGGGGTCGAGATCGTCGGACCGATGGGGGCGGAGTCGGCCTACCGCAAGGCGAAGGACGGGCGCTTCGACGCCGTGGTCGCGATGTTCCACGACCAGGCGACCATCGCCTCGAAGCTCCTCGACTTCGGCGAGGCGGTGAACGTCACCCTTGGGCTGCCGATCATCCGCACCAGCGTCGACCACGGCACCGGCGCCGACATCGCAGGGCAGGGCATCGCCGACCCGTCTGGGATGGTGTCCGCGCTCGAGCTGGCGATCTCCTTCGCCCGGCAGGGTCGCCCTCGGCCTTGAGCGCGCCGATGGGAGCGATCACCGTCCGCGGCGCCCGCACTCACAACCTCCAGAACGTCACGGTGGTGATCCCCCGCGACGCCCTGGTGGTGATCACCGGCCCGTCGGGATCGGGCAAGAGCTCGCTGGCCTTCTCGACCCTGCACGCCGAGGGGCAGCGACGGTACATCGAGGCGCTCGGGGTCGCCGCGAGGCGCGCCATCGGTCACCTCCCGAAGCCCCCGGTAGACTCCATCGACGGGCTCACGCCGACCGTCGCGGTGGCCCAGACGCCCCCCCCGGCGACCGCCCGCGCCACGGTCGGAACCCTCACCGAGATCGACGACTACCTCCGTCTGTTGATGGCGCGCATCGGCCGGGCGCGCTGCCCCCGCTGCGACGCCGAGGTGCGAGCGACGCACCCCGCCGAGGTCGTCGCGGAGGTGATGGCGCTGGGGGAGGGGAGCCGGCTGAGCGTGCGGGCGCCGGTGCTGCGCGCCGCGACCGGCGACCATCGCGTGGCGTGGCAGGGGTGGCGCAAGGAGGGCTTCGTCCGAGCGAGCGTGGATGGCCATGACCATGACCTCGGCGACGAGCTCGAACTCGACCCGACGAAGCCCCACGACATCGACCTGGTGATCGACCGCGTGGTGGTGAAGGACGGGGCCCGAGGCCGCATCCAGGAGGCGGTCGAGCTCGCGATGCGTCTGGCTGGAGGGGTCGTGCGCATCGTTCCCGTGGAGGGCGAGGCGTGGCTGCGGAGCGACCGCTTCGTGTGCGTGGGCTGCGGCATGGCGCTGCCGTCGCCGGAGCCGGCGCTCTTCTCCTTCAACAGCGCCAAGGGCGCCTGCCCGGAGTGCCGCGGCCTCGGGACGCAGCGCCTCACGCGAGAGACCGAGGTGTCCATCGAGCGCGGGAGGTCCATCCGGGGAGGAGCCCTCGCGGCGCTGCTGGGCAAGAAGATCCCCGAGGCGTGGAGCGCGCTGGCAGCGGTGGCGGGCGTGGACCTCGATCGGCCCTGGGACGAGCTCCCTCCGGAGTCGCGGGAGTGGGTGCTGCTGGGCGACGAGTCCTCGCCGGGGCTCCTCGACGCCGCGGCCCGCTCCCCGAAGGCGAAAGACGAGCCCGACGATCTGGTGGCCGACCTGCGCTGGGAGGCGACGGTGGCGTGCGCCCGGTGCGGAGGCGCCCGGCTGCGGCCCGAGGCGCTGGCCTTCTCCATCGAGGGGCGCTCCATCGCCTCGATCGCAGCCCTCCAGGTGGGATCGCTCGACGCCTTCCTCCGGGGGCTGCGCTTCGAGGGCGCCCTCGCTCCGGCGGCGGAGGCGCTGCGGGCGGAGGCGCTGGGGCGGCTCGCGTACCTCGAGCGCGCGGGCCTCGACTACGTCTCCCTCGACCGTCCGGCGAGGACGCTCTCCAACGGAGAGTTTCAGCGAGCGAGGCTGGCGGCGCAGCTCGGCGGGGGATTGAGCGGGGTGACCTACGTCCTCGACGAGCCCACGCTCGGGCTGCACCCGCGGGACGTCGACCGGCTGATGTCGGCGATTCGTGACCTCCTCTCCCGCGGCAACGCGGTGGTGATGGTCGAGCACGACCTCGACGTGATCGCGGGCTCCGACCACGTCATCGACATGGGGCCCGGCGCAGGCGTGCGCGGCGGTCGCGTCGTCGCCGAGGGGGCGCCCCATACACTGCCCGGTAATCCGTCGAGCGTGACCGGCCCGTGGATGACCTCGGCCACCCGCCCGCTGAGGCCGAGGGCGCACCACGCTCCGTCCGGCGCGCTCACCCTCCGAGGGGCTTCCCTCCACACCCTGAAGGACCTGACGGTGAGCGTCCCCCTTGGCGGGCTCACGGTGGTAACGGGGGTATCTGGAAGCGGGAAAAGTTCATTGATCCTAGGTACATTGGCCCCATGGCTGAGGGCGAAGGTCGAGGGGTTGCCTCCGCCCTCGGCTCCCCTCCGGGCCCTCGACGGGTACGCACCGGTAGAGCGCGTGGTCATCGTCGATGCCCGCCCGCTGGGGCGAACGCCTCGCTCGGTGCCCGCCTCGGCGGTCGGTCTCATGGGCGAGCTGCGCACCCTCTTCGCGCAGATGCCCGAGGCGAAGACCCGCGGGTTCAACGCGGCGCGCTTCAGCTTCAACCTGAAGGGCGGGCGCTGCGAGCGCTGCCAGGGGGCCGGGGTGATCCGCGTGGGGATGGACTTCCTCCCCGACCTGTCGCTCCGCTGCGACCTCTGCGACGGGGCGCGCTACGAGCCCGAGACGCTGCAGGTGAGGTTCCGCGGGTGGTCCATCGCCGACCTGCTCGGGATGACCGTCGACGAGGCGATCCCGGTGCTCGAGGCGATCCCGAAGGCGCGAGACCTGCTGCTGGGGCTGCGGGACGTGGGCCTCGGCTACCTCCAGCTCGGGCAGTCGGTGACGACGCTCTCCGGCGGCGAGGCCCAGCGGGTGCGGCTGGCGACGGAGCTGGCCCGGCGGGGGAGGGCGCGCACCGTCTACCTGCTCGACGAGCCCACCTCCGGGCTCCACGCGAGCGACGTCGACGTGCTGCTCACCCTGCTCGAAGGCCTGGTCTCCGACGGGCATACGGTGGTCTGCGTCGAGCACCACCTCGACGTCATCGCGAGGGCCGACCATGTGATCGAGCTGGGCCCCGGCGGGGGTGAGGCGGGGGGGACGGTGGTGGCGACCGGCTCCCCGGAGGCGCTGGCGGCGATGGACACCCCACGGCGCCCTTCCTCGCGAGACGCATGGGGATCGCGCGCGGCGCTTGACCATGTGCGCCTCGTGTCGGTAGACCCTGGTCCCATCATGACGGACCGAAAGGCGCGGATCCTCGTTGCGAAGCCAGGGCTCGACGGTCACGACCGGGGGGCGAAGGTGGTCGCTCGCGCGCTGCGCGACGCCGGCTTCGAGGTGATCTACACGGGGCTCCACCAGACCCCGGAGATGATCGCCGCCGCCGCGGTGCAGGAGGACGTCGACGCGGTCGGGCTCTCGATCATGTCGGGCGCCCACAACACGCTCTTCCCCGCGGTGATCGCTGCCCTTCACGGCCGGGGGGCCGACGACATCCAGGTCTTCGGCGGGGGCATCATCCCCGACGAGGACTTCGAGCGGCTCCACAAGGCCGGGGTGTCCAAGGTGTTCACCCCGGGCGCGACGCTGGGCGACATCGTGGCCTGGGTGCACGAGTCGGTGAAGCCGCGCAACGCCGCCTGATCCGCCTCTGGCGCGCCGCGCCGCGCCGCCCGCCTCCCGAGTTCGATCGAAACCCCCACTGAACCTTTCGTCAGGTTCGGAGAGAGCATCCATGAACTTCGACCTTCCCGAGAGCCACCGCGAGATCCAGCGCAGCGTGCGCGACTTCTGCCTCCGCCACGTGGCGCCCAACGCGCGCCGCTGGGACGAGGAGGAGCGCTTCCCCTCGGAGCTCATCCCCCACCTGGCCGAGCTCGGGCTGCTGGGCATCCGCATCCCCGAGGCCTACGGAGGCAGCGGGCTCGACACCCTGGCCTACGCGATGATCGTCGAGGAGATCGCGAAGTTCGACGGCTCGCTCGCGCTCACCATCGCCTCGCACAACGGCCTCGGTACGGGCCACATCCTGCGCTTCGGCAGCGAGGCCCAGAAGCAGAAGTACTTACCGAAGGCCGTCACCGGGGAGTGGCTCGCCGCCTGGGCGCTCACTGAGCCGGGGTCCGGCTCCGACGCGGCCGGGATGCGCACCACGGCGGTGCGCCAGGGCGACGGCTGGGTGCTCAACGGCACCAAGATGTTCATCACCCAGGGGTCCGTCGGGGGCTTCTGCGTGGTGCTCGCGTCGACCGACCCGTCGCGCAAGCAGAAGGGCATCACGGCCTTCGTGGTGGAGCACGGGACCCCGGGCTTCCGCGCCAGCAAGCACCTCGAGAAGATGGGCATGCGCTCGAGCGACACCGTCGAGCTCACCTTCGAGGACTGCTACGTCTCCGATGAGCAGCGCGTGGGCGAGCTCAACCAGGGCTTCATCGACACCCTCGGCATCCTCGACCGGGGCCGCGTCTCCATCGGCGCGCTGGCGCTGGGTCTCGGCGAAGGGGCCCTCGACGCCGCGGTGAAGTACGCCAAGGACCGTCAGCAGTTCGGCAAGGCCATCTCGGAGTTCCAGGCGATCCAGTGGATGATCGCCGACTCGCGCACCGAGCTCGACGCCGCGCGCCTGCTCGTCTACCGGGCTGCGGTGATGGCCGACAGCGGCGCGCGCTACTCCCTCGAGGCCTCGACGGCCAAGCTCTTCGCGAGCGAGGTCGGGAGCCGGGTGTGCAACCGCTCGCTCCAGATCCACGGCGGATATGGGTACACCCGGGAGTTTCCGGTGGAGCGGCACCTGCGCGACGCCAAGCTCTGCGAGATCGGCGAAGGCACCAGCGAGGTGCAGCGCATGATCATCGCCCGCCACGTCCTCGCGGGCTGAACCCCTCTCCGCCTCCCTTCCGCATCTCTTCTCCTTCCCCGCCGCGCCTTCGGTAGACTGCGCCCCTCTATGCAGGGCCATCGGTTCATCGCGGCCGTCTTCCTCCTGACGCTCTGCGTCCTCGGCGTGCTGCTCCCGCTGGGGCCCGTCGGCTACGGCGCGCTCGCGGCGCTGGGCGTCGCCGTGGTCGTGTACGCGGCGCTGGGCGAGCGCAACCTCGCGGCCGTCGGGTCGGTCTCCCAGCGCGGGGCCCTCGCCAGCACCATCGCGCGCCGGGCGCTGGCCGCCACCGACGAGCAGCGCGCGGGCATCGCGAGCATGGAGGAAGACCTCCGCGACGCCGTGCAGCGGCTCACCGGGGCCTCCGCGGGGCAGTCGGGTCGGCACGCGCTCGACGCGCTCCCGTGGGTGCTGGTGATGGGCCTGCCGCAGTCGGGCAAGAGCAGCATGCTGGCCTCGTCGGGTCAGCCCTTCGCCTACGCCACGCCCTCCGGCGGCGCCCGCGGCGCCCGCAATTGCCGCTGGTGGATCACTCCCCAGTGCGCGTGGATCGACACGGGCGGCAGCTACATCCTCGGCGAGTCCGCGCTCCCCGAGTGGCTCACGCTCCTGCGCAACCTCGCGACGCTCCGCCCCAGCCAGCCGCTTCACGCGGTGGTGCTCACCATGGCGGCAGACTCCATCCCCTCGGCGCGCCCGGAGGACGTCGACGCGGCCGCCAAGCGGGTGCGAGAGCGGCTCGACGAGGCCCTCGGCTACCTCGGCGTCGACGTGCCCGTGTACCTCATGGTCACCCGCTGCGACCTGCTCCCGGGCTTCCAGGATTTCTTCGCCGACCTGCGCGACGCCGAGCGGGGACAGATCTGGGGCAGCACCTGGAGGCTCGACGAGACCGCCCCCGTCGGCGATCGGTTGACCCGCGGCTTCGACGAGCTGCTCCAGACCCTGGTGCAGCGCTCGCTGCGACGGATGGGCGCCCGGGAGCCGGCCGAGGCGCGGCTCACGCACTACCAGTTTCCTCAGTGGTTCTCGGCGCTTCGGCCCAACCTGCAGCGCTTCGCGGCGACGCTCTTCGCCTCCAACGTCTTCCAGGGTCGGGTGAGCGCGCGAGGGATCTATTTCTCCAGCGCCGCCGAGTCGATGGCGCGAATCTCCGGGGGCCTCGGGCCCACCGGCGGCCGCGGCTACTTCCTCCGCGACTGGATCTCCCACGTCGTCATCCCCGACCACGAGTTCGCGGGGCCGAGCGCCACCGAGGTCCATCGTCGCAAGGGTCGGCGCAACGCGGTCGCGGCGCTGCTCGTCGCCGCCTCGGTGCTCCTCGCCAGCCTCGGGGGCTGGTCGTGGAAGGAGAACCACGACGCGCTCCAGCGCTTCGACGGCTCGTTCACGGCGAGCGTCAACGGCCGCGCCCCGGTAGCGCTGGCGACCCTCGACCGGCTCCGCACCGACGTCGAGCTGCTCCGCGCCCGAGCCCGCGACGACGCCCCCCCGTGGACCCGCTTCGGAATGGGCGTCGCCGATCAGGTCGCCCCTCGCGCCTCGCTGGCGTACTCGATGCTCGTCTTCCGCGACGCCGCGGGCCCCGTCGCCGAGCGCCTCCGCCGCGACCTCACCCTCTTCCGTGATCGCTACGCCGCGAGCGGCGCGGTGCCCACTCCGGACGATCGCGTGCGCGGCGTCGAGCGGCTCCGGCTCTACCTGCTGCTCACCACCCCGCGGACCATCGAAGACCCGCAGCCCGCCGACCCGGTGCAGCTCGACTGGCTGACCACCCAGATGACCGCCGAGTGGGAGACCCTCTCCCGCAGCGCGAGCCCGACGGACCAGGCCGTGCGAGCGAGGCAGCTCCGGCTCTACGGGCAGGTGCTCGCCGTCGAGCCCCGCATCGGAGCGCCCCGCGATCTGGTGCTGGTGCAGGGCGTGCGGTCGGTGCTCTCGCGATAGCGAGGGCGGTCAGTTGAAACGCTGGCAGTCCGACGAGCAGCCGTCGCCGCCCGCGATGTTGCCGTCGTCGCAGCGCTCGCCACCATCGAGCTGACCGTCGCCGCAGCGAGGACGGCGGCAGTCCTCTCGGCAGAGGTCGCCTACGCGGTGGGTGAGCACCACGTCGTCGCGGAAGACGAGAGACACCGGCGTGCCGTTGCCCCCGACGAAGCGGGCGCGGGTCACGCCGTCGGTGCGGAGGGTCTGCGCCGTGATGCGCCAAGGCTGATCCCACGGGAGCGCCGAGATCGCGCCGCCATCGGTGTTGCCCTGAAACGACCAGCGCCCCTCGAAGCGCCCGCCGCCGATGCTCTGCAGTTCACCCGGATCATCGGAGACCGCCACCGAGGCGGCGCCAGGCACGCCGCTCCAGTTGACGTGCAGCGTCGCGTCGGGCTGCTCGGGCATCAGTCCGAGGTCGCCGTCACGACCCGCGACGTAGACGAGGCTCAACGTCCCGGTGCTCCGTTCGACGTAGAGGATGTGGTTGGCGAGGCTCACGTCCTCGAAGCCTGTGTGCGCGCTCGCCGACTCGTACCGGTAGAAGGCCACGACCCCCAGCGGCCCCACCAGCGGGCGCACCACCACCGTGGGACGGCCCGGCTGCGACAGCGTGAAGGCGTCCGTCGGCCCGTTGTCCGCGCCGAAGTCGCACTCCTCGCCACCGCCCAGCACGCCATCGCCACAGAACGAGGGCCGGTCGACCGGCGCGCCGAGGTCCACCGCCGGGCGATCGACGCCGACGTCCACCACCGGTCGATCGACGCCGACGTCGATGATCGGCGCGCCGAGGTCCACCGGCGCAGGACGATCGGGTCGCGCAGCGTCCACGAGGGTGACGGACGCGTCCTCGTCCGCGAGGGGGGTCCGGGCTCCACAGCCGACCAGCAGCACCAGCGAAAGGCGGATTGCGCGCATCGGCGAGACGGTAGTCGCTTCGCTCGTCGACCGCGTAATTGATGGAACTCAGCGGCGCTCGACGGTGACCGCGACCGGGGCGCTGCAGCGCGCGTCGCAGCACGCCCTGATCGAGTGGGCGCCCTCGGGGGCGGACCACGAGGGGCCATCGAGCGCGACGCCGTCCACGACGAAGCGCTGCACCTCCGCGGTGCCGCATCGGGTCGCCCGCAGCGGGATCGCTCCCGCCGCGCGCGGCAGCAGCAGCGTCCTCCCCGGCAGCGGATCGAGCATCCGCACCGCCGTCACGGCGGCTGCGTCGGAGACCGCGAGGTGGGCCGGACGCGCTCGCTCGATCCACGCCGAGTAGCGGGCGTCGAGGGGCGTCGGAGCCGTCGCGACGTCACCCGCGTTCGTGGGCGCCGCCGGAGGATCCCAGGGCCTCCACCGGGGCAGCGTCTCCCTCGCGAGGGAGAGCAGGCGCACCGCGGTCGGAGCGGCGGCCTCGAAGCCGGAGACACCGGACATCGGCGCGCCCGCCGGGTCGCCCAGCCATACCAGCACGGTAAAACGCCGGTCGGCCACGGCGCACCAGGCGTCTCGCCAGCGGCTGGAGGTCCCGGACTTCAGCGCGAAGGGAGCCTGCGGCGCGAGCTCCCGAAGCGACCGCCCGAAGCCGCGAGCGCGGGCGTCCTCGTCGCTCAGCACCTCCCAGGTCATGGCTGCGGCAGAAGCGTCCATCACCGGGCGCCCCGGCGCGTCGTCCGAGCGCACGGTCCAGGAGAGTGGGACGCGCGAGCCCTGCCGCGCCAGGGTGAGGTAGGCCTGCGCCAGCGCGAGCGGAGCCACGTCGAGCCCGCCCAGCACCACCCCCGGACCATACCGCCGCGCCTCCCCTGGGACCTCCACCCCCAGCGCCCTGAGCAGCCCGACGATCGCGGAGGCCCCGACCCGCGTCGCCGCGTCGAGGGCGGCGAGGTTCAGCGACGACGCGAGCGCGTCCCGGGCGGCAACGGGTCCTCGCTCCTGGCCGTCGTAGTCGCGCGCCTCGGCGGTCTCGCCACGGGCGCCGCGCATCGCGACGTGAACGTCCGCCATCACCGTCGCCGGCGTCGCTCCTCGCTCGAAGAGCAGGGTGTAGACGAAGGGCTTGAGCGTAGACCCGGGCTGCCTCGCGGCGCGCAGCAGGTCGAGCGCCCCGCCCGGACCCGACGGGTCCGCGGCGCCTACGTAGGTCAGCACCTCTCCGGTGCGGTTGGAGAGCACGATCGCCGCGCCGTTGGTCGCGCCCCTCGGACGCCAGCGGGCGACGGTGCCCGCCATCAGCGACACGGCCTCGCGCTGGAGCTCCTCACTGATGGACCCCCGCCACGCTCTCCCCTCGGCGGGCGGGCTCGCTCGCAGCAGCGCCTCCACGTAGCGCTCGGCCCCTCGCGGGTGCACCGCCGTCGCCCACCGCGGCGCCTCCGCCAGCGCCTCTGCCAGCGCGCGATCGTCGATGAAGCCCGCCTCCCTCATCCGCCGCAGCACCGAGTCGCGCCTCGCCACCGCCCTCCGCAGGTGCACCGCCGGATCGAGCCGCGACGGCGACTGCGGCAGCCCCGCGAGCAGCGCGGCCTCCGCCACCGTGACCGCCCCCGGCGACCTGCCCAGGTAGACCTCGCAGGCCCGCGCCACGCCCACCACGTTGTGCCCGAAGGGGACGCGGTTGACGTACTGCACCAGGATCTCGTCCTTCGAGGCAGAGCGCTCCAGCGCGAGGGCGCGGAGCACCTCGACGGGCTTGCTCCAGAGGCCGTGCGGTCGGCCGTGCGTGAGCTTGATCACCTGCTGCGTGAGGGTCGAGGCCCCGGTGCGTCGCCGCCACGGAGCCAGCGTGTCCCAGGCGGCGCGGGCGGTCGCCCGGAGGTCCACGCCGCGGTGGGCGAAGAAGCGCTGGTCCTCCGCGGCGATCAGGGCGCTCACCAGGTTGGGCGAGACCGCGCCGAGCTCGACCCAGCGCTGATCGACGCCGCCCCCGCGCACCACCTGGATCACCGCTCCCTGACGATCGGTGACCACGCGTGGCGCCTCGGGCACCTCGAAGCGCGCCCGGTCGATGGGCACGAGCCGGTCGATCGCGACGCCCGCGAGCAGCCAGGCTGCGGTCGCGAAGGCCGCGATGACCAGCGCTCGCTTCAACGCACCACCGTGAGGTGGGTGAGCGTGCTGCGCGCGACGACCGCGGGATCGAAACGCGCATCCAGCGTCGCCGGCGGGAGCACGAATTGACCGGGCGTTGCGGCGCGCACCGCGAAGGTGAACTCCCGCAGGCCCTGGCCCTCGGACAGTCGGTACACGACGCCCTGAGGGCGCAGCGACCGGTGCACCACCTGCTCGACCGCCCTCATCGCGTGAAAGACCCTGCTGTCCATGGCGTCGTCGTCTGGACCGGCTCCAACGAGGGACATCACCTCCGCGCGAGGCGTGGTCTCGAAGGCCTGGTCGACCGGCTCGAAGCCTCCGCCCACCGGGTCGCGAAGGCTCATCACCGAGGGCGTCGTGCCCTCGGAGTGGACGAAGAGGCGCACCCGGATCAGGTCGCCCACGCGCACCGTCGCACCATCCGCCAGGACCTCTCC
The DNA here is from genome assembly GCA_016704445.1 of Deltaproteobacteria bacterium. Classification (GTDB taxonomy): domain Bacteria; phylum Myxococcota_A; class Polyangia; order Polyangiales; genus SCUS01. The sequence goes on from JADJAE010000022.1 coordinate 13,966, forward strand.
GGCGGCGGTCTCCAGGGTCCGGTGCAGGCTCACGCCGCGCCCTCGGGCGACCGACTCGGCGGGGCCGAGGGCGACGTCTCGCACGGCCTCCACGGCGAAGAACAGCGGCACGTCGCTGCGCACATCCAGCCGGGCGGAGGGCTCTCCGGCCGACAGGCGGAAGCGTGCGAACGAGCGCGACGAGGAGAGCGCCCTCACGGGCGTCGAGGAGAGGGTGACGGAGGCCCGCAGCGGGGCGTCCGAGGCGCAGCGGAGCGAGGCGCGAGCCAGCGCATCGAGGGCCGCCGCGGTCTGCATCGCGTCGTGCCACGAGCCGTCCCCCTGCGCGTCGCGGAGCGACGAGAGCGAGTCGGCGAGACCGCTCACCTTGTCGAGGGCGTGCACCGTCGCGGCCGTCAGCAGCGTTGCCCGCACCCGCGCCTCGCCCACGTACCAGCGGTAGCCCGGGTGGCTGCCATGGCGCGTGGCCTCGAGCTGGCGCACCGCGGAAGTCACGAGCGAGTTGGCCCGGAGGTCGTTCGGCGACATCGCGAGGGCGAGGGCGCCCCGGCCGAAGGGGCTCATCAGGTCGCGGCGGTCGTGCAGCGTGTTGAGGTCGTGCACCGTCGCTCCCGCGGAGCGGAGCAGCATGGCCGCCCACGCCCGCTCGTCGATGGAGAGCCCGGTCTCCCGAGCACCGTCCTCGCTGCGCGTCATCGCCGACACCCGGGTGGTCGCCGCCGTCATCGCCGCCGGAGCGACGGTCCACCCCGCCCGCTTCGCGGCCAGCAGCGCCTCGAAGGCGAGGAGGGTCGTCGACGCGCTCTCGGCCTCGGCGCTCCACTCCCCGAAGCCGCCGATGGACGACTGGTGAGTGAGCAGCGCAGTCAGCGAGCGCTCTCCCTCGGCGCGCAGCCAGGCCGGGGAGAGCTCGTCGCCATCCCACGCGCCCGGAACCAGCGACGCGGCCGCGAGGCCGATGACCCTCGACGCGAGCCCGGCGCCGTCGTCGTCGCCCTGGAAGAGCGAGGTGACCGCCGCGCCCAGGCCGAGCAGCGGGCTCGTGCTCAGCGCCAGGATCACGCGCGGGGAGGGGAGCCCCGACGGCAGGTCCTGCAGGGCGATCGACCCGTCGCGGCCGACGACCCCGACCCGGAGCGTCCGGCTCCGTCGGGTGGTCGGCAGCACCACCGTCGACGCGCCCACGGTCTGCGTCACCCCGTCGGCGACCGCCCGCAACTCGAGCGCCGCCCTGGCGCCGGTCCCCTCCATCGGGACCGCGATCCGCGCCTCCGCGCCGGGCTCGAGCGCGACCGATTGCGTGAGCAGCGTCTGGCCGTCGCGCCTCGCCTCGAGCGCCACCGTGAGCGCCGCGGTGGAGGTGTTGTGCAGCACCGCGGTGGCCTCGTATCGATCGCCCGCGTACACGGCGCGCGGCGCGAGCGCCTCCAGCACCACGGCCTTGCGCACCTCGAGCTCATGGGTGGCAGAGCCCGCCCGACCGCCTGCGTCGATGGCCACCGCGAAGAGCCGATAGCCCGCCGCGTGATCCGGGAAGGCCATGGTGATCCGCGCCTCGCCGCGCTCGTCGGTGGTCACGCGAGGCAGCCAGACGGGCGTCGGGTCGAAGCGCTCCCGGTCGTCGCGGAGCAGCGCGTCGCCCTCCTCGCCGTCGCCGCTCGCCCCAGGCAGCGCCAGCGGAGCGATGCGGCTGAGCAGTGACCGTCGGAGGTCCTCCAGCGCGAACTGCGGACCCTGGCGCTGGAAGAGCGATCGCATCGGCGACGGCGTCTCGTAGGCCGAGAGACGCAGCGTGCCCTCCTCCACGGCGTAAACGGTGAGCTCCGCGCGCACCGGGCGGCCTTCCCCGTCGCGCACGCGCAGCACGCTCTCCGCGCGGGCGGACGAGGCCTCCAGCGAAGCGGGCGGAGTCCACTCGACCGCGAGCTGCTCGACCTGCGGCTGCACGCCGATCTCGGTGGCACCCCAGCGCAGGTCCGGCGCGTCGAGGTCGAGGTCGCCGATCGGGCGCAGCGCCCCGGTGCGGGGGCGCAGCAGGGTCACGGTCACGAACGCGTTGGGCGCCATCGCCGCCGTGGTCGGAACCTCCAGCACGTTCCCGCCCGCCACCAGGCGTCGGCGAAACGCCGACGCGAGCCCCGCCCGAGAGACGGTGACCAGCGCCTCCGCCTCGGGCCACGGGCACTCCACGGCGATGCGCGCTGTCTCCCCCGCGCGGAGCTGCGCCCGCTGCGGGGTCAGGGTGACGCTCGCCCCCGGCGGATCCCGGTCGGGCTGCTGGCCTGGGCCTGCGACGTACACCCGCTGCGTCGCGACGCTGACCCTGCCACGCGCGTCTCGCACCTCCGCCGCGACGATGAACGCCCCGGGCTGCGTGGGGCGCCAAGCGCACGCGGCGGGCTCGACGCCCGACTGCAGCGCGCAGGTGTGCTCGGCGGTCCGCTGCTGCGCCCGCCGCGCGACGAAGGCCGCCGACTCCGCGTGCGCCGCGTCGCTCTCCTCGCGTTCCCACCAGGCGCGCCAGCCCTCGCGATGGATCGTCAGCCGCACCGGCTGGCCCGACACGGCAACGCCGTCCGCGCGCAGCACGATCGCCGCAGGGTTGATCTCCGTGTTGGCCGCGACCCAGGGCGGCAGCGCCCGCAGCCCGACCTCCAGGTCCGCCGGCCGGAGCGTGACGAGGCGCGTCGCGGTGGTCTCTCCGCCCGTGGCGTCTCGCACCCGGGCCTCCACGCGGAGCCGCTCTCGCTGCGGATACGCCGAGCGCAGCGGAATCTCCGCCGACGAGACGCCGCCCACGCCCGTGCTCGTCGAGGCCGTCGCCGCGACCGGCGGATAGCTCGACGCGTCGCCGAGCCCGAAGACGAAGCCGCCATGGCCCGCGGGGTACGGCGCCTTACCCTCTCGTGTAATCGTCCAGCGCACCGGAGCGTCGCGCAGCGGGGCGCCGATGAGCAGTCGCGCCTCGATCCGGGCGCGGAGCAGGTCGCCGTCGCCGAGGTCGCCGCCGGGGAGCACGAGGTCCGCCCGCACCCGCGGCGGCTGGTGATCGGCGACCTGGATCGTGCTCGTCGCCACCGTCGCTCGTCCGGCTCGCGACTCGTGCAGAACCACGGTGTATGCGCCTGGTCGGGCGGTACGAGGGACGTCGAAGTCAGCGTTCAGCGAACCGAAGCGCGAGGTCCGTCGGCGCATCGTGGCGACGCTCCCGTCGGGGCCCATGAGCTCGACCTCCATCGTGCGTCCGCCCACGGCGCGCAGCCCGTCGGCGCGTCGCCTCCGCAGCACGCCGACCGCGTGCAGTCGCTCTCCCGGACGCACCACCCCTCGGTCGGTGAAGACCATGGCAAGCACGCCTCCCGCCGCGGCCTCCGGCGTCGCTGCGGCGCCGTCGCTCAGCCCGAGCCCTCCTGGCCTGATCGTCCGCCGCGGATCGAGCACCAGCACCGATCGGTCGTCGCCGCGGCTCGCCTGCACGGTGAGGCTCTCGTCCGCGCTGACCGCGCCAGGGCGGGCGATCCACGCGAGGCCCGACGCGTCCGTCCGCGCCCGGGCCACCCTGGACTCGGCGCCGCTCACCCGGACCTCGACGCCCTCGATCGGCGTCGCGCGCTCGATCGACGTTGCCCAGACGAGCACCCCGTCCCGCATCGCCTGCGCGTGGAGCCCGAGGTCCGTCCGCTGCACCAGCGCTCGCCCCGAGGCGCCACCCGTGACCCGGTCGGCGGTCACCTCGAGAAGGCGCATCTGCCCGCTCCCGCCCTCGGCGTTCCAGCGCACTCGACCGCGCGCCCATCGGTTCGCACGCGCCTCGGGGATCGCCGCAGCGAGCGCGCTCGCACGCCACCGCGCAGCTTCTCCTGGCGCGCTTCGGGTGAGCGCCTGCGACACCGCGCGCTCCTCCTCGCCGGCCGCGACGTCTCGCAGCCACACCTGTCCCTCCGCGACGTGGACGCCTGCGATCGGAAGCTCCGTGCCCGCGCTGCGCTCCAGCGTGAGGAGCCCCTCGTGCATCTGTATCGCCGGCGCCATTCCCCGGCTCCGCACCGCCAGCGGAGCGAAGGATCGGAGCGCGGCCCCGCGGGCGTCCCGCATCCCCGCCAGGCGCAGCTCGTAGACCTGGTCCGGCGCCCAGTCCGCGGTGAGCTCCACCATGCGGCGCGCCACCCTGACCGAGAGCCCTGGCACCGCGGGGCTCACCCGCACCATCGACGCATCGACCGGCCCGAGCGGCGCGCTCGACCGCAGGCGGAGCACGGTCTCGATGTCGACGATCGCCCCCGGAACCGCCTCGAAGGCGCATCCGGGCTCCTCGTCGCTCCCCTCTGCCTGCTGACTTGCGCAGGCGACCCCATCGATCTGCGGCGGCGGCTCGAACTCGACCTCGAGGTTGGGCAACTGCGCCGAGGGGTAGAGCGAAGGCCAGCGCGAGGGAGCGAAGGCCACGCCGACGCGGGCGCCCGGGTCCATCGTGCGCGCGAGGCGCAGCTCGAAGCGGGCACGGCCCTCCGCATCGAGGGCTGTCCGTCGCAGCGTGAACGGAACCGAGCGACCCGCAGCGCCGATCTCGTAGACCATCATCTCTCGTGAGAGGGCCTCCGGGCCGATGTCCCGCGTGGTTCCGATCGCGATGGGAGCCCCCGTCGGGATGCGGGTCGCGGTGGCGGACGGATCGACCCTTGCCGAGCCGTCGAAGACCGCGCGACGGACGCCCTCCGCCACGATGGCCTCGCCGGCGAGCGAGCGCACCGTAGGGTCGAGCGAGAGCGCCGAGTCCGCCTCGCGCTCCCACACCGCGGCGTCCGGCTCGAAGGTCGCGGAGCTTCGGGTGACCCAGCGAAACGTCCCAGCGACCGGCGGCTCGAAGCGGGCGATCGGCGCCGACGCGGGCTCTCCCACCCGCTCCGCGGGGACCATCAGCCGGTTGAAGGTGAGCGTCAGCCGTCGCCCTCGAAGCACGCGCGTGGTGCCCTCTTCGGGCAGCGTGAGGGAGGGCGCGCCGGGGCCGTCGGCCGCGAGCAGCGGGGCGAGGGGAGTCGCCTGCTGGAGCTCTGGCTCGAGCAGCGAGACCACCGCCCTCGACTGCGCGTGCGTCGGCGCCAGCGAGGCCAGCGAGCGCGGGCGATTGGTGCGGTAAAGCACGTAGGCCGAGAGCGCCGCGGCGACGCCGAGCAGCGCGATCGAACGTCTGCGCCGGATGCCGCTGCTGGAGGGTGCCGCGCGGTACGGGTGGCTCGGGTCGGGGGCTTGGTCCATGGCTGATCGTAGAGCAACCGTTGCGCCGCGCGGGGACCACCGGAAGCGCCCACGAAGCAGGGGTTCTGCGACGTGTGCGGCCAGCCACGCGCAGCGTCCCGGGGGCCACGGTCGAAGAATGTGAAAGATGTCGTTGACACCCGTGGGTGCCCCCGGTACAACCCACCTCCCTCGCAGCGATCCCCACGGAACGCTGCGAAGGAAAAGTCGGCACCGAGTAGAAAACGGTTGACGGCAGACGGAGAGCGAGTAAAACCGCCCTCCCCGACGACGAAACGGTGACGCGAAAGCGAAGCCAGCACCAAAGGGAAACCGACCCAAAGGGATGCTTCGTCCCGAACCGGTCTTTGAAAATCAGGTTGCAAGGAGATCTTCGGTCATCACCTGACTGGAGATCCACGGACGGCGGCTCTCGGTAAAACGAGGGACCGACGTCGGTAGAAGAATCGAACACAATCGAGCGGTGCTTCGGCATCGACTCGAGTTACAGCATCGAGCAATCAACGATCAATCAGGTCGGAGAGAGCTCACCAGTCTTGACGCAAAGGCGGTGACCTTCGGGTTGCTCGCTTAGCAAAAGAAACAACTGGAGAGTTTGATCCTGGCTCAGAGCGAACGTTAGCGGCGCGCCTAACACATGCAAGTCGCACGAGAAACGGAGCAATCCGCGGTACAGTGGCGCACGGGTGAGTAACACGTGGATGACCTTCCCTGGAGTGGTGGATAACCTGCCGAAAGGCGGGCTAATACAGCATAGGACCACGACGCTTTGGCGATGT
>JADJAE010000022.1:22500-24741 GCA_016704445.1 Deltaproteobacteria bacterium
ACTACCAAACCCAATCAAACTCCGAATACCGTGGAGCGCTGCTCGGGAGTCAGGCAGCGGGAGATAAGTTTCGTTGCCGAGAGGAAAGAGCCCAGATCGTCAGCTAAGGTCCCAAAATCCGCGCTTAGTGTTAAAGGATGTGGAAACGCCCTGACAGCCAGGAGGTTGGCTTAGAAGCAGCCATCCTTCAAAGAAAGCGTAATAGCTCACTGGTCAAGCGAGTCCGCGCCGAAAATGTAACGGGGCTCAAGCGTGGTACCGAAGCTACGGGATTGGTAATACAATCCCGGTAGGGAGTATTCTGACGGAGATACGCGGTGTACCGACAAGGAGCACTAACGGCCGTCAGAAGAGCTTATGCAGGCATGAGTAGCGATAAACCGGGTCAAAAACCCGGTCGCCGTAAGCCAAGGTTTCCTGGGGAAGGATAAGCCTCCCATGGGTTAGTCGGGACCTAAGTCGAGGCCGAGAGGCGTAGACGATGGCAAGCTGGTTAATATTCCAGCACCGCGGTGGTACTTTAGCAGAGCAGGGACGGAGAAGGATAGGCCAGTCCATCTGTTGGATCAGGTGGTTCAAGCCCGTAGGCAGCTCCCATAGGACCCGACAGGGACAAACGTGGGGGCACGATGCCGAGAGGTGATGAGGTGAGCCTTCGGGCTCGCAACCTGGTGATTCCACGCTTCCAAGAAAAGCTGCGCTGTGTGGTGCTACTGTGCCCGTACCGCAAACCGACTCAGGTGGGCGGGAAGAATATTACAAGGCGCGTGAGAGAACCCTGGTTAAGGAACTCGGCAAACTGACTCCGTAACTTCGGGAGAAGGAGTGCCTGCTGGCGTGACGTACCTCGCGTACGAGAGCGTCGGCGGGTCGCAGTGAAACGGGGGTTGCGACTGTTTAACAAAAACACAGGACTGTGCGAACTCGTAAGAGGACGTATACGGTCTGACGCCTGCCCGGTGCCGGAAGGTTAAGGGGAGTTGTCAGCGAAAGCGAAGCAACGAACCGAAGCCCCGTGAAGCGGCGGCCGTAACTATAACGGTCCTAAGGTAGCGAAATTCCTTGTCGGAGTAAGTTCCGACCTGCACGAATGGCGTAACGACATCCCCGCTGTCTCGACCGGGGACTCAGCGAAAGTGTCCTGGGGGTGAAGATACCCTCTACCCGCAGCAAGACGGGAAAGACCCCATGAACCTTTACTGTAACTTGGCAGTGAGTTTCGGATCGTTTGCGTAGGATAGGTGGGAGGCAATGAGGCCGGGCTTCTGGGTTCAGCGGAGCCAACGTTGAGCTGCCACCCTGAACGATCTGGGTTCCTAACCTGGACCCCTCTACGGGGTTGGGGACACTGCCTGGTGGGCAGGTTTGACCGGGGCAGTCGCCTCCTAAATTGTAACGGAGGCGCACGAAGGTCACCTCAGGCTGATTGGAAACCAGCCGTAGCGTGCAAAAGGCATAAGGTGGCTTGACTGCGAGACCGACAGGTCGAGCAGGTACTAAAGCAGGTCTTAGTGATCCGGTGGTCCCGTATGGAAGGGCCATCGCTCATCCGGATAAAAGGTACTCTGGGGATAACAGGCTGATCACGCCTGAGAGTTCACATCGGCGGCGTGGTTTGGCACCTCGATGTCGGCCCATCGCATCCTGGGGCTGGAGCAGGTCCCAAGGGGTTCGGCTGTTCGCCGATTAAAGCGGTACGCGAGCTGGTTCAGAACGTCGTGAGACAGTTCGGTCCCTATCTGCTGTGGGCGTAGGAGACTTGAGAGGATCTATCCATAGTACGAGGGGACCTGGATGGACGTACCCCTGGTGTGCGGGTTGTTCTGCCAGAGCATGGCCCCGGTAGCCATGTACGGAACGGATAATCGCTGAAAGCATCTAAGCGAGAAGCCGACCTCAAGATGAGGTCTCCCTATCAGACTCCACGTAGACCACGTGGTTGATAGGCTGGACGTGGAAGCGCCGCAATGCGCGTAGCAGACCAGTACTAATATGTCGACCGACTTGATCGTCTCAAGCGTTCTCACAGACGGACGCTAATCCCGCGTCGAAATCAGGGTGGGTGTGCGCCCACAACTTCCTCGGTGGCTATGGCGGGGGATCTACCCGATCCATCTCCGAACTCGGTCGTCAAGCCCTCCAGCGTCGATGGTACTGCACAGGTGACTGTGGGAGAGTAGAACGCCGCCGGGGTCTATCACGGCCAACAACCCCGTCGATCACAGTGTCTTCAAAGAGCAC
>JADJAE010000023.1 GCA_016704445.1 Deltaproteobacteria bacterium
TGAAGCTGAAAGATCATCCTCATCGATATGCCGGACAGATGAAAGATCGAGCCGACCGCTCTCGGTGATATTGCCAATACCCAGGAACACCGGGCCCTCGATCGCTACGGGCGGAGTCGCATGAGGACCATCGAAGAGGCCGTCATAGACCTCGCCGATCGGCACACGCGTCCACCCCGATGGCATGGATTCTTGACTGGCAAGGCCCGTCGCACCGGGGAACCGAAAGTCCACGAACCACTCTTGATAAATCGCGCGGGCCATCTCCTCCAGGATACCGATGCGGCTCAGGTTGTTCTCGACCAGACCGTCGTAGGCCGAGAGCACCGCAGCGATTCGCCTCTGTTCAGCGATCGGAGGACGACTCCATCGATAGCTCTCGATTCGACCAGGGGCTGTATGAAGAATCTTCGCCCCTGTTGCTGTAGCAACGAGGTGGGCATTGAAGGACCTCGAAAGAAACAGGTAGTACAGGTAGCCGATATCGAGCTCATCGTGCCGATCGACCCGAACCCTTCCGAGACGCTGGTTATGTAAGTACCGTCGTCCATCTTCGGGGATGCGTGCAGGGACGCCGAGGATCTCGCCAGCTGGCGTCTGGCACGTCATCACCAGGAGAAGATCACCACTGCTGAGGTCGAAGCGCTCCGGGTAGGCGCCCGAGTATCGCTGGATGCGGGTCGAACCGAAGCGAAAACCACCATCATACCGGAAGTTGCCGATATTCACCACGATAGGCAGAGTGGGGTCGGCGCTCCTCGACCATTCCGGCGAAGGCATAGCCGTGAAGGATGGTGCAACCGTCGCCGAGACGATACAACGCCATCACGCCTCCAACAGCGCCGCGACATTGGCCGCAATCTTCGCCTCAAGCCCCCTCGCCTCCACGTTGAGTCCTTCGAGCTGCTCGTTCAGCTCCTCCAGGCGCTCCTTGAAGTCGAAGTCCTCCACCTTCCCCGCGGCCACGCCCACGTAGCGCCCTGCGTTCAGGCTCCACCCCTGCGCGGCGATCTCCTTCCGCGTGGCCACCTTGCAGAGCCCCGCCACGTCCGCGTACTTCCCCTTCGGGAAGCTCGCGGCCATCAGCCCGCCGCTCCCCTTGAGGTTCTCCGCCGCCTCCCCCCGGTACAGCCGCACGATGTTCGCCAGGTACTCCACCTGCTCGGCGGTGAGCTCCCGGTGCGCCCGGTCGACCTGCCGGAACACCCCGCGCGCATCGATGAACAGCACCGTGTCCGCGCGCTTCGTCGCCGCCTTCCCCTTGTCGAGGAACCACAGCGTCACCGGCAGCGTCACCGTGTAGAACAGGTTGCCCGACAGCGTGACCATCACGTCGACCACGCCCTCCTCGACGAGCTTCTGCCGGATCGCAGCCTCGCTCCCCCGGGCGTCGCTGGCGCTGTTGGCCATGACGAAGCCTGCGCGCCCGTCCTTCGCGAGGTAGGTATAGAAAAGCTGGATCCACAGGAAGTTGGCGTTGTTGGTGCTCGGCACGCCCAGCGGATAGCGCTTCCGGTTCTTCTCGCACCGCTCGCGGTCGAAGCCGCTCTGGTTGAAGGGCGGATTGGCCATCACGAACTGGAACCCCTCGGCCTGCTTGAATGGGTCATCGTAGTAGCTGTTGCCCACCACCACGTTGCCGGGCAGCCCGTGGATCGCGAGGTTCAGCCGGCACAGCCGCAGCGTCTGCTCGGCCTTCTCGATGCCGTGCACGCTCAGGGCGCTGTCGGGCTTGCCGTGCTCGCTGACGAAGCGGGCGCTCTGGACGAACATCCCGCCTGATCCGCAGGCCGGGTCGAGCACCCTTCCCTTGTAGGGCTGGAGGATGTCGACGATGAGCCGCACCACGCTGACGGGCGTGTAGAACTCGCCGCCCTTCTCCAGGCTGCGCTTGGCGAACTCCCCGAGGAAGTACTCGTAGATGCGCCCGAACACGTCGCCCTCGACGTCATCGGGGATCTCCGAGAAGCGCTTGAGCAGGTCGTTGAGGGTGGCGATCGGGAACTTCGCATAGCCCCGATAGAGGATGCCGCGCAGGCTCTCGTTGGCCGCCTCGATGTCCACCATGGCGGCGTCGAGGAGCTCGCCGAGGGTGCGCTTCTTCCCATCGACGACGGCGCCCCCGGCGGGCACCTGCAGCAGCCAGTCGTACCGCGCCCGCTCGGGGAGGAAGGGCACGCGCACCTCGTGGTAGTGGGAGGGCTTCACCCCCATGCGCGGGGGCTTCTTCATGATCTCCGCGGTGCGCTGGGCGAAGCGCACGTCGGCGAAGCGGAGGAACACCAGCGACAGCACCGGCTCGGCGTACTCCGAGGGCTTGAGCCCGGTGTTGGCCCAGAGGGTGTCGGCGGTCGACCAGAGGGTGCGTTCGAAGTCAGCGGGAAGGGGCATCGGCGTCCATCGATCGTGTCGTGGTGGTCATCGGGGCGACGCGCTGGTGCTGCACCAGGTATTGCCAGAGGAGAGGTTCTGCGCGCGGCCGCGGCCCGGCCTCGTCGCGCTGCCCGAGGGCCTGCGCGGCGACCGGGAGGTAGGCGTCGAGGGTGTCGCCGACGTGGTCGCGGAGACCAGCACCAGCCCGACGCTGTGCCGCGAGGCCATCACGCAGAGCGCCCCGTGGAGAGGTCGAAGGGCGTGGGCTGCGTCACGCCGGACAGCGGGTGCACGGCGACCATCACCTTGCGTTCGAGGCCCTGCCAGCGCTCGGGGGTGTCGACGCGCACCTTCGGGGCGAGAGCGCCGAGCGCGTCGGTGATGCGGGTGTTCATCACGCGATGCGTGGCCGAGACGCCGATGTCCTCGGGGCGGAGGGTTGTTTCGCCCTCCTCGGTGACTACGCGCGCCTGACGGTCGAGGAGGCGTCGCACGACCTCGGCGGCGGCCTGCGCCAGCGCGACGTCCTCCTCCATGGGCGGTCCTCCCGGTGGGGTGGCGAGGGTCATCAGCGCCACCGAGCCGGTGGTGAGTAGCGCCAGTGCGTCATCGACCGGGTGCGCGGTGGCCGCAGGGGGGAGCAGCACGCGGCGCTCCCCCGGCGCCGACCAGCTCTCGAAGGCGAAGTCATAGAACGACTGCACCATGGCGCAGGTGTCGTGGGGGAGGCGCGTGCTCACGGGCAGCTCGATGACCCTCACCGGCAGCGTGCGGTCGCGGAGGATCACCTCCGGCGCGGGCACGTGCGGCGGCCGCCGCGAGGTCTGCCAACGCGACACGTCGATGGGCACGACGGGGGCGATCTGCCCGGGGTCGCCCACGAGGACGAAGCGCGGCGCGACGGTGCCGAGGAGCATGAAGTCGGCCCAGCACATCTGCCACGCCTCATCGATGAAGAGGACGTCGAAGGGGTCGTGGGCGTCGAGGTCGGCGACGGCCCACTTGGCGCTGGTGGCGACGACCACGCAGGGCCCGGCGGGGAGGTCGGCGGTGCGGGTGATCCAGGTGACCGAGTCGCCGAGCTGGAGGGCGCCGCGCTGCGCGGAGGCCCATCGGTGCACCGGGATGCGCGGGAACTCCGCGGCCATGCGCCGACAGAAGTCGTCGGCCTGGGCGTTGGTCTGCGCGGCGACGGCGACGCGCCGCTTGCGGTGCATGGCGAGGGCGACGGCGCGGGTGGTGACGAAGGTCTTGCCCGACCCTGGTGGGGCCTTGAGCACCAGCAGGGCGTCGGCCCGCTCGACGTGTTCGAGGAGCGCGGTGAGGACCTGGTTGCGACCTTCGGCGAGGTGGGTCTGCGGCATTGGGGTGGGGTTACTGGAGGCTCTTCACGAGTTCGAGGAGGTTGGCCTGGATGCGCACCGGGGGCGACGGCTCGGGCAGCGGCGCGGCGTGGGTGAGCCAGGCGCCGGGCCCGTCGGTGTGCCCGACGCGGAAGATCTTCATCTGCGTGAACCCCGCGGCGGCCTGCTCCAGGAAGGTCACGGTGGTTCCGACGTGGGCGGCGACGTCCGCGGCCTCCGGCACGTCGGGCAGCGCCCGCCTCGTGAGCCCGTCGGTCATCTGGAGCACCACGGTGCGCACGGCCCCGACGGTGACGAGGCTGCGGATGCGCCCGATGCGCTTGCGCGCCCCCACGAGGCACACGCTGGTCTCCTCGCGCAGCCGGAGCGAGTCGTCGGCCGAGCACTCGATGGTCCAAAGGATGGGGCCGCTCTTCTTGCCCGCGATGGCCTCGCGCTCGACGGCACGGATGGTTCCGCGGAAGCCGTTGCCCGCGTCGAGGCTCTGCTCGGCGAGGGTCGCGTCGCCGTGCACCAGCTCGCCCGCCGCGAGCTCGGCGGCGTGAAGGTGGGCGAAGTACCGCCGCGCCGCCCGCGCCGGGGCGTAGTCGGTCTCGGGGTCGTGGACCAGGTACCGCCGCTGCTCGTCGCTCAGGGAAGGATCGAGCCCCTTCGCTTCGTTCTTCCAGTACTCGTGGAAGCACTCGGCGCTGCCGAGGTCGATCACCGCGTCCAGGTGGGGGTTCGACTCCCTCGTGTCGGCGTCGAGGATGCTCATCGCCTGCGCCGTGAGCTCCCAGCGTCGCCGAAGCTCGGGCACCAGCGCGTCGTGTATCTCGCGAGCCACGGCCGCCTGCGCGGGCGCGTCGTCGCGCGCGGCGTTGTAGCGGGTGACCAGCGGCTCCAGCACGGCGCGCTCGTAGGCCGGGCTCATGGTGACCGACACCGGGAGCCCCTCGCGCTCGCGGGCGTCGGCGAGGCGCTCGTCGCGGGTGCGGCCGGGCACGAGCCACGCGAGGAGGTAGCCGAGGTGCGACTGCCGGGCGGGCTCGGCCGGGAAGGTGTAGGCGCGCCGCAGCCGCGCGGTGGCGTCGAACACGCGCACCTGCCCCGGGCGCGTGGACTCGCGGAACAGCCACCCGCAGGCGCGCCCGAAGGCCTGGAGCCTCCGGACGACCTTCGGCTCGCCGGTGTTGGCGTGCGTGTACCGGAAGTCGAGGAAGTGGAGCATGTCGAGGTGCGAGGGCCCCGGCACCCAGAGCTGGCGGAGGCGCACCCTCGCCCGCAGCGGGGCCTCCATGGCGAGGAGCATCAGCCGCTCGTCGTCGGGGAGGAGCGACGGGTGCTCGACGTGGCGCAGCAGGGCGTCGGCCGCGGCCAGGACGAAGGCCGCGTGCAGGTCGGCGTTGCGGGGCTCGGCGCAGGTGAAGAACTCCGGCGGCGCGTCGGGCCTCCCGATGGCGATGCCCCACGGAGACGACTCGCCGCCCATGCGGACGAAGGCCAGCACGAGCCGATCGGCGGCCGTCGCGCGAAGCCACGGGAGGGTGTGCCCGTTGGGGATGGCGCCGCCCTCATCCCAGGCGCGCAGTCGCTCGAAGACATCGTGACGGCTCATGAGATCCTCGCGACGAGGTCGCGCTCGACGTCGTGCTGGGGGGCGGCGCCGTGCAGGAGCTCGAGCGCGCGGTGCAGGGTGATCGGTCCGAGGAAGCGCCCGAGGTCGTCGCCGAGGGCGGCGGGCAGGCCCCGCGCGAGGGCCTCCTGCTGGCAGTGGGCCGCGAGCTCGCAGAACGCGAGGCAGCCGTCGGCGTACTGCTTGGGCGCGTCGACGACGGCCTGACGCCGGGTGGTGGGCACGTCATCGGTGGCGGAGTCGGCGGGGAGCGTGCGCTCGGCGATGCGGAGGACGCGGTCGAACATGACGGCGGCGCGCTCGGCCTGGTGCTGGAGGTCCTCGGCACCACGCACCGACGGGAGGTTGAAGCTCGGGCGGGTGAGCACGAGGAAGCCGTCGTCGGCGACGGCGAAGTGCTGTGCGAGCTTCGACTGCTGGAGCTCGACCCGGAGCGCGTGGACGTAGAGCCCCGCCTGCGCGCGGGTGGAGGAGAGCTCGGCGGCGTCGGTGAAGCCGCCGCGATCGGGGTAGACCTTCACCTCGCCGACGCGCAGGACGATGGGCGCGGGCCGCGGCTGCGGATGCACCGTGAGCACGTCGATGGCGAAGAGCCCATCGGGGAGGATCGCCTTGCCGGGCACCATCAGGGTGGGTCCAGCGAGGATGGTCGGGAGCTGGAGTCGCGCCTCGCCGACGGTCTTCGCGAAGGCTCCGAGGCGCTGGAGGAAGGCCGCCCGCGAGGCGTCGAGGTTGGGATAGGGACCGTCGTTGCGCGCCATGCGGAAGTCGACGAACCCGGCGGCGTTGGCCGGGAGCACCTTCTGCGTGATGAGCGCGCGGCGAAGGCGCACGGCATCGTCGCGAAAGATCGAGCGCTCGAACTGCTGCCCCCGGAGGAGCGCGAAGGGCGACTGCCCCACCGCGACCTCGAAGCCGAGCGACCTCGCGACGGCCTCCATGGGCACGTCGTGCACCGCGGAGATCACGTTGGCCTCACAGCGCGGGTTGCTCGCGTACTGCTCCAGCCTCCGTCGAACGTCCCGCCTCATCCGTAGCGCCTCCGTGCGGCCGCGGAAGATCGCGCGGACCGCGCCCGATGTCGACGACAACCTGAGCCCCGGGCCCCAGCGTGCGACACGCTCAGCGTGCAGCGCACGCCGCGAGCGCGAGCAGCTCCGCGCGGCCGATGAGCGGCAGCCACCGCGACGCCGCGACGCGCATCGACCAGCCCGCGAGCCCCGCCCCGTAGCGCTCCCGGTCGAGCCTCGGGAGGATCATGTACAGCACCCCTCCAGCCCGCAGGTGACGCGGCGCCTCGGCGAGGCAGCGACGCACGACCCCGCCACCGCACCACGCCAGCTCCTCGGTGCTGCGGGCCTCGGCGTCGTGGAAGGGCGGGTTGAAGAGGATCGCGTCGTAGCGCAGCCCGCCGAGCTCGGCAAAGAGGTCGGAGTGCAGCAGCCGCACCCGGACGCCCATGCGCTCCGCGGCCTCGGCGACGGGATGGAGCGGCACGTGCGGCAGCTCGGTGGCGGTGACCTCGAAGCCTCGACGCGCGGCGGAGAGCGCCCAGAAGCCAGCGCCGGTACCGAGCTCCAGCACCGAGGCGCCTGGAGCGATGAGGTCGAGCGCGGCCTCCTGGAGCTCACCGAAGCCGAGGCCCAGGAAGGGCGCGGGGTGATGCACTCCGGGCGCGACGACCAGCGACACGCCGCGATGCTCGATGGGCCCAGGACTCGCCAGCGCCCGCTGCGCCAGGACGAGCGCTCGGGTGCGCATCCGGTAGAGCAGCCCCGGCCGGGTGTGGCTCACGCCTCGCCCAGCGCGAGGATCCATCGCTCCATCAGCCGCTTCGCCCCCTCATCGGACAGCCTCGGGACCCCGTAGGCAAGCGTGGCGGTGACGGCGCCTGGCGTGGCGGTCACGGTGAGTCCGATGCCCGGCTGGCGAGGCAGCCCGCTCAGGCAATAGACGCGACGCGCCCGGACGCTCGCCGGGAAGCGCAGCCCCTCCGGCAGACGGATCTGGCTGAACAGGAACGAGTACATGAAGGAGGACGGCCGCTGATCGAGCCAGCGGAAGAGCCAGCGCAGCGCGAAGGGCGGCAGGAGCGCACCCAGCAGCGCGATCGCCACCGGGGTCGCCAGCGCCCTCTCGGGGGCACGGCCAGCGCGGAGGCGCTCGGAGACCCGCGCCAGCAGAGAGGCGTCGTCGACCTCGGTCGGGGTGAAGTCCGCCTCGATGACCCCGAGGTGGTTCTGCAGCGAACGCCCCACGCCGAGCTCGCTCCGGAGGTCGACCGGAACCAGCGCGCGGAAGGTCTCCTCGGGCATCCCCTCGTCCCGTCGCCAGGAGGCCGCGGCGCGAAGGAAGGTGCCGAGCAGCAGGTCGTTGCGAGAGATCCCTACCGACGCCGCGCGCTCGTGGAGGCGCGACCACTCCGCGGCGTCGAGGTCGAGCACGAGGCAGTGCATCGCCTCGGCGCGGGCGTCGACGCGCTCCAGCAGCGCCGCGCGACGATCGCCGAAGCGCCCGGCGGTCCTCAGGTTGGCGGCGAGCACCGCCGCGGTGAGCCGCGCCCCTCGTCGAACGAGCAGTCGGAGGAGGCTGGCTCTGCTCGGAGCGAAGTGAGCGGGGGCGGACACGAGCTCGCCGTCGAGGACCCGGTAGCGGGCGAGCAGGGCGTCGAGGAGCGCGACGGCCCCGACGCCGTCGGTCACGCTGTGGTGGAGCGTGAACACGAGCTGGTATCCGCCTCCCCGCCGAGGGGAGTGGAGCACGCGGAGGGGCTCCTCCGAGGAGAGGTCGAAGGCGCGCTGGAGCCAGCCCGAGTCGCCGAGGTCGAGCGCGACGTCGCTCCAGGTAATGATCCGTTGGAGGGAGGTCGATGACGAGGGGGCGGCGAAGCGGGCGACGCGGAGGGGCGACTCGCGCACGAAGCTACGCAGCGCGGGTACCGAGCCGATCAGTAGCGAGAGCGCCTCCGAGAGAAGGGCGCGGTCGAAGGGCGCCTCGACGTCGACCACGTGGTGCGTGGTCATCGGGCGGCCCTCGTAGGTCTGCGCGATGAGCGCGCGATCCATCCAGTTGAGGTCGAGGTGTCGATTCACCGCAACGCCTCGATTGGGCGACGAGCTGCGACTCGCAAGGGCGCGGGGTGAGTGATCAGGGGTGCGCGGGCGCTCCTGGGCCTCCGATCACGCCACCCGACGCGCTGCGATGTATCGGACGCTGTATGGAAGATCTGCTCGAGCGGCGGCGGGTCGGGCGCGGGGTGCGATAGCAGCCGTGGCTCTACCAGAGGGTCGGTACGTCATACTGCTGGATCAAGGGATCGCGGGTGACGATCACCATCCCTTCCGCCGCGGCCTGCGCGACGAGCATGCGATCGAAGGGATCACGGTGCACGCCGGCGAGGGTCTCGTGCGCGTGGACGTGCGCTTCGACGATCGGCAGGAACCGGACGCCGGACTCCTGCCGATGACGTTCGACGAGCACCGCGAGTGGCACCGGGAGGGTCAACTTTCCCAGGCGGCTCTTGATCGTGATCTCCCACATCGAGGCGACGCTGATGACGACCACGTGGGCGGGCTCCGCGAGCGCTTCTCTCGCACCCGGGGAAAGCCTCTCTGGCTCGAACGCCCACCAGAGCTGAGCGTTGGTCTCATCTCGACGGAAGTGCCGCCCACTTCAGCGCTGAGCATTGGTCACAATTGGCTCAACCCGCTTGCAGGCTGGGGTTCCGCGCGATGGCGCGTCACCCCAGGCAATAACAGGATGGCCGCCGGGCATCGGCCGGGGCTCGGTCGGACGTCGCTTGACCGGGTCGATCGTGATCTACGATCGAGCACCGCGATGTCGTCGACCTACGCCCGCACGTTCATCTGGTCTGGGCCACGAAGGGGCGGGAGCCGTGGATCACCATCGACGTTGCACCGCGGCTGCACGGGATGATCGCCGGACGCTGCGTCGCCCTCGGCTGCGTGCCGTGGCCATCGGTGGCGTGGAGGAGCACGTCCACGCGCTCGTCGGGCTGAAGACCGATGTCGATGTGGCGCGCCTCACGCGCGAACTCAAAGCGGGCTCGTCCGCCTTCATGCACGGCGAGATCGGCGTCGATCGGTTCGGGTGGCGGAGGGGGCGCGATGGCGTTCGCGGCGCGACACCGAACTCGACACCGCCCGTCGCTATGTCCGAGACCAACCCCGTCACCACGCCAGGGACCGCGCTCGACGACTGGGGAGCGCAGCACGCCCCGCGTACCCGCTGAGATCACGATCGACCCGGTCCAAGCGACGTCCGACCGGAGCCCCGGGCCTGCCCGGGGCGGCCATCCTGTTATTGCCTGGGGTGACGCGCCATCGCGCGGAACCCCAGCCTGCAAGCGGGTTGAGCCAATTGTGACCAATGCTCAGCGCTGAAGTGGGCGGCACTCCCGTCGAGATGAGACCAACGCTCAGCCCACCAGAGCCATGCGTGTGTATCGATCAGGAGTCTCAAGGTTCGTCGCCTACCCAGAACGCGTCAGGAAGGGGCTCGTCGAATTCGTCTGCGATGAAGTAGGGCATCCCCGCGAAGAGCCCCCCCGCCCGCCTGGCCGTGGGCAGCACGGGCGCCTCGCGGCTGCAGAGAAACTCAATGAAGTCGAGCACCTCTTGCTGCCGGTCGACAGGCAATGCAGCGGCCATCTGTGCGATCTGTTCAGTGAGCGTCATGGCGGGCGACTCCCGGAGAAGATACTGACATCAGGGTCGCCGCTCCGTCGAGCGCGCGCCGGTCGCCCCGGGGCACCTCCACGAAGCGGAACCTCGTCGCGCGAACGCTCCCGCGCGCCACCCTGCTGACACTTCTCCGCAGGCGGAACCTTCCGTCGCCCCCGCTGTCTCAGCCCGCGGAGGCCACGACGATGACTCACCCCCACCCCGCTCGACCCGGCGCGATGACGCACGCCATGAACGCCACCCGGCTCCCCACCGCCCCGAAGGTTCTGCGCATCGGCGTCATGCAGGGCACCCGCATCTCCGAGGAGCGCATCGTGCGCGACCGTAGCGCCGTCACCGTCGGCGCCACCGAGCGCAACACCTTCACCGTCCCCTCCGGGGAGCTCCCTCCGAGCTTCGAGCTCTTCTCCATCGAGACCGACCGCTACTCGCTCAACTTCACCGACGCGATGGAGGGGCAGCTCGCCACGCCCGGCGGCATCCGTACGCTCGCCCAGGTGCGCCGCGATCCCTCCGCGCAGCGCACCTCCTTCGGTCATCGCGTGGCGCTCGACGAGAGCGCGCGGGGGAAGATCCGCCTCGGCGCGGTGACCTTCCTCTTCCAGTTCGTGGCGGCGCCTCCCGCGATGCCCAGACCCCAGCTCCCGGCCGCCCTCCGCAGCCACTGGGTCAAGAACGTCGACTGGACCTACAACTCCTGCTTCTCGGCCTTCCTGGTGCTCGCCGTCGCGAGCGTCGCCTACGTCGAGTACGCCTACGACCCCATCGTCGACGACGCGCTCGCCCTCGACGACGCCCGCCTCGTGCGCCTCCTCGCGACCCCTCCCCCGGTCGCCGAGCCCGAGCCCGCCCGACGGAGCCCACCGCCGAGGCCTCCGCGACCCCCAACGCCAGCGCCTCCGCGCCCCCATCGCCCTCGGCCCGCCGCCCCGCTCCCAGCGCCGCCGATCGGGCCAGCGCCCGCGCCGCCGACGAGGCCCGCCGCGTCGCCAACGCCAACGCCGCCGCCGACCGCGCGGTCAACGCGGTGAGCAACGCGCTCCACAACAGCGCGGACTTCGCGGCCCTCACCGGGGTCAACAGCTCCAGCCGGGGCAGCGCGCGAGACGTGCTCGCCGAAGGGGGCCTGATGACCGGCACCGCCGAGGACCTCCAGCACGCAGGCAACATCACCACCGCCAACGGCCACGTCGGCGTGCGCCGCGGCGCGCTGGCGATGGCCGGTCCTCCCGGCGGGCAGAGGCTCGGAGAGACGACCGCGGTGCGCCCCAGCGGCGACCAGATCGGCACCGGCCCGGAGGTGGTGCAGGCCAGGGTGATCCGCTTCGACGCGGACATGGGCGACGTCGACGAGCGCGGCGGCGATGGGACCGTCAACGCCGACTCCGTGGCGCGGCTCATCCGCGGTCAGCTCGGCGGCATCCGCTCCTGCTACGAGCGCGAGCTCCGGCAGAACCCCGCGCTCTCCGGTCGCCTCGACGTGAACTTCACCCTCGGCACCAGCGGCCGCATCACCAGCGCCTCCACCTCCGGGCTCTCCGCGGCGCCTCGCGTCGGGAGCTGCGTCACCGGGCGGCTGCGCGGCCTGGTCTTCCCTGTGCCCGCTGGGGGGAGCGTGGACTTCAGCTTCCCCTTCACCTTCACCCCGGGCGGCTGAGCACTCCGCCCGGCTCTCGTGCGAGCCTCGCGCGATGAGCTCCGTCGACCACGCGCAGATCTACCTCCGCGACCCCCTCCGCTACGACGCCATGGTCTCCGCCGAGGACTGCGACGGCGCCCTCCCCTCGCTGCTCTCGGCGATCGTCCCCACGCTCCGCGGCGCCCGCGCCCTGGAGCTCGGCGTCGGCACCGGTCGCGTCACCCGCATGCTCCTCCGCGCCGGAGCCTCGGTGCGAGGCTGCGAGTACTCCGCCCCGATGCTCTCCGTGGCCCTCGATCGCCTCCGCGCCGAAGGGTTCTCCGACGACGTCATGGAGCTCTCCGTTGGCGACGCCTACGCCTCGGACTTCGGCGAGACGTGGGCCGACCTCGCCGTCGCGGGCTGGGTCTTCGGCCACGCCCTGCGATGGCACCCTGACGACTGGCAGCAGCGCATCACCCGCGCGCTCACCGCCATGCGACGGGCGCTGAAGCCTGGAGGAAGGCTGGTGGTCATCGAGACGCTCGGCACAGGCTTCACCGAGCCGACTCCCCCGCCCGGGCTCGTCGGATACCAACGTTGGCTGGAGTCCCAGTGGGGTCTCGCTCGCCACGAGCTTCGCACCGACTACCGCTTCGGGAGCGTCGACGAGGCGGCCGAGGCGATGGGCTTCTTCTTCGGGGAGGCGATGGCCGCGAAGGTGCGCGACCACGGGTGGAGCCGGGTGCCCGAGTGCACCGGCGTCTGGGTGGGCTGAAGGCTCAGCCCGCGGTCGCGAGCTCGGCGACGATCCAGTCGACGAAGACCTTCGTGGGGTCGAAGCCGACGATCTCCTCGGCGTCTCGCACGAAGTTGGAGAGCGCGTTGATGTCGTAGAAGTACCGCCGACCGTCGCGGGTGGAGGTCAGGTACTCGATGCCGCCCACGTCGAGCTTCGCCTCGGCCATGATGGCCCGCGCGCTCTCGACCACCTCGGGCGCCTCGTCGTGGCGCTCGATGCGGAGCTTCTTCGGCGCGGCCACCACGCAGAGCTCGAAGTCCGAGGAGGCCTCCTGCGAGGGCGGGGGCTGACCCGGGGTGACCTGGCAGATGTCCGCGGGGCAGAGGTTGAAGTCCGTGGTGTCGGGGTAGATCTTCACCGAGTAGAGGTGCCGCTGGCCCAGCATCTCCACCCGCACGATGTGCCCGTCCTTCGCGGGGTGGAACTCCTGCACCAGCACCACGCCGTCGACGCCGTAGGAGGGCGTCCCGTCGAGCCACGCGTCGAGCGAGGCGCGGTCGTCGAAGCGCACGATGCCGGCGCCCGATCCTCCGATGTTGGGCTTCACCACGATGGGGTACTCGAGCGCCTCGGAGGCCGCACGGACGGAGGCCGCGTTGTTGGCCACCAGCGTGCGGGGGGTGCTGATACCGAGGCGGGCGAGCAGCATCGCCTGCAGCGCCTTGCTGGTCTCCAGCAGGTACGCGCCGGTGCCGTTGACCACCCGGGCGCCGGTAGTCTCGTAGTACGCGAGCGCCGCCTGGCCGAAGAAGATCGCCGAGGAGTGGTCGCGCTTCCACGCCGAGGGGGAGGCGCGGTTGATGACCATCGAGAACGCTCGCTCGCGCTTCGAGGGGTCGAAGAAGTGGTCATGGAGGGGGAGCTCGACGAAGGCGATGTCGCGGCGAGCGAGCTCGGCGTAGAGGCGCTTCTGCCACTCGGGATGCTCGTTGAGCACGGCGATGGGGAGGGTCGACATGGCGGCGGGATAGCACAGCTCCGCCGAGGGGCGTCAGCGTCACCCCGGCGTGGGGTCAGGCTCCCGCTCCAGGGCGCTGGCGGCGAGCAGGACCAGGGCGATCCAGAGCAGGTCGGCCACGAGCAGGTGCACCAGCTGCAGCCACACCGGCGCCAGCAGGAACACGTTGAGCAACCCCAAGCCCAGCTGTGTCACCACGGCTACGACGACGGCGAGGCCCATGGTGCGCGTCGACGGCCGACGGGTGACCGCGTAGCCCGCGACCGCGCTGGTGACCACCGCCGCGGTCGCCGCGAGCGCCACCACCGGGTGCCAGATGCGAAGCCGCAGCAGGAGGTGCGCGCCGGGGTTGAAATCCTGGGCGTAGCTCTCGGCGAAGGAGCGCGCCGGGAAGAGCGTGTCGCCCAGCGCCGCGATGCTCCCGGTGACGGCCACGGCCATCGTCGCCGCGAGCGCCACGGCGAAGGTCGCGGTGAGCCCCGGGCGCTGCCTCAGCGCGAGGCGGCGGTGGCCGAAGGACCACCACGCGGTGAGGGTGAGCGCCGCCACCAGGGCGAAGGTGTTGACCAGGTGCGCCGCGCCGAACCACGCGCGGGTCATGGAGGTGTTGCCCGCGACGAGGCGGAAGAGCACCAGGCCGGCGCCGAGGAGCGCCTCGCTCACGATGAGAAGCCCCGAGAAGACCGCGCCGCGGCGCACGGGGTGGCCCGGCGAGGTCCAGCGGAAGGCCATCAGCAGGAGCGCGAGCACGGCCACCAGCGAGAGCCCGGAGGTGACGCGGTGCGTGAACTCGATGAGCATCTCCAGCGAGCGCGGGCGGGGGAGCACCTCGCCGTTGCACATGGGCCAGTGGTCGCCGCACCCGGCCCCGGAGCCGGTGGCCCTCACGAAGGCTCCCCAGACGATCACGGCCAGGTTGTAGGCGACGGTGGCCACGGCGAAGCGGCGGAGGAAGCGGGCGCGGGTCTCGGACACGGCGGGCACCTTGGCGGCGGAGCAGCGGAGAATCAATGCCTTGCGGGCCTTCGACGGGCGCCGGTCAGCAGGGCGCTCGCAGGGGGCGCGCTCAGGGTCGATCAGGTAGAGTGGCCCTCTGCTTCGGAGAAAGACCTGTGGCTGACGAACTCCCCAAGGGACGCATCGCGCGCGGATACGCGCTCATGAAGCTGGCCGCGACCGAGCTTCCCTCGATGGCGGGGAGGCTGCTGCGACAGGGCGAGCAGCCCATGGACGCCGCGCTGCTCAAGGCCTCCGCCGAGCGGGCGCTGCGCACCCTCGGCGAGCTGCGGGGGCTCGCGATGAAGGTCGGGCAGACGGTGTCCTACGTCGACGGGCTGCTCCCTCCGGAGGCCACGGACATCTACCAGAAGACCCTGGCGGCGCTGCAGTCGCAGGCCCCGACGGTGAGCTTCGAGGAGCTGAAGGCGGAGATCGAGCGAGGCCTCGGCCGCCCCCTCGCGGAGGCCTACCTGAGCTTCGAGGAGACCCCCCTGGCGGCGGCCAGCATCGGGCAGGTGCACCGGGCGACGATCCTCGACCCGGACGGAAGCGGCCGGGAGATCGAGGTGGTGGTGAAGGTGCAGTACCCCTCCATCGCGCACGCGCTCCGCAGCGACCTGAAGAACCTCGACTCGCTCCGCCCGATGGTGGCCATGCTGGCGCCCGGGGCGGACACCCGCGGGGGCTTCGAGGAGGTCATCCACCACATCGCCGCGGAGCTCGACTACACCCTCGAGCTGGAGAACCAGGAGCGCTTCCGGGGGCTGGTGGCCGGGCTGCCGGGGATGATGGTCCCTCGGCCGTACAAGACCCACACGGGCAAGAACGTGCTGACCATGGACTACGTCCCGGGGCGCACGCTTCGCGATGTGGCCGAGCACGGCTCGCAGGAGCTGCGCAACCGCGTGGGCGAGGCGATCTTCCGCTTCACCCTGGGGATGGCGATGGGCCGCGGGGTGTTCAACACCGACCCGCACCCTGGCAACTACCTGGTCACCGACGACGGCACCGTGGCCTTCCTGGATTTCGGGAGCGTGAAGGTGCTGCCCGAGTCCCTCTTCCATCAGTGGCGCGAGGTCGCGATGATGCTGGTGACGGGCCGCTACGACGAGTGGCGAGCGCGCTCGAGCGAGCTCTTCGGCATGGAGCAGATGGACCCCGAGGTGCGGCGGCTGCACCAGGACAACATGCTGGCGACGGCGGCGCTGGTGGCCCGCGACGAGGAGGTCACCATCGACCGCGCGATGCTCCGCGACGCGGTGCGCAGCGGGGTTCGTACGGCCAAGGACATCGGCAAGACGGCGGGGTGGATCCCCTCGCGCTCCAAGACGATGGCCATCCCGCCGGACTTCGTGATGGTGGGGCGCATGCAGGTGGGGCTCTTCGCCGTGCTGGCCCAGCTCCACCCGCGCGCCAACTGGAACCGCATCCTGCGGGAGATGCTCGAGAGCGCCCCCGCCTGACGCGCGGTCTCTCTCTCAGCCGCCGTCGCGGCAGAAGGTGACCGCGGGGTTGTTCATCGAGCAGTCGAAGTCCATGCAGTCGACGAAGCCGTCGCAGTCGTCGTCGAGGCCGTTGCTGCAGGCGCCCACGCTCGACTCTGCGCCCCGGCACACGCACGAGCCCGCGTCGCGCGTCGAGACGCACACCGTGACCACGCAGGTGTTGGTGCAGCTCCGGTCGTTGCAGTCGCGGAACCCGTCGCAGTCGTTGTCGATGCCGTCGGCGCACGTCGCGTTGGTGTTCTCCGGGCTCGCGACGCAGCCGGCGGTGTCGGGGCGCACGCCCGCGTCGTAGGGGCAGAAGGGCACCGACGAGCGCTGGCAGTTGAAGTCGGTGCAGTCGACGTAGCCGTCGCAGTCGTTGTCGATGCGGTCGGCGCAGGCGGTGGGGTTGTCCTCGGTGCCGGTGCGCACGCAGCCGGTGTCGGGCGGGCCCGCGTCCCGGGGGCAGAGGGTGACCGACGGGCTCATCGAGCAGCTGAAGTCGTTGCAGTCGAAGTAGCCGTCGCAGTCGTTGTCGACGCCGTCGGAGCACGCCGCGTTGGTGCCCTCGTCGCCGCTGCGCACGCAGCCCGAGTCGACGCCCACCCCGGAGTCCACCGGGGGTACGCCGCAGAAGCTGTCGCACGAGGGCTCGGTGCAGTCGCGGAAGCCGTCGCAGTCGTTGTCGAGCCCGTCGGCGCACGCGGCCGCGGTGTTCTCCGCGCCCGACGGGACGCACCCGACGACGTCCATCGGCGCGACCCCGCGATCGACCGGGGTGCCCACGTCCAACGGGGGGCTGCCCGAGTCCGCCGGGGGGGTGCCCGAGTCCACCGGGGGGGTGCCCGAGTCCATGGCCACGGCGCCGCGGTCGTCGGGGGTGCCGGGCACGTCAGGCGTATCCAGGGGTCCGCCGCCGCCGCGAGCGCTCCCGCAGCCCACCACCAGCGCCAGGATCACCGCCATCGTCGAGCGCACGCCCCGTCCGTAAGTCACCATTGTGATCCGGGCCTGTATCACCGATCGCGCGAGCGTTCACGATCCCGGCTCTGCCGCTGCTAAGGTCCGCGACCACAATCATATGGTCGCGAGCGTCCCTCCCCCTCCCCCTCCCCCTGGCCGGTACTTCGTCACCGGCGCCGGGGGCTTCATCGGCTCCCACCTGCTTCGTCGCCTGGTCGGGTCGGGCTGCGAGGTCGTCGCGGCGGACCTCACCCTCCCGGCCGCCCTCCCCGCGGGGGCGACCTTCGCGCGCTGCGATCTGCGCGACCGCGCCTCCGTACGCCGCGCGGTGGAGTCCTCGGGCGCGACCCGCGCGGTGCACCTCGCCGCGAAGGTCGGCGACTGGGGCACTCCCGAGGACTTCGAGGCGCTCAACGTCACCGGGGTGCAGTGGGTGCTTGAGGCGATGCGCGACTCGGGCTTCGAGCACATCATCCACGTGAGCTCGATCACGGTGCTCGGCCAGGACGCCGGAGCGCTGGTCACCGAGGGGGCGAAGGTCGTCACCCAGGGCCCGGCCTACTCGGCGACCAAGGCGCGCGGCGAGCTGGTGGCGAGGAGACTCCAGCTGGAGGGCGCGCCGGTGACCATCGTGCGGCCGGGCGACGTGTACGGCGTCGGCTGCTCTCCGTGGGTGGTGCGCCCCATCGAGCTGCTGCGAAAGCGCCAGATGCTGCTGGTCGACGGGGGACGCGGGCACTTCGCGCACCTCCACGTAGAGAACCTCATCGACGGATTCATGCGGGTCTTCGCGACCCCGGCGGCGAAGGGCGAGACCTTCGTGCTGACCGACGGCGACCAGCACATGACCATGGGCGAGTACTTCGGTCGCCTCGCCGACGCGGTGGGCCTCAAGCCCCCGACGCTGTCGCTGCCGAAGGGCGCGGCGAGGGTGTTCGCGGGCGCCATCGAGTCGGGAGCGCGGCTCTTCGGCGCGACGCCGCCCTTCACCCGCGCGGCGATCGACTACGTGACCCGCACTGGATCTTTCGACACCCGCAAGGCCCGCGAGGTGCTGCGTTGGACGCCGAGGGTCACGCTCGAAGAGGGGCTGCGAGAGATCGGTCGGCACTACGGAAGGCTGGTGACCTGAGCCATGCGAGTGAGGGTGTTCGAGGCGGGCGGCGGGCAGCGGGTCGGAGCGCGGGTGGCGTACGTCGAGGGCCCCTCGCTCGACCGGGAGGAGGGCCAGGGCCTCGCCCGGCGCCTTGGCGCGCCGCTGACGGTGCTGGAGCTGGCGCCGCGGAGGGACGACTGCGCCGTGCGGCTGCGGGTGTTCACCCCGATGCGGGAGCTCCCGCTGTCGGTGGAGGCGGCGTGGTGCGCGGGCCGGGTGCACGGCCTCGGAGAGCTGGTGGTGGAGATGGGCGTGACGGCGACGGCGGTGCGCTCGGAGGGCGACGCGCTCAGCGCGGCGCTGCCGACGCCGGTGCTGGGTCACCGCGCGGTGGAAGACCTGCTCCCGGTGGCGACCGCGCTGGGCATCGAGGAGGAGTGCCTCGACGGTGCCTGGGCCGTGCTGGCCGGGTCGTGCGGGGTGAACGTGCTGGTGGTCCCGGTGAGCTCGCGCGCGACGCTCGACCGGGTGCGGCTTCACCCGGAGGCATGGCAGCGGGTGATGGAGAAGGCGAAGCACGTCGGCGCGCTGGTGGTGGCGACCGAGGAGGGCGGCCGCGAGGCTCGCTTCGTGGGAGGGCCATCGGGCCTGTGGGACGGCACGGGCTGCGCGCTGGCGCTGGCGCCCTGGGCGCTGGCGCAGCAGCGGGCGGGCGCTTCGATGGAGCGGGCGCGGTACTCGCTGCGCGGCGAGGCGGGCTTCGGGATGGACCTCGAGGTCGCGCGCACGGCCGCCGGGGAGTGGTCGATGCGCGGCGGGGTGCGCCTCGTCAGCGACGGTCGGCTGACGGCGTAGCGCCCTGTCCCCGCGGCGCAGCGAGCGCCAGCAGCGCCGCGCCCGACACGCCAGTGAGCAGCTCGAGCGAGGCCTCGAGCCGCGCCCGCTCCACGATGGCGTCGATGTCCGGCGGCGCCTCCGGGTCGGCGGCGGCCATGCGCAGCCGCAGCGCCTCTCGCCGAGCGAGCAGGTCGATGACGCCGCGCTCCAGTGCGAGCCGCTGCTCGGCGCGCTGATCCGCGAGGCGAAGGAGCGTCACCTCCTGGCTGTCGAAGAGCAGCCGGTCGAGGTCGAAGCGCAGCCGCACGTCGAGGGTCAGCGACTCGGCGATGGCGAGCCGGTCGCTGGCGTTGGTGACCAGGGTGCTGTTGGCCCCGAGGCCTCGCGCCGCGTGCAGCGACACCTCCGGCAGCCACGCCGCCGCCCTCGCCCTCCGGGCGAGCGAGCGCACCGGCGCGTCGTCTAGGCCCGCGCGGAGCACGGCGCGGCGGGTGGCCTCCCACACCACCGGCGAGGACAGCCAGGAGGGCTCGTCGGCGCTCGCCGGGGAGGCGAGGAGGGCGACGAGCAGGGCGGCCAGCAGGCCCGGGAGCCATCGGGAGGGGAGAGTCATGGCCGCGAGGTTTGCAGCGACGGGGCCAGTGGACTCGATGCTTGGGAAACAGGGGTTGCGCGTCGCCACGGGGGGTGGCGGCGGTGGCGGCGGGGGGTGGCGGCGGCGGAGGCTACGAGCTCGGCATCACCGTGCTCTGCCAGGCGTCGAGGGCCTCCTCGAAGAGCGTCTCTTCATGGTGTCGGCCGACGGCGCCGTGCTCCGTCGCGACCCGATGGCTCGGGGTCGCCCCCGGGGTGTGCACCGGGCCCATGGTGACCAGCGGGGTGAAGCCGCTGGGAGTGCGATGCCCCACCGCGAGGTGGTGCGTGGCCCCGGCTCGCAATCCCCGCACGAACCACTCCCCCGACCCCGGCCCGGTGTGCTCCTCGCGCTCGTCGCGCCGGAGCCTGGGGCCCTCCACCCAGAGGGAGACGATCACCAGGGACTGCTGCGCGCCCTCGTCCGAGTGCCCGACGGACCACCGCGCGTACACCGTCGTCGGGTCGACCGCGTGCGCGACCGCGTGCGTCACCGCGCTCATCACCGAGGCCGAGACGCTCACCTCGCTCACGGGCTCGCCGAGCAGCCCCATGCCCCGCCGGGCCTCGGAGTCGTGCGGATCCTTCGCGAGCACGGTGCGAAACACCTCCCGCGCCGCGTCCCTCTGCCCCTGCCCCAGCAGCACGTGGCCCATCGTCGCCGTCGCGAACTCCGGCGACAGCATGTTGGCCTCGCCGTCCTCGTCCTCGAAGGTCACCGCCTCGTCGTTTGCCCTGCTCATCGTAGATTCTCCCTAAAGCCTTTTAGCCGCCCAGCGTCACGCGCGCCGCGGCGACGTCTGCCATGATCTGCACCCTCAGCGCGTCGATGCCCTCGAAGCGCCGCTCGTCCCGCAGCCTCGCCGCGAAGGTCACCCTCAGCGTGCGGCCGTAGAGGTCGACGTCCGCGTCCAGCAGGTGCGCCTCCAGGCTGCGCCCCGCGCGAAACGTCGGCCGCGACCCGATGTTCATGACCGCCGGGTGGTCCTTCGGGCCGTCGGCTCCGAGGACGCTCACCCTCACGGCGTAGACCCCGTCCCTCGGCAGCGCCTCGCACTCCGTCGCGAGGTTGGCCGTCGGGAACCCGAGCGTGCGCCCTCGCTGATGCCCGGTGATCACCAGCCCGTCGAGGTCGTAGTCGCGGCCGAGGAGCGTCTTCGCCAGCGCGAGGTCGCCGTCCGCGAGGGCGCGGCGCACCCGCGACGAGCTCACTGGGATCGAAGCCTCCTCCAGCGGCGCCACCACGTGCGCGCGAAACCCGAGCTGCTCTCCGAGCGCGACCAGCGTGGCGCCGTTGCCCTCCCGGTTGCGCCCGAAGTGGAAGTCCTCGCCCACGAAGACCTCCCTCGCCCGCAGGCCCAGCACCACCTGCTCGGCGAACTCCTGCGGCGACTGCGACGCGAAGGAGAGGTCGAAGCGCTGCACCACCACCGCGTCGACGCCGGTGCCTCGCAGCAGCTCCAGCTTTCGGTCGAGCCCCACCACCAGCGGCGACGCGCGGTCCGGCGCAAGCACCCTCGTGGGGTGCGGGTCGAAGGTCAGCGCGACGGACTCGCCGCCGAAGGCCCGCGCGGCGGCCCCCACGCGGTCGAGCAGGTGGCGGTGCCCACGGTGCACCCCGTCGAAGTTGCCGATGGCGAGGGCGGTGGGCGCGCTCCTTCGGGCGGCGCGAAAATCATGGGCGATCCACATGGCGGTGACAGCGCTCGGAGACTACGAGGCCAGCGGGGAATTGTCCCGCATCACGCGACCTCGGCGGGCGCGGCGGCGGGGGCGTCGGCGCGCGCCGGGGCGGCCATGGAGTCGCGCTCCAGGTGGTTGCGACCGGGCACCGTCGAGAAGGCGCCGGAGAAGCTGTCCGTCGCCGCGTCGGGCACGAAGGTCGTGCCGTGCTCGTAGTGGAAGAACGCGCCCTGAAGCCGGGTCGGGGTCGCGTCGAGGATGATGTACCCGCGGCGCACCAGGTCGAAGTACTTCAGGTGCGTGTTGCGGGCGAGCACCGTCGCCGCGGTGTTGGTCACGATGCCGGGGGGGAAGCCCGGGGAGGTGATCGCGGGGGTGACGAACTCCACGGCGAGAGAGCCGCGCCCGGTCATGGGGTCGTACGAGGCCGTGTCCGTCGGGGTCTCGGTGAGGTCCATGGCCCAGGAGGAGTGGATGTCGCCGGTGAGCACCACCACGTCGTTGATGCGCATCGTGCGCAGCAGCGAGAAGAAGCGGTTGCGCGCCGCGGGGTAGCCGTCCCACGCGTCGGTGTTCAGAAACTGCGGGAGCTGCCCCATCATCACCTGCTGCCCGACCAGCTTCCAGGTCGCGCGCGAGGTCATGATCTGCTCCAGGAACCACTGCTCCTGCGCCGCCCCGAGCAGCGTGCGCATCGGGTCGTTGAAGGGCGGGGTCATCCCCGCGGTCTGCATCTGCCGACCCCAGACGCGCGTGTCGAGCATCACCAGGTCGATGAGCGACCCGAACTGCAGCCGTCGGAAGACGCGCCGGTCGCTCTGCTCGCGGATGGGCATCCACTCGAAGTACGCCTGCTCCGCGGCGGCCCTGCGCGCCGCCCACTCGCCCTCGGTCATGGGCTTGTGGTTCTCCGCGCCGCCCTCCCAGGTGTTGTCGGCGAACTCGTGGTCATCCCAGATGGCGATGAACGGGTGCTGCTGGTGGGCCGCGCGCAGGTCGGCGTCGCGCTTGTAGTGCGCGTGCCGTCGTCGGTAGTCGGAGAGCGAGACGATCTCCGTCGGCGGGTCGTACTGCCGCACGTCGCCGTACTGCCCGTTGCCATACTCGTAGATGTAATCCCCGAGGTGCACGACGGCGTCGAGGTCGAGCCGGCGGGAGAGCGCCCGGTACACGTGGAAGTACCCGTGACCCATGCTGGCGCACGACACCACGGCGAGGCGAGCGCGGTCGACGGCGCCGGTCGGCGCGGTGCGGGTGCGGCCCACCGGGGAGGTCATCCCGCTGGCGCGGAAGCGGTAGTAGTAGGTCGTCCCCGCGGTGAGGCCCGTCGCGTCGACCTTCACGGTGTAGTCGCGCGCGGCGTTGGTGGTGAAGCTGCCCATCGCCGCGATGGCCGCGAAGTCGAGGGTGCGCGAGGCCTCCCAGGTGACCATCACGTCGCCGGTCATCCCCGCCGGGAGCGTCACCCTCGTCCACAGGATCACCGCCTCGGTCAGCGGGTCGCCGCTCGCCACGCCGTGGAGAAACACCGTCCCGCTGCGCGTCTCGGCGTCCCCCCGAGGCACGTCCCGGCCCGCGTCCACGCCCGCGTCGGGCGTGCTCTTGCCCGCGTCGAAGCCCGCGTCAGTCCCTGAGCCGGAGTCCGCGCCGAGGTCGCCCACGGCGGCGTCCGTCGCTGCGGGGACTGGATCGTCCGAGCAACCGGCGGCCACGAGGCCCGCGGCCCCAACACACTGCAACAGTTCACGGCGAGTCAGCGTCGTCGACATTCTCGGTTCTCCAGCAGAGCAGAGGGGGGGGGGAAGGCTCCCCACCCACTTCGCGGCGCGACGATACCTACCCCCGCCGCCCGGCGCGAACCTTCCGACGCTGACGTCGCGCAGGGTTGCGCAAACGTCGCGACCCCTCTCGTCCCCCTCATCCGGGCTGTGCGCCGGGAGCGAGGGACGAGGGGGGTCGTTTCGGTGGTGAGGGGGTTGTAGAGAGGGGAATCAGGTGGCCGCAGGCACGGTCGCAGGGGTCGCCGCGACGGCCGCCTGGCGGCGGAGACGGGCTTCCTTGGTGCGACGACGGTGCTTCAGCTTGCGGACGGCCCGCGGATTTTGAGGGGAGCTCATGCGCGCTCAACTATCGCATCGCGCGCGTCTTGTACAGACGCCTGCGACGACTATTGATCACCGCGGCTGGGAGCTCCCACCGAGGCGGGAATGTACTGGCGTCCGCGGGGGCAGCCGACCGAGGCGGTGGTGCGGCCGTCGACGCGGGTGCGGGTGATGATGAACTGCACGCGGCGGTTGCGGGCCCACGCCTCGGCGTTGGAGCGCGGGTCGACCGGGCAGAGCTCGCCGTAGCCGGCGGCCACGAGGCGGGCGGCCGCGACGCCTCGGCCGACCAGCGCCTGCACCACGCTGTTGGCGCGGTCGCGGGAGAGCTGGAGGTTGTGGTCGTCGGGGGCGCGCTCGTCGGTGTGACCCTCGACCTCCACCTGCTGAAGGTCGGCGTTGTTGTTCAGCAGGTTGGCCATCTCGCCGAGGATGCGGTTGTTGCTCTCGTTGTCGATGATCTGCGCGCTGTCGGTCTCGAAGGAGATCGGGTCGCGGAGCTGGATCACGTTGCCCACGCGGGTGAGCGAGCCGGAGTCCGGGCAGCCGTCCTCGTCCTCGAGGCCGTTGAAGACCTCGGGCTCGTTGCGGCAGTCGAGGCCCGCGGCGCTGTGGTCCGCAGCGTCGAGGATGCCGTCGCGGTCGTTGTCGGGCTCGGGGCAGCCGTTGTCGTCCTCGAAGCCGTCGCGGTCTTCGGGCTCGTTGGGGCACAGGTCGTCCGTGTCCAGGATCTGGTCGGAGTCGTTGTCCGGGTCGGGGCAGCCGTTCTCGTCCTGGAAGCTGTCGCGGTCCTCCGGGTCGTCGGGGCACTGGTCGACGTTGTCGGCGATCTGGTCGCCGTCGCGGTCCTGCACGTCGGCGTCGGGGCAGCCGTCGGAGTCCTGCTGGCCGTTGCGGTCTTCGGGCACCAGCGGGCACTGGTCGTCGACGTCGAGGATGCCGTCGCGGTCGTTGTCCGGCTCGGGGCAGCCCTCCTCGTCCTCGAAGTTGTCGAAGTCCTCGGGCTCGAGCGGGCAGCGGTCGACGTCGTCGCGGAAGCCGTCGCCGTCGGTGTCGCCGATGGAGGGCTCGAACACGAAGCCCACGAAGCCGCGGAAGCCCGCCGCGGCGAGGCCCGACGTGTACCCGCCGCCCGCGCCGAGGGTGAGGTACGAGTTGCGGTCGACGAAGATCTTCACGCCGCCGACGGCCTCGAAGGGCGTGGTGCGGCCGGCGTTGGAGAAGCCGTTGAGGTACTGCGCCCCGTAGGTCTCGACCATGAGGTCGATGACCGAGCTCGCGCGGAACGAGAAGCCCACGCCCGCGGTGAGCGAGGGGCCGTAGGTGATGGCGTTGCCGGGCTGCGTGACCACGGAGTCCGCGGGGGTGAGCGTCGACCCGGTGCCGAAGGGCAGGCGCAGCCCGAGGTTGGCCGCGAGGCGGAAGCGCCGGCCGAAGCGGCGCTCGACGGCGACCGAGGGCCACACCCACGGCGCGGGCTCGCCCGCGAAGCGCCGCGAGCCGCCCATCACCGGGATGCCCGCCTGGAGGACCACCGCGAGGCCGACAGGCCAGTACTCCGCGCGCAGCCAGCGGAGCTTGGCGTGCAGCACGATGTCTCCGAGGCCCTGGAAATCGAGGTTGGCGGAGTTGGGGTTGTACTCGCTCAGCGCGATGCCGTTGGACCCGACGCCCATGCCCGTGGCGTCGGGCGTGTTGCCCGGGCCGCCCACGAAATGGATCGGCAGCTGGACGCCCACCACCAGCAGGTTGGCGATGCCGAGGTTGGCGGAGAAGTTGCCGGTGATCATCTGGCTGACGAGCCCGGTGTTGCCGAGGCCGATGCGGCCGAGCGCGGTGCCGACGTCCAGCGTGAGCCCGAAGGAGAAGCCCCCGGCGCCGAGGATGTCGGTGCCGTTGAGGGTGATGAGGCCCTTGGAGTCCACCGCGGGTCGGAACAGACGGAGGTCGAAACCCCCGCCGTTGGACTCGCGGAGGCCGTCCTGCGCGGCGGCGGGCGACGCGAGGCTGAGGGTGGCAGCAAAGGCGGCAAGAAGGCCCGGACGGATCACTCGGCGCATGGCGGCGCGGACCGTAGTTTGAAGCGCGCGACCGCGTCAATCAGTCGGTGCGCGCAGCGGTGGGAGGGCCGCCGCGAGGAGCGGCGGGTTCACATCGGAGCGCGAGGTACAAGGCCCGTCCTGGCAAATCGACGCACGCGAAATCGCGGGGTTGGAACGATCTTCCGCGAAGTGGGTGTCAAGCCCTTGAAGGTGCTGTGACGCCCGTGGTGGTGTCCCGCCGATGGCAGCCCGACAGGTCAAGACGGTGTGCGCGGTGTGCAAGACCCAGGAGGGCCCGATGGTCCGCTGGCGGGGTCGCGTGTGGCTGTGCACGACGCACGGCAACGTGGCCCAATGGATCATCCCTGCGCCCACCAGCGTGGATGACCTGAGGGGTCTCTTTCCGGTGAAGGTGACCGGGTCCAAGCGCTCCCGCGCGGCCTGATTTCCGGGGCGCTCGGAGGGCGCTTACCCGATCGGGTAAAGCTCAGGCGTCGAGGTAGGCCCGCACCCGAGGGCGCGTCGCGTAGAAGAGCGCGGCGCAGAGCAGCGCGAGGCTCACCCACGACGCCGCGATGCTGATGCCGAAGGTCATGCTGCCCACCTCGTCGACGCGAAGTCCCGTCGGCAGGGGGATGCTCGTGGCGGCGCGGGTGAGCAGCGAGCGCAGCGCGGCGATGCGGCCGGCGCGCAGGGCGTGGTCGACGCCCACGGTGAGCCCGCCGACCAGCACGCTGCCGAGGAGGGCCTGACGCCAGAGCCAGCCGCCGCCGCGGGGGCGGAAGAGCACCCGGCTGCTCGGCGATGAAGAGCAGCACCGACACGAGCAGGGTGCTGACGTCGGCGGCGGCGGAGAGGCGGCGGTGGTCCTGCGCGGTGCGCCAGGTGGCGTAGACGACGGCGCCCGGGAGGTCGTGGGGGGGCGGGAGCTGCGCGACGCGCGCGAGGGTGAGCTGCGCCTCGGCGCGCTGCACGCCGAAGAAGGCGAAGGCCATGGTGGCGGCGGCGGTGAGCGGGATCGCGCGGGGTCGCGGGAGCGACGCGTCGGCGGAGGGGTGTTCGTCGTCGGCGCTCACGGGGCGGGAACGTACCCGCGGCGACGGAAGTCCGCCACCGCGGTCGTGAGGGAAGAGATCAGCCGAAGGCCTTGCGGAGCTCGTCCGCGCGGTCGGTGCGCTCCCAGGTGAAGGTCTCCTCGGTGCGGCCGAAGTGCCCGTACGCCGCGGTGGGGCGGTAGATCGGGCGGAGCAGCTTGAGCTGCTCGATGATCGCCTTGGGGCGCATGTCGAAGTGCTGGTGCACGTAGGCGGAGAGGCGCTCCTCGGGGACGGCGCTGGTGCCGAAGGTCTGGACGTAGACGCCGACGGGCTGGGCCACGCCGATGGCGTACGCGATCTGCACCTCGCAGCGGCGGGCGACGCCCGAGGCGACGATGTTCTTGGCGATGTAGCGGGCGTAGTAGGCGGCGCTGCGATCGACCTTCGACGGGTCCTTGCCGGAGAAGGCGCCGCCGCCGTGGCGGCCCATGCCGCCGTAGGTGTCGACGATGATCTTGCGGCCGGTGAGGCCGGAGTCGCCCATCGGGCCGCCGATGACGAAGCGGCCGGTCGGGTTGATGAAGTAGCGCGTGTCGCCGTCGAGCAGGTTCGCCGGGAGGTGCTTCTTGATGATCTCCTCGCGCACGAACTCCTTGATGGTCGACTGCGTGACCGAGGGAGAGTGCTGCGTCGAGACCACCACGGTGTTGATGCGCACCGGGACGTTGTTCTCGTAGTCGATGGTCACCTGGCTCTTCGCGTCGGGGCGGAGCCAGTCGACGAGGCCAGTCTTGCGGGCCTCGGCGAGCTTGCGGGTGAGCAGGTGCGAGTAGTGAATCGGCGCGGGCATGAGCTCGGGGGTCTCGTCGACCGCGAAGCCGAACATCATCCCCTGGTCGCCGGCGCCCTGCTCGGCGTACTCGCCTTCGCCCTCGTTGACCCCCTGGGCGATGTCCGGGCTCTGGCGCTCGACGGCGGTGAAGATGGCGCAGGTCGCGCCGTCGAAGCCCATGTCCGAGCTGGTGTACCCGATGTCCTTCACCACCGCGCGGATGACGTCAGGGAACTCGATTCGCGCCGTCGTGGTGATCTCACCGGCGATGACCACGAAGCCGGTCTTGACCATCGTCTCGCAGGCGACGCGGGCCGTCGGATCTTCCGTGAGGATCGCGTCGAGGATCGCATCGGAGACCTGATCGCAGACCTTGTCCGGGTGACCTTCGCTGACCGACTCGGAGGTGAACTGGGTACGTGCCATGAATCGTTCCTGTTGGAGAATTTGATGGAAATGACGTCGCTTTACTAGACGCCGGTGCGAGCGATTACCTTCCGCCCGCCGGGGTGTCAATTCGAGGCGCGCGAGGGTCACTCACGGGCCCCGAATCGAAGCGCACCGCGCGGTCGATCGGCTGCCGCGTGAGGTGCGCCGCCGCCGCGAGCCGTTCAACCTCCGCCTGCTCGGCCGCCACCCGGCGCTCGAGCACGATGCGGTGGCGCACCCACTCGCGAGAGTCCTCCAGCGAGCGCTCGATGGCTCCGCGCCGCGCCACGTAGCGCAGCACGAAGAACCCCGGCAACCCCTGCCACGAGCCCTCGACCACCCGCGGCACCACGTCGCCCTCCCGCGGCGCCGAGAAGAGGGCGTCACGCACCGGCGGGTCGAGCGGCACCGCGTAGGGCCACGGGGTGCGGGCCACCTCGTGCAGTTCGCCTCGGGTAGCCCGCAGGTCGGCCGCGGCGTTGTGCTGCGCCGCGAGCGCCCGGAAGTCGTTGCGGTAGCGCCTCCCCCGACGAAGGAGCGCGAGCCGCAGCACCCTCGCCGCCTCCGCCCGGTCGGTGAGGAAGATCGCCCTCGCCCGCCGCCGCTCGGGGATGTGGAAGCGGTCGGGGTGCGCGTCGTACCAGCGCCGCACGTCCTCGTCGGTGACCGCGTCGGTGCCCCCGGCCCTCACGTTGAATACCGTGGACCGTAAGCGCGACACCAGCGCCCGCTCGAGCGCGGCGATCACCACCGCGTCGCGGTCGAGCCCCACCCGGCGCGCCTCGGCCGCCAGCAGACGGTCGCTCACCATCCGGTCGACGAGCGCCGCCAGCGCGGCGGGCTCCTGCGCGTACCGGCGAAGCAGCGACGGGGGCGCGTCGGAGAGCGCGGCGTAGAGCTCGCCGACGGTGACGGTCACCCCCTGCCCCCGGGCGAGCACCTCCCCCGGCGGAAGCAGCGCCACCACCGTCACCGGCCCCCGGTCGCCCGAAGGCGAGGCCGCCGGGTCGGGGAGGGCGCTGTCGCCGCTGTCGTCCTCCTCGACGGCGGCGCCGGTCGCGAGGTTGGGGGCGGCCTGCGACTGCGGCTGGGACCACGCGAGCGATGGGCACCCGAGGCCGAGCGCCAGGGCGAAGGCGAGCGTCGAGGCCCGCGGGCTCAATCGGTCACCCTCATCAGCACGTTCTTCAGGTAGTCGCCCTCGGGGAAGGCCAGCAGGCGCGGGTGGTCGCCGGGCGCCCCCCAGGCGTCGATCACCTGCAGCACCTTCGAGGCCCGCGAGGCGCTCTCGTCCAGGGTGTCGAGAAACAGCTCGCGGGTGACGTGGCTGGAGCAGCTCCCCGCGAGGTACCAGCCCCCGGAGGCGACCAGGCCCAGACACGCCGCGTGCAGGGCGCGGTAGCTCTTGAGCGCCGCCGGGAGCGCGGCGTCGCTGGGCGCGAAGCTCGGCGGGTCGGCGATCACCAGGTCGAACCTCCGCCGCTCCTTCGTGGCCTGCTGTATCCACGCCGGAACGTCCGCCACCACCGTCTCGTGCGCGGAAGCCGATAGCCCGTTGGCGGCCCAGGTCTCGTTGGCGAGGGCGATCGCGCCGGGGGCGATGTCCACGCTGGTGACGGACTTCGCGCCGCCAAGGCCCGCCGCCACGGAGAAGCCTCCGGTGTACGAGTAGAGGTTGAGCACCCGCAGCCCCGAGGCGATGGAGCGCACCCGGTACCGCGACTCCCGCTGGTCGAGGAAGAGCCCCGTCTTCTGGCCGTGCAGCAGGTCTCCGCGGAGCACCATCCCCCGCTCCCGGACGTTGCGCACCGCCTCGCCGAGGTCCCCCTCCAGCACCTCGACCCTCGCCCCGTCGGGCCCCCGCCGTCGGAGCAGCAGCGTGCGGATGCCGAGCGCACCGAGTCCCTCTCGCATCCCCTCTCGCACCAGCGGCCACTGCGCCTCCGCGCCCGGGCCGTCGAGCCCCAGCACCGCCGCGTCGCCGTAGCGGTCGCAGGTGAAGCCCGGCAGCCGGTCGCCCTCGCCGTGCAGCAGCCGCCACGCGTCGGTGTCCGCCGGGACCACCAGACGACGGAGCTCGATCGCCCTGGAGAAGCGGAGCGCGATGAGCTCCTTCGAGAGCGCCTCGTCGCGGGTGGTGAAGACCCGCACCCCGATGGCGTCGCCGTCGACCAGGCCACGCGCCACGAAGCGCCCGGCGCCGTCGCGCACCGTCGCGATCGACCCCGCGGGGGCCTCGAAGGGGAGCAGGGCGTCGCGGTAGATCCAGGGGTGGCCCCCGGCGATGGCGCGCTCGACGGGCTTGCGGAGACGGAGTTCGACCGGGGATGGGCTCATGACCCCCGGTGCTCTACCGCAACTCCCGGGCGGCGCGCGACCGCTCAGGAGGTCGGGGCGGGGAAGCGCAGGTTGCGCAGCACGATGTCGCGCACCCAGGCTTGAAGCTGGCCGAATTCGTCCTCGCTGGAGGACATCCTCACCACGAAGAAGCGCCGCCCTCGCGGCACGACGAAGACCGCGGCCTGAAGCTCGGCGCCGTCGTCGTGGCCCCGCTGCGCGACCCAGTAGCCCACGGTGCCGGAGAGCACCTCGTCGCCGACGGCGCGGTCGACCCCGCTCGGCGCAGCGAGCGGAGGCAGCCCGCGGGGGCCGTTGGGCTGGGCGTTGAAGGCGTCGCTGGTCGTGGCCGGCGCGGGGGAGCGCACCTCGAAAAGCTCCAGGCGCTCGCCGTGCACCGCGTGGGAGTAGCGCTCCAGCGAGTAGGTGCGCTGCCGCTCGTGCGCGGAGACCTCCCAGCCGCCGGCCTGGTTGTCGAAGGTGTAGGCCGTCCTCGGCGGGCGAGCGCAGCCGACAGAGACCGAGAGCATCGCAGCGACCAGGAGCAACCGGAAGCGACCCATCCTTTGGCCGGTAACAGGGCAGCGCGGGGGAGCGCCAGTTTCTGACGGGGCTCCATCGGAGCGATGGTCGTCCGTGCTAGTGGAGTCGGAGGCAACGATGAGCGTTCGGGTCGGCCGGTTTCTTCTAGACGAGCGCGTCGCCAGCGGAGGGTCCGCCGAGGTGCACCGCGCCCGCGACCCGCTCACGGGCCGGGAGATCGCCCTCAAGCGACTGCGCATCGACCGCGACGACGCCACGGCCCGCGCCCGCTTCGAGCGGGAGGCGCGCATCCTGTCGGAGCTCGACCACCCCAACGTGGTGGCCTACGTCGACCACGGCATCGACGAGGAGGGGCGGCTCTACCTGGCCACCGAGTGGCTCGCGGGCGAGACCGTCGAGGCCGCCATCGAGCGCGAGCGCCCGGGCGACTGGTCGGCGCTGCGGATGCTCCAGGAGAGCGCCCTCGGCCTCGCGGCGCTCCACGCCGTGGGGGTGGTCCATCGGGACGTGAAGCCGGCCAACCTCTTCCTGACGGCGAGCCCGGAGGGGGCGGTGGTGAAGGTCATCGACCTGGGCATCGCCATCGGCGAAGGGGACATGGCCCTTACCCGCGTGGGCACCGTCGTCGGGAGCCCCTTCTACATCTCCCCCGAGCAGCTCCGCGGCGAGGAGCCCTCGCCCGCCTCGGACCTCTACGCCCTCGCGGTGGTCTTCTTCGAGCTGCTCACGGGCTTCCGCCCCTTCCAGGGCATCGACACCCGCACGGTGCTGCAGCGCATCGCGCGCGACCCGCCGCCGAGGCTGCGCGAGCTGCGCCCCGACCTGCCCGCCGCCCTGGAGTCCCTTCTCGAGCGCGCGCTCTGCAAGGACCCGTCGCGCAGGCCCGTCGGCGTGGTGGAGTTCGTCGAGGAGGTGAGCGCCGTCCTCGAGCTGGTGACCACCCGGCCCGATGGTGTTCCCGAGGCGTCGCTGCTGGGGCGCAGCGAGCAGCGGGTGCGCGTCGTGGCGCTGGTGAGGGCCGCCCACGACGGCGCGCGAGGGCTGCTCACCGAGGCCGCGGCGACGCTCACCGAGCGGGGCGCGAGCATCGAGCGCGACGGAGAGCATGGCATCCGCGCGGTCTTCGGCGACCTCCGGCTGCGAGGCGACGAGGCCGTGAGGGCGGTGCGGGCGGCCGCCGCGGTGCGGGGCCGTGGGCTGCGCGTGGTGGTGGTGACGGGCCTCTCCCGTAGACTCGGCGACGCCCTGGAGGGCCCGGCGCTCTCCCGCGCGGCTTCCCTGCTGGCGGCGACGGCGGAGGGAGAGCTGCTGGTCGACGCGGCGACGGCGGTGGCGCTCGGCGGGCGCTTCGAGACCGAGGCCCGGCGGGAGGGCCAGCGCATCGGGCGCGACCTGGAGCGGCTGCACTCGGTTCCGCCCCGATCGCAGCTCTACGACGAGGGCACGCTGCCCGGCCGCGACGAGGCCATCGCCCTCACGCTCTCCCGGGTGCGCGAGGCCTGGGAGCAGCGACGGCCGACGGTGCTGCTGGTGCAGGGCGAGCCCGGCATCGGGAAGTCCACGCTGGCCCGCGAGGTGATCTCCCGGCTGCTCTCCGATCGCTCGCTCGACGTCGAGCCGGGCGCGGCGCCGCTGCTCACGCTGCGGGGCGACCTGCTGGCGAGCCACACCCCCCTCGGGGCCGTCGGGCGAGCGCTGCGGGAGCGCGCGGGCATCCAGGAAGGCGCCACCCCGGAGGCCCAGCGGGCGCGCCTCGAACACCTGGTGGACGGCGCCCTCGACGAGACCTCGCTGGGCTTCCTCGCCGACATCGCGAGGGTGCCGCTCCGGGCCGAGGGGAGCGTGATGCGCGCGGCGAGGCGCGACCCCGACCTCTTCCGCGACGGGCTGCTGCGCTCTCTTCTGGGGCTGATCCGCGC
The DNA here is from genome assembly GCA_016704445.1 of Deltaproteobacteria bacterium. GTDB lineage: Bacteria > Myxococcota_A > Polyangia > Polyangiales > SCUS01. The sequence goes on from JADJAE010000023.1 coordinate 32,370, forward strand.
GACCAACGCCAGCAGCCCCGCGCTGCTGCTGCTGGAGGACGCCCAGTGGATCGACGGGTCGACCCTGGAGGTGGTGGCCTCGATCCTCGACGCGCTGCCCTCGGCGGCCCTGGTGGTGCTCGCCCTCACCCGCCCGGAGCCCGAGTCCCTCGCCCGCCTGGGGCGCATCTGGAGCGCCCACCCCCGCGTCGACCTGGCGCTCCCTCCGCTCGCCCCTTCGGTGGTGCAGTCGCTCGCCGCCCGTGGCCTCGGCGCCCTCGACGACCCCCGGCTGCGCTCCGACCTCGCCGCCCGCTGCGGGGGCAACCCACTCTTCCTCGAGGAGCTCCTGGGGATCGTCCGCGACGCGGCAGAGCGCCAGCCCGGTCAGGGTCCTCGCGTCGAGCTCCCCACCGCGGCGCTCTCGGCGGTGCAGCTCCGGCTCGACGGGCTCGACCCCGAGGCGCGGCGCATCGTCCGGGCGGCGAGCGTCTTCGGCGCGGTCTTCTGGCGCGACGGCCTGGCCTCGCTGGTGGGCGCCCAGCCCGAGACGCAGCTCGACCGCCCGCTGCGGGTGCTCTCCACCCAGGGCTTCGTCGCCCCACGCCCCGCCTCCCGCATCGCCGGAACCATCGAGTACGCCTTCCGCCACGACCTCGTCCGCGACGCCGCCTACGCGACGCTGCTCGACGACGACCGCCGCGCGCTCCATGCCCGTGTGGCGGCCTGGCTCTCGGCCCGGGAGCGCACCGACCCCGCCCTCATCGCTCGCCACCACGACCTCGCCGGGCAGCCCGAGCTCGCCCGCCCCTGGTGGCTGCGCGCCGCCCGCGACGCCCTCCGCGACCAGGCCTTCCACGCCGCGCTGGAGAACGCCACGCGCGCCCTCGCCGGGTCGCCCCCTCCCAACGAGCGCCGGGAGACGCTGTGTGTTCGCGCCGACGCCTCCTTCGCGCTCGCGGACAGCGCCACGGCCCTCGACGACGCCCGCGCGGCGGAGTCCATCCCCGGAGCGAGCGCGGCGCAGCGGCTGCGGGTGGCCCTCTGCGTGGCCAACGGCCATACGCTCCAGGGCCGCATCGACGCGGGGCTCTCGGTGCTACAGGTGGCCTGCGCCCGCGCCGCGGCCATCGCGAGAGGACCAGGCGACGACGAGGTGCCCCCGGCGCTCTGGCTCTCGGCGACGCTGCGCCAGGCGCACCTGATGACCCAGCGGGGCATCGCCCGCGACGCCCTCGAACTCGCCCACGCCGCCATGAGCGACGCCCGCACCCCGCGCGCCGACCGCGACGCCGCGCGCTCGCTCGCCGACGCGGTGGTAGGCGGGGCGCTCCTGGGGCTGCAGCGATTGGAGGAGGCCCGCGACGCGTGCGAGCAGGCCCTCGACCGATCGCAGCGCGACGGCGACCTGCCGAGGATGTTCCAGGCGGCCATCGCCGAGGGGCGGGTGCTCACCCGGCTGGGCGACCACGCCCGCGCGGTGCAGCGCCTGGAGCGGGCCCGCGACGACGCCCGTCGCCTGGGGATGGCGCTCTACGAGACCGTGGCGCTGCAGCACCTGGGCGTGGCGCTCGCCCGTCGAGGCGACGGCGCGGAGGCGCTGCGCGTCGAGGCCCAGGCGCTCGGGCTCGCCTCTCGACACGGCCTCTCCCGCATCGCCACCCGCTCCCGGGTCTACACCGCCTGGATCGAGGGCTTCGACCTCCGCGTCCCTCCCGCCGAGGCCTCGCTCCGGTGGCTCGCGATGTCCTCCGACGAGGGCCGCGGAGACGCCCCGCTGCGCTGTCTTCTCCGCGCGGCGCACGCCCGGCTGCTTCTCCTTCACCGCGACGGCGACGGGGCCTTCGCTCCTGCAAAGGAGGCCGTGACGCTCCTGGACGCGGGGGTCACGCTGGAGGACGGCGACGTGTTCGTTCGCTGGGTCTACGCCGACGTGCTGGCGAGGCTCGGACGCCGGGGCGAGGCCGACGAGGCCTACGTGAAGGCGTGGATGAGGGTCAACGCGATGCTGGCCAACATCGGCGACGACGAGCGTCGCACTCGCTGCCGCGAAGGCTCTCTGGAGCACCGGGCGCTGTCCGACACCCTGGTGGCGCGGGGGCTGCCGACGATCAACGTGAGGGACTGAGAGCGCGCAACGACCCTCCGGGCGCCTCGCTGGCGGCTGGTGGGTTCACCGGGGCGGCTCCATGCTTGGGGGTGGAGGTACTCCAATGACCAACAGCGCAACGTTCTGGGCCGTGCTGGGTGTCGTCCTCGCCCCGGTACTGCTGGTGGTGGGGCTGTTCTGTACGCTCATGCCTGCGATCAACTTCGTGCTCGCGCCCGCGTGGACCCTCATCGCCGTCGGCTACGTCGGCGCCTTCTCCAACGAGATCGAGCGCTGCCGACGCCTCGCCCGTCCCGCCACGGAGGCCACGCCCTGGCGCCGCCAGCGCAACCTCATCGCCGCCCACCCGTAGGCCCTCCCCTCCCCATGCCCGGGCTGCGCCCCGTCGTGGCAGAGTCGCTCCCCGCCATGACCCTCCCCCCCGGCCACCGCGTCCTCATCTCCGAGCTCGGCGAAGAGCCGCTCGACGCCATCGCCCACCACGCCGCGCTGGTCGCGATGCCCGCCCCTGATCCTGCGACGCTGGGCGAGCGCGACGTCCTCATCGCCATCGCGAGCGCCTCGGTCGGGTGGGTCGACCTGCTGATGACCAGCGGGCAGTACCAGCACCCCCCGAAGCCTCCCTACACGCCCGGCCTCGAGTACGCGGGAACGGTCGCCTGGCGCGGCGCGGCCGCGGAGGGCGTCGAGCTCGGAGACAGGGTGCTGGTCGACGGGCTGCTCGCCGGTCCGCGCTCGCTCGGCGACTACCAGGCCTATGGCGGCTTCGCCTCCTACGGCGTCGCGCCCATCGAGGCCGTGCACCGGGTGCCGGGCGACCTCTCCTTCGACCAGGCCTGCAACCTCCTGGGCAGCTACGAGACGGCCTACCACTGCCTCGTCACCCGCGGTCGGCTTCAACCGGGCGAGACCGTGCTCATCCACGGCGCGTCGGGCTCCACGGGCCTCGCTGCGGTGCACCTCGCGAAGCGCCTCGGCGCCACGGTGATCGCGACCGGGCGCTCCGCGGAGAAGCTCGCGGAGGTGAAGCACGAGGGCGCCGATCACGTGATCCACACGCGCGGCCCCGACGGGGCGCTGCCGTTTCGCGACGAGGTGAAGGCGCTCACCGGCGGCCGCGGCGTCGACGTGGTCTACGACGGCGTCGGCGGCGACGTCTCCGTGGAGAGCCTGCGCTGCGTGCGCTTCGGCGCGCGGTACCTCATCGTGGGCTGGGCCGCGACGCCCTTCGTCGCGCGCGGCAAGGGGCTGCGCGGCGCGCCCAACGCCAACCAGCTGCCGACCAACCTGATCATGATGAAGGGCCTCGACGTGCTCGGCTGCCCGACGGTGATCTCGACCATCAACGACCCGTCGCTGCGCTCGCCGCGCCTCGCGTACGTGCTCGCGTGGGCCGCGGAGGGCACGCTGCGGCCGCACGTGTCGCATGTGTTTCCGCTGGCGGAGTTCCGGGAGGCGATGCGGGCGAAGTGGCGCGGCGAGGTGATCGGCGGCTGCGTGCTGCGGCCGTAGAGCGATGGCCTGGTGGGTGAGGCCGCCAGCGGCGCCGGAGGGTGTACCCTCGACGTCACCATGAATCACCGGCTCGCGCGGGTGCTGTCCCTCGTCGCCCTCGGCCTCGCCGGCTGTACGGGCCGTCTCGGCACCGAGGGATCAGAGCCTCCCGAGGACGCCGCCCCGCCAGTCGACCTCGGCCGCGCGCCCATGGACGCCGGGATCCCGCCGCGCGACGTGCCCTCGACGCCCATCGACCGTGGAACCATCCGCGTGGACAGCAGCCCACCCGTCGACGTGGGCACGCCCGCTCGTGACGTGGGCACGCCCCCTCGCGACGTGGGCACCCCTGTTCGCGACGTGGTCGCCCCCGCGGACGTCGGCGTCCCGGCGGCGTGCGCGGCCGGTCCGCTGGCGACGCCCATCGCAGGGTGCAGACCGCCGGTGCCCCTCCACGGGCGATCCCCGCCAGGACTGCGTCGACCGCATCAACCAGTTTCGCAGGGAGTGCCAGTGCCTCCCGCCGCTGCAGCGATGGACCGACGGCGAGGACTGCGCCGACAGCCAGGCGATGATCGACCAGCAGACGCGCACCGCCCACAACGGCTTCCGGATGCGCCTCTGCAACTCGGGATCAGGGCAGAACGAGTGCCCCGGCTGGCTCGGCTGGGGGAGCGTCGCCTCCACCGTGTCGGGCTGCCTTCAACAGATGTGGGACGAGGGCCCCGGGGACTTCTACGGTCCTCCACCGCACGGGCACTACCTCAACATGTCGTCGACGCGCTTCACTCGCGTCGCGTGCGGCTACTTCACCAGCGGCGGCGCGACGACCGCGGTGCAGAACTTCCAGTAGGCCCGCGGAGGGCCCCGGTGCTTCCCGCTACCGCGCCGGGCTGACCGAGCGGACGTCGAGCTGCACCGCGTCGGGTCCGGTCCACGGATCGGCGCGCAGGATGCCCACCACATCGACCCTCGACTGCGCCGCCGGGAGCTCGCCCCGGGCGCGCGCCGAGACGCCGTCGCGGAAGAAGCCCGCCACCTGCCGCCGCCCCGCGACGAAGGACAGCCGCAGGTGCTGCTCCTGGATGGGGCGCGCGTCTCCGAGGCGCACGTCGCGCAGCGAGACCACCGCCTCGGGGTTTCCCTCCCCGGTGGGCTCGAGCGAGCGCAGGTCGCGGGCGAGCCCCGCGGTGAGGTCCGCCTCCGTGAGCTCGGCCTCCGGGGCGCGCTCGGGCAGCGGCGTTCCTCCAGACCTCGCGACCGCCTCGGCGAAGGCCGCGCGGAAGTCGTCGATGCGCTCCGGGCGGATGCGCACCCCGGCCGCGGCGTCATGGCCGCCGAAGCCCACCAGCAGGTCGCGGCAGGCATACACGGCATCGTAAAGCTTCGTCCCCCGCGGGGCGCGCACGGACCCGACGCCGAGGTCGCCCTCGATGGCGATGACGCACACCGCGGCCTGGAGCCGCTCGACGAGGCGTCCGGCGACGATGCCTCCCATGCCCGCGTGCCAGCCGTCGCCCGCGAGCACCACCCCGGCGGGGGGATGGTCGCCGTGGAGCGCGTGGGCCTGGGCGATGGCGGCGTCGACGAGCTGCGCGGAGATCTCCCGCCGCCGGAGGTTGGCCTGGGCGAGGGCGAAGGCGCGCGGCTGGGCGTCGCGGTCGGTCTCGCTCAGCAGCAGCTCCAGCGTCGGCGTGGCGGGGCCGAGCCGGCCGGGGGCGTTGAGCATCGGCGCGAGCGAGAAGGCCACGTCGCGCGCCACGAGGCGGAAGCGCAGCTTCGACTCGGCGAGCAGCGCGCGCACGCCGGGGCCGCCGTGTCCGTCGGCGATGCGCTCGAGGCCGTGGCGGGTGAGCGTGCGGTTGTCGCCGTCGAGCGGAGCGACGTCGGCGATGGTGCCGAGGGCGACGAGGTCGAGGTACTCGCGCAGGTCGAGGGCGACGCCGAGGCGGGCGCGCACCGCGGCGGCGATGGAGAACGCGAGGCCCACGCTGGCCATGTGCTTGTAGGGGAAGCGACAGTCGGAGCGGTGCGGGTTGAGGAAGGCCACCACCGGCAGCGCCTCGTCCGGAACCTTGTGGTGATCGACCACGATGGCGTCGACGCCGCGCTGTCGGGCGCGCTCGAGGCGCGGGTGGTCGGAGGTGCCGCAGTCGCAGGTGATGAGCACCTTCGGGTCGAGCGCGAGCACGCGGTCGAGGGCGGCGTCGGAGAGCCCGTAGCCCCCGTCGAAGCGCGAGGCCACGAGGCAGGAGACGTCCCCGCCCATGGCCCGCAGCGCGCGGGTGATGAGCGCCGCGCTGGTGATGCCGTCGACGTCGTAGTCGCCGAAGACCACGATGCGCTCCTTCGAGCGCACCGCGGCGGCGAGGCGCTCGGCGGCGGCGTCGCGGTCGGCCATGGCGTCGGGCCGGGTGAGCTCGGCGAGCTTCGGAGAGAGAAAGGCCCGGGTGGCGTCGGGTCGGGTGAAGCCCCGGCCGACCAGCACCCGCGCCACGAGGGGGTGGATCTGGAGCGCGTGCGCGAGCGCTTCGACGGCGCTCGCATCGGTGACGGTGGCGGCGCCGGAGTTCATCCCGCGGACCATAGCGCAGGGCGTCGCAGACCGTGAAAGACGGTGCTAGTTGGCGACGAAGCGCGAGCCCGGCTGCTGGCCGCACGCGGCCTGCGCGGTGGCCGTCGTGCTCGGCGGATAGAAGCGCAGCACGAACTCGGAGCTTTGCCCGCTGTTGACGACGCACGAGCCCACGCGGCCGGACGTGGAGCACGCCGCGGAGGAGTACGTCGCCCCCATGCCCGCCGCGGTGCACGCCTGACTCCCGGTGCCAGGGGCGCTCCACGCGGCGCCCGTGTAGTCGGTGCACGTCCGCGGCGTGGCCGTCGAGCAGCTCCCCCTGGAGGGGAGGATGTCCTCGATGAGGTCGCCGCAGCCCGCGCCCAGCATCGCCGCCACCAGGACCATCATCGATTGCTTCTTCATCCTGTGGAGCCTAGCGCCCCGGGCGCGCCGAGCGCGAGGGCCGTCGCATCAGGCGATGTGATCGATCACCCACCACGCGCCGCAGGCCATCGACGACAGGCCCACCAGCACGCGCAGCCCCTTCTCGGCGCGGTGCGCGGCGGTCGCGATGCGCTGCGTGAGGTAGCCCACCGCCACCATCGAGAGCAGCACCCCGAGGCCGAAGAGCACCACGCCCGCCACCAGCACCGCGGGGTTGCGCTGCACCATCAGCGGCAGCGCCAGCACGAGGCCGCGCACCCCCGAGAGACCGAAGAGCGCTCCCGCGGCCAGCGAGAAGGGCCCCTTCGAGGTCAGCGACGCGGTCGCCGAGGCAGCGCCCGAGCGGCCGTGCTCGGTGAGGTCGTGCGAGTGCGTCACCCCGTCGCCGTGGTGGTGCGCCGGGTCGCTCGGGACGCCGCTCAGCAGCGTCCAGCAGCCGAGCGCGAGCAGCGACGCGCCGCCCACCACCTCCAGCGCCGACTCCCACCGCTCGGGGATCACCACCCCGGCGACCACCGCCGCCGTGGCCAGCACGCCCAGCACCGCCATGTGACCGAGGCCGAAGCGCACGCTCACCGCCAGCGCGCGTCGCAGCCCCCCGCGCGACGCGAGCGCACCGATCGCGAGGCAGTGGTCCGGACCCACGCCGTGGAGGAGACCCTGCCCGAAGAGTGACCCGAGGACGATCAACACAACCAGGAGTCCGTAGCACGGCATTCGTCTTCGGTGCCATCGGCCCCACTTTTCGACGCGCTGCGTGATTGACGCAGGGGGGTGTTCCGGGCGAAGCGCGCCGACCTATGGAGACCCGCGGGATCACGCAGGAAGATTACGGAGAGATCGTCTCGGTCATCGATCGCTGGTGGGGCGGTCCGACCTCGGCGCTGGCGCATCCGCTCTTCTTCCACGAGCTCGGCGACGACGCCCTGGTGGTGGAGGACGACGGGCGCATCGTCGGGTTCCTCCTCGGCTTCGTGACCGCCGCGGGCACCGGCTATATCCACCTCGTGGGCATCGACAACGGCTACCGCAGGCGCGGCGTCGGGCGGAGGCTCTACGAGAGCTTCACCGCGCTGGCCCGGAAGCGAGGCGCCGCCCGCATGAAGGCGATTACCACTCCGGGTAACCAGGGGAGCATCGAGTTCCACCGCGCGCTCGGGTACCAGATCGACCTCGTCCCCGACTACGCCGGGCCCGGTCGGGATCGCTACGTCTTCACCCGCGAACTCGCCGCGGTCTGAGCGGCGCCGTTGATCGTCGCCCCTGGGGCACGATAGTCTCCCCGCCGACGTGAGCGCAGCCCATCCCCTCAAAGGGCGCGCATGACGGGAGGCTTATCCGCACTCATGAGCAACACACCGATCGCCGCGACCGCAGGGTCCGCGCGCCAACGCCTCGCCAGCTCCCTCGCCGCCTTGCAGCAGGACCCGTCGGTCCCCCCGGCCGTCCTCAACATCGTCCAGGGACTGGCCCGCGCGATGGGGCCGCTGTTCCAGGTCGAGCGCGGCACCGGTGACCCGTCGTTGCTCTTCCATGCCCGCACGGTCCTCCAGGAGACCCTCGGGTCGATGCAGTCCGTCGATCAGTCGTACCCCGGCGTCGGTGACGCCACCGCGGCCATCGCCCAGTCCCTCGGCATGCTCTTCGCGGCCATCAAGGAGCACGCCCTCGTCGACCCCACCGCAGCGAGGCCCGCCCCGCAGCCGCCCCCGCCCCCCGCAGGCCCGTCTTCCAACAGCCCCCGCCCCCGCCCCCGCAGGCGACCCCCGTCTTCCAGCAGCCCCCGCCCCCGCCCCCGCAGGCGCGCCCGTCTTCCACCAGCCTCCGCCCCCGCCCCCGCAGGTCGCCGCCGTCCCGTTGACGCAGCCCGTGGCGCAGCCCCTCCCGCTGACCACGCCTGCGGCGCAGCCGATGCCGCTGACGCAGCCCGCGGCGCAGGCCGTTCCGCTGGTGCAGTCGGCCCCGCAGAAGGCGCCCCCTCCCCAGGCCGAGCAGAGGGCGAGGCAGGCCACGGTGTTCCCCGAGACGGCGGCGAAGGTGCCCATCGGGCCTCAAGGACTGCCCCGCGTCGAGGCCGAGCTCGAGGCCTTCAGCGACACCAATTTCTATACGAACTTCGTCGGTGACATCCGCGACCACGGCGGCATCTTCGTCGCCACCTACGCGGTGCTCGCGGTCAACACGCGCTGCCAGGTCGCGCTGAAGTTCCCTGGCGAGTACCTCGCGGAGTTCCACGGCGTGGTGAAGTGGCGCCGCGAGCCCGCCGCCGACCAGAGCTCGATGCCCGGCATGGGCATCGAGATCACCGACGCCTCGGCCGATGTCTGGGCGTTGATCCATCGCTTCATCCAGAAGCGCGAGCCCATCATCCAGGACGTCTGAGGGGTTTTCCTCCCTCCCCGCTCCTCATGACCTCCTGGCCTCTCCCTCTCCCTCCTGCTCTGCCTCTCCGCCTGTCAGTCCGACCCCGCGGTCGTGGCCGACGCGTCGACCGACCTACCCACCGTGGATGTGCCTGTTGCGGAAGACGCTCCCCTCGACGCGCCGACGGCGCTCGACGGCGGCGGGCGCTGCTCGTTCAACCGCGACTGCATCCCCTCCGAGCGCTGCGAGTGCGACGAGACCACCGGCTGCGGCTGCTCCCCGGGCGCCCGCGGAGCCGGACTTCCCGGCGTCACCTCCTGCGCCTCGGGCAACGACTGCGAGAGCGCCCTCTGCGTCGAGGCCACCAGCGGATCGCTCTGCTCCGACGCCTGCACCATGAGCTCCGACTGCCCCGCGGCGCTCCCGCGGTGCATCTCGATCTCCGGCGTGGGCCGCTTCTGCGCCCGCGACCCGGCGATCCCCGACGCCGGGGTCGACGCCCCTCCGGGCTGCGACCGCGCGTGCGCGACCACCGACCTCCAGGCGACCTTCGGCAGCCGCCGCGGGGCCTTCGAGCGCGCCCAGCACGGCCGCCTCGCCAGCGGTCGCCTGGTGATCGAGTCCCACTCGGGCGGCGACCCGGCGTGCCCCACGATGAGCTCCCCGACGCCCCGCCGAACGCTCTCGCTTCGCGGCGTCCTCGCGACCGCCGACGCGACCCCGCAGACCCAGGCCGACGGGCTGACCGCGGTGCTCTTCGACTTCGGCGGCGACCTCACCACCGCTCCGTTGCTGCGCGCGACGGCGGTCCGGGTGGTCCCTCGGGGCTATACGGCCAACGGATATGTCTCGCTGGAGGTGACGGCGACCTTCCCCGGAGGGACCATCACCGGCGGCCTCTTCGCGCCGCACTGCGACTCTCTCGACGACTGATACCAATCCGCTGTCGATATTGACGCTTGGGGCTCGCGCGAAACAATTCAGCGGTGGCGCAAGCCGCCCGTTTGACGCTGGGGGGGGGGGGGGGGGGGGGGGGGGGGGGCGCGTGCGTCCCCAGGCTATAACAGCGTTCGTGGGGGTCTTTCGGACCGGGAATGCCACTTCGATGGGCCCGCAATCGATGGATCTCCCGGAAGGGTCCTGGTTGTGAAAGACCCCACGAACGTGGGGGGGTCTGTTATAGCCTGGGGTGAGCGCGAGCGCTGGAACTGTTTCGCGCGAACCCCAGCGTCAAACACGCGGCTTGACCCACTCCTGGATTGTTACGACTGACCCCCTCCAACCGGAGGGATCACACCATGTCGGGGCCGATGTCTTCAATCAGGCAGCGCATCACGCCGCGCATCGGCAGCGGGTACACGAAGCCCCTCGGCGCGTACTCCGTCGGCAGCGGGCGCCCGTCCAGGGAGATGTCGTCTCCCTCGTCGGTCCACCGCTGGCGCACGGCGTCGTTGTAGCGCGCCGCCTGCTGGAGCTGATCGAACCACTGCACCGCGTTGTCGGACACCGCCGCCCCGTCGGGGAGGAGGTTCGCCAGGATGCGCCGGCGCGCCGCGCGCACCCACGCCGGGTCGTACACGGCCACGTTGAGCTCGGCCTCGTAGACGATTCCGCGGTTGTTCTTGTTGGCGCTCCCCACGCTCATGAACACGTCGTCCACGATGAACATCTTGGAGTGAACGTCCATGTCGAGGAAGCGCGACTCGGTCTCGTCGATGCCCCAGGTCACCTGGGTGTCGAATGAGCGCAGCTGCAACATCGCATAGCGAGTGGGAAACATGGCGAGCAGCTCTTCATGGGTGCGCCGGGTCCAGGCGCAGCCCGGGTCGGTCCACTCGTTGATGGGCTTGGTGATGACCACCAGTCGCAGCGCGGGCACCGCGGTCATGCGACGGATGATGGCCTCGGTCACCATCGGCATACGGAAGTACTGGTCTTCGATGTAGATATACTGCTGCGCCTGCGCCACAGCGTTGAACCACGTCTCCGCAATGGCGTGCTCGTTGAACGGCGCCGGGAGCGTCGCGGTCACCTGCACCTGCGTCCCGCCGGGGAGCGCCGCCGGGGCCGCGCGCATGGTGTAGTCCGTGCTGTCGGGGCTGTATCGCGCGTTGGTGCGACGGAGGAAATCCCATCGATCATGGAAGACGTCCTCGGCGTCGATGGCGCTCGGGCCCTCCAGCCGAACCATGTAGTCCTTGCGCGGACCCGTGTCGGCCAGGTGCTCCCGCCTCACCACGAGCTGCCTCGCGTCGGTGGTCGACGCGAAGAGCATCCGCCGGGGCTCGAACACCCGGTGCCGCGAGGTGTCCCAGTCGACGCGCCGCAGGTTCATCCCACCGATGAACGCGAGTCGCTGGTCGATGGTCATGAACTTCTGGTGATACGAGGCCGCCATCACGTCGGCCATGACCACGGGCCAGTGCGTGAGGTCGACGCGGTGGCCCGGCACCTCGCTCGGCACCAGCGACTCCGCCGCGAACATCCCCGCCGCGAGCGTGGGGAATCCCGCGCGCACCCGAGCTCCAAAGGAGAACGGGGTCACCGCGAAGTCGAACATCCCGCGGGTCTCATTGGCCTGACCCATGTATTCGAAGTTGTCGCCAGAGAGCGTCCCGTGGGCCCGCAGCGGAGCGTCCGAGGAGAGCGTCGAGGCCGCGCCGTCCATGGAGAGAAACTGCCCCACGATCACGCGCTTTCTCGCGGGCAGCGACTCCATGAAGGTGAGCGCGGTGTTGGGCCGGCGCTGCGCCTCGGTGGACGTCGGGTGCGTGGCGGCGTCTCGGATGAGCTCGAAGTCCGACTCCCACCACCAGGTCGAGACGTTGACGGTCTCCCTCGCGGTGCGCAGGTCGGCGTGCACGGCGCGCCAGGCCTCCTCGCCGTCCATCAGCAGGTCGATGCGGTTGCCGCGGCGCGCGGGACGGCCCTGCGCGGAGAACCACTGGTGCCGTAGCCCCAGCACCACGGTGTGCAGCGTCACCGTCTCCCCGGAGACGTCGCGGGTGGAGTGGGTGAGCGAGAGGCCCTGCGGGGCGGCGTCGGCGAGGCGGGCGGTGAGGCCCCCGGCGAGGCTGCTTCCATCGAAGTCGAGATGGGCTGTGAGGGGACGGTGCGCCGGGGCCGAGAGCGTCACCACGAGGCGTCCGGAGGTCTGGAGCTCGACCTGGCGGATCCATGGCTGGGCGCCCGCCGTCGACGGGACCGTCACCCCGTCGCGGGTGATGGTGAGCGTGGCGTCGGCGGTGGGAATCGGCTGGGCCCACAGGTCGAGGAGGTGGAGTTCGAGCACCGCCGCGGGCGCCGAGGGGAGCACCACGTCGGGGGTGACCGGGGCGTCGACGGGCACCGGGCTGTCGAGGGGGACGGAGCTGTCCGCGGGCACCGAGCCGTCGGGGCGGACGGAGCTGTCGGGGCGGACGGAGCTGTCACGGGAGACCGAGCCGTCGCGGGCGGTGATGCCCGCGTCATCGGTGTTGGAGGGGGTGACGGTGACGTCATCGGTCGCGGCTCCGCAGGCGGAGAGGCCGGCGAGGGAGAGGAGCGACAGGACTCGGGACAGCGATGAGCGCATCGTCGGTGGACCCCGTTCAGGAGGTGTAGCGTCGTGTGAAGAGGGTTCGGCCGTTACCATCGATCAGGGCGACCGTCACGCTGCGGTCGGCCGGGTCGAAGCGGAAGGTTCCGTAGTTGCTGGTGCCCGTGGAGAAGTCGAATTGCGACCCTCCGAGGGTGTTGCCGAGGGGGTTGGCGTTGTTGCCTGCGGGGCCCACCAGAACCTCCCGCATCCCGGCGTAGGGGCCAGAGGGAGAGAGGTATCCGACGGAGGCCATGTGGAAGTCGCCGCTCACCCACCAGACGTCGCGGATGCGCTCGGCCAGGATGAAGGTGAGAATCTCCTCCCTGGCGGCGCGATATCCCTCCCATCGGTCGTTCTCTGAAATGAACAGCAGGGGGAAATCGCTGATGGGCACCGAGTTGAGGATCACCTTGAAGACAGAAGTCGAGCTGCGGAGTCCGGCCTTGAGCCAGTCCATCTGAGCGCGGGAGAGGTACTGTGCGTTGTCCCGGGTGCGGGTCGACGGGCGGCGCTCTCCGCGACTGTCGAGGGTGAACACCTCCAGCGTTCGCCCCCAGCGGGCGCTTCGGTAGATTCGGTCGGGCGCTGCGGGGTCGCGGCGGAGGGCCCGGTGTTCGAAGAAGGCCCCTCGCGCGGCGGCGAGGTTGGCGGCGTTGAAGGTCTCGGGGTCGAAGTTGTTGTCGACCTCGTGGTCGTCCCAGGTGGAATAGACGCCCGTCGAGGAGAAGAGGGCGCGAAGGCCGGTGGAGGTCAGGTTCTCGGCGTACTTCGCGCGGTACTGGGCGGCAGTGCGCGCCCCGTCGCAATAGGTGAGATCGCCGAGGTGTGCGAAGAGGTCGAGGTCCCGGCGGGACCCGGCGTGGAGCATGGTGGGAAAGGGCCGGGCGCGCTGGTGGGAGCACGACGTGGCGCCGAGGGTGACGGGCGTGAGCGCGTCGTCGGCGAGGGTCGCGCGGAAGCGACCGACGGCGGTGCGGGTGGGCGCCGAGGGGTTGTGGGTCGAGATGAAGGTGTATCCGTACCAGGCGCCGCGGGTGAGCCCGCTGACCTCGGTGTGGATGAAGCCCTCGGGGTTGGCGGAGACGTCGCGGGTGAGGAAGGGCGGCGCCGAGGGCCCCGCGTCGAGGGCGTAGAGCTCGAGCGTGAGGGCGGTGTAGACGGGGGAGTAGGTCCAGAGGATGGCGCGGTCATCGACCATGTCGCCGGCCATGACGCCATAGGGGAAGCGGGCGGTCTCCTCTGGATATCGATTGAGCCCGACGGTGGGATCGGTGTCCGAAGGGACGGAGGAGTCCCCAATGGGGGAGGCGTCGTCGGCGTCGTCGGAGGGGCCTGCGTCGAGGGCGGTGGGGGGGACGTCCTCGGGCTCGCTGACGTCAGGGAGCGTGAGCTCGTCGGGCGGGACATCGGACAGCGCGGCGTCGGAGGCGGACGCGTCGGCGGCGGGCGGGTCGTCGCCGCAACCGGCGGCGGCGAGCGCCGAAGCGCCGGTGAGGAGGAGGAACTTTCGACGCGTCGGGTCCATGGCGGGGTTGTGGTGGGGCGAATAGAGCAAGCGGAGGCGCGGGTTGGCAAGGGGCGCCGTGCGCCGACCTGTCCAAGGTATGACGGCGAGGGGGCTGGCGAGCGACGCCCCGGTACGACCGCAAGGCGGTCGGCGACCGACGCCCCGGTACGACCGCGAGGCGTCGATACGCGGAGCCAGACCGCGACCGTGAGGGTTGTCCTCTGGGCTCATTTCCGACGGTGGGGGTCCGCTGTTTTCGTGGATCGTGGGGAGCGACCGCGACGCCAGCCCGATGCGCCTCACCGTCGCGAAGCGACGGGGCTACCGCGACGCCAGCTCAGTGCGACCTCGTGGAATCGGCGGCTTCACTGGACCGGGTTCGAGCGGTCTCGGAGCGCAGGGCCGCTGGGACGCATTGAGCTGGCGTCGCGGTAGCCCCGTCGCTTCGCGACGGTGAGGCGCATCGGGCTGGCGTCGCGGTCGCTCCCCACGATCCACGAAAACAGCGGCCCCCACCGTCGGAAATGAGCCCAAAGGACAGCCGTGAGGGAGCGGGAGCGACCGACCACGCCCACTCGACGCGTCGAACGCGGAGCCGCGCTCGGGGAAAAGCCATGTCATTGAACAAGCGTCCCGGGGCCGAATCCATCCGAGCAGCGGGGCCGCCGCCGCACTCCCTGCCAACCGACAGAGCGGACAAACACCCACTGCCACTTCATTGACGCCGTCACAGATCCGTAGACCTCTGCGAGCGACAACGAAGCCAGGCTCACCAAATCGCAGGGCGGGCGGCCCACGCGATTGACATTCGGCTCGCGCCCTGTTTCATTCGATCATAGAAGGGTGAGTCTACTCCCCTATGAGCATGACAAGACGATTTGAAAGCTGGATGTTCTCTCGCCTTCAATGAACAGGTCAACCGCTGGGATTCCAACGAACATGGTCAACATGGCGATGAAACCGACAACCTCGGCGGTGGTGGCGATGAACTCGCCGACACCGTCGTTGATCTCCAGTAGGCGCGGCATCCCATGAACGCCGCACGCTGGCCGCTGGCCTTGGCTCTTCTCACCTCCTGCGCAAGCACGGTGACCGGCACGACCGGCGCCAGCGATGCTGCGCTCGACTCCCCTCCATCGAATATCGCCGTATCCGATGCGGGGGCTCTCACCGACGTCCCGGAGAATCAACCCGGCGATGTTCCGGTCATCGATCCCCTCTGCCCGCAGCGTCCGTGTCGAGTTGCTCCGCTGCTCCGCGCGGCCATGGCGGCGACCTGGTTGATCTACCCCGATGGACGGACTGCCTACTGGGGTTCCTGGGCCTCGACCAGGAATCGAGAGGGTGATGGTCTCAATCGCTATGAATCTCCAGTCCAGGGACCGCGACTCGGCGACGACATCGTCGATGTCGCGATGTCGATCTTCCACGGGTGCGCGCTCGGGGTGTATCCCCGTAGGGTCATTTGTTGGGGCGACAACGACTTCGGCCAATTGGGGCACGCGGCATCGGCCTCTGCCGAGCCCCCTTCCATCGTCGCGGGGTTGTCCGACGTCGCAGCGATCGGCGCGCTCGGCCAATCGTCCTGGGCGCTTTCTGGGAGCGGCGCCTTCCGCTGGGGGACCACGAACCTGTTCGAGCTGCGTGATGCCTTCGACCGCCCGACCCGCATACCATTCACGCCAGCCGGAGCCTCGCGGTTTGCAACCGGTGGCACAGACCGGAGCTTCGGCTTTCTCACTTCCGATCGCGCTGTCTATCCCTTCGGAGAACGCCCATGGCTCCGCGGGCTCTGGCTCCGACGCAGCAGTGACCGTGCCGACGCGGCTCACGGGCCTCGTCGATGTGATCGATTACCATGCAGCGGCCACGGCGTCGTGCGCCGTCGTCACGAGCGGAGCCGTCTATTGCTGGGGGCAGCGCGCCGGGGTCCTCGCCCGTCGGGGCGAGTTGCCGGAGGGCACGGCGCGCCCAGAGCTCGTACCCGGCATCAACGACGCAACACGCGTGTACGTGGGTTCCGCCTTCGCATGCGTTCTCACCCGCACCCGAACGGTGCTGCGGGGGGGCTGGGAACGGGACCCGCCCGATAGCAGTGTTGGGGCGAACGACTTTCTGCCCCCAGGACCGCCCATGGACCTCCCCCCGGTCCGCGAGCTCGCGGTGGGCCTGAACCACGCCTGTGCACTCACCATGGCCGACGAGGTCTATTGCTGGGGTCATAACGGCGCGGCCCAACTGGGCATCCCGCGCTTCTACGCCAACAGCAACCGCCCGCGCCGCGTCCCTCTCCCCCAGTAGCGCTCCCCGCTACCGCCCCAGCAGCACCGCCAGCACCACCAGGGTGTTGTTCGTCACATGCATCGCGAGCGATGTCGCCAATCGCCCGCTCCGCTGCATCAGCGCCCCCGCGATCAGCCCCGCCCAGAGCGCCGGCGCCCACGCAGCCCCCGCGTGCACCATCGCGAACACCGCGGCCGACAGCGCCACCGCCACCCGCGCGTCGCCCACCTCACGCCGCACCGCGGGCATCAGCCACCCCCGGAAGAACAGCTCCTCCGCCAGCGGGATCACCGTCGTCGAGGCCACCACGATCGCCGCCAGCACCCAGCCGTTGGTCTGCGTGAAGGCCGCGGCCAGGGGAGACCCACCCCCCGCTCCCGGCCTCAGCAGCCTCGCCAGCCCTAGCACCAGCGCGAAGTTCGCCGCGCCCACCAGCGCGCCCGTCGCCACGCTCCTGCCCAATGACCACTTCGCCTCGACCGAGTGCGTCTTCGCCCCTCTCCAGGCGAGCGGCAGCAGCACGCCCGAGAACACCAGCAGCGACAGCACCAGCGTCTTCGTCGCCCCGAGTCCCACGGCCTCGCCGGTCTCCGCCACCACCACCTGCGCCAGGCCCGCGACGCCGAAGGAGCGCAGCGCAGGCCACACCCGCAGCGCCGCGTCCGGGTCCCCAGTGGGCTCGCGGATCCATCGCAGCCCTCGCCACCGCCGAGGACTCCAGGGACCACGCGAGCAATGCCAGCAGCGCCACGAGGGACAACCATGTCGGCAATCCCATCGCCGAGAGAAGCACCAGCAGCGCCACCGTGGGAATGGCCGTCACCAGCACCCCGAAGACGCCCCCGACGGACAAACCCGTCAGCCGATCGGGCGACGGATCGATCAAGAGGAACAGCGCCGCCGACTGCGCCCACTGCCCCACCGCGATCACCAGCACCATTCCCAGAAACTGCCGCGGATACCACCACCACAGGGGCCGCTGGACGAACCACCACGGCAGCGCCGCCCGAGCGACAGACCCACCGTCATGGCAAAGTGGGCCTTCGCCAGCGACCGTATCGCGTCCCGGTGGTCGCGGCCCGCGGTGGGCAATATCCAGAGGACCCGCCGCCAGCGCCGCGACGCCGTTCCGGTGAGGGCCGTGCCTTGTACGATGAGCGACCAGCCGATCAATCCCATCAGGGTGACGAAGGGGAGATCGGCTCCGGTCGCAGAGCGAGCCCCCTTCACCACGGCAAAGAAGAAGACCAGAAACGCAGGCGTCGCCAGCACCAGATAGGGCGCCTGTCGGGAGAGCATCCGCCACTCGACGCGCGCCCCCGAGAGCCCCGACTCCCAGCGCCCCGCCCCCGTCGGCGCCGATGGACCATCCAGGGAGATGTCCGTCGGAGCGCGCACCCGCCACACCAGCGCCGCCACGGAGAGCAGCACCAGGGCGGCGGTCCAGAGGGCGAGGTCGGAGAGCTCGCGCGCATCGGGGTAGCGGGCCCAGCGCACGAGGCCCCAGAAGGGCAGCGACTCGCTCCACCCGGGAGCAGGGCGACCCACCCGGATGCGGCGGGCGAAGCCTACCCCGATGGGTCCGAGGGTCGAGAAGGCGCCCACCAGCAGGAAGCCCAGGGAGGCGGTCACCACCCGCACGATGTCCAATGGGCGACCGCCAAGATATCGGGAGATCAGCGCGTGAAGCGCGTGGGCGACCAGCGTGGCGACTTCATTGAACACCACCGAGATCACCGTGGTGAGCAGCACGGCGCGGGGACCGTGGAAGCGCAGTGTGATGAGACCGTAGAGCGCGGGCGAGAAGACCAGCGCTACGAAGCCCGCGGCGTGGGTGCTCCCCAGCAGCAGCTCGAAGAGGGTTCGCGTCACCGGAGACACCGGCAGCGCCCTGAAGAGGATCGTATCGAACAAGGGTCGGGCCCCCCTCCCCGGAATGGCCCTCGCGTATTTCAGCGCCACCACCGCGACGGCCATGACCGTCAGCCACAGCGCCACGAAGTGGGTTCCTCGATCGTAGGGAGCCACCGCGAGGAAGCGGCGCACCCCCTCGGCGCCCTTCGCCCCGAAGCGCGCGAGCTCGATGAGCAGCACCGTCAGCAGCAGCGGAAACACCACCAGCGCCCCGGCCCCCTGCCGGTGCCTCAGCGAGTTGACCACCCCCTGCATGGACATCCGCAGCAGCGCGCGGCCCTGCGCGGCGACGGTCGGTCCGCTCATCCAGCGGCCGTGAGCGCCATGAAGGCCTCTTCCAGCGTGGCCACGCCGCCCGCCTGGGCGCAGACCTCGCCCGCGTCTCCGACCGCGCGCAGGCGCCCCTTCACGATCACCCCGAGCCGGTGGCAGACCCGCTGGGCGACGTCGAGAAGGTGCGTCGAGAGCACCACCGTCACGCCCCGCGCGGCGCGCTCTTCGAGCAACGACCGCACCTCCCGGGCCACCACCGGGTCGAGCCCGTTGGTGGGCTCGTCGAGCAGCAGCACCGCGGGGTCGTGCGCGAGCGCCGTCACCAGGGCGAGCTTCTTCCGCATGCCCATGGAGTAGCCCGCGATGAGCTGGTCGAGCTCACGGGTGAAGCCCATGCGCTCGGCCGAGACGGCGACCTCGGACCATCGCTCCGGGCGGTCTTCCCCGCGCATCGAGAGGACGAAGGAGACGAGCTCGCGGCCGGTGAGGTTCTCGAAGAGGGCGGGCTCCTCCGGGAGGTGGCCCACGAGGCGCATCACCGCGCGGGACTCCCGGGCGCAGTCGAGGCCCGCGATGCGAGCCGTCCCCGCGGTGGGCTGGAGAAAGCCCATGAACAGGTTGAGCGTGGTGCTCTTGCCCGCGCCGTTGGGCCCGAGCAGCCCGAAGATCTCCCCGCGGGGGAGCTGCAGGTCGAGGCCGTCGAGGGCGACGCGATCACCGAAGCGCTTGCTCAGGCCGCGCGCCTCCACCACCACGTCCGCCGCGCCATGCAACACCGCGAGGATTGCACCGTCTCGCCGGGCCTACGTCAATGGCGGCCGCGGCACACAAGCTCCTTGACAGCACCGCCCCCGTTCTCGGACCGTCGCGCGGGTCTCTTCGCACAGGGGTGTTGCACTGATGGCATACGACTCGATTCCGTCACGGTTCCTGGCGCAAGGGGCGCAGCGCCCGGAGGCTCCGGCGTACTTCGTCAAGGTCGACGGCGCGTGGAGGGCGACCCGCTGGCGCGACTACGTGGGCGAGACCCGCATGGTGGCCAGGGCCCTCATCGCGGAGGGCGTCGGGCCGGGCAAGACCGTAGGCATCCTCGGCTTCAACCGCCCCGAGTGGGTGGCGATGGCCACCGCGACGATGCTCACCGGCGGAGCGCCCGCGGGCATCTACACCACCTGCTCGGCCGAGGAGGTGCAGTACATCCTCGCGCACTCCGAGGCCCTGGTGGTGCTGCTCGAAGACGAGGCGCAGTGGGCGAAGGTGCGCTCGGTGCGCGACCGGCTGCCCGCCCTCA
Source organism: Deltaproteobacteria bacterium (assembly GCA_016704445.1). Taxonomy (GTDB): domain Bacteria; phylum Myxococcota_A; class Polyangia; order Polyangiales; genus SCUS01. The sequence goes on from JADJAE010000023.1 coordinate 52,166, forward strand.
AGCGCGTGGTGCTGATGAAGGGAGCGCCCGCGGTCGACGACCCGATGGTCATGACCTGGGAGGCCTTCGTGGCGTCGGGCGAGGCCACCGAGGACGCCGAGGTCGACCGTCGCGTGGAGGCCATCGAGCCGAGCGGGCTCTCGACGCTGATCTACACCTCGGGCACCACCGGACCTCCGAAGGGGGTGATGTTGTCCCATGAGAACATCGCGTGGACGGCCAGCGCCGCCGCCACGCTGGTGAAGGCACAGGCCGGGCAGGTGATGCTCTCGTACCTGCCGCTCTCGCACATCGCCGAGCAGATGTTCTCCATCCACGGCGCGGCCACCATCGGGCTGACCATCTATTTCGCGGAGAGCATCGAGAAGGTGCCCGACAACCTCCGAGAGGCGCAGCCGGAGGTCTTCTTCGGGGTGCCGCGCATCTGGGAGAAGTTCTTCGCGGTGGCCGGATCGAAGCTGAAGGACGCCACCGGCGCGAAGGCCGTCATCGTGAAGTGGGCCCGCGGGGTAGCGCTCGACGTGCACGGGCGCCTCGATCGCGGCGAGTCGGTGCCGATGTGGCTCGACGCGCAGCACCGCCTGGCCGACCGGCTCTTCTACTCGAAGTTCAAGGGGGCGGTGGGCCTCGGCCGGGCGAAGATCTGCGTGAGCGGCGCGGCCCCGGTGGGGAGCGAGGTGCTGGAGTTCTTCACCTCGCTCGACCTGCCGGTGCGCGAGGTCTACGGGCAGAGCGAGGACACCGGGCCCGACCTCCTTCAACCTCCCCGGCGACACCCGGCTCGGAACCGTCGGCAAGCCCATCGCCGGGGTGACCGTGAAGATCGCCGAGGACGGGGAGATCCTGGTGAAGGGCCCTAACGTGTTCCTCGGGTATTTCAAGGACCCGGAGGCTACCGCCGCGACGCTTCAGGAGGGATGGCTCTGCTCGGGTGACCTCGGACGCCTCGACCCCGACGGCTTCCTGGTGATCACCGGCCGCAAGAAGGAGATCCTCATCACCTCCGGCGGCAAGAACATCACCCCGAAGAACATCGAAGAAGACCTCAAGCGACATGACCTCATCGGCGAGGTGGTGGTCATCGGCGACCGCCGGCCCTACCTCACGGCGCTGATGGTGCTGCGCGCGGAGGGCCTCGCCCGCTGGGCCAAGGAGCACGGCCGCGACCCCGCGGAGGCGGCGAAGACCGCGCACGACGACCCGGATGTGCGGGCCGAGCTGCAGCGCGCGGTGGACGACGTCAACTCGCGGCTCGCGCGGGTGGAGACCATCAAGCGCTTCACCATATTGCCGCGCCCGTTGGACATCGAGCACGGCGAGCTCACCCCGACGCTCAAGATCAAGCGCGCCATCGTCTACAAGGTGTGGAGCGAGGCGATCGAGGCGATGTACGCCGAGCGGGCCTGAGCGCGCTGGCGCTCCATCGCGGGGGGCGCGCGGCGTCGGTTGAATCACCGGCTCGCCGCCCCTCGTCACAGCCCGCGATGAACCTCCTTCGCTTCGCGCTGCCGCTGCTCCTCGCGCCCACGGTCGCCCTGGCGCAGCCCGCGCCCGCGCCGCGCATCGAGGCCCTCCCCAACGACACCCTCGCCGCCCTCGCCGAGCTCAGCGCCCCGGGCGCCGCCGCGCTGGTGTTCTTCCCCGACGGCGGCCCGCAGGCCCGCACCACCGTGGCCGTGAGGGTAGAGGCGCCCGCGGCCACCGTGCGCAGGGCGCTGCTCGACGCCGGCCGCTGGCCCGAGTTCATGCCCGCGCTCACCCGCGTCGAGCAGACCGCCCGCTTCGGTCGGCGCGCCGCGTACCGCTTCGACGTGGCCGCGGGGGTTCTCACGGTCCACGCCACGACGGCCATCACCGAGCGCTCCGCACGGCGCGTCGACCTCGACGTCGACGCCTCGGATTTCGGCCCCGCCGGAGCGCGCTGGGAGCTCATCCCCCAGGGGCCCGCGCACACCATGCTGGTCGTCACCAGCTGGAGCGACCCCTCGCAGGGCCACTGGCTCTTCCGCAACGCCGCCACCTCCGACCCGAGCGCCACCGCGGGCATGAACGTCGCGGTCGACCTCACGCTCGCCCTCTCCCTGGCCCGCCGCGCGCGCGACCTCTCGGGCACCCCGACGCCCGCCCGCCCCGCCCCGTGGTCCGATGACGGCGCGGCCCTCCCGACACCCGCCCCGGGGCGCTGGATGGCCCTGCACCCACGGTATTACACCATGGTGTTCTCGCTCACCCCGGACGGCGCCGTGCGCTCGGTGAACGTCACCGGGCAGACCTTCGGTGCCGCCTCGGAGGTCATCGCCCGCGTCCGGGACGTCTCCCGCTACCGCGACCACCTCCCCGGCGTCCGCGCCTCCGCCTGGAACGCCCTCCCCTCCGACGCCTCCCCCTCGCCCGCCCACCTGCTGATCCGCACGCCCTTCGAGTCCGGCGAAGGGGACGTCGAGCGCCGCCTCGAAGGGTCCTCCACGGTCTTCGTCGACGGCCGCTCGGGCGAGCTCGCAAGCTCCCGCTGGCGCTGGGACGTCACCACCGACCCCTCGCGCGGGACCTTCCTCTCCCTCACCGGGGTTCCCAGCGCCGCCACCGCCACGCTGCTCACCCGGGCGGTGTCCTCGCGCGAGCCCTTCCTCGTCCCCGGCGCCGCGGCGCTTCGGCAGCTCGTGTGGCTCCGCAGCATGCTCGCCGGAATCCGCCCCGGCTGAGCTCCGCTCGCGGCTTGTGCGCCCGCTCCCTCCCCGGGTATGAGCAACGCTGCCGTGAGACGCTACGCACCGGAGTGGTCCCGCCATCGCCCCACCGGCCCGCTCGGGCTGGTCGAGCGCGCCCGCGACGCCCTGCGCCACAAGATGGACGCCACCGTCGATCGCTGGCTCGGCGACGACGCGCGCAAGCGCTTCGACAGCCTCGCCTGGCACGAGACCGCGGGCGGGGTCGACCCCTTCGGCTTCGATCCTCGCGTGGCCAAGTACGCCGTCGTGGCCGCGAGGGCGGTCTACCGCGACTGGTTTCGCGCCGAGGTGCACGGCATCGAGAACGTCCCCGACGGGCGCGTGCTGCTCATCAGCAACCACTCCGGGCAGATCCCGCTCGACGCCATGAGCATCGCCTGCGCGCTGCTGCTCGACCGGGAGTCCCCGCGCTTCGTGCGCAGCATGGTGGAGAAGTGGACCGCCACGCTGCCCTTCGTCTCGGTGCTCTTTCCCCGCCTCGGACAGATCGTCGGGGTCCCGGAGAACTGCTCCCGGCTGCTCGAAGAGGAGGAGGCCATCCTGGTCTTCCCGGAGGGCGCGCGCGGCATCTCCAAGCCCTTCTCCCAGCGATACCGCCTCACCGACTTCGGCATCGGCTTCATGCGCCTCGCGCTCCAGACCCGGACGCCCATCGTGCCCGTCGCGGTCATCGGCGCCGAGGAGCAGTACATCTCCATCGCCGACCTCAACCGCGTCGCGCGCCTCCTGGGAATGCCTGCCTTTCCGGTGATTCCGCAGCTGCTGCTCCCCGGCGGCTTCCTCCCGCTGCCTACGAAATACCGGATCTACTTCGGCGAGCCCCTGTCGTTCACCGGCGACCCCGACGACGAGGACGCCGCCATCGAGGAGAAGGTCCTGGTGGTGAAGCGCACCATCCAGAACATGCTCAACCGCGGCCTCAAGGAGCGACGGAGCATCTTCCGGTAGCGTCGCCTCAGCCCCGGTCGCCGAGCAGCAGCGCGTACCGGGCGCGCGCCTCGGCGGAGACCGAGTCCCACTTCGTCATCACGGCGAACTTCAACGCCCCCCGGGCGGGGCTCGCGGACACGTCGGGCAGGGCGGCCGCGAGGTGGCGCACCACGGCCTGGGCGCGGGAGACGTTCTTGGCCATCACCGCCATGATCTCGTCGACGTGGGCCTCGTCGTGCTCGCGCCAGCTGTCGTAGTCGGTGGCGAGCGCCAGCGTGGAGTAGGGGAGCTCGGCCTCGCGCGCCAGGAAGGCCTCCGGGACGTTGGTCATGCCGATGATGTCCGCGCCCCACTGACGGAAGAGCCGACTCTCCGCCCTGGTGCTGAACCTCGGCCCCTCGATGCACACGTAGGTCTGCCCGACGTGGGTATTCGCGCCCGTGGAGCGCGCCCCCTCGGCCACCGCCGCGGCCATGATGGGGCACACCGGGTCGGCCATCGACACGTGGGCCACCACGTCGCGGTCGAAGAAGGTGCTCGGTCGCAGGCTGGTGCGGTCGATGAACTGGTGCGGCACCACGAGGTCGCCGGGGGCGATCTCCTCGCGCAGCGACCCCACCGCGGAGACCGAGAGCACGTGCGTAACCCCGAAGGACTTCAGGGCGTAGATGTTGGCGCGGTAGTTCAGCGCCGAGGGCGAGCGGGAGTGCGCCCGCCCGTGCCTCGGCAGGAACACCACCGTCGTCTCCCCGAGGCGCCCTCGCACGATGCCGTCGGAGGCCTCGCCGAAGGGCGTCGACGCCGTCAGCGGCTCCATCGCCGTGAGCCCGGGCATCTGATAGAGCCCGCTGCCACCGATCACCCCGAGCACCGAACCCCCGACCGCTGATGCACTCATCGTCTGTGCCCGCTACCACAACACAGCCATCCGCCGGGGGAAAGACCGATGCCGTCGACGTGCTCATCCCCGCGCGCGACGAGGCGGCGACCATCGCGGCCGTCGTCCGTGCGATCCCCCGCTCGCTCGCCCGCCGGGTGATCGTGATCGACAACGGCAGCCGCGACGGCACCGCCGCCCGCGCCCGCGACGCCGGGGCCGTGGTGGTCGACGCCCCCCTCGCGGGCTACGGCAACGCCTGCCTCGCCGCGCTCTCCTGGCTGCGCGAGGACGACCCCGGCCATGACCCGGTGCTCGCCTTCATGGTCGCCGACGGCAGCGACGACCCGAGGGAACTCCCCCGGCTCACCACGCCCCTCCTCGAAGGCCGCGCGGACCTCGTCATCGGGTCGCGCACCCGGGGCTACATCGAGCCCGGCGCAATGCCCCCGTGGCAGCGCGGAGGCAGCCTCTTCGCGGCCGCGGTGCTCACCGCCCGCTTCGGGGCGACGGTCACCGACCTCGGGCCCTTCCGCGCGATTCGTCGCAGCACCCTCGACGCGCTCGGGATGCGCGACCGCACCTACGGCTGGACCCTGGAGATGCAGATCAAGGCCGCTCGCGAGGGCCTTCGCGTGCTCGAGGCGCCCGTCGCCTGGCGTCACCGCCGAGGAGGCTCCCCCAAGGTCGCCGGCACCCTTCGCGGCACCCTCGGCGCCTCCCGCGCCATCCTCGCCTGGCTCGACGGCGCGGTCCGCGGCCCCGACCATGACCCCGTCCGTTGACCCCGCGCGCTCCCGCGCGCTGCTCCCCGCGCTCGCGCTCTGGGTGAGCCTCGCGTCGCTCGCTCCCCTGGTGGCCTCGCTCCCACCCGGCGAGCGCGTCCCTCCGTACCTCGCGCTGCACCTCGCGCTCACCGTCTCCGCCCTCGCGCTCACCCGCCTGGTGCGCTCCCCGGTCGACGTCCGCGCCCTCCTCGCCGCCGCGGTGCTTACCCGCCTGGTAAACCTCCGCACCCCCGCGTTCACCACCACCGACCCCGCGCGCTACCTCTGGGACGGCGCCGTCGCGCTCTCCGGCCACGACCCCTACGCGCTCCCTCCGCTCGCCTCCGAGCTCGCCTCGCTGCGCGCCGGCTTCCCCTCGCCCACCGACCACCTCGACGTCGCCACCTGCTACCCCCCGCTCGCCGTCGCCCTCTTCGCCCTCGCGGCCTCCGCCGGCCCGTCGCTCGCGATGCTCGCCTGGAAGTCCCTGCTCGCCCTGGCCTCCTCGCTCACCGGCGCGCCCGCGATACGCCGGGCGTCCCCCGTCACCCTGGTGCTGCTGCTGGCCACCCCTACCCTGCTGCTGGAGTCGATGGTCGGCGCCCACCTCGACGCCTTCGTCGCCCTCGCGCTCGCCCTCGCCCTCGCCCTCGCCAGGCGCCTCCGCTGGAACGCCGCCGCCCTCTGCCTCGGCGCCGCCATCGCGCTCAAGTACTTCCCCGCCTGGGCGCTGCTCCCCTTCGCGCTGCGCGCCCCCCGCAAGGCGCTCTTCGCCGCGCTCTCGCTCGCGCCCCTCGCGCTGTCCTTCGCCGTCGCCCAGGCGCTCGGGCACACCCCGCCAGGGTCGCTCCCCAACTTCGCCTCCAACTGGAACTTCGCCGCCCCCCTCTGGAGCGCCCTCTACGCGCGCTTCCCCACCAGCGACGACTCCCTCCGCCCGGCCCTCGTCCTCGCGGGCCTTCTGGTCACCGCGGCCCTCTCCCTCCGCCGCGGACCGCTCGCCCGCAACGTCCGTGACGCCCTGCTGGTGCAGCTCATCGTGAGCCCCGTGGCCTACCCCTGGTACGGGATGCCCCTCGCCGTCGCGTGCGCCTTCGCCCCCTCGGCGTCGGCCCTCGCGGTGCTCACCGCGCTCCCCTTCAGCTACGAGGTGGTCGACCGCTACCAGTCCGCCGGACAGTGGGATCCCGCCCGCTGGCCGCTGGTCCTCACCACCGCGGCCTTCGTGCTGGGCCTCGGCGTCGACGGCTGGCGAGCCTGGCGGAGGAGCTCCCGTTGAGCCCGAGGGTGATCGTCTTCGCGAAGGCGCCGGCGCTCGGCCAGGTGAAGACCCGGCTCGCGAGAGACGTGGGCGAGGCGCGCGCGCTCGAGCTCTACCGCTGGTGCGGCGACGCCGTGATGGACCAGCTCCGCGACGACCGCTGGCAGACCTGGGTGACCTTCACCCCATCCGATCAGCGCGAGGCGACCGAGCGCTGGCTGGGCCCCTGCTCCCGCTACATCGCGCAGCACGAGGGCGACCTCGGAGAGCGCCTCTCGGCCGTGGTGGACGCGGCCTTCGCCGAGGGCCCCGGCCCGGTGCTGCTCGTCGGCACCGACTGCGTGGCGGTGACCGCGGAGCGCATCGCCGAGGCCCTCCGCTCGCTCGCCTCGCACGACGCAGCGCTCGGCCCCGCTTACGATGGCGGGTATTACCTCCTGGGCCTCAATCGCCCGCTGCCGCTCTTCGAGGGCCTGGCGTGGAGCACGGCGACGGTCGCGGACGACACCCGCCATCGGCTGCGCCTCGCGGGCGCGACCTGGGCCGAACTCCCGACCGAGCGCGACCTCGACGAGGCGGCCGACCTCGTCGCCGTGGCCCATCGCCCGGACGCCCCCTCGTGGGTGCGTGTGCGCCTCTCTCAAGCGCCTTGACGCCATCGCGAGGCGCGGGCGATCACTGCGCCCTTCGGGGGAGCACCCGCACGCTCCTCCTCCCACTCTCTGGAGGCTCCGTCATGGCGATCAACATCAACAAGGCGCTCGACAAGAAGTACGAAGGCATGTCGCTGAAGCAGCTCACGGAGATCCCGGTCGAGGGCCTCGAGGGCCTCTCCGCCGACCACGGCGCGCTGCTGGCGAAGCTCGGCGTCAAGACCGTGCGCGACCTCGCGGAGTGGAAGTACGTCGCCTGGGCGCAGGCGATCGTCGCCCTCGCCAAGGTCGAGGAGTAAGTCCCTAGCGTCCCCCGTCAGAGACCCTCCGGCCCTCGCGGCCCCCGCCTTCGCCCTCCACCCATCGCTCCCCCGAAGGGAAACCGCTCCCGCTGCTGCGCGTCGATGACGTCGTAGCGCTCCCGCTGTGCAGGCGTGAGCACCGCGCGGATCTGCGTCGACACCGCCTCGTGCTGCGCCCGCAGCCCGTCGCCGCAGCGCTCGAACATCTCCTGCGCGAGCTGCCGCCGCTGTTCGCCGCTCTGCGCGAGGATCGCCCGCACCTGCTCCCGCTGCGTCGGCGTCAGGTCGAGCGAGCGCTCGAGCGCCCTCAGCCGACGCGGGTTGCGCAGCCCGCGCTGCTCGTCGGAGCCGCTGATGTCGTCCCCGCGGAGCCACGCGTAGGCGCCGCCGCCGCCCGCCGCAGAGCCCAGCGCGAACACCGCGAGGAGCACCGCGACCCCCTTGAGGCGCGCGCTCACCACTCCAGCTCCACCGCGTCGAAGCTCGCCGCGAGCGACAGGTCCGCCGCCTGATCGGTGCGCACCGCCCAGCCCATCGCCAGCGCCGCCGCCATCACCGCGACCGGCACCATCGCCCTCGCCGCGCGCAGCACGTCGTCGAAGAGCCCGGGGGTGCCGGAGGCCTTCACCGCCCGCATCACCCGATCGTCGAACCCCGCGCGGGGGCGCAGCGCCGCCGTGCGTCGCCCGATGCCCGCCAACCGCTCGTCCATCGCCTCGTCGACCTCGCGCTTCATGACGCGCTCCTCTCTCGCAGCGTAGCCCTCGCCCTCACCAGCCGCTGCTCCACCGCGCCCTCCGAGCAACCGAGGATGACCGCGATCTCCGACACCGCGTGCCCCTCCACGCTCTGGAGCACCACCGCCGCGCGCTGGTCGGGCGGCAGCGCCCCGAGCAGCTCGTTGAGCTCCGCGAGGGCCATGTGGGCCTCCGCCCCGGCCTCGCCGTCCCACCCGGCCTCCGCGATGGTGTCGCTCGGCACCGGGCGCCTCGACCGGCTGCGCAGCGAGTCGATGGCCGTGTTGGTCACGATGTGCCGCAGCCAGGTGGTGATGCTTGACCGCCGCTCGAAGCGGCCGCTGGTCAACGCCTGGTAGGCCTTCACGTACGAGTCCTGCACGACATCCTCCGCCTCGCTCAACGACCCTACGATCCGCGCGCCCAGCCGGACGAGGCCCTCGCTGGTCGCGTCCACGATCCGTCGGAAGGCGTCGGTGTCTCCTTGGACCACCCGACGCACCGCTTCATCGAGATCGTCCAATCCGCTCCTCGCCGCCGTTCACGCTGAACTACCAGACGCCGTACCCCCGGAGCTTCCTACGGTTCTCCGCGTCACCCGGAAAAAAAGATCGGAGGCGGTGCTAGCCTCCGCCCCGATGCCCCTCCGAACCTTGACGCTCGCCGACCTCACCATCCGCGACGAGCGCTCCTTCCGACACATCGGCCTCTACGACACGCTGAAGCAGATGCTGCTCACGGACGTGGTGCGCTTCCGCGTGCCCGACGAGGGCTCCCCCCACGCGTCGTGGTCGCGCGCCCTCTTCCTCAACCTCACCTTCTGGAACGCCTCGGACCCCAGCGACGTCCTGGTCGACGACTCCATCGACGCCGACGTCGTGGCCCACGTCGCCTGGCACCACGCCGCACGCAAGGCCCTGTTCTCCGGCGGATCGGGCTCGGTCTCCGCCGACGCGCTCTTCCTCGGCGAGTCCATCGCCAGCGCCTTCGACCTCTACCTCGTGGGCCGCACCCTGGGCCGCGGCGCGGAGTGCGACTTCCTGGAGACGCAGGTCCCCGCGATGGCCGACGTCGCCGAGGCGCAGGGCGTCACGCCGGAGCAGTTCGAAGCGCTGCTCGCCTCCGTCGCGGCCGAGCCCGAGCGCGCCTTCGAAGACCTCCGCCAGCTGCTCTTCGACGTGAGCTCCGCGCTCGTTCGCGACGTCGACGTCGACGGCGCCACCGCCACGCTGGAGCGCTTCACCGGGCACCGCTTCGCCCCGCTGCTCCATCACTACGAGCTCTCCAACTGGATCCTCTACGCCCGCGCCTACGCGGGCTCCGCGCTCGAGCACGACCCCGCCGTGCGCGCCATCGACCGCGCGCTGCGCGAGGCCCCGGTCTCCCTCGAGTGGCTGGAGAAGCACTGGCTCCCCGCGGAAGGCACACCCGAAATAGACTGAGGGCGCAGCCGGAGAGCGGAGCCTCCAGCGCACCCTCAATGGATCGTACGGTCAGCTAACGGTCGGTCAGGCCGTGGCGCGGCTGCCGACCACCATGCGGTAGATGCCCAGCAGCACGATCGCGCCGATGATCGACATGATCCAGCCCGCCGACTGGGTACCGCTGTTGTACATCCCCAGCGCCCGGCCGACGAACGCACCGAGCATCGAGCCCACCATGCCGATGATGGCGGTGATGATGAAGCCGCCTGGATCGCGGCCCGGCATCAGGAACTTCGCCAACGCGCCGATCACAAGGCCGAAGATCGCAAACAGCAGGAAGTTCATGAGGGTTCTCCTTCACCGAAGGGGCCCTTGATTGGGCCGCTTGTTACGGGAGGAGCGGTTGCGAGCGCCGTACCAGCGCCCACCCCCTTGAGACGCTCCGTCAGAACTCGCCGGTATGGGGCGTCGAGGGGCCTGGATCGACGGGCTCCGGTGTCGGCTCCGGCTCATGCGGCGGCGTTTGCGGAAGCTGAATCTGCAAGGGTCCGAAGGGGGTCGGGATCGTCGGAGCAGGCGGCTCGTTGGGATCGCGCCCTGGCGTGAACGTCACCCCAGGCTCCGGGGTAGGGAGTTCGGGACCGTTGCCATTTCGCCCCCCTGTGGCACTTCGGCGTGGCGCAGCCGTCGTGGGTCGAGGCCGCGATGGGCGCGGAGCGGACGAAGCGGGTGACCGAACCGGAGCAGGCGCGGTCGACGGAGCGGAAGCACGAGCGGGCTCGGACGCTCGCACTGCCGGACGAGGGCGAGGCGCCGGCGTCACCGAGGGACGAGGCCGCTGCTCGTCGATCTCGCGCTGCGTCGCCTCCAGCTCCTGCCGGATGGTGGCGTCCTCCATCAGCCGCAGGGCGTCCTGCAGCAGCGGGAGCGCCTGCTCGGGGTGGTGGTCGTTTCTGGCCCGGGTGGCGCTGTTGGCCAGCTTGACGGCGGCGGCGCGTCGCAGCTGCCTCGCCCTCGCGTTGCCGGGCTCGATGGCCAGCGCGTCGTCGGTGATGTCCTCGACGCTGTAACGGTTGGTCGCGCGAGTCAGCCGCTCGGCGCGCATCGCGTCGTTGGCCCGCCGCAGCAGCGACGCCACCTGGTCGGCCCGGCGCTGCTCCGGAAACATCCGCAGCCCCCAGGCGCCCGCCACCATCACCCCCGACGCCACGACCGCCGCCAGCAGGACCAGACCCAGCGCGCGCCACACGCTCGAGCGCCGAGGAGGCCCCGCGAACTCGTCGTCGTCGGGGGTGGGGCGCGTCACCCGCCGCGATCGCAGCCCCGACACCTGGAGGTCGTCATCGATCGGGATCACCCGGCTGGAGATCAGCTCGGGCACCGCCATCGTCTCGGGGGGCACCGCGGCCGGCGCGGGTCGCACCTCCGCCGCGAGCTCGGGCGGATGCGTCGTGACCACCGTGCGAGGGTCGACCGCGGGAAACTCCTCCCGCTGCGGCAGGCTCACCCCGTGCGCCGGGACCATTGCCCCGTTACCCCCCGCGCGCATCGCCCCGTTGACCGCCGGCGTGGGGTGCACCAGCGCCTTGGGCTCCGCGGGCACGGCAGCCGCCGCTTCGCGCGGCGCGAGGGTGTCGGGGAAGCGCATCGCCCGGGCCTCCGGCGGCGTGACCATCCCCATCCCGGTGGTCGGAACGACCGAGCGAACGGGCGACCCGTGCCACTCCGCGAGGGCATCGCGCAGGGCCTTCGCGAAGGCCGCGGCGTCCTCGTGGCGCGCGTCGGCGTTCTTCGCGAGGGCGCGCATCACCACGTCCTCGACCCCCGCCGGAACGCCCATCGCAGATCCCCAGCGCCGCAGCGGCGTAGGCACTTCATGCATGTGCTTCACGAGGAGCTGCACGGGCTCGTCGGCCTCGAAGGGCGCCCGGCCCGCCATCAGCTCATAGGCCATCACGGCCAGTGAATAGACGTCCGAGCGCTGGTCGACCTTCTCGCCCGCCGCCCCCTCCGGGGAGATGTACCGCGCGGTGCCGAAGATGAGCCCCGACTGGGTGACGAAGGAGGCCGCGCCGACGAGCATCTTCGCGATGCCGAAGTCGAGCACCTTGGGGATCTCCTCGCCGTCCCGCTTCGTCAGCACGATGTTCTCGGGCTTGAGGTCGCGGTGGATGATCCCCTTCTGGTGGGCGTAGCCGATGGCGTCGGCGACCTGCGCCACCGTGCGAACGGCGCGCTCGGTGCTGAAGCTCCCCTCCTTCTCGAGCGCCTCGGCGAGCGTCGGGCCCTCGAGAAACTCCAGCACCAGGTAGAGGTTTCCGTCGGCGAGCTGCCCGAAGAGGATCACCCGCACGATGCCCGGGTGGTCGAGCTGCGACGCGATCTGCGCCTCGCGGTGGAAGCGGGTGACGATGTCCTTGTTGGTGACCAGGTCGCGGTGGAGGATCTTCACCGCCACGCGTCGGCTGAGCGCGTCGTTCCATCCCTCGTAGACGACGCCCATGCCCCCGGCGCCGATCACCCGATCGAGGCGAAACTGCTCCAGGATCTTGGTCCCGAGGTAGGGGTCGATCGCGGGCGCGTCGATGCGCAGCGCGACGCCATCGACCTGGCAGAACTGCGCAGGAGGCTCGTACTGCCGGCTGCAGACGGGACAGGTGCGCATAGGGCTCGAACCGGGACTGGTGGGGTGGGGTACCATCCGTGCCTCACACAAACAAGAACGTCGACTCTACGAGCTTCGACGCCGGAGCTTTCAGCCCCGTTGGACGCGTAACGTCCCTGCCCCGGTCTCCCCTACGCAACGATCGCTCCCAGCAGCCGCCCGCTGGCCTTGCCGTCGCGGCGAAACGAGTGAAACCAAGTGGGCTCGCACATCGTGCACCCGCCGATGTGCTCCACCCCCCGCAGCCCCATCGCCTCCATCTGCATCGACACCGCCGCCCGCAGGTCGACCTTCGGCTTCGCGCCCTCCGCGGAGCGCGCCACCACGGCCCCGCTCGACGCCGCCGCGATCTGCTCCGCCACCTCGTCGCCCACCTCGAAGCAGCAGACCCCGATGCACGGCCCCACCGCGGCGATGATCGCGCCCGGCTCCACCGCCATGGCCTCCACCGCCGCGGCGATGACCCGCTGCGCGACGCCCCTCCAGCCCGCGTGCACCGCGGCCACCACGGCCCTCCCCGGCGCCGCCAGCAGCACCGGGACGCAGTCCGCCACCCGCACCGCGACGGCGTCCCCGGGCGTCGAGGTCACCAGCGCGTCGGCCTCCTCCGCGCGGGTCGAGAGCACCGCCGAGCCGTCGACCCGCAGCGCCCGCGCGCCGTGCACCTGCGAGGCCTCGTAGAGCCGCCCGGGGTCGTAGCCCACGGCCGCGGCGAAGCGCCGGTGGTTCTCCTCGACGGCCGCCGGGTCGTCGCCGACGTTTCTCGCGAGGTTCATGCTCTCGAAGGGCCCGGCGCTCACCCCTCCCCGGCGCGTGCTGAAGCCATGGCGAATACCCGCCCTGGTAAATGACCCTGCCCTCCGCACCAGCTCTCCGCTCATCGCGGGCCACCCTACCGCGCGACCGGGTTAGAATCCTCGTCCCTGACATGGACAGAACCTCACAACGCCTCGCAGGACTCACGATCCCGCTGTTTTCGCTGCGCACCGATCGCTCGATGGGCATCGGGGAGATCCTCGACCTCGCCGACGCGGGCCCGCTCGGGCTGCGCGCCGGGCTGCGGCTCATCCAGCTCCTGCCGATCGGCGAGCTCTCCGGGGGAGAGACCTCCCCCTACGGCGCGCTCAGCGCCTTCGGCATCGACCCGGTGTACATCTCCTGGTCGTCGGAGCCCGACCTCTCCCCCGACCTGCTCGACGAGCTGCGCCCCACCATCGAGTCGCTGCGCGCGAGCCTGACGGTCGACTACGAGGGCGTGCGAGCGCTCAAGCGCCGCCTGCTCAACGAGGCCTTCAAGGTGTTCTCCGCCCGGCACCTCGCGGAAAACACCGACCGCGCCCGGGACTTCCACGCCTTCGTGCGCGCCCACGGCGAGTGGCTCTGGGACCTCTCGCTCTTCCGCGCGCTCAAGGACGAGCACGACAACGCCCCGTGGTGGGAGTGGGCCACGGCCCTGCGCGACCGCGACGCCATCCAGCTGGAGCACGCCTCCGCGCGCCTCCGCGACACCATCCATCGCTACCAGTACGCCCAGTGGATCGCGCACTCGCAGTGGTCCGAGGCGCGAGCCCGGCTGGAGAAGCTGGGGGTGTCGCTGATGGGCGACCTGCCCTTCATGGTCGGTCGTGACAGCGCGGACGTGTGGTCGAAGCGCGAGGAGTTCCGCCACGACGCCAGCGTCGGGGTGCCGGGCGACCAGTTCAACGAAGAGGGCCAGGAGTGGGGCCTGCCTCCCTACAACTGGGCCGTGATGCGGACCAACGGGTTCCGCTGGCTGCGGGCGCGCGCTCGCTACGCGGGGATGCTCGGCAACCGCTTTCGGGTCGACCACCTCGTCGGCTTCTACCGGACCTACAGCCGTCCCCTCGACCGGCTGCGCTCCTCCGACGGGAAGCTACTCCCGGGGAGCTTCGATCCCCCGACGGAGGCCGAGCAGCTCGCGCACGGCGAGGCGGTGCTGCGGGCGATGATGGAGGGCGCCGGGGAGCACGACGCCAGGGTCATCGCGGAGGACCTCGGGGTCGTCCCCGACTACGTCCGCCCGTCGCTGCTCGCCCTGGGAATCCCGGGCTACAAGGTGTTGCGCTGGGAGCAGGACCAGGGGCGCTTCCGTGACCCGAGGTCCTACCCGAGGGTGAGCGTCGCGTGCTTCGGCACGCACGACACCGACCCGGTGGCCTCGTGGTGGCAGTCGATGCCGGAGTGGGAGCGCAAGGCCGCCGCCCGCGACTTCGGGATCCCGACGGCGGAGCCGTGGTGGAGCGACGACGTGCACGACGCGCTGCTGGGAGGGCTACTTGGCGCCTCCGGGGATCTGGCGCTGTTGATGTGGCAGGACGTGCTCGGCACCCTCGATCGCATCAACACCCCATCGACCGTGGGGGCCCACAACTGGACCTGGCGGATGCCCGCGACCATCGAGGCGACCCTGTCCGACGAGTCGCTCCATCCCGCGCTCGACCGGGTGCGCCGCGCGGTGGAGCGCTCGAATCGCTGAGGGGGGAGTGGCCTACCGCCGACCCTTGAAGCCCATCATCGACTGCACGGCGGACTCGCTCTCCTGGGCGATGGTGTCCGACTCCACCGCGCGGTCGTAGCAGTCCTCGCAGAGCTTCTTCTTCTTGCCGTCGATCTTGGCGACCTTGAGGGTGTCGACTTCGTCCTTGCAGACAGGGCAGGTGGGCATAGAGGAGGGAGAGGATTCCAGACCGCTGGCCCTCCGACAAGCGCGGGAGCGCCGATGGTCGGAGATCCTGCGGGGTTCCGCCCGACGGAGGATTGGGGTAGATACCGCGGACGATGATCGAGGGACGGCGGATTCTGCTCACCGGTGGCGCGGGCTTTATTGGCACCGCGCTTGTTCGAAGGCTCTGCGAGACCAACCACTGCGTCGTATTCGACCTGCTGCGGCGCAACGCGCTCGGGCCCGCGGGGCTCGACAAGCACCCCAACGTGACGCTCATCCCGGGTGACGTGCGCGACGCCGCCGCGCTGGGCAAGGCCATGGACGGCTGCTCCCACGTGGTGCACCTGGCGTCCATCGCCGGCGTCGACACGGTGCTCCAGAACCCGGTTCCGACCATGGAGATCGCCCTGGAGGGCACGATGGCGGCGCTGCGCTGCGCCCGCGATCGCATGCCGCTGATCGAGCGCTTCGTGGATTTCTCCACCAGCGAGGTGTTCGGCAAGTACGCGTTCCGCGTGGCCGAAGGGGACGTCACGACGCTGGGCGCGGTCGGCGAGGCCCGGTGGACCTACGCGGTCAGCAAGCTCGCCACCGAGCACCTGGCGCACTGCTATCACAAGCAGTTCGGGCTCCCGACGGTGAGCATCCGCCCCTTCAACATCTTCGGGCCGGGGCAGGTCGGCGAGGGCGCGATTCACGCGTTCGTGCTGCGCGCCATCAAGAACGAGCCCATCACCATCCACAACGCCGGCGATCAGATTCGCTCGTGGTGCTTCATCGATGACATCGTCGACGGCATCCTGCTGACGCTGGAGCGTGACTCCGCGGTCGGCCAGGCGTTCAACATCGGCAACACCCGCGCGACGGTGACCATCTACCAGCTCGCGCGCATGGTGGTGTCGCTCGCGAAGTCCTCCTCGGAGATCAAGTTCATCGACTGGCCCTTCGCGGACGTCGAGCTGCGCATCCCCGACGTCACCAAGGCGAAGGAACTCCTCGGGTTCCAGGCTCGGGTCGAGCTCGAGGACGGCATCGAGCGCACGATCGCGTGGTACCGGGAGAAGCTCGCCCGCGAGGCGCAGGTCGGCGCATGAGCACGCGGCGGCACCCCCTCGATGGGGTGCGAGCGGACGGATGGTTCGATCGTGTCCTGGCGGGCGTCCCGGCGCTGGGGCGGCTCTGCGCGGGCATCGGCGAGGCGCTCGTGGCGCTCTCCCTCGTGGCCGGCTACCGGATCATCTCGGCCTCGGTCGACCGCACCACCAGCGCGGTGAGCGAGCTGCAGTGGGTGCGCGACGTGCCGGGCGGCGCCGAGGTGCAGGGCTCGGGCACGCCCGACGAGCTGCGCGACGAGGTGATCGCCGTCCTCACCGAGGACGAGGAGACCACCGCGCTGCGGGGTCGGGTCGACGACGACGCGCTTCGGGCGGTGGTGGGGATGCGCACCATCCTGCTGGCTCCCCTCTTCGGCATCGACATGCGCGCGGTGCTCGTCGGGGATGCGGGCACGCTGCTGGCGCTCGGCGCCGACGACGGCGAGGTGGAGGTGCCGCTCCCCGAGGTGAGGAAGTTCTTGCGGGCTCGGGTCGTGGAAGTGCTGCGCGCCGCCCGACCGAGGACCGTGGCCGTCGACCTGGCGCAGCTCGACGCGGTGCGCGAGGCGGGCGCCGAGGGCCGCGACGACGACGTGCTCTCGGTGATGGCGCCGCAGTTCGGGGCGCTGGTGGCGTTCCTGCGGACGCCCGACGGGGCGGCGATGGGGCCGGAGGGGCGGGCGGTGGTGGCCCGCGCGCTGGTGGCGCTCGGGCGCTCGCTGATGCGCGTCGAGCGCATGGACGAGTGCGGCGACGCGCTGCGGCTCGCGGCGCAGTACGCACAGGACGGTCCCGCGGCCCCGGAGGTCTACCTGTGCCTTGGGGAGTCGCTGCTGGCCTCCGGGCGCGCTGCGGAGGCCATCGGGCCGCTGCGTCGGGCGACGGCGCTCGACCCGGCGCTGCGACCGAAGGTGCTCCCCCTGCTGGCCCGATGCTACCTCGACACCGGTCGGGCGGTGGCCGCCGCGGGGTTGATCGAGTCGTTGCGCGCGGCGGGTCACGACGTCACGGCGCTGGAGGCGAAGGCCTCCGCGGCGCTGGGAGAGGCGTGGGCGCCTTGGCGTCGGGCGTGCGAGGGCCGACGCGCGGTGGTGGTGCCCATCGACGGGACGGTGGTCAGCGCCGAGGGTTGAGGAGGGCGTCGCATGGATCGCTACGTCACAGCGGCGGTGGTCTCCTGGGTGCTGCGCTCGTTGCTGGCCGCGGTGTTCGTGATGGAGCACGTGGGCCTGGCGCGGCGGCTGAAGGGGCTTCCCTGGTGGGAGCGGCTGTTGTTCCCGGCGCCGGCGGGGTGGCGAGCGGGGTGGAAGCGCCTCGCGATCGGCTGGTGGGCGTGCCTGGTGGGGTGGATCGCGCTGGGGCTTGTTCCGGTCCAGTGGTTCGCCCGGTCGGTGTGATAGAAACGCAGGGCGTAACTCCATGGCGAAGGCCCAATCACCGCTGCTCGGCTACAACACGAACATCCGCCACAAGGGCAAGGTGTTCCACATCCAGACCGAGGACTCCGGGGTCCTGAAGCCTCACGTGATGACCCACCTCTTCGCGGACGGCGGGCGCATCCTGAAGTCGCTGAAGACCAGCTATGCGAACCTGCTCGAGGCCGAAGACCTGTCCACGCAGGTCAAGAAGCTCATGCAGGACCAGCACAAGGCGATGTTCCTCGCCCTGCGCGAGGGGCAGTTCGACGAGGTCGCGGGCATCAACGTCGCGCCAGCGCCCGACGCGGTGGAGTCGGACATCCCCACTGGGGAGACCAACACCGTCCCCCCGGCGGCGCCTACGCCGTTGAGCCCCAACGCGGCGGTGGTCGTGCTCCCGCCTCCACCCCCGCGGTCCCACCTTCCCCCGGCGCCGTCGATCCCTCCTGCGCAGATCCCGGTGGTGGTGGCCAGGCCCGCGATGTTCGGGGAGGTGTCGATCTCCGAGCGCTCCCTCGACGAGGTGATCCTGGCCTTCCTGACCGAGGAGCTCGAGGCCTCGGGCACCGGCTGATCTCCGGGCGATCGCCCGATCGTATGTCGGTTGGACTACTTGACGACGCGCAGCCAGGCGGGCCGCTCGCGTCCGCCCTTGCGATCGCCGGGCGTCGACGGTGACGGATCATCCGCCGGGGAGTCGGACTCCTCCACGGCGGGCGCGGGCGTCGGCTTGATCGGAGTGACCGGGGCGAGCCTGGGTGCCCTGGTCGAGGGCACGGCGGCGATGCGCGGGCGCTGCGGGGCGGCGGTGGAGTCGCTGGTCTCGGTGGTGGACTCCGCGGCGTCGGCGGAGCGTCCGCGGGTGCTGCGGGAGGTGGGCGGCGCGCGGCGGACGGGGGCGGGCTGCGGGACGAGCTCGGGCGGCAGCTCGGTGGGCCACACGGTGACCTGACCGTCTTCGGCGACCATGGCGTACACGGCGGTCCAGGGCAGGTCGCAGAAGAAGGGGGAGCGGTTGAAGGAGAGGGTGCAGCGCACGCCCCGGTCGTCGATCTTGAGGTCGGGGATGGGGACGGCGAAGTGGAGCCCGAGCTGCAAAACGAGCTGGGGTTTCTGCGCGTGCCAGGTCGGGACGACCACGCCCTCGACGCGCGGATCGAGGTGCAGGAACACGTTGCCGCGCTCGAGCAGTTTCTGGAGCTGTTCCTTCTTCGGCGGCGGCTCGACGGACATCGGGGCCGTAGGTGCCTCAGCGTCGCCGACGGGTCAAGGGATGCGCAACGGAGATGAGGCTGGAAGAGAGAGCGGAGACTTGACGTACCCGGGGGCGGAGGCTCAGAGTGCGCCGTGCGTTGGTGATCCACTGACTCTGAAGAGGCCTCTGTGCGGATGAAACCGTATCAGGGGTTTTCGACAAGGGGGCGAAACGGTTTCGACGTGGGTTGTGACGCGATTGATGGCACGACCGCCGGCCCGTAACGGCGTAAATACTGCGGGAACCAAGAGAAGCGAACGATAATGACGTTCCCTTCGCCGTCGCGGCCTAAGAACCCGTGACGCCGTGCTCCGACGAGCCTGCCAGTGCTTATCGGAGTGCGTAAATGAACTCGGCTGGCTTCACATCAGGGTGCCCTGGATGTGCGGCGAGATTCAGGGGGCGCTGGTTGGGTGGAGTGCCTGCCGATGAGCACGATACCTGACGAGAACTGATCATCGGCTATGTCGTGTAGAAGTCATCGTTGAGCACTTGCGGACCCGGGTTCGACTCCCGGCGCCTCCACCCTCAAACCTCCTTGTTTCCTGGCAGATCGACTACGACAAGGGTGCAACAAGCCCGACCGCTGACCCGGTCGGGCTTGTTGCATTTGGAGCACTGTTCACCCTCTCGCCTGCGGGCACTTCAGCCACCGTGGCGTAGAGCTGACCAGCCAGGACGCCGCTCAGGTCGAGCGGGCAGTGGCCGGGTAGCCCGCGGCCGCGAGGGCTCCGGCGAGCTGCTCGGCGCTGACGAGCGCCGGATCGTGCCGCACCCGGACGGTCTTGTCGGGCGCCGAGGCGCTGACCTCGCCGACGCCCTCCAGCGCATCGAGGACCTTGGTGATGCGACGGACGCACGACCCGCAGTGCATGCCGCCCACGTCGAACAGGGACTCGGTGTTCATGTCTCGATGCCTCCTGCGGAGCACTGGCGATCGTCGCGAGGCTCCGCTGCGTGCCGACGCAGAGGGCGATCGGGCATTACGGTCTCGAACGGCGTGTGTAATCCCTCTCGAGCTGGCGCGTCCGCACGGCATCACCCACACCCCTTCGGACATGCCGCGGCCCCTCCAGGGTCGTAGGCTCAGGAGCCTCATGGACCACGTCACTGCCTCGCTGCTCGGCGCGCGATCGAACTTCCTGGCCTTCCTCGAACGCCGGCTCGGCGATCGGGCGACCGCCGAGGACATCCTCCAGGACGCCTACGCGCGCAGCCTGACGCAGAGCGCGTCGCTCCGTCAGGATGAGTCCGCGCGGGCCTGGTTCTATCGAATCCTTCGCAACGCCGTGATCGACCGCCGTCGCCGCGACGCAAGCCACGGCCGGGCCCTCGACGCCCTCGCGGTCGAGCTCGACGAGCCGCACGAGGCCCAACCCCCGCTCGCCTCCGCGAGCTGCCAATGCGTGCGCGGCCTCGCGGCCACGTTGAAGCCCGAGTACGCCGCGGCGCTTCAACAGGTCACCGTGGAGGGGCAGAGCGTGAAGGACTTCGCGGCGGCCCAGGGCATCACGGCCAACAACGCCGCCGTGCGGGTGTTTCGCGCGAGGGAGTCGCTGCGGGCCAGCGTGCGCGAGAGCTGCGGAGCGTGCGCGGACGACGGCTGCGTCGACTGCACCTGCGCCCCGACGCCGTAGCCCTCAGCCCACCTCCTCGGCCTCGATGGAGCGCTCCACGGTGCTGCGCCCGAGGTCGCACGTCGCGCAGCTCGAGGCCGCGCAGCCCGCGTGGTGCTTCGTTCGCACGGTGACCACCGGCACGTCGGCGTGGCGGATGATCTCCTCCGCGATGCTGCCCATCGTCATGCGAGCGAGCCCCGTGCGCCCGTGCGTCCCCATCACGATCATGTCGGCGCGCACCTCCGCGGCGACGCCGAGGATGACCTCCGCGATGGGCCCGAACACCACGCGCCCCTCGGCCTCCACGCCCCGATCGCGAGCGAGGCGGAGCTGTGGCGCCAGGTGCGCCTCGGCGTCCTGCCGGAGCAGCGCCTCGACGGACATCGCCTTCGGTGACCCGCTCGGCTGCACCGTCGCCGTCAGGGGGAGGCCGCGCGGGGGATCGCTCGCGTGCAGCAGGAGCAGACGCCCGCGAAACGCCTCGGCGAATCGGAGGGCCTCGGTGACGACGTGCGGCGCGCAGTCGGAGAAGTCGAGAGGAACCAGGATGATCGACATGACCACCCAGCGTAGCAACGAGCGTGCGAGTGCGCTGGCCGCGATTTCGAGCTCGCGACGAAACACCATGAAACAGATGTTTCATCGGGCTTGATACACCGACCGTGGCTCGGCCGACGAGATCGATCGGTCGTTGCAGCGCTTTGCAGGCGGCATGCAGGTTGCTGCCAGAGCGAGGACACGACCTGGGCGATGAAACAGCCTCGGGACGACGGAGCAACACGCTACATGAACATTCCCATGGATTGGATTCGCGCCCTCGAAGGAGGTGCGCTCATCGGGCTGAGCGCCTCGCTGATGCTGGGGCTCAACGGGCGGGTGATGGGCATCTCCGGGATCCTGGGGGGCCTGCTCTCGCCGACCGCGGGCGACGTCGCGTGGCGGGCGCTCTTCGTCGCCGGGATCGTGGGCGGCGGATTGATCGCCCTCGCGACGATGCCTGGGGCCTTCTCCGCGGGCACGGCCTCGATCGGCCTCGTGGTGCTCGCAGGTCTCCTCGTCGGCGTGGGCACGCGCGTCGGCAACGGCTGCACGAGCGGCCACGGGGTGTGCGGCATCTCGCGCTTCTCTCCGCGCAGCGTCGCGGCGACGCTGACCTTCATCGGCGCCGGGGCGATCACGGTGCTGCTCACCGGCGGAGGTGCGAGTTGACGCCCCGGACGCGCGCGTGGGCCGAAGGGGGGGTCGCGCTTCTCTCGGGCGTGATCTTCGCGCTCGGGCTCGCAGTCTCGGGGATGACCCAGGCCGAGAAGGTCGTCGGGTTCCTGAACTTCTTCCGGGGGTGGGACCCGTCGCTGATGTTCGTGATGGGCGGGGCGATCGCGGTGCACGCCGTCGCCTGGCGGCTGATCAAGCGCCGCCCGTCGCCCCTGTTCTCGGCCCGCTTCCTGGTGCCGACGCGCCGCGACCTCGACGCGCGGCTCCTCATCGGCGCTGCGATCTTCGGCGTGGGCTGGGGCCTCGGCGGCTTCTGCCCCGGTCCGGGCCTCGCGTCCCTGGTGACCGGTACGCCCACCGCGCTGGCCTTCATGGTCGCGATGCTCGTCGGCAGCTTCGGCGCCTCGAAGGCCGAGCCCGCCATCACGCGCGCCCTCCAGCGCGCCTGACACCCTCCCCCGCCGCCCTCGCGGCCCCTCCCGGAGACCCATCGCCATGTGGAGAATCGCCGCCAAATCGGCGCTCGTCCTCGCGCTGTTGAGCGCCGTCGCCCCCCCTCTGGGGAAGCCCATCCGTCCGCCCTCCGAGCACCCGTCCTCGGCGCTGCCGCGCTGCGCGGGCGACGGTGAACCCGGGGCGATCCGCTTTCCGCGCAGCCCCGGAGGGACGCCCGAGGTCGACGCGGCATGGCTCGCCGCACACCGCTGCGCCGTGCGCGTGGTGGACATCCGCGAGGCCGACGAGATCACCGGCGAGCTCGGGCGCATCGACGTGGCCGCCTGGGTGCCCCTCGCCGGGGTCGAGCAGGCCGCGGAGTCGTGGGACCGCGACGCGCCCGTGGTGCTGGTGTGCCGCTCGGGACGGCGCAGCGAGCGAGCGGCCGATCGCCTGCGCTCGCTGGGCTTCCATCGCGTCGCCTCGCTCACCGGGGGAATGCTCGCCTGGGGCGCGGCGTCCCTCCCGACCACCCGCGCCCATGTAGCGACGCCGATCGCGAGCCCCGCGCCGACGGAGGCCCCCGCGCCGTCGAGCTCGCTGGCCGGGCTGCGCGCCACCCTGACGCGCCCGGACGCCCTGATCTGGACGAGGGCCGCCACGCTGCTGGGAGCGAACACGGTCTCGTGCATCGACGGCCGCGAGGAGGCCCCGGTGCTGGGCACGCCCGGAGGCGATGCGGGGGAGCTGGTGCTCTCGCTCGCGGCGCTGGAGCAGCTCCTGGGACGCCCCCTCGACCCGGACTGGATCACGGCGATCTTCGACCGCTACGTCGACGCCTTCGGGCGCTTCTACCTGCACACCGACCGGCACGCGATCGAGCGCCTCGCGGACGCCCTCCGCGACGACCCCCGCACCGCCGCCACCGCGGCGACCTGGCGAGGCCCGGAGGACATCAGGGCCTTCGTGCGCTCGCCGCCGCCGGCGATGGAGGAGGCCCTGCTCGAGCACCTCGTCGCCCCCGAGAACGTGGGCTGCGGGCACATCCGGCTGATGATCACGCAGCCCTCGCGCTACGGCGTGCGCGAGGGGCTCGTGAGCGACGTGCTGCGCGCGGCCTTCCACCGGGGCTGGCGCCGCCCGGAGCTGCTGGAGTACGCGATCCTGGACGGCGAGCACGAGGAGCGAGGGGTGCTGGAGGTGCAGATCGAGCACGCGGTGCACGCGCACACGCTGGTGCCGATGGTGGCGCCGCACGTCGGCACCCGCGAGCTCTTCGTGCTCCACCCGCAGGTGACGGCCTTCGTTCGCGCGGAGAACGCGTGGTTCCTCGTGGAGCAGCTCGCGCCCGCGGAGGCGGCCCGCGTGGACGCCGCGGCCCTGCGCTCCAGGATCACGGCGCTCGGCGCCCGGCAGCTCGCGGCGACGGTGGCCAGCCTCGCGCCGCACCTCCCTCACTACCGCCTTCGGATCAGCGCGAACGGACAGACCCTCGAGCCCATCTCCGCGAGCGCTCGCTGAAGCCCCGCGGGTCGCTACAGCCTCAGGGCGCCGGCGCGGGCTCGTCGGCGCTTCGGAGGGTCCTCCGTAGCATCCACAGTCCGAAGAGGAAGAGGCCCGCGGAGGCGTACTGCCCCGGCGTCCAGCCGAAGTAGCGGACGTCGCCGCCGTCGGCGGCCGAGGCGCGCAGGAAGTCGAGCGGGAAGCGGATGGGGGGATAGAGCAGCGCCAGCGTGGTGATGAGGGAGCCGGGCCGCTTCGTGCGCCTCGCCACGACCTGCGCCGCGATGATGAGCAGGGGCACCAGCATGAGCTCGAGCAGCCCGAGGTCGAAGCGGGAGCCGCCGGGCCAGTCCACCGCGAGCGGGCTCGTCGAGAGGGCGCCCGGGTGATCGTGGATCGACGCGCACCCCATGCGGCCGAAGAACCAGCCCGCCGGGAGCCCATAGGCGATCGCGTCGGCGCTGCGCCAGAGGTCCACCTTGTGGCGGCGCGCGTAGAGGACGAAGGCCACGGCGCCCCCGAAGAAGCCGCCGAATGAAGAGAGGCCCTGGTAGATGAGCAGCAGCTCCCACGGGCGGGTGAGCAGCACCTCGGGGTGGTAGAAGATCGTGTCGAGGACGTGGCTCGCGACGAAGCCGATCGCGACGGTCCAGAAGACGTGCTTCTCGAAGCGCTCGAGGTCGAGGCCGAGCTCGCGGGCCCGGCGCATCGCGAGCTTGAAGCCGAGCGCCACCCCGATGCCGACGAGCACCCCGAAGGGGTGGATCGGTCCGAAGCTGTAGGGCAGTTGGACGAAGGGAAGGGTCAGCGCGAGGGAGGGCAGCACGGGGAAGTGCATGGGACGATCTCCCTGGGGGAGGGGTGTTGGGGGAAGCACCCACTCACTCAACGGTGGCGCTCGACCGGAGGTGTAGCGCCTGGCGCGCCCGGCGGCACCATCACTTCGGAGGGTCACGCCTCGTCGAGGGCGCGGAGCTCGGCGTCGAGGCGCTCGTCCCACCCATCACGGTCCTTCGCGGGTGCGGGCGCAGCGACGGGGACGTCCCCCTCCCGTCGGCTCCACCGGCGCATCGCGCGCCCCAGCAGCCCCGCGGCGACGAGCATCGCCAGCGCGACCAGCACCAGCACGTGGGCGCGGGTGTCGTGGTCCCGAGGCACCGCGCGCACCCGCTCTCCGTAGCGCTCCACCAGGCTGTCCTCGACCTGCGCGGGGCTCTCCCCCGCGCGCAGCCTGGAGGCGATCTCGGCCCGGAGGGCGGTCGCCAGCTCGGACTCGTGTACGTCGAGGGTCTGCTGGTAGCAGCAGGGCGCGATGAGCCGCGAGCTCACCGCCCGCGCCCGATCTTCCTGCACGTTCGGATGAGCGAGCGCGGGGGACGCCGCCGTGAAGGCGAGAAGCAGCGCCAGGATGGCGTGCGAAGGCAGGTGGATTCGGCTCACCCTTCAAGCGTACGCACCGGCGTGGGCCGCGGTATGCGACCCATCGTCGCGCCGAGCGAGAGGGGCGATCAGGCCGTCGCCTGCGGGGGCGAGGCGTCGCGGGCGACCGGCAGTCGCATGGCGTTCCAGGCGAGCATGCCGCCGCGGAGCGAGGCCACCCTGGTGAACCCGCGGGCCTGCAGCGCCAGCGCGGCCTTCGCCGAGCGCCCGCCCGAGCGGCAGATCAGCACCACCGGCGCCTCGCGGTCCCACGACCTCGACGCGGCCTCGACCGTCGCGAGCGGGACGAGCCCGGAGCCCGCCACGTGGCCGAGCGCGTTGTTGAACTCGTCCACCTCGCGCACGTCGACCAGTCGGCCGATGCCCGGGTTCGCCGCGAGCCACTCGCAGGTCAGCTCCGGGACGTCCGCGGCGCTCACCTCCACCGGCGCCCAGCGAGGCGCCGAGGGTGCCTCCGCGCCCACCGGCAGCCCCTGCGGAACGCCGCAGTGCAGGTTGGCCGGCAGCGCCACGTCGATCTTCTTCGGGTACGCGAGCTGGAGCCCGGCCATCGTCGCCGCGAACTCTTCCACCGTGCGCGTTAGGGCGAGCCGCGGGTTCCACCGCTTCTCCTCGCCCACGGTCGACACCGTGCGGCCCTTGTAGTCGTGCCCCGGGTACACCAGCGTCTCGTCGGGCAGCGAGAAGACCTGCTCGTGCACCGAGCGGTACAGCTCGTGCGCGCTGCCCTGCTGGAAGTCGGTGCGGCCGCAGCCCCGAATGAGCAGCGCGTCGCCCGTGAAGGCCATGCGGTGGTCGTCGGTGACGTAGGTGACGCACCCGTCGGTGTGCCCCGGCGTCTGACGTACCTCCAGCGCGTGCGAGCCGAAGGCCACCCGATCGCCCTGCTTCACCAGCCGGTCGGCGTAGCCGGTGCCCGCCGCCTCGGAGAGCACCGTCTGGCAGCCGGTCTTCGCCCGCAGCGTCCCGAGCCCCGTCACGTGATCGGCGTGGACGTGCGTGTCGAGCGCCCAGACCAGCGTGAGGTCGAGCTCTCGCAGCACCTGCAGGTCTCGCTCGACCTGCTCAAGCACCGGGTCGATGAGCACCGCCTCGCGCGTCACCTCATCGGCCAGCAGGTACGTGTACGTCGAGGTCTCTGGATCGAACAGCTGTCGCATCAACATGGGTTGTGACTCCTTAGGGTTGAAACACGGCTGCAACCGATGTGCCGCTGGCATCCCCCGGCATCCCTGTGGAGAAGCCTGGGGCCGTGGATCGATCGCTGTTTCATATGTTTCAGCAACGGGCTACTCGCTGTTTCACGAGCGACCCCCGAGGGAGGCAACGCCCTGCTTTCTACGGTCAATTCCTCCGCGGCACGGCTCTCGCTATCGACCCCCGGCATGTTCATCCTCGGAGTCTCGCTGGCGGTGCTGATCGGGGTCTCGCTGGGTCTGCTGGGCGGCGGCGGATCGATCCTGACGGTGCCCATCCTGCTCTACGTCTTTCGGCTCCCGGCCGAGCAGGCCATCGCGTCGTCGCTGCTGGTCGTCGGCAGCACGAGCGCGGCGGCGCTCATCCCCCACGCCCTCGCCGGGCGGGTGCGCTGGCGCACCGGGCTGAGCTTCGGCGCCGCGAGCATGGTCGGCGCGTACCTCGGCGGGCGCGTGTCGGCGTTCATCCCCCCGTCGCTGCTGCTGCTTGCCTTCGGCGCGATGATGCTGGTCACCGCCGCGGCGATGCTGCGAGGCCGCCGCGAGGTCGCCGCGGCCGCGCTCGAGCACCCGACGCCGATCCTGCGGATCGCGGCGCAGGGCCTGGCGGTGGGCGCGGTCACTGGCCTCGTCGGCGCGGGCGGCGGCTTCCTCGTGGTGCCCGCCCTGGTGCTGCTCGGCCGGCTCCCGATGACCGCCGCGGTCGGCACCTCGCTGCTCGTGATCGCCCTCAACAGCAGCGCCGGGCTCCTCGGTCACCTCGCGAAGACCAACCTGCCCTGGGGCATCGCGCTCCCGGTGGCCGGCGCCGCGGTCGTCGGCAGCTTCCTGGGCAGCCGCCTCGCCGGGCAAGGTCGCGCCGGACGCGCTCCGCCGCGGCTTCGCGTGGTTCGTGCTCGCCATGGCGGTCTTCGTGCTCGGCCAGGAGGTGCCCCGGGTCTTCGGCGCCACCGTCGCCCTCGGGCGCCACTGGCCCTACTTCCTCGCGGCCGAGGGCGCGCTCATCGCGGTGGCCGTGAGCCGCGAGATGAAGCGCCACGCCATCGCCCACCCCGCGTGAGAAACACTGTTTCACGCGGTACCATCGCCGCGTGAAGCCCCCTCCTGCTCCCCCTCCCCCTCCGAGCACCCCCCTCCAACTGGCCGCGATGGCCGTCGAGTCCCTCGCCGGGCCGGCGCTGCTCCTCGACGCTTCGCTGCGCGTCGTGGTGGCCTCGCCGGGCATCGAGGCCCTGCTGGGCGAGCCCGTACGGCCGGGCGCGCTGGCCCCGCGGGTGCTTTGCGGCGAGTCGCTCGACCGCCCCATCGCGGAGGCGCTCGCGGCGGGGAAGGCGGTGACCGGGGCGGTCGTCCGACCGATGCGCGACGGGGCGATGCGCCCGCTGAGGGTGCGCGCGACGCCGCTGGTCGCCGACGACGAGACGGCAGGGTGGCTGCTCCTGCTCGACGCGCAGGAGGCGCCCGACACCGCCGACGCGCCGGTGCTCTTCCACGGGATGTGGACCGGCGACCCGGCGATGAAACAGATGTTTCACGTGCTCCAGCGCGCCGCTCGCCGGGACGTCCCGGTGCTGGTGCGGGGCGAGACCGGCGCCGGCAAGGAGCTCGTCGCGCGCGCGCTGCACGACCTGTCGCCTCGGGCGAAGGGTCCCTTCAAGGCCATCAACTGCGCGGCGCTGCCTCCGTCGCTGCTGGAGAGCGAGCTCTTCGGCCATGTGAAGGGGTCGTTCACCGGCGCCACGCGCGACCACGCGGGCATCTTCCGCGCGGCCGACCGGGGGACGCTCTTCCTCGACGAGATCGCCGAGATGCCCATCGACCTGCAGGCGAAGATGCTGCGCGTCGTGGAGACCCGCACGGTGATCCCCGTCGGGGGGAGCGACCCGATCCCGGTCAACGTGCGGCTGGTGGCCGCGACGCACCAGTCGCTGCGCCGCGCGGTGGAGCTCGGCCGCTTTCGCGCCGACCTGATGTACCGGCTGCGGGTGGTCCCGCTGCTGATTCCGCCGCTGCGGGCGCGGCCGGGCGACGTGGCGCTGCTCACCGACCGCATCGTCGAGGAGCTCAACAAGGCCGGCGAGCGCCAGGTCCTCCACGTGTCGCCCGGAGCGCGCGAGGCGCTCGAGCGGCACCCGTGGCCCGGCAACGTGCGCGAGCTGCGCAACGCCCTTCAGTACGCCTTCGTCATCGGCGAGGGCCCGGTGCTCACCGAGGCCGACCTGCTCCCGGAGATCACCTCGGGCGAGCCCGGCGAGGCGCTGAGCCCGGTGCGGGTCAACACCCCGCCCGCGGTCGACGGCTCCCCGGAGGCCCAGCGCATCCGGCGGGCGCTGGAGCGAGCGGGGGGCATATCCAGTGCTAGTCAGGTCTCCATCATGAGTCGCGCTGTACGTTTCGTCGTGGCTTTGACGCTGGGTCTCGGGCTGCTCACGTGGATCGGGCACCTGACGCTCACGCACACCACGCGTCGGTGGTTCGAGCACGACATCGAGCTGAGAGCGCGCCTCGCGGTGGCCAGCGCCCGGCGCAGCCTCGTGCGCCACTGGGCCGCCGGCGAGGGGGGAGGTCTGCCGGACGTGCTGGCCGACATCACCCGCGACGAGCGGGTGATGGGCACCGCGGCGTGCGACCTCGACGGGCACCTGCGGGCGGCGACCACGGGCTTCCGGGACTCCTTCACCTGCCCGAGGATCCTCTCGCGGCTCGCCGCCCAGGGCGTCGCTCCCGACACCGAGGACGGTTGGTCGCTCAGCGTCGACCTCCCCGGCGGGCCGGTGCACCTCTACGGCGTCGAGCTGCCCGAGTTCTCGCCGCGCGGCTTCGTGGTGGTCGTCCACGACATGAGCTTCCTCAGCCGGCGCGAGGCCACCACGCGCAACCAGCTTCTCCTCGCGTTCTTCGTGCTGGCGCTGGCCGCCGCGGGGGTCACCGTCGTCGCCGCCCGCCTCGCCTGGCGGGGCTGGCAGGACGACCTGCGGCGCGCGCTCCGGGGCGACGGGGGCCGGGAGTTCCAGCCGCTGGTGCGCGACGTCCGCGAGCTGGTCGCCCGGCTCTCGCAGGAGCGCGACGCCGACGCGCGGGGCGGCGAGTGGAGCCCCGAGCGCCTGCGCGGGGTGCTCACCCAGCACCTCCACGGCGAGCGGGTGGTGATCGTGGCCAACCGCGAGCCGTACATCCACCAGCGCGCCGAGGGCGGCGGCGTGAGCGTGGTGCACCCGGCGAGCGGCCTCGTGACGGCGCTCGAGCCCGTGATGCGCGCGTGCTCGGGCGTGTGGGTCGCGCACGGCAGCGGCTCGGCCGACCGGGAGACCGTCGACGCGCACGACCGGGTGAAGGTGCCGCCGGGCGAGGAGTCCTACGTGGTGCGCCGGGTGTGGCTCACCGAGGCGGAGGAGGCCGGGTACTACTACGGCTTCTCCAACGAGGGCCTCTGGCCGCTCTGCCACGTGGCGCACACCCGGCCGGAGTTTCGCGACGAGGACTGGGAGCAGTACCGCAAGGTCAACCAGCGCTTCGCCGACGCGGTGTGCGACGAGGTCGACTCCGACGACCCCATCGTGCTGGTGCAGGACTACCACTTCGCCCTCGCGCCCGCGATGATCCGAGCCCGCCTGCCGCGTGCGACGATCATCACGTTCTGGCACATTCCCTGGCCCAACCCCGAGCGCATCGGCATCTGCCCCTGGCGGGAGGAGCTGATCGAGGGCCTCCTCGGGTCGAGCATCATGGGCTTCCACACGCAGCAGCACTGCAACAACTTCCTCGACGCGGTCGACGCCTTCGTCGAGTCGCGCATCGACCGCGAGCACAACGCCGTCGTGCAGCGCTCGCGGCGCACGCTGGTGCGGCCGTACCCGATCTCCATCGAGTGGCCGGTGCGCTGGCTCGACGGCCTCGCCTCGCCCGCGGAGTGCGCCGCGGACGTGCGCCGCGAGCTCGGCCTCGCGCCCGACGCGCTGCTCGGCGTGGGCATCGACCGGCTCGACTACACCAAGGGGATCGAGGAGCGCCTCGCCGCCGTGGACATGGCGCTCGAGCGCCACCCCGAGCTGCGCGGGCGCTACACCTTCATCCAGCTCGCGGCCCCGAGCCGCACGCGCATCCCCAAGTACCAGGAGCTCAACGACCGCGTCGAGGCGCTCGCCAGGAAGATCAACGAGCGCTGGTCCGAGGGGGCGTACCGGCCCGTCGTGCTGCTGCGCTCGCACCACGAGCCGCCCGCGGTGTTCAGGTATTTCCGCGCGGCCAACCTCTGCTACGTGAGCAGCCTCCATGACGGGATGAACCTCGTGGCCAAGGAGTTCGTCGCGGCGCGCACCGACGAGCGCGGCGTGCTGGTGCTGAGCCAGTTCACCGGCGCGGCGCGGGAGCTCACCGAGGCGCTGGTGGTCAACCCCTACGACCTCAGCGAGGCCAGCGAGGCGATGGCCGCGGCGCTGCGGATGCCCGAGGTCGAGCAGTCCGAGCGGATGCGCGCGATGCGCTCGCTCGTGGCGCACTTCAACGTGTACCGCTGGGCGGGGCGGATGCTCGTCGACGCGGCGCAGCTCCGCAGCCGCGAGCGGCTGAGCGGGCGCCTCACCCGCGTGGGCACCCGGGCGAAGGAGCTGCTCCCGTGAGGCGCATCCTGGCCCGCGCCCACGCCGACGTCCTCGCGCAGCTCGCGTGGGCCAACGTCCTCGTGGCGCTCGACTTCGACGGCACCCTCGCCCCCATCGTCGACGACCGCGACGGCGCGGCGATGCGCTCCTCGACGCGCGAGCTGCTCGCCGAGGTGTGCGCGCTCTACCCCTGCGCGGTGATCTCCGGCCGCAGCCGCAGCGACGTCGAAGCCCGCCTCGGCGGCGTGCCGGTGAGCTACATCGTCGGCAACCACGGCGTCGAGCCCTCGGTCGGGATGGAGCGCTTCGAGGAGGTCGTCCGCGCCATGCGCGAGCGCCTGGAGTCCGCGATCGGGGGCATCCAGGGCGTGGAGATCGAGGACAAGCGGTTCTCCCTCGCGGTGCACTTCCGTCGCTCGCGCTCGGCGACGAGGGCGCGGCTGGCCATCGAGGCGGCGGTCGCGGCGCTGCCGATGAAGACCCGGGTGATCGCCGGCAAGCGGGTGGTCAACGTGCTGCCCGAGGGGGCCCCGCACAAGGGCATCGCGCTGGAGGCGCTGCAGGCCCTCTCCGGGGCGGACATCGCGCTCTACGTCGGCGACGACGTCACCGACGAGGACGTCTTCGAGTCCGAGCGGCCGGGGCGCCTGATCGGGGTGCGCGTGGGCCGCCGCGCCTCCTCCGCGGCGTCGTACTACATCGACGACCAGCCGCAGATCGACGCGCTGCTGGCGCGGCTCAAGGCGCTCCGCTCGACGCAGGCCTTCGCGAGCGCTCGCCGCGCCTCGACCTGAAGGGGACAAGGCGATGAGGCAACCGATGACCGGGACGGCGGGCACCCCGAACGACTTCCCGCTGGGCCCGGTGCTGGAGCTGCTGCGCGAGTGGTGGGCGCTCAACCACGCCTTCGAGCGAGCCAGCCGGGCGATGCTCTCGCGGCTCGGCGTCACCGGGTCGCAGCGCATCGCGCTCCGGGTGATCGGGCGCTATCCCGGCATCGGCCCCGGCGACCTGGCGCGCGTGCTCCACCTCGACCCGGGGACCATCTCCGCGGCGGTGCAGCGGCTCGAGCGCGCGGCCCTGGTGAAGCGCCGCCAGACCGGGCGCGACCGGCGGCGCGTGGCGCTGGGGCTCACCGAGCAGGGGCGCGAGCTCGACGGCGCCGACGAGCGGACCATCGAGGGCGCGCTCGCCCGCGTGGTCGCCCGGTTCTCCCCGGAGGAGGTGGCGGTGGTGAGGTCGTTCCTCGCGGCCTTCGTCGAGGAGCTCGGAGAGATCGGGCCGGAGCCTCCCCGCCGTAGGGAGAGGCTTCGGGGCGAAGCTACTGGCCTTCGCGCTGCTTGAGGTCGGCGTTGGCCGTGACGGCCGTCTTGATGAAGTCGGCGTTCATCCGGGCGATGAAGTTGATGCTGATCTGCTTCGGGCAGGCGGCCTCGCACTCGCCGTGCTGCGTGCAGGAGCCGAAGAGCTCGGCGTCGTGCTGGAGCACCATCCGGCGCACGCGGTCTTCGCGCTCCGGTCCGCCCTGCGGGAGCAGCGCGAGGTGGCCGATCTTGGCGGAGGTGAAGAGGCTCGCGGAGGCGTTGGGGCACGCGGCCACGCAGGCGCCGCAGCCGATGCACTGGGCGGCGTCCATCGCGAGGTCGGCGTCGTCCTTCGGGATCGCGATGTTGTTGGCGTCGCGCGCCGCGCCGGTGCGCACCGAGACGTAGCCGCCGGACTGCACGATGCGGTCGAGGGAGCCGCGGTCGACGATGAGGTCCTTGATGACCGGGAAGGCCGCGGCGCGCCACGGCTCGATCCAGATCTCGTCGCCGTCGTGGAAGACCCGCATGTGGAGCTGGCAGGCCGTGGTGGCCTTGCGCGGGCCGTGCGCCATGCCGTTGATCATCACCCCGCACGAGCCGCAGATGCCCTCGCGGCAGTCGTGGTCGAAGGCGATGGGGTCATCGCCCTTCTCGATCAGCCCCTCGTTCACCACGTCGAGCATCTCCAGGAACGACATGTGATCGTCGATGCCGCTCGCGGGGTACTTCACGAAGTCGCCAGCGGCCGTGGGGCCCTTCTGGCGCCACACGTGGAGGGTGAGGTTCAGCTTCTTGCTCATGTTACTTGTAGCTCCGTTGGGCGGGCTTCACGTACTCGAAGGTGAGGGGCTCCTTGTTGAGCTTCGGCTTGCTGAGGTCGCCCGTGTGCTCCCCACGCGGCCACGTACGAGAACTTCTCGTCGTCGCGCTTCGCCTCGCCGTCCTCGGTCTGGTGCTCCTCGCGGAAGTGACCGCCGGCCGACTCCTCCCGGTTGAGCGCGTCGATGCACATCAGCTCGCCGAGCTCGAGGAAGTCCGCCACGCGGCCGGCCTTCTCCAGCGTCTGGTTGAGCTCCGCGCCGCTGCCGGTCACGCGCACGCCCTTCCAGAACTCCTCGCGCAGCTCGGGGATGCGAGCGAGGGCCTTGCGCAGCCCCTCGGCGTTGCGGCCCATGCCGCACTCGTCCCACACGAGGCGGCCCAGCTCCTTGTGGAAGGAGTCGGGCGTGCGCGACGGCTTCGGCGCGCTCATCAGAAGCTTCAGGCGATCGTTGACGCGCCCCACGGCGGCCCGCACCTCGGCGTGGTCGTCGGCGATCTTCGGCCCCTTGAAGTTCGCGAGGTAGCCCGCGAGCGTGCTCGGCAGCACGAAGTACCCGTCCGCGAGGCCCTGCATCAGCGCGCTCGCGCCGAGGCGGTTGGCGCCGTGGTCGGAGAAGTTCGCCTCGCCCGCGGCGAAGAGCCCCGGGATGGTGGTCATGAGGTTGTAGTCCACCCAGAGCCCGCCCATCGTGTAGTGGCTGGCGGGGTAGATGCGCATCGGCGTCTCGTAGGGGTTCTCCCCCGCGATGCGCTCGTACATCTCGAAGAGGTTGCCGTAGCGCTCCTCGATCTTGCTCTTGCCGAGGCGCTTGATGGAGTCGGCGAAGTCCAGGTAGACGCCGCGCCGCTCGCCGTCGACCGCCGGGCCGACGCCGCGGCCCTCGTCGCAGACCTTCTTGGCGGCGCGCGAGGCGATGTCGCGCGGAACCAGGTTGCCGAAGGCGGGGTAGCGCGTCTCCAGGTAGTAGTCGCGGTTGCCTTCAGCGATCGTGCGCGGGTCCTTGGTGGCGTCCGCCGGGTCCTTCGGGACCCAGACGCGGCCGTCGTTGCGGAGCGACTCGCTCATCAGGGTGAGCTTCGACTGGTAGTCGCCCGCCACCGGGATGCACGTGGGGTGGATCTGCGTGTAGCAGGGGTTCGCGAAGGCCGCCCCGAGGCGGTGCGCGCGCCAGATCGCCGTGGTGTTGCAGCCCTTGGCGTTGGTCGAGAGGTAGAAGACGTTGCCGTAGCCGCCGGTGGCGAGCACCACGCAGTCGGCCAGCCACGGGCGGATCTCGCCGGTCACCAGATCGCGGGTGACGATGCCGCGGGCGACGCCGTCGATCACGATGAGGTCGAGCATCTCGTGGCGGCCGTGGGTGTGCACGGTGCCCGCGTCGACCTGGCGCTCGAGGGCCTGGTAGGCGCCGAGCAGGAGCTGCTGGCCGGTCTGGCCGCGGGCGTAGAAGGTGCGCGAGACCTGGGCGCCGCCGAAGGAGCGGTTGTCGAGCAGGCCGCCGTACTCGCGGGCGAAGGGGACGCCCTGCGCGGTGCACTGGTCGATGATGTTCCCGGAGACCTCCGCGAGGCGGTAGACGTTGGACTCGCGCGCGCGGAAGTCGCCGCCCTTCACCGTGTCGTAGAAGAGCCGGTAGATGCTGTCGCCGTCGTTCTGGTAGTTCTTCGCGGCGTTGATGCCGCCCTGCGCGGCGATGGAGTGCGCGCGGCGGGGCTGTCCTGGTAGCAGAAGGCCTGGACGTTGTAGCCGAGCTCGGCCAGCGTGGCCTCGCCGGCGCCGCCCGCGAGGCCGGTGCCCACGACGATGACGGTCGACTTGCGACGGTTGGCGGGGTTCACCAGCTTCAGGTCGAAGCGGTGCTTCTCCCAGCGCTTCTCGATGGGTCCGGAGGGGACGTTCGATCGGAGTTCCATAGCGGTATGTGCCTCAGTCGTACGTGGTGCCGCTCAGCGGCCCGGCTCGACCCCGGGGCCGGCGCAGGGGCCGAGCTCGGGCGAGCAGAAGGTCTCCGTCGTGGGCGTCACCGCGCCCGCGAGGACGGACACGGGGAGCGCGACGTTGCCCAGCGTGATCAGGCCGGCGAGGCCCATCGCGAAGGCGCGCTTCATCCCGGCGTAGCGGGGGTTGCTCAGCCCGAGCGAGTTGAACCACGCGTAGCCGCCGTGGAAGAGGTGCGTGCCCAGCAGCACGTTGGCCACGATGTACACGCCCGCGATGAGCGGGTTGGAGAACCCGTGGACCACGTTGTTGAACGGGTTCTGCGGGTCGTGGGCCGCGACGCCGACGCCCAGCGTCAGGTGCATGATGTGATAGACGATGTAGAGCGCCACCAGCACGCCCGTGATGGGCATGGTGCGCGCCGCGTAGTTGGTCGCCTGATCGCGCCGGGCGTGCTTGTAGGGCACCGGGCGGGCGGCGGCGTTGCGGCGCACCAGCGTGAAGGCCGACCAGGCGTGGCCCAGCACCGAGGCGAGCAGCACCGCGCGGGCGATCCACAGCGCGCCGTGGATCTTGCGCAGCGACACCGCGTAGTCGTGCATCGCCTGGGCTCCGAGCCACAGCTGGAGGTTGCCCAGCATATGAACCACGACGAAGCCGAAGAGCACTGCCCCCGTCACGGCCATGATGGCCTTGGTGCCGACGGTGGTGCTGCGAAGTGTGAGCGCCCTGTCCATGCGAGTCCTCTCTCCGATGCGTTGAGGTCTTAGAGGGTCCACGCGGGAAGAGGCAAGCCCTCCATCGGACGTCCGGCGGCCGGACGGCGGGGTCACCACTGCGCGCACGCGCCCCTCATGTCAACGCTGTTTTTCGTCCCGGGAGGGCCTCGGAGGAGCCTTTCGCCCGTCTCCGCTCCCTGCGACCGGGCGGCGCGCCCGCACGCTGTGCGCGCTCCGCAGCTCGTGCGTTGCACGACGGTGAAGGCCACGAGCATGGGCGGGAAAAGAGCTGCGAGAGCGGCAGTGCGGAGGTGGCGAGGCATCGGAGGAGGGTGGGCACGGAAGTTCCTAGCAGGCGACGGCATGACCATGGAGCCGAACCAGCAACGCCACCTCGGCGCACCCGCCCCGCCCCTCGGCCCGGGGCCATCGGTCGATGCGGTGGGCGATGGCCGAGCGCCTGAGACATCGACCCGCGAGGCCGCGTGGCGAGAGCGAGGCAGAGCCCTCTACAGCGTTCCAGAGCCCGGGCAGATGCCGGTGGTGCTCTCGATCGCGGAGGCCCATCAGACGATCGCCCGTCGGATGCGCGCGAGCTTCCTGGGGCTCTCCGAGGACGATCGCGACGCGGCCATCGCCGCCGCCGCGCGGGGCTACCTCGACGCCCACCTCGAGCGGGGTCACTCCGTCTCCGTCCAGCGCGCGGCTACGACGGCCCGGAGGCTCCTCCCCGAGCTGGCCGCGACGCACGGCGCCCCCGCACCGGAGACCGCCGTCCTCCTCGACGTGCACGGCCCGCACACGCACTCCCCGACGCGTCGGGTGAGGGCGCCGTCGAGCGTCGGGAGCGTCACCTTCCAGGTGACCCTCGGCCACGCCCTGGCGAAGGGCCTCGCGGGTGGGCGCGTGAGAATCTCCCCAGGAGAGTCGGCCATCGACGCGATCGCGCGCCGCATCGTGCGAGACACCCGCTGCACCATCGTCGCCGTGAAGGAAGACGGCGAGGAGGTGGGCAGCGACGGCAGCCGGATGCTCCACAACTATCGCATCACGCTCCACGGCAGCGACGGCACGAGGGAGGTGGCGGGCCGGGACATCGAGGGCGTCCTCTGGGTGAGGTTCTGAGAGGCACCGACCTCCGCCGATCAGTAGACCCGGTTCGCCAGCGCGGCGTCGACGCACCAGCGCACCTCCTCCTCGGAGGTCTGCGAGTGGTCCTCGTACCACCGACCGAGGTCCGACAGGTCGGAGGGCGAGCGGGCGCACACCACCGCGTCGGCCTCGGGCTCCAAGGCCCGCATGGTGTCGGGAGCGGAGACCGGCGCGGCGACGACGATGGCCCGAGGCCCTCGTGGACGGAGCGCGGCGATCGCCGCCCGCGCGGTCGCCTCGGTGGCGAGCCCATCATCGACCAGCAGCACCGTGCGCCCCCGGAGGTCGATCGGGGCCCGGTCGCCGCGGTAGGCGAGCACCCGGCGGGCGAGCTCGACCTGCGCCGCCTCGATCACGTCGCGGAGCTGCTCGATGGACAGCCCGAGGCGCTCGATGAGCTTCATGTCGAGGTAGCGGGCTCCCCCCTCCGCGAGCGCCCCCACGCGCTGCGAGGGATCGGCAGGCACCGCGAGCTTGCGAACGGCCAGCACGTCGAGGGGAGCTCCCAGCGCGCGCGCCACCTCGTACCCGACGGGCACTCCGCCCCGGGCGAGCGCCACCACCACCGGCTGCGTGGCGCGCCAGGCCATCAGCGCCGCCGCGAGCCAGCGCCCGCCATCGATCCGATCATGGAAGACGACGCCTGCGTGCATTCCGGGATCGGGCAGCAATGACCGAGCCGCAGGGGACCACGCGGTCGAGCTGCCCTCGGGCGGAGGCGCCCCACCGCAAGCGGTGCGCGCACTGCAACCGGTGCGTCTCCCGGCGACGCCCATCGCCCTCCCTCGGCCCCGGTGCCTTAGACTCCCGCGCGGAACCACCGTGACCCGTCGCTCCCGCCTCTCAGCGCTCGTCCAGTGGATCGTCCTGGGCGCCCTCGTCGGCCTCTTCTGCGGGAGCGCCTCGGCGCTCTTCCTCCACCTCCTCGATCGGGCCACGAGCTTCCGCGGGGCCCACCGGTCGATGGTCTTCGCGCTGCCGCTCGCGGGCCTCGCGCTGGGCGCCCTCTACGAGCGCTTCGGCAAGGCCATCAAGGGCGGCAACAACCTGGTCATCGACACCATCCACGACGACGGACCGGAGATCCCGCTGCGCATGGCGCCGATGGTGCTCGTCGGCACGGTGCTCACCCACCTCTTCGGCGGCAGCGCCGGTCGCGAGGGCACCGCGGTGCAGATGGGGGCGAGCCTCGCCGACGCCATCGCCCACCGCATCGGCGTGTCGAGCGCCGTGCGCCGCCAGCTCCTCGCCGCGGGCGTCGCGGGAGGCTTCGGGTCGGTGTTCGGGACGCCCATCGCGGGGACGGTCTTCGGGCTGGAGTTCGTGTCGCTGGGGCGCATCGAGTACGACGCGCTGATCCCCGCGCTGGTCGCCGCGCTGGTGGGCGACGCGACGACCCGCGCCTGGGGCGTCGGTCACACGCCCTACCCCGCGACGCCGAGCGTCGCGCTCAACCCCCTGCTGGCGCTGAAATGGCTGGTCTTCGCCGCCGCGGTGGCCGCCGTCTCCACGGCCTTCATCGAGCTCACCCACTGGCTGAAGCGCCAGGGCGAGCGGCGCGTCCCCAGCCTCGGGGTGCGCATGCTGCTGGGCGGCGCGGCGGTGGTGGGCCTCTGGCAGCTCTCGGGCACCGACGACTACCTGGGCCTCGGCGTGCCGACGATCGTCCGGGCCTTCGAGGACCCGCACCTGCCCGTCTACGCCTTCGCGGCGAAGCTGCTCTTCACGGCCATCACCCTGGGGGCGGGCTTCCTCGGGGGCGAGGTGACGCCGCTCTTCTTCGTGGGCGCGGCGCTCGGCAACGTCCTCGCCCGCGCGCTCGGCCTCCCGCTCCCGCTGGGCGCCGGCGTGGGCATGGCGGCGGTCTTCGCGGCGGCCTCCAACGCCCCGCTCGCGCTCTCCATCATGGCCGTAGAGCTCCTCGGTGTGGCGATCTTCCCCCACGCGGCCATCGTCTGCGCGCTCGCCTATGTGATGAGCGGGCACCGGAGCATCTACCCCGCGCAGCGGCTGCTCGGCGGAAAGGGCGGCGGCAGGCTCTCCCGCCCGGTAGCGCTGAGAGACCTCCGCGACACGGCGTCTCCCGAGGAGAAGCCTCACATCCCGGTGGGGTAGGTCTCCGGCGCCTCGCCATCTCGGCGCTCCATCAGGTGCAGCGGGACCAGCGCCCGGGTGCGCTCGATGAAGAGCAGCGCGTCGTAGCGGCGCGGCATCACCGTCGGGACGTAGTTGCCGTAGGCCTCGTAGCGGGGGCGGTACACCACGCCGATGGCGCGGTGCCCTCGGGGGGCGAGCAGCTCCGGCGTGGGCGGCGCCTGCCCCACCAGCAGCAGCTTGTCGCCGCCTCCCAGGCGGTGGAACACGTCCTCGTAGCTGCCCTCGCGGCCCGGCGGGACGGCCATCACCTGCATGGGTGCGCCCCACTCCTCGCCGGCCACCACCGTCCCGCGGTAGCTCGAGAAGCCCACGAGCACCACGTCGTCGTCGCCGTAGACCTCGCGGGCCCGCTGCCCGACGTTGAACTCCCCCTCGTCGGCCATGTCGGTGTAGCGCGCGTCGCCGACGTGGGTGTTGTGCTCCCAGACCACGGCCTTCGCTCCCGGACCGTGGAGCGCCATCAGCCGCTCGAGGGTCTCGACCATGTGGCCGTCGCGGACGTTCCAGGACGAGGCCCCGCCGCGCACCATGGTGCGGTAGTAGCGCTCGGCGTTGAGCGCCACGATGGCGTTCTGCTCGGCCTCGAAGTAGGCCTCGCGGCCTCCGTCGGCCTCGTGCGTCGGGGCCTGGGCGCGCAGCTCCGCGAGGGCCTTCACCACCGAGGGCTCGCAGGACGTCGGCACCAGCGCCGTGGCGCGCGCGTACTCCTGCTCGTCCTCGCCGTAGGGGGCGAAGCACTCGTAGGCCCGGCGCGCCCTCCGGGCGGCCTCCGGGTCGACGCGGTCGAGGTAGTGCGTCACCGCGCGCATCGAGTCCCAGAGGCTGTACACGTCGAGGCCGTAGAAGCCCACCCGCTGGTCGGGCGGACGCACTTCGTTGTGCGCTCGCAGCCAGCGGGTGAAGGCCGCCACCTCGCGGTTGGCCCACATCCACGTCGGCCAGCGGTCGAAGGTGTGGAGCACCGCCTCGGCGCTCACGCCCACGTTGGGCATCCCCCGCACGAAGCGGTTGACGCGATAGCAGTCGGGCCAGTCGCCCTCCACTGCCACGAAGCGGAAGCCCTTCTCCTCGATGAGCCTCCGGGTGATGCGGGCGCGCCAGGTGTAGAACTCCGAGGTGCCGTGCGAGGCCTCCCCGAGCAGCACGCACCTCGCGTCGCCCACGCGCTGCATCAGGGGGTCGAGGTCGCGGTCGGAGCCGAGCGGACGCACCAGCGGGCGTAGCTGCTCGACCACGCGGTCGGTGGCCGCGAGGCCGCGCTCGGCGAAGCGTTCAAGCGAGAGCTTCCTTCCCATGATGAATAGCCTCCCTTCGATCGGCGCTCCCCTCAGGCGCCTCGACGCCTCGAGCCTCCGATGTGCTCGTCGAACCAGCGCCCGGCCAGGGCCGCGACGGACTCCAGCGCCCCCTGCTCCTCGAAGAGGTGCGTCGCCCCGGGGACGATCTTGAGGCGCACCGGCGCCACCATCTCGGCCATCGCCTGCCGGTTGAGCGCGATGACCTCCACGTCGTCGCCGCCCACGATGAGCAGCGTCGGGGCCTTCACCCTCGCCAGCGCCTCGCCCGCGAGGTCGGGCCTTCCCCCGCGGGAGACCACCGCGCCCACGGCGTCGGGGCGCTCGGCCGCCGCCACCAGGGCCGCGCCGCCGCCGGTGCTCGCGCCGAAGTAGCCCACCCGGAGCCCGGCGGTCGGCGGGGAGCGGGTGAGCCAGTCGGTGGCGGCGACGAGGCGCGTCGCGAGCAGCCCGATGTCGAAGCGAAGGTGGCTCGTATACTGGTCCACGTGCTCCTCGGCGGGCGTGAGCAGGTCCATGAGCAGCGTGCCGAGGCCGGCGCTGCGCAGGGAGCTCGCGACGTAGCGGTTGCGGGGGCTGTGTCGGCTCGACCCGCTGCCGTGCGCGAAGAGCACCACCCCGAGAGCCCCGGAAGGGATCTCCAGCTCGCCCTCCAGGCTCACCCCCCCGGCGGCGATGTGCACGGTCTCCCCCTCGCTCGCAGGACCGCGGCTCACGGCGTCCTCCCGCGAGCGTGCGTGGCCTTCGGGGCGCGGGCCTCCGGCGGGGTCGCCAGGGTCTCGGCGCGCTCCCTCTCGGCGCGAGCGAGCAGCGACACGACCTCCTCGTCGGTGGTCTGCTCGAAGTCCTCGTACCAGAGCCCCACGGCCTGGAAGTGCTGCGGCGACGAGGCGCAGATGACCTCGTCGTACTCCGCGCGAAGTTCGAGGGCGCTCTCCGGCGCGCAGACCGGCACCGCGAGGATGATCTCCTTCGGCGACTGAGCGCGCAGCGCCCGCACCGCCGCGCGGGTGGTGGCCCCGGTCGCGAGGCCGTCGTCGACCACGATCACGGTGCGCCCGGAGACGTCGAGCGGCGGTCGGTTGCCTCGATACGCACGGATGCGCCGGGCCATCTCGGCCGTCTCCCGGCGGGTCACGGCGTCGAGGTACTCGCGGGTCACCCCGAGGTCGCGCACCAGCTCGGCGTTGAGGTAGATCGCCCCACCCTGGGCGATGGCGCCGATGCCCAACTCCTCCTGCCCCGGCGCGCCGATCTTGCGAGCGACCAGCACGTCGAGCGGAGCGCCGAGCGCGCGGGCGACCTCGTACGCGACAGGAACCCCGCCCCGAGGCAGGGCGATGATGAGCGGCGAGCGGTCGCGATACTTCTGGAGCCGCGCGGCGAGCTTGCGCCCCGCGTCAGAACGGTTCTCGTACATGGGTCACCTTCCCGTTGAAACCTGAGGGTTCCAAGCTAGGAAGATCCGTGCCACGAGGGCCCTCTACTCCAGGACGAGGCTGGCGTTTCCGTCGAGCGTGTTGGCGTCGCGGAGGAAGGTGAGCGCTCCGGTGGAGGGCCTCGCAGCGGTGATCACGAGCCTGGGGTCGAGGTCGTAGGTGATCTGTCCGGTGAAGGGCAGCGGCGCGGCGAGGCAGGTCGATCGGCAGCCCGGCGAGGCGTCTGCCCGTGCGGTGCAATAAGCCTCGCAGCGCGCGGCGGTGCGCAGCACCCGCACCCCCACGGTCACATGGCGCGCCAGGGCGAGGCCCTCGTACTCGAAGCTGGAGTCGAGCGAGCGGCACGGGCCCATGGCCCCCGGCGGCAGGTCGGCCTCGGTGAGCGGGGCGCTGCGCACGTCGGTGGGGTTGCTGAGCGAGATCTCGAGGTCGGCCACCCCTTGGGCGCTGACGGCGATGGGCCCCGACGACTCGCCCGCGGTGACCACCTCGAAGACGTGGAAGTCGTCGAAGGCGCAGCCCTCGCGGGAGAGGTAGCGGTAGCGGCCGAGCGCGTCGGCGAAGTGGAAGAAGTACGAGACGCCGTCCGCGCGGGCGTTGACGACCTCCTCCACCCTCGTCGAGCCGCCATAGGAGAGCGTGATGTTGACGTGGAGCCCGGTGACGAGCTGGTCGAGGGGCGGATAGGCGGTGCCCGGCACCCAGGTGGAGAAGCCGTCCGCGCCGGTGCCGAGGTCGACCGGAACGCCACTGTCGACCACCACCGCGGCCTCGGCGGCGTCCATGGTCGTCGCGTCGAGGCCGGCCTCCATCGCGCTGCCGGCGTCGGTGCGGGTGGGGTTTGTTCCGCCGCCACAGGCAGCGGTCGCGAGCGCTGTACAGAAAGCAAGACATCGTCCCGACAGGTGCATGCGATCGACCCTTTCATGGAAAGAGATGGATGAGCCTCCGGGGCATCGGTGGCGATGCGTCCGTCTTGCACCGGGCTCTGGATCCTGCCTGGGGCCGCGCGCCCCAGGCCGCAATGGCACCGGTGGAGCCTTCACCCTCGTGCGAGTGGCTGTTGCTGCACGGGTTGGGGCGTCTGCCGGTCGCCCGGAGACCCGAACCGAGCGGGAATGGCCACTTTCACAGCGGCGAAGGAGCGCTCTCGGGTCGCGGAGGGCCGCTCTCGCGCCGACGGAGGCGCCTCGCAGCCCGGGTGGGACGACCTGCACGGCCGCGAAGGGGAGAGGGCGGGCTCGATCGGAGGGTGACGCTACGGCGTGACGGGGTCGGCGGGCTCCGGGGCCGCGGCGGGCTTCGCGCGCGGGCGGTCGGGGATCACGGCGTGGATGTCGGCCTCGCTGAAGCCCTCGGATTTGTAGCGGCGCTTGAGGTTGGCGAGCTCTGTCTGGGCGTAGCGGGCGACGGAGACGTGCATCGCGGAGAGCAGCTTCACCCGCGCCGCGGGCTTGCGCGTCGCCTCGGCGCGCTTGCGGTAGGCCTCCGCGGACTCACGGACGGTCTTCGCGTGCGCGGCGGCGACCTTGCGGTCGAGCTTCGGGTGCAGCCCCGCGTCGAGGAACTCCGACAGCAGCTCCATCCGTTCGGGCTGCTCCTCGTCTCGGCCGTCGGCGTAGTACGCGACGCCGCCGGGGAAGATGATCGAGAGCACAGGGTCGGCGCCGGGCCGGCCGACCTTGTTCCAGATGTCATCGGAGACGCCGCCGAGGAGGTCGTCGGCGCGGTCGTCTTCCGCGTCG
Source organism: Deltaproteobacteria bacterium (assembly GCA_016704445.1). Classification (GTDB taxonomy): domain Bacteria; phylum Myxococcota_A; class Polyangia; order Polyangiales; genus SCUS01. The sequence continues at coordinate 95,545 of JADJAE010000023.1, forward strand.
AGCGCCGCCCGCAGCGGCTGCAACACCGCGTCGGCCTCCTTCAGCCGGGACGCCACCAGGGCGCCCAGCTTCTCCACCACGGCGAGCTTCTCCTCCGCCGCGGACTCCCACACGCCGCCCTTCGCCCGCGCGTTGCGCAGCGTCGTCGCCACGTCCGCGAGCACGTCACCCGCGGCCGACCCCTTGCGAATCACCTCACCCATCCGCCGTACCTCCTGTTGAGAGACGCCTTCGACGCTACTGAAGGGCGATGAAATGGCGTGAGAGAAAACCGCCGCTCGGCGGCCGGGTCTAAGGCCCATGGTATGAGCGGGCGGTGGCATCCGACCCTGCGGGCTCGCGCGACCCGGAGTACCCCAACCTGCCCGCGGAGGTGATCGGGGCCTACCGCGACCCGCCGCCTGGAATGGTCGTCGAGGTCGTCGACGGGCTCGTGTATACGATGACGCGGCCGCGCCCGATCCATCAGCGGGTGGGTGGCGAGCTGCACGGCGAGCTGCGCGACCCCTTCGACCGCGGGCGCGGCGGTCCCGGCGGGTGGGTGCTTCTCCCGGAGCCCGAGTTGAGCCTCGGCGACCGCCCCGACCTCGCCGCCCCCGACGTCGCGGGCTGGCGTCGCGAGCGCCTCCCCTCACCGCCCCGCGGCGCCATCTCCGTGGTGCCTGACTGGGTGTGCGAGATCCTCTCCGACTCGACGCGGCGCCACGACCTCACGGTGAAGATGCCGATGTACTTCCGCCACGGCGTCGGTCACGCGTGGCTCGTCGACGCCGACACGCACACGCTGCAGGTGTACCGGCGCGTCACCGACGGGTGGCTGCTGGTGCTCTCCGCCAGCGGCGAAGACGTCGTGCGCGCGGAGCCCTTCGATGCCACCGGGCTCGACCTGGCCACGCTCTGGCGCTGGTAGCGACCGCAGCCCAGGGCGACGTCGTCAAACGAGCCCCGGTCGCTCCGCTGCCCGCACAGCTTCCAGTTGCACTCGGCCTCCGGTAGATGGAGTCCCCGCAGAATCGGCGGGCGGTTCTCCTGGCGACGACCGCGGCCAACTCAGAGCCGGCAGGGCCGGGCCTCGAGCGCGCGGTGAGGTCGCCCAGACGCGTCGCCCGGCCGACCGGCGACCGACCACGTCGGCCTGCGGCCTCGTTGGCGACGGGCTCCGAATGCGAGAACCACTCATCGTCGGTTTCCCGCTCGAAGACGTCGCTCGTCGCAACGAAGACGCGCTGGGAAGGCGTGGTCGGTCGCTACCCTCCGGGCGAGGCCGCGTTGGGAAGGCCTGGGTGGGCTCCACCCCTCGCTGACGCTCAGGGTCTGGCTCGGGTTGCTGATAACCTCGCCGTCGTAGCCGGGGGGGGGGGGGGGGGGGGGGGGGGGGGGGGGGGGGGGGGGGGGGGGGGGGGGGGGGGGGGGGGGGGGGGGGGGGGGGGGGGGGGGGGGGGGGGGGGGGGGGGGGGGGGGGGGGGGGGGGGGGGGGGGGGGGGGGGGGGTGACGGGGCGCCGCCGAAGCGCACACGGGAGAATCGGCCCCTCACCCTCACCACAACCGTCGTGATATCCCGTAGCACCATGAAGCCAACCATCATCGTGTGCGGCCACGGCCCCGGGATCTCCGACGCCGTCGCTCGCAGGTTCGGCCGCGAGGGTTTCGCGGTCGCTCTCGTCGCCCGCAACGCCGAGCGGCTCACCGCCGCCGCCGCCGCGCTCTCGGCCGAGGGCATCACGGCGCAGGCCTTCCCCTGCGACCTGGGCAACCCCTCCGCGGTCGCCGCGCTGGTGAGCGACGTCCGCGCGGCGCTCGGCCCCATCAGCATCCTCCACTGGAACGCCTATGCCGGCGGCGCCGGTGACCTCACGACCGCGCCCGTGGAGGAGCTTCGCGCCCCCCTCGACGTGTCGGTGTTCGGTCTGCTGGCGGCGGTGCAGGCCGCGCTGCCCGACCTCAAGAGCGCGAAGGGCGCGGTGCTGGTGACGGGTGGCGGCCTCGGGTTCTACGACCCGAAGGTCGACGCGATGGCGGTGCAGTGGGGAGCGATGGGGCTCGCGGTCGCCAAGGGCGCGCAGCACAAGACCGTCGGGCTGCTACACCAGAAGCTGGCGGCCGACGGCGTGTATGCCGCCGACGTCGTGGTGCTCGGGATGGTGAAGGGCACCGCCTTCGATCATGGCAACGCGACGCTCGAGCCCTCGGAGATCGCCCAGCGCTTCTGGGACATCAACCAGCGCCGCACCGACATCTCGGTCACCTTCCCCTGAGAGTCGTCTGAGAGAGAGAGAGGAGCATCCGTCGTGGCGAAGAACGACACACTTGTGGCGGAGGCCGACTGGAAGCGCCTCGCCACCCTCACCCCCGACGGATACTTCTCGCTCTCGACCGAGGACACCCGCGGGGTCCCGGTGCGGCTCTTCCTCACGCAGAAGCTGCTCACCGAGGCCGAGCCCACGCTCTACCGGCAGATCGTGAACGCCACGCGCTTCCCCGGGACGCGCATGGTGGCCATCACCCCCGACGCCCACTACGGCTACGGCGTGCCGGTGGGCTGCGTGATCCTCACGGGCCGTGAAGACGGCGCGGTGGCGATGGGCCCGGTGGGCTTCGACATCGGCTGCGGGATGATGTCCGCCCGCTCCGACGTCCCGGCCGAGCTGGCCACACCCGACCGCAAGCTGGCCTTCAACCGGGCGGTGATGGAGCGGGTCTCCATGGGCGCCGGAGGCAAGAGCCTGCGCCTCGGGGACGTGAGCGAGGAGGAGTTCCAGAACCTCGTGCGCGGCGGGGCGGAGTATTACGTCGACAAGTATGGCGCGACCTTCGACCGCAGCCGCGCCGAGCGCCACCGCATCCCGGTGGAGGACTCCTGGCAGATCCCGTGGGGCGGCGAAGGGCGCCCGGAGCGGGGCCTCGGGCAGCTCGGGTCCCTCGGCGGGGGCAACCACTTCATCGAGCTCCAGCGCGAGGAGGAGAGTTCGACGCTCTTCGTGCAGGTGCACACCGGCAGCCGCGGCTTCGGCCACGGGCTCGCCACCAACTACTTCGCGATGGCGAAGGACGAGCGCCACGGCGAGATCGAGGACATCGACCTCGGGTACTTCACCAGGGAGTCGCGCCACCGCGGCGACTACCTCAACGCCGTCGCCGCGGGAGGCAACTTCGCGATCCTCAACCGGCTGATGATCTACGAGCAGGTCGCCGAGGCCTTCCGCAAGGTGTTTCGCGCCGACCTCGAGCTGGTCTACGAGATCTCCCACAACCTGGTGCAGGCCGAGGAGCACCCGGAGTTCGGCGCCGTGTGGGTGCACCGCAAGGGCGCGACGAGGGCCTTCCCCGCGGGCCACCCCGCGCTCGCCGGGACGATCTGGCAGGACGAAGGCCACCCGGTGCTCATCCCCGGCAGCAACCGCGACCACAGCTACATCCTCCGCCCCCTCGCGGGCGCCTCGCGCAGCGGCTACTCGGTCAACCACGGCGCGGGGCGGCGCATCTCGCGCGGCGAGGCGACGCGGGTGCTCGACCAGCACAAGGTCAACGAGCAGTACCGCCGCGACGGCGTGCTGGTGAACGTCGACGGGGAGGTTCCGCTGGACGAGTCGGCGGCCTGCTACAAGCGCTGCGAGGAGGTGGTCGACGCGGTGGTCGCCGCGGGCCTCGCGAGGGTGGAGCACACCCTCTGGCCGCTCGCCTCGCTCAAGGGAACCGACGAGAGCAGCGGAGCCCGGCGCGTCCGCAAGGGCAAGGAGCGCGACCGCGACGAGAAGCGCGGCGTCGCCCGCAAGACCAAGGGGCACTACTGACGGCTGCGCTTCGGCCCCTCGTCCCCCGCCTTGAGGCTCACCGCGAGCGCCGCGGCCAGCGTCGCGGCAACCGCCCCCGCGACGAAGGGAGCGCCCGCCGCCACCCGCGCGAAGAGCAGACCGCCCAGCAGCGGACCCAGCGTGCGAGCGAGCCCGCCCGCCGACTGCGCGAAGCCGAGCACCGTCCCCTGGCGACCGCTCCCCGCGGCGTCGGCGGCGATGGCGGAGAGGGAAGGGTTCACCACCCCGAGCCCGAGGGCCAGGAGCGTGAGGCCGCCCACCAGCGGCAGCGCGTGGTGAGAGAGCGCGATCGTGGCGAGGCCGACCATGCTCACCAGCGATCCGCCGATGACCAGTGGGATGGAGCCCCACGCGCGGGTCAGCCGGCCGATGAGTCCGCCCTGGACGATCAGCATCACGAGGCCGAAGAGGCCGAAGACGTGGCCGATCTCGGTCTGGGTCCACGCGAGGCGCGCGTTGGTGAGCAGCGCCAGCGCGACCTGCATGTTGCTCATGTACAGGAAGGTCAGGAAGTACAGCGCCAGCACCGCCACGATGCGCCGCTGCGAGAGCACCTGGGCGAGCGTGGTCTTCGTCGCATCGGGCGCAGCGCGGGAGGCGCCGCAGTCCAGGTTGGTCTCGGGCATCAGGAAGAACGCCCCGATGAGGTCGGCGCAGGCCAGCGCGGCGGCGGCCAGCGGAGGGGCCCACGCGCCGATGTGGCTCACGGATGATCCCAGCACCGGGCCCAGCACCATCCCGAGGCCGATGCCCGCGCCGAGGCGTCCCATGCCCGCGGCGCGGCGCTCCCCGGTTGTGACGTCGGCGATCGCCGCCTGACAGGCCGAGAGGTTGCCCGCGGTCGCGCCCGCCAGGATGCGCGAGGCGAAGAGCATCCAGAGCAGCGAGGTCTTGGTGGCGAGCGCGAAGAGCACCATCGCGCCAGCGTTGCCCGCCAGCGAGAGCAGGATCACCGGGCGTCGACCGAAGCGGTCGGAGAGACGCCCCAGGAAGGGCGTCGCGATGAGCTGCGTCACCGAGAACGACGCCAGGATGAAGCCCACCGTCTCCGCCGAGCCGCCCATCGTGCGCACATAGAAGGGCAGCAGGGGAATGATGATCCCGAAGCCGATCAGGTCGAGGAAGACGGTGACGAAGACGAAGAAGACGACGCGCGAGGCGCGAGGGTCCGGTGCGCTCACGAGTGCACCGGCAGATGCCTCTGCAGCGACGCGCTCCCGGTCTCCTGCGCGAGCGCCTCGATCTCCGCCACCCGCCTCGCCTGCAGCTCCTCGTCCACCGCGCGCCGCAGCGTCGCCCCCTCCTTCACCGGGATGTGGCTCATGGCCAGCTCGGTCACCGCGGTGATCGTCAGGCTGGGGTTCACGCCCAGGTTGGCCGGGATCATCGACCCGTCGCACACATAGAGCCCCGGGTGCCCGAAGACCTCGTTGCGCTCGTCGATCACCCCGGCGTCCGCCGAGGCTCCGATGGCCGCGCCGCCGAGGATGTGCGCCGTCGTGGGGGTGTCGAAGAGCGCCTCCATGATGGACGACTGCGGCACGCCGGATACCTTTCCTGCGAAGACCCGCGCGAGCTGGTTGGCCAGCGGGATGTACGAGGGGTTGGGCTCACCCTCGCCGTGATCGGTGTCGAGCGCCCGACGCCAGAGCGAGCGCCAGGTGCGCCGCAGCCGCAGCGAGATGGAGTTGTCGAGCGTCTGCATCACCAGCAGGAACACCCCTCGCCGCGAGCGCCCGAAGGGCCATAGGTTCTTCGCGAAGGTCAGCGGCTGGCGCGCGATGTTGCCCAGCCAGCGCGCCCATCGCGGCGCCCCGGGGCCCCCGTCGGTGAGCAGCGTGGTGAGCGGGGCGAGCGCGTCGCTCCCTTCGCTGTAGCGAACCACCTCGATGTGCGTGCGCTCATCCGGGTGGATCGACGACGTGATGGCGATGCCCCTGGACCACGGCTCCGTGGTCGCCCCCGCGGTCACCCCGAGGATCGCCTCGCTGTTGGTGCGCACCAGCCTCCCCAGCGCGCTGGACACCCTGGGGAGCGATCCCCGCTCCCGGCTCTCCAGGAGGATTTTTACGGTGCCGAGTACTCCCGCGGAGAGCACCACGCGCGCCGCGGTGGTCACCTGCCGGTCGCGCCCCAGCCACGCCCCGGTGCGCTCATGGGTGACCGCGTAGCCGCCGCCGGGCAGCGCCCTCACGTCGACGACGGTGCGCATGGGCTTCACCTGCGCCCCGAGCTTCTCGGCGAAGTAGAGGTAGTTGCGGTCGAGGGTGTTCTTGGCGCCGAAGCGGCAGCCCACCATGCACCCGCCGCAGTGGTTGCACCCGGTGCGCTCGGGGCCGGCGCCGCCGAAGTAGGGATCGCCGACGGTCTGGTTGGGCGTGCCGAAGTACACGGCGACGGGGGTGGTGACGTAGGAGTCGCCCTTGCCGATGCCGTCGGCGACGGACCGCAGCACCCGATCGGGCTCGCCCTCGAAGGTGTTCTGCGTGACGCCGAGCATGAACTGCGCGACCCGGTAGTGCGGCATCAGCCGGGCCTTCCAGTCGCCCATCGCGGCCCACTGCGGCGCCTGGAAGAACGCGTCGGGCGGCACGTAGAGGGTGTTGGCGTAGACGAGCGACCCGCCGCCCACGCCCGCCCCGGAGAGCACGAACACATCCGACAGGAAGGACAGCCGCAGGATGCCGTAGCAGCCGATCGAGGGCATCCAGATGGCCTTGCGGATGTTCCAGTTGGTCTTGGGGAAATCGCGCGCCTCCCAGCGGGGGCCGCGCTCCAGCACCGTCACCCGGTAGCCCTTCTCGCTGAGGCGCAGCGCCGACACCGAGCCACCGAAGCCCGAACCCACCACCAGCACATCGACGTCGAACGGATCGCTCACGGCGCGCAGTGTGGCACTGCTTCGGGGCGGCCTACAGGTCGTAGCGATCGCCTTCGCGGGCGCACCCGATGGGCGAGGCGTCGACGTCGTGGAAGTCCGGGTAATGGATGAGCTTCATCCGCGCCCGCAGCGAGGGGTCGAGCCCGACCAGGGACTCGAGCGGGGTGTGGATGCCGAGGTTGGTCTCGTGCACCACGAGGTCGGAGGGCGCGAGCCACTCGATGAGCGAAGGGTCGAAGGAGGTGTCGGCGCTGTACCCGAGCGACGAGCTTCCCGCCCGGATGCGCAGCGCCGAGGTGGGGATGTGATGCCGCGTCGGGCGCCACGAGAGGGTGAGCGAGCCGATGGTGAACTCCTCGCCCGCGGAGGGCATCGGCGTCACCTCGGCGTAGTCGTCGAGGGTGAGCGGGTGCCGCGCCCCGGCGGCGTCCACGAGCACGTCCATGCCGCCGCGGAGGCGGGCGTCCCAGAGCCCGGAGAGCACCTCGGGGATGGCGTAGAGCGCGCTGCGACGCCCGGTGACGAAGCGCCTCCAGAAGAGCAATTGCTCCAGGCCGCCCATGTGGTCGCCGTGCAGGTGCGTGATGAGCACGTGGTCGACGTCGTCGAGCCCGATCGTGGGGCCGCCGCGGTCGCCGAGGTCTCGCAGCGCGCGGGCGAGCGCGGGCGGGGCGTCGATGAGCAGCCGGGTGCCCGCGGTCTCCACCAGCAGGCAGGCGTTGTAGTACCGCGCGGTGAACGCATCCCCGACCCCGACGACCCGCACCGAGAGCGCCATGGCCGCGGATCGTACCCCAAAGCCCCCGGGCGTCCCCGGCGCGCTCCCGTCGGTTGCATCTCCCCGACGTCCGACGGACCGTCTCGCCCGATGCCCACGCTCGATGAGGTCCTCGACCGCTCCGCGCTCGCCCAGTCTTCGCTGCTCCGTGACGGCTCGGTCTCCGTCGAGGAGCTGACCCGGGCGAGCCTCGACCGCATCGCCCGTCGCGACCCGCAGCTCCATGCCTTCGTGCAGCAGATTCCCCGCCGGGCGCTGGCGACGGCCCGCTCCCTGGACGCCGAGCGCAGGAACGACCGCGGCGCGGCGCGTGGTCCCTTGTGGGGCCTACCCACCGCCATGAAGGACATCCACATGACGCGAGGGATGTTCGTGCGCCTCGGGTCGCGCTCCTTCCGCTACCTGTGGTCGCCCATCGACGACGTGAGCAGCGCCGCGGTGCGCCGCGCGGGCATGGTGATGCTCGGCAAGCTCGCCACCTCCGAGCTCGCGATCCTCCCCTTCATCGACACCGCGCTCCATCCCCCCACGCGCAACCCCTGGGACACTTCGCGCTACTCCGGCGGATCGTCCGGCGGATCGTCCGCCGCCATCGCCTCGGGGATGCTCTCCGTCGCGGTGGCGAGCGACGGCGCGGGATCGATCCGCATCCCGGCGGCCTTCTGCGGGCTGGTCGGGCACAAGCCCACGCGCGACCTGCTGCCCAACCCCTTCGCGCGCTTCGAGCCGCTGGGGCTCGCGACGGTGGGCCCTCACGCTCGCAGCGTCGACGACGCCGCGGCGCTGATGGACGTCCTCCAGGGAGGGCGCGGGGAGGCCTTCCTCTCCGCTGTGCAGCGCCCGCCGGCGAGGCTGCGGGTGCGCTTCACCACACAGAGCACGGTGATCGAGTCCACGCCGGAGATCGTCGCCGCCGTACGGCGCGTGGCGGGCTTGCTGGAAGAGCTCGGCCACCACGTCGAGGAGGGCTCCGGCTACGAGGGCACGGTCGAGGAGTTCATGCCGATGTTCCGCTTCCTGGCGCGGGGGATGTTCGTCCCCTCGGAGGCGGGCCTCCAGGGCACCACGCGCCTGCTGAGAGAGCGCTCCCGCGCGATCGACCTCGCCTCGGCGATGGCGTGCCGGGAGATGTTCCGCGCTCGCATGGACGCGTGGTTCGGCGACGTCGACCTGTGGGTGACCCCGACCGTCGGCGCGCCGGCTCCCCTCGTCGGAACCTGGGCCGACGCCTCTCCGCAGGCGCTCCTCGACGGCGCGGCCCCGCTCGGGGCCTTCACCGCGGGCTTCAACGCGAGCGGCCACCCGGCCACGTCGATCCCTCTGTGGCCTCGGCCGGGAGCGGCGCCCGTGGGGGTGCAGCTCGTCGCGCCTCGGGGCGAAGACCTCCGCGCGCTGGCGACCGCGCGAGCGCTGCTGGAGGCGCTGGGGACTCCGCTCGCCCCCATCGCGTCGACGGGCCGTTGATGTGATGGGATTGGATGAGGGCGAACCGCGGCGCGGATCGCGAGAGGAGCCTCAGACGCCGAGCGCGGCCCAGGTGTTGGGGCCGACGACGCCATCCATGTCGAGCTCGTTCGCTTCCTGGAAGGCCAGCACGGCCTGCTCGGTGGCGCGGCCGAAGTCGCCGTCGACGTCGATCTCGTAGCCCGCCTCGACGAGGGCCTCTTGCAGCACGCGCACCGAGCGACCCTCGGAGCCGCGCTCGAGCATCGGGTGCCGGCTGGCCGACGAGCCCGAGGAGTGCGACACGCCGCCGAGCCCGAGGGCCGAGAGGGTGCGCGGCCCGGCGATGCCGTCGACGTCGAGGTCGTTGGACTCCTGGAAATGGCTCACTGCCTCGAAGGTCGCGTCGCCGAAGTCACCGTCGACGTCGATCTCGTACCCCTGCTCGACCAGCGCCTGCTGGAGGTGCCGAACCGCGCTTCCCGTCATGCCGTATTGAACCGTGGACATCTGTGCCTCCCATCGCTGGACCTTCGCCAGCGATACCCAAGAGAGGGATCATGCGGCGCGCACCCTCGTCAACGCCCTTCTTCCCACCTCGGCGCACCCGACGCGGGTCATGGCGACCCCTGAACCTACAGGCCCCAGCGGCGACATACCGGCTTGCCGATCCCTGATTCGCGACCGTACACTCCAAGGGATCGTCCGTCTTCCTGTTGGCGGTCCGGCAGGTGAGGTGCCGTGTGGTCGAAAACCTGATCCGAGTGCTTCTCCTGGAAGACGACACGGTCGATCGGCTTCTCTTTGTTCGCGCCCTCCAGCGCAGCGCCGATCACCGCTTCGAGGTCCACGCCATCGACCGCCTCTCCGCCCTCCCCGCGGCCGTCGAGCGCACCCGCCCCGACGTGGTGGTGCTCGACCTCAACGTCCCTGACAGCACCGGCATCGACACCTTCCTCGACGCGCGCCGGCACCTGCCGCGCCTCCCCTGCGTGGTGCTCACGGGCCTCAACGACCGCAACCTCGGCATGCTCGCCCTCCAGCAGGGCGCGCAAGACTTCCTGGTGAAGGGAGAGTTCAGCCCCACGCTGCTCGAGCGCGCGCTCACCCACGCCATCGCCCGCTCGCAGCTGGTCCAGGTCGTGGCCTCCGCGGCGCTCCATGACGAGCTCACCGGGCTGCCCAACCGCATCCTCTTCGCCGACCGGCTGCAGTCCGCGCTGCGCCGCGCGTCACGGCAGTCCGAGCGCATGGCGCTCATCTTCATCGACCTCGACCGCTTCAAGATGGTCAACGACCGCCACGGCCACCACGTCGGCGACGCCGTGCTCTGCACCATCGCCTCCCGGCTGCGCGCCGGCCTCCGCGCCTCCGACAGCGTCGCCCGCTGGGGCGGCGACGAGTTCGTGTGCCTGCTGGAGAACATCGCCGACCTCGCCGCGGCGCGCTCCGTCGCGGCGAAGCTGCACCGCTCGCTCATCGAGCCGCTGCGCTTCGAGGTGGCCGGCGGCGGCACGCTGGAGATCGAGTCGAGCGCGAGCCTGGGCCTGGCCATCTTTCCCGACCACGCCAGGGACGCCGACGCGCTGCTCCGCTGCTGCGACGCGGCGATGTACGCCGCCAAGCAGGTCGGCGGCGGCGTGGTGACCTGGGGCTCCGAGGGGATGCGCGCGCTGCGGCACCAGCCTCACAGCGAGGTGGTGCTGTCGACCGCGTCGGTGACCTCTCCGAGCTCCGCGAGCTCGGCGATGCTGTCCGCGCTCGGCGGCAACGGCCGCGAGTGAGCGCCGCCCGCGCTCGAACCCTGGACAGCCTCGCTGCCCGATGCAACGATCTGCGCGTCTCCGCGTCGTCTTCCACCGGGAGTTCAAAGAGGTCATGGGAATCGTCGATCGCTTCAGCCGCGCCGTGAAGTCGAACATCAACGCGCTCATCGACAAGGCGGAAGACCCCGCCAAGGTGCTGTCGCAGACCATCGAGGACATGTCCGAGGAGCTGAAGAAGGCCCGCCAGGAGGTGGTGTCTTCCCTGGCCTCGGTGAAGCACCTGGAGAAGAAGCAGCGCGACCAGCTCGAGGAGTCCGCCCAGTGGGAGCGCCGCGCGATGCTGGCCCTCGAGCAGGGCGACGAGGAGCTCGCCAAGGAGGCGCTCAAGCGCAAGAAGAAGAACGAGAGCGAGGCGCTCGACACGGACAAGCACAAGGAGGCGCAGAGCAGCTACGTGACCGAGCTGCGCGCCACCATCGAGCAGCTCGAGCGCAAGCTCGAAGAGCTGAAGGCCCGCAAGAACACCCTGTCGTCGCAGGTGTCGCAGGCGCGCGCGGCGGGCGGCAACCCCGTCGGCGGCAGCAACGCCGGGGCGGTCGGCCGGCTGCGCGAGATGCAGGAGCGCATCGACGCGATGGAGGCCGAGGTCGAGGCCCACGACGTGATCGAAGACCCGAAGAAGAACTCGCTGGAGGAGCGCTTCCGCAAGCTGGAGCGCGGTGAGACGGGCGACGGGCTCGAGGACGAGCTCGCGGCCCTCAAGGCCCGGCTGAAGAAGTAGGCGTCTCCGCCCCTTCCCTCAGCGGCGGCGCAGGAGGTTCTGCTCGGCTTCGAGCACGTCGCGGGCGAGGGCCTGCACCTTGGGGTGGTTGGACTTCCGCCCCAGCAGCATCATGAAAGCCTTGGCGTTCTTGACGTCCCCCCGTCGCAGGCTGTCCGCGATCTGGGTGTAGAGCGGCTGGATGTCCGAGGGGAGCGGCTCGTCGGCGACCGACCCGACCTTCGCCTCACCGACGACCTTGGTGCGCTCGGCGTCGGGGGAGAGCCGTGACTCGCCGCGGGCGACGGCCGCGTCGTAGCGGGCGCGGAGCACCGGGTCGAGCAGCACCCGGTAGCCCTCGGAGCCGCGCTTGAAGACCTTGAGCACCCGGCGCTGGGTCTCCGCGTCGTCGATGTGCTGATCGGGGTGAAACCGGATCGCGAACTTGTGGAACGCGTCGCGGATCTGGGCGAGCGGCGCATCGCGAGCCACGCCCAGGAGGGTGTAGTAGTCGATGCGATCGAGGTTCTCGGCGAGGACCTTGTCGGACAGCATCAGGGCACCGGGACCACTGCCCCGCGGCTGCGGGCGATCATGTCGGCCTGCTCACCCTCCGAGGGAATGGTGAGGAGGTTGACGCGCACCACCTGCTCTCGGCCGGTCTCGACGTCGCGGGCGCGCACTCGGAGCGTCCCGTCGGCCTCGAGCTCGAAGGTGACCGCGACCACCACCTCGCCGCGCGGCGCGGGGCGGAGGTTGGTGAGCTCCAGCTCGCCCAGCGCCTGGTTGTCCTGGAACTTCCGCGACTCGCCCTGCGCGATGCGGATGTACACGGAGTCTTGATGGTCGTTGGTGGTGGCGAAGTTGCGGGTCTGCTCCACGGGGATGGTGGCGTTGCGACGGATGACCGCCTCGCAGAGCCCGCCCGCGGTCTCGACCCCGAGGCTGAAGGGCGTGACGTCGAGCAGCAGCGGCGCGGCCATCGGGCGCATGCTGGGCGCCATGGAGGGCGGCGCCGAGGCAGCAGAGCCGTACTGCGGCGGGTGCTGTGAGGGGTAGGCCGCGGGCGGCGGTTGGGTGCGCGGCGCGCTCGTCGGCTGGGACAGCACGGGCGGGGCGACCGAGGCGACCTTCTGGGTGACGTTGCCTCCGGCGAAGGGCATGGCGCGGGTCTGCTCGTCGAGCGGTGGCTGCGCGGGGGACTTCGCGATCATGGTGGCCGCGGTGCCCACCGAGCTGCCGAAGATCTCCTCGGTGTCGATGCGAAACGACGGGATCGAGACCTCGTCGCCAGGCTTCGCGCCGGGGACCGAGGCTTCGACCCTCATGCCGGGGCTCGAGGCCTCGGAGCCGAACTTCGCGCCCGGGCTCGAGCGGTCGCCAGAGAGCACGGCGTCGTCGAGGTGAAAGGACGGCACCGAGTTCTCGTTGGTGCGACCGGGGCCGGTGGTGGCGTCGAGCGTCGAGCGGGGCGCGCTGATGGCCGCGGCGATGGAGGGCGGCAGGGCCGAGGCGATCTCCGGGCGCAGCCCCCCGGAGCCTTGGGCCGGGCGCTGGGGCGGAGGCGCGGCGACCGGGGGCTTGGGCACGGGGACGTTGGGGCGGCTGAGCGGCGGCGGGGTGATGAGCTGCCCCTGCGCCGGGGCGGCCGGACGGGCTGCGACCGCGGGGAGGCTGGGCTGCGAGGTCGGCAGCGGACCGACCATCGAGGGGTCGTCGAGGTTGAAGGCAGGGACCTGCACCGCCACGGTGGGGTCGACGCCCCTCAGCCGCCCCATGAACGACGGCTCATCGAGGGTGCCGAGGCCGCCGGGGGCCTCCTGCGCCACGGTGCGCTCCATCGGAGACGGCTGCATCACGGTGGCGTTGCTCAGGTCGGTGAAGGGGTCATCGAGCTCCATCCCTCGGCCGGACGGCTTCGCGGAGACCGGCGACGGGGCGCGGCCCGGCAGGGGCGGAGGGCGCGTCGAGCCTCGCAGGGCGCTGTTGGGAATGGGCGGCGGGACGATCGCCCCGGGCGGGGCCTTCGGGGTCGAGTGGGTGCCGGTGTCGTCGCCGACGCCGGTGAGCGTGGTGCGGTTGTGGGGCGAGCTGTGCTCCGAGCCTCCCGTCCCCGGAACGCCCGCGGCCACGGCCCCGACGCGCGTGCTCGGCGACGCCGGGCGCCCCGCGGTGTGCGTCCCGGTGATGGGCCGGGTGTTGGGCGACTTGCGCGTACCGCCGGTGAGCGCCTCTGCGAGGATCGACGCCCCGAGCGCGACCACCTCCTCGGGCGGCAGGTTGGTGAGCGGCTCTCGCCCGAAGAAGGACGACACCCGCTGGCGCACCGTCGGGATGCGCGTGCTGCCTCCCACCAGGATCACCGCCGTGAGGTCCGTGGGCCGGAGCCCCGCGAGCTTGAGCGCTTCGGAGCAGACGTCGAAGGTGCGAGAGATGAAGGGCGCCGAGAGGCGCTCGAGCTCGGTGCGAGAGAGCGATTGGGAGAACTTCACCGGCTGCCCCCCGGGCAGGGTGATGTCCATGTTGAGCCGGCTGGAGTCACGGCTCGAGAGGTCGCACTTCGCGGTCTCCGCGGCGTCGCGGAGGATGTCGTAGAGCACCCGGTCTTGGAGCGCGTCGAGCGAGGTCGCGCGCTGGAAGGACTGGAGCAGCGAGTCGGCGATCGCCACGTCGATGTCGTCGCCGCCGAGGAAGGTGTCGCCCGCGGTCGCGAGCACCTCGAACACGTTGCCCGAGAGCTCGAGCAGCGTGACGTCGAAGGTGCCGCCGCCGAAGTCGTAGATGCAGATCTTCTCGCGGGTGCCGCGGCCGTAGCCGTACGCGAGCGCCGCCGCCGTCGGCTCGTTGAGGATGCGCACCACCTCCAGCTCGGCGATGCGGCCCGCGACCTTGGTGCTCGACCGCTGCAGCTCGTTGAAGTTCGCCGGCACGGTGATCACGCACCGCTCGACCTTGTCTTGCAGCCCCATCTCCGCGATGCGCTTCACCTCGCGCAGCACCATGGCCGAGAGCTCGGGCAGCGCGTGGTCTCCGCCCCGGGTCGAGACGATCACCGAGCTGTCGGCGCCCTCCTTCAGCTCGAAGGGCATGCGCGAGCGGGCGCGGCGCACCTCCTCGCTCTTGAAGGGCCTGCCCAGCAGGCGCTTCACCGAGTACACGGTGTTGCGCGGATCGATCGCGCGGCGCATGCGCGCGGCCCTCCCGACGATGTGTTCGCCGTTCTCGAGGAACGACACCACCGACGGGATCAGCGTGTTGCCGGTCGCGTCCGTGAGTACATGGGGTCTGCCCCCGACTGAGACAGCGACCACGGAGTTGGTGGTGCCCAGGTCGATTCCAACAGCAGGTGCGGCCATCTTGCCCCGGAGTCTATCAGGGCATCGGGGGGCGCCGCGAGATTGCTGTGAGCGTCTCTGCGATGCGCATACGCACCCACCCCTCGAAGGGCCACATCCAGCCGTAGTCGGGCCCGGTGAAGCGCCGCACGATCTCGTCGTGGAGGCCCGGGTCGGCCGCCGCGGCGAGCCCGTCGAGCTCGGCCTCGACCTCCAGGGTGACCGCGTAGGCCTCCCACTCCAGCATCGCCCGCCCCCAGGCGAGGCCCGCCGGCAGCGGGAAGAAGCCGTAGATCAGCACCATCCCGGGCCAGGTGTAGCGCTCAAACTGCTGCACATGCACCAGCTCGTGGCGCAGTACCTTGTACCGAGCTCGGTAGGACCAGTCCTCCCAGGTGGCGGGCACCCAGATGGTCGTCCCCAGGGTGGTGACGTAGTCGGTGAGGTAGCGATCCTGGCCCCCGAGGGTGAGCACCCGCAGGGCGGAGTCGATGAAGCCCTGGAGCCATGAGTCGGTCTTGCGACGGATGACCACCGGGACATCGCGGCGCGCCATCTCTTCGAGCAGGCCTTCGTATCGCTGTCGATCGGCGTCGGCCATGGATCAGAACCTGTGGGTGAGCGCGACCCAGGGGATGACCGCCAGGCGCTCGGACCAGAGCGGGCAGTCGCGAGAGAGCGGCGCCAGCGCCCCCATGTCGGCCGAGAAGCGCCGGGTGTAGAAGCGCACCCCCGCGAGGCCGTAGGGGAGCCAGCGGGCCGATCCGTTGCCGACGAGCGGGCGCGCCGTGTCGCTCTTCTCCAGCGACAGCTCGTTGAAGGACACCCCCTGCAACAGGAGCTTGATGCCCTCGACGAGCCGCACCTCCGCGGTCACATGGCTGAAGAGCCAGGCCCCCCCGAGGCCCGTGCGCTGCGCCAGGTGGACGCCCGCGTGGACGCCGATACGGTCGTTCCAGAGCGAGACCAGCGGCCCGGTGGCCCACCCGAGGCCCGCGAACGACCAGGTGAACCCGAGCTGGCTCGTCGGCCGCTCGCCCTCCGCCACGAAGGGGATCGTGGCGTAGGCCCACCACGCCGCCGCGAAGCCCTCGCGCTGCACGAAGCCGACGCGCGCGTCGATGGACACCCCGAGGAAGTAGTACGGCACCCCCACGCCGACATCGATGGCGCGGGTGAGCCCTCGGCGAAGCCCCACCCACCCGAGGTGCGTGAGGTACATCCCCGCGAAGTCTCCGTAGCGCAGCAGCACCGCCGAGGGCATCTGGAAGTGCTGGCTCATCCCAGGGTCTTCCGAGCCGCGCTGCACCGGCCGCCGTCCCTCCGCTCGCGCCGCGCGACCGGGGCCCGTCGCATCGAGGCGCCACCGCCTCGCCTGCGGCACCTCCCGGGTCTCCTCCCCCGCCGCATTCGCCGCCTGGACCGTCGGGCTCTGCGACCACGGCGGAGGCGGAACCTCCTGAGCGAAGCACTCGGCCCCGCCCAGGAGGGCCGCCCCACCGTCCGTTTACCTACCCTGTAAACGCGTCGCACTGTCTCCGCGGCCTCTCACTCCGGCGTCGCTTCGACCTCGGGCTCCGTCGGCTCCGTCGGCTCCGTCGGCATCGGCGGGACCAGCGACTCGCTCGACCCGCT